>JBJMKP010000001.1:0-213741 GCA_045805745.1 Solirubrobacterales bacterium
ACACAATAACCCAAAACTACAATATAACCATCAGCATCATCTCGCCGCCCGAGAAGCCGTCGTTCAGGTAGCGGCTGGAGAAGTCTTTCGGGATGTTCGCCAGCTCCATCGCCTCCTGGGCGGTCCGGGCGAAGTCTTTGATCTTGATCTGGTCCTCGCCGCGGGCCTCGCGCTGGGCGTTGATGATCATCCGCAGGTACTTGCTGACCGAGACGCCGGGGATCGCGACCGGGTACTGGAAGGCCATGAAGAGGCCGGCCTGCGAGCGGTCCTCGGGGGCGGCCTCGGTGATGTCCTCGCCCTTGAAGGTGATCGTGCCCTCGGTCACCTCGAGCGCCGGGTGGCCCATGATCACGTTGGCGAGCGTCGACTTGCCGGAGCCGTTCGGCCCCATCAGGGCGTGCACCTTGCTCTTCTCGACGTCGAGGTCGAGGCCTTTGAGGATCTTCTTGTCCTCGACCTCCACGTGCAGGTTGCGTATCTCCAGCTCAGCCAATTTCGCTCCGTTTCTGGGGTTATTCGAAGTTGTCGTGATGCTTACGCGGCGCTGCCGATGACGGCGGCGCGCTTCGGTGCGCTGTGCTCCGAGAACTCGACCAGCTCCGCCAGGGTGGTGCCGGCGAGCGCCTTGGTGACGCCGCCCTGCACGCGCATCCACAGCAGCTTGGTCGAGCAGGCCTGGTCGCCGTCGGACTCGTGCGAGCAGAGGACTTTGCCTTCCGGCGAGTCGTGGAAGCACTCCATCGGGGCGATCTGCCCTTCCAGCGCCTCGACCACCGCGTCCATCTGGATCTCCGCCGCCGGCTTCGCCAGGCGGTAGCCGCCGTGAGCGCCGCGGGTGGAGGTGACCAGGCCCGCCTTGCGCAGTTTCGCCACCAGATGCTCCAGGTAGGAGAGCGGCAGGTTCTCCGCTTCGGCGACGGAGCCCAGGCTGACGGGTTGCGAACCGGGCTGGCGGCCCAGCTCGACCATCAGGCGAACTCCGTACTCGGCTTTGGTCGAAAACAGCATCGATTCAAATCCTACTGAAGAGGTCGGTTATGGCTCGATCAGGCCGCGGCGGATCGCGTAGCGAACGAGCTCGACCCGATCGCGCATCCCGAGCTTGCGCATCGCGTTGGCGCGGTGGTTCTCGACCGTCTTCTCGGAGAGATGGAGGACCTCGGCGATCTCCCTCGTCGTGTGCGCCTCGGCGACCAGCTTGACGATCTCCTCCTCACGCGGGGTCAGCTCCTCCTCGCCGCTGGAGCCGCGCTCGAGCACGTCCTTGATCAGGGTCCGCTGCGCCTCGGGAGTGAGGAACGGCTCGCCGCGCTCGACCGCGCGAATCGCTGCCAGCAGGTCGGTGTCAGCCTGGGCCTTGAGGACGTAACCCGAGGCACCGGCTTTCAGCGCCTCGAACAGGTAGCGCTCGTCGTCGTGCATGGAGAGGATCAGGACCGCGACCTCCGGCGCCTGCTGCTTGATCTCCCGCGTCGCCTGTAGCCCGGTCAGCTTCGGCATTTTCACGTCGAGGATTGCCAGGTCGGGCCGCTCGCGCACCGCTAGCTCCCGCGCCTCGGCCCCGTCGCCGGCCTCGGCGACCACCTCGATGTCCGGTTGGCGCTCCAGCAGCAGCCGTAAGCCGGAGCGGACGATGCCGTGGTCGTCTGCGATCAGGACCCTCATCGCGTCGATTCTCGCAGCAGAATGTGACCTACTCCCGCGGGGCTTCGCCCCACTACCACCGCCAGCGAACCTTGACGGACTGACCTGCCTTATAGGAGCGCGGCCCAATAGACAGGACGTACCGAGATCCCTCTTGCATCAGCTCACTCTTCTTTGGGGCTCGCTCGCTGTGGGCCCTTGGCCCTTCGATCCGAACGTGCTCAACGGTCCTCCCGCTGGGAAAAAGAACCTTCAGCGTCGTCTTCTTGCTCGGAACTGCCGCTTGATGCACGATCCACTCGTCTCTTCCCTTGAAGCCGTCGATCACCGTACGTGTGGACTCGAGGGTGGCCTCCTCGTCCCTTGCCATCCGCGGGTCGAGCAGTATGAGGACGCCAGAGTTGTCCGCGATCTTCAGCACCCCGTCTTCGTTTGCATTCGGGAGTTTGCCGTCCCTGACCGGGTGTCCGAAGCTGCATTGGAAGTCCGCGAACAATTCGCCATCTCCCGAAGCTAGCTCGATGTGAGCAATCGCCAAGTAGTTGAAGCGGACCTTTTGGTTCTTGATGAGCTTTGCCTTGTGTCCGTCTGAATCCTCGAACTCCCAGGTGAGAGTCTCCTCGAGGACCCGGTAGGGACCCGTGAAGAGAGCCCGCTGTCGGAGCGCAAATATGAAGACAGCGACCAAAGCGACCAAGAGCGCAGCGGTCGCAATGGCTCCAGCAACGGGATCGACAAACGTTCCAACAACAACCCCGGCGAAGCTCAGGAGGGCGACAGCTATTCCGGCAGGGTTGCCGACAACAATGTCAAACGCCTCCCTGAATGATTGCGGCATTTAGCCTTGGTCCCAGGAAGTCGCGATATATGCCGAGTTAGGCGTGCCTAGACGTCAGGACTTCGAGTCTACGGGCGCATTAGTTGATCCGCCGCCGTACATGGACTTGAGGATACAGCGTTTCCTTCGGATTCGTCAGAGTTCCCCAAGTTGCTCTGGCACCACAAGCCGCACCGTGGTACCGGCGCCGGGGCGCGACTCGATCGTCAGCTCGGCACCGACCAGCAGGGCGCGCTCGCGCATGCCGCCGATCCCGAGGCCGCGCTCGGACTCGTCGAAGGCGAAGCCGCGGCCGTCGTCGCTGACTTCGAGGACGACGCCGACGCCGGCGTCGCGGCGCAGCCTCACCTCGACCCGGCCGGCCTCGCTGTGGCGGGCGGCGTTGTTGAGCGCCTCCTGGGCGACCCGGTAGACGACCAGCTGCTGGTCGTCGCCGAGGTCGGAGAAGTCGCCCTCGACGTTCAGCTGGGCGTCGATCTCGCTGCGCCCCAGCTGCTCGACCTGCCCGCCGATCGCCGCCGCCAGCCCGAGGTCGTCGAGGGCGGTGGGGCGCAGCTGGCGGGCGAGGGAGAGAAGCTCGTTCATCGCCTGGTTGGCCAGCGCCTTGGTCTCGGCCAGTTCGCCCTCCAGCGACGGCGGGGCCGCTTCGCGCGCCGCCTCCAGCCGCAGCAGCAGGCCGGTCAGCGACTGGTTGACCTCGTCGTGCAGATCGCGGGCGACCCGCGCCCGCTCCTCCTCCTGCGCGTGCAGGGCCGCCGAGCCGGCGCGCCGGCGCTCGGCTTCCAGCCGCCGCATCATCCGCAGGAAGGCGAGCTCGATCCGCTCGACCTCCTCGGTCTCGGCGACGCCGTCGATCGAAGCGGGGAGGAGGGGGCGGGGGCTGGAGAGGTCGACCTTCTCCATCGCCTCGACCAGGTCCTCGAGCGGCCGCAGGCGCCGGCGCTCGCGAACCAGGGCGAGCGTCAGGGCCAGGACGATGAGGCAGAGCCCGATCACCAGCAAGGTCATGGCCGAAGCCTAGGGGTCGCTCCCCCTCCGAAAGGGGGATTCCACCTATAGGAGACTTCGCCCCATCGGCGGATAATCGGCGACCCGACCCAACTCTGAGGAGCGACCAACTCGATGACCACCACCAAGCAATCCACCTGGGGCGCGACCCTGCGGACCACGATCCTGATGGCCAGCCTCGGCGGCCTGCTGGTCGTGATCGGCGCCCTGATCGGCGGTGCCCAGACCGCGGGCCTGTTCCTCCTCATGGCCCTGGCGATCAACTTCTTCAGCTACTTCTTCAGCGACAAAATGGCGCTGAAAATGAGCCGGGCGCAGCCGATTGACGAGTCGGAAGCACCGCGGCTCTACCAGATTGTTCGCGAACTGACGACCCGCGCCGGCCTGCCGATGCCGCGGCTCTACATGATCCCCCAGGACCAGCCCAACGCCTTCGCCACCGGCCGCAACCCGAAGCACTCGGCGGTGGCGGTGACCCGCGGGATCACCAAGCTGCTCTCCGAGGACGAGCTGCGCGGCGTCCTCGCCCACGAGCTCACCCACATCCGCAACCGCGACATCCTGATCCAGTCGGTCGCCTCGGCGATCGGCGCGGCGATCACCTACCTCGCCTACATGCTGATGTGGTTCGGCAACGACGACAACTCTCCGCTGAGCCTCGTCTCGGCCCTGGCGATGGTCATCCTCGCCCCGATCGCGGCGAGCATCATCCAGCTCTCGATCTCGCGCCAGCGCGAGTTCGCGGCCGACGCCGGCGGGGCCGAAATCTGCGGCAACCCGGAGTCGCTGGCGAGCGCGCTGCTGCGCCTCGAGCAGGGCGCGGAAGCGATGCCGATGGAAGTCAATCAGGCGGCCGAGCCCCTCTACATCGTCAAGCCCTTCAAGGGCAAGGGCATCGCTGGCCTCTTCTCGACCCACCCCCCGATCGAGGAGCGGGTCCGCCGCCTGCGCCAGATGCGCCCGACCCTCTAGACAGCAAACGCAGGCAGTTTCACGATTGATGGAAAGCGGCTCCGGGGCCCTTTGCCCGGGGCCGCTTTCCGTTCTTTGGCGCAATGGCCATCACTCGCTATACTTTTTGAAGTAAAAGCTGATCCGGATTAGGGGATTTACTTCATGGCCATCGACACGACGCGCGTTCAGACGATCGAGGAGATCGAACCCTTTGAGGCTGCCGAGGAGATCAACGGCGGCGACGTTGTCCTGATCGACACGCGCGAGCCGCACGAGTACCAGGAGGCCCATCTCGAGGGCGGCAGGCTGGTCCCGCCCGGGCTGCTCGGCGACGAGATCGCCGCCGCCGCGCCGGACAAGTCGGCCCGCACGATCCTCTACTGCCGCTCCGGCAATCGCTCCGCCATCGCCGCCGCCCAGATGCAGCGGCTCGGCTACGAGAACGTCGCCTCGATGAGCGGCGGCATCCTCGAGTGGCAGGAGCAGGGCCTCCCGGTCGTCGCCGCCCACGGCATGACCCCCGAGCAGCGCGAGCGCTACTCGCGCCACACCCTGCTGCCCGAGGTCGGGGTCGACGGCCAGGTGAAGCTGCTGAACGCAAAGGTGCTGCTGCTCGGCGCCGGCGGGCTTGGCGCCCCGACCGCGCTCTACCTCGCCGCCGCCGGCGTCGGGACGATCGGGCTCGTCGACGACGACGTGGTCGACGCCTCAAACCTGCAGCGCCAGGTGATCCACAACACCGAACGGATCGGGATGGCGAAGACCGCCTCGGCCCGGATCTTCATCGAAGGGCTGAACCCCGACGTCAAGGTGGTCGAGCACAACGGTCGCCTCGACGCGAGCAACATCCTCGAGGTGATGAAGGACTACGACATTGTCGTCGACGGCGCCGACAACTTCCCCACCCGCTACCTGCTGAACGACGCCTCGGTGCGGCTGCGCAAGCCGGTCGTCTCCGCCTCGATCCTCGGCTTCGACGGGCAGATCTCGACCTTCGTCCCCTACGAGGGCCCCTGCTACCGCTGCCTCTACCCGACCCCGCCGCCGGCCGAGCTGGCGCCGAGCTGCTCCGCCAACGGGGTGCTCGGGGTGATGGCCGGGACGATGGGCACCCTGCAGGCCAACGAGGTGATCAAGCTGGTGCTCGGCGCCGGCGAACCGCTGATCGGCCGCCTGCTCCTCTACGAGGCGCTCGGTACCCGCTTCACTGAGCTGAAGGTTCGCCGCGACCCCGACTGCCCGATCTGCGGCGAGCACGCCGAGGAGATCCCGGAGTCGGAGATGGGCCAGTTCCCCGACTACGACGCCTTCTGCGCCGGCGCCGGCGGCGACCGTCAGTCGATCTCCTAGGTAGGATCACCGACCCCATGGCGACCGTCCGCATCCCACCAGTGCTGCGCCAGAAAACCGGCGGCCAGACCGAGGTCGAGGCCGGCGGCACCGACGTCGGTGAGGTCCTGCGCTCGCTGACCGGCGAGTTCCCCGACACCGCGGCCCAGCTGTTCGGCGAGGACGGCGAGCTGAACCGCTACGTCAACGTCTACCTCAACGACGAGGACGTCCGGGTCCTGCAGGGGCTCGAGACCGCGGTCAAAGACGGCGACACCGTCGTCATTCTGCCGGCAATGGCCGGCGGCGTTTCCTAGCGCTCAGCGCTCGAGCACCAGGCCGAGGAACTGTTTCGTCCGCTCCTCACGGGGCCCGTCGAGGATCTCGGCCGGCTTGCCCTGCTCGACGATCACGCCTCCGTCCATGAACACGACCTGGTCACCGACCTCCCTGGCGAATCCCATCTCGTGGGTGACGACGAGCATCGTCATCCCTTCCGAGGCGAGCTCGCGCATCGTGTCGAGCACCTCTTTGACCAGCTCAGGATCGAGGGCGCTGGTCACCTCGTCGAAAAGCATCACGTGGGGTTCCATCGCCAGCGCCCTGGCGATCGCGACCCGCTGCTGCTGACCGCCGGAGAGCCGTTCCGGATACTGGGCCAGTTTGTCGCCGAGGCCGACGCGCTCCAGCAGGGCCTTGCCCTTCTCCCGGGCCTCGCTCGAGGACTGACCGAGAACCTTTTCCGGCGCCATCGTCACGTTTTCCAGCACCGTCTTGTGAGGGAAGAGGTTGAACTGCTGGAAGACCATCCCGACCCGCTGGCGAACGAAGTCGAGGTTCCAGCTCTGCTCGCCGGTTCCCGATCCCGGTCCCTTGCAGATGTCCTGGCTCTCGAGCAGGATCTCTCCGTCCTCGGGTGGCTCGAGGAGGTTGACGCAACGCAGCAGCGTGCTCTTGCCTGAGCCGCTGGGGCCGAGGATGCAGACGACTTCGCCGCGCTGCACGTCCAGGTCGATTCCCTTCAGCACCTCGAGCTCGCCGAAGCGCTTTTGGACTCCGCGCAGCTTCAGGAGCGGCTCGGCCATGGCTCAGGCCACCTCGATGTGTGAGCCGCGGGTGACTTTCAGCTGCTGGCGGGCGATCAGTTTGTCGACGACTCGGGCCAGGGGCAGGATGATGATCACGAAGAAAATGGCGGTCAGGGTCAGTGAGGAGCTGTTCAGTCGTTCGGAGAGCACTTCGCGGCTGACCAGCACCGACTCGCTCAGAGCGATGACGCTGACCAGGGTCGTGTCCTTCAGCAGGGAGATGAGTTCGTTCAGCATCGGCGCCGGGATCTTGGTCACTCCCTGGGGCACGACGACGTAGCGCATCGCCTGGAAGTGGCTCATGCCGAGTGAGCGCGCCGCCTCCATCTGGCCGCGAGGCACGGCTTCGATGCCAGCCCGGTAGACCTCTGCAGAGAAGGCTCCGTAGACGATCACCAGAGCGGCGACGCCGTACCAGAAGGGGTCGGGCCGGCCGAACCAGTGGGGGATGCGAACTTCCTGGGGGAGGAAGCTGAGGAAGGGGACACCGCCGGAGATCATCAGGATGATGATCAGGATCGGGACCGCGCGGAAGAAGTCGATATAGGCGATCGTCAAGAACCGGATCGGCATCAGTTTCTTCCCCGGCAGCTGTCGCAGCAGGGCCAAGAAGAGCCCCAGGGCGAGCGCCAGCACCGCCGCCACGGCAAAGACCAGGAGGTTCTGCAGGAAGCCGACGAATACTTCCCCGAAGTGTTCCCGCATCACGTCGAAGTTGAAGTACTGGTTGAAGAACTGACTCATCGTTGGTTCCCGATCGGGTCTGAAAACGCAAAGGGGGCGCCGCTGCCGGCGCCCCCTTGCTCAGGTCGGCCTAGCCGAGGAATTCTTTCGGCGGTTCGAGATGGAACCACTTTTCGTAGATCGTTTTGTAGGTGCCGTCGGAAATCACTTCTTCGAGGCCCTTGTTGATTTCCTTCAGCAGTTCCGTGTTGTCCTTGGCGACCGCGATTCCGTAGGTTTCTTCGGTCGGGACTTTTTCGGAGATTTCGACGCCGCCTTCTTCTTCCACCGCGTTTTGAGCCACCGGGGCGTCGATGATCACGGCTTCGACGGTTCCCGCCTTGAGAGCGTTGATCGCGTCGGGCCCTTCGGGGTAGGGGCGCAGTTCGCCCGCGTCGGCTTTTTCCTTGCCGAGTTCGAGACCCGTGGTCCCCTGCTGGGCGCCGACGGTCTTGCCGGCGAGATCTTCGATGCCGCCGACGTCGCTGCCTTCCTGAACCAGGATCGCCTGTTCGGAGAGGTAGTAGGGATCGGAGAAGGCCACTTCTTTTTCGCGTTCTTCGGTGATCGTCGCGGCCGAGATCACCGCTTCGAACTTGCCTTGGCCGACGTCGCGGAAGATCGTTTCGAACGAGGTGTCCTGGAATTCGGGCGTGCGGCCGATCTTTTCCCCGATCGCTTCCATAAGTTCGATGTCGAAGCCTTCGTAGTTCGGGGATTTCCCCTGCTCGAACGGGGGATAGGGGATGTCGGAGCCGACGGTCAGCGGTTCGCCGCCGCTCCCAGCGCCGCTGCTGCTGCCGGTGGTGTCGCTGCTGCTGCCGCAGCCCGCCACGACCAGCGCCGTGATTGCCAGAAGGAAGACCGCGAACAAGGCGGTCAGCCGGGTCGATCTCATCGAGTTCCTCCGTTCGAAGATGGACAGACGCCGATAGGTATACCGGCTGTGCCTAATCTCTCCAATAGGAGGTCTTTCTAATCCTGCCTCGATGGTTGCCAGGCCCTCGCTACACTTTCTGAAGTAACGGGCGGCGAAATGGCGGACGAGCAACTACTCAACAAACCCTGCGGGGGCCGATTCGGCAACGTGGTCGAGTCGATCGGCAATACGCCTCTGGTCGAGTTGCCGCGGCTCTCGCCGAAGCCCGACGTCCGCATCTACGCCAAGCTCGAGGGGCACAACCCGACCGGGTCGGTCAAGGACCGGGTCGCCAAGTCGATGATCGAGGCGGCGGAGGCCGAGGGCGCGATCGAGCCCGGCCACACGATCCTCGAACCGACCTCGGGCAACACCGGCATCGCCCTGGCGATGATCTGCCGCCGCAAGGGTTACCCGCTGAAGGTGGTGATGCCCGACAACGTCACCGAGGAGCGGACCCAGCTGCTGCGCATGTACGGGGCGGAGATCGTCTACTCCGAGGGATCGAAGGGCTCCAACGGCGCGGTCGAGGTGGCGCTGGAGATGGCCCAGGACTCGAGCTTCTACATGCCCTACCAGTACGGCAACGAGGCCAACCCGCTTGCCCACTACAACGGCACCGCGGTCGAGATCCTCGAAGAGCTGGACGAGGTGACCGCCTTCGTCGGCGGCCTCGGCACCGGCGGCACCCTGATGGGCAACGGCCGGCGCCTCAAGGAGGCCAACCCGGAGACGCTGATCGTTGCCGCCGAGCCGATGCAGGGCGAGCTCGTCCAGGGGTTGCGCTCCCTCGACGACGGCTTCATTCCGCCGATCATTGACATCGGCCTCTTCGACCGCAAGATCATGGTCTCCAACCGCGACGCGATCGTCTGGACCAAGAAACTCCTCGACGAAGAGGGCGTCTTCTCCGGTGTCTCCGGCGGCGCGATCGCCTACATCGCCTACCGCATCGCCAGCGAGCTGGAGTCCGGCAACGTCGTCTTCCTGATCCCCGACGACGGCTGGAAGTACCTCTCCTCCGGCGTCTACACGAAGCCGATCGAGGAGATCGAAAACCTCGACTCCACCGTCTGGTGGTAGTCGGCGGCGAGCTGCGGTCGATGAAGATCTCTCAGGATCTGGTCGACGAGATGGTCGCGCACGCGCGCGAGGATCTGCCGAACGAGTGCTGCGGGATGATCGGCGGCCGCGACGGCGAGGCAACCAGCGTGGTGCGCGTCGAGAACGCCGCCGCCAGCCCGCTGCGCTACGAGATGGACCCACAGGCCCAGTTCGACGCACTGAAAACGATCGAAGGGGCGGGGGACGAGCTGATCGGGATCTACCACTCGCACACCCGCAGCGCCGCCTATCCCTCGCAGACCGACGTCAACCAGGCGGTCGCCTGGCCCGAACAGGTCTACGTGATCGTTTCCCTGGAGAACGAAGAGGCGCCCGACGTCAAGGCCTTCGACCTCGCCGACCTGAAGATCGCCGATGTCGATCTCGACGTCGCATAGGAAGCCCCCGAGCGGGCACCAGCGGGGCGCCCACGGCGGCGGTGGTCCCGGCGGAGGCGGTGACGAGGGTGGCGGTGGAGGCGGTGGCGGCGGTGGGCCGATGGTCAAGATCGCTTTCGCCCGCAACCAGATCGAAGGCGAGATGCTGCAGGGCCTGCTCTCGGAGGCCGGCATCCCCTCGATGCTGAAACGGAGCGCCGGTTTCGACAACCCCGACTTCCTCCCCAGCGGCCCGCGCGACGTCTATGTCGCCTCCGCTCAGGCCCAGAAGGCGCGCCAGGTCCTGGCCGACGTGCTGGTCGAGGACGAAGCCGACGAGGTCACCGAGCTGGAGCAGGAACGCCGCCTGGCCCGCGGCGAAACCGGCGTCACCTCGCCGGCGCGGCTGGCGTTCTGGGTCGTGGCCGCGGTGCTCGCCGGCTGCCTGCTCCTCTGGGTGCTCTACCAGCTGAGCTAGGAGATTCGGTGAGCGATCTGGTCGAGGTGGCGTTTGTCGGGGACGAGTTCGAGGCGGAGATGATTCGAGCCTTGCTCGACGAGCACGGGATTCCGAGCATCCAGCAGCAGGTGTCTCCGAGCGGGCCCCAGGTGGGCTACGGCCTGATGAATCCTGGGGGCGGAGCGCGCCGGGTGATGGTGCACGCCGAGCGGGCCGAGCGAGCCAAGGTGCTGGTAGAAGCCGCGAAGGCCGAAGGACCTCCGCCGGAACCCGTCAACGCCGAATATCTCGAAAACGCCCAGGGTGGGCGCGGGCCACGCAACTACGGGCTGATCGGCGGCTATGCCCGGGCCTTTTTCTGGTCGTTCTTGACGCTAGCCCTGGTCTTCGCCATCTGGATGCTCTTTCGTGTTCTCTGACCCGGCTCAGACCGCGACCGGACCGCGGACCATCTCGCGCAGGTAGTCGCGCCAGGCGTCCTCGATCTCGCGGAAGCGGGCGTCGAAGGCGTCTTCGAGCTGGACGTCGGGACCCTGGGGCAGCAGTTTGGCGACCAGGCGCTCGCAGGCCTCGGGGCCGCGTTCGTTCTCCAGCAGGTCGAAGATCGTGCCGCCGAGGATCACCGCGTCGCGCCGCGAGGGGGGGAAGGTGGGGCTGGCGCTCTCGCGCAGGCGGCGGATCGTCGCGGCGCGGTAGAGGCCGACCTGGCGGGAGAAGTACTGGGCGCCGCCTTCGACCAGCCAGGCCCAGCGCAGGTAGCGGGCGAAGCGTCGCGGGGTCCAGGAAGGGGGGAGGGCGGTGTTGTTGGAGGCGATCACCAGCTGCGCGTAGAGCCGCTCGGCGGTGCCGCGCAGGGCTTCGTAGGAGTCGTCGCCAGCGGCGCGCTTTTCCATGTGGGGGTCGTTGAGCACGTGCAGCTCGGTCGACATCGGCCAGCCGGCGAGGTAGCGGCGCCCGGCGGGGGCCGCCGACCAGCGGGCGGCGGGGAGGAAGGGGTGGGCCGCCGTCAGCCACAGCGGATTGGTGTGGATGACGACCGTCACCTCCTCGGGCACCGTCTCGAAGCGGTCTTCGAGCCGCAGCCGCAGGTGCTCCAGTCGGTCCAGCGTTCGCTCTGCGAAGGCCGAATCGTCGGAGTCGTGGCGCGCGGTGAACGACAGCGACTCGGTCTCGACCCAGCTCATCGAGGCGAGGCTAGCGAGGCGAGAGGTTGGCTAGACGAGCGCCGGCTCGCCGGCGCCCGCACGGTCGCGAATCTCTTCGCGGGCACGGTCGAACTCTTCGTCGGCCATCACCGGGGTGCCCTCGAAGGGCAGTTCACGGTCGATCTCGACCCAGGAGCGGCAGCCGTGGTACTCGTCGCGAACACGAACCGTTACCGGGCGCGGGATCCGGTGGACCCGCAGCAGCAGCACGTGCAGCGGGTGCCGGCGCTTCCAGGCCAGCCGCTTTTCGGCGTAGTCCGGGGTCCAGATGTAGTAGGGGGAAAGAGCGTCGAGGCTGCGGCGGTCGTTGATCGTGACGTGGTCGACGACCTCGGCCCAGGCGCGCAGGCGAACGCGGTCGGGCTGGGGGATGCCGCCGTCCTGGAGCAGCGCTTTCGGCGGCGGCTCCTCGTCGGGCCAGACACCCTCCTCAAGCGCGCGGCGCAGCTCCGGGTGGTGGGATTCGCGGACCAGGTTGTTCCGCTGGTGGTCGAAGGTCGGGTAGAGGAAGAACCGCTCGTGCTCGAGCTCGAAGTGCTTGTTCTCCTCACGGATGCCGCCCTTGCGCAGCGTGAGCAGCTGCTCGCCCTCCGCGAGAGCGCGGACCGTTACAGCCCATTCCTTGAGAGCGATCGGCATTGAAAGTGATTCCAGCGAAGAAAGTTCGTAGTTCCAGGGGGCTGGCCGTTGCCACAGAGCCTGCCGAGGCAGTTTCAGGCCCGCCCGGGGCGCGCATTCTAGAGGAGTGCGGCGAAATCTCAACTAAAAAACCGGGAAATTTGCGAAATGTGACTTAACTCCACCCGCCACCCCCCGGAGTTTCGACCCGCAGGCGGTCTCCCGGGCGCAACTCGCCGTCTGCCTTGGACGGCAGCCTGGAGCCGTTCAAGAGGTTGGCGCCAGCCGCTCCGCTCCCGCCCCCGCCGCTGCCTCGGGGCCGGTGCCGCCGGCGCTCGGCGATCAGGCTGAAACGCATCGGCACCAGGGCTTCCAGCTCGCGAATCAGCCCCTCGCCGCCGCGGTGGGTGCCGTTCCCGCCGCTGCCCTGGCGCAGCGAGAGCTGCCGGACTCGAACCGGGAACTCGGTCTCCAGCGCCTCGACCGGGGTGTTCAGGGTGTTCGACATCGCCACGTGGACGGCGCTGGGGCCATCGGCGTCGGGACAGGCGCCCTGACCGCCGCCGAGGGTCTCGTAGTAGGTGAAGTCGTCGCTGGCGAGGGTCAGGTTGTTCATCGTCCCCTGTCCCTGGGCCGGTCCCGGCCTGGCCTGCGAGAGGGCGGCGAGGACGAGGTCGGCGACCCGGCTGGAGGTCTCGACGTTGCCGGCGGCGACGGCGGCCGGGTGGCGGGCGTTCAGCAGCGACCCCGCTGGAGCGAGGACCTCGACCGGGCGGTGGGCGCCGGCCGAGGGGGGTGCATCGGGGTCGGTGAGGACGCGGACGGCGAAGAAGGCGGCCGATTTGGTCACCGAGAGGGGGCAGTTGAGGTTGCCGTCGACCTGCTCCTCGGTGCCGGTGAAGTCGAGGCGGAGCGAGTCGCCGGCGATCGTTGCCTCGAGCCGTAGGTGGAGGTCGCGCTCGGCGCCGTTCCAGTCGCCTTCGAGCACGTCCTCGGCCCGGTAGGTGCCGTCGGGAAGCTCGGCGAGGGCGGCGCGGGTGCGGCGCTCGCTGTAGGCGAGGATCTCGGCCATACCGTCTCCCAGGGCCTCGCCGCCGAGGCGCTGGTGCAGCTCCAGCAGGCGCGTCGCGCCCACCCGGTTGGCGGCCTGCTGGGCGCGGAGGTCGGCGAGGCGCTGGTTCGGCGCCCGCATCCGGGCGGCGAGGGCGGTGAGGGTCGCGGCGTCGGCGACCGTCGGCGGTATCACCACGCCCTCCTCCTCCAGGCTGCGGGAGAAGGCGGGCATCGAACCGGGGGTCGGCCCGCCAACGTCGGCGTGGTGGGCGCGGCTGGCGGCGAAGCCGAGCAGCTCCTCGCCGGCGAAGACCGGGGAGATCAGGGTGATGTCCGGCAGGTGGGTGCCGCCCCGGTAGGGGTCGTTGAGGATCCAGTTGCGGCCGGGCCGGTGCTGCTCGCCGAGGACGGCGGCGACCGCGTCGGGCATCGAGCCGAGGTGGACGGGAATGTGCTCCGCCTGCATCACCAGCTCGCCGGCGGGGTCGAAGAGCGCGGTCGAGCAGTCGTGGCGCTCCTTGATGTTGGCCGAGTAGGCGGAGCGGATCAGGGTCGCGCCCATCTCGTCGCATGCCGCGCGCAGGCCGCCGATCAATACCTGGAGGGTTATCGGATCCATTGCCCCACGATCGTGCCGTGCTCGTCAACGCGTGCGGTCCATCGCGGCGGCAGGACGAAGGTCGCATCGGGCAGCTCGAAGACGACCGGGCCCTCGGCTTCGGTGCCGGCAACTGGCTCGCCGCGCAGGACCGGGGTCTCGACCCATTCGTCGTCGAAGCGGACGCGGCGGGTGCCGCGCTCGACTGCGCCCTCCTCTGCCGCAACCGGCCGCGGCGCCGGGCCGGGGACGACCAGCGCCAGCTCGACGTCGACCAGGACCACCTCGCCGTCGGGGTCGCGGTGGCCGTAGCGCTCCTCGTGGGCGCGCTCGAAGCCGGCGATCAGCTCGCCTGGGTCGGGATCGACCGGGCCGGGCACTGGCAGCTCAAAGGCCTGGCCGGCGTAGCGCAGTTTGTAGATGACCCGGGTCTCGGCCTCCTCCTCCAATCCGGCGCCGGTCCCTACGACCAGCTCCGCGACCTCGGCCGCAATGCGCTCGGCGCTCAGCTCGGCGCCGCTCAGCATCACGGTGCGGGCGGTGTCGCGGCGGCGCTCCGAGGCGCAGAGCCCGAGCGCCGAGAGGACGCCGCCGGCGCGCGGGCAGAGGATCGTCTCGATCCCCAGCTCCGCCGCGATCGCCGCCGCGTGCATCGGCCCGGCGCCGCCGAAGGGGAGCAGCGCGAACCGGCGCGGGTCGACGCCGCGCTCGACGGTGACCACCCGCAGCGCCCGCACCATCTCCTGGTTGGCGACGCGGAGGATGCCGCTCGCCGTCTCCAGCGGGTCGAGACCGAGCGAGCGCCCCAGTTCGGCGACCGCCCGCTCCGCCGCCTCGGCGTCGAGCTCGACGCCGCCCGCCAGCTGCGAGTCGCCGGCGAGGCGGCCGAGCAGGAGGTAGGCGTCGGTGACCGTCGGCTCGGAGCCGCCGCGGCCGTAACAGGCGGGCCCAGGGTCGGCGCCGGCCGACTGCGGTCCGACGCGGAGGGCGCCGCCGCTGTCGCGCCAGCCGATCGAGCCGCCGCCGGCGCCGACCGTGTGGACGTCGACCATCGGCAGCTGGATCGGGCGGCCGCCGATCTCGCGGGAGTCGGTGCGGCGCACCTCGCCTCCCTCGACGACGCAGACGTCGCAGGAGGTTCCGCCCATGTCGAAACCGAGGGCGTCGCCGTCGCCGCTGACCTGGGCCAGGAGGCCGGCGCCGACCGCACCGCCAGCCGGGCCGGAGAGGACGCTCCAGGCGCCCGCCCGCGCCGCCTCTTCGGCCGGGGCGACCCCGCCGGAGGAGCGCATCACCAGCGGCTGCGGCAGGCCGGCCTCCGATGCGGCCTGCCCGAGCCGGCCGAGGTAGCGGCCGAGCAGCGGGCCGAGGTAGGCGTCGATCACCGTGGTCGAGCAGCGCTCGTACTCGCGCAAGCGGGGCAGAACCTCGTGCGAGGCGGAGACGTGGACGCCGGGCAGGCGCTCGCGCAGGTGCGCGGCGATCGCCTCCTCGTGACCGGGGTCGAGGTAGGAGAAGAGCAGGCAGACGGCGACCGCCTCGGCCCCGCTCGCCTCGATCGCCGCCGCCAGCCGCTCCGGCTCGTCCTCGCCGAGCGGCTCGACGATGCCGCCGGGGCCGGTCCGCTCCGCCGCCTCGAACTTCAGCTCCGGCTCGACCAGCGGCGCCGGCTTCGGGCTGCAGAGGCGGTACAGCTCGGGCCGGTCCTGGCGGCCGATCTCCAGCAGGTCGGCGAAGCCCTCGGTGGCGATCAGCGCGGTGCGCGCGCCGCGCTCCTCGAGCAGAGCGTTGGTGCCGACCGTCATCCCGTGGGCGAAGAGCTCGACCTCGCCGGCCCTGGCGCCGGCCCGCTCCAGCACCGCCTCCACCGCCCGCATCACCCCGACCGACTCCTCCCGCGGCGTGGTCGGCACCTTGGCGGTGTGGACTGCGCCGCCGTCGAGCAGGACGGCGTCGGTGAAGGTTCCGCCTACGTCCACTCCCAAGAGCATGGCCCGAAGCTACTGGACGCAGTTGTCCCCGCATACCGGGGACAACTGCGTCCGGATCAGTCCCATTTCTCCTCAAGCACCGTCCCGTCGGGAGCGACGACCACGTGGATGCCGTCCAGGGCCGGGTCGGTCTCCGGGCAGTCGCGGCGCAGGTGGCCGCCGCGCGACTCGCGCCGGTCGAGGGCGCTGGCGCCGATCGCCCGCGCCAGCAGGTAGGGGTTGGAGATCAGCCGCGCCAGGTCATCCGGGTTTCGGGTCGGCCCGGCGTAGCGCCAGACCGCGTCCCGGGTCTCGTCGCCGGGCGGGTCGAAGCGCCACTCTGGCGGCTCGGACGGCTGCGCCGCCCGCTCCTCGCCGAGCGCCGCCGCCGCGGCGCGGTTGCCGAAGACGAAGCACTCGCTGAGCGAGTTCGAGGCGAGCCGGTTGGCGCCGTGCAGGCCGGTGCAGGAGCACTCGCCGACGGCGTAGAGACCCGGGAGGGAGGAGCGGCCGTCGACGTCGACCACGATCCCGCCCATCGTGTAGTGGGCGGCCGGGGAGACCGGCACCGGCCGGCTGTGCGGGTCGAGCCCGGCCTTGGCGAGCGAGGCGAAGACGTTCGGGAAGCGGGCGGGGTCGATCTCGCGCAGGTCGAGCTCGACCGCGGCGGTGCCGTCGTGCCGCATCTGGTCGAGGATCGCCGCGGTCACCGCGTCCCGGGGGGCGAGCTCGTCGGTGAAGCGCCCGCCGCCGGCACCGAGCAGCTTCGCCCCCTCGCCGCGTACCGCCTCGGTGATCAGGGCGCCGTCGTGTGGAGTCCCCGGCAGCGCCAGCGCGGTCGGGTGGAACTGGCAGAACTCGAGGTCGGCGAGGTCGGCCCCGGCGTGCGAGGCGAGCACCGGCCCGGCGCCGATTGCCCCGCGCGGGTTGGTCGTCCGCCGCCACAGCGCGGCGGCGCCGCCGGTGGCGAGGATCGTCGCCACCGCGGCCACCAGCCCGGTGTCGGTGACGACCCCATGGCAGCGCTCGGCGTCGCTCCAAAGAGCCAGGGCCGAGGCCTGCTCCATCACCTCGATCCGCTCCTGTGCGGCGACCATCGCCGCGAGCTTCGAGGTCAGCTCGTAGCCGGTCTGGCTGCCGCCAGCGTGGACGATGCGACGGTGGGCATGGCCGCCCTCGAGCCCCAGCGCCAGCCGTCCCTCGTGGTCGACATCGAAGACGACCCCGCGGGCGACGAGGTCGCGGACCATCGCCGGCGCCTCGTCGACCAGCACCCGCACCGCCGCGGTCCGGCAGAGGCCGCGGCCGGCGGCGATCGTGTCGGCGGCATGCAGGGCGGGCGAGTCCTCGGGTTCGAGCGCCGCCGCCAGGCCGCCCTGGGCCCAGTAGCTGGCGCTCTTCGAGAGCGGGGTGCGGGAGACGAGGCAGACGCGGGCGCCGAGCTCGGCTGCCCGCAGCGCACTCCACAGTCCGGCGGCGCCGCCGCCGACCACGGCGACGTCGAACTCCGTTGCTGCGGCTATCGCCCCTCAGCCTCTCGGCGCAGGGTGTCGAGCTGACCCTGCAGCCAGCCGGCGGCGGAGTCGCGGGCACGCGCCAGCTCGTCGGCGACGGTCTCCTCGGCGATGTCGGCGCGCCGCTCGGCGGCTTCGACCCGCTTCTCGGCGGCCGCGACCTGGGCCTCGATCTCGTTCAGCCGCTCCTCGGCGCCAGCCAGGGCCTTCTCCTTCTCGCTGCGCTCGCGCTCGAGATCGGCTTCCAGCGCCTTGATCTCCTCTTCGGCCCGCTTCTCGGCCTCGGCTGCCAGGGTCGCTGCCTCCTCCAGCCGCCGCTCCGCCTCGCGGATCTGCTGCTCGAGGTTGTCGCCACCGGCTCCCGATTCAGCGCTCATCGCATCTCAATCTATTACTGCCCCGGTCACCGCGTCGTACGCGACGATCACCCGCTCCGCCATCGCCGCCGCCGACAGGGTCGCCGCCCGGGAGGAGCCTGCGACCCGCGGATCGGCGGCCTCCAGGTGGCGCTGCGCGGCCGTCGCCCAGGTGTCGGCCTCGAACGGCGCGCAGAGGCAGCCGTCGATTCCGCGCAGGGCGTAGGGGGCGATCCCGACCGGGGTGGAGAGGACCGGCACCTCGCAGGCGAGCGCCTCGACCGCCGCCATCCCGAACCCCTCGTAATCGGAGGTGACGAGGACCGCGTTGGCGGCGTTGATCCAGAGCGGCATCCGCTCCGGCTCGATCGAGCCGCCGGTGAGGAGGTCGGCGCCGCAGGCCGCCGCGACTTCGGCGGCGCGGTCGTGACGCTTCTCCGGCCGCTGTGGGTTGGCGGGGAAGAGGAGGTAGCGCGCCTCGGGGTCGAGGCCCAGCTGTTGGCGCGCCTCCGCCCGCGGCAGGGGCTCGAATCGGCTTAGGTCGGGACCGCAGGGCAGGACCGCCGAGCCGGGGACCGCCGGCAAGCCGGGCCTCCCGTCCTCGGCCTCGAACAGCGCCCGCGAGACACCGGCGACGAGGTCGATCCGCCACGCCAGGCGGCGCGAGAGGTGGCCGACGAGGTGGTGGCGGACGTCGGTGCCGTGGAAGGTGACGACCAGCGGCTTCGCCCCGGCCAGCTTCGCCACCCAGCCGGCCAGCCCGTAGTGGGCGTGGACGAGGTCGAAGCGCTCGCGCCGCAGCAGTGCCCGCAGGCGGCGGGTCGCCGGCAGGTACTCGTTGCGGCCGCGCGGAAAGGCGAAAAGATCGGCCTCGACCCCGCGCCGGCGCATCTCGTCGACCTGGTCCCGCACCCATTGACCGCGCTGCGGCGCCGCGGCGTCGGGCATGAAGTTGGTGACGACGAGGACGCGCACCGGCGTCAGGGTAGCCGCGGCGGGGGCAGCCGATAGTTCGGGGGCGTCTTCGAGAGGCGGATCGGGCTGCGCGGCAGGCGGACCGGGTCGCCGTCCTCGCGCGGGATCTCGGCGATCGGTTCGAGGCCGATCCGCTCGGCGAAGGCGAACGCGGCGCCGACGTCGTTGACGACCCCGGCGGGGACGCGGCGCGCCCGCAGCAGCTCGACCCACTCGCCTGCCGGGCGGGCGGCGAGCGCCGCCTCCAGCAGCCGTCGCAGCTCGTCGCGGTTCTCGACCCGGGCGGGATTGGTGGCGAAGCGGGTGTCGGTGGCGAGCTCCGGCGTGCCGAGCGCCTCGCAGAGCGCGCCGAACTGGCGGTCGTTGCCGACCGCGAGGACCAGCTCGCCCTCGCTGCAGCGCAGCAGTTCGTAGGGGGCGATGCTGGGGTGGCGGTTGCCCATCCGCCCGGGCACGACGCCGGCCGCGGTGAATCCCGAGCTCTGGTTGACGAGGCCGGCGAGCAGGGCCGAGAGCAGGTCGACCTCTACCAGCTGTCCCTCGCCCTTCTCGCGCCGGTGCTCGAGCGCGGCGAGGATCCCGACCGCGGCGTAGAGGCCGGCGATCACGTCGACCAGGGCGACGCCGACCTTTACCGGCTCGCCGCCGGGCTCGCCGGTGACGCTCATCAGCCCGCCCAGCGCCTGGACGAGGAGGTCGTATCCCGGCAGCTCGGCCCCCTCGCCGCTGCCGCCGAAGCCGGTAACCGAGCAGTAGACGAGCCCCGGGCTCTCGGCGGCGAGCGCCTCGTAGTCGAGTCCCAGCTTCTTCATCACCCCCGGCCGGAAGTTCTCGACGACCACGTCGCTGGCTAGCGCCAGCCGCCGCGCCTCGGCAAGGTCAGCCGGGTCGGCAAGGTCGAGGACCAGGCTGCGCTTGTTGCGGTTGACCGCCTGGAAGTAGGTCGCCTCGCCGGCGGCGTCGTGGGGCGGTCCCCAGGAGCGGGTGTCGTCGCCCCCGCCCGGGCGCTCGACCTTGGTCACCTCGGCGCCGAGGTCGGCCAGGGTCATCGTCGCCAGCGGCCCGGCGAGGACGCGCGAGAAGTCGAGGATCCGCAGTCGCCCTAGCGCCGAGTCGGCCATTAGGTCACGATCCTAGGGACCTGCACCCGACGCCAAGGACGCTTCATGTCATCGACCACCGCCGCCGCGCCGCCGATCCGCCCCCAGGACTACCTCGCCCTCGACGCCCTGCTCTCCGACGAGGAGCGCGACATCCGCGACACCGTCCGCGCCTTCGTCCGCAACGAGGTGGTGCCGAACGTGGGCGACTGGTTCGAGGCGGCGGAGGTCCCGCTCGCCGAGCTCGCGCCCGCACTGGGCAAGCTCGGGGTGCTGGGGATGCACCTCGAGGGCTACGGCTGCGCCGGCGCTTCGGCGACCGCTTACGGGCTCGCCTGCATGGAGCTGGAGGCGGGCGACAGCGGCATCCGCAGCCTCGTCTCGGTCCAGGGCTCGCTGGCGATGTACGCGATCTGGCGCTGGGGCTCGGAGGAGCAGAAGCAGGAGTGGCTGCCGCGGATGGCGGCCGGAGAAGCGCTCGGCTGCTTCGGCCTGACCGAGCCCGACGCCGGCTCGGACCCCGGCTCGATGCGGACCCGCGCCCGCCGCGACGGCTCCGACTGGATCCTGCACGGGCAGAAGATGTGGATCACCAACGGCTCGGCCTCCGAGGTGGCGGTGGTGTGGGCGCAGACCGACGAGGGCGTGCGCGGCTTCCTCGTCCCGAAAGGAACCAAGGGCTTCACCACCCAGGACATCCATAAGAAGCTCTCGCTGCGGGCCTCGGTCACCTCGGAGCTGCTGCTCGACGACGTGCGGCTGCCGGCCGAGGCGGTCCTGCCCGAGGTCGGTTCGCTGAAAGGGCCGCTCTCCTGCCTCAACGAGGCCCGCTACGGGATCGTCTGGGGTGCCGCCGGTGCCGGCCGCGCTTGCTACGAAGCGGCGCTCGAGTACGCCACCGAGCGGGTCCAGTTCGACCGGCCGATCGCCTCCTTCCAGATCCAGCAGCAGAAGCTGGCGGAGATGGTGCTGGAGGTGAACCGGGCGAGCCTGGTGGCGATCCACCTGGGGCGGATGAAGGACGCCGGCACGCTGCGGCCCGAGCACGTCAGCCTCGGCAAGCTCGGCAACGTCAACGGCGCGCTGGAGGTGGCGCGAAGCGCCCGCCAGGTGCTCGGCGCCAACGGCGTCACGCTCGAGTATCCGGTGATCCGGCACATGAACAACCTCGAGTCGGTGGTGACCTACGAGGGGACCGCCGACGTCCACGCGCTGGTGGTCGGCGGCGCCGTCACCGGGATCCAGGCATTTCGCTAAGCGGGTTTCTCCTCAATGCAGGGTGGGTATTTGACCGTTCGCCGACGGCACCCGAGCGGGAGGGAAGATGGAGGAGAGCGGCGGTCCATCGCTGGTCCTGGTGGAGCAGCACGAGGCGTTGCGCGACGGCCTCGCGTTCCTGCTTGAGCGGCGCGGCTTCTCCGTTCTCGGCTGCGCGACCACGGCGGCGCGAGCCGAGGAGGTGATCTCCGAGCACCATCCCGACGTCGCGGTGGTCGGGGTCGACCTGCCCGACGAGCGGGGGACGGAGCTGATCCGGCGCCTGCAGGGCCAGGTCAACGGGACCAAGTTCGTTATCTACACCGGGCTGGAGGAGCCCGACCTGCTGGAGGCGGCGTTCCGCAGCGGCGCCCGCGGGCTGGTGGCGAAGCCGGCAGGGCTGCCGGCCCTGGTCGAGGCGCTGCGCAAGGTCTGGCGCGGCGGCCGCTACTTCGACCCGCGCTTCTCGCCGAAGAGCGACGGCGAGGGACCGCCCAGGGCATTGAGCGGCCGCGAGGCGGAGATCCTCGGCCTGCTCGCCCGCGGGCTGACCGGCGAGGAGATCGCGCAGCGCCTCGTGCTCTCGCCAGAGACGATCCGCACCCACGTCCGCAACGCGATGGCCAAGCTCGAGGCGCGGACCAGGACCGAGGCGGTGGTGAAGGCCCTCGAGCTGGGGGAGATTCAGACTGGCTGAAAGGCTGCGGCCCAGGCGCACCCGCCTCGAGCCAGACGGCGAGGTTCAGCAGCAGCAGCATCCCCACCTCGAGCCAGACGGCCGGCATCCCCCGTGGACGTTCACCTCAACTAAATCGTCAGCAAAGTTCTCGGCGCCCATCCCCGTATTGAGGTAAACGCGGGTTTTGCCTGATGACATGAGGTTTTTTACGGGCTCAGTCCTTTTTGGATCGTATGCACCCATCGTCGAGCAAGGGGTTCAAATCAATGAGGAGGACAAGACCCGACGCCACCCAGGAAGGGTATCGCTCTGAATTGATCCTGATAAATCCGTCGAGACGACGAATACGCTGGCGGTGATGGCATGGAACATTCGGTTCTTCTCTGAGAGCAATGGGCGTCAACCGGCGCGGGAGTGGCTTACGTCTCTCACGCCGCCGAGGAGGGCAGCAGCGATTGCAGCGATTGAGCATGTCTTGACTGATCTCGGGCCCGATGTCTGCAAAACGGAGTACGGCAAGCATCTCGGGAAAGGCCTTTTTGAGTTTCGTATCCGACATGACGAGGGGGTGATCCGGTCAAAGATGGAGAAGGAGGCAGGGGGCAAGAAACGAGAGTCAGTACTGCTGCGCATCTTCTGTCATGCCTATGGAGAGCGGATTGTGCTGCTCTTGGGCGGATACGACAAGGGTGCGGCGCCTGGCGACCGGCGTCAGCAACGCGAGATCGAGACAGCTCGCAAACGACTCCGGAGTTTCAAACTTCAAAGGGCACGCAGCCAAACTGGCAGGCGGCGAAGGCAATGAGTCCTTGACGGCGTCCGCTATATGGTCTATAACCCATATATGTCCCACACCGGAGGTGCTCCCATGTCAGATCGATTCGAGGACTTCGTCCAGGAAATCGAGCACGCAGCCACTCACGAGGAGAGGCACGAACTAGAGTCTGCGCGGGCGCGCTATCGAATCGGCATGCGCCTCTTGCAGCAACGGTTGGCTTCCGGACTCACCCAGAAGGAGTTGGCAGGTGCGTCCGGCGTTGACCAGGCAGATATCTCTCGGATTGAGCGAGGTGAAAGCAATCCGACGACCGAGACCTTAGACGCACTCGCCCGACCTCTGGGCGTGACGCTTGACCTTGTTGCTCACGCTAGTGCGACGGACGCCGTCCGAGAGTAGGACCCTATGAGCCTGCCGGGAACCGATAGCCCCTATCCAGTTGGAGCGCTCGTTCGCGACTCTGGGCTCTTAGCGCTACGCCGACAGGAGATCGAGCGCGGCCTCCAGCTCGCGGCGCCGGGCGGGGGTGGCGAGAATCGCCACGCGGTTCTGATCGGTGATCCGCATTCGGGTCGCACCAGTGTTCTCACTGAGATATCCCGGCGGGCGGCCGAGGAGCGCGGTCGCCTCGTCGTCAGGCTGCGCGGGGGCGATGGGATCGCGGTTGCCCGCGCAGAGCTTGTCCGGCATCTGCTCACCGCCATCGCCGAGACGCTATCGACGGCGAGCGGCCTACATGCGGATTGGTATCGCGCATGGCGCGATCGTGTCTATCTACAAACCACCACGCCCGCCGGACAAGATGACCTGCTTTCGAGTGCTTTGATCCTCGCTGCTGATTCGAATGCCGACATCGATCGCGCTGTCCTAGAGCGCGATCTGGGGGCCCTCGCCGGACTCGCTCGTGAATCGGGCTTTGAGGGCATCATGGTCTGCATCGATGACGCCTCTCCCCTAACCGAAGATGTAGGTCTCATTGAGGAGATCGTCGATGTTTTCGATTCTGCTGATTTCTATTCCTTGCTTATTACGGGTTTGCCCGCAGTGGCCGGGCATTTCAATGAAGCCGCATCGAGATGTCTTGAGCGTCTTGAGCCCGTCTGGCTGGAGCCCTTCTATGGTCCCCCGAAGATCCTCGCGGCGCTTCAGGGACCTTTGCCTCCGGACTGCGAGTACCTGAAAAGCGGCGACCTGAATTTCGTTCTTGACCTTCTGAACCTGACCGCGGGTAATCCACATGAGCTGATGGTCGTCGCGGACCACCTTTGGTTGAGCTGCGAGCGCGGCGAGCAGGACACCTACGCCCTTACGCCACGCTTGCTCGACAGGGTAATTCCGAATCTTGCCCTTCGAACTGGTGAGGGCGACGCCCTCCGCGACGGGGCACAGGCCATCGAGTGCCTGCCCGAGGAGCAGGTCCCCGGTGCGCTCGAACTCGCTTCGCTCTCGCGTCTTACCGTGCATGAGGTTGCGGTCAACCGGTTGCTCAAGGACCCAAGCGGTCGCAAGATCCCGGCCGGGCGAAAGTCTGGTGACATCACCGAGCATCTCAATCAAGAGGAAGAGCGCGTGAAGGCTGACCTCATGGATTTGGAAGCAAATGGCGTCGTTACGGTTCATCCAGACGGCGAAAGTTTTGCCATCGTGGGCGGGCGTCCAGCCGCGGTGCTTCTGAAGTACAAGGCGCGGGCACGGATCGGGGATTCCAGCGAGAGGGCATTTGGCCAGAAATTTCTACACGTTGTGGGCCAGCCCCTCACTCAAAAACTGATGCGCAAGGCACGCGAGGCGGTTTCGGACGCCGCCGCCCTTGGTTTCACGATTGCGTTGTCCGACCGCGGCATTGGCAGTCGCTCCCCCCGCCCAGCGATCCGCAGTCTTTCTGCTTCAGATGACGTCTCCCGCTTCAGCCGCTGTGAAGCTGAAGTCATGCCTTGGGGTGTCGAGGCCAGTAAAAAAATTGCCGAACTCGTCGCTTCGGATGAGGTCCGAGTGGCGCTTGTCTGCTCTTCGGTCAACTACGGACGGGGTGAGCTCGAGTTCATGGAACTCTGGCAGGTGCCCGCGGAGATATCGGATGCATCGGTCAGCGAGGCGCTGCAGGAGACGATCGAAAACTGGCGCCCCCTTATTGAGGCCACCGGTCTGAGTTGGCGAGGAGTTGATTCGGCGGTGGTCTCCGGGGCGAGCGCTCGCAAAGCCCTCGGCGTCCTTCGTCCTTTTGCTGCGATCGAGGCAGTCCACCAAACCTTCAAAGCTTGGCGTGAGGGAGTGGACGCAGACGGGCTTGAGCGAGCGATTCGAACCTGCGCGGAGTCGATAGAGGTGATTAGAGCAGGCGATCAGACCGACCTCGAGCGTGGCGGTGAGTTGAGCGGAAGCCTCAGTCGCCTTGGCTTCCTAGAGAGCCTCGACGATGCGCGCCTTGGAGAGGCTCGTGCAGCCCTCGAAGAGGCGCAACACATCGGTCAGGCGGACGGCTGGGTCACTGATTGGAATCTCGCCAACGTTCTCGCACGTGAGGGCGATATGGTCGCTGCGCTGAAACGGTTGGACAAGGTGGAGGCGAGCTCGGATCTGAAGAGCTGGGCGTCGCTCCTGTTCTACATCCCGGAACGGGCTCCCGGCAATTGTCTCTTGGATGTCAGGCGTGGCGGCGTAAAAGCACTTCTCGCGCTGCAGCGGGCGGTGATCGAAGACGACGTTGCCGCCCGCGAAGTAGCGGTCGAACTCGCTCGCAAGAGCGGCGATGAGGGCGCTGCGCTGGCGGCAGACTGGGTCGAGCAGGCTGGTGCGCAACTTGCACTTCAGACTCGAGCTGTTTAACGGCTCCAAGCATCTTCCCCGCACTGAGGTCGATGGAGGGGATTAGCTGGCACGCATCTGTTTCAAGTGCGCGCTTCAATTGGCGCTTTTAGGTCTTGTTCCGCGCGCCGGCGTCGCCCAGCATCCCGCCTCAAATCAACCGAGGGAGGCAACGATGCTCTACAAGCTGATGGGTTACCTGCACGCCCGGGTCCACTGGCGAATTCGCGAAATCCGCCGCCTGGCGGGGGAGACGGGACAGGGCACGGTCGAGTACGTCGGCTTGATCCTGCTCGTCGCGCTGCTGATGGTGGGGATGGTCGCGGCGATGAAAGGGTTCAACGGCAAACAGGGAACCGAGCTCGCCGACGTAATCGTCAACAAGATCAAGGAGGCGGTCGACAAGGTCGCCTTCAAATGAGGGCAGTGGCGCTTTTGTGGCTCATGTGTCCACAAAAGCGCCACGCGTCGCCAGCTTGCCTCTGCATGAGAGACTCGCGCGATGCCAGCTTCTCGCAGTTACGACCGGGCGCCGGCCGACCTCCGGCCGGTGACGATTGACCCCGGCTTCGTCGAAAGCGCCGCCGGTTCGGCGCTGATCTCGATCGGCCGCACCCGGGTGATCTGCACCGCCTCGATCCAGGAGCAGGTGCCGCGCTGGATGGTCGGCAAGGGCAAAGGCTGGGTCACCGCCGAGTACGCGATGCTGCCCGCCTCGACCGGCGACCGCAAGCAGCGCGACATCTCGAAGGGCAAACAGGACGGGCGCGGGGTGGAGATCCAGCGCCTGATCGGCCGCTCGCTGCGGGTCGTCGTCGACTTCAAGGCGATGGGCGAACGCAGCGTCTACGTCGACTGCGACGTGCTCGAAGCCGACGGCGGCACCCGCTGCGCGGCGATCACCGGCGGCTACGTCGCCCTGCGCCAGGCCTTCCAGAAGCTGGTCGACAAGAAGGCCCTCGACGCGCTGCCGCTGACTGGCAGTGTCGCCGCGGTCAGCGTCGGCATGGTCAACGGACGCGCCCTCTGTGATCTCGACTACGGCGAGGACTCCAACGCGGAAGTCGACGCCAACGTGGTGATGACCGGCGACGGCGGCCTGGTCGAGGTGCAGGCGACGGCGGAGCGGACGCCGCTCTCGCGAACCTCGCTCGACGAGCTGCTCGGCCTGGCCGAGATGGGGATCGGCCGCCTGCGGGAGGTGCAGGAGCGGGTCGCTTCGTGAAGCCTCGCGCAGCGACGGCGAAACAGGGGTTTGTTTTGGCGACCCGGAACACGCACAAGGTGCGGGAGATGGCCGAGCTGCTGCCCGGCGTCGACCTGCAGGCGCTGCCGGACAAGGTCGAGCTGCCGCCGGAGACCGGCGACAGCTTCGAGGCCAACGCGCTGATCAAGGCGCGCGCCGCCCGCGCGGCGACCGGCGAGGTGACGGTCGCCGATGACTCGGGGATCGAAGCCGCCGACCTCGGCGGCGCCCCCGGCATCTACTCGGCCCGCTACGCCGGCGAAGGTGCCAGCGACGAGGCCAATCTGGAGAAGCTCCTGCGCGAGGTGGACGCCGCCGCCGGCGGGCGCCGCGTCGCCTACGTCTGCGCGATCGCGCTGATCGACGAGGGCGGCCACGAGTACGTCTTCGAGGCCCGCTGCGAGGGGACGCTGCTGCGCGAGGGGCGCGGCGAGGGGGGCTTCGGCTACGACCCGGCCTTCGTCCCCGACGAGACCGGCCACAGCGATCACCGGACCTTCTCCGAGCTCAGCCCCGAGGAGAAGAACGCGATTAGCCACCGCGGCAAGGCGGTGCGGATGCTCGCCCGGCACCTCGGCCTCGAGCCGGAGCCGCGGCCGTGATCAAGACCAAACGCGGCGCCGCGGCGCTCTCGATCGCCTCCAACGCGACCCTGATCGCGCTGAAGTTGGCTGCCGGTGCGATCACCGGCTCGATCGCGATCGTCACCGAGGCGATCCATTCGCTGATCGACCTGGTCGCCTCGGTGATCGCCTTCATCTCGGTCCGCAAAGCCGACGAGCCGGCCGACGAGGAGCACCCCTACGGCCACGAGAAGGTCGAGAACCTGGCCGCCAACATCGAGGGGATCCTGATCCTGGTCGGCGCCGCGGTGATCGTCTACGAGGCGACCCACCGCCTGGTCGCAGGCTCCGAGGTCGAATCGCTTGGGGTCGGCATCGCGGTGATGGGGCTCTCGGTGCTTGCCAACCTGGGCGTCTCGACGGTGCTCTACCGGCAGGCGCGCGTGCACGAATCGCCGGCTCTGGAAGGGGACGCCGCCCACCTGCGCACCGACGCGCTGACCTCGGCCGGGGTACTGGTCGGCCTCGCCCTGGTCCAGATAACCGGGGTCGTCGCCTTCGACTCGATCACCGCCCTGCTCGTCGCCGGGGCGATCGTCTGGGCCGGGCTCAACATCATCCGCCGCTCTTCCGGGGTGCTGGTCGACGAAGCCCTGCCGGATTCCGAGATGGACCGGATCGAGGCGGCGATCGCCACCGCCCGCACCCCCGAGGTGGCCGGGTACCACAAGCTCCGCGCCCGCCGCGCCGGCCGCCGCCGCCACATCGACTTCCACGTCCAGTACCGCTCCGGCACCAGCCTCGAGCGCGCCCACGAGCTGGCCCACGAGATGCGCGATTCGATCGAGGCCGAGATTCCCCAGGCCGAGGTTCTGATCCACGTCGAGCCGGAGACCTCCTACCGCGAGCGCGAAAGCGGGCCCTACCGCTCGGGCTAGTGTCGCCTTATGCGCCCATATGGACGCCTAGGGCGACACGCTACGCAGGCGGCAAGAGGTTGACGCTCGCGGCAAGTCCGACGGCGACGAGAGTGACCGCGTAGCCGGTGTAGCCGCTGAAGGCGAAGAGCACCGCGGCGATCGCGCAGATGACGACGGTGATGATCCATGAGGCTCGGGCAAGGGGCACGGTCGGTATTTTCACGCAGATGGCCGACGCTTCCACGACCGCCCCCCCGTCAGGGGAGTCCGCGGCGGCCGCATTGGAGTTTCTCGCGGAGATGTCGCCGGACCTGCGGGGCGCCGCGATCCTCGGTCCCGAGGGGGAGGTGCTGGCGTCGACCGCGGGGGAGGAGGAGCGCTGGCGCGAGGACGCCGCGGCGTTGTTCGCCGCCGCCGACGGCGCTGAGGAGGCGCCGGTCGAGCAGGTCCATATCGCCACCGAGCAGGGGGAGGTCTTCGCGATCCGCAACGCCGGCCTCGCCGCGGTCGCGGTCACCGACCGCTTCGCCCTCGCCTCGCTGCAGCTCTTCGACCTGCGCTCGATGCTGCGGGAGCTGGCCGATGCCGCCTAAGCCACATCGCATCCTGCTCGACCGGGTCTCCGGCTATGCCGACGAAGCGGCGGCCTTCATGCGCCGTCGCCGCGTCTCCCGCCGCCCCTTCGCCCGTCTCTACTACCCCCACGGCCGCAGCGCCGACCACGCCGAAGACTCGCGCAGCGGGGCCGAGCTGTTCGTCGCCGCCGGGCGCCTAATCGAGGTTGCGGGAAAGAAGCAGAAGGGAAAGGCCGGAGCATGAGCGAGCTGATCGACCAGGCGGTTGCCGAGCGGGCGCTCGCCCGAGCGCTCGCGAACGGCGGCCGCTTCGCCGAGGTCTTCGCCGAACGCCGTCGCGGCCAGACGCTGGCGATCGACGAGTCCCGGATCGAGTCGGTCCAGTCCGGCGCCGAGGAGGGAGCCGGCGTCCGCGTCGTCGACGGCAACACCACTTACTTCGCCCACGTCGACGGACTCGAGCCGGCCGAGATCGAACGCGCCGCCGACGAGGCCGCCGCCGCCCTGCGCGCCGAGCGCCGCGAGCCCCAGCCGCTGCGGGCCCGCGAGGTGGAGCCGCTGCCGATCGAGCACCGGCCCGAGGACGTCCCGGCCCAGCGCAAGGGGGAGATGCTGCGTGAGCTCGACCAGCGGGGGCGGGCCAAGGGCGCGGAGATCTCCCAGTTCACCGCCTCCTACGCCGAGGCCCGCCGCCAGGTCACCGTCGCCAACTCCGACGGCCTCTTCAGCGGCGACGATCGCACCCGGGTCCGGATCGGCGCCCAGGCGGTCGCCCGCCGCGACGCCACGGTCGAGACCGGGGCCGAGACCCTCGGCGCCCACCGCGGCTTCGAGCTGCTCGAAGACGACCCCGGCCAGATCGCCGAGCAGGCGGCGGCTAAGGCGCTGACCCTGCTCGACGCCGTCCCCGCCCCCTCGGGCTCGATGCCGGTCGTGGTCGGCGGCGGCTTCGGCGGCGTCCTCTTCCACGAGATGACCGGCCACGGGCTTGAGGCCGACCACATCCAGAAGGGCGCCAGCGTCTACGTCGGCAAGCTCGGCGAGCAGGTTGCCGAGCCCCTGCTGAACGCCTACGACGACGGCCGCCTGCCGGGCGAGTGGGGGAGCGACGCGATCGACGACGAGGGCCAACCGACCCAGAAGACCCAGGTGATCGAGGCCGGCCGCCTCACCTCCTACCTCTACGACCACCTGAGCGCCGAGCGCGACGGCGTCGACTCGACCGGCAACGGCCGCCGCGAGAGCTTCCGCCAGCTGCCGATCCCGCGGATGACCAACACCTACATCGCCCCCGGCGAGTCCACCCCGGAGGGGATGATCGCCGAGGTCGAGCGCGGCTTCTACGCGGTCTCCTTCGGCGGCGGCCAGGTCGACCCGGCGACCGGCGACTTCGTCTTCGGCGTCTCCGAGGGCTACCTGATCGAGAACGGCGAGGTGACCAGGCCCTGCCGCGGCGCCACCCTGATCGGCAACTGCCTCGAGGCCCTGGCGGCGATCGACGCGGTCGGCGACGACTTCTTCATGAAGACCGGGATCTGCGGCAAGGGCGGACAAAAAGTCCCGGTCGGGACCGGCCAGGGTCACGTCCGGGTGCGGGCGATGACGGTCGGGGGAACCGAGCGGTGAGCGAGTTGAGCTCCGTCGCCCAGCGCGCCGTGGAGGCGGCCACCGCCGCCGGCGCCAGCGATGCCGAGGCCTACGTCTCGCGCGAGTCCGGCCGCGAGGTGCGGGTCCACGGCGGCGAGGTCGAGAGCCTTACCGCCGCCACCCAGAGCGGGGTGGGGGTGCGGGCCTGGGTCGGCCGCCGGGTCGGCTACGCCTACGGCACCGACCTCAGCGAGGCCGGCGTGGCGGCGATCGCGGCCCGCGCCGCCGAAGCCGCCGCGGTCGCCGACGAAGACGAGTTCGCCGCCCCGCCGGCGCCGGCCGAGATCGAGGCCCTGCCCGGCCTCGGCGATCCCTCCACCGCGGAGTGGGACACCGGCAGGGTCGCCGAGCTGGCGCTGACCGTCGAGCGCACCGCGCTGGAGTCCGACCCGCGCCTGGTCGGGGTCGAGGCCGCCGTCTACGCCGACGCCGACGAGCACGTCGCGATCGCCTCCTCGGCCGGGGTCGGCGGCGAGTACGAGACCTCCACCTGTTATGCCTACCTGCAGGCGCTGGCCGAAGGCGACGGAGCGCGTGAGACCGGCCTTGGCTTCGGCCTCGCCCGCGGCCCGCGGGGCCTCGATCCCGAGGCGATCGGCGCCGAGGGGGCGCAGCGGGCGCTGGCGATGATCGGCGCCGGCAAGCCCGCCTCGCGCACCTGCCCGGTCGTCCTCGACGAGACCGTCGCCGCCAGCTTCGCCGGCCTGATCGGCGGCGGCCTTGGCGCCAAAGCGGTGCAGCGCGGCCGCTCGCCCTTCGCCGGGCGCCTGGAGGAGGAGGTCGCCAGCAGCGCCTTCGCCCTGCACGACGACGGCCGCGATCCCGTCGGCCCGGCCTCGGCTCCGTTCGACGGCGAGGGGGTGCCGCGCCGCCGCACCGCGCTGATCGAGGGCGGGCGCCTGCGGTCCTACCTCTACGACACCTACTCCGCCAACCGCGAGGGCGTCTTCTCGACCGGTTCGGCTTCCCGTCAGGGGTACCGCTCGCTGCCCTCCGTCTCGACCTCGAACCTGATGGTCGCTCCCGGTAGCCACTCGCTGGAACAGCTGCTGGCCGAGGCGGGGGAGGGAATCTACGTCACCGACGTCGCCGGACTGCACTCCGGCGTCAACCCCGTCACCGGGGTCTTTTCGGTCGGTGCCTCCGGTCGCGCGATTCGCGACGGGCAGCTCGCCGAGCCGCTGCGGGAGTTCACGATCGCGGGCGAGCTGGTGGCGATGCTGGGCGCCGTCAGCGCCGCCGGAGCGGAGCCCCGCTGGGTCCCATTTGGCGGCTCGGTCAGCACGCCGCCGCTGCTGATCAGCGAGATGGCAATCAGCGGTTCGTGACATTTGGCTCCAGGCCGCGAGTTCTTACGCCGAGACCGCTGTTAGATTGCGGCCGTCTTCAAACCCCCGAGGAGGAATCTCGACGTGACCAAGGCTGAATTTCTGGATCAACTTTCAGGCGACGATCGTCTCGGCAGCAAAAAAGCAGCCAGCGACGCCGTTGACGCTGTTCTCGACGCGATCACCGGTGCTCTGAGCAAGGGCGAGGAGGTCGCCTTCACCGGATTCGGCAAATTCCACGTCGCCGAGCGCGGCCCCCGCCAGGGCGTCAACCCGCGGACGGGCGAAAGGATCACCATCCCGGGCGGCAAAGTTCCGCGCTTCTCCGCTGGCTCGGCTCTGAAGACCAAGGTCAAGGGCGGCTGATTCGCTGAGTCCCTTTGCCGATCGGCTGACGGCGCTCGTAGAGGAGCGCCGCAGCCAGATCTGTCTCGGCCTCGACCCCGACCCGGCCAAGCTGGCCGGGGAGGGGGCGAAGGCGGGCGATCCGCAGGCGCCGGCCGCTGAGCTGGCGGCCACTGCGGTCGCCGACCACTGCCGCGCCCTGATCGACCGGGCCGGCCCCGCCTGTGTCGCGGTCAAGCCGCAGCTGGCCTGCTTCGAGCGCCTCGGCGCCCCCGGCTGGCGCGCCCTGGAAGAGGTCTGCGCCGCCGCCCGCGAAGCCGGCCTGCTTGTCGTTGCCGATGGCAAGCGCGGCGATGTTCCGGTCACCGCCGCCGCCTACGCCCAGGCCCTGGTCGGCGAGACGCCGACCCCCTGGGGCTCCGTGCGCGGCCTCGACGCCGACGCCTTCACCGCCAACCCGCTGCTCGGCCTGGACGCGCTCGAGCCGCTCGTCGCCGCCGCGGCCGAGGCCGGAGCGGGGATGTTCGCCCTGGTCCGCACCAGCAACGCCGGCGCCGCCGACCTGCAGGACCTGCCCGCCCCCGAGGCGCCGCTGCACGAGCGCCTCGCCGGTTTCGTCGCTGGGCTCGCCGACCGCCTCCCTGGCGCCGGCGAGCTGAGCGGGATGGGGGCGGTAGTCGGCGCCACCGAGCCGCGCCACTTTGGCCGCATGCGCGAGCTGATGCCGCGGGCGATCTTCCTCATCCCTGGCGTCGGCGCCCAGGGTGGGAAGCCGGAGCTGCTGGGGGCCGCCTTTTCGGCCGGCCGGGCCGCCGGCCTGGTGGCCGCCTCGCGCGGGATCGCCGCCGACCCGGACCCCGCTGCCGCGGCCGAGCGCCTGCGGTCCGCGGTTTGGGAGATATCGACCGCCTGAGAAGCACGAACGCGACTACGATCAGCCCGCCCCAACCGATTCGCCCCCTCCCGTCCAATGGAAAAACGCACCAGCGCTGCCACCCGCCTCGTCGCCGCCCTCGCACTGCTGCTCGCGGTGCTGGTCGTGGTCGTGGTCGCCTCGGCGGCGCTCAACGGCAGCGACTCCAGTCCTAGCCACAAGAAGGCCCAGTCGCACGCGCAGAGCGAAAAGAAGCCGCGGACGAAGGCCAAGACCTACACGGTCGAGTCGGGCGACACCCTGACCACGATCGCTCACAAGACCGGGGTTCCGATCGCCGAACTGCAGGCGCTCAATCCCGAAGTCGATCCCCAGATCCTGACCGTCGGCGAAACGCTGAAGCTCAGGTGAGCCGCCGCCGAGGCGCTCTGCCGCTGCTTGCGGCGCTCCTCTGCCTGCTGCTGCCCGCGGACGCGTCCGCAGGCCAGAAGCCCGCGGCGGCCCCCCAGAAGGGACCGCAGCTGGCGGCCCGGTCGTGGGGAGTAATCGACGCCCGCAGCGGCGACGTCCTCACCTCCCACGCGGGCAACCGCGAGCTGCCGATCGCCAGCACCACCAAGCTGATGACCGCCTACGTGGCGATGAAGGAGATGCCGCTGGACAAGATCGTCCGCGCCCAGCCCTACCACCCCGAATACGGCGAGTCGCTGATGGGGCTGCGGGCGGGAGAGCGGATCAGCGTTCGCGACCTCCTCTACGGCCTGATCCTGCGCAGCGGCAACGACGCCGCCCACACGCTGGCGATCGCCGCCGCCGGTTCCGAACGGCGGTTCGTCGTCGAGATGAACCGCTACGCGGCCGCCCTCGGGCTCTCCCACACCCACTACGCCAACCCGGTCGGGCTCGACGAGAAGGGCAACTACTCCAGCGCCTTCGACCTGATGACGCTGACGCGGCGGCTGCTGGCGGAGCCGGCCTTCGCCAAGATCGCCGACTCGCGCACGGCGCGGCTGCGCAGCGTGCGCCCGCCGCGGCGGATCGCGACGATCAACGAGCTGCTGCTGATGGCCCCCTGGGTGACGGGGGTGAAGACCGGCCACACCTTCGGCGCCCTCTACGTCCTGGTCGGCTCCGGCAGCCGCGACGGCGTCAGCCTCGTCTCCGCGGTGGTCGGCACCTGGACCGACGAAGAGCGCTTCGACGACAGCCTCGCCCTGCTCGAATACGGCTTCTCGCAGTACCGGCGGCGCTTGCCGGTCAAGCGTGGCCAGGATCTCGCCGACCCCGAGATCCGCTACTCGGGCGGGCACCTGCCTCTGCGCGCGGAGCGCTCGCTCCAGGCTGGGGTGCGCCGCGGCCAGCATGTCGAGGTAAGGATGGACGCGCCGAGCGAGGTGAGCGGCCCGATCGAGCGCGGCGCTCGGCTCGGCACCGCGACCGTCCTCGTCGCGGGGCGCCCGGTCGGAACGGTCCCCCTGCGCGCCAGCCGGGCGATCCCGAAGGCCAGCTTCTTCGACCGCGCCCGCGCCACGATCGCTGACAACTCGATCCCTATCGCGATCCTGATGTTCGTGATACTCATGGCAGCGGTGCTGCTGCTGTTGCGCCGGCGCGCCAAGGAAACGACTCAGGGAGTCAGATCGGGATGAAGTCAAAGTGATCCTCACGGTGACCTTGAACGCGGCGATCGACCGCACCGTCGCGGTGCCGAATTTCCGCCTCGGACGCCGGCACCGGGCGGTCGAGAGCCGCACCGTCGCCGGCGGCAAGGGGATCAACGTCGCCCGCGCGCTCAGCCTGCTGGGCCGGCCGGTGATCGCCAGCGGCTTCGTCGGCGGCCCGACCGGGTCGCGCGTGCTCGAACAGCTGCACGAAGAATCCGTGCTGACCGATTTCATCCGGATCGCCGCCGAGACCCGGATCAACCTGGCGGTGATCGATCCGACCTCCGGCGAGCAGACCGAGATCAACGAGCGCGGCCCGGCGGTCAGCCCCGAGGAGGTGAAGCGGCTCTTCGACCGGATCGGCTACCTCGCCAACGGGGCGAAGATCTGCGTCCTCGCCGGCTCGGTGCCGCCCGGGGCGGGGGACGACCTCTACGCCCGTCTGGTCGACGACCTCTCGCGCCGCGGGGTTCCTGTCGTGCTCGACGCCGAGGGTGAGGCGATGCTGGCCGGGGTGCGCGCCGGCGCCTCGATGGTGACCCCGAACGAGGCCGAGGCCGAGGAGCTGGTCGGGCAGGAGTTCGCCGACCGGGGCGATCTCGCCCAGGGCCTGCTGGAGCTGGTCCGGCTGGGGGCGAGCGAGGCGGCGATCACCCGTCCCGAGGGCTGCGTGGCGGCGGTCGGCGAGAACCACTCGCGGCGCCTGCTCGAGATCCACACCGAGCCGCTGGAGCCGGTTTCCACGGTGGGATCGGGCGATGCCTTCCTCGCCGGCTACGTCGCCGCCCGCTACGAAGGCCGCGAGGCCGAGGACTGCCTCGCCTACGGGGTTGCCTGCGGGGCGGAGTCGACCCAGCACTTCGGCGCCGGCACCGTCGATCGCAACCAGGTCGAGAGGCTGCTGGGCGAGGTCTCCGTGCACGACTTGGAGGTCCCCGCCGAAGTGTAGGCTGGCATATTCAACGCCACGCCCTGGAGGACTAACTTGGAAATCGAAATCGGCCGCGGTAAGAAGGGTCGCCGCGCCTACGGATTCGACGACATCGCGATCGTTCCTTCCCGCCGGACGCGGGATCCCGACGACATCGACATCAGCTGGACTCTCGGTCCCTACCGCTTCGAGCTGCCGCTGGTCGCGTCGGCGATGGACGGGGTCGTCAGCCCGGACACCGCCGTGCTGGTCAACGAGCTAGGCGGCCTCGGGGTCCTGAACCTGGAGGGGATCTGGTCCCGCTTCGAGAACGCCGAGGAGAGGCTGGAGGCGATCGCCGCCGCGCCGAAGCACGAGGCGACGCGCCTGATGCAGGAGATCTACACCGAGCCGGTCAAGGCAGAGCTGATCGCCAAGCGGATCGAGGAAATCAAGGCCCGCGGCGCCGTCGTCTGCGGTTCGCTGACGCCGCAGAAAGTGCGCGAGTACTACGAGGTGGCGGTCGAGGCCGGCCTCGACATCCTCGTCATCCAGGGCACCGTGATCTCGGCCGAACACGTCTCAACCACGGTCGAGCCGCTCAACCTGAAGGAGTTCATCGCCGAGGTCCCGGTCCCGACCGTGGTCGGCGGCTGCGCCTCCTACTCGACCGGCCTGCACCTGATGCGGACCGGCGCGGTCGGCGTCCTGGTCGGTGTCGGCCCCGGCGCCGCCTGCACCACCCGCGGCGTCCTCGGGATCGGCGTTCCGCAGGCGACCGCGATCGCCGACGTCGCCGCGGCCCGCGCCCAGCACATGCTGGAGACGGGCGAGTACGTAAACGTGATCGCCGACGGCGGCATGCGGACCGGGGGAGACGTCTCCAAGGCGATCGCCACCGGCGCCGACTCGGTGATGATTGGCTCGCCGCTGGCCCGCGCCAAGGAGGCCCCGGGGCGCGGCTTCCACTGGGGGATGGCGACCTTCCATCCCTCGTTGCCGCGCGGTACCCGAGTCACCACCAAGCAGGACGGGACGCTGGAGGAGATCCTCCTCGGACCGGCCAAAGAGAACGACGGCACCTTCAACCTGATGGGGGCGCTGAAAACCTCGATGGCCACCTGTGGCTACGAGGACATCCGCTCTTTCCAGCGGGCCGAGGTGATGGTCGCTCCGGCGCTGATGAGCGAGGGCAAGAAGCTGCAGAACGAGCAGCACGTGGGGATGGGATCGAACGGTCGGGCCGCAGTTTCCACTGGGGTTGCCGTTTCGGATGACTAGTACGACGGGAGCGTCCCGGCCGGCGGGTCCTGTCTCCGATATTGGGCTCTCCCCTTCGGGAGAGTCCTCAATATCGTCGCCACCCGCCGGAGGGGCCGCTGTCGAGGAGGTACTCGTCCTCGACTTCGGCGGTCAGTACTCGCAGCTGATTGCCCGTCGGATCCGGGAATGTGGGGTGTTCGCCGAGCTGTTGCCGGCGAGCACGTCGGTCGAGAAGATCCGGGAGCGGAACCCGAAGGGGCTGATCTTGTCCGGCGGCCCGGCCTCGGTCTATGAGCCGGGAGCGCCGAAGTTCCCGACCCAGCTGCTGGATCTGGAGATTCCGATGCTGGGCATCTGTTACGGGATGCAGGCGATGGTGCTCGCGCTGGGCGGCCGGGTCGAGTCGGCCGAGACGGGAGAGTTCGGCCGCACCGACCTCGTCCTCCGCGAGGGCGGCGGCAGGCTGCTCGGCGGGCTGCCGGAGGAGCAGAGCTGCTGGATGAGCCACCGCGACGCGGTCTTCGAGGCGCCTGAGGGGTTCACGCCACTTGCCTCCAGCCCGAGCTCTCCGGTCGCGGCGCTGGAGCTGCCCGACCGCGGCCTCTACGGGATCCAGTTCCATCCCGAGGTCGTCCACACCCCTTACGGCACCGAGATCCTGACCCGCTTCCTGCGCGACGTCGCCGGCTGCACCGAGCAGTGGTCGCCGCAGTCGGTGATCGCCGAGCAGGTCGAGAAGATCCAGGCCCAGGTTGGAGACGGCAAGGTCATCTGCGGTCTTTCTGGCGGTGTCGACTCCTCGGTCGCGGCGCTGCTCGTCCACAAAGCGATCGGCGACAAGCTGACCTGCGTCTTCGTCGACCACGGCCTGATGCGGATGAACGAGGCCGAGCAGGTGGTCGAGGCCTTCGGCCAGTTCGGGATCCCGCTGATCCACGTCGATGCCGAAGAGCGCTTCCTCGCCAAGCTGGCCGGCAAGGACGACCCGGAGGAGAAGCGCAAGATCATCGGCACCGAGTTCATCCGGGTGTTCGAGGAGGAGGCGGCGAAGCTCGAGGACGTCAGCTACCTGGTCCAGGGCACCCTCTACTCGGACGTGATCGAGTCGGGCGGCTCCGACCACGCGGCGACGATCAAGTCCCACCACAACGTTGGCGGTCTCCCCGACGACCTCGAGTTCGAGCTGGTCGAGCCGCTGCGGATGCTGTTCAAGGACGAGGTACGGGCGGTCGGTGCCGAGCTGGGCCTGCCGGAGCGGATGGTCTGGCGCCAGCCTTTCCCGGGTCCGGGCTTGGGGATCCGGATCGTCGGCGGCGAGGTCAACAAAGAGCGCCTCGACATCCTCCGCGCCGCCGACGCCATCCTCCAGGAGGAGATCCGCGCCGCCGAGCTCTACCGCCAGCTCTGGCAGTCCTTCTGCGTCCTGCCGGTCGTCCGTTCGGTCGGCGTCCAGGGCGACGGCCGCACCTACGCCTACCCGATCGTGATCCGCGCCGTCACCTCCGACGACGCGATGACCGCCGACTGGGCCCGATTGCCCTACGACCTGCTCGAGCGTGTCTCAAACCGGATCATCAATGAGATTCGGGACGTCAACCGTGTGGCGCTGGACATCAGCTCTAAGCCGCCGGCGACTATCGAGTGGGAGTGAACCTTTTCCTGTAGGGAGGGACGGGTGTCCCTCTCCCTCCCTGGGATTTTTGCCGTTAACCACCCATCTCTCGCCAACTCAGCGAGCACAAAAATCAGGGACGCCGGTCGGGAGAGGGACACCCGTCCCTCCTGGCGACAGCGGTTGGATTGATGCCGTTAGACGGAGGCTGTCGTTAGAGGGTCCGGTCACCCTCTGCGGGAATGTGTGCGAAGCACGCGATATGCAATCTGGTTCCTGCCCGCCATAGGCGGGCAGCATCATCGGGAGCCAGCCCCGACATAGGGGCGCGACAAATTCACGCGGAGGGTGACCGGACCCTCCTATCGGGGGGCGGTCAGGCCGCGTCCAATGACCCCGCCGTCTCGAAGGCTGCCATGCCGACCACGGTCGAGACGGTGTCTTCGGGGCAGTTGTCGCTGAGGCGGTCCTGGCTGCGGACGTGGGCGGCGAGCATCAGTTTGGTTGCCTCTTCGAGGATGGCGACGACCTCGCCGAAGCCCTCCTCGTCGAGGTGCAGAGGCATCCAGCGGAAGACGGTGTCGTCGCGGCCGTCGAGGGTGCCCGCTTCGAGCGCCGCTATCGCCTTATCGAGGAAGGTCTGCAGGGTTGCCGCCGAGACTCCGCCCAACACGGACTTCGGCACTTTTCGCCAGGGCGGACCGCCGACGAACGCTCCCGGGTTGGCCTTGTAGAAATGCTCGGTGGCGCCTCGGCGCTGGGCGGTGTCGACGAGCTCGAGGGCGCCATAGCGATCGAGCGCACGCGTGTGGTACGCGACGTCACTCAATCCTGCCTCGAGCTGGTTGGCGAGCCCGTTGGGGCTCGCCACGTGATCGGTGAGGAGCTCGAGGATCTGGATCCGCAGGGGATGAGCGAGCGACCGGACCAGTCGCTGGTCGATGGCGTCGGGGAATGGCTCCTTCATGGTGGTCTCCTTGGTTTGAGATACGCAGTTGTTCGTCGCTCATTCAGCTACGTATAAACCATTCAGTCGGGTCATTCCAGAACACGCGGTTTTTACAAAAGCCGCGTTTTACAGATATTCGAAGCCTAGACCCCGGCCAACCGGGTGACCGCGAAGATCGCCGCGAAGCCGGTGGCGGTCAGCGCGACCCGGGTCCAGGAGCCCTGCGCGTGTGCCTCCGGCAGCAGGTCGCTGGCCCCGATGTAGAGGAAAATCCCGCAGTAGATGCAGAGCACGTAGCCGAGGGCGTGATCGGAGATCGCTATCTGGGAGCCGACGATCGCGCCCACCAGCGGCGCCAGGGCATCGATCGTCAGCCATCTGACCGCCGCCTGCCGGTCACCCGAGCGGCGCAGCACGTAGCTGACGGTGTTGAGGCCGTCGGCGAAGTCGTGGCTGATCACCGCGATGAAGACGAGGAACCCGGTCGCCGAGTCGACCCCGAAGGCAAAGCCGATGCCAAGCCCGTCGATGAAGCTGTGGACGGAGAGGCCGGCGGCGCCGAGGACGCCGACGCGCCCGCCACCGAGAGTCTCCATTGCCTCGTCGCGATCGTGGAGGACGAGCAGGCGCTCGGCGAGGAAGAAGGCGAGGAAGCCGGCCCCGACCAGGGCCGTCGCCTGGTTGACGTCGCCGACTCCGTCGATGCCCTCGGGGAGGACGTCGAAGAGGGCGATGGCGACGACCACCCCGCCGGTCAGCGCCAGCAGCGTCTGCAGGTGGTCGGAGAAGCGCAGGCCGATCCTGCCCCCGGCCAGGGTGGCGAGCACGGTCAGCCCGGCGAGGGGGATCGCGATTGACATCTCAGTCCTTCCCCTGGCAGTCGGGGCAGACCCCGCGCAGCAGCACGTCGTGGGAGACGATCTCGAACTCCGCCCGCTCGCCGGCGGCGTGGATCGCCTTCTCCAAGCCTGCGTCCTCGAAGGGAATCAGGCGGCCGCAGCGGACACAGACGATGTGATGGTGGTGCTCGCTGGGGTCGTTGCGCTCGAAGGCGACCACCTCGCCGCCGACGTCGACCCGGTGGACGAGGTCGAGCTCTTCCAGCTGCTCGAGGGTCCGGTACACGGTCGCCCGCCCGACCGAGGGCAGGCGCCGGTCGATCTCCAGGGCGGTGACGGCGCAGTGCTCGCCGTCGAGCAGCTCGATCACCTGTCGCCGCGCGGCGCCGGCGCGGAAGCCGGCCTCGTTGAAGCGGGTCGACGCGCGTTCCGCCCAGGTCACGGCGAGGAGACTACATGAAAACGAGAATCATTCTCGTTTTGCCCCGGGAGAGACTAGCGCCGGATCAGGAGTACGCGTCCCACTTTTCCAGGTAGGGGAGTGGGTCGAAGGGGGAGCCTCCCTCGTACCAGCCGGGCGGGCTCCACATCTCGAAGTGGAGGTGGCAGCCTTGGGCGTCGCCGGTGTCGCCGACGACCCCGATCGGCTGCCCGGTGCGGACGGTGTCGCCGGTCTGCAGCGGCGAGGGTTCGGCCAGGTGGGCGTACATGAAGTCGTAGCCGGTGCCGCGACCGTCGATGACGACGTAGTTGCCGGCGGCTCCCTGATAGCCGGAGTACTGGACGATGCCGCCGCGGGCGGCGACCAGCGGCGTGCCGCATTCGGCCATCACGTCCTGGCCCTGGTGGGTGTGGCCGGTGCGGCTGGCGCCGAAGCGGCCGGCGCCCATCCCGTATTCGTGCGGGCCGAGGATCGGGAAGGCATAGCCGTAGAAGGCGAAGCCGAGGCTCAGGGTGGTCGAGGCCGACGCCTTGCGGGCGGCCGGGGCGGGGGCGGCCGTGGTCTGCGGGCTGATCTGGAAGCTGTAGCGGCCGTTGCGGGCGGGCCGGCCTTCGTTGCTGGTCCCGTCCCAGCGGACTTTGTTTTCGACGTCGGGGGCGACGTCCTCGCGGTAGAAGGTCTTGACGACTTCGCCCGCTTCGTTGACGACGTTGATCTGCAGGTCGTTTTGCGGCTGGTCGCTGCTGATCGTGTAGCTGAGGCGGGGGTAGCGGTAGCCGAAGTAGAACGACTTGCGCGGCGTGGTTTCAGCGGCGGCGATGGTCACGACGCCGGCGCTCGGGGCGCTGGAGGGCGCACCGGAGGGGCTGCCCTTGGCACTCGGCGTGGCGCTGGGCGTTCCGGCTCCGCCCGAGGTGGCGGCGGCGCTGCCCGAGAAGCAGAGCAGCAAAGCGAAAACGGCCGCTATTCCTATTCGATTGACACGTCCAAGACGGACGAACCCCTTGCTGCTCAAACCGCTAGCCCTCTCTCTCGGTTGCCTGCGGAGTTAGCTGACGGGCTCGCGCTGAAAGAGTCGCGCTACGAACGAAATTCGTCCGATTCGCCCCTGAGACCTGCAAGGCCTCTTCGGTTCCTCCGCTCCCGAACGGTGGTCCGCACGGGATTCGGCATTGCTCGGGCGGCAGTATAGGCAACTGTCCGGAGGCCCCATAGACGGCGAGATGGCTATCATCCCCCGGCCGCGTCGGTGAATCCGCGCGGTTTTTGCGCGATGAAGACCTTTGTAGCCACTCCAGCCAACCGCCAGCGCGACTGGTACGTCGTCGACGCCGAGGGTAAGACCCTGGGCCGACTGGCGACCCAGATCGCCGACACCCTGCGCGGCAAGCGCAAGCCGGAGTACACGCCGCACATCGACACCGGCGACTTCGTCGTCGTCATCAACGCGGAGAAGATCCACGTCACCGGCGACAAGCTGGCGCAGAAGACCTACTACCGCCACAGCGGCTACCCCGGCGGGATCAAGTCCCGGACGCTCGGCGAGATGCTCGAGCGCAAGCCGGAGGAAGTGATCCGCAAGGCCGTGAAGGGGATGCTGCCGCGCAACCGCCTTGCCCGCCAGCAGCTGACCAAGCTGAAGGTGTACGCCGGGCCCGATCACCCGCATGCGGCGCAGCAGCCCAAGACTATGGAGACGAACTGACTTGATGGACGACGAGAAAACGCCGGAGCAGGACGAAACTACGCAGGATGAGGCGCCTGAGGCCGCGGGTCCTGTCTCCGATTCCGGGCTCTCCCTACCGGGAGAGTCCTCGGAATCGTCGCCACCCGCGGGTGAAGAGTCTGAGGAGCGGTCGTCCGAGGAGCCGGTAGCTGAGGATCAGCCGTCCGAGGAGGTTGCAGATGAGCAGCCGTCCGAGGAGCCCGTTGCTGAGGAGCAGTCGTCCGAGGAGGCTGTTGCTGAGGAGCCCGTAGCTGAGGAAGCGACTGAGGAGGCTCCTCCTGAGCCCGCTGCTGAGAAGCCTGCTGCTGAGGAGAAGAAGAAAGACGTCATTCCTGGGGCCGATCTGGAGCCGATCCTGATCGACCCGGACAAACCTGAGCTGAGCGCCGAGGAGAAAGCTCGGCTGGAAGCGGAGGAAGAGGAGAAAGCGCGTCGCGAAGCCGAGCTGGCTGCGACCGAGGATCCCGACGCCGCGGCGGCCAGCCGGGCGCCAGCGAAAATCGAGAAAGGCGCTCGCTTCCTCGCCACCGGCAAACGCAAGAACGCGATCGCCCGCGTCACCCTGCTGCCCGGCAACGGCAAGATCGAGATCAACAAGCGCAGCATCGAGGAATTCTTCCCGCGGCCCCTGCACCAGACGATGGTGAAGCAGCCGCTGACCGTCTCCGGCTACGAGGGCAACGTCGACGTCCGCGTTCGCGTCCACGGCGGCGGCATCAGCGGCCAGGCCGGGGCGATCCGCCACGGCGTTGCCCGCGCTCTGACCGAGATCGACTCCGAGCTCCGCGGCGACCTCAAGCGCCGCGGCTTTCTCACCCGCGACGCCCGCGTCAAGGAGCGCCGCAAGGCCGGTCTGAAGAAGGCCCGCAAGCGGCCTCAGTTCAGCAAGCGCTGACGGGAGCGGGTTGACGACCGCGCGCAAGCTCTTCGGAACCGATGGGGTCCGGGGGGCGGCTGGCACCTTTCTCAGCGCCGAGCTGGCGACCGCCCTCGGCCGGGCGACCACCGCGACCCTGGAGGCCGAGCGCCCCCAGGTCCTGATTGTCCGCGACACCCGCGAGTCGGGGCCGATGCTGGAGGCCGCCCTGGCCGCCGGGATCGCCGCCGCGGGGGGCGACGCCCTGCTGGGCGGGGTGCTGCCGACGCCGGCCGCCGCGATCCTCGTCAAGCGCCTCGGGCTTGATCTCGCCGCGGTCGTCTCCGCCTCCCACAACCCCTTCCACGACAACGGGATCAAGTTCTTCGACGGCCGCGGGGTGAAGCTCGCTGACGCGGTCGAGGCCGAGATCGAGGCGAAGATGGAGGGGGCCCCGGCCACCGCCCACCCCGGCCACGTCCGCGAGCTGAACGGCGGCCTCGACGACTACCTGCGCGAGCTGGAGCGGTCGTTTCCGATCGACCTCACCGGCCGCAAGGTCCTCCTCGACTGCGCCAACGGCGCCACCTACAGCGCCGCGCCGGCGATCTTCGAGCGCCTCGGCGCCGAGGTCGAGGCGCTTGCGGTGGAGCCCGACGGTCGCAACATCAACGCCGGCTGCGGCTCCACCCACGTCGACTCCCTCGCCGGGCGGGTCGTCGCCTCCGGGGCGGAGATCGGCTTCGCTTTCGACGGCGACGGCGACCGGGTGCTGGCCGTCGACGGCGCTGGCAAGGTTCACGACGGCGACGAGCTGATCGCCCTCTCGGCGCTGGGGACGGCCGGGCGGGGGGAGCTGCGCGGCGGCGTCGTCGTCACCGTGATGAGCAACTTCGGCTTCCACCAGGCGATGAAGGGGGCCGGGATCGAGGTCGCCGTCACCCAGGTCGGCGACCGCTACGTGATCGACGAGATGCAGCGCCGCGGCTGGTCGCTCGGCGGCGAGCAGTCCGGCCACATCATCGCCTCCGACTTCGTCTCCACTGGCGACGGCATTGCGGCGGCGCTGATGACGATGCGGGAGCTGGGCGGGACCCGGCTCGAGGACGCGACGCCGATGCGCAAGCTGCCCCAGGTCCTGGTCAACGTCGAAGTCGCCGATCGCGAGGCGATCCAGGGCGCTGCTGCGGTCTGGGAGGCGGTCGAGCGTGAGGAAGTGGCACTTGGCGACCGCGGCCGGGTCCTCCTGCGCCCCTCGGGCACCGAGCCCCTGGTGCGGGTGATGGCCGAGGCTCCCACCCCGGAGGAAGCCGACGCGGTCTGCCAGCGGCTGGTGGACCTCGTGCGCCGCGAGCTCGGCTGAGCGGCCCGGGCGCCCCCGCCGACTACCCTTACTCGCCTTCATGTGCGGCATCGTCGGATATGTGGGCTCCCGGCCCTGCGAGGAGCTGTTGCTCTCGGGCCTGGAAAAGCTCGAATACCGCGGCTATGACTCGGCCGGTCTCTCCGTGCTCGCCGACGGCGAGGTGGAGAGCGTCCACGCGGTTGGCAACCTCGCCAACCTCCGCGCCGCGGTCGAGGCCCGTGCCGACAACGGCGTCGGCCCGCTGCCGCCCTCGGCGACCGGGATCGCCCACACCCGCTGGGCCACCCACGGCCGGGTCACCGAGGAGAACGCCCATCCCCACGACGACAGCTCCGGCCAGGTCCACATCGTCCTCAACGGGATCGTCGAGAACCACTCGGAGCTGCGCCGCCGCCTCCAGGACGAAGGCCAGGTCTTCACCTCCGAGACCGACGCCGAGGTCGTCGCCCACCTGATCGCCGCCCACTACGACGGCGACCTCGCCGCCGCCGTCCGCGGCGCCTACGCCGAGCTGCGCGGCCACTACGCCTTCGTCGCCATGCACGCAGAGGAGCCGCAGCGCCTGCTCGGCGCCCGCAAGGAGTGCCCGCTGGTCGCCGGGGTCGGCGAGGGGGAGACCTTTCTCGCCTCGGCGATCCCCGCCTTCCTCGCCGACACCCGCACGGCGATGCCGATCGAAAACGGTGAGATTGTCGAAATCGAAGCCGGCGGGGTGCGGGTCACCGACACCGACGGCAACCCGATCGAGCGCGAGACCGAAGAGGTCACCTGGGATGCCGACGCTGCCGAGAAGGGCGGCTACGACACCTTCATGCTGAAGGAGATCCACGAACAGGCCGACGCGGTGGCGGAGACGATCACCGACCGCCTGCCCGGCACCGACGGGGTCGATCTCTCCGACGTCGAGATCTCGGACGAGTTCCTGCGCGGCGTGCGGCGGATCGTGATCGTCGCCTGCGGCACCTCCTACCACGCCGGTCTGGTCGGGCGTTACGCGATCGAGGAGTGGGCGCGAGTCCCGGTCGAGATGGACGTCGCCTCCGAGTACCGCTACCGCAATCCCGTGGTCGGCCCCGACGATTTGGTGATCGGGATGACGCAGTCGGGGGAGACCGCCGACACCCTGGCGGCGATGCGGCTGGCCCGCGAGGCCGGCGCCACGGTGCTGGCGATCACCAACATCATGGGAAGCCAGGCGACCCGCGACGCCGACGCGGTGCTCTACATCCGCGCCGGGATGGAGATCAGCGTCGCCGCGACCAAGACCTTCGTCGCCCAGGTCGCGGCGATGTACCTGTTGGGTCTGCGGATCGCCGAGCTGCGGGGGACCCTGCCGCCGGAGCGGCTGGCCGAGCTGGTCGCCGAGATGAAGGCGCTGCCTTCGAAGATGGAGGAGACCCTGGCTGCGACCGCGGGGCCGGCGCGCGAGATCGCCGACCGCCATTCCGACCAGAACTTCTTCCTCTACCTCGGCCGCCACATCGGTCTCCCGGTCTGCCTCGAGGGGGCGCTGAAGCTGAAGGAGATCAGCTACATCCCGACCGACGCCTACGCCGCGGGGGAGATGAAGCACGGCCCGATCGCCCTGCTGGACGAGTCGACGCCGGTGATCAGCGTCGCTACCGCCAGCCCGATCCTGGAGAAGGTCCTCTCCAACGTCGAGGAGGTGCGCGCCCGCGGGGCGCAGACGATCGCGATCGCGACCGCCGGCGAGGAGCGGGCCGCCGAAGTCGCTGACGAGACGATCGAGGTCGCCGCCACCGACTGGATCCTGCAGCCGATCGTCGCGATCCTGCCGTTGCAGCTGCTCGCCTACGACATCGCCCGCAACCGCGGCCTCAACGTCGACCAGCCCCGCAATCTGGCCAAGACCGTCACGGTCGAGTGAAATCGTCCATAGAGGGCGCTAGAGTGCCGCGCTCCGTGAAGCTCCGTCTCGTCCCATTTGCGCTTCTCGCGGCTCTGGCCGCCCTCTTCGCCGCCGGCTGCGGCAGTGGCGGCGACAGCGGCGGTGGGGGTACCGACCCCGCCGCCGTGGTGCCCGCCGATGCGCCGGTGTTCATCACGGCCACGGTGCGGACGGAAGGCGAAACGAAGGCCAACATCGAAGCGCTGGCGCAGAAGATCGCTGGGGTCGACGATCTCGGCGGGCTGATCGTCGAAGAACTCGAAAACTCGGCCTCCGAAGACGGCGAAGAACTGGACTTCGAAAAGGAAATCGATCCCTGGCTCGGCGACGAAGCCGGGATCTTCCTGCAGGAATACGAAGACAGCGACTTCGAAGGCTATGGCGTCGCGATCCAGGTGAGTGACGAAGACGAAGCGAGCAGCTTCGTCGACAAGCAGGCCGAATCGAGCGACGAAGCCGCCGAAGACGGCTCCTACGAAGGCGTCGACTTCAAGGTCCAGGAAGACGAAACGACGGTCGGCGTCTTCGACGGGCTCGTCGTCTTCGCCGAAGACGAAGCGATCTTCAAATCGATGGTCGACGCCTCGAACGGCAAGAACCTGGCCGGCGAAGCGTCCTACGGCGACGCGACCGCCGACGTCCCCAGCGATAGCGCCGCCGACGTATACGTCGATATCGGCGCGCTGATCGACGAAGCGGGCGGCCAGATCGACGCCGAATCGAAAATCTTCTTCGATGCGCTCGGGATCGAACCCGACGAAGCGACCGCCGTCGCGAGCGTCGTGCCCGGCTCCACCGATCAGGTCGAGGTCGACTTCAGCACCAACCTCAGCGGCGAAAACCCGCCCTCGGGCGATGCCTCGGAGCTGCTCGGGACCCTGCCGGCTACCGCAGTCGGCGCCCTCGCCTCGGCCGAATTCGGCAAGCGCTTCAACGAAGGCATCGACCAGATCGACAAGGAAGGCATTCCCGGTTCGGTGCCGCCGAACCAGCTGAAGTCGACGCTGAAGGAAGCGGGCATCGACCTCGAAGCGATCGCCGGCTCGATCGGCGACGTCGGTCTCTACGTCACCGGCAACAGCGAAAAGACGCTGGCCGGCGCGCTCGTGTTGGAAACCGAAGAGGAAAGCGAAGCGAAGAACACGGTCGCCAACCTCGGCCTCTTCCTCCGCAAAGCAGGCGTCTCCGGCGTCTCCGCGGTCAACGGCGAAGCGAGCGGGTTCTCGATCCGCACGCCCGAGCTAGGTCGCCAGCCGGTCGTCGTCGTCGCCAAGGGCAGCCGCATCGCGATCGGCTACGGCCTCGCCTCGGTCGGCTCGGCTTTCCAGGAATCCGGCAAGACGCTCGCCGACAGCTCTGCCTACAAGGACGCGACCAGCGCCCTCGGCAGCACCCCGATCTCCGTCTTCGTCAACGGCCCCTCGGCCCTCAACCTGGCCACCGCGCTGATGCCCTCGGGCGACGAAGGCTTCGACGAAGCGAAGCCGTACCTGCAGAAGATCGAATACCTGGCGCTGGGGTCCGAAGCGTCGGGCGATCTCGCAACGGCGAAGCTGATCGTCGGGCTTAAGTAGCTTGAGCTCAGGCCCCTCCCGGTAGAGGGTGCCGGTATCCCTCTCCGGAATTGACCTCCCCTCCGCTTCGCTGCGGGGAGAACCTGCTGCGCGCTCCGCGCGCAAAAGACAGATTGCATATCGCCGAACATCCTCCGAGGGACACCGGCACCCTCCTCCGACAGCTTTCCGTCTGACGTTGTATCTCGACCGCTGTCGCTAGGAGGGACGGGTGTCCCCTTCCCGACCGGCGTCCCTGATTTTCGTGCTCGCTGGCTTGGCGAGAGATAAAGGCTTAGAGGCGAAAATCCCAGGAAGGGAAGGGGACACCCGTCCCTCCCTACCTCCCTTAGGCTGAAACCAATGGAGTCCTGGTTGAAGTCTCTGTACGACGCCGAGGGGATGAGGGCTGTCGATCGGTGGGCTATTGAGGAGGTTGGGGTTCCTTCCTTGGAGCTGATGGAGGCTGCTGGGCGGGCTGTGGCTGAGGCGGTGGCGGAGCTGGCGCCGGAGGGTCCTATCCGCGTGGTCTGCGGCAAGGGGAATAACGGGGGGGATGGGTTGGTGGCGGCTCGGCTGCTGCGGGAGATGGGGTTCGAGGTCGAGGCTTTGCTGCTTTGGCCTGCTGAGGACCTGCGGGGGGACGCGGCGGTCAACTTCGAGCGCTTCGGGGGCGAGCCCTTGGAGGGGAATCAGGCCGAGCGGCTGGCTGAATCCGGGGCGGTGGTGGATGCGATCTTTGGGACCGGGTTCGAGGGGGCGCCGCGGGAACCGGCCGCCGCGGCGATTGAGGCGATCAACCGGTCAGGGGCGCCGGTGGTCGCCTGCGACATCGCCTCCGGCGTCGACGCCTCTACCGGCGAGGTCTCCGGCGAGGCGGTCGAGGCCGACCTCACCGTCAGCTTTCACGCCGCCAAGCTGGGGCAGCGGATCGCTCCCGGCAAGTGGCACACCGGCGAGCTGCGGGTGGTGCCGATCGGGATTCCGGATCGGGCGCCGGGTGAGGCGGTGGCGGGAGAGATCGATGCCGCCGTGCTCTCGCTGGCGCCGCAGCGGGGGCCGCGCTCGACCAAGTTCAGCTCCGGGCAGGTGGCGGTGGCCGGCGGCTCGCGCGGCCTCACCGGAGCGGTGCGGATGTCCTCGCTTGCCGCGATCAGGGCGGGCGCTGGCTACGCGACCGTGGCCGTCCCCGCCGACCTGGAGATGGCCTTCGAGATCGCCCAGCCGGAGGTGATGTCGGTCGGCTGCCCCGGCGGCGACGGCTGTCTGGTCCCCGCCTCCGAGAAGGCAGTCCTGCGCACCTTCGAGGGCGCGGCCGCGGGCGTCTTCGGTCCCGGCCTCGGCCGCGATCCCGGCTCCTTCGAGCTGGCGCGGTCGGCCGTCGCCGCGGTCGAGGCGCCGCTGGTGCTCGACGCCGACGGGCTCAACGCCTTCGCCGGCCGGCTGGGCGAGCTGGCGTCGCGAAGTGCGCCGACCGTCCTCACGCCCCACGCCGGCGAGCTCGGACGGTTGCTGGAGCGGGGCTCGGACGAGATCGGCGCCCACCGGCTCGCCTCGGCCCGCGAAGCCGCCGAGCGCGCGGGCGCGATCGTCGTCCTCAAGGGCGACGACACGATCGTCACCGATGGCTCCCGGGTCGCCGTAAACGTTCTCTCGGCGCCGGCGCTTGCGACCGCCGGCAGCGGCGACGTCCTCTCGGGGATGACCGCCGCCCTACTCGCACGGGGATTGGAGCCCTTTGCCGCCGCCTGCGCCGCGGTCCTCGCCCACGCGCGGGCCGGACGCGATGCCGCCATCCGGGTGGGCAACGCCGAGTCGGTGATCGCCGGCGACGTGATCGATTCGATCCCCCTGGCGATACGTCCCGACGGCCTGGTCGAATAACCTCGCGCTCATGAAGACCGCCCGAGAGATCATGGCCAGCGACGTCCCAAGCGTCGGCCCCGACGACGAGGCTCGGGCCGCAATCGACCTGCTCTCGAAGACCGACCTGGGTGCCATCCCGGTGGTCGACGACGAGAACAAGGTCGTCGGGATCGTCAGCGAGTCCGACCTGATCCTCAGCGAGGAGGAGTCGGATCTGCACCTGCCTCACTACCTCAACATCATGGGCGGCATCGTCTTCATCGGATCGATGAAGGGCTTCGACGAGCGGCTGGAGAAAGCCTTCGCGACCAAAGTCTCGGAGCTGATGACCGCCGACCCGATCGTCGCCCACGACTACGAGAACGTCGACCGGGTGGCGAAGAAAATCGCCGACAAGCACCACAACCACCTGCCGGTGGTCGACGGCGACGGCCACCTGGCCGGCATGGTCACCAGGGCCGACGCGCTCGCCGCCCTGGTCGCCGACTCGGAGTAATCGTGGAGCGGGCATTCGCCCGGATCGATCGCGACGCGGTGCGCGCCAACTGTGCGCGCCTGAAGGCCGAGCTGGGCGACGCGGCCGAGCTCTGCGCGGTGGTCAAGGCCGACGGCTACGGCCACGGCGCTGACACCTGCGCCGCCAGCGCCCTGGAGGGAGGGGCGACCCGGCTGGCCGTCGCCACCGCGGCCGAGGCCGAGCAGATCGGGCGCCGCTTCCAGCACGTGCCGCTGCTGACGATGGGCGCCCTAACCGCCGAGGAGGTCGACGCCGTGATCTCAGCCGGCTCGGAGCTGGCGCTCTGGTGCGAGGACTTCCGCCGGCTGGTTGCCGACCGGGCCCGGGCGCACGGCCACCGGTCTCGCGTCCACGTCAAGTTCGACAGTGGCATGGGCCGGCTCGGCAACACCGACCCGGCTGAGACGGTGGCGCTAGCCAGGGCCGTCGCCGAGGACCCCAACCTCGAGCTGACCGGCATCTGGACCCACTTGGCGACGGCCGACGAACCCGATTCGGCTTATTTCGAGGAGCAGCTCGACCGCTTCGAGCAGGTGGCCGCGGCCGTCAAGGCCGAGCATCCCGGGGTGGTTGCCCACGCTGCCAACAGCGCCGCCGTTCTCCGCGACAAGCGCTCACACCACGACATGGCCCGCTGCGGCGTCGCGATCTACGGCCTCGACCCCTTCCAGCGCGACCCCGCCGACCACGACCTGCGCCCGGCGCTCTCCCTGCGCTCCTACGTCGCCGACGTCAAGCGCTTCCCGGCCGGCGCCAGCGCCGGTTACGGGCGCAGGTGGAAGGCGCCGGTCGACACTTGGGTCGGGGTGATTCCGCTCGGCTACGGCGACGGGGTGCGGCGGGCGCTGACCAACAATGCCGAGATTCTGGTCCGCGGCCGGCGCCGACCGCTGGTCGGGACCGTCTCGATGGACAACATCACGATCGACCTCGGCCCCGAGACCGAGGTCGAGTCGGGCGACGAGGCGGTCCTGATCGGCCGCCAGGACGGGGTGGAGATCCTCGCCGAGGAGGTTGCCCACCGGCTGGAGACGATCAACTACGAGGTCACCTGCGCGATCTCGCCGCGGGTGCCGCGCCGCCCGGCTTGACCGAGGCGCTTTTCTGTCCCCATGGTCGATAAAAGCGCCAATCGCCTTGACGTAGCGCCGGTCGTGGTGGCCGTCCGCGACGCGCTGCGGGATGCCGAGGGCGCTTGGATCGTCGGCGGCGCGGTGCGCGACGCGGCGCTAGGCCGCGAGGTCGCCGACCTAGACCTCGCGGTCGCCGGGGACCCGGGCGCGGCGGCGAAGGCGATCGGGCGGGAGCTGGGCGAGCACGCGTTCGAGCTCTCGGCCGAGTTCGGCACCTGGCGGGTGGTCGCCCGAGAGGGCGGCTGGCAGATCGATGTCACCGCGCTGCGCGGTGACGGCATCGAGGCAGACCTGGCCGAGCGCGACTTCACGATCGGCGCCGTCGCCGTTCCCCTCGCCGGCGGCGAGCCGATCGACCCCTACGCCGGGCTGACCGACCTCGCCGAGAAGCAGCTTCGGGCCGTCTCGGAGCAGAGCTTCGACGCCGACCCGCTGCGGCTGCTGCGGGCGCCGCGCCTGGCGGCCGAGCTGGATCTGGAGATCGAGCCGCGCACCGCCGCGCTGGCTCGCGCCGCGGCCCCCAAGGCCGCCGACCCTGCCGGCGAGCGGCAGCTCGCCGAGCTGCGCCAGCTGATGGGCGGCCCGGATCCCCTGCGCGGGCTCGCCCTGCTGGGGGAGCTCGGGGTCGAGGGGGTCGTCCTGCCGGAGCTGGAGCTGCTGCGCGGGGTCGAGCAGGGCCCCAACCACCACCTCGACGTCTACGACCACACCCTCGCCGTGCTCGAGCACACGCTCGAAGTCGAGGCCGACCTCGAGCGCTTCGCGGGCGAGCGCGCCGCCGAGGTCCTGGAGCTGCTGGAAGAGCCGCTCGCCGACGAGATGAGCCGCCGCACGGCGCTGCGCTTCGGTGCCCTCTTCCACGACATCGCCAAGCCGGCGACCAAGGCCGAATTCAACGGCTTCGTCGGCTTCAAGGGCCACGACGAAGTGGGCGCCGAGACGATCGGCACGATCTGCCGGCGCCTCCGCGCCAGCCGCAAGCTGACCCAGCACCTGCAGGCGATGGCCCGCCACCACCTCCGCCTTGGCTTCCTGATCGCCGAGATGCCGCTGCCGCCGCGCCGGGTCCATGCCTACCTGCGGGCGACCGAGCCGGTCACCGTCGACGTCACCCTGCTGACCGTCGCCGACCGCCTCTCCGCCCGCGGCGCCGGACCGATAGCCGCCCCGGAGATGGTCACCGCCCACCTCCAGCTCGCCCGCGAGATGGTCGCCGCCGGCCTTGACTGGCGCCGCGAGGGCCCGCCCCCGCCGCTGCTCCGCGGGGACGAGATCGCCGCCGAGCTGGGGATCGAGCCGGGGCCCGAGCTGGGCTCGGCGCTGGCCGAGCTGGAGGCTGCGCAGTACGCGGGCGAAGTAGCTGACCGCAGCGGGGCAATCGAGCACCTGCGCCGTTAGATACGCTCTCCGCCGCATGGCCAAAGAGGAAAAGATCGAAATGGAGGGGGAGATCACCGAGGCTCTCCCCAACACCATGTTCCGCGTAAAACTGGACAACGATCACGAGGTCCTCGGCCACATCTCCGGCAAGATGCGCCGTCACTACATCCGCATCCTCCCGGGCGACCGCGTCAAGATCGAACTTTCGCCTTACGACCTAGACCGCGGCCGAATCACCTACCGCTACAAATAGCTGCGGTCGGCGGCCTGGTCTGGGGCCGCCAACTCCGCCACCAAGGCTGACCAGGCGAAGTCCCTGGCGCCCATTCCCTTGCCGTTCCGCGGGTCGTAGTACTCGCGCAAGCCTTCGCGGGCAACCGCGCCAATCACGCCACTCGCCAGGTGGCTTGCCTCTGCCTCGTAGCCGAGCCGGCGCAGGCCGAGCCAGATCATCCAGGCGGAATTGACCCAGGTCGGACCGCGCCAGTAGCGCCGGATCGGTCCGCGGCCGCCGCCGGGTTCGTAGCCGCGCTCGCCGACCGCGACCGAGGGCGGCGCCACCGGGGTGAGGAACTCGCGCTCGTTCAAGAGGTGCTCCTCGACCAGGCGCCGGCCGATCTCCTCCGGCAGGTCGGGCAGCGCCAGCGGCGCCAGCGAGGCCCAGGTCAGCGTCTGCGGGCGCAGTCCGCCCGGTTGCGCCTCGTCGAGGAAGAGGCCGCGGCGCTCGTCCCAGAGCCGGTCGACCAGCGCCGGCGTCGCCGAAGAGCGACCCAGCGCCTGCAGCGAGAGCGACCAGAGGGTGTTAACGAGCGGTTCGCAGAGCACCGGTCCGCCGGCGTCGCGGATCCGCCGCGCGTCCCAGCCGAGGTGCCCGTTGCGGCGGACCAGCAGCGGGAAGCCGATCCGCCCGTTGGCCCGCCGCCCCCACACCTCTTCGAACTTGGGCGAGGCGTCGAGCCCGGACTCGTCCGGCTGGACGATCCACAGCAGCCCGTCGCCCTCGAGATCGCGGTTGGCCGCTAGCCACTCGACCTGGCGGGGGATCCTCGGCTCCTGCGCCGGGTCGCCGACGGCGATCCGCCAGGCCCAGGCCAGCAGCGGCGGCTGGATCGACTCGGTCTGCTTGGCGTCGCGGTCGGCGACGTTGTAGAAGAGGCTGCGCAGCAGCGAGACCCGGCTGCGCCAGAAGATCGTGTGACCGACGAAGCCGTCGGCCCGCTGCGCCGCCAGCAGGCTTTCCAGCTCGGCCCGGGCCCGGGCCGGCTCGAAGCGCCGCCAGACGATCGCCGCGAAGCAGGAGTCCCAGTACCACTGCCACGGATAGCGCCCCGGGCTCGGCTCGGTGTAGCTGAAGCGGGCCTCGCCTCGCTTGCCGACGACCCAGTTCTGCCGCAGCACCCGCTCCGTCTCAGCGAGGACTGTCTGCCGCTCAGGCATTGGTGCGGCGCATCTCACGCAGGGCCAGCGCCCCGAGGACTACCAACAGCCCGGCCAGCGCCAGCAGTCCCGGCCAGGTGTCGGCCCAGGTGACGCTGCCGACGAATCCCTGCCGGGCTGCTTCCAGCACCTGGGTCAACGGGTTGACGTTGGCGACCTTCTCCAGCCACGGCTGCAGCAGCGCCAGTGGTGCGTAGGCAGGGGTGAAGAGGATCAGCGCCATCATCCCGGCCTGCATCAGCGGCGCCGCCGACTGGCTCTTGAAGTGGAGCGCCAGCATCGAACCCCAGCAGGCGGCGGCTGCGGCCGTCGCGGCGACCATCAGGTAACAGATCAGCAGGCCGTCGAGGCCCGGCCATTCGGCGCCGATGACGAAGGCGATTGCCAGTACGAAGGTCGCCGGGATCAGCGAGCGGGCGCTCGCGGCGAGCACGTTCCCGGCGAGCAGGACCCAGCGCGGAGCGGGGGAGACGAGCAGGCGGTCGACCCATCCCCCTTCGTAGTCGCGGGCCAGGTTGACCCCCGCCGCGGCGCCGGTGAATCCGGCCCCTTGCAGCATGCTGACCGGGACGATGAAGCTCTCGTACGAGCCCGTTTCGAACCCCTGCAGCTGGGTCAGGGCGCCGAAGACGCCGTTCAGGCCGAGGAAAAAGATCGTCGGCGCCAGCACCCCCGGAATCGCCGCGCCGGGAACCCGGATCAGCTCGTTCTTCGCCCGCGCCATCAGCGCCGCGATCGTCGCCAGGTTGGTGCGCCAGGCCGGAGGCGTCGCGGCTTCTACCGTCGCCGCCTCCATCAGCCCACCCGCAGCCGGTGCTGGAGCGCCCTGGCGCTGAGGACGAGGCCGAGGATGACGATGCCGGCGATCGCCGCCACCGCCTCCAGGGTCGCGGTGGCGTCGATCCCGGAGATGATCGGTTCCCGCACCCCTTCGACGATGAAGCTGAGCGGGTTGTATTGGGCGATCGTCTTCGCCGGCTCGATCATCAGTTCCTGGGGGAAGAAGGCCGAGGAGAGGAAGAGGACGACGAGGACCAAGGGGAAGAGGCCCTGGACGACGCTGGCGCTGCCGGTGCGCAGGGCGATCGCGGCGCCGATGCCGCCGACCGCCAGTGCCGAGGCGGTGACCAGGGCCATCGCCAGCAGTGCGCCCGGGACGCCGCCCTCGATGTCGGCGCCGAAGATCAGCCCGATCGCCAGGAACCAGATCGAGGCGAACAGCCCCAGCGCCGCCGTCCCCGCCAGCCGCCCGAGGACGATCGCGAAGCGGGGGATCGGCGCCGTGAAGAGGCGGTCGGTGAAGCCCATCTCGATGTCGACTGCGAAGGCGATGCCGCCGCTGTTGCCGGCCAGCATCATCGACTGCATCATCGAGCCGGCGAGCATGAACTGGAGGAAGCTCTGAACCGGTGGGAAGCCGGGCAGTTCGATGCTGGCCCCGGCGCCCCCAGTCTGGATCGCCAGCAGCAGGGTGGGGAAGACGACGATCGGCGCCAGCAGCTGCGGGCGGCGGAAGGTCTGGCGGATCGAGCGGGCGCCCAGCGCCCGCACCACTCTCGCGCTCGTCCCCAGCTCGCTCACGCCGGCACCGGCTCCTCGTCGCCCTCCTCGTTGTCCTTTTCGATGTGGTGGCCGGTCTTGTCAACGAAGACGTCATCGAGGGTCGGCCGCACCAGCTCCAGCGACTCGACTGCGATCCCGGCCTCGTCGAGGGCACGGACGACGCGGGGGATGTCGGCGGCTCCGTTCTCGACCTCGACCAGGACCCGCTTGCCGTCCTTTGGCGGCAGCAGCCGGCCGATCTCGGCACAGACGCGCTCGGCCTCCGCCACCGAGCCCTCGGCCAGGAGCAACTCGACGTGGGGGTCGCCGATTTCGTCCTTCAGCTCCTCCGGGGTGCCCTCGGCGACGATCCGGCCGCTGTCGATGATTCCGACGTTGTCGGCCAACTGGTCGGCCTCCTCCAGGTACTGGGTGGTGAGGAAGACGGTGGTCCCTTCGTCGTTGAGATCCCGCACCTCCTCCCAGATCGTTTTCCGGCTGACGGGATCCAGGCCGGTGGTCGGCTCGTCGAGGAAGAGGACGCGCGGTTCGTGGACCAGCGCGGCGGCGAGATCGAGGCGGCGCTGCATGCCGCCCGAGTAGGTGCCGACGCGGCGATCGGCGGCGTCGCTGAGGCCGACCCGGTCAAGCAGCCCGTCAGCTCGCTCGCGACCGCGTGCTGGGGGCAGGCCCTGCAGGGTCGCCTGCAGCCGGATCAGCTCGCGGCCGGTCATCAGCGGGTCGAGCGCCGCTTCCTGCAGGGCGACGCCGATCGTCGAGCGGACTTGGCGTGCCTCGGCGACCACGTCGTAGCCGGCGACGCTGGCGCGGCCGCCGGTCGGCAGCAGCAGCGTCGTCAGCATCCGCACGGTGGTCGTCTTGCCGGCGCCGTTGGGGCCGAGGAAGCCGTAGATCTCGCCCTCCTCGACCGCCAGATCGATCCCCTGCACGGCGAGCACGTCGCCGAAAGCGCGCTCCAGCCCGTCGACGACGATCGCCGGCATTGCCTAGGCCTCCAGCGGCTCGGCGCCCAGCGCGGGCGGAGTCGCCTCCACCCAGCGGTGCCCGTTGGCCCGCTCGATCGTCTCGGCGGCGTCGAACAGCAGCTCGTCCCGGCCCCAGGCGGCCTGCAGCTGCAGCCCCACCGGCATCCCGTCGGCCAATCCGACGGGCACGCTGATCGCCGGGATGCCGGTCAGGTTGGCGAGGGCGCCGCCGCGGACGTTGGCTTCGTCCGCGGTCATCGTTCCCGAGGGCAGCTCGACCATCGGCGCCTGCAGCGGAGGTGCCACCGCCGGCACCGTCGGACAGGCGAGCACGTCTACCTCCTCGAACAGCGCGGCGACGGTGCGCCGGGCCATCGTCCGGATCTGGTGGGACTTGACCGTCGCGATCGCCGGCAGCAGGACCCGGAACTTGAGCAGTCCCCGGGCCAGGGGGCTCAGCTCGGGATCGAGATTGTTGAGGCGCTTGGGGGTGATGCCGCCGAGGCTCTCGCTGTTGGCGATCAGGACCGTCGCCAGGGTCGCCACCGCCAGCTCCGGGATCTCGACCCGGCGAACCTCGCCGCCGGTCTCACGCCGCAGGTCCTCGATCGCGCTCTCGCACGCCGCTGCCACGGCGGGGTCAACGTCCTCGCTGACCTCGCCGGCGATGACGCCGATCCGCAGGCCGCTGGGATCGCCAGCTCTCAGCTCCTCGCCGAACAGCGCCGAGTCGAGCAGGCGGCAATCGGCGGCGTCGGCGCAGAGGGCGCCGGAGACGATCGTGGTCGAGGTGCCGGCCATGTGGTGGCCGTCCATCGCCGAGCGGGCGAAGGTCGGCTTCAAGCCGGTCAGCCCGCAGTAGGCGGCGGGGTAGCGGATCGAGCCGACCCCGTCGGCGCCGACGGCGCCGGCGACGAGGCGACCGGCCACCGCGGCGGCGGGGCCGCTGGAGGAGCCACCCGGGCAGCGCTCGGGGTTCCAGGGATTGTGGGCGGGCCCGTAGACCGAGACGTTGCCGGTGCTGCCGGCGCCGAGCTCGTGCATGTTGCCGACCCCGACGATCACCGCCCCGGCGTCGCGCAGGGCGCGGTAGGGGCCGGACTCGCCGGGGGCGGTCTCGGCCAGCATCTCGGCGGCTCCGAAGCGCTGCGCCCGCCACGGCAGCGGCCACTCGTCCTTGATCACCACCGGAACCCCGTGCAGCGGGCCGGCGGGGGCGGCGGCGAGCATCTCCCGCGAGCGCTCGGGGAAGGTCTCGACCACCGCGTTCAGCCCCGGGTTGCGCTCCTCGATCCGAGCCAGGGTCGCGTTCAGCAGCTCGCCCGGGTCCAGCTCGCCGGCGGCGATCGCCGCCGCCTGGGCGCGCAGTGGCAGACCGAGCGCCTCACTCATCGCGGCGGCGCCTGCGAGAGGTTGGGATTCGGCTCGGGGGCTATCTCGCTGGTGTCAAGCGCGACCAGCTCCAGGATCGGCGGCCAGAACAGCGCTTTGGCGCCGCCGATCACCGCCAGGTCGACCTCGTCGGTCTCGATGCCGAAGGCGTCGAGACCCGCCGAGATGAATTCGTCTTGGTTTTGCGAGGTCTCCATCGCGCGGCGAACCCTACCTGGGAGGCGGACGGCGCCTGGCCGGGATCCTGCAAGGCGGCTGGCGGCGTGGCATCGCGGCGGCGCGGAGGGCAGGATTAGCCCCGCAACTGGGGAACGCCACCTGTGTTGCCTCATTCGATGCCGCTCGCAGAGACGAAATCCACCTTCCGGCGCGCCTGGACGCTGCTTGGCGCCGCCTGCCTGCTGGCGGCGCTGGTCGCCGTCGCGGCTCCGGGCGCCGCCGACTCGGCGCCGCTGCGGGTCGTCGTCCTCGGCCAGACGCCGGAAACGCCGCCGGCCTCCTGCCCGGGCAAGGAAGTCAACGGCGTCCCGGTCAGCGAATGCCGGGTCGAGGGCCACGTCACCGGCTTCCAGTCGATTGCCGACGGGGTCGCGCGGCCCTACGAAGCGCCCTTCGAAGGCAAAGTCGTCGCCTGGTCGATCACCCTCTCCAAGCCTTCCGCCAAGGACACCGACACCACCGCCGACGAGGTGGGCTTCTTCAACGACTTCTTCGGCACCCCGTCCGAGGCCCGGATCGGGATCCTGCGTCCGGACGGCGAATCGAACCCGCCGAAATACAAACTGGTCCGCCAGAGCCCGGTCGAGGTCCTCAACCCCTACTTCGGCAGCACCCCGGTCTTCGCCCTCGACCACCCGCTGACCGTCCTCAAGGGCCAGGTCGTGGCCCTGACGATCCCCACCTGGGCGCCGATGTTCGCCCTCAACCTCTCGCCGGAAAACACCTGGCGCGGCAGCCGACTGCCCGAACACTGCATCTCCAGGGAAGACGTCCAGGGCGGCCACCCCCAGCAGGGCGTGGGCAAGACCAAGACCTACGGCTGTTACTACTCCGAAGCCCGCCTGCTCTACACGGCGACCTTGGTGAAAAAGCCCTAGCTGCGCGCGCTAAAGCGCTTCTTGACGCAGACCGCAGTACGGGCAATCGGACACGTCGAGCCCGATCAGCTGGTCGCAGCGGCGGCAGGCGCGGAGGTTCTCCGGGCTGCGCGGCAGAGAGGAGGCCGAAGGGGCGAGCGGCAGGACTTTTGCGACCGGGTACATCTCCTCGCCGGTCTCCCGGTCTACGTAGACGGCACCCGGCTCGGCATGGGCCAGGGCCTCGCGGCCGGAGGCTCGGGAGCGCATGCGGTAGAGCTGCTTCAAGTTCATCGCCGGGCAGACTAATACCTTGGGCGGCTCCGATGCGCGTTCTGCTCTTCCACGGCTACATGCTGCGCGGTACCGGCAGCAACATCTACAACGCGAATCTGGCGCGGGCGCTGGCCCGGCTCGGCCACGAGGTGCACCTGCTCTGCCAGGACCGCGAGGTCCAGATCGAGGGGGTGCAGATCCACAACCCCGACATCCATGGCCTGCTGCCCGTATATGTGCGCGACCCATACGAGGGCTTCGAGGTCAAGACCTTCCCGGAGCTGAGCGAGCCGGAGCTGGACCGCTACCTTGAGGCCAACGTCGCCGCCGTGCGCCAGGTGGCCGCCGAGGTGGGCGGGATCGATGCTGCCCTCGCCAACCACCTGGTGATGGGACCGGCAATCCTCGCCCGCGCTGGCGTCGCCCCCTTCGCGGCGAAGATCCACGGCTCCGCTCTGGAGTACACGGTCAAACCGCACCCGCGCTTCCTGCCTTACGCCCGCGAGGGGATGGAGGCCGCCGGCGGGGTCCTAATTGGATCGGCACATACGGCTGAGTCGCTCTGGGCGACTCTGCCCGACGTCCCCGGCCTGCGCGAGAAGACCCGCCTCGGACCACCCGGGGTCGACGTCGAGGAGTTCCGCCCTGCCGGGCAGCGCGAGGCGCTGGTCGCCTTCGTCGGCAAGCTGATCGTCTCCAAGGGCGTCGACCTCCTGCTCGCCGCCTGGCCGCTGGTGCGGGCGGCCCATCCCGAGGCCCGCCTCGAGCTGGCCGGCTTCGGCGCCCATGAGGACGGCTTGCAGCGGCTCGCCGCGGCGCACGGCCGCGGCGATCTCGGCGATGCCCGCGAGGTGGCCCGCCTCGGCTGGGCTCTTGAAGGCGGCGAGGAGCGACCGCTGCCGATCCTCTCGGCCTTCCTCGCCGACCCCCCAGCGGGCTATGCCGAGATGGCGCGGGCCGCGGCCGGATCGGTCAAGTTCGTCGGCCGGCTCGAGCACAGCGAGGTCGCCGGCTTCTTTCCCAGGGCCGAGGCGATGGTCATGCCCAGCACCTTCCCCGAGGCCTTCGGCATGGTCGCCGTCGAGGCTGCCGCCTGCGGGACGCTGCCGGTCTCGGCGGGCCATTCGGGCATGGTCGAGGCCTCCCGGCAGCTGCAGCCCGCGCTTCCCGGGGGAGTCGGCGACCTGACTTCGTTCCCTGTCGAGGTCGGGGCGGTGGAGGCCATCGCCGCCCGTCTCGATGCCTGGCTTGCCCTGCCCGAGCCGGAGCGCCAGCGGGCGCGCGAGGCGCTGGTCGAGACCGTCGCCCGGCTCTGGAGCTGGGAGGGCGTAGCCCGCGGGGTCCTTGCCGCTGCGGCCGGAGACCTGGGCGATCTGCCCCGTCCCGGCAGCTAGTGCGATGCGTCACCTGGACCCGCAAAGCCTCCCGCCGCCGCTTCAATAGAATGCCCGCCGCCCCAATGTACGGCCGCCTGCCCATAGTCAAGATGCTGCTGGTGACGATCGCCTCCGCGGTGGTCCTCTCGGCGGTGATGCTCCAGATCAACTGGGATGGCCAGCAGGCCTCAACGGCCGCGCCGAAGATCGATCACCTGCTCGACGTGATGATCGTCCTCTCGTCGTTCGTCTTCTCGCTGGTGATGGTGATGCTCTTCTACGCGCTGTGGAAGTTCAAAGCCAAGCCGGGAGACGAATCCGATGGCGAGCCGATCCACGGCAACACCCGGCTGGAGATCGCCTGGACCCTGATCCCGACGGTCATCGTCCTCTTCGCCGGCGGCTACAGCTGGAAGGTGCTTGACGAAATCGAAGAGCCCAAGGACGGCGCCCTGACGGTCTCGGTCTTCTCCCAGCAGTACGCCTGGAGCTTTGCCTATCCGGGCAAGGAATACGCCTACAGCGAGGGCGAGCTGCACGTTCCGGTCAACCGCCAGGTCCAGTTCAAGATGCATGCTCTGGACGTGATCCACTCCTTCTGGGTGCCCGAGTGGCGGATCAAGAAAGACAACGTGCCCGGGATCACCACGACCGCGACGGTGACGCCCGACAAGGTCGGCACCTACCAGCTGGTCTGCACCGAGCTCTGCGGCTTCGGCCACGCGACGATGCGGGCGAAAGTGGTCGTCGAGTCGCCGGCCAAGTTCGAAGAATGGGTCGCAGGCCTGAAACAGAAAGCACCGAAACCGCTGATGGAAGTAGTCGAACAGACCACCACGTCCGAACCACCGGCCCTCGACGCCGGCGGGGCATAATGAGGAAAGCCGATGGTTGACGCGATCAAGAAACCCGGCTGGTGGCGTGGCCTGATCGGGGCCATCGCCTTCGGCGCCTTCGGCTTCGGCCTCGTCATCGCCCTGCGGGCGATCTCCGACCTGCCGCTCTACCAGACCGAGCAGACCGGTTACCCGCACGTGATCGTGCCCGCGATCCTCGCCCCGCTGGGCTTCCTCGCCGGCTTCGGCTGCTTCGATTACTGGCTGCGCTGGGCGGCCGGCATGCCGACTATCCCCGAGGACCACTCCCAGCACGGCGCCAAGAGCTGGAAGGACTACTTCCGCTTCAACACTGACCACAAGGTGATCGGTGTCCAGTACGTCGTCACCACCTTCATCTTCTTCTTCCTCGGCGGCATGATGGCGATGCTGATCCGGGCCGAGCTCGCCCAGCCCGGCACCCAGATCGTCGACGCGGCGACCTACAACAGCCTCTTCTCCACCCACGCGGTGTTGATGATCTTCGTCTTCGTGATCCCGGTCTTCGCCGGCCTCGCGAACTACGTCTTGCCGCTGATGATCGGCGCGCCGGACATGGCCTTCCCGCGCCTCAACGCGCTCAGCTTCTGGATGCTGCCGCTAGCCGGGATCCTCTTCATCGGCAGCTTCCTCGCCCCCGGCGGCGCCTTCGACGCCGGCTGGACCGGCTACGCGCCGCTCTCCACCGGGGCGCCCCTGGGTCAGTCTTTCTTCAACCTCGGGGTCCAGTTCGCGGGCGCATCCTCGATCGCCACCGCGCTCAACTTCCTGGTCACGATCATCACCATGCGGGCGCCGGGAATGACCTTCTGGCGGATGCCGCTGTTGGTCTGGGCAAACCTTTCGACCTCGCTGCTGGTGGTCGCTGCGACCCCCTTCATCGCTGGCGTCCAGTTCATGGTCCTCTTCGACCGCATCCTCCACACCAACTTCTTCGACTTCACCGCCGGCGGCGACGTAATCAGCTACCAGCACATCTTCTGGTTTTACTCCCACCCGGCCGTCTACATCATGATGTTGCCCGGGTTCGGGATCGTCTCCGAGGTCATATCGACCCATGCCCGCAAACCGATTTTCGGCTACCGCCTGATGGCCCTGGCGCTGATCGGGATCGTGGTCCTCAGCTACTCGGTCTGGGCCCACCACATGTTCGTCGCCGGGATGTTCTCCTGGCTGCGGGTGCCGATGATGCTGACCACCCTGCTGATCGCGGTGCCGACCGGAATCAAGATCTTCTCCTGGCTAGGCACGCTCTACTTCGGCAAGATCCACACCTATTCGACCGCGATGCTGTTCGCGCTCGCCTTCATCGTCACCTTCACGATCGGCGGGATCTCGGGCGTGATGCTCGGCATGGTGCCGATCGACATCCACGTCTCCGACACCTACTTCATCGTCGCCCACATCCACTTCGTCCTCTTCGGCGGCTCGGTCTTCACGATCTTCGCCGGCGTCTACCACTGGTTCCCGAAGATGACGGGCCGGATGTATGACGAGAAACTCGGCCGGGTCCACTTCTGGGGCACCCTGGTCGGCACCTGGGGCACCTTCATCCCGATGCACTGGATCGGGATGGACGGGATGCCACGTCGCGTCGCCGACTATGCCGAACAGTTCGGCAACTGGAACCTGCTGATCAGCGTCTTCGCCTTCTGGCTCGGCGCGGTCCAGCTCGTCTTTGTCTACAACATGGTTGTCAGCTGGCGCTTCGGCCCGAAGGCCGGCCCCAATCCCTGGCGCGCCAACTCGATCGAGTGGCAGGTCTCCTCACCGCCGCCGATCTTCAACTTCGACGAGATCCCGCGGGTCGTCGGCGGTCCCTACGAGTTCGGGATTCCCGGTGCGAAACACGCGATCATGGCCGGCGAATCGAGCGAGGGCGTAGCCGTGCCAGCCAGCGAGAAAAGCACTGTGGGAACCGGCTGATGAACGCCGCGGTTGCCGACGAGCGTAAGCCGCTACTGGTCTTCCTCAACGAGGTGGCCGGCGGTCGCAAGCTCCTGCAGGCGGTCCGCGACCGCCAGGACCAGGTCTCCGGCGTCGTCGTCGCCGCGCCGCAGAACCAGCCTTCCGTCGGGCAGCTGATCGACACCGACGAGATCCGCGAGGCGGCCAGCGCCCGGGTCGAGGTGACCATGGCCCTGCTCGGCGAGTTCGGGATCGACTCGGTCGGCGAGGTAATGGACCCCGAGCCCTCGCTGGCGGTCGACGACGCCGTGCGGGCGCATCGCCCCGGCGAGGTCCTGCTCTCCTGTCTTTCCGACACCCGCTTCGGATTCATGCGCCGCGACCTGGTCGAGTGGGTACGCGACCGGATCGAGCCCGAGGTGAAACTGACCCACATCCCAGTCCGGATCGAAGACGACGCGATCCGCTGGGATCTCAACCACACCCTGGTGGTGGCGACCAAGACCGTCGCCTCTCCAGATCTGGTCGCCCGGCTGAAGGATCGCGCCGGCATCCGCCCGCACCGTTTCACGATCATCTGCCCGCGGGCCGAGGACGTCAGCGAGCCGCAGGTAGTCAGGGACCTCGCCTCGACCCTGGCCGAGCTCTACCGCGCCGAGATCGACGCCACCGGCCAGCCGATGAGCCCCGACCCCTTCGAGGCCGTCAAGAACGCGGTCGAGCACTACCGGATCGACGACATCCTCATCTCCACCTTCGCGGGCGAGCGCTCGCAGTGGCTCGAGGACGACCTGATCGGCCGGGTGCGCGAGATCACCGAGAAGTCCGTCGAGCACATCGAGGTCGGCAGGCCGGCAGCTGCTGTTGCGGCCGCCGTCGCCGAGGGGGAGGAGGGCTAGATGGAGAGCGCGACCGTAGCCGTCGGCCACGACCACGCCGATCACCATCACGGCCCGCCGGAGGCCAACCAGAGCTCGCGGATCGATCGCCAGACGCTCGGCATCCTGCTTTTCATCGTCTCGGAGGTGATGCTCTTCGGAGCTTTCTTCGCCTCTTATTTCTTCCTCCGCGTCGTCGTCGATCCGGCCAGCTGGCCGCCTGAACCGTTCGAACTGCCGAAGGCGGTCGCCGGTATGAACACCGCGATCCTGGTCTCTTCCAGCTTCACGGTCCATTACGCGCTGGAGTCGATCCGCCGCGGCAACCGCACCGGTCTGAAACTGGGCCTGGTCGCCACCTGGCTGCTAGGTGCCACCTTCCTCTTCATCCAGATCAACGAGTACGCGCACCTCGGCTTCAGCGCCCGCGACCTCTCCTTCGGCTCGATCTTCTACAGCCTCACCGGCCTCCACGGCGCCCACGTCTTCGTCGGCCTGATGCTGCTCTCGTTCGCGACGATCCGCGCCTTCCGTGGCCACTTCGGCCCCGAGGAGAAGGACCACCTGGGCGTTGAGGTGCCAGGGATCTACTGGCACTTCGTAGACGTGATGTGGATCATCGTCTACGTCACCGTCTACATCCTCTAACTGGTCGGCAGAGCGGCGGATGAGGCTCAACGAGGCCGCCGTTTTCAAATGGGTGGTGATCGTTGTGATCGCCGGCGCTCTCGTGACCGCGGTGACCCTGCTGACCCGGCCGCTGGTGGGGTCTCTGCTGGGGTTGGCGATCGTGATCGCCGGCTGCGCCTACGGATATCGGTGGGCGGCGCAGAAACGCCGTGAAGTTGGCTCTAAGAATTTACTTTCGTAGACAAAATGTTGCATTTGCCTCTGTAGGCTGGCAACATGGAGACCATGCCCAGGGAGAGCTGGACCGACGAGCGGCTCGACGAATTCGGCAAGCGGATGGACGAACGCTTCGACCGCGTCGACGAAAAATTCGTCGATGTCGATCGGCGGTTCGCCGAGACCAACAAACGCATCGATGCGGTGCGAGGCGAGATGAAAGAGGGCTTCGCACAGATCGACAAGCGCTTCGAAGGTGTCAACAAGCGCTTCGAAGGCGTCGACAAGCGGTTCGATGGTGTCGAGAAGCGACTTGACAAGCTGGGGGACGGGATCGCCTCGATTCAGAAGACGATCATTTTCGGCGCCGTGTCTATGTCCTCGGCAGTGGTCGCCGGCCTGATCGCTCTTGTGATTCAGGGTTAGCCCCCTTCCACAACTCCAGAGAGGCCAACGTCAGCGCGATCGGGACAGTGGCCGGCGTCTGGTCGACGAAGAAGAAGAGCAGGTCGAAGGCGGTGCAGATTACGGCCGCGAGGGCGGCCCCCTGCAGCTGCAGGCGACGGTCTGAGGCAAGGAGAGCGCCGAGGGTGGCGGCGATGAAGAGATCGCCGAACCCCATCAGCGCCGAGCCGAAGGAGGCAAGCTGCAGGCGAGGGAGGTCTGCCGCCGGAGCAGCGGCGTTGAGGACCGCGTTGGGCTCCTGGAGCAGGTTCGTGCCCACCAGGTAGGCGTCGATGGCGGCCATCGCGTAGATCCCAAGTTTCAGCCAGCGCGGCGGCACGACGCAGGCAACCAGCCAGCCGAGGCTGACGCAGGCAAGGGCGGAAAGAGCCAGGGCGGCGGTTTCGCCACTGAGTGAGCCCTCCGTGGCCCAGGCGAGCGCGAAGAGGGGGACGACCCCGAGGGCTAGCGGCGGCCGGCCGCCGCGGACCAGCCAGGCCAGGGCGGCTGCCGCCAGCGGTGGCACGGAAATCAGCGCCAGATAGGTGAGGAGGCGGGCGCTCGCCGATTCCAGCGCCACCCCAGAGATCACCACGACGATCGAGAGCGGCAGCACCAGTGCCCACCAGCGGCTCCGCAGGCGCTCTAGAAGCGCCAGCGAGGGCGCACGAGGGGCAGCCACCAGCGCCGCCTGGACAAGGCTCAGGACCGCGATCGAGAGCCAAAAGGGAAGCAAACTCCTAGGCGGTTCCGGCGGCCGCGGCAGTGGGCCGCTTGGCCTCGTCCGGGCGCTGCGGGGCCGAGGCCGAACGCGGCTCGAGGCGGCCCGCAGCCGCGACCGTCCAGAGCATTGCCAGCCAGTTGCCGGTGGCGATCGCGACGTGGACCCAGACGATCCCCGCGGGCAGTTCCAGGGCCCACTGCAGCCCTCCCACCGCGCCCTGGAGGGCTAGGAGGCCGAGTACGAGGGTCAGGGGCCTCAGGGGCCGCCCGTCGGCCCCTGGGCGGCGTAGAAGAAACCAGACCCCGATCGCCGCGATGCCGTAGATCGTTGCGATCAGGGCGTGGCGCTCCACCACCCATTCGAGCGTCCCGGTGCCCTCGAAGTCGAAGCGGTGGACCAGCTGGCCTTCGTGGGCGCCGGCGTGGGGGCCCGAGGCGGTGGCGATCGTCCCGGCGAGGATCGTCAGCTGGCCGAGCGGGATCAGCGCCCGAACCGCCCAGACACTGAGGCGATCGCGGGAGCGCCGCCGCTCCCAGGGTTCGTAGCGGGAGCACCAGGCTAGGGCGAAGGCCGCGTCGAGCAGCATCATCGAGAGGATGAAATGACTCATCACCAGCCCCGGCGCCAGGTGGTACTTGACGACCAGAGCCCCTAGTACCGCCTGGCCGATGACGCCGAGCGGCAGCAGCCCCCCGAAGAGGGCCAGGTGCCAGCGGTAGGGCTTGCGGAAGAAGGCGAGGACGCTGGCGGCGATCACGGCGAAGCCGACGAAACCGGTCAGCAGCCGGTTGCCGTACTCGATCACGGCGTGGGCTTCGAGCGGCGGGGTGGAGCCGCCGTAGCATTTCGGCCAGTCGGGGCAGCCGAGTCCAGAGCCCGTCAGCCGCACGGCGGCGCCGGTGAGGACGATCAGGGAAAGGGCCGCCAGCGCGACGAGCGTCAACTGCGCGTAGCGCCGGGGAGATATCTCGAGGCGGTTCTTCAGGCGTTCCCGCATCTGCCCGCAATGATCGCAGCGGCGTCGCGGCCGCTGCCGCCTAGCCTTTGGACTTGCCGCCGGCGGGGGAGTTTTCGATCAGATACTGGACGAGGTCTTCGAGTTCTTTGGGGCTGAGCAGTTCCTCGAAGTTCTGCGGCATAACGTTCGGGGGATAGCCTTTGACGATTTCGGCGTTGGGGTCGACGATCATTTCTTCGACCGCCGCGGTGTCGTTGTCGGGGGCGAGCGATTCGTCGAGGTTGGGACCGGTGACGCCGCCCGATTCGGCGGCGGCAAAGGTGTGGCAGTTGCCGCAGCCGTTGTTGGCGAAGACCTGGGCCCCGGGGCCGCCGGGGACCGTCGGCGGGGCGGCACCGGGGACGCCGGCCCATTCGCCGACGTAGGCAGCGACGTCGTCGAGGTCCTGGCCGGTGACGATGTCCGCCGGCATCGAGACGGCGGAGTTGCCGTTGTTGGGCCGCGGGTACTCGACCTGGGCTTTGACGACGCCCTCGATCGTGTCCGAGTCGTTGCCTTCGGCCCGGGCCGCAGCGAAGGCATCGTCGAGGTTGGGGCCTACCTGCGCGGTCGCCCCCGCCTGTGCCAGGCTGTGGCAGGTGCCGCACTTCTGCCTGAAGAGTTCGCGGCCTCGCTCGGGGTCGGCGTTCGTCGTTCCGCAGCCGGAGGCACCCACCGCAACGGCGGCCAGGGCCACGAGGGCGAGCAGGGCGAGGATGTGTTTCGGGAGACGAACCATGGGGCGAGATGCGGGCGGGAGTCTATATGTCGGGGCTGCCGAAACGCGTGCCGTTCAGGCGTCCGAGTCGACTATGCTTGAGCCAATCGGCACTAACTTCGAAATCGAACTGTTGGGAGGCCGCTGATGCAGGTGAGGGACGGAATGTCGGAGATCACGTTGACCGTGGGCCCGTCCCACACGCTGCGCGAGGCGGCCGAGAAGATGGTTGAGAAGGGGACCGGGGCGGCGCTGGTGATCGACGCCGAGCTGCCCACTCCCTCTGTGGTCACCGAGCGCGATCTGCTGATTGCCGTCGCCCAGGGCAAGAACCCGGCGCTCGAGCGGGTCGCGGACCACATGAGCGAGGGCGTGATCACCGCGGCGCCTGAATGGAGCCTGGAGCGGGCGGCTGCGGAGATGTCGCGTCGCAACGTCCGCCACCTGGTCGTCTTCGAGGCGGGCGACCCGATCGGCGTCCTCTCGATGCGCGACATCGTTCGCTGCTGGACCTCAGACGGCGCGACCTCTGAAATGCCGCTGCCTAGTTGAGGTTCAGCGAGGGGGGCTGCTGATCGTTTCCACCGGGAGGGCTGCGCCGCGGGTCTCCTGGTGGCGCGGCAGGCGGAAGTAGTCGCGGGTCGAGCCGCGGGCGATGCTGCGGAAGGCGGCGAGCAGGAAGATCGCGCCGATGATGCCCCAGATCAAGGGTTTGAACATGAAACCGCCTGCGAAGGTGCCGCAGACGACGCCGATCGCACCGATCGCGAAGAAGACCGGGCCCCAGGAAGGACGCGGCGCGTAGATCGTCTCGCCTGGCTCGGGAACCTGTCGGTGCTCGGCCATGATCTAGGCGGCGATGTAGAGGAAGGCGGCGACGAAGCTGAGGGCGAAGATCCCGGCGGCGATGCCGCCGGCCACCAGCCCTGCGCTCAGCTGCCTGCGTGCAGAATCACGATCCATTGGCAGGGATTTCTATCAGGCAGGGAGGAGGGGCAGTCCTGCGGGACCTAGACGTTGGCCGCGATCGCCATCGAGAGAAAGAGGAGGGCCAGGTAGGCGAGCGAGAAGAGGTAGGTCCGCAGAGCCCATTTGCGGTCGGCCGTCCTCAGCAGCTTGATCGAAAAGGCGATGAAGGCTCCGCCGAGCAGGATCGAGGGGACCAGGTAGACGATGCCGAGGCCGCCGGCGCAGAAGGGCAGCTGGGTCACCGCGTAGAGGAGGACGGTGTAGAGGAGGATCTGGCGGCGGGTCTCGTCCTCGCCCCGGACCACGGGGAGCATTGGGATCCCCGCCTTTGCGTACTCGTCCTTCATCAGCAGCGAGAGCGCCCAGAAATGAGGCGGGGTCCAGAAAAAGACGATCGCGAACATGTAGAAGGCCATCCCGTCGAGCCCGCCCGTCACGGCCGCCCAGGCGACCAGGGGAGGCACGGCCCCGGCGGCGCCGCCGATGACGATGTTCTGCGGGGTCCGGCGCTTCAGCCAGAGCGTGTATACGCCGACGTAGCCGACGAAGCCCGAGAGCGAGAGCGTCGCCGCCAGCGGGTTGACGGTTAGGGAGAGCAGCAGGAAGGACGCCGTCGCCAGGGTCAGGCCGAAGAGGGTCGCGGCGCGGGCCGAGACGCGGCCCGAGGCCACCGGGCGGTCTGCGGTGCGGGCCATCGTGCGGTCGATGTCGCGGTCGACCGCGTGGTTGATCGCTCCGGCGCCCCCGGCCGAGAGCGCGCCGCCCAGGCAGGTGAGGAAGATCAGGCCGAGCGAGGGATCGCCCGCCACGTACATCGTCGTCACCGTGGTGAAGAGCAGCAGCGACTGCACCTTCGGCTTGGTCAGCGTCAGGTAGTCGCGGACGACGGTGGGGAGCAGGGAACGGGAGGCCGCCGTCGGGTTAGGCACGGTCTGCGCGCCGGCGCCGGATTGCATGGCGCTCAGGCTACCGGCTGGGATTCGCGCGCCGCCGGCTGCTCGTTGCGGCGGGTGCGATGGTCGACCGCCATGCGGATGTCCCGCAGCGGTCGGGGGCTGCGGACGTCCGGCAGGACGTCGAAGTTGTGCGGCTCAGGCGGGGAGAGCGCGAACCACTCGAGGGTCTCGCCACCCCACGGGTCATGGCCGGCCTCGGCGCCGCCCTCGCGGCTGAAGATCGCGTTGAGGATGGTCAGCAGGATGCCGACGAAGAGGATGAAGACGCCGATCGAGGCGACCACGTTGTAGCCGGTCACCCCGGTGCCGTCGAAGTACTTGTAGGCGTCGATCACTTGGCCCTGCTCGGTGCCGGCAAGGAACAGCGGCACGAAGCCGATCAGCAGGCCGACGAGGGTGGTCCAGAAGGAGATCCGCGCCAGGTTCTCGCCCATCGTCCGGCCGGTCATCTTCGGGAACCAGAAGTGCAGGGCCGCGAAGCCGCCGAAGACCGAGCCTCCGATCAGCGCGAAGTGGGTGGCCGCGGTGGAGTCGGTGGTGTTCTTCAGCTTCCACGCCGAGGCGACGAGCGAGTGGCAGAGCTCGGAGGCGAGGCCGACTGAGATCGCGAAGATCGCGCCGACGGCGAACAGCAGCGGCGCCCGCATCCGCAGGGTGCCGCCGGCCATGGTGGCGATCAGGTTGAAGATGACGAGGCCGAAGGGCACGATCAGCGCCAGCGACATCAGCATCGCGAAGTACATCCAGCCGATCCCGATCGGGGCGGTCAGCATGTTCTGCATCCAGGCCAGGGTTCCGACCACCGCGATCGCCGCCAGTGCGGCCATCACCACGGTGCGGTTGAAGAGCGGTTTGCGGGCGAAGGCGGTGACGATTTCGGCGATCGAGCCGAAGGCGAAGATCAGGATCAGCATGTAGCTGCCGGTGAAGAAGATCCAGCTCAGGTGCTGCCAGAGCAGTGGCGCGCCGCCGGAGCCGTCGGCGAAGAAGATGCCGTCGTAGTTGCGGTCGATCATCAGCATCGTCAGCGCCGCCAGGAAGACCGCGCCAATCACCACCATCAGCCAAGAAGAGACGGCGGCGGCCCAGGCGAAGACCGGCATCCGGCGCCAGGCCAGCCCCGGCGCCCGCATCGTCCGCAGGGTGGCGACGAGGTTGATCGAGAGGAAGAGGAAGCCGAGCGTCGCCAGGCCGGTCGAGGTCACCCAGGCGTCGACGCCGTTATTGGAGAGAAAGGCTTTCTCACTCAGCGGCGCCAGCGGGTTGACGCCGGCCTCGGAGGGGGTGAAGAGGAAGCCGGCGTAGAGGACGACGCCGCCGGCTACCCAGAGCGCCGCGCCCGTCTGACCGAGGCGCGGCAGCGCGGTGCCGCGGGCGCCGATCTGCAGCGGCGCCACGTAATAGAAGAGGCCGATCGCCAGCGGCAGAGCGAAGAAGAAGATCGCGCTGGCGCCGTAGAGCGAGAGCACGCGGTTGAAGGTCACCGGGTCGAGGAAGGTGTTCTCCGGGACCAGCAGCTGGATCCGCATCAGGACCAGCTCGATCAGGGCGATGAAGAGGAAGCCGAGCGAGCCGCAGAGGAGGATCCGGCCGACGTCCTTGTGGTCGGCGGAGGTCGCCAGCTGGACCCAGCGCGGGCGGCTGGGGGCGAAGCCGTCGGCGACGAGCTCGGGGCGCGGGCTGGGGCTCATGGCGTTTCTCCGTTTTCGATCAGGCCGACGACCCGTTCCTGGGCGGCCTCGATGTCTTTCTCCTGGGTTTCGATGAAGTTTTCGTATTCCTCGGGGGAGACGACTTCGACCTCGGTCCGCATCGCGGCGTAAGCCTGGCCCGAGAGGGTCGCCGAGTCGCCCTCGAAAGCCCCTTCGTCGCCGGTGGTGAAGAAGACGTCGTTGGTCTTGCCCGGCACGGCGTCGGCCTTGCGCGCCAGTTCGGCCACGTTCCAGGTGTGGACGACGTCGGTCGAGACCAGTTCCAGCTCGACTGCGGTGTCGACCGGGACCACCAGCTTGTAATAGGAGAAGGCGCCGTTCGGGTAGTCGTAGCGCCACAGCCACTGCTGGCCGGTCGCCTTGATCTTCAGCGGTTCGGACTTGAGCGAGGCCAAGCCGGCGTCGCCGGTGGTGGGCTTTTCGCGGGCGTTGCCGGTGATGACCACGCCGAGGACGAAGAGCAGGGCGGCGAAGAAGGTGAGGACGGCGCCGACCCGAAACTGCAGGCGGCGGCCGGAGCGGAGCTGTCGCGGCTGGACCCCGCGCTCGGAGCGGAAACGGCGGACTACGTAGAGGAGCGCGACGGTAACCGCGACGATCAGGATCGCGGCGGCGACGAGGCCGATCCAAAGCAGGGTGTCGATCTGGTCAGTGCCAGGGGAATGGGGCGCCAAAGCGCGGCCATTCTATTCAGGCGGGGCGGCGCCGCGGCTTGCGGCCGCTTTCGGATCGCCGACCTATACTCGCCAGCCTCATGAGGAGGCGCTCCCGGCCATCGAATGCGCTTCGCTTCGCGGTGCGGGCCGGCGGGGTCGCGGCGATCGGCGCCGCGGTCGCCGTCCCCCTGCTGCGGCGCCGCCTGCGGCTCCCGACCTCGGTTACGGTCGCCGCCGTGGCGGCCGGCCCCCTCGGACTGGCGGTCCTGCAGCCGCGCTCCAAACGCCGCGACGTCGCCCTCTACGCCCTGCAGATGTGGGCCTTCACGGTCGCCCACGAGCTGCCCTACGACGACCCCGAGCGCCTGCGCGAACGCCTCCGCACCCGCTACCCGATCCGCGTCGACCGGGCGATCGGCGGGGGGCGGCTGCCGAACGCGCGCCTGCAGCGGGCGTTTGCCGGGCGTCCCGGGGTCGGCGTCCTCAACAAGCTGCTGACCTGGACCCATTGGCTCTGGTTCCTCGAGCCCTATCTGGCGCTGAGCTGGATCCTCGTCCGCCGCAACGACCGCTTCCCGCGCTCGGCCCGCCAGATGGCGGCCGTCTTCGACCTCGGCTGCGCCGTCTACTTCGCGGTCCCGACCGCGCCGCCCTGGTGGTCCTCCGAGCAGGGGCTGACCGGGGAAGAGGTGCGGCGGATCATGGTCGAGGTCGGCGAACCGACCTGGGGCCGCGCCTGGGAGCGCCTCTATGACGCGCTTGGCGGCAACCCTTGGGCGGCGATGCCCTCTCTCCACTTCGCCACCTCGCTGGCGGCGGCGCTCTCGCTCGCCGAAGCGGGCAAGGTCGAGGGGACCCTCGGCTGGGGCTATGCCGGCACCCTCGGCTTCGCTCTCGTCTACCTCGGCGAGCACTACGTCACCGACCTAATCGCCGGCGCCGCCCTGGTGGCGGCGGTGAGGACGGGCGAGCCGCTGGCCGAACCCCTAGTTAACGGGGTGAACGGAGTGCTGCAGCGTCTGGAGAGGATCGCCAGCGGGTAATTTCCCCTGCGTGTCTCCAGAAGACTCGGCGAACGGCAGCAGCCGCTTCCCCGAAATGCCGATACTCACGACGCGGCGACTGGTCCAGACCATCGTCGTCGTCTTCCTGCTGCTGGGCGCGATCTACTTCCTCTTCCCGAAGCTGGTCGGGCTCGGCAACGCCCTCGACAAGCTCGACGACGCCGACCCGCTCTGGATCGCGATCGCGATCGGCTTCAACGTCATCGCCTACGCGACCTACATCGCCCTCTTCAAGGCGGTGGTCGGTGGCGACGCGCTGCGCCTGACCTGGAAGGAGACCTACGAGATCAACATGGCCGGGGTGGCGGGGACGCTGCTCTTCTCCGCCGGCGGCGCCGGCGGCATCGCCATCACCTACTGGGCGCTGCGCAAAGCCGGGATGGAGCGCCGCGACGTGGCCCGGCGGATGGTCGCCTTCGTCTCCCTCCACTACGCCTTCTACCCCATCGCCCTGATCGTCTTCGGGGTGCTGCTGCGAACCGGGGTCCTGAACGGCAAGAGCTCGGTCGAGCTGACGATCATCCCCGCCGGGGTCGCCGGCCTGCTGCTGATCCTCGGCGTCCTCGTCACCCTGATCCCGCCCGACGCCGAGCACCGCCTCGCCCGCTTCGCCCACAGCGAGCGCTCGCGCAGCTGGCTGGAGACGGCCGGCAAGATCCCCGCCACGCTGGGCGAAGGGTTCCGGTTCGCCGCCGGCCTCTTCGCCCATCCCCGCCGCGGCGGCCTCGCGGTGCTCGGCGCCGCCGGCTTCTGGGCGGCCAGCATCGGCGTTCTTTGGGCTTCCTTTCACGCCTTCGGCGTCCACGTGCCGCTGGCGGTGGTGGTGCAGGGCTTCTTCCTCGGCATGGTCGCCAACCTCTTCCCGCTGGCGCCGGCGGGGGTGGGGGCTGTGGACGCCGGCATGATCGGCGCCTTCGTCCTCTTCGGGATCCCGGAGGAGACCGTCTTCCCGGCGATCCTGATCTTCCGGCTGGTCGCCTTCTGGATGCCGATCCCGCCTGGAATCTTCGCCTTCTTCCAGCTCCGCCACACGGTTCACCAGTGGGAAGAGGGGGAAAGGCCGATCGAGCGCGGGGGCGAGATCCACTCGCCTGTGGAGGAGGTCGCGGCGATTGCTTTCGACCGCCGGGAGAGCTACTATAAAAAGTAAAGTATTAGACTTCAGGCGGCGAAAATGACTGACAGCAAGAAGGTCGAGAACGTAATCATCATTGGTGGGGGGCCGGCCGGCTACACGGCGGCGCTCTACACCGCGCGGGCCAACCTCGAGCCGCTCGTCTTCGAGGGCTTCCAGTGGGGCGGCCAGCTGCAGAACACCACCGACGTCGAGAACTACCCTGGTTATCCCGACGGGATCATGGGGCCGGAGATGATGGCCCAGTTCCGCGCCCAGGCCGAGCGCTTCGGGACCCGCTTCGTCACCGACGACGTCGACCGGGTCGAGCTCTCCGACGGCGGCGTGCAGAAGGTCTTCCTTGGTGACGAAGAGCACCGCGCCAAGACCGTGATCCTGGCCATGGGGGCGGAGCCGAAAAGGCTCGGCGTGCCCGGCGAGATGGAGCTCGGCGGCCGCGGCGTCTCCACCTGCGGCGTCTGCGACGGGGCCTTCTTCAAGGGCCACGAGGTGATCGTGATCGGCGGCGGCGACTCGGCGATGGAGGACTCGATCTTCATCTCCAAGTTCGCCGAGCACCTGACGGTCGTCAACCGCCGCGATGAGTTCCGCGCCTCGAAGATCATGTTCGAGCGGGCCCGTGACAAGGACAACATCAGCCTCAAGACGCCTTACGTGCCGGAGGAGTTTGTCGCCGGCGAGGACGGCAAACTGGCCAAGATCCGCCTGCGCAACGCCGAGACCGGGGCGGAGGAGGAGATCGAGGCGACCGGCGCCTTCGTCGCGATCGGCCACGTGCCGCGCTCCGAGGTGGTCAAGGACCAGATCGAGACCGACGAGGACGGCTACATCGCCACCGAGGCCGGCTCCACCCGGACCAACCTGGCCGGGGTCTTCGCGGTCGGCGACGTCGTCGACCACACCTACCGCCAGGCGGTGACCGCGGCCGGGACGGGCTGCATGGGCGCACTTGACGCCGAGCGCTACCTGCGCGACGCCGACGTGCCGGTCGAGGCGCACTGGATGCCAGGCGGCGAGCCGGCCGAGATCGCCACCGGCCCCTGATGCCCTCCTCTGTTCTTGAATAAGAAATCTTTACTTATCGAAGGTCGATCGGTCTTTCGATATATCTTGTCCGCGTGAGTTCCGACTGTTCCCATCTCGATTCGGTCAATTACCTCAAACTGCCGGACGGGGTCGAGGGCTGCGAGGAGTGCCTGGCGATGGGAATGCGGTGGGTGCATCTGAGGATGTGCCAGACCTGCGGCCACATCGGCTGCTGCGACAACTCGATTGGCAAGCACGCCACCGCGCACCACCAGGACACCGGCCATCCGATCATTCGCTCGGCCGAGCCCGGCGAAGACTGGAGCTGGTGCTACGTCGACGAGCTGATGATGCGCCTCGCCAGCGACTGAGCGGCCTTCAGGCCTCAGGGGTGACGATCGCGAAGCCCGGGTCCGGCTCGTCGAGCAGGCCGAGTAGCTCTCCCACCTTGGCCCCGTCGCCTTCGACCCGCAGCCGGCCGCTCTCGGCCAGCGCCGCGAGGTCGGCGGTCTGGGAGAGCAATTCGTTCAGCGCCTGGCGTTCGATCACCAGCGTCGCCTCCGGTTCGGCCCCGGCTGGCAACGGGCGGTGGTGGAGGACGCCGTTTTCGACCGTCAGCAGGTGGGCCTCGTCGGGATCGGTCACCTGCCAGCCGATCGCCAGGCGCATGCCCCAGGCGCGGGGCCCGTTCAGCCGCACCTTCATCCCGTCGAGGATCTGCCCGACCGAGAGCTGGGCGAGGATCGCCGGCGCCCTGGTGTCTGACGGAGTGCCGGCGATGCCGCCGCGCAGCTCCTCGGCCCCGGCCAGATAGAAGTTGCGCCAGGTCGCGTTCTCGGCGCCGTAGCCGAGCTGCTCGAGAGCGTCTGCCTGCAGCTCGCGGGCGGCCTCGTTTCCGGGCTCGACGAAGACGACGTGGTTGACGACCTCGGCGACCCAGCGGTAGTCGCCGGCCGCGAAAGACTCGCGGGCCTGCTCGAGGACCCGCTCGGGGCCGCCCATGAACTCGACGTGACGCCTGGCGGACTCCACCGGCGGGTGCTCCCAGAGGTGAGCCGGGTTGGCGTCGAACCAGCCCATGTAGCGCTGGTAGACCGCCTTGGCGTTGTGGCTGACCGAGCCGTAGTAGCCGCGGCAGTGCCACTCTCCGGCCAGCTCCGGCGGCAGCTCCAGCTGCTCGGCGATCTCGGCGCCGGTCAGCCCGGCGTTAGTCATCCGCAGCGTCTGGTCGTGGATGTAGGCGTAGAGGTCGCGCTGTTTGCGCAGGTACTCGACAATCCGCTCGCTGCCCCAGCGCGGCCAGTGGTGGCCGGCGAAGAGGACGTCGCTCCCGGTGCCGAAGAGCTCGATCGACTCGTCGAGGTAGGCGGCCCAGACCTGGGGATCGCGGACCAGGGCGCCGCGCAGGGTGAGGACGTTGTGCATCGTGTGGGTCGCGTTCTCGGCGATGCAGAGCACCCGCTGCTCGGGGAAGTGGAAGTTCATCTCCGCCGGCGCCTCGGTGCCGGGGGTCAGCTGGAAGACCATCCGCACCCCGTCGATGGTCTCTTCCTGTCCGGTCGCGGTCACCTCGAGGTTGGGCGGGATCAGGGTCATCGTCCCCAGCGAGGTGGTCTGGCCGAGGCCGGAGCCGATCTGGCCGTCGGGGCCGCGCTGCAGGCGCGCCCCGTACATGTAGCCGGCGCGGCGGCCCATCGCCGTTCCGGCGTAGACGTTCTCGCTGACCGCGTGGTGGAGGAAGCCTTCCGGCGCCAGCACCGGGATCCCGCGCTCGGCGGCCTCCTTGGGGCTGACGATCCCGGCGGCGCCGCCGAAGTGGTCGATGTGGCAGTGGGTGTAGAGCAGGCCGGTGACCGGGCGATCGCCGCGGTGCTCGCGGTAGAGCGCCAGGGCCGCGGCGGCGGTCTCGGCCGAGATCAAGGGGTCGATGACGACGATGCCCTCGTCTCCCTCGACCACGTGCATGTTCGAGAGGTCGAAGCCGCGCAGCTGGTAGAAGCCCGGCGCGATCTCAAAGAGGCCGGCAATGCGGTTGAGCCGGCTCTGGCGCCAGAGGCTGGGGTGGGCCGTCTCCGGGCACTCCCCGGCGAGGAAGTCGTAGGAGGCCATGTCCCACACCACCCTGCCGCCCTCGCCCTCGACCCGCGCCGGCTCGAAGCGGGCGACCAGGCCGCGCTCGGCCTCGGCGAGGTCCTCGGGCCGCTCCGGCGGCATCGAGGCCACGGCCTCGCGGTTGCGGCGGGCGGTCTCCTTGGTGGCGGGCTTGCGCTCGGTGCTCATGCGGCGGCCTCGGCTTCGGCTCGCAGGCGCGGCGCCGCCCGGTAGGCCTCGCCGCTCTCGCTGGCGAGGCGGTCGAGCAGCTCGACCGCCCGGCGCGGCCCGATCAGCTCGGTAATCGCCAGCGGTCCCAGCGGCCAGTTGAAGCCGAGCCGCATCGCCGTCTCCATGTCGGCGTCGGAGGCGATCTCCTCTTCACGGGCGAAGGCGGCCTCGTTGGCGATCTGGGCGAAGAGGCGGGTCAGGATTGCCTCGGCGGCGGGGTCGATCTGCGCCAGCTGCTCGGGGTCGAGGGTGGGAGCCTCGATCTCCAGCCCGGGGTCCGGCGCGCGCTCGTCCCCCTCGCCGTAACGTTGGTAGCCGCGGCCGCTCTTGCGGCCGAAGCGCCCTTCGGCGACCAGCTCTTCCTGGATCGGGCTCGGCCGCCAGCGCTCCGGCTCGCCGCCCTGGCGGTAGAAGGAGCGGGCGATCTCGAGGTTGACGTCGAGCCCGATCAGGTCGAGCAGCTCGAACGGCCCCATCCGGAAGCCGCCGCCGAGGCGGACGACGCGGTCGATCGTCGCTGCGTCACCGAGGCCGTCGCCGAGCATCCGCAGCGACTCCAGCGAGAAGGGCCGGGCGAGGCGGTTGGCGACGAAGCCGGGGGAGTCCTTGGCCCGGATCGGGGTACGGCCCATCCGCTCGGCGACCTCGGTCGTCGCCTCCAGGGACGCCTCGGAGGAGTGCTCGGCGGCGACCACCTCGACCAGCTTCATCAGCGCCGGCGGGTTGAAGAAGTGCATGCCGACGACGCGCTCGGGCTGCGGCACCCCGGCGGCGATCTCCGTCACCCGCAGCGAGGAGGTGTTGCTCGCAAAGACCGGGTCGGGACCCAGCTCGCCGGCCAGGCCGGTGAAGATCTCGCGCTTCAGCTCCAGCTTCTCCGGCGCCGCCTCGATCAGCAGCTCGCAGCCGCGCAGCTGCTCCGGCTCCGTTGCAATCTCGAGCCGGGTGGCGGCGGCTTTCGCCTCGTCGACACTCCAGCGGCCGCGCTCGGCGCCTTTGTCGAGCGCCCCTCGCAGACCCTCCGCGCCGGCCTCGACCAGGTCCAGCGCGACGTCGTAGAGCACCGTCTCGTAGCCACCCAGCGCGGCCAGCTGGGCGATGCCGCGGCCCATCGTTCCGGCGCCGATGACGCCGATCCGGGAGACCTTCACCGGCCCTGGAAGCGCGGCTCGCGCTTCTCGAGGAAGGCGTTCATCCCCTCGACCCGGTCCTCGCTCGCCATCGTCTCGTCGAAGAGCCGGCGCTCGGCCAGCAGTCCCTCGGCGAGGCTCGTCTCCCCGGCGGCCAGCACCGCCCGTTTCGCCAGCCGCGCCGCCAGCGGCGGCCGCTCGGCGACGACGCGGGCCAGCTCGATCGCCTCGGTCAGCCAGGCGCCTTTGCCGGCCACCTTGTTGACCAGGCCCCAGCGCAGAGCCGTTTTCGCGTCCCAGCGGCGGCCGGTGAGCACGTACTCCATCGCCCGCTGCTTGCCGATCGCCCGCGCCAGCCGCTGGGTACCGCCACCGCCGGGAATGATCCCGAGGGTGATCTCGGGCTGGCCGAAGCGGGTCTTCTCGTCGCAGACGATCATGTCGCAGGCCAGCGCCAGCTCGCAGCCGCCGCCGAACGCGTAGCCGGAGACGGCGGCGACGATCGGCTTCTGGGTCGCGGCGATGCGGGTCCAGAACTCCATCCCCTTCGGGTCGGGCGGAGCGTCGAGCGGCCGCTCGGCCATTGCCCGGATGTCGGCGCCCGCGGCGAAGAACTCCTCGGAGCCGGCGATCACGACGCAGCGGACCGTCGGGTCGGCGTCGAGACGCTCCAGCGAGGTGGCGATCTCCTCCCGCATCTCCGCCGAGAGGGCGTTGCGCGCCTCGGGCCTGTTCAACCGCACCAGGGCGACGTGGAACTCGTCGATCGCGACCTCGACGAGGGCCAAGCTCAGGACTCCTCGAAGGGCAACATCGCGCTGATCCCCGTCGCCTGGCGGCCGATGATCAGCTTCTGGATCTGCGACGTGCCCTCGTAGAGGGTGGTGACGCGGGCGTCGCGCAGGTAGCGCTCGACCGGGTAGTCGTCGACGTAGCCGGAGCCGCCGTGGACCTGGATCGCGAGGTTGGCGCACTCGACCGCCGACTCGGTCGCAAACAGCTTCGCCACCGAGGTCTCCTCCAGGTTCGGCTTGCCTTCGTCCTTCAGCAGGCCCGCGCGCAGGACCAGCATCCGGCTGGCGTCGCGCTTGAGGATCATGTCGGTGATCATCTCCTGGACGAGCTGGAAGCGGGCCAGCGGGACGCCGAACTGCTTGCGCTCCTTCGCGTAGGAGATCGAGGACTGGACGCAGCCTTCGCAGATCCCGACGCAGCCGGCGGCGACGCTGTAGCGGCCGTTTTCCAGCGCGCTCATCGCCACCTTGAAGCCGTCACCGACCTCGCCCAGCATCGCGTCGTCGCCGACCTCGACCGAGTCGAGCGAGATTTCCGCCGTGTCGGAGGAGCGCAGGCCGAGCTTGCCGTGGATCTCCTGGGTCGTGAAGCCCGCGGAGTCGGTGGGGACGATGAAGCAGGCGAGGCCGCGGTGCTTCAGGGCGGGATCGGTCTGGGCGAAGATCAGGGCGAAGTCTGAGACGTTGCCGAGGCTGATCCACATCTTCTGGCCGCTGATCGACCAGCCGCCCTCGGTCTTGGTCGCGCGGGTGCGCTGGTTGGCGGCGTCGGAGCCGGTGTCGGGCTCGGTCAGGCCGAAGCAGCCGAGACCCTCGCCCGAGCAGAGGCGTGGCAGCCACCGCTGCTTCTGCTCCTCCGTACCCCACTTCTCGATCGGGCTGCCGACCAGCGAGGTGCAGACCGAGACGACGGTGCGGGCGGAGGAGTCGGCGCGGCCGATCTCCTCGGCGATCAGGCCGTAGCCGATGTAGTCGAGCCCACGGCCGCCGTACTCTTCGGCGATCGGCGCCCCGAGGAAGCCGACCTCGCCGAGCTTCCGCGCCAGCTCGCGGTCGAAGCGGCCCTCACGGTCGTTGTCGCGGACGTAGGGGAGGATCTCGCGCTCGGCGAATTCGCGCGCCGTTTCTCGAATCAGCTTTTGCTCGTCGCTGTAGTTGAAGTCCATGGTCAGAGTTCCCGCAGCTCGCGACCGAGGGTCTCGGCGAAGGCCTGCTGGGCCTCCTTCGTCCGCGGCCCGGGGGCGGCGGCATAAGCGCGGCCGTCGACCGAGGCGACCCCCTGGATCTCACGCGTGGTCGAAGCGAGGAAGGCCTCGGTGGCGCCATGCAGGTCGTCGACGTGCCAGCTGCCCTCCTCCACGTGCAGGGCCTTGATCATCCGGTCGCGGGTGATCGACTCGAGCACCCCGTCGTCGAGCGCCGGAGTCCGCAGCTCGCCTTCGGCCGAGACCCAGAAGATCGAGGAGGTGGGGGGCTCGAGCACGGTCCCGTTCGGCCGGACCAGTACCGCCTCGTCGGCGCCCTTGCCCTTGGCAATCCGGGTTGCCTGCATGTTGGCTGCGTAGGAGAGCGACTTGACCCCGTCGAGGATCACGGTCGGCGAGTAGGTGACGGTGGCCAGGTTCATCGTCTCCGGGTGGGCGGGGATCGGCTCGGTTGCGGCGATCCGCCGGCCGCCGCGGGTGACGATCAGCCGCAGCTGCCCCTCGACCGGACCAGCCTGCGCCAACAGCGCCTCGATCTCCCCTTCCAGCGCGGCGCGGTCGAACTCGAGCTCGATTACGGCGACGGAGCGGGCGAGGCGGTCGAGGTGGTCGACCAGGGCGAAGGGCTTGCCGCCGTAGAGGCGGATCACCTCGAAGGCGCCGTCGCCGCGGTAGAGCCCGTCGTCCTTCAGCGGCACCGTTGCCGCAGCGGTCGGGGCGATCGTCCCGTCGACGCTGGCCAGCTCTTCGAAGCCCACGCTCACAGCGGCCGAGGCTACCTTGTCGCCGCTATCCGTGGCGGGTGTGGATGGGGCAGCGGGCCGCGTTGCTGCGCAGGCACTTGACCGGCGCCCATTCGATCCGGAAATGGCTCTTCCAGGCGGTCGTGCCCTGGCGGCGGACGTAGGAGGGGGAGACGCTGCCGGCGTAGAGGTCGCGTCCCGAGCGGAAGGCGATTTCGCACTTGAAGCTGCTGCGGCTGGCCTGGCGGCAGCTGCCGAAGACCTCCGAGGAGCGTTCGAAGGCGCGGCCGAAGTGATTCTGCAGCGTGTAGACAGCGAAGAGTTCGGCCGAAGATTTAGTCATCTGCGGCAGGGGGCCGGTCAGGCCCGCCGGTGGGGGGCCGCCGGCTTCGGTCGCTGCGACCCACTGCGCCACCCAGGTGGAGACGATGTCGACCCTGGTCAGGACGTTGGGGAACTTGGTGTTGCAGAAGGGGCCGCCGGTGCTGATCACTCCCAGCTCGACCGGGGTCCCGTCGGCGCGCTGGCCGATGCCCGGGCCGCCGCTGTCGCCGAAGCAGCCGCCGCTCTTCTTCGCCGGCGCGTCGAGCGCGCAGAACTGCACCGCGGGGGAGAAGGGCTCGTAGTAGCGCTTCGTCTTCTGCTTGCAGAGGGTCGGCGTCTGAACCGTCATCGAAGTCGCCCGCAGGCTTTCCGGCCCTTTCACCGCGTTGGCTCCGGTCAGCCCCCAGCCGGCGAGCTGGATCGGGGCACCGCCGGCATAGAGGACAGCGTCGGCCGGCCCGGCGAGGGCGATCGGCGGCGCGGCGGTCGGCCGGTCGAGAATCAGGATCGCCGCGTCACCACGGAGAGCGCCGGGGTCGAAGCCGGGGAAGACGTGGGTGGCGGTCACTCCGAAGACGTTCTCCCGCTGGGACTTGCTCGGGGTGGTGGTCCCGGTCGCCACCGCGTAGTTGCCGGCGGCGGTGAAGGTGCCTTTTTCGATGTCCTCGGCGCAGTGGGCGGCGGTGAGGACCACCCGCGGCGCGACCACCGTCCCGGTGCAAGCGAAGCCGCTGTCGCCTTCGTGAGCCTCGATGTAGGCGAGCGAGGGGAATTCCTCGATCGTGGCCCCGTGGCCGTTGATGATCGACGCCTGGGCGCCGCCTTCGCCGGCGCTGGCAGAGGCCGGGAGGGCCAGGGCGAGCACCAGGAGGGCGGCGGCCCAGAGTGCCGCCGGCAGCCGTCGGTGTCGCTGTCCCCGCGCCGAGCTCACCCCACCACCCTAGTGATTCCGAGCGGTCAGACCGCTTCGAAGACCGTGGCCAGGCCCTGGCCGACGCCGACGCAGAGGGTTGCGATCCCGTACCTGCCGCCGCGACGCCGCAGCTCGCGGACCAGGGTCCCGGTGAGGCGGGCGCCGGAGCAGCCGAGCGGGTGGCCGAGGGCGATCGCGCCGCCGTTGACGTTCAGCCGCTCCTCCTCTATGCCCAGCGTCCGGGCGCTGGCGAGGACCTGGGAAGCGAAGGCCTCGTTCAGCTCGACCAGGTCGACCTGGTCGAGCTCGAGGCCGGCGTTGGCGAGGGCGCGGGGGACGGCCTCGACCGGCCCGATCCCCATGTAGGCGGGGTCGACACCGGCGACCCCGGTCGCGACCACCCGGGCCAGCGGCTCGGCGCTGAGTTCCTCGGCGCCCCGCTCGGAGGCGACCAGCATGCAGGCGGCGCCGTCGTTGAGGGTCGAGGCGTTGCCGGCGGTGACCGTGCCGCCCTCGCGGAAGACCGGCCGCAGCTGCGCCAGCTTCTCTAGCGAGGCGTCGGGTCGGGGCCCCTCGTCGGCATCGACCAGCACCGTCTCGCGGCCCTGGCGCGCCTCGAGCGGGACGATCTCCTCGGCCAGCTTGCCGGCCTCGGTGGCGGCCACGGCGCGCTGGTGGCTGCGCAGGGCGAAGGCGTCCTGGTCCTCGCGGCTGATTTCGTAACGTTCGGCGACGTTCTCGCCGGTCTCGCCCATCGACTCGGTGGAGACGCCGAGTTCGGCCATCCGCGGATTGATCATCCGCCAGCCGAGGGTCGTGTCGTGCATCGTCTGCGGGCCGCGCGGCAGGCCCCGCTCGGGCTTCTCGACCACCCACGGAGCGCGGCTCATCGACTCGACCCCGCCGGCCAGGTAGAAGTCGCCCTCGCCCGCCTTGACCGCTCGCGCGGCGCAGTTGACGGCCTCCAGCCCGGAGGCGCAGAGCCGGTTGACGGTGGCGCCGGGAACGCTCTGCGGCAGACCCGCCAGCAGCGCCGCCATGCGGGCGACGTCGCGGTTGTCCTCGCCCGACTGGTTGGCGGCGCCGAAATAGACGTCGGCGATTCGCTCCGGGTCGAGGCCGCTGCGCTCGACCACGGCGGCGATCACGTGCGCGGCCAGGTCGTCGGGGCGCACGCCGGAGAGCGCGCCGCGGTAGGCGCCCATCGGGGTGCGCAGCGGTTCGATCAGGAAAGCCTCGGGCATCGGGTCGAACCGTATCCTTCTGGAGTGCTTTTCATTCTGGGGACCCTGGGACTTATCGCCTTCATGGTCGGCGTCCTGCTCATCGTCGGGCACTACTACCCGGGCAGCTCCGCCGAGCTGGTCGATTGGGTGCCGACCCGCTCGCCCGAGGTCGAGGCCCAGAACGAGATCGACGACATCCGCCAGATGATGGAGGCCCAGAACGAGATTCGGCGGCGGCGTGGAGCCCCGGAGATGACCGAGGAGGAGCTGCAGCGGAGCGTCGCCGAAGACGAGCAGCTGCGACTGCGCGGCCAGGGACCGTTCGAGGCGGGCTAGGTGGCGCGGGCGCTGATCGTCGGCTGCGGCTGCCGCGGCCGGCAGCTGGGGGAGACCCTGCTGGCCGAGGGCTGGGCGGTGCGCGGAACCAGCCGTCGCGAGGAGGGATTGGCGGCGATCGAGGCGGCGGGGATCGAGCCGGCGCTCGCCGATCCCGACCGGCCGGGGACGATCCTCGAGCTGGTGGTCGACGTCGCGGTCCTGGTGCTGCTGCTCGGCGGCGCCAGCGGCAGCGAGGAGGAGCTGGCGGCGATCCACGGCCCGCGGCTCGAGCGCCTGCTGGAACACCTGGTCGAAACCCCGGTCCGCGGCGTCCTCTACGAGGGGACCGAGGCGGGGGCGGAGATCCTCCGCGCCGCTGAGCGGACCTGGCGGATCCCGGTCGAGGTACTCGGGAATGGAGACGATCCAGCCGCCGCCGTCAAAGCCCTCCTCTCTGGCCGGGCCACCTAAATAGCTAAACTCCGATGGGAATTCAGGTAATAGCCGAAAGATGCGAGAGGAGCGGCAAAAGATGGCTCTGCAGCTGAACGACGTGGCACCAGACTTCGAGGCCGACACCACCCAAGGCCGGATCAAATTCCACGACTGGATCGACGGCTCCTGGGCCGTCCTGTTCTCCCACCCCAAGGACTTCACCCCGGTCTGCACGACCGAGCTCGGCTACATGGCGCGGATCGAGCCGGAGTTCGCGAAGCGCGGCGTCAAGATCGCCGGCCTCTCGATCGACCCGCTCGACAAACACGAGGAGTGGGCCAACGACATCGAGGAGACGCAGGGGGCGAAGGTCGAGTACCCGATCATCAGCGACCCCGACTTCTCGATCGCCAAGGCCTACGGGATGCTGGCGGCCGACGTCTCCGGCGACCCCGGCGACCGCACCCCGGCAGACAATCAGACGGTCCGCAACGTCTTCGTCGTCGGCCCCGACAAGAAAATCAAACTCATCCTCGTCTACCCGATGACGACCGGCCGCAACTTCGACGAGGTGCTGCGGGTGATCGACTCGCTGCAGCTGACCGCCAACCACAAAGTCGCGACCCCGGCCCAGTGGCAGCAGGGCGACGACGTGATCATCTCCGGCTCGGTCAAAGAGGACGAGGCGAAAGAGCTCTGGCCGGAGGGCTGGGAGTCGCCGAAGCCCTACATCCGCATCGTCCCGCAGCCGGAGAAGTCCGGCAGCTAGTCGAGGCGGTCAAACAAGTCGCTGAGGATCCGCGCGGTTGCTCCCCAGATCAGCTGCCCCTCGACCTTGTAGGTGGGGGTGTGGATGGGGACGCCGCGGCGGATCAGGCGGCGCATCTCGTAGCCCTCGCGCAGCAGCTCGAGCGAGAAGGTGAGGACGGTCTCGACCTCGGTCGGGTTCGGCTGCAGCGCCAGCTCCCGCGGGTGGGGGATGTGGCCGACGAAGGGGTGGACGACGTAGTTGGTGACGAAGGTCCGCGTCGGCGGCAGACTCTCGCCGATCTCCACCTGGGCGGAGTCCAGCCCGATCTCCTCCTCGGCCTCGCGCAGGGCGGTGGCCTGCAGGTCGGCGTCGTCCTCGTCGCGGCGGCCGCCAGGGAAGGAGATCTCGCCGGCGTGGCGGCGCAGGTCGGCGCGGCGCTCGGTGAAGATCAGGCCGGGGTCATCGGGCCACCCGTACAGCGGCAGCAGCACCGCAGCCTCGACGGCGCCGCCGATCAGATGATCACCGCGACGGTGCCGCCGTCCACCGACCAGGCGGCGCCGGCCACGTAGGAGGCGCGCTCGCTGCAGAGGAAGACGATCGTCGCGGCGATCTCCTCGGGCTGGGCGAGGCGGCCGATCGGGCGCTTGGATCCGGCTTCGGCGAGGGCCTCTTTGCGGTCGGCGGCGCCGGTCATCTCGACCGACTGGTCGAGCAGGCCGCCCGGCTCCATCCACATCTCGGCTTCGACCGGGCCGGGGGCGACGGCGTTGACGAGGACGCCCGTCTTTGCGTAGCGGTCGGCGAAGAGGCGTGAGAGCGAGAGCTCGGCGGCCTTGGCGACGGAGTACTCGGCCATTGCCGCCGAGGGGCGCTTGCCGGCGGTGGAGCAGACGTTGACCACCCGACCCCAGCCGCGCTCCGCCATCGGCGGAATCGCCGCCCGCATCGCCCGCAGCGGCGCCATCACGTTCAGCTCGTACTGGGCGCGCCAGTCCTCATCGGGAACGTCGTCGAGGTCGCGCCAGGCGGCGGCGCCGGCGTTGTTGACGAGCACGTCGAGGCCGCCGAAGCGCTCCGTCGCCGCGGCCAGCATCCGCTCGCCGGCGTCGTCGCCGGTCACGTCGAGGGAGAGGTAGGCCGCCGCGCCACCGGCCACCTCAGCCGCCCGCACCGCTTCCTCGGTCACAGCCGCCAGCCGCTCCTCGCCGCGGGCGACCAGCACCACGTTCGCCCCCTCGGCGCAGAGCTGCAGCGCGGTCGCCTTGCCGATCCCGGCGCTGGCTCCGGTGACGACGCAGGCGCGACCAGCCAGCCCGAGGTCCATCAAGCCTCCAGCCGCTCGACGACGGCGACGTGCGCCTCGCCGGCCAGCACCTTGTGGACCGGACACTTGGCCGCGATCACCAGTAGGCGCCGACGCTGCTCGTCGTCCAGCTCGGCGGGCAGCTTCACCCCGACCTCGAAGCGGGTCGGCACCGGCCCCTCGTAGCCGACGTCGACGTCGACCTCAAGCGCGCCGAGGTCCCAGCCTTTGCGGTCGGCGTACATCTCGATCGTGATCGCGGTGCAGCCGGCGAGGCTGGCGCCGAGCAGCTCGGTGGGGCGGGGGCCGGTGTCGGTGCCGCCGCGGTCGAGCGGCTCGTCGACCCGCAGGTCGTGCCTGCCGTCGAGCTCGACGTCGTGCGCATAGCCCTCGGTCCGGCGGGCGACGATCCGCACGCTCAGCCCTTGCCGCGGCCCTCGAACAGGGCGGGGTCGTCGACGTCGGCGAAGCGGGCCATCGCGTAGATCGCGTCGGAGGCGCGGTTGACGAAGTGGATCACCGTCTCGCGCTCGATCTCGCCTTCTTCCTTCAGTTCGGAGATACGGCGCTCGGCCCGGCGGATGACGGTGCGCGCTACGTCGAGCTGGGCGGAGAGCTGATTGCCGCCGGGGATGACGAACTTCGGCGGCAGCTCGACCCGGGCCATGTAGCGGTCGATCAGCTCCTCGAGCTCCGCGACCATCGCCTCGGTGGTGCGGCTGACGCCGTCTTCAAGCCGCCCGGCGGCCTCCGGTGCGGTCGCCAGCTCGGCCCCGGCGACGAAGACGTCGTCCTGCATGCGGAGGATGTCGGCGGCAAGCTCGGCCTGCCCGGGTCCGCAGAGGGCGCGGGCGACGCCGAGCTGCGAGCAGGCCTCGTCCAGGGTCCCGTAGGCGTCGGTGCGGCCGTGGTGCTTCGGAATGCGCCCGCCGTACCAGAGGGAGGTGGTCCCGTCGTCTCCCTTCTTGGTGTAGATCTTGACCATGGTCAGTTAGCCACCTGGCGCACCGGGTTGAAGGCGAAGCCGGTCATCACCTTGGGGAAGAAGAAGGTCGACTTGGGCGGCATCACCGCGTCGGTGTTGCAGATCTCCTTGACCTGCTCGACCGGGACGCCGCGCTGGATGAAGGCGACGTCGTAATCGCCCTCGTCGACCATCGCCAGGGCGGCGTCGACGCTCTTGGCGTATTCGAGCCCGTTGCGCTCGTCGATGTCGTGGTCGCTCATCCCGGCCAGGCCCTTGAGGACGAGGGTCTCGAGGATCGCCGAGTCGAGCCGGCGATAGGCCTCGGGCATGCCCTCGAGGCGGCGATCGACCTCGCCCAGGTCTTTAAGCCGCAGCCGGAAGGCCCGCTTGTGGAACGAGTCGTAGAGGCCGAAAACACCGACGCCCTCCTCGCCGCCGGGGTCGATCTCCTCGCGGTCGACCTCGGTCGCCTCGAACAGCTCGCGCAGGCCGTTGCCGAGGCGCTGCTGGCGCTCGGGGTCATCGGCGAAGCCGGAAAGCAGACGGTGGGTGGGGAAGACGGTGAGGCCGGGGTCGTCGAGCCCGGTCAGCGACATCAGGGTGTAGTTATGCGGGCCCTCGCCGCCGACCTCGTCGCGGAAGGCGCGGGCGGTCTCGTAGCGGTGGTGGCCGTCGGCGATCAGCAGCTGGGCGTTCGCCAGGCACTCGCTCACGGCGGCGTGCACCGCCGGGTCCTCGATCTTCCAGAGCCGGTTGACGGTGCCGTCCTCGTCGCGGGCTTCCCCCCAGGGCTCGTCGGGCAGCCCGGGCGCGACCAGCGGCCAGGCGTCCTCGGTCGAGAGCGAGAAGATCGGCGAGAGGTTGTAGCCCGTGGCGCGGGTCAGCTCCAGCCGGTCGAGCAGGGGGCCGGGATGGGTGCGCTCGTGGGGTCGGACGGTGCCGCTCTCGTAGTCCTCGACCCGCACCCGGGCGAGGATCCCGTTGCGGCTGTAGTGGTTGCCGTCGGGGGCGACGTAGTCCTGGGTCAGAGCCCAGAGCGAGGGCTCGTCGTCCTGGACCAGCGCCCCGCCGTCTTTCCAGCTCTCGATCCGCGCCGCCGCCTCGGCGTAGGGGTCGCCGGTCGGGTCGCTGTCGGGGTCGGCGGGATCGAATGGTTTCGGCAGATCGATCGCGACCGCGTTGTAGGGAGAGCGCTCCAGCAGCGCCCGCCGCTGCGGCGCGTCGATCACGTCATAAGGGGGCGCGGCCACCGCATCCAGCGAGCCGACCTTCCCGAGGTCGTAGTGCAGCGCCTTGAAAGGGAGCACCTCAGCCATCGCCCCAGAACCTACACTTGCCTACAGTCGGGGCGTGGCGCAGCCTGGTAGCGCGCCGCCTTTGGGTGGCGGAGGTCCCCGGTTCGAATCCGGGCGCCCCGATTTATCGCTTGACCCGCTCTGAGGCTGCGGGCGAGGATGAACTTCACCGGCGGTGGGTAGTGGAGTCGGCAGACATCACGGGAAGGAGTTGTCGATGGAGAGTTGGGATCTGAAGACGGTGGAGGTGGAGCCGCGTCAGCCGCGGATTCTTGCCTCCGGGGACGACGCGCGTTCGATCGTCTTAAACCTCCCAGAGGGGGAGGAGATGCAGGAGCACGAGGTGCACGAGCGGGCGCGGCTGATCGTGATCGACGGCGTCGTCGACATCACCACCGAAGGCCACGCCGATGTCAGCGGCGCCGGTGCGGGACACCTCTTCGAGTTCGATCCCGGCGAGCGGCGGACGATCGTCGCCCGCTCCGACGCGCGCCTTCTCTACGTTCTCTCACCCTGGCCCGGCGACGGCCACCCCGGCGCGATGACGCTGGAAGAGAAGGCCCAGGCACGGGAGAAGGCCGCCGAGCACGCTGGGTAGCGAGCTACCAGACGACCAGCGAGCGCGAACCGTCGTGTCGCGTGATGGCTTCGTCTTTGGTCACCAGCTTCACTCCCTGCTCGATCGCAGTCGCGTAGATGAGCCTGTCCGTGGGATCGCGAGGAAATGAGTCCGGCAGGGCAGCCGCACTGTCGGCGATCGCGGGAGTTATCCCGACGGTCCGTAACTGCGCGCTCAGCTTCTCCAGCCAGGCCCGAATCGGGACGTTGATGGCGATGCGCTGTCGTTCCGCTAGCCAGGCGAGCTCGTACCAGGAGATAGCCGCGACGAGCAGCTCGTCGGCTCCGTCGAGCACACGCTGGGCTGGCCTGCTGATTCGATCCGGTTCTGCCGACCACCAGTGGACTGCATGGGTGTCCAGCAGGACGGCGTTCATTAGGAGAGATCCCACATCTCTTCGGTAGAGAGGAGGCCCTGCTCGTCGACCGCCGTCCTCGCGCGTCCCTCGAACAAGCCCTTCAAAGAACGAGATCCGGACGGGGGAACGAGGCGAGCGACCGGACGCCCGTGGCGGGTGATCTCGATTTCCTCGCCGGCCGCGGCCTCGTCCAGGAGGCGCAGGAAGCCGGCCTTGGCAGCAGTGGCGGTCAAGGATTTAGGCATATGACCATAATAATGGTCATTCGGACGAATGAGCGGATGGAGGCCTGCTGTCACCTCCCTCCAAGGGCCGGAGCGAATCAAGTTCTCCTCCCTTCTGGCCGAAGAATGAGGAAATACCGATGGACGAGCTATTTGGAGATCAGGCGGAGCAGCCAGGCGAGGGACGTGATCGTCGCCGGGTCGAGCGGGCGGTGTTCGAAACCGACCGTCAGCTGATCGAAGGCGATCTGACCTTGCCTCCCGCCGGCTATCAGAGCCGTTTCTCGGACTCCCTCAACCGCGGCGAGTTCGAATTTGTGCCGCTGACCAACGTCCAGGTCACCACGCTCTCTGACGGCAAGGTCGCGAAGGTGCCCTTCCTCGTCCTCTCCAAGCGCCAGATCCGGATCGCCTACCCGGTCGAGTAGTGAGCGCCGGTTAGTTGCGCCGCGCCTGTCCCCGGTTCGCCCACGACCCGAGGTCGATGACGAAGGCGGGGATGACGATGAACCACTCGAAGCCGTGGACTCCGTTAGTGCCGACTCCCCACATCGCCGCGTAGGCGAGCGTCGTCCAGGGCAGGAGGAAGAAGCCGAGGAAGGGGAGGAACCAGCTGTCGAATGCGTCGCTGAGCAGGTCGGAGAAGAGGAAGATCCCGAACAGCGCCAGCCGCGGCGAGATGAAGGCGAGCAGGACGACGAGACAGGCCATGCGCCCACGCTACTCCCTGGACCGGCTGCACATCACCCAGTTCACCGGCTCGTTATCTCGAGGGCGTAACGTTTCTCGGAAGCCAAGACAAGGACAGGTTCGGATGAACAGACTCGGAAAGCTGATAACGATGATGCACCCGGAGAAGACCAAGCTGGTCGCCCCGGACGAGGCGCTGCCTGGCCGCAGCGAACGCCCCTTCGACGTCCCCAAGACCCACGCGGTGCTCGGCACCCCGCTGGAGCCGCCGTTCCCTGAGGGGATCGAGGTCGCCTACTTCGCCCTCGGCTGCTTCTGGGGCGCGGAGCGGCTGTTCTGGGAACTGGACGGCGTCTACGCCACGGCGGTCGGCTACCAGAACGGGACCACCCCGAACCCGACCTACGAGGAGGTCTGCTCGGCAAAGACCGGCCACGCCGAGGCGGTCCTGGTCGCCTTCGACCCGAAGCTCGTCTCCTGCGCCGACCTGCTGAAGGTGTTCTTCGAGGAGCACGACCCGACCCAGGGCATGCGCCAGGGGAACGACGTCGGCACCCAGTACCGATCCGGGATCTACTTCACCAACGACGCCCAGAAGGCGACCGCGGAGATGGCGCGCGACGCCTACGACAAGGCGCTGCGGGCGGCCGGCAAGGAGCCGGTGACGACCGAGATCGAGCCCGCTGGGCCCTTCTACTACGCCGAGGATTACCACCAGCAGTACCTGCACAAGGTGCCGAACGGCTACTGCGGGCTGAAAGGCACCGGCGTGGCCTGCAGCATCCCCGCCGCCGCGTAGGTGGGCGCGGCGGTGCCCGCCGGGCGCGCCGAATAGCATCCCGGCCTTCGTGGCACCCTCCTTCGGCTCCTACATCGCCGGCTGCGCTGCCCTGATCGGGATCGTCGCGGCGCTCGGCCTCGGCGGCTACTGGCTGCGGCGCTGGATCGTGCCGGAATTCACCGGCGCCCTGGCGCGGCTCGCCGACGCCACCCTGGCGGTCGCGATGCTGGTCGTCTGCCTCGAGTTCCTCGGCTCGCTCAGCGCGCTGTACTTCGGCTGGATCGTCGTCCTCTGCATCGGCGTCGGCCTCGGCGCCGCCTGGCTGGGGCGCTCGAAAGCGGGCGGTGGGCGCGAAGTGGCGGCGCCACGGGTGGAGAACATTGCGCTGCTGATCGCGCTCGGGGTCGCCTCCTGGACTGTCGCCGAGTGGACCTTCCCGACCCAGTCGAGCCTCGACTTCGGGATGTTCGGCGGTGACACCACCTGGTACCACATGCCCTTCTCGGCGTTCATCGCCCAGGAACACTCGACGGTGCCGCTGCACTTCACCGACCCGCTGCGGCTGGCGGCCTGGTTCTACCCGGCCAGCGCCGAGCTGGTCAACGCCTCGACGATCGTGCTCTTCAAGAGCGACTGGGCGGTGCCGCTGATCAACATCATCTGGCTGCCGATTGGTCTGCTCGCCGCTTGGTGCATCGGTCGCCCCTACAAGGTCGGGCCGGCGACGATGGTCGCCGCGGCGATCGTTCTCGACTCCGGGGTGATGATCGAAACCCAGCCCGGCGAGGCGCGCAACGACATCATGGGGCTCGCCTTCCTGCTCGCCTTCGCGGCCTTCCTAATCAACGGCCACCAGCGCCGGGCGCCCGCCGCCGGCGCGGTTCAGGACGCTCCCGAGCGCGACGCGCCGCTGCTCGACAAGGGGCCGCTGATCATGGCCGGGATCGCCGCCGGCCTCGCCGGCTCGGTGAAGACCACCTTCCTCGTCCCGGTCGTCGCGATCACGATCGGCGTCATTGTCTTCAGCGGCCGCGGGCGGCGCTGGACCACCACCTGGGTGATGGGACTGTCGATGCTCGTCGTCGGCGGTTACTGGTATCTGCGGGCGGCGGTCAAGACCGGCGGAAACCCGATCCCGATCACTAAATTCGGCCCGCTCAACCTGCCCAAGCCCGACCAGATGCCAATCGACCCGCGGCCCCGCTTCGCCGTCATCGACTACATCACCCAACCGACCATCTACCGGCGCTGGTTCTTCCCCGAGCTGGAGAACGCCCTGGGGCCGTTGTGGCCTCTGATTCTGATCATGGCCGTGTCGGCCGCCTGCTACATCGCCTTCCGCTCGCGCAACAAGATCCTCCGGGTGATCGCCGTCGCCTCGCTGCTGACCGCGGTCGTCTACCTCTTCACGCCGCTGACCGCGGCCGGGCAGGAGGGCTCGCCGACCGGCTTCTTCACCAACACCCGCTACCTGATGCCGGGGCTGGTTCTGGCGATGGCGCTGCTGCCGCTGGCGAGGCCAATTCGCGCCCCCGACCGGCGTGCCTGGCAGACGCTGCTCTTCCTCACCGGGGTCTTCGCGATCACCGTGCTGACCACGCCGCGCTGGTTCACCAGCTACATCGCCGGCACGATCTTCCTCACCCTCTGCCTGGTCTGGGCGCCGGCCTTCCTCTCGATGGCGCGCTCGCGCGCCCAGGTCAGCCGCGCGGCGGTGGCGGCGGGGGCCGCGGTGCTGATCCTGCTGGCGGTCGTCCTCGGGCGGGCCCAGCAGGTCCAGTACGCCGAACAGCACTACGTCAACCCGGACCCGTTCCTCGGCGAAGGAGGCCCGAAGGAAGCCTACGTCTACACCCAGAAGCTGCACGATCAGAGGATCGGGATCATCGGCTCCAGCCAGATCATCTTCGGCCAGTACGGGTTCTACGGCAACGACGCCAGCAACCACGTCGAATACATCGGCGTCCACGGGCCGCACGGCTCCAACCGTCTGCCGACCAGCTGCGCCCAGCTGCGCAGCCTGATCAACCAGGGCGACTACGACTACCTGGTGATGAGCCAGTACACGCAGGACACCGGCCCCTACAACGCCGGCATCCCCAACCCGTACCAGTTTCCCGTCTACGCCTGGGTGAAGGGCGACCCGGCGGTGAAGCTGGTCGTCAAAGACTTCAAAGCCTCGCCCCAGCCCGACTACGTGTTCAAGGTGACCGGCAAGCTCGACCCCTCGGCCTGCAAGCTCGAAAAGCGGCCCGAGGTCCCGGGCGAAGAACCGATCGAATAGCTACGCCGCCGCGAGCGCGTGCTCGCGGATCAGCTCGGCAGAGCGCTGCGGCTGCTCCCACCAGAACATGTGGCCGACGTCGGTGAGCGTCTCGAAGCGGGCGCCGGGCATCAGCGAGGCGATCAGCTCGCCGTTGGGGTAGGGAAGGACGCCGTCCTCGGTGCCGTGGACGATCAACGCCGGCGTGGCGATCTCATCCAGCCGGCCGCTGGTGTCGTGGCCGAAGATCGCCTGCACCTGCAGTTCGATCGTCGCTTTCGCCGCCGGCACCCGGGTCGCCATCTCGTGGAAGGCCTCGAAGGTCGACTCGTCGGCGCGGAAGGAGGGGGAGAGGTTGACTTCGTAGCCGGCCCGGATCGCCTGCTCCCGGTCGCCTGAAGAGAGGCCGGCGAGCAGCTTTTGCGCGTTCTCCTGCGGCATCAGCTGCGAGCCGGGCCCGCCGCAGTAGGTGCAGCCAAGCGTTAGCGAGCGCAACCGCTCGGGGTGGGCCAGCGCCAGCTCCTGGGCGATCATCCCGCCCATCGAGATCCCGGCCACGTGTGCGCTCTCCCAGCCGAGCGCCTTGAGCAGGCCGGCGGTGTCCGCAGCCATCTCGGCGATCGTGAACGGACCGTCGACCGGCCCCGAGAGGCCGATCCCCCGGTTGTCGAAGGCGACCACGTCGAAGCTCTCCTCCAGGGTGCCTTTGAACGGCTTGCCCCAGGAGACATGCGTCCCACTCATCCCCTGGATCAGCAGCAACGGCTCACCGGACCCGGCGCGCTCGAAGTGAAACTCCCGTCCTGAAACATCGATCGTCGGCATCGCCGGATCCTAGGCGAGCCGCCCCTCCAACGCCTAACCTTCGACCCCCCCAAGCCCCCGTAGCTCAGCCCGGATAGAGCATCGGATTTCTAATCCGACGGTCGCTGGTTCGAATCCAGCCGGGGGCACTGAGCGCTAACGCCCCGACCAGATGACTATTCCGCAGTGAAGATCTGGGTTTCGCCGAATTACGCGCCATGGCCTGTCAGCTGAGACGCAGGGCCACGCCATGATGAGCTGCGCATCGCCCGACTTGAGGTAGACCATGAGTTTGATGCGCCTCCCCGTCTTCTGGGCGGCGCTGCATTCATAGGCCGCTTCATCGAGGTCGCGGTCTAATTTCTTGCATTCAGGTTCGGTGAGCCACTTGGCGTGATCGGTTATCGCGACCTCGACGTCGTTCGCCGTCTCTCCGCATGAGGCCAGGACCAAACCTGATGCAAGCAGCAGCATCAGAAGGGCGCCGAGGTGTCGCGCTGAGCCGGTCAGGAGGGCAAGTAATTGGCGAAAGGGAAGGGGCGTGCTGCGGTTATGAGACCAGACCGTAAAGCGAGATCGGGTCTCCGGGCACGAAATGCGCCTGGCGGGCTCGAACCTGCCGGGTTCAAGTAATGAGCCGCATCTGCCGAAAGGGGGTCGGTGGGAGACAACCTGTCCAGTGCGGTGCGATTGCGGCGACGGGGCCTTGCCCTGCTGCTCGCTGCTGCCGCGGCGCTGAGCCTGGCGGCCTGCGGCTCGGGGTCGAGCGGGAAAGAAGGGGGCGTGCTGCGGGCGACGTTTGCCTCGTTCCCTGACTACCTCGACCCGGCGCTCTCGCACTCGCCGGAAGGGTGGTCGGCGATCTATGACACCTACGTGCCGTTGCTGACCTATAACCACGCGGCCGGCAAGGCTGGCAGCGAAGTGATTCCCGGTCTCGCCCGCTCACTGCCGAAGATCAGCGCCGACGAGAAGACCTACAGCTTTCAGCTGCGCGACGGGCTGCGTTACTCCGACGGGACGCCAGTCAAGGCCTCCGACTTCAAGCACGCTGTCGAACGGGTCTTCCTGCTCAACTCCAGCGGCTCGCCCTTCTTCACCGACATCGCCGGTGCCCAAGCGTTCGCCAAGAGCAAGCAGGGCGGGATCTCCGGGATCGCCACCGACGACAAGACCGGCGAGATCACCATCCACCTGGTGAAGCCGCGCGGCACCTTCGAGCAAGAGCTGGCGCTGCCGTTCACCGCACCGCTGCCGGCGGACACCGCCGCCGAAGATCTCTCCGGGGACCCGCCGCCCGCGACCGGGCCGTACGAGATCACCTCCTCCAAGCCAGGCCGCGGCTGGTCGTACGCGCGCAACCCCTACTGGGCGAAGGCGAACGGCAAGGCGATGCCGCAGTTGCCCGGCGGCCACGTCGACAAGATCGAGGTGACGGTGCTGCGTAACCCGGCTACCCAGGTCGCCGACGTCGAATCGGGTCGCTTCGAGTGGATGCAGAACGCGCCCCCGCCCGACCTCTACGCCTCGGTCAAGGACCAGTACGAAGGCACCCAGTTCCGGGTCGAGCCGACCGAGAGCACCTACTTCTTCTGGATGAACACCACCGAGGCGCCCTTCGACGACGTCAAGGTTCGCCAGGCGGTCAACTACGCCGTCAACCCCGAGGCGCTGGAACGAATCTACGCCGGACAGCTGGTCGGCACCCAGCAGATCCTGCCGCCGGGGATGCCGGGATACGAGAAATACGAGCTCTACCCCTATGACGTCGAAAGGGCGAAGAAGATGATCGACGAAGCCGACCCGGCCGACCGCGAGATCACCGTCTGGACCGACGACGAAGACACCCAGGAAGAAGCCGGCGCCTACTACGCCGAGGTGCTGAAAGAAATCGGCTTCGACGCCAAGCTGCAGGTGATCAACGCCGACAACTACTTCACGGTCATCGGCAACGCCTCGACCCAGGACCTCGACACCGGCTGGGCGAGCTGGTTCCAGGACTACCCGCACCCCAACGACTTCTTCCAGCCGATGCTCTCCGAAGAAAGCATCTTCCCGACCAACACCTCGAACCTGGCGCGGATCGCGGTACCGCGATTGAGCAAGAAGATCGACGAGCTGGCCGAAAAGCCGCTCGACTCCCAGGTCGAAAGCGAATACGCAGCGCTCGACAAGGAATTCATGGAACTGGCGCCGTGGGCTCCTTACGGGACCAGCACCTACCCGACCTTCGTCTCCTCGGCGATCGACCTCGACAAGGTGATCTACAACCCGACCTTCAACCAGGACCTGACCAGCTTCCAGTTCAAGTAGGTCGCCGGCTCAGCGCGCTTTGTGGTGGCGCGGCTTCGGCTTCTTTACGCAGCGCCACTTACCACGCACCTTCTTCAGCTTCTGGATCTTGCGGCAGTGCGGTTTCCTCACCACCGGCTTGGATGCCGGGGGAGGGGTCGTGGCGAGTGGCGGTTGCGCCGCGAGCGGAGTGCTCGGAGGCTGGTCGCCGCCGCCTTCGTCCGGCGGTTTGGCTTCTTCGCCCGGTTCGACCATCGCGGCGTCGATGGAGCCGGTCGTCTGACCGGCGGTGACGCTGACCAGGGTGCCGGCACCAAGACTGCTGGCGCCTTTCCAAAACTGGGTCGCGAATTCTTCGATCGTCTCTCCGCCTTCGAGATAGACGACCGAAGAGAATTCGACCCGGTAGCTGCCGGTCGGCAGGATCGGAATCAGGTAGGTGCCGTCGGGGTGCGGTTCGGCGCAATTGGTTGGTTCGCCGCCGCCGCTGGGGAAGGCGCAGACGAAGGCGTCGGAAAGCGGGGCGCCGCTGGAGGCGATGGTTACCCGGCCGGCGATTCCGCCCGCGGCCTGCAGGTTGGCGTCGATTTCTTCCACTATGTCGCCCGACACCGCGAGCTCTTCCGCTTCGGCTTCGGTCGCCCGGCCATTCCACCATTGCGGCAGCCAGCCGGCGCTTCCTTCGCTCGGCCCCGCCCGGAAGTTGACCTCGTACATCCCGTCGGAAAGCCCCTGAAGCGTGTAGTCGCCGTGCTTGTCGGCGTTGATGCAGCGTTGTTCCCCGCCGTCGCTCGGGACGGCGCAGACAAAGGCGAATGGAATCGGGACGCCGCCCGTGCCGGTGACCGAACCGCTGATCCGGCTGCCGGTAGCGAGTGCTGCGTCGATTTCTTCGAACACGGTTCCCGCGGTGACGTCGAGCTGCTGGGCGTCACCCCGACTCGCCTGATCCGAGTACCACTGGGTGACGAAGTTGGGATCCGATGGTTCGGCGCCGGGGCCGAAGGGGGTGCCGGGGCGGAAGCGGATTGCGTAAGAGCCGAGATCGAGGCCGCGGAATTCGTATTCGCCGGACGCCGCCGTGAAGACGCAGCGGCCTTCTTCCTGGTGGCCCCGGAAGGCGCAGACTTCGATCGACTGGATCGGTGAGTCGTCGGCGGCGGTGGTGACCGTGCCGCGTACCGTTCCGCCCTCCGAGAGGGCCCCATTGACGTTCGTGGCGGCGCCGCCGGAGATGACCGCGATGGGGGTCCCGGCTTCGTCGATCGGCTGGTCGTTCCAGCGCTCGGAGGCGAAGCCCTGCTCAGCAGCGGAGAACGTTACTTCGTAGCTTCCGCTCGGCAGGGAGCCGATCACATAGGAGCCGTCGCCCGCCGTCTGCGCGCAGCGGCCGCCGCCTTCGATCACTTCGCTGCCCGTTTCAAAGGCGCAGGCGCGGGCGTTCTGGATCGGCGTCGCGCCATCTTCCTCGGTGATCTGGCCTTTGATCTGGCCGCCGAAATGCAGGGTCGCGTCGATCCCGGTGACGGGGGACGGCGCATTCACCTGAACCGCCTCGGCGAGCTGTCGGCTGGGCTGGTCGCGGTAGTACTGGCGCAGGAAGTTTCCGGAGAGGGGGCCGGGGAAGAATCCGATCCGGTAGCGGCCGCTGGCGAGGCGGTGGATCACGTAGGTGCCATCGCTTCCGGTGAACCCGCATTCGCCGAAGTTGGGTCGTGCCTTTGCGACTTCAGCACAGACGCTGACCCCGGCGATCGGTTCGCCACCTTCGTTGGTGACGACACCGGCGATCTGCGCGCCTTTCGTCAGCCCCGCATCGACTTCAGCCGTCACGGCCCCCGCCGTCACCGTCACCGGCGTCGCCTCGCCTTCGGTCGGGCTGTCGTCGTAGTACTCGTGCAGGTAGTCCCGGGTGGCAGGTTCGAATCCGGCCGAGAATTCGACCGTGTACGAGCCAGGCGGCAGCCCGCCGAGCCGGTAGCTGCCCCCGGAGTCGGTTGAGGCGCAGTAGGAGAAGACGAAGCCCCCGCCTTTCCTCGCGCAGGCGGAGACGTTGGCGATACCGGCTTTGGTAACGGCATCCATAGCCGTGCCTTCCAGCTGGCCCGCGGGCGGCAGTTCGCCATCCACGCCTTCGGTTAGGTGGCCGCTGATAGGGAGGACGTCCGCTTCCGCTTCGGTCGATGCGTCTTCGAACCAGCGGTCGACGTAGTCATCGCCACCCTCGAACTTGACCCGGTATTTGCCGGCCTGCGGTAGTTCGATTTCGTATTCGCCGCTGCCGTCGGTGGCGGCGCAGGCCTGGCTGGCCGTGGACTGCTCGCGGGCGCAGACTTTGATTCCCGACAGCGCCCCGCCGCCGACCGCGGTGACAACGCCGCTGACCCCGCCCGCCGCCTGCGCGGACGCCGGCACGAGCAGTAGGGCGAACACCGTGGCCAGCAGCCACGCCTTGATCTTCAACGGGTCCCTTTCAGGTAGGCGAACGGGCGAAATCGAGGCTGGACGATAGAGACTGAGAACCCGACCGGCATCGAATCCGACCGCTCCGGGAAAATAGGCAGCCGTGCCACAACTTGTCGAAGAGGGATGCGGCGGATTCGAGCTGACGCTGCCGGCCGAGCCCGCCTCGGTTCCGGCGCTGCGCCACCGCGCCTCTCAGTTCGCCGCCGCGCAGGGGGCAGGGCAGCTCGTCGTCGAGGACGTCGCCCTGGCGGTCTCCGAGGCGGTCACCAACGCGGTCAAGTACGCCGGCGCCGCGGAGGGCGAGGGCGTGGTCGAGCTCTCCAGCAGAGGGCGGGAGGGATGGTTCGAGGTGGTCGTCCGCGACCGCGGCGAGGCGTTCGGCAAAGGCTCGCCGGACGGGCTAGGGCTGGGGCTGGCGATCATCGCCCGCCTCTGCTCAGACCTGAAGATCGTCCAGGAAGGCGACGGGACCGAGGTGCGGATGCGCTTCCCGCTGCCCGCGGGGTAGAGCTAGCGGCGCTTGCGAGCCGGCATCTTGAAGCAGCCCTGCGAACTGGAGACATTGGCCCCCGTCTCGCCAGACTCGATCATCCTCGCCGCGCTGCGAGCCTCGATCTCGAGGATCTCGAGCCGCGCCCTTTCGTGGGCCTCCATCGCTTCTTTGAGCCCCTCCTCGTCCAGAACCAGGGGGGTACGGGTTAGATGGAAGTTCTCGTCAGAGCCGATGATCCCGGCGCGCGCTGAAGCGACGAAGTCGTCGAGGATCTTCTGCATGAATTCGCAGACCAGGTCCTCGGCAATGATCGGATCGAGCTCCTCCCACTCCTCGGTGTCGATCAGATGCCGTTCGGTCGCACTGTAGAAGTGCTCGAGGGCGCCACGCACCGGCCGGGTGCTGACCAGCTCGGCGCATTCGAACTCGACCAGCTGTTTCGTGTGGTAGCTGACGTTCGATAGCTCCTCGTCGAGCTCGCGGGCCATTTCGGCCGGGCTGGCGGTGCGCTCGACCAGCATCCGCAGGATCGAGGCCCGCAGGGGATGGCTCATCGCTTTGATCCGGTTTTCGGTTGCTTTGCGGCGCTGAGTCTTGGTGGACATCCCTCTCCCTTATTGCGAGCTGATTACTGGCGAGGACTTGATCGTAACTGCTGAATGGACATTGTGTTCATTTTTCTCCGGAGAATGCTGAAATGTGTCCCAATGGTGGAACGATCCTCACCAATAATGCAGTCTCCAGCGCACAAGCACTGAGCCGGGGGAGGAGGTGAACCGGAATGGATCTCCGCACCGAGCGCGTGATGCCCCTCGAGTCGATCGGGAAGGGCGCCTAGCCACCACACTGCGGCCGGTCCTCTTTTGAGGGCCGGCCTTTTTCTTGCTCTAGAGGCCGGGCGGGTGGCGGGCGACGAAGCCGGCGGTGGAGGCGGTGGCGAGGTGCCAGCGCGGGCCGGTTCCCTGTTCGTCGCCGACCGTGTCGAAGCGCAGGCCGGCGATCTCGACGAAGGTGTGGCCGGCGTTGGCGTAGACGGTGATCCACTTGCCGGGACCGGGCGCGCCCCATCCCATCAGTGAGCTGGAGTCGAGCGGGCGGGGGATCAGGCCGCCGCCGAAGAGGGCGTAGCTGACAGCGCCCGAGCAGTCGTAGGAGTTGCTGTAGAAGGAGGCGTGGCCGCCGCCCCAGACGTAGGGGCGGCCGACGATCGTGTTGGCGGCGTCGATCGCTCCCTGCACGGGTTCCGGTGCCGCGGGCGGCGCCAGGGCCACGCCGGTCAGCAGGATCGCGGTCGAGCTCGGGTCGCCGCCGCGCCGGTGGGCGAAGATCTCGCCGCGACCGAGCCCCGACTTATGCGGGACGTGGGTACCGTTGCTGCCGGCCGAGGCAGGCGGCAGCTTCGAGGGGTCGGCGGCGATTTCGGCTGCGGTCGGCTGCGCGGGTTCGGGCTGGGCGGGCTCCGGCGCCGGAGGGCGCGCGGCGACCTGGCGCTGGGCTTCGACCATCGCCAGGCCCTCGCCGACGGCGTTGACCGCATGGTCGCCGCCGCCCGTCGCGGCAAGCGCCACGACCACCTGCAGAAGTGCTGCCGTGTGCATCATCGCGTTGCAAGACTAGGAGAAGTGAAACTTCTCCTAGTCCCGGTGGCGATCGTCGCCTTCGTGTTTTTCCTTCTGATCCTCGGCGCGATCGGGCTCGCGATCTCCTTCGCGGTCCTCTACGTGATCGGCGGGGCCTGGCGTTTGGTCTCCGGCGGTCGCGCCCGCGAGCGCTGATTTCCGGGCTAACAGCCGTTTGCGTCTCCTCCGAACGGGAAAACTTTCCTAAGGGGAGAAAGGGAACTGAAAGCCGAGGAGAGGTGCGATGGCACAGCAGACCAAACGCAAAGAAGGCAGCAAAGGCGGCAGGGGTAAAAACAAAAGCCCGACGCCGAACAAGGGGGACCAGGGTTCCGGCAAAAGCAGGCCGGAAGGGCTGTACGAGGACTACACGCTGCTCGACCCCGGGGAAATCAGCGATACCGACGAGCCCGACGTCATCGTCGACATCCCGACGGTCAAAGTCGACGAGATCCACTTCGAGCTCGACGATCTCGAGGCGCGGATCTCGCTGCACGCCGAGGTGCTCGACCTGGTGAAACTGAGCGTCGGCGTCCACGCCGAGCTGGGCAAGGTCAAGCTCGACATCAAAGGCGTCGAGGCGCAGGCGCTGCTGCGGGCGCGGCTCGATCACGTGACCGCGATCATCGACCGGGTGCTGACGACCCTCGATCGCAACCCCGAGGTGCTGAAGGGGATCGCGCGGACGTTGGAACCGGTCGGCAAAGGCGCCGGAAAAGCGGTCGGCGAAGTCGGCGAAGGCGCGAACAAAGCGGTGGGCCAGATCGGGGAAGGCGCGGGCAGCGCCGTCGAGGATGTCGGCGAAGGTGCCGAGGGTGCGGTCGAAGACGTCGGCGGGGGCGCCGGCAAAGCCGTCGGTCAGGTCGGCGAAGGAGCCGGCCAGGCGGTCGGCGGCTTGGGCGAAGGAGCCGGGCAGGCGCTTGGCGGCCTCGGCGGGCTCGCCCAGGTGGGGGCCGGCTCGGGCTCGGGTGGCAATGGCGGCAACGGTGGCGAAGGAGGCTCCGGGGGCGGCTTCGCCAAACAGATCGCCAAGCTCGTCGCCAAGGAAATCGGCGCGGCCGCGACCGACGAGGCCAAAGAGCTCGGTCTCGCCGCAACCCACAAAGCGCTGGAGATGGGCGAGCGACGGCGTCAGAGGCGGGCGGAGAAGCACAACGCCACCAAAGCGGCGCTGCGCAAGGCCGAGGAGCAGGGGGTCGACATCGACGGCATCGAAGGCACCGGCGCCGAAGGCCGAGTCACCGTCCACGACGTCGAGAAGGCAGCCGCGGGATGAGCGGCCGCCGTCCCGACCTCGACTTCTTCACCTCGGTAAAGGCGAAGGAGGTGAAGTTCGGCAAGGTGCCGGAGAAGCGGAAGGTCACCTACTACGGCGAGCCGGACCACGAAACCGAAGCCGAGGTCGAGCGGGAAAACATCCCCGAGGAGCCCGAGGCTGGCGTCACCTACCGCGACGTCAAGGTCGACTGGTCGGTGGCGCAGCGGATTGTCCACCCAGTCGAGGCCGAGGACGGGGAGGACGACTGAAAAAGGTGGTGGCGGCTGCGACCGCGCGTCCCGTGCGCGCAGTCGCAGCCAGGTCTATCAGGGACCGCCTGGTTCAGCGGCGCTGAGTGAGTCCCTGCAGGACGACCTCGATCGGGGAGCGGTGCTTCCCGTTCCTACCCGACGCGGCGGTCTCGAGACCGCCTGCGATCTCGCTCACCTGGGCGCTCAAATTCCCCACTCCCTTGGCCGCCTTGGCTACGTCCTTGGAGTCCACCTTGATCTTCGGCCGGCGCGCCACCACCTTGCCAAGGCCGCTTTTGCGCCCTTTTTTCGTAGCGGCGAGGGCCATTCCGCCGGCGGCACCGGCAAGCGCCGCCCCGCCGGCGACCAGCGGCACTTTCGCTTTGCTCGCGGCTTTGCCGACGGTCTTGCCCGCGCTCTTGGCTTTGTCGCCGGCTCCCTCGACCGCGTGTTTTACGGCATCGACGTTCGAGTGTTTGCTCGATGAGCCGTTCGAGCGGGATTTGCCGCTCGCGCCGTTGCTCGAGCTGCGCGCTTTGCTGGCAGCCGATTTCGGTTTGGCTTTCGATGCTTTCGGTTTCGACGATTTCGACGCCGATTTCGGTTTCGACGTAGATCGTTTTTTCGGTTTGCTTTTCGTCGTGGCCATCGTTCCTCTCTCCTCGGAGCTTGTTCCCTTATGGATCCGCGACTGGTCTCAATGGATCGGGTACCCGATCCATTGCAGGGAAATCAGCATGGACGGATAGCTGCAGCGCTCTTCACGACCTCGAAGGTGCTACCGGGGATCCGCTTCAGCTGGTTGAGGTTCTCGTCGTCCCAGCGGCGATCGCTGCTGCCCGAGAAGAACCAGTTGGAGCCGTTGTCGGCGACGATCAGCCCGTAGCGCTTCATCGCTTCGGCGATGGCTCGGGCTGGGCCGGTGAAGTTGCCGAGGCCGTAGCTCGCTTTGAGCCGCAGGCGCAGGCCCATCGGCGGTGCGGCCGGGTTGGCGGTGTCGCCGGCGCAGTGGGAGGCGGGGTGAACCCAGGCGTTCCGGGTGCTCTCGAAGGTGACCCGGATCGCGTGTTCGATGTGCCCCGAGGCCGCCTCGTCGTAGCGGACCAGGCCGGGAAAGATCGGCAGCCCGGCGGCGTCGGCCGAGGTCCAGCCCTCGGGGCGGCGGGCGGCGGAGCGCAAGTCCCATTCGGTCCCGGAGTCGGCGTTCCAGTGGGGGCGGGGCTTGGCGACGGCGAAGGCGCGGTAGAGCTCGTAGAGCTTGCAGGCCGAGCGGTCGACGACCAGCACGTGGCGGTCGCCGTCGCTGCCGTTGCCGCCCTCGACCGGGGCGCGGGCGGGAACCGGGAACGGCCCCGGGTCGCTCTCGTCGTCATAGGCGGTGTAGTGGATCGGCAGCTTGGGCTGGCCGGCGCCGACCACCGAGTAGGGGAAGCCGTAGGCGCGCGGCGAGCCGAAGTCCGGGTGGAGGGCGTCGCCGCCGTGGGCATTGATGTAGGCGATGTAGGCACCCGAGCGCGGGTCGCGCGGAGCCTTGGAGATGTCCTGGTTCCAAGCAGCCTCGGTGGCGAGGGATGGAGCGCGAGGCGAGAGCCCGGGCGGCGGGTCGGGGAAGACTTGGCAGGGAGAGAGAGCGGGGTACGGGCCGACGGCGGAGGCGGAGGGAGCGAGGGTCCAGACGAGGATCGCCAGCAACAGCACAAGCCCGCCGGCACACCATCGTTTCCAGAGTTTTCCCCGCCCCAGCGAGGAAAAGGGTGGAAACGATGCTTCCTTCATGGCCGTGAGGCTAGCCTGACGCCCGATGACCATGGACGAGCGTCCGACTTTGCTGGCGATTCAGCACGTGCCCTGGGAGGGTCCGCACCGGATCCTCGACGCCTGCCGCGACCTGCAGGTGCGAACCGTCAAACCGCTGGCCGGCCAGCCGCTGCCGGCGCATGAGGAGGTGGCTGGCGCCGTGGTCATGGGCGGGCCGATGAACGTCGACGAGGTGGAGCGCTTTCCGGCGCTGGCCGCAGAGCGCGAGTGGCTGGCCGAGGCGGTGGATCGCGGGATGCCGGTGCTCGGCATCTGCCTCGGAGCGCAGCTGCTGGCGCGGGCGCTGGGTTCGGAGGTGCGCCCCGGGCCGGCCCCGGAGATCGGCTTCGCCCCGGTCGAGATCGCCGACCCCGACGACCCGGTTCTCGGCGGCCTCGCTCCCGGCGCCGAGGTTCTGCACTGGCATGGCGACTTCTTCGACCTGCCCGAGGGCGCCACCCACCTCGCCTCCTCGGAGCGCACCGCCTGCCAGGCCTTTCGCGCCGGCAACGCCTGGGGCGTCCTCTTCCATCCCGAGGCCGACTTCGCTCTGGTCGAGGCCTGGCTCGAGGTGCCGGCGATGATTGCGGAGGCGGTGGCGGCCCTGGGTGAGGCGGGGGAGCACGAGCTGCCCGAGCGCGCCGCCGCGCTGGAGGCCGACCTGGTCGAGCGCACTGCGCCGGGTTTCGCCGCCTTCGCTGAAATCGTCGCCGGCGGGTAGAGGGAGCGCGATGGAGGTCTGCCTGATGATCGAGGGCCAGGAGGACGTGACGTGGGACGACTGGCGGGCGCTCGCCGGCGCCTGCGAAGAGCATGGGGTGGGGACGATGTTCCGCTCCGACCACTACCTCTCGGTTGACGACCGCCGCGAGCGCGGCTCGCTTGACGCCTGGGGGACGATCTGCGCCCTCGGCGCCGTCACCGAGACGCTGCGGCTGGGGACGATGGTCTCGCCGGCGACCTTCCGCCATCCCTCGGTGCTGGCGAAGCTGGCGGTTACCGCCGACCACGTCTCCGGCGGCCGGGTCGAACTCGGGATCGGCGCCGGCTGGTGGGAGCGCGAGCACGAGCTGTACGGGTTCGACCTGCCGCCGGTCGGCCCGCGGATGGAGGCCCTGGAGGAGCAGATGCAGATCGTCCGTGGCCACTTCGGCGAGGGCCCGTTCGGCTTCTCCGGCGAGCACTACTCGGTGCGCGAGCTCGACGCGCGGCCGAAGCCGGCGCAGCGGCCGCTGCCGCTGATCCTCGGCGCCAAAGGCGGACCGCGCAGCCTGCGCTTCGGCGCTCGCTACGCCGACGAGTACAACACGGTGATGTCGACCGCGGAGGAGATCGCCGACCTGCGGCAGCGGCTCGACGAGGCCTGCGAAAAGGAGGGACGGGACCCGGCGACCCTGCCGCTATCGATGATGACCGGCTGGCTGGTCGGCGCCGACCGGGCCGAACTGCTCGAACGCGCCGGGCGCCTCAGCGATTGGAAAGGTGGCGACGGCGACGGCGAGGCGTTCATCGCCGGCCTGCGCGAGAGCACCATCCTCGGCACCGCCGCGGAGGCGATCGAGCAGCTGCGCGAGCTGAAGGCGGCGGGGCTGAAGCGGATCATGGGTCAGCACCTGCTGCACCGCGACCTCGACGCGGTGGCGCTGGTGGGGCGGGAGATCGGCCCGGCGCTTGCCGGCTAAGCGCGAGTCTGCGAAAGCCGGTCTATATCGCCGGTTTTCGCAGACTCGCTAACCGGGCTCCGCGGTGCCGTAGATCGCCAGCAGCCAGATGTCGATCAGGACGTCGAGGACCCGGTCGCTGTCGAGCGAGGGTTGCTCCTCGAGCAGGGTCGCGTACTGGGCCCGCTCGTTCATCTGCACCAGGGCGATCGCCATCTCGCGGGCCGGCTGGCCGGCGGGGGCGGTGCCGCGGGAGCGCTCGAACTCGATCACCGCGGTGACGTCGTCGACCCAGCCCTCCATCACCTGCGCCCAGAGGTCGCGGGCTTCCTGGTTGGTGGCGCGCAGGTCCGATCCGGCCCGGACCACGCCGGGGCGGGAGCGGAAGGCGGCGTAGAGGTTCTCCAGGGCTTTGCGCAGTCCCGCCTGCGGTCCGCTCGCGGCAAGGGTGGCGAAGATCTCTTCGCGGCCCTCGCCGGCGTCGGCGACGAGGCGGTCGATGATCGAAAGCACCACCGCGGCCTTCGAGGGGAAGTAGAAGTAGAAGGTGGGGCGGGAGATGCCGGCTCCCTTGGCCAGGTCGTCGACCGAGATCTCGCTCAGCGGGCGCTCTTCCAGCAGCCGCTCCGCCGTCTCCAGGATCGCCCGCTCGCGGTCGTCGCCGCTGGCGCGGGTGGCGCGACGACCGCGAGCCTTGGGCTCGGCGGGGGACGGGGTCTTGGCCTCGGGGATGGCGGACATGTGCCTCACGATACAGAGTGTCGAGAGTTTCGACAAACTGTTGACCAACTCGACACGGTGTTGATACAGTTCCCGCCGTGAGCGAGACGAAGCGCGTGATCATCACCGGTGCCGCCAGCGGCATCGGCGCGGGAACCGCCCAGGCGCTGCGCAAGCGCGGGGCGCAGGTCGTCGGCCTTGACCTCAACCCCGGCGAGGACACGATCGCCTGCGACGTCACCGACCAGAAGTCGGTCGACCGGGCGATGACCGAAGCCGTCGAGCGGCTCGGCGGCGGCCTCGACGCCCTGGTCAACTGTGCTGGCATCGGCCTGCCGCAGAGCGCCGTCCAGCCCCCCGGCCCCGACGCGCTGCGCGTCCTCGACGTCAACCTGCTCGGCACCTGGCGGGCGACCGCCGCCGCCCTGCCGTCGCTGCGCGAGTCCCGCGGCCGCGTCGTCAACGTCTCCTCCGGCCTCGCCCACCTCGCCGTCCCCTTCGCCACTGCCTATGGCGCCAGCAAGCGCGGCGTCGTCGGCTACTCCGAGCAGCTGCGCTCCGAGGTCGGCGACGAAATCACAGTCACGACCGTCTATCCCGGCTACATCCGCACCCCGATCCACGACGCCAGCCAGAGCGCCGGCGCCAGCCTGGAGGGGATGGTGCCGCCGGAGCCGATCGGCGCCGCGGTCGGCACCATCGTCCGCGCCATCTACGGCCGGCCGGCCCGCGACCTGGCGACCACCCGCCGCGGCGCGGTGACCTACCGCATCCTCGGCCTGGTTCCCAAAGGCCTGGTCGAGCGCGGCATCCGGCGTCAGATGCGCGCCGGAGCCAAGCGCGGCGCCTTCAAAGAGACCTCGATGACGAGTGACCTGCTCACTCGTCTTAACCGCCAGTCAGGAGACCCCTCATGACCAACGAGCGAGAGCACGTCAACGTCCTGATCATCGGCGCCGGCCTCTCCGGCATCGGTGCCGGCGTCCACCTGCAGCAGAACTGCCCCGGCAAGAGCTACGCGATCCTCGAGTCCCGCGAGGCGATCGGCGGCACCTGGGACCTCTTCCGCTACCCGGGGATCCGCTCCGACTCCGACATGTACACGCTCGGCTACTCGTTCAAGCCCTGGAACGACCAGGACTCGATCGCCGCCGGCGAGAAGATCCGCGACTACATCCGCGAGACCGCTCGCGAACACGGGGTCGAGGACCGGATCCGCTTCGGCCACAAGGTGATCTCTGCCGAGTGGTCGAGCGACGAGGCGCTGTGGACGGTGCGGGTCGAGCACGGGGGAGAGACCGTCGAGCTGACCTGCGACTTCTTCTACGGCTGCACCGGCTACTACCGCTACGACGAGGGCTACACGCCCGAGTTCGAGGGCCGCGAGCGCTTCGGCGGGCAGATCGTCCACCCCCAGCACTGGCCCGAGGACCTCGACTATCGCGGCAAGCGCGTGGTCGTGATCGGCAGCGGCGCGACCGCGGTGACGCTGATCCCGGCGATGGCGCCGGAGACCGAGCACATCACGATGCTGCAGCGCTCGCCGGGCTACGTCGTCACCCTGCCCGCCCAGGACCCGATCGCCAAGGTGCTGCGGCGCTTCCTGCCGGACAAGCTCCGCTACGGGATCGTCCGCTGGAAGAACGTGCTGACCCAGATGGCCTTCTTTCAGCTCTCGCGCCGGGCGCCGGGCTTCACCCGCAAGCTGATCCGGCGCGGGGTGGAGCGTCAGCTGCCGGAGGGCTTCGACATCGACGGCAACTTCGAACCGACCTACAACCCCTGGGACGAGCGCGTCTGCCTGGTCCCCGGCGGCGACCTCTTCAAAGCGCTGCGCTCGGGCAAGGCAGACGTGGTCACCGACCGGATCGAGACCTTCACCGAGAAGGGGCTGAAGCTGACCTCGGGGCGCGAGCTGGAGGCCGACATCATCGTCACCGCGACCGGGCTCAACCTGCTGGTCTTCGGCGGGATCGAGGTCTCGGTCGACGGCGAGCGCAAGCAGTTCAAGGACCTGGTCGGCTACAAGGGCGCGATGTTCGGCGGGGTGCCGAACCTGGCGATCGCGCTCGGCTACACCAATGCCTCCTTCACCCTCAAGTGCGACCTCGTATCCCAGTACATGTGCCGGCTGCTCAACCACATGGACGCCAATGGCTACCGCGTGGCGACGCCGCGCGATCCCGGCCCGGCCGTCGCCCGCGAGCCCTTCATCGGGCTCAAATCCGGCTATGTCCTCCGCGCCCTCGATCAGCTGCCGATGCAGGCCGAGGTGGCGCCCTGGCGCCTGCACCAGAACTACGCGCGGGACATCCGCCTCTTCAACCACGGCCCGCTCGACGAGCAGATGGACTTCTCCCGGGGGCCGGTTGCCGGTCCCGCCGGGGACGAGCGAAGCGACGGCGTCGCGGCCGTCGCCTAGGGGTCTGGGCATGGGAGTCGCCGAGGCCCCGACGCTGGCGAGCGGCCCGCTCGATCCCGAGGTCGCCGCCACGCTGCCGGCGCCGCCCCTGGTGCAGATGGGGGGCATCCCCCAGCTGCTGCGCTTCAATCAGCGGCAGATCGAGTTCGTCTTCGGCGCCAAGCGGCGGCTGGGCGACGTCTTCGCGATGCGCACGGACGAGCCGACGCCGCTGGTGATCACCAGCCTGCCCGAGGACGTGCGCTCGCTCTTCACCGCCAAGCCCGAGCAGGCGCCGTCGCTGGCGGCCGAGTCGCCGCTGCGGCCGATCGTCGGGCCGGACTCGGTGCTGACCTCGCTCGGCGAGCGTCACATGCGCCAGCGCAAACTGCTGCTGCCGCCGTTCCACGGTGAGGCGATCGAGCACTACACGGCGGCGATCGCCGAGGCGGCCGAGCGGGAGATCGACAGCTGGCCGCTGGGCGAGCCGTTCGCCCTGGCGCCGCGGATGCAGGCGATCACCCTCGACGTGATCATGGCCGGGATCTTCGGCATCGACGGCCAGCCGGCGCCGCGCAGCAGCGAGGGACGGCTGCGCTCGATCATCAAGAACCTGGTCAATCTCTCGACCAAGCCGGTCGCCCAGGTGGCGGAGCTGATGAACGTGCGGCGCGAGGAGCCGGTCGGGATCACCCGTCTCGGCCGGGCGCTGATGGACCGGCGGATGGATGCGGTGATCGAGAATCGGCGCGGCGAGGACCTGGGCGAGCGCCACGACATCCTCAGTCTGCTGCTGCAGGCGCGCGGGGAGGAGGGCGAGCCGCTGACCGACGCCGAAATCCGCGACGAGCTGATCACCCTGGTGCTGGCCGGTCACGAGACGACCGCCAACTCGCTGGCCTGGGCGTGGGAGCGGCTGGTCCGCACCTCGGACGCGCACGAGCGCCTGGTCGAGTCGGTCCGGGCGGGCGAGGGGGCCGAGGCGATCGAGATGACGATCACCGAGACGATGCGCTCCCGCCCGGTGGTGCCGATCGTCGGCCGGCGGGTGAAGCTGCCCTGGCGCGTGGGCGAGTACGCGGTGCCAGCCGAGACGCCGGTCCTGGTCAGCATCCTCCTGCTGCACCACCGCGAGGATCTCTACCCCGAGCCCTTCGAGTTCCGGCCCGAGCGCTGGCAGGACCGCAAGCCGGGCACCTACGAGTGGCTGCCCTTCGGCGGCGGCATCCGCCGCTGTCTCGGCGCGGCCCTGGCGATGGCCGAGCAGCGCGTCGTCCTCGAGGCGATGGCCCGCCGCCTCGACCTCGAAGCCGCCGACCCCGAGCCCGAGCGAGCTCTGCACCGCAATGTGACGATGATTCCGAGGCACGGGGCGCGGGTCGTGATCAGGTCCCGCCATGCCTGAAGCCATGGACGCCGCGGCTGCCCCCGAGCCCCCGAACGAGCAGGGCTTCGCCGACCTCATGGAGCGGCTTGGCGAGGGTCCGGTGACGATGCTGAACCTGCTGGCGTTCAAGCCCGACGGCGGGCGGGAGCGCTATCTCGAATATGGCGTCGCGGTGGCGCCTCTGCTCGAGAAGGCGGGCGGCCGCCTCGTCTTCCAGGGGCCGGCCTCACCGGCCCTCCTCGGCGACCACTCCTGGGATCTGGTCCTCCTGGTCGAATACCCGACCCGCCAAGCCTTCCTGGAGATGATCCAGTCGCCCGAGTACCAGGCCATCGCCCACCTGCGCACCGAGGCCCTGACCAAGGGCGAGCTGCACCCCCTGGACCAGCCGGACCCAAACGCCGGCACCCTCTGAGCGCCACGCCGCCAGCCACCGCCCCGGCAAGCTAAATTGCCTCCAGCGCGGTGGCAGTAGCTCAGTTGGTAGAGCTCCGGCTTGTGGTGCCGGCGGTCGCGGGTTCGAATCCCGTCTGCCACCTTTTCTGGGATGGTCCTCTGCCTAGGCGTCCAGTTGCTCTCGCGCGTCAGCAATGAGGAAGTCCACCTCTTGGACGGCTTCGGTGGCCACTTCAACTGAAACATGCGGCTTGAGTTTGTTCAGTGCTTCAGCGCGAGCCTGAACAGACGCGTCCTCACCCTGTTGACGAGTGACCCAGAGTGCAGTCGCAAGGCGCTCGAGTTCGAGGACTCGACAGTTGGCAATTTGGCCCACGATCCAATCAAGGCGCGGTCCATACTTCCTCATGGTCCGCTCGAAGCGCTCCTCTAGCTCCTCGCCGCGAGGCATGGTTGCCAACCGCGGCCCATACGGCGGTGGCTGTGCCTCTCGGGTTAGTAGTCGATCGGACTGCATTGAACCCAGCTCGTCTCGCAGTTCAAAGCTGAACGGCCCGTGCTTGTAAAGGATGAAACTGAAGTCAAGAGGCACCTCTAGGAGCTCTCGAACTAGATAGGTGGCCTTCTGGAGATGGGTCTCTCCCGCCCAAGACCCTTGCTCACGGAGTCGGCGGGTCAGGCTGATCAGGACGGCCTCTTGGGCAAGCCTGTTCACGCTCCCACCCCTTCCTCGTCAGTCTCCATGTCCTCCTCGGCGGCCTGAGCTTCGTAGGCGCTCTCGATGATCTTCTCGCGTTCGGTGTCGATCCATTGCTCGATCTCCTCGCGCTGTTCTGCTGGTGCGAAAACGTATTCGTCGCGGGAGACGGGAAGATTGGCAAGCACCGAGGACAGCGAAATCGCAGGGACGCTGCTGCCATCGCGATCAAGGACAGGGAAATCAGCATCGCCCCGCTTAGGGCTGCCTCCATACCGAATGTTTCGCTCTCCAAATGCCTCTTCGGCAGCGCGATAAATCGCATTGACCTCGAAGGAGCTGTCTTCGGGTCGGCGCTGGTAGACCACTCGGAAATGATCCCGCTCCAGGATTCTCCGAGCTGAATCGTGTCCCGGGGCACCTCGGTCTTTGGCTGCACTTCGCATTGCGCTCGTGACCTCTGCATCGGTCAACGCAAGGTGGCCACTGACTTCGATCGGAAATTGACCACCCTCTAGCCACGCCCCTAAGAAATCCTTCAAATGAAGGTCATAGATGAGGCGGGTGGGATGGAAATAGACCTGACTGAACATAAAGTAGCGGGCGAGCCAAAGACCCTCGGCGGACTCGATGCCTCCTCGCTCAATACCTAGCTGGGGCTCCCGCTTCGCTTCGTTTTGCTCACCGCCAGCCTCGGTCGTGGCCGCAGGGAGGATGCGAAGGGTTTGAATCAAGCGATGGTGGTCGAAGCGACCGTATGCCACGCCGGTATGGACGCTGTCGCGCAGGAGATAGTCGATCCGATCGGCGCCAAAGGAGTCCCCAACAAGCATCTCGGCGAGGATGGCCTCCCAAGGCGAAAAGGTCAGGTCACCCCCCAATTTCTCGAGCTTCCGTGGTCCGAGGGCGATCTTGGCTATGTCCTCAGGGTCAGGCTTATGCGGCATCAAACGCCAAAGCGCTCGCATCTCCTCGGAGCGCAGGATCTCGTAGGTCATCCGCTCGTGGTCATAGCCCGCGGGCAAGAGCTCATCCTCCGCCGCATGCGAGAAGGGAAGGTGACCCAAGTCATGACAGAGAGCTGCCAGACGAAGAAGCGAGCGCGATACCTGGTCCTCAAGGCTGTTCTTCTGAGGCAGGACATCTCTGACCTCGTCGGTCACCTTGTCGAGTCGGGTTACGGTGTCGTAGATGCGGCCGACCAGCTCCATTACGCCCAGTGAGTGCTCGAAGCGGCGGTGGGAGGCACCGGGGTAGACGAGATAGGAGAGGGCGAGCTGATGAATATTTCGCAGCCGTTGAAATGGCTGCGAATCGATCACCTTCTTCTCGGAGGGATCGAAGGCGATGAAGTTATGGACTGCGTCTCGGATCTCGGGATGCTTTTTAGACACCGGGGCGCAATCCAAGCATCTCCTGCGGTCTGAGACATTTGCGGCACTTCTCAGGTTTCTGTGGATCCCGCCCACTAAAACTGGACTTTGCCGTCGAATACGAACATACGTTCCCATCCTCAAAGAATGACGGGCGCATCGGACGGGAAAAGCTTCTCAAGACATCCGGTGAGACCGTCATTGTTGCTGCTTGGTGATGTCACCTGATCAAGCTAGTCCCATGGAGAGCCTGCCGTCTCCCCATCCTTCGCCTGGAAATGGGCAGTTTCTTCCTCGGCTGGGCTACGGCCAGCAGGGCTTGGTTGGCGTACTTGAGGCTCGGGGGATTCGGACCACCGTGGCGCCGCTCTACTTTTTGCGGGATAACCCCGAGCTCACGCTGATTCCGAACGGGCGAAAGATGGGGACCGTGCTCGATCCCTATACCCAGCTCAGGCAGGTGGCGTGGGCTGAGCGCCCAAGCGCCTTTCGGGCTCTTAGCTTCGGAAACGACCCCGAACCTTACGAGCCCGATTCGGCCCGACTATCTGACGAGGAGATCTTGCACCTCGCGGTTGATCCCATTAACGAGGCCAGAGGTCGCGGTGGGACTCTTCTTCTTACGACCTCCCATCGGGCTGGCGGAGTGGGAACCCGTGGACGCGATGTGGAGCTGCTGCTGGCTGAGCTCGGCCTCACTCACTTCGAGGCTGAGGGAATGCGCGAGCCGCCGCCCTTTGCGGCTGTCGACGTTGCGCGCGAGATCTACGTTGCTCTGGCGGTGCACGTGCGCGATCTCGCTTCTCCGAGTGCTCGTAGCGCCCTTGCTGAGGCCTATCTTGCCCTTGAGTCCCAAGGCCTCTGGGTCAAGATCGAGGGCTTTCACGAGCGATCCTCGCCCGAACAGATTCGAAATGGCGCCTCCTTCCTGAGTGCTTTGCGGGAGGGAGGAAAGTCGGTCGTATCTTGTGGATCAGGGCAGCTACACCTTGGCTTACTTGCTGATGATTTCTCGGTGAGTATCGGCCTCGCTGAGAATGAGCGCTTCCGCGTGCCGGCTCCCTGGCGTAGGACCAACCAGGAAGGCAAAGCCCGCGGGCGCACCCGGATGGCTTATCACCCGAAGTTTCATCGGTCGTTTCGGGTTGGAAGCGACGATGCCAGAAGAGCTTTCACCGCCGCTCCATGTGAGTGTGAACTTCACGTCGCCTCGACTCCGCCGGACGGGCAGAATGTCGCCCAGCATGCGGCCATCCTGCGGGCTGAACAAGCCCGCGAGGCCCTGGAAGGAGAAAAAGGTGATCGACGGGAGTGGGTGCTGGCCTCCTCCACGATGGCCTCTTGGGCGGCCGCGGATGCCGAGTTACCGACTGAGAGGTTTTCGGCGACCGCTAGCTATGAAGCTCTCTTTGCTGGGCTGGATGCAGGCGATGGTCTCGCTGCTAGCGAGCAAGCCGACTTCTAGTTCTCGAGCAGCAGCCGTTCGAGTACCCACTCGCTCATGGTTTGGCCGGCACCAACGGCTGCGACCTCCCAGGCGATGGCTTGCTCTAGCGGCACTTGATCGATCAACTCCTCAACATTAGAGGCGCCACATCTCGGGACGAGACGGACCGGAATAGCGACGCTGCGCGGAGCTTGCAACACCTTGCGGTGCGCGTGACGTCCCACCGTGATCGATCGGAGATAGCGGGCGCTCGCCTCTGGTAGCGCAGTGCCCACGGATACCCAGGGGTGACTTAGTTCGCGAAGTTGTGGCAGGCGCGTTTTGAGTTGCCCCGCCTCCAGAGCAAGGGATGCCGCGACATCGACGGCAAGGCCCACGCTCGCAGCCCGTTTTGCCAAGGCCTGAGCAGTGGGAGCCGAGAGCGGCAATGCCTCATGTAGCTCGCCAGGTCGCCGCGGCGTTTCGGCATCCAACAAATCCTCGGGAGCGGGCAGAGGTGGAAGGGGATCGCTACGCAGAAGCCGTAACGCTCGGGCTGGATCGCGAGGCTTTATGGCTGCTGCCATTCTAATAAGTATACCAGTATATTTATACAATGGCACGTAAGCCTTTGACGGATGAGCAGCGAGCGGAGGGTGCCCGGATTTCGGCCCATCTGCGGGAGACGCGGAGGTCGCTCGGGAGAGAGCAGGTCGAGATCGCGCGAGGTGCCGGCGTTTCGGTGGACGAGTTACGTGCGATCGAGGGACGACGGGTAGCAACGCCCTCCTTTGTCGTAATCGCCCGCCTGGCAAGGGAGCTGGAATTGGGGCTTGACCCCTTTGCTCGTGAGGTGCTTCGGTCGGATGACTAGCTAGGTCGGCGCTCAGCCGGGTTTCACTGAAGCTGCTCGATTTGAGCCTCCGCGGATTACGCTGACGCGGTGCGCTTTCGCCCACAGCTGGACATAGGTGCCGAGGCTCCGGCGGCTGGCTGGGGATGGGTAGCGACGGTGGGGGTCGTCGGGACGGCGACGTTGGCCGTCTATCCGCTGAAGTCGGTGGCGCCGGTGGTGTCTTTGGGGGTCGTCTACATCCCTGGGGTGCTGCTGGTCTCGAGCTTGTGGGCTTGGCGGCTTGGGCTGGTGGCGGCGGTGGCGAGCGCCTTGGCCTTCAACTGGTTCCACCTGCCGCCGACGGGGGAGTTCGGGATCGCTGCCGACAAGGATGCGGTGGCCTTGGTGGTGTTTGTGATCGTCGCTCTCGCTAGCAGCTCGCTGGCCGAGGTCGCTCGGGCTCGGGCCGGGGAGGCGGAGCGGCGGCGGGAGGAGACCGAGCAGGTGCTGGCTCGCTTGCAGGAGCTGGCGGAGGAGCGGGACCGGATGGAAGGGGAGGCGATCGAGGCGGGCGCCCTGCGGCGCAGCGACGAGCTGAAGACGGCGCTGCTGCGCTCGGTCTCGCATGACCTGCGGACGCCGCTGACCTCGATCATCGCCGCGGGGACGGCGCTCGACTCTCCCACGCTGACCGAGGAGGAGCGCCATCAGCTGAGCGAGGCGGTGGTCGCCGAAGGGGGGAGGCTCTCGCGCCTGGTCGAGAACCTGCTCGACGTCTCGCGGCTGGAGTCCGGCTTGGCGGAACCGCGGCTGGAGCCGGTTGACCTGGCCGGTGTTCTGGGGGCGGCTCGGGAGTCCCTCGGCGAGGACGCCGCTGCGGTCAGGCTCGGGATCGACGCCGAGATCTCCGCCCTCACCGCCGACCCGGTCCAGCTCGAGCGTGCCTTCGCCAACCTTCTCGCCAACGCGGTCCGCCACGGCGGCGGGCAGCCGGTCCTGGTCCGCGCCCGCGAGGTCGGCGGCCGCCTCGTCGTCCGCATCGTCGACCGCGGCCCTGGGGTCCCGGAGCCGGAGCGGAAGCGGATCTTCGAACCCTTCTACCGCCGCGACGACGGCGGCGGCTCCGGCCTCGGCCTCTCGATCGCGCGCGGCTTCATCGAGGCCAGCGGCGGCGAGATCGCGGTCGAGAGCGTGCCCGGCCAGGGCAGCACCTTCGTCGTCTCCTTCCCGCTCGGGGGGGAGCGGTGAACGACCAGCCCCGGATCCTCGTCTGCGACGACGAGCCGCAGATCGTCCGTGCCCTGCGGGTGATCCTCCGCGACGCCGGCTTCGAGGCGGTGCCCGCCGCCAGCGGCGAGGAGGCGCTCGACCTGGTGGCGGTGCGCCCACCCGAGGCGGCAGTCGTCGACCTGATGCTGCCCGACCTCGACGGGGTGGAGGTGACGCGGCGGATCCGGGAGTGGAGCGAGATGCCGATCATCGTCCTCTCGGCGATCGGCGACGAGGACAAGAAGGTCGAGGCGCTGGTTGCCGGCGCCGACGACTACGTGACCAAGCCGTTCGGGCCACGCGAGCTGGTGGCGCGGCTGGAAGCGGCCCTGCGCCGGGCGCGGCCGGAGACGGAGGAGCCGGCGATCGAGGTCGAGGGCCTGGAGATCGACCTCGCCGCCCGCCTGGTGCGCCGCGACGGCGAGGAGGTCCACCTGACGCCGACCGAGTTTGAGCTGCTCCGCGTCCTCGTCCGCAACCGCGGCCGGCTGATGACCCACCGGGCGCTGCTGGTCGAGGTCTGGGGGGTCGAGTACGAAGACGACCTGCAGGTGCTCCGCGCCCACATCGCCAACCTGCGCCGCAAGATCGAGCCGCCGGACGGCCCGCGCTTCATCCGGACGGACCCCGGAGTCGGCTACCGCTTCGCCGCCTGAGCTGGGGCGCCTTCACGAAATCTGTATACCCAGGCGCCCCCTCTTCATGCGGGCTTGACGGGGGCGGGCGCATGATCGTCAGGTGTCCGTCTCCACCGTCAAAGAGCGACCTGGCCTTGGCGGCCTGCTGAGCCCGCGCCCGGCGCGACAGCGCACCCCCGGCCGCACCAGGGCGCAGGCCGCGCTCGCGCTGGGCGCCGCAGGCGTCGTCTTCGGCGACATCGGCACCAGTCCCCTTTATGCGGTGCAGACGGTCTTCAACCCCGCCGATCCGCACCCGGTGGCGGAGACCCGCGCCAGCGTCTACGGCGTCATCTCGCTGATCTTCTGGGCGGTGACGATTGTCGTCACGCTCAAGTACGTGCTGCTGGTGATGCGGGCCGACAACGAGGGGGAGGGCGGGATCATGGCCCTGATCACCCTGATCCAGCGCGATGGGCTGCCGGGTGGGCGCCGGACCAAGGTCGTCCTCGCGGCACTCGGCGTCTTCGGCGCCTCGCTGTTCTTCGGCGACAGCATGATCACCCCGGCGATCTCGGTCCTCTCCGCGGTCGAAGGGCTGAAGGTGGTCGAGCCCTCGCTGGCGAGCCTGGTCGTGCCGCTGACGGCGGCGATCGTCGTCGTCCTCTTCGCCTCCCAGCGCTATGGGACGGCCGCGGTCGGCCGTCTGTTCGGCCCGGTGATGGTCATCTGGTTCCTCATCCTCGCCGCCTGCGGGCTGTCGGGAGTCGCCACCCACCCGGAAATCCTCGCCGCGCTCTCGCCCGCCTACGCCCTCGGGTTTCTGGTCGGCAACTTCGGCACCGCGTTCTTCGCCCTCGCCGCCGTGGTGCTGGTGATAACCGGGTCCGAGGCCGTCTACGCCGACATGGGGCACTTCGGCCGGCTGCCGATCGCCGCCGCCTGGCTGCTGCTGGTCTTCCCGGCGCTGATCCTCAACTACATGGGACAGGGGGCGGTCCTCCTCGACCAGGGCGCCAATGCCAGCGGCACCTTCTTCCTGCTGGTCCCGGAATGGGGCCGGGTGCCGATGGTCTTCTTCGCGACCGTCGCCACGGTGATCGCCTCCCAGGCGGTGATCACCGGCGCCTACTCGGTCGCCCACCAGGCGGTGCAGCTCGGCTACCTGCCGCGCCTGCGGGTCGTCTACACCTCGGCGAAGACGATGGGGCAGATCTACGTGCCCTGGATCAACTGGCTGCTGATGACGGCGGTCCTGGCGCTGGTCTTCGCCTTTCGCACCTCCGGGGCGCTCGCCTTCGCCTACGGGATGGCGGTGACCGGGACGATCACGATCACCACCCTGCTCTTCTTCTATCTCGTCCGTCACCAATGGGGGAAGCCGCTGTGGATGGTGATCGCCGGCGCGTCCGCGTTCCTTGCCGTCGACCTGCTCTTCCTCGCCGCGAACCTGACCAAGCTCGCTCACGGCGCCTGGTTCCCGCTGCTGGTCGGGGTGATGCTCTTCGCGCTGCTGACCACCTGGCGGCGGGGGCGGCAGCTGGTCTCGGCGCGGCGCGAGCGCCAGGAAGGCTGCCTGCGGACCTTCGTCGAGGAGCTCCACCGGCGGCGGCCGCCGCTGCGGCGCACCCCCGGTACCGCCGTCTTTCTCAACCGCAACAAGGCGACGACGCCGCTGGCTCTGCGCGCCAACGTCGAGCACAACCAGATCCTCCATGAGCAGGTCGTGATCCTCTCGATCGAGACCTGGCCGGTTCCCGGCGTCGCGGGGGACGAGCGCTTCTCGGTCGACGACCTCGGCTACGGCGACGACGGCATCAGCCACATCAGCGCCCGCTTCGGCTACATGGAGCAGCCCGACGTTCCGGCCGCGATCCGCCAGGCAGCCGGGGTTCTGGCGCTCCCGATCGATGTCGACGAGGCCTCCTACTTCCTCTCGACGATCGAGTTGCGCGCCGGCGATGCCCCGGGGATGACCCGCTGGCGCAAGCGCCTCTTCCTCGCCAGCTCCCACGTCAGCGCCGACGCCGCCGACTACTTCGCCCTGCCGCGCGAACGCACGGTGATCATGGGGTCCGTGGTCGAAGTCTGAGACGGGACCCGGCCGGTTACGGCGGGCGGACGATCAAACGAAAAGGAATTCCTACCTTAAGGTTTCGTGCATGAAAGCCATTCCTCGCGCCAGCCACCCACGCTGGTCCCTCGCGCTCCTCGTCCTCGGCACGATCCTCGCCTTCGCGGCGATCTTCTCGATCTGGGTCAATCGCCAGGCGCTCAACACGGACAACTGGGTCGACACCAGCACCCGGCTGATCCAGAACGAAGAGGTGCGGAGCCGGCTCGCCGATTACCTGGCGAACGAACTGACCGCCAACGCCGACATCGAAGGCGGTCTGAAGGAAGCGCTGCCGCCGAAACTGGCGCCGCTGGCCACCGCCGCGGCGGGCGGCCTCGAGCAGCTGGCGCCGCAGGCGGCCGAACGGCTCTTCGCGACCCCGCGCTTCGAGGCGCTGTGGGAAGCGGCCAACCGCAAAGCGCACGAAGAGCTACTGCAGGTGCTGAACGGCGGCGGCGGCGCGGTCTCGACCGGGAACGGGGAAGTGAAGCTGCAGCTCGCCGCCGTCCTCGCCCAGATCGGCAAAGGCTCAGGGGTCGGCGAAGCGCTCGCCAAGAAACTGCCGCCCGAAGCCGGCGAAATCACGATCCTCAAGTCGGACGAACTGTCGCTGGCCCAGGACGTCGCCAACCTCCTGCGCAAACTGCCAATCGCGCTGACGCTCGCCGCGCTGCTCTGCTTCGCGCTCGCCGTCTTCCTCTCGCCGCGCCGGCGCGAGACGCTGCGCTCGGTCGGCTTCGCCTTCGCCGGCGCCGGCCTGCTCTCGCTCGCCCTGCGCGGCTTCGCCGGCACCTACGTGGTCAGCGGCCTGAGCAAAACGACGGCCGCCGAACCGGCGGTCGAAGCGGTCTGGAGCATCGGCACCTCGGAGCTGGTCACGATCGCGACCTCGGCGATCGTCTTCGGCCTGCTCGTTGCGCTCGCCGCCATCCTCGCCGGCCCGACCCGGGCCGCGGTGTGGCTCCGCGGCAACATCGCGCCCTACGCAGAGCGCAGCCCTGCCGGCCTGTGGGGCGCGGCGCTGCTGATCTTCCTGGCGCTGGTCGCCTGGGCGCCGGTGACGGCCTTCCACAAACCGCTCGGCTTCCTCGTCTTCGCGCTGCTCTTCGTAGCCGGGACCGAGCTGTTCCGGCGCCAGTTGCTGGAGGAGGGCGGCGGGCGCACCTGACCGGCGGCGAGGCTCAGCTTTCCGGTTGTCAGCCGTATGCGTCAGGTCTAGGTTGTCGCTGAGGCGGAAACGTGGAGGCCGTGGCCGCGCGATCGAACGGAGGCGAGATGACCGGTGTCGATGTGAGCGATCAGGGCACGGGCGGCGAGGTGCCGGTGCGGGTCGGCGAGATGAAGCTGGAGAGCGTGGTGTTGCCGGTCGCGGACGTCGACCGGGCGAAGGAGTTCTACGAACGGCTCGGCTGGCGGCTCGATGCCGACTTTGGCCTCGGCGACGATTTCCGGCTCGTGCAGATGACGCCTCCGGGCTCCGGCTGCTCGATCCATTTCGGCCAGAACCTGACCACGACAGCCCCCGGCTGCATCGGCGACATCCACCTGGTCGTCGCCGACATCGACGCCGCGCGCGAGGACCTGGCCGGGCGCGGAGTCGAGGTGAGCGAGGTCTACCACTGCACCGACGGCTTCGCCTGTCGCTACCGGGACATCGGCAGCCTGCTGCCGGGGACCGGCCTCGACGCCCGTGACAGCGGTCGCGACCCCGAAGGACGCAGCTATTCCTCGTTCGCTTCCTTCGCCGACCCGGACGGCAACGGCTGGGTGCTGCAAGAGATCACGGCCCGGGCACCGGGCCGATGAGGACGAAAGGAGCTGACGATGGAGGTCGAAAGACTGACCACCCTGCTGCGCGAGGCCGAGGACCATCACGGCGAATATGAGCCGACGGCCCCGAAGCATCACTGGTCGACCTGGTACGCCGGCTACATCGTCGCGCGCGAGCAGGGGAACGAACCTGAGGAGTCTGTCCGACTCGCCACCACGCACACCGAGGGAGGCTGATGATCGGCGACCCGTTCCCTGCAGACCGGGTGTAGCGTGGCCGGGATGGAGACGGTCCTGGTCAGCGGTGGGTCGGGGTACCTTGGCGGGCGCTGCGTGGTCGAGCTGCTGCGGCGCGGTTACACGGTGCGGACGACCGTGCGCGACCTCGCCAAGGAGAAAGGCGTGCGGGCGCGGGTCGCTTCCGAAGTCGATCCCGGCGACCGGCTGACGGTACTTGCCGCTGACCTGCAGTCCGACGACGGATGGGAGCAGGCGGTCGCGGGTTGCGAGTACGTCCTTCACGTCGCCTCGCCGTTTCCAGCCGCCCAGCCGAAGGACCCCGACGAGTTGATCGTGCCGGCGCGGGAGGGGACGCTGCGGGTTTTGCGGGCTGCCCTCGATGCCGGCGTCCGCCGCGTCGTCGTCACCTCCTCGGTCGCCGCGGTCCGCGGCAGTGCCGACTCCGCCGCGGCGCCGTTGACCGAGGCGGACTGGTCTGACCCCGACGACCCGAAGCTGAGCCCTTACGCCCGCTCGAAGACGATCGCCGAGCGGGCGGCCTGGGACTTGGTGCGGGAGCGTGGGGAGGAGGAGAGGCTGGCGGTGGTCAACCCCGGCGCGATCCTCGGCCCGGTCCTCGACGGCGAGAGCTCGACCTCCCTGGCGCTGGTCGAGCGTCTGCTGAAAGGGATGCCGGGGACGCCGCGGATCGGCTTCAGCGTTGTCGACGTCCGCGACGTCGCCGACCTCCACATCCTGGCGATGACCGCTGCCGAGGCAGGCGGCGAGCGCTACCTCGCGATCGCCCGCTTCCAATGGATGGCCGACGTCGCCGCGGTCCTGCGCGAGCAGCTCGGGCCGGCAGCGGCGAAGGTGCCGAAGCGCTCGATCCCGAACTTCGTGGTCCGGGGGATGGCGCTCTTCGATCCAGCCGCCCGCTCGGTCGTCGGCCAGCTCGGCCACCGGGTCGAAGTCTCCAACGCGAAGGCGCGGGCCCTGGGTTGGGAGCCGCGCCCGGTCGAGGAGACGATCGCCGACTGCGGCAGGAGCCTGGCCGGATGAAGATGCGCGCCGCCGTGCTGGAGGGCTTCGGCGAGCCGCTCGCGGTACAGGAGGTCGAGCTGGCCGAGCCGCGGGCCGGGGAGGTGCTGGTCCGGCTGCACGCCTGCGGCGTCTGCCACACCGATCTCTACACCGCCTCGGGCGCCGACCCGTCCGGCTATGCGCCGACCGTGCTGGGCCACGAGGGCGCCGGGGTCGTCGAGGCGGTCGGGCCGGACGTCGGCGCACTGGCACCGGGCGACCACGTCGTCACCCTCTTCTCGCCCCAGTGCCGCGAGTGCGTCCACTGCCTCGACCCGCGCACCAACCTCTGCCTGGCGATCCGCGAGGAGCAGAACAAGGGCCACCTGCCCGACGGCACCACGCGGATCTCCCGCGACGGAGAGGAGATCCGCAGCTTCATGGGCTGCTCGACCTTCGCCGAGTACACGGTGATGCCGGAAATCGCGCTGGCGAAGGTCAGCCCGGAGGCTCCCTTCGAGCACGCCTGCCTTTTCGCCTGCGGGCTCTCGACCGGGCTCGGCGCCGCGATCAACACCGCCGCCGTGCAGCCCGGCAGCACCTGCGCCGTCTTCGGCGCCGGCATGGTTGGGCTCGGCGCCATCGCCGGCTGCCGCCTGCAGGGAGCCGAGCGGATCATCTGCGTCGACCTCTCGCCCGAGCGGCTGGAGCTGGCCCGCGGGCAGGGCGCGACCGACCTGCTCGAGGGTGGGGAGGGGACGGTCGAGCGGATCCTCGAGATGACCGGCGGCTTCGGCGCCGACTACACCTTCGAGGCGACCGGCAACGTCGCGGTGATGCGCCAGGCCGTCGAAGCGGCGCGCATGGGGTGGGGGCTCTGCACCGTCGCCGGGGTCGCCGGCCGGGGAGAGACCCTCGACGTCGTCCCCCGCCTGCTGATCACCGGCCGCTGCATCGCTGGCTCCTCCTTCGGCGGCGTCAAGGGCCGCGATCAGGTCCCGGTCCTGATCGACCGCTACCTGGCCGGGGAGATCGACCTCGACCCCTTCGTCTCCCACCGGATCGGCCTCGACGAGGTCAACCGTGGCTTCGAGCTGATGGAGGCTCAGGACGGGATCCGCAGCGTGATCGAGTTTTCCTAGGGCTTGATCTCTCCGGGCAGCGCGCTAGATTCCGCCCGTGCGCTTCCGGGGTTCACTTCCACTGCTTCTGATCGTCGGCTTGACGCTGCTGCTGGCGCCCGCGGCCTCGGCTCAGAATGAAATCGCCTACGAGTGCGATCTCGACGTCTGCCTGCTCGACCCGGCCAACCCCGGCGCGGTCACCAACCTCAGCGATAACGGCGAAGCGAGCTACGACGAAAAGCCGATTTGGGCGCCGGACGGGACCAAGGTCGCCTTCGTCAGCGACTTCACCGCGACCGGGCACGGGGAGCGGAACGTTTTCGTGATGTCAACGACGGCCACGGGCGAGGACATCAATCTTGCCACCCAGATCACCCACTACAGCTCCGGCAACAAGAGGATCGATGATCTGGCCTGGTCGCCCGACGGCAGTCGCATCGCCTACACGCGCGGCACCAATTCCGGCGACGACAGTGTCTGGGTCGTCAATGCCGACGGGACGACGACCTTCCCGCTGGAGATCGGGGGGACCGGCGCCAAGCGACATCCGACCTGGTCCCCGGACAGTTCGAAGATTGCCTATGCGGTGGTCAAAAACGCGCCGGAACAGATCTACGTCACTTCTTCCGGTGGCGGCATTGCCCCGCCGCTGGCAAACGGCGTCGGCCACGAACCGGTCTGGCAGCCCAATGGCTCGAAGATCGCCTTCGACGCCTACCACTCCGGTGGCTTCGGCTACATCGACCTCCACATCGTCAACGCCGACGGCAGCGGATCGCCGCTGATCGTCACGCCCAGCCCCCACACGGAGTGGACGTTCAGCGCCTGGTCTCCTGACGGCGGGCGGATCGCCTACCGCTCGACGGCCGCCAGCGGCGCGACGGTCTACCGGGTGATGAACGCCGACGGCAGCGGCGATCACCCGCTGGCGAGCCCCGGAGAAGGCGATGTCCGCTACGCCTCCTGGTCGTCCGACGGCTCGCGGGTGGTCTACGAAGGCGCCCTGCTCGGCGACATCAATGCGCGCAACCTCTACATCGCCAACACCGACGGCTCCGGCGGCGCCCAGCCGCTGACCAGCAACGGCAAAAGCAGGTCGCCCTCGTGGCGGGTGGTCAGCTCGACCCCGCAGGCACCGCCACCCCATCCCGGCGTCGAGAAGCCGAAGGTCGTTTGGATCACGAAACGGATCTTCGTCGGCGGCGGCCGGCCGACCTACGTTGCCAGCTACTTCTGCGGCGCGCCGAGCTGCTCGGTCTCCACCGAGGGAAAGATGAAGGGTGCTCTGGCCGCCGGACTGAGATTCCGACCCCTGGCGGCTGCGCTCGCCAAACCCAAGCACGGCAAGAAGAAACCGCCGAAGTGGTTGGTGGTTGGGCGCAGCAAGACGACCATTCCGGGTGGGCAGACTCGCAAGATCGGCATCCGCATCAACAAAACCGGGCTCGGGATCCTCAAGAAGCACGGCAAGGCGAAGATGAAAGTGACGCTCAAGTCGACGCTCGAGGGCGAACCCGGGGTGATCACCGAATCGCACACGGTGACTCTCGTGCTCAAAAAGAAGCCGAATAAGAAGCGAAAAAAACATTAAGGGCGATTCGGGAAGCACCGGACGTTTGAAAAGTCTGTGTTGCGTGGTACAAGTACCCAATCTTAGGTAGAGGCGGAGAGAACGAGGGCCGGCGAGGCCGCTGTGGGGTGCTGTCGTGGTTGGCGCTGGGTTGCGGTCTGCTCGCCTCGCTCCTTGCCCCCGGGCTTGTCGCGGCCGCCCCGTCGTTCGACGCCCACGGGAGCGTCGAACAGGTCTACGCGACCGGCCTTCCGGCGGGCGCGCAGGTGTCTCTCTACGAGAGCGAAGGGCACGAAGTGGCGAGCCGGAACGCGAACGAACTCGGCGGGACGCTCTTCCGCAACGTCGCTCCGGGCTCCGGCTACAGCGTCGGCCTGACCGCGAACGGGCCGGAATCGGGTCCGCTGCAGGTCCTGACGACTCAGTCGGCCCCGCCCAGCACCGCCCTCTACGGCCAGTCGATCCCCTCCAGCGGCTACGGGTACCTGACCACCCGCGACGGGACCAAGCTGGCGATCGACGTCCACCCGCCGCAGGACGTGACGCACGTCCTGCCGGGGGTCGAACTGCCGCCGCTGCCGAGCGGCCCGACGCCGACCCTGATCGAGTACTCCGGCTACGGGTACGCCAATCCGGCCGGGCCGGAGAGCGGGATCTCGATCCTCGCCAACCTGATGGGATTCACGGTGGTCGACGTCAACATGCGCGGCACCGGCTGCTCGGGTGGCGCCTACGACTTCTTCGAGCCGCTGCAGAGCCTCGACGGCTACGACGTGGTCGAGACGATCTCCAACCAGCCTTGGGTCCTGCACCACGAAGTCGGGATGATGGGGATCTCCTACGGCGGCATCAGCCAGCTCTTCACCGCCGCCACCCGGCCGCCGCACCTGGCCGCGATCTCACCGCTCTCGGTGATCGATAACACCCAGACGACGCTGTATCCGGGCGGCATCCTCAACACCGGCTTCGCGCTCGAATGGGCCAAAGAGCGGGTCCACGACGCCGAAGCCGCCTCCGCGACCAGCGGCCAGGCATGGGCGAACAAACGGATCGAAGAAGGCGACCAGACCTGCGCCGCCGACCAGGCCCTGCATCCCGAGGCGGTCGACCTGCTGAAAAAGGTCGAAGAAAACGACCACTACAAACCCGAGGTCGCCGACCCGCTCTCGCCGATCACCTTCGTCGACAAGATCGACGTGCCGACCTTCATGGCCTGCCAGTGGACCGACGAGCAGACCGGCGGCCACTGCCCGACCCTCGTCCGGCACTTCACCGGGACGAAAAAGAAGTGGTTCACCTTCACCAATGGCACCCACGTCGACTCGCTCGACCCGGCGACCTTCAACCGCTGGTTCGACTTCCTCCAGCTCTATGTCGCGAAGCGGCCTCCGATCCTTGCCTCGGCGGCGGTCAAAGCCGCGGCGCCGCTCGTCTACCAGGAAGCGATGGGGATACCCGGGGTGACGCTGCCGCTCGATCCGATCCAGCTGCAGCCGACCTATGGGCTGGCGCTGGCCGCCTTCGAAAACCAGAAGCAGGTCCGGGTCCTCTTCGACAGCGGCGCCGGCGGTCTCTCCCCGGGCCGTCCCTACCCCGGCTTCGAGAAGTCCTTCGACTCGCTGCCCGTTCCCGGCACCCAGGCCAAGGCCTGGTACCTCTCGCCGGGGGGCAGCTTGAGCAGTGCACCGCCCGCCGCCGCCCAGGCCGACGAATTCACTTGGGACGCAGGCGCGCTGCCGCGGACCGACTTCAGCGGCGATACCGCCGCCGGTGAAGGCGGCCTCTGGACCGCCCTGCCCGAATACCACTGGGCGCAGAGCCCGGCGGGGAGCGCCGTCTCCTACCTCACCGCTCCGCTCAGCGCCAGCACCGCGGTGATCGGCGCCGGGGCCGTGAACCTCTGGGTCCGCTCCTCGACCCCCGACGTCGACCTGCAGGCGACGATCAGTGAGGTGCGGCCCGACGGCAAGGAGACCTTCGTCCAGAACGGTTGGGTGCGGGGCAGCGAGCGCAAGCTCGACGCCGAAAAGAGCACCGCGCTGGAGCCGGTCCTGAGCCTGAGGGAAGCCGACGAATCGCCGCTGCCTTCCGACCAGTTCGTGCCGGTGACGATCCCGCTCTACTACGAGGGCCACGCCTACCGCGCCGGCTCGCGGATACGGGTGACGATCGCCGCCCCGAACGGCACCCAGCCGATCTGGGCCTTCGACCACACCAAGCCCGAAGGCACCGCCCAGGTTGCGATCGCCTATGGCGCCGGCACTCCATCCAACCTCCTGCTTCCGGTCGTGCCCGGGGTCAGCGTGCCGACCGGCTTGCCGCCCTGCCCCGGACTGCGGGGAGAGCCGTGCCGCGCCTACGAAGCCGTCGCGAACCAGCCGGCAGCGCCCTGATCGACTCAGACGCAATTCGCAGGGGGACCTGCAGGCGCGAGCGGAGCTCGACCACCCGCTGATCCTCGTCGTAGCGCCCCTCGTCGCCACCGACCAGGACCACCTCGGTCGCCGGGAAGCTCCGCAGGGTGTCTTCGACCGCCTGCACCAGGTCCTCGTCGCCGCTGCGCGTCGTTGCGGCGATACCTGCGGAGGCCAGAGCGGCGCGGCTAAGCGCGAGGGTTTGCTCCGCACGCTCGCGGGCGGGCCCGAGGTCTGAGGTCCAGCGGTCGAGGCGCGAGGTGGCGCAGGGAACGAGCAGGAGGACGTCGGGCGCGAAGACGTCCGCCGGGCCGGTCCGGGTCGCCGCGACCGCGGCCTGGATCTCGACGGGAGACTCCAGCGGCCGCTCCAGCACCAGCAGCACGTGACGGCAGAGGTCCGCCGCGACCGGGGGCACGATCGGACCCAGCGGTGGCTTGCGAGCGGCGAGCACCAGAATCGAGGCCGCGGCGGCGGCTCCAATTGCCATCCCGAGGCCGGGTCCGCCGAGGTAGAAGCCGGCGACGATCGAGGTCGAGATCGCAGCGACGATCAGCGGCAGCTTCCAGGCCGCCAGCGTCGGCTTTCCCGATCCCTCCTCAACGACACCCACATGATTCATGCCTTGCTCCCTTCCCGCGCTCACCGTAGCGATCCTCTGGGCGGGCATCAAGACCTCCGTGCGTTGCGGGTGAGGAGCCATCGGTCGCCGGCCAACTAGGATCGGGCTCCATGCTTCCCGACCCCGCCGCCCTGCCGTTCGTCGACGAGCACGGCGTTGAGATCGCGGCGCCGCCCGAGGTTGTCTGGGAGTCGGTCCGCCGGGTCGCCGAAGGATCGTTCTCCTCGCCGGCCACCTCGCGCGTCGCCGGCCTGCTCGGCTGCGAGCCGGCCGCGGCATCGGGACCGCGGCCGCTGGCGGAGGGCTCGACCATCCCCGGCTTCGCCGTCGCCCGCGCCGAGCCGGACTCGGAGCTGGCGCTGGTCGGCCGCCACCGCTACTCCGAATACGCGCTCGTCTTCCACCTCGAAGCCAGCGGCGGGGGGACCCGGCTGCGGGCCGAGACCCGGGCCCTGTTTCCCGGCGTCTCCGGTCGCATCTATCGCACTGCTGTGATCGGCACCCGCGGCCACGTGCTGGTGACGCGGCGGCTGCTGGGCGCCGTCAAGCGGCGAGCCGAGAAATCGTTCCGAGCCGCCGCTATCTAGGAATCGCGGAGCTCGTCGAGGCTCTTGACCTCGAGGTCGAACGGTTCGTCGGCGGCGCGGCGGCGGCGGTAGGGGGAGACGGTGACGCGATGGGTTTCGCCGCAGGGGCAGGGGACCTCGATCGGGCTGGTGTCGGAGGAGGGGTCGGTGTCGACTTTCAGCCGGCGGAGGGTGCCGGTGGTTTTGCAGCCGAAGGAGATGACCCAGCCGTAGTCCTCGGGTTCCTTGCGTTTGCCTCGGCGTTGGTGCATTCGCACATCCTTTCGTTTTCGCCGGCGGACGGGCATCCGGGGGTTGGTAAGGGAATCCGATCCGCGGCCCGAATAGAGAGGAATGAGAACTCACCTGGCGCTCGGCGCCTTCCGCGGGCGCCTGGCGCCGGCGCTGATCGTCCTGTCCCTTCTGGCCTTCGCCGCTCCGGCGAGCGCGGCGGCTAAGTCGGCGCCCTCCGTCCTCACCTTCAAGGTCATGGGAGTGGGGGCCGCGGGCAACCCGGCGGTCGGCATCGTCCCCTTCGAAGACGCGATCTACCGCAGCTGCGGGGAAGCGCCGCAGCCGCAGGGCCCGCGGGCACCGAGCTGCCAGATGGTCGGCGGCGTCGGCTACACCTACGGGATCGGAAAGCTCGAGGTGACGGTCGGCCAGTACGTGAAGTTCCTCAACACCGCCGACCCGTTCGGTCGAAACACCCACGACCTCTACAGCGAAAACGAGAGCGGGGCCGCCTGGCCGCGCTTCGGCCAGATCGACTTCTCGGCCGGCGCCCGCCGCGGTCGCCATTACTCCGCCGCGGCGCCGGAGTGGATCGACAAGCCCTACGGCTTCGCCAACTTCCTGCGCTCGGCGCGCTTCGCCAACTCTCTCTCCAACGGCAAGCTGCTTTCCAAGCACAGCGGCAGCGAAGGCCCCTACCCCTTCACCACTTACAAGGTGCGGCTCTCCCCCCAAACCGAGCGTGGGATGTACGACATGCGGAAGCCGAAGACGACCCGCACGAAGAAGACGGGCTTCGTCATCCCCAGCCAGGACGAGTGGATCAAGGCCGCCTACTACGACCCGGCGGGCGGCGGCACCTACTCCTACTGGCAGTACCCGACCAACCCCGGTGCCTTCGGCCAGAAGGGGGTCGGCCTGCCCAACCAGGCGACCCTCGACCCGCAGACCGGCGACGTCACCAACGCCTCCTCGCAGCCGCTGGCGATCTTCCACACGCCGGAAACGCCGGCGCCGACCTGGTGCCCCTCCAATCAGACGACCGCCGACTGTGAAGGCGTCAACCCGCTCGGCCTGCCGGCGGAAAAATACGGTCAGCTCTTCGCCGGCAGCCTCGGCACGGTCGGGCAGGCGGGAACCCGCTCGCCCTGGGGCACCCTCGACCAGGGCGGCAACGCGGTCGAGTGGACCGACACGATCACCGCGCCGCCGTTCGGGACCAAAGGCAAGCGGGTCTGGCGGCGGCTGCACGGCGGCATCGCCAACGCGCCCGTCTACCAGCTGTGGCTCTCGGCGGTCGGGCTGCAGCCGCAGAACAACACCTTCTTCACCGCGACCTACCCGTGGCTGGGGATCAGGATCGGCGTGGTCGGCGACCCGATGCCGGGCGGGCGCTGAGCCCGGACCGGCCCGGGCGGTCGTGATCGTCCGCCGGGCGGCATAGGTTGGCGTCGTGAACCGGGGGAGAAGGGCATTCGCGCTGGCAGCCGTACTCGTGGCTGCTCTCGCGTTCTGCTCCGGCGCTCTTGCGGCGACGGCCAAGTCCAAGCCGAAGCCCGGGACGCTGACCCAGCTGTCCGGCAAGCGCGGCTGCCTGGCCGACCGCTCGGCGAAAGCCGGCGGCTGTGCGGTGGCGCGAGCGCTGAACGGTCCCGGGCCCTTCATGGGATCGCGGGCGATCGCGGTCAGCCCCGACGGCAAGCAGGTCTACGTCGCCTCCTCCGGGAGCGACGCGATCGCGATCTTCACCCGCAACCGCAAGTCCGGCTTCCTCGCGCAGGCGAAGAAGACCGAAGGCTGCATCGCCGCCAAAGGCGCTGCCGGCTGCGCGACGGCGATCGGGCTCGACGAACCGAACTCGGTCTCGATCAGCCCCGACGGCCGCAACCTCTACGCCACCTCGCGGGCGGGCAACTCGATTACCTCGTACGTCCGCAACCGGAAGACCGGCTCGCTGCGCCAGTTGCCGCCGCCGCTCGCCGGCTGCATCTCCGGGGCGCCGATCCCCGGCTGCGTCGCGGGGCTGGGCCTGCTCGCTCCCGACGTGGTCGTGGTCAGCCCCGACGGCAGAAACGTCTACGTCGGCTCCTTCTTCGGCAACTCGGTTGCCGCCTTCGCCCGCAATCCTGAAACCGGAGCGCTGACCCAGCTCGCCGGCAGCGCCGGCTGCATCGCCGAGGCAACCGCGGGCTGCGCCACCGGCATCGCCCTGAACTCGGTCGAGGGGCTGGCGATCAGCGGCGACGGCGCCACGGTCTACGCCGCCACCGCGCTCTCCAACGCGGTAGTGACCCTGTCCCGCAATCCCAGCACCGGGGCGCTCGCCCAGCCAACCGACGGCAGCGGCTGCATCGTCGACAGCGCCCTGACCGGCTGCACCCTGGGGCGCGAGCTGGGCGGCGCCAACGCGATCGCGGTCAGCCCCGACGACGACGGCGTCTACGTCACCTCGCTGTTCGCCAACAGCGTCACCTCATTCAACCGCACCGCCTCGACCGGCGCCCTCGCCCAGAAGGAAGGGACGGGCGGCTGCCTGATCTACCTGCGGTCGGCCGGCTGCTCCTTCGGTCGGGCGCTGATCGCGTCCGAGGGCCTGGCGCTCTCGTCCGACGGGCGGAACGCCTACGTTGCCGCCTTCAAGACCGGGGCGATCGCCGTCCTCAACCGCGGCCAGGCCGGCGCGGTGGCGCAGAAGCCGGGAGCCGCCGGCTGTCTGGCAACCGCGGTGCCCGACTGCACGCCGGCGCGGGCGCTGAAGGGCGTCAGCTCGATCGCCCTCAGCCCCGACGGCCGCTATCTCTACTCGACCGCGTTCGAAAGCGACGCGGTCGACGTCTTCAGGAGGAACCGATGAGCGAATCCGACGAGCGCCGCGACGACGAGCAGCGCGACGGGCTGACCCGCAAACAGCTGCTTGGGACCGGCGCCAGCGCAGCCGCGGCCGCGCTTCTGGCCCAGGGCAGCGGCGTCGAGCGGGCGCTCGGGGCGGGCAAAGGCGGGCGCCGCGACGTCGCCGGGATGAACGTCGTCCTCATCCTCACCGACCAGGAGCGGGCGATCCAGCACTTCCCGCCCAACTGGCTGCGCCAGAACCTTCCGGGGATGCGGCGGCTGCGCCAGCATGGGGTCAGCTTCGAACGCGCCTTCACCAACGCCTGCATGTGCTCTCCCGCCCGCTCGACCCTGATGAGCGGGTTCTTCCCCGCCCAACACGGGGTCAAGTACACGCTGGAGGAAGACATGCCGTTCCCGGAATACCCGCACCAGGTGGAACTGCCGCGGCCGCCGGCGATGCCGAACCTGGCCACGGTGATGCGGGCGGCGGGCTACAACGTCGTCTACAAGGGCAAGTGGCACTGCTCGAAGCCGGCGGAAAAAGAAAACGCCAAGCCCTCCGACCTCGAGCGCTATGGCTGGACCCGCTGGAACCCGCCCGACGCCGGCGCCAACCAGAGCGTCCCCGAGGCGGGCGGTGGCTTCATCGACAACGACGGCCGCTTCATGGAATCGACCGGCTCGCCGGAGGCCGGCGACGAGGGTGTGCTCCAGTACCTCAGCTCGGCAGCGGCCAAACAGCAGCCCTTCTTCCTGGTGATCTCGCTGGTCAACCCGCACGACGTCCTCTTCTATCCGAGCAAGACCTTTGAAGAAGCCGGCTACGACAACTCGTGGATCCAGGGCCAGATCGGCGTTCCGGAGACCAACGAAGAAGACCTCTCGACCAAGCCCACCGTGCAGGAACAGTTCCTGCGGATCTTCAACCTCACCGGCAAGCCGAAGGCCGAAAAGGAAAAGCGCGCCTACCTCAACTATTACGGCAACCTGATGCGCTCCTCCGACAACTACATCGTCGAGGTGCTGAACAAACTCGAAGAGACCGGGCTCTACGACGACACCCTGATCGTCCGCACCGCCGACCATGGCGAGATGGGCCTGACCCACGGCGGCATGCGCCAGAAGAACTTCAACTTCTACGAGGAGGCGACGCGGGTGCCGCTCGTCTACTCCAACCCGAAGCTCTTTCCGAAACCGCAGTCGACCGACGCGCTGGTCTCCCACGTCGACTTCCTGCCCACCCTGGCGAGCCTGGCGAAGGCGCCGAAATCGGCCCGCGCCAATTGGCAGGGGAAGGACTATTCGAAGCTGGTCCTGCAGCCGAAGACCGCGAAGCCGGTCCAGGACTACGTCGTCTTCACCTACGACGACTTCCAGTCGGGCCAGGCGAGCCCGCCGTATCCGAAACCGCCGAACCACATCGTCTCGATCCGGGAAGGCCGCTGGAAGCTGGCGCGCTACTACGACGTCGCGAAGAAAAACCCGAAGCCGCCGCAGTGGGAGATGTACGACCTGAAGACCGACCCGCTGGAGCAGAAGAACCTCGCCTTCGAAGGCTACGAACGCTCGCCCCGCGAGGAGGCCCAGTTCCAGCGGCTCAAGCGCCGGCTGGCGCGGGTCGAAAAGACGCGCCTGCAGGGCCGCTGAAGTCCCGTTTCTCCACGGTTCGCTTGCTATCTCCTTCTAATTGATCAGAATCGACTGATCAACTGCCGCTCCGGGCGCCGGATAAGGGCCGGCGAGGGTGGGGGCGGGCGGTCGAAGTTCTGGAGGAATGAAGATGAAGTGGAGGCGCATTTCCGCAGTTCTCTGCGTGCTGGCTCTGTTTGCGGTGTTCACGGCGACCGCCTCGGCGGTCAAGTACGTCGCCCTCGGCGACTCGTACTCGTCCGGGACCGGGACCAGGACGTTCTACGAACCGACCTGCCAGCGGTCGGTCTACGCGTACCCGTACCTGCTGCACAACGCTCATCCGGAATGGACCTTCGTCAACGCCAGCTGCTCGGGGGCGAAGACTGGTGACGTGCTCAACACCCAGGTGAACAGCGTCACCTCGGACACCAACTGGGTCACCTACACGATCGGCGGCAACGACGCCGGCTTCTCCAGCGTGATCACCGAATGCGCGCTGCCGTCGTGGGCGTCCAACTGCGAAGGGGCGATCAACACCGCGCAGTCCTACATAACCAACACCCTGCCGGGCCGCCTCGACCTCGTCAACAACGCGATCAAGTCGCGGGCGCCGAGCGCCAAAGTCATCGTGCTCGACTATCCGCGGCTGTTCAACGGCACCGACTGCAATGCGCTGACCTTCTTCAGCGGCAGTGAGATAACGCGGTTGAACCAGACCGCCGACATGCTGAAGAACGTGGAGAGCGCCGCGGCGACGCGGGCGGGGGCGAACTTCGTCTTCCGCGACGTGATCCCGCCGTTCATCGGCCACGCCGTCTGTGACGGCGGCGGAGGTTCCTCCACTGAGTGGATCAACGGCCTCTCCAACCCGACCGGCGAAAGCTACCACCCGAAGGTGACCGGTCATGCGAACGGTTACTACCCGGTGGTGAAAGGAGTTACGGGCTGAGATTTCGGAGCCGGGTGAGCGGTCGCGACTGCCCGCGCGTTCGCCCGGCTCGAATATGCTGCTGCCACCGGTCATGGGGAGAGGTCACGTTGAGAGGAAGCTCGTTCGTCCGAGTGCTGCACTTGCACTCGGGATTGCCCTGCTGCTGATTCTTCCAGCGGCGGCCTTCGCCGTCCTCGGCGACTTCACCGAACCGTCGTCTTCGCCCGAGCCAGTCGGGAAAACCAGCGAGTCGGTCGTCGCCGGCGACTTCAACGAGGACGGTCATGCCGACCTGGTTGTCTCCAATAAGGACAGCAATGACCTGACGGTGCTGCTCAACGACGGCCACGGGGACTTCACTCCAGTGGCCAGCTCGCCGACGGTGACCGGCCCCTGGCAGGTGGTTGCAGCCAAACTCAACGCCGACGCCCACCTCGACCTCGCGGTTGCCAGCCAGACTGCGCCCGCCGACGGCGTAGTCGCGATCCTGCTCGGCGACGGCACTGGCAACTTCACCCCTGCCCCGACCTCCCCCGTGCCGATCGGCGCGGTGACCCGCAATCTCGCGGCCGCCGACCTCGACGGTGACGGGGACCAGGATCTTGCGGTGGCGAAATTGTTCCCTGCTGCGGTCGCGATCCTCCTCAACGCCGGCAGTGCCAACTTCACTCAGCCGGGAACCTCGCCCGAGGACGCCGGCGGCAACGCGACCAATGTCACCTCGGTCGTGACCGGCGATTTCAACGAAGACCACGCGACTGACATCGCCGCCGGTAGCGAATTCAGCAACGAGATCAGGATCTATCTCAATGACGGCGACGAAGACGGCGACTTTACGGGTACCTCCCCGATATCCGGCATCGATGGAACTGCGATGACGTCCGGCCTCTTCGATGCCGACGGAGCAATCGACCTGGCGATTGGTGAAGGCGGGTCGAAAAAAGCCGCAATCCTGCTCGGTAATGGCAGCGGCGGGTTCGCGGCCGCGCCGACCTCGCCCGAGGAACTACCGGGCGAAGTTAGGTGGCTCGTCAGCGCAGACTTCAATAACGACAGCAAACCGGATCTAGCTGCCACCGGTGGTGGCTCCCCGGGCTTCGCAGGGGTCCTCCTCGGCAACGGAGCTGGCGACTTCACCGGCCCGACGTCCTCGCCGGAGGTCGTGGGATCGTTCCCGACCTCGATTGCCGCCGCGCCGCTCAACGGCGACGCCAGCGTCGATCTCGCCGTGGCGAATACCTTCGGCGAAAAAGCAAATGTCCTCCTCAATGACTTCGTGCCGGAGAGCGAGCCCCCCGCCGAAAAGGAATCCCAGCCTTCGTCACCTTTGGTGACTCCGCCGGCATCAACTCTTCCGGCGCCCAACACCAAGCTCGGTGTCCATCCCGGCCCCCGGGTGACGACCAAGCTGAAGAAGCTGAAGGTGAAGTTCGGCTTCGCCTCCGACGTCGCCGGCGCCACCTTCGAGTGCAAGCTCGACAAGGGCTCCTTCAAGCCCTGCAAGTCGCCCGCCACCTTCCAGGTCAAGCCCGGCAAGCACACCTTCAAGGTTCGCGCCGTCGCTTCCGGCGGTGCCGACGCCTCGCCGGTGACGTACAAGTTCAAGGTCGTCAAACAGAAGGGCTGAAGCGGGCGGTTCCCGTTCGCCGGATAATCGGCGGGCGATGATCGAAGCCGTCACCTTCGACTTCTGGAACACGATCGCCCAGGTGCCGACCGGGGCGATGAGCGAAGCGCGGCAGCGGGCGGTGGCGCGGGCCTGCGAGTCGAACGACGTGGCTGTGGAGGCGCAGCTGCTGGTGGCAGGTCTGGAGGAGGTCGGGCTGCACTGGGAGCGGTCGTGGGCCGCCGGCCGGCACCTGCCGCCGCGTGAGGCGGCCGAGACTCTGGTCCGCGCGCTCGGGGTCGAGGGTGCCGCGCGGGAGATGGTCGCCGAGGCCTTCCTTGGCGCCGGGCGGGAAGTCGATCTGGAGCTGGCGCCGGAGATCGGCGCCTGCCTGGAGGCGCTCGCCGACCGTGGGCTGCGGCTGGGAATCGTCTGCGACGTTGGCTTCAGCGGCGGTGCGCTGCTGCGCGAGCTGCTCGCGGAGGAGGGGCTGCTAGGCCACTTCTCCGGCTGGGCCTTCTCCGACGAGGTCGGCCACTACAAGCCCTCGCCGCGGATCTTCGAAGCGGCGCTCGACGCTCTAGGCGCCGAGCCGGCCGCCGCGCTTCACGTCGGCGACCTGCGCCGCACCGACGTCGCCGGCGCCGCCGCGCTGGGGATGCGAACCGTCCGCTACAAAGGGATGAACGACGAGGGCGAGGCAGACCCCGGCCCGGAAGCCGAACACGTCCTCGACTCCCATCTGGAGCTGATCGATGTCATTGCCGATCTCGATCGAAACTGAACGCCTGCTGCTGCGGCCGGTGGGGCCGGACGACCTCGAGCAGCTGGTCAGGCTGCACGAGGACCCCGCGGTGGCTCGATTTGTCGGGACCCCGAGTCGCGAGTGGTTGTCGGAACGGATCGGCTGGAGCCAGGAGGAATGGTCCAAGCGCGGACACGGGCTGCTGGCCATCCTCGACCGGCGCAGTGGGGCGTTCCTCGGTCGCACCGGCCTCAAATACTGGCCGCAGTTCGAGGAGACCGAGCTCGGCTGGGTGCTGCAACCCGAGGCTCGCGGCCGCGGCATCGCCACCGAGGCCGCCGGCGCGGCGCTGCACCAGGGGTTTTCCGAACACGACCTTCCCTATGTCACGGCGATGATCCGGCCCGACAACGCCCGCTCGATCGGCGTGGCCGAGCGGCTGGGCTTCCAGGCGGTTCGCGAGGACGAGCTGCTCGGGGTCGGGGTGACGGTGTACTCGGTCAGGCCGGGCTGAGGACGTAGGCGGCCATCCCCGGCGGGGCGCCCTTGGCGCTGAAGCGGCGCTTCTTCGCCCTCGCGGCGCCAGGGTCGAGCCTGTCCAGGGTGTGGTCGGAGACGAGGATCTCGCCGGGCTTGGCCGCGTCGGCGAGCCGGGCGGCGATGTTGACGTCGACGCCGAAGTAGTCGCCGCCGAGCTTGCGCGGCCGGCCGAGGTGGATGCCGGTGCGCAGGCGGGGGCGGTAGCCGTCGACCTCGATCGGGGCGACGCGCTCGTTGGCGGCGAAGGCGGCCTCGACGGCGCGGGGGGCGTCCCAGAAGGCCGCCATCAGCCCGTCGCCGAGACGCTTCACCACCTCGCCCTGGCGCTCGAGCACCGGCGGCTCGATCGCGTCGCCGACCTCGCGCAGGAGCCGCACGGCGGCTCGGTCGCCGGCCTCCAGGGCCCAGCTGGAGAAGCCGACCAGGTCGGTGAAGAGGATCGCCACGTCCACCTTGCCGCGACCGCGGTCCTGGGACTCGGCCAGCCGCTGCCAGGCCTGCAGGGCGGTCAGGCCGAGCTCGCCGAGGAAGCCGGGCCGGTCGCCTCGCAACGCGACCAGCTGCCTCGCGGCGAGGTCGGAGGGACGGCCGCGGGCGGTGGAGAGGTGGTCGATGAGCTCGTCGTCGCCCATCGTCCGCTCCCGCGTTTGCCGGGCGAAGCCGACGAGTCTGGCGTTGCGGTTGAAACGCTGCGCGGCAGCCGCCCACCGCCGGCTCGGTCTCTCGTCGCTCATCGCGGGGGAGACTGGCAGAAGCTCAGCGACTCTTCAGCAGGCGGCCGACCGCCGCCATCATCTCGTCGGTCTTTTCGGCCCGCGCCTCCGGCGTCTCGGCGCCGACCACGCAGTGGCGGGTGTGTTCGTCGAGCAGCTCCAGGGCGACCTTGTCGATCGCAGCCTGGGCGGCGGAGATCTGGGTGAGGATGTCGATGCAGTAGCGCTCCTCGTCGACCATCCGCTCGATGCCGCCGATCTGGCCGGCGATCCGGCGCAGGCGGTTCTTGACCTTCTCTTTGTTGTCAATGTAGCCAGGGGTTTGATTTTCCATCTTGCTAGGATACCCCTATGGGGTATGTAGATCAAGCCGAGACCGACGGGCGAATCGAATTGCCAATCGAGGGGATGACCTGCTCGTCCTGCGCCGGCCGGGTGGAGAAGCGGCTCAACGCGCTCGAGGGCGTCGAGGCGACGGTCAACTTTGCGACCGAGCGGGCCACGGTCAGCTTCGACCCAGGCCGAGTCGCGCTCGAGGATCTGGCCGGCGCGGTCGCGGACGTCGGCTACTCGGCGGCGCTGCCAGCCGTGGATGGAGAAGAGGGGGAGGCGCCGGAAGCCGACTCGACCGAGGACCTGCGCCGCCGCCTGATCTTCTCCGCTGCCCTCTCGCTGCCGGTCCTGGCGATGGCGATGATCGAGCCGCTCCAGTTCCGCAACTGGCAGTGGCTCTCGCTGCTGCTGGCGACCCCGGTCGTGCTCTGGGCCGGCTGGCCTTTCCACCAGGCCGCCTGGCAGAACCTCAAGCACGGCGCGACGACGATGGACACGCTGATCTCACTCGGCACCCTTGCCGCGCTTGGCTGGTCGCTCTACGCGCTCTTCTTCGGCGACGCCGGGATGCCGGGGATGAAGATGCCCTTCCAGCTCGTCTCCGAGCGGGGAGCCGGCGGCGACGAGATCTATCTCGAGGTGGCCGCGGTGGTCACCACCTTCATTCTCGCCGGGCGCTACTTCGAGGAACGGGCCAAGCGGCGCGCCGGGGCGGCACTGGCGGCGCTGCTCGACCTCGGCGCCAAGGACGTCGCCCTGCTCGACGCCGACGGCAGCGAGCGGCGGGTCCCGGTCGAGGAGCTCGCGGTCGGCGACCGTTTCCTCGTGCGGCCGGGCGAGAAGGTCGCGACCGACGGCCTCGTCGAGAGCGGCGCCTCGGCGGTCGACCAGTCGCTGGTCACCGGTGAGTCCGTCCCGGTCGAGGTGGGGCCGGGGGACGAGGTGATCGGCGCGACCGTCAACGTCGGCGGGCGCCTCGTCGTCCGGGCGACCAAGATCGGCGAGGAAACCGCCCTGGCGCAGATCGCCCGTTTGGTCACCGAGGCGCAGTCGGGCAAGGCCCCCGTGCAGCGGCTGGCCGATCGGGTCAGCGCCGTCTTCGTCCCGGTCGTGATCGTCCTCGCGCTCGGCACCCTCGTCTTCTGGCTCGTCGACGGGGCGGGGGCGAGCTTTGCCTTCACCGCGGCGGTCGCGGTCCTGATCATCGCCTGTCCCTGCGCCCTAGGACTGGCAACGCCGACGGCGCTGCTGGTCGGGACCGGCCGCGGCGCCCAGCTGGGACTGCTGATCAAGGGTCCGGAAGTGCTGGAGTCGACGCAGCGGATCGACACCGTGGTCCTCGACAAGACCGGCACGGTGACGAGCGGCGAGATGTCCGTGGTCGCGGTGCACGCGGCGCGGGGGACCGACGAGGCCGAGGTGCTGCGTCTGGCCGGCGCGGTCGAGGACGCCTCCGGGCACCCGATCGCAGCAGCGATCGCGGCGCGGGCAAAGGAAGAGTTCGAGCTGCTGCCGGCGGTCGATGACTTCGCCAGCGAGGCGGGGGTCGGGGTGCGAGGCAGCGTTGGCGGTCGTTCGGTCGTCGTCGGCCGCGCTGCCTCAATGTCGACTTTGTTCGGAATAGCCGAACAAAAGCGACTCGCCCTCCCGCCGGCGCTGACCGCTGCGCGAGGCGAGGCCGAAGCGCTGGGCCAGACCGCGATCGCGGTCGGCTGGGACGGCGAGGCGCGCGGCCTCGTGGTCGTCGCCGACACCGTCAAGCCCTCGAGTCGCGAGGCGATCGCCGAGCTGCGGGAGCTGGGCCTGCGCCCGGTGCTGCTGACCGGCGACAACGAGGCGACCGCCCGGGCGGTGGCGGCCGAGGTCGGGATCGACGAGGCAATTGCCGAGGTGATGCCGGACGAGAAGGCGGCAATGGTCGCGCGTCTGCAGTCCGAGGGTCGGACCGTGGCGATGGTCGGCGACGGAGTCAACGACGCCCCGGCGCTGGCCCAGGCCGACCTCGGCCTGGCGATCGGCACCGGTACCGACGTCGCGATCGAGGCCTCCGACATCACCCTGATCTCCGGCGACCCCCAGGCGATCGCCGACGCGATCCGCCTCTCCCGTCGCACCCTGGCGACGATCAAGGGCAACCTCTTCTGGGCCTTCGCCTACAACGTCGCCGCGATCCCCCTGGCGGCCGCCGGCTTCCTCAACCCGATCGTGGCCGGCGCCGCTATGGCTCTCTCCAGCATCTTCGTGGTGACCAACTCGCTGAGGCTACGAGGGTTCACGCCTCGAGGCTGAGTTCAGACAATTAGACGATTAAACGTCTAATCGTCTGAACGATTAATCGTCTAAGTCGCTAACGCTTGATCAGCTTCAGCGTCTTGCCCTTGGTCCGGGCCTTGCCGCCGGTGGGCGTGAACTTGACCTTGATCCGGATCTTGGCGCTTCCCTTGGCGTTGAGCTGCTTCTTCGTCTTCGGCTTCGGGCGGATGTTGAGGGTGACGACGCCGGCCTTTTTGGTGCTGCGCTTGGCCGCCTTCACCTTGCCGAAGAGGGAGATCTTGCCCGCGTAGGGGACCTTGACCTTGAGCTTCGCGGTGCCCTTGCTTTTGTTGCGGGTGAGTGACCCGAAGGTGAAGGTGTTCGGAGCTTTGACGGTGATCTGCTGCGTCGGATTCGCGCCGTTACAGAAGGCAGTGCGGCCGGTGAAGACGAAGCCCGAGCAGCCCTCGTTGTCGACCAAGGACAGACCCACGGCGTAGGTGCCGGCTTTGGCGTATTTGTGAACCGTGGAGGGGCCGGCGTTGGGGGCGGTGACACCGTCGCCGTAGTTCCAGTTGAAGCTCGCAACGGTGCCGTCCGGATCGAGAACGTTTACCGCGTCGAAGCGCAGCGAGAGCGAGTTGCTCTTCGACGCAGTCGCCGTGAACGACCCGCTCGGCGACTGGTCAGGGACGATCGCGATCTGCCAGGGGCCGCCCGGTACCGGGATAGTGGTCGTCTGGTTGGTCGCGGTGTTGATCGCGGTGACGCTGTCCCCTGAATAGTTGGCGACGTAGACCGTCCTTCCATCGGGCGTCGAGGCAAGTTCGTAGGGCTCTTCGCCAGTAGGGATCGGTCCGACGACCGCCTGCCCGGTCTGGGTGTCGATCACCGAGACGGAGTTGGCGTCTTCGTTGCTGACATAGAGCCTGGTCGCGCTGGGGTTCAGTCCGAGGCCCCATGGTTCTTCGCCGACCGGAATCGTTCCCACCGTCTGCCTGGTCTGGGTGTTGATCACAGAGACCGAGTTGCCGCTGTAGTTGGCGACGTAGGCGATGGTGCCGCTGGGGGAGAAGATGACGTTGATCGGTCCTTTGCCAACAGGAATCGTCCCCAGCGTCTGTCCGGTCTGGGTGTCGATCACCGAGACGGAGTTGTCTCCCTGGTTGGTGACGTAAGCCGTTTTCCCGTCGGGGGAGAAGGCGACGCCCCATGGGTCTTTACCGACGCCTACCGGGCCACCGACCACTTTGCCGGCCAGGAGGTCGACCACCACGAAGCGGTCCGAGTCCTGATCGGTGACGTAGGCGATGCTGCCGTTGGGGGAGATCGCGATCGTCGCCGGCTGGATTCCGAGCGGGATCGTGCCGACCGCCTGGTTGCTCTGCGTATTGATCGCCGTCAGGTCTTCGCTGATTTCGCCCGCCACATAAAGGGTCTGGCCGTTCGGGGTGACGGCCATGCTGTACGGGCCGTTGCCGGCCGGGATCGGATTGCCGACGACCTGGTTCGTGGCAGTGTCGATCACCGAGACGGAGTCGGTGTCGTAGTTGCCCGTGTAGACGTACCGCGCCAGGGCCTGCGGCGCAAACAACGCCAGGCTCAGGACCGCGAGGGCGGCGATCAGGGGAACACGGGCGCGGAGGGAACGACTCTCGGTCGGCATGAGCGCGAGTCTAGTTCCCGGCTGAGGCGGGAAAACGATCGCAGGCATCAGAGCCTGGGCCCGACGGTGAGCAGGTACTCCATCTCGAAGCGGGCGTCGTCCTCGCTGCCCTGGTTCCACTCGGCGCAGAACTCGCTCAGAATGCGGTCGAACTCCTCGGCGCGGCCCTCTTTCTCGGCGTTGGCGCGGGCGGCGATCGTCGGGCCGTAGCGCTGCTTGAAGTGCTCGCCGTAGTCGTCGGGACGGGCAAAGGCGGTGACCTCGAGGACGCCTTTCTCGATCGACTCCAGCTCGACCCGCTCGCCGAGCAAGCCGCGGAGGTGGTCCTCGCCACCCCAGAGCGGCGGCGGCTGCGCGCCTTCGGGTGGGGGCGGCATGAACTGGCCCATGGCGCGGAAGAGGGCGCCGATCATCCCCTCGGGCGTCCAGCTGAGGAGGCCGATCTTGCCGCCGGCTCGGCAGACCCGAATCAGCTCGTCGGCGGCTTTCTGGTGGAAGGGGGCGAACATCACCCCGATCGAGGAGATGACGACGTCGAAGCTCGCGTCCTCGAAGGGAAGGTCGTGGGCGTCGGCCTCGACCCACTCGAGCTCGACCCCCTCGGCCTCGGCGCGAGCCCGGCCGGCCTTGAAAAGCTCGGGGGTGAGGTCGCTGGCAACCACGTCGGCGCCCGTCTTGGCGGCGACGATCGCCGCGTTGCCGGTGCCGGCGGCGACGTCGAGGACGCGCTGGCCGGGGCCGATTCCGCAGGCCTCGACGAGGCGTGGGCCGAGCGGCAGGAGGAAGGTCTCGACCATCGAGGGGTAGTCGCCGGAAGCCCACATCGCCCGATGTTTCTGCCGCAGGTCCACTATGTCTCCTTCGTTTGCTTGACATCCCTTTCTACGTCTTCGTGGGGGACCGGGTCAAGCGGCGCTGTTCAGGACCCGCTCTCCGTCGCCACCTGCGGCGCCTCACGCTCGACCTCGATGCGGGGGAGGATCCGCTCCAGCCAGTCCGGGATCCACCAGTTGCGCGGGCCGAGCAGCTGCATTACCGCCGGCACCAGGACCATCCGCACCAGGGTGGCGTCGAGGAAGATCGCCGCCGCCAGCCCGATCCCGAAGAGCTTGAGGAAGACTTCGGGGGAGGCGACGAAGGCGAGGAAGACGACGACCATAATCGCCGCCGCCGCGGTGATCACCCGGGCGGTCTTGGCGAGGCCGTCGGCGACCGCCCGGCGGGTGTCTTCGTCCTTCAGGTACTCCTCGCGGATCCGCGAGATCAAGAAGACCTCGTAGTCCATCGATAAGCCGAAGAGGATCGCGAACATCATCACCGGCATGAACGGCGCTATCGGCACTTCGTGGTCGATCCCGATCAGTTCGCCGACTGCGCCGCCCTGGGCGACGAGGGTCATCACCCCGTAGGCGGCGCTCACCGAGAGCAGGTTCATCACCGCTGCCTTGAGCGAGATGAAGGGGGAGTGGAAGGCAACCAGTAGCAGCAGGAACGAGAGCCCGACGACGCCGGCGATGAACCACGGCATGCGGCCGGTGATGAAGGAGCTCTGGTCCTCGAGCGCGGCGTTGACTCCGCCGACCAGGACGTTGATGCCCGAGTCGCCGACCGCGGCCGGGATCACCGTTCCGCGCAGCCGGTCGACCAGTTCCGAGGTCGCCTCGTCCTGGGGCGAGGTGGTGGGGATGACGGTGACGATCGCCGCGGTGTCGTCGGAGTTGAAGCGCGCGGCCGGGACGTAGGCAACACCCTCCTCTTCCCGCAGGGCCGAGACGAGGCCGGCAACGGCCGCCTTCCCTCCCGAGTCGGGCAGTTCGACGGCGACCACCAGCGGCCCGTTGGCGCCAGGCCCGAAGCCCTCGCTGATCAGGTCGTAGGCCTGGCGGGTCATCGTGTCCGGCTGGTCGTTGCCGGCGTCGGGGAAGCCGAGGCGCATGCCGAGCGCCGGGGCGGCGAGCGCCAGCAGGATCGCGGTGGCGACGATCGCCGCGGTCCAGGGGCGTCGCTGCACGGCGTGGCTCCAGCGGGCGGCGGGCGATTCGCCGTCTTCCTTGGCGTCGAGGCTGCGGCCTAGAAGCGGGATCCGCAGGCGGTCGACGTTCGGCCCGAGGTAGGAGAGCAGCGCTGGCAGCAGGGTGATCGAGGCCAGCATCACGACCAGCACCGCGAGCGCGGCCGAGATCGCTACCCCGTACATGTACGGCAGCCCGGTGAGGAAGAGGCCGAGGATCGCGACGACGACGGTGCAGCCGGCGATGATCACGCTGCGCCCTGCGGTGGTGACCGCCTCGACCACCGCGTCGTGGCGGTCCTTGCCGTCCTTCATCGCCGAGCGGAAGCGGGTCAGGACCAGCAGCGCGTAGTCGATGCCGACGCCGATCCCGATCAGCCCCGAGACCGCCGTGGTCCAGTTGGGGACGTCGATCACGTTTGCCAGTAGGACGATCAGCCCGCCGGAGGAGATGCCGAGGCCGACGAGGGCGATCGCCAGCGGCAGCCCGGCGGCGACCAGCGAGCCGAAGGCGATCAGCAGCACGATCGCCGCGCCGAGGAAGCCGAGGCCCTCCGGGCTGCTCGATTCCTGGGCGGTGTAGATCGCTTCGCCGCCGAGCTTGATCTCGAGGCCGCCGGCGCTGTTCGATTCGGCCGCGTCGATCAGTTCTTCGCCCTGCTCCTTCTTCACCTGCCAGCCGGGCACGGTCAGAGGCAGGGTGGTGGTGGCGATCGTGCCGTCGTCGGAGACCCGGATCGCGTTGCGCGATTCGATGTCCTCGATCCCTTCGGTCTGCTTAAAGAAGGCGTTCATCCGGCGCTGCGAAGCCGGGCTCTTCACCCCGGCGGGGTCTTTCCAGACGACGTAGATTTCTTGGCCCGAATAGCCCCCGAACTCGCGTTCGGTCAGATCGCTCGCCGCCTTCGAATCCGAGCCCGGGGTGTTGTAGTCGGCTTCGTACTCTCCGGCGAAAGCGGAGCCGAGGCCGATCACGACGACGGTCGCGACGATCCAGGCGAGGACCATGCGGCCACGGCGGCGGTAGGCGATATCGGCGAGGCGGGCGAGATGACGGGTCATGCGGAGCTACCTCCGTGTGAAAGATCTTTACGACTGGTTTACAGCTGGAAAGGTTCCAGAGAGAAACTATTCATATCAAAAAGTAATCTGGGTAAGCTTCCTGGCGCAATGACCGAGAATCGCATCAACGGCGACCGGGCGCCCTCGACGCTCGCCTTCCTCCTCTCCCAGGTGGGCATCCACGCCTCACGGCAGTTCGCCGAACGGATCGACGCGGCCGGCATCAACCCGCCGCTCTTCCGCATCCTCAACCTGGTCGACGCTGCCGAAGGCCGCTCGCAGCAGGCGATCGGCCAGGCGATCGAGGTTCCCGCCAGCCGCATGGTCGCCCTGGTCGACGAGCTGGAGCAGCGCGGGCTGGTCGAGCGCCGTCCCGATCCCGACGACCGGCGGGTCCGCGCCCTCTACCTGACTCCCGAGGGCAAGCACACCCTGGCGCGCGGGCGCAAGATCGCCAAGCAGCACGAGGACGAGCTGACCCGCGGCCTGGCCGCCGCCGACCGCAAGCGGCTGCTCGACCTGCTGCAGAAGATGGTCGATGCCCAGGCGATCGGTCGCGGGGTGCATCCCGGCCTGAGCGGGGCGGGCGGCGCCGCCAAGTAGGCGCCGCAACCGCGCTTGCAGGGCGCCTTGGCGCCCGGCGCGAGCCTTTTCACCCGCCTACGGTTTACGGGAAGCCGGCGCCTATGCCGGCTTTTCTCTTCTCTCATGCCCAATCCGACCGCAAAACCGCGCCGGCGCCGGCTTTCGCTGCTCTCGGCGACGGCGCTTGCCCTGCTGCTCGCCTGCCTGGTGGCGGTCGCGAGCGCCCCTGCCAAGAGCAACTCGGACAAGCTGGAAGCGGTCGAAGGCAAGATCGGCGCGGTTGAAGAACGGAAGGGCGTCCTCACCTCCGACATCGAAGCGATGGGCGACGAAATCTCCGCTCTGGAAGGGCAGGTTTCGGCGCTGCGCAACCAGGAGGCCGCGGCCGAAGCCGAGCTGGCGAGCAAGCAGGCCGAACTCGACCGGGCCGAAGCCGAACTGCGCGAAGCGCTGGACCGGCTCGAGAGCCTGCGCGGGAGGCTCAAGCGAGCGCTGGTCAACCTCCGCGAGCGGTTGGTCGCGATCTACACCCACGGCTCGCCCGACATCACCACGGTCATCCTCAGCTCGCAGGACTACGGCGACATGGTCGCCCGCACCGAGTACCTCGACGCGATCAACGAAAGCGACCAGAAGCTGGCCGAGCGGGTGCGGAGCCTGCGCGACGAAGCCAAGAAGCTGGTCCGGGTGCGGAAGACCTCGAAGCTGACGATCGAAAAGGCGCGCGACCAGATCGCCGCCAAGGAGCAGCGACTGGCCGCGACCCGCTCGACCCTGGAGTCGCGCCAAGGCGCACTTGTCGCGGCGCGGGGCAAGCGCCGCAAGGCGCTGAACGGCATCCAGGGCAAGCTCGACCAGCACGAGGAAGTCGCCGCCGACCTGCGCGCCGCGATCGCTGAGGAAATCGCCGAAGCGACGGGCGGCATGCCGCTGCCCGCCGGTCCGCTGCCCTCGGCCAGCGCCGCCGGCTTCATCTGGCCGGTCGAAGGCACCGTCACCTCGCCCTTCGGCTACCGCTGGGGGCGGATGCACGAGGGGATCGACATCTCCGTGCCGGAAGGGACGCCGATCCGCGCCGCGGCCGACGGGACCGTGATCCTGATGCAGTCCGAGGCCGAAAGCGGCGGCTACGGCAACTACACCTGCGTCGACCACGGCGGTGGGCTCTCAACCTGTTACGCCCATCAGTCGAGTTTCGCGACCTCGGTCGGCGCCTCCGTCAGCCAGGGCGACGTGATCGGCCTCAGCGGCAACACCGGCAACAGCACCGGCCCCCATCTCCACTTCGAGGTGCGGGTCAACGGCGTCCCGACCGACCCCCTCGGCTACCTCTAGACCTCTACGCTTGACGGCGGCGCAGCTGATCCTCTATGCGATTCCCGCCTTCGTGCTGCTGCTCGTAGTCGAGCTGCTCTCGTTCAAGTACGCGCGCGACGAGGACCTGGTCGGCTACGAGGCGCGCGACACCCGCACCAGCCTGACGCTGGGCGGCGGCAACGTCCTCATCAACGCGGTCTGGAAGCTGGTCGTGGTCTTCGTCTACGTCGGCCTGTACGAGCTGACGCCGCTGCGGATGCCGGCCGACATGTGGTGGACCTACGTCCTTCTCTTCTTCGCCGACGACCTCGCCTACTACTGGTTCCACCGCATCCACCACGAGATGCGGCTCTTCTGGGCCAGCCACGTCGTCCACCACTCCTCCGAGCACTACAACCTCTCGACCGCGCTGCGCCAAACCTGGACGCCGATGACCGCGCTGCCCTTCTGGGCGCCGCTGGCGCTCCTCGGATTCGCTCCCTGGATGATCCTCACCCAGCAGGCGATTAGCCTCATCTACCAGTTCTGGATCCACACCGAGCGGGTGAAGAAGATGCCGGCCTGGTTCGAGTTCTTCTTCAACACGCCCTCGCACCACCGCGTCCACCACGGCTCCAACGAGGTCTACCTCGACCGCAACTACGGCGGCATCCTGATCGTCTGGGACCGGATCTTCGGCACCTTCCAGGGCGAGACCGAGCGAGTCCGCTACGGGCTGACGCAGAACATACGCAGCTTCCGGCCGACCCACGTCGCCTTCCACGAGTTCATCGCCATCGCCCACGACGTGCGCCACGCCAAGAGCTGGCACGAGCGCTGCGGCTACCTCTTCCGCGGCCCCGGCTGGTCGCCGGACGGGAGCGAGGGCGGCACCCGCGGCTAGGGCTGCAGGCGCTGGTGGCTCCAGCCGCCCTGGTCCTTTGTGTAGAGCAGGCGACGGTGGAGGCGGGTTGGGCTGCCGTGCCAGAACTCGATCAGGTCGGGATCAAGGCGGTAGCCGCCCCAGTTCCGCGGGCGGCGCAGCTTTGCGCCGTTGAGCTCGTCGGCCTTGCTTCGCAGGGCGTCCGGGTCGGCGAGTGCCGCTCCCTGGTCCGAGGCCACAGTCGTCGCCCGTCCCGCCGCAGGCCGCTCGGCGAATAGCGCGTCGGACTCCTCCTCGCTCAGCCGCTCGACCGGCCCCTCGATCGTGATCTGCTGCAGCGTCTCGCGCCAGTAGAGGATCCCCGCGGCGCGGGGGTTGGCAGCCAGGTCGCGGCCCTTGCGACTTTCGTAGCTGCCGGAGAAGACGAGGGTGGGCGTCAGCTGCTTGACGAGGAGGGTCCGCACCGACGGCCGTCCCTTGCCGTCGGCGGTTGCCAGGGCCAGCGCCCGCGGCTCCCGCACGCCCATCTCCTCGGCGCCCCGAAGCCAGGTCTCCAGCAGCGGCAGCGGATCGGCCGGGGGCGAATCGAACTCGGGCAGCTCAAGCGTCGCGTCGCCCGAGAGGGTTTCGACCGGCTCGTCGGGCATCTCTTCAATTTAAGCCGTGAGGCCCGTCAGGCGGCCGCTGCCGCCTCGGCCCCCACCAGCCGCCGGTAGAGCCGGCGGTAAGCGCGCGCGGTGCGCTGGATCGAGAGTTCGCCTGCCCGCTGTTGGGCCCGCTCGGCCAGCTCGCCCCGCAGGTGGCGGTCGCCGATCAGCGTTTCCAGCACCTCGTGCAGGGCACGCTCGTCGTTGGGCTGGACGAAGATCGCCGCATCTGTCCAGAGCTCGCGCAGCGAGGGGATGTAGCTGAGCACCAGGGCGCAGCGCTCGCGGGCGGCGGCGAGGATCCCAAGCCCGGAGGGCTCGTAGGCAGTCGGCGCGGCGAAGATCGAGGCGCTGCGTCGCAGCTCGGACAGGGCTGAGGGGCCGAGGGAGCCGGTGCTCTCGGCAAAGCGGAGCCTGCCGGTCGGGCCGAGGTCGCCGGCGACGGTCACCGGCCAAGCGAGGCGGGCGGCAGCTGCATCGAGGGTGGCCAGGTTCTTGGCCAGGTCCCACTGGCGCTCCGCTCCCAGCACCAGGGCGCTCTTGCCGACGTCGCTGGCTGCGGTCGGCGGCGCGAGGCCGTTGCGGATTACCGTGGCGATGCCCGGGTGCAGGTCGGCGTCGCGTTCGAGTTCCTTCAGCATCGCCATCGTCGGCGCGACCACTGCGTCGGCACCGGCCAGGCCGGCGGCCATCTGCTCGCGGTAGTGCCCCCATTCCGGCGGCGCGTCCGATCCGTGCACCGCCCGCCACCAGGCGAGGACCGAGGTGTGGGCGACGACGACCTTGGGCGCTTTGAAAGGCAACGCCCCGTGGGCGTAGGAGCAGAGGTGGACGACGTCGGGCCGCTCCTCTTCCTCGAGGATCAGCAGCCAGCGGCCGGCGGCGGCGACGTCGACCCAGGAGTCCTCCATCCACTCCAGCCGGTAGCCGCTCTCGTGGACCTTCGCCGGCAGCAGTTCGCGTTGCTCGCGACGCAGCCGCGGTCCCATCGTCGCGACGACGACCTCGACCCCACCAGCTTCAAGCGTCGAGGCGAGCTCGACCGTATAGGCGAAGACGTCTCCGACAGTGTCGGTAGCGAGCAAGACCTTCATTCCGGCGCCTCTCCGCGACTGGTTAACACCTCTGTTCTTACCTGCTGCGCCGGGCGTCTAAACAAGGCACCCGGTGCCTAGTGCGATCCTTGCCGCAGTGAGCGAGAAAAAACAGGGAATTCGGGCCACTGTTCGCGGCAAAGTGCAGGGCGTCTTCTTCCGCGACGCGATGGTGGAGAAGGCGGGGGAGTTGGGCATCCTCGGATGGGTGCGCAATGACGACGACGGCACGGTCGGGGTCCACGCCGAGGGGCCGGCGGCTGGGGTTGACGAGCTGGTCGCCTTCCTGGAAACGGGACCTCCCGCCGCCGAGGTCGAGGCCGTCGAAGTCGAGCCGGCGAAGGTCGAGGGCCATGAGCAGTTCGCCGTCCGCGGGGTCAGCGCCGGGGCCTTTGTCGTCCAGGAGCACTGGGCCACCGCCCATCACTTCGACCTGCGGCTGGAGGTCGACGGGACGATGCGCTCCTGGGCGGTGCCGAAGGAACCTTCGATGGACCCCGCGGACAAGCGCCTCGCGATCCAGGTCGAGGACCACTCGATCGAGTACGCCTCCTTCGAGGGAGAGATCGCCGGCGGCAAGGTGAAGATCTGGGACCGCGGCACCTACGAGCAGGGCGGGCGCGTCCCCTGGCCCGAGGCGCTGGACCGCGGCCACGCAGTCTTCGTCCTCCACGGCGAGAAGCTCGAGGGCGGCTTCGCGCTGCAGCGAACCCGCGGGGGAGAGAAGCCGCAGTGGCTGCTGATCAAGCGGCGGGACGAGTTCGCGCGGCCTGCATCCGCCGGCTAGCCGCGTAGAGCCCGATTGCGACCAGCGGCGCGATGAAGTCCGCCCAAAGCACCAGCCCGGTGTTGTCAGGGGCGTGGTTGTCATGGATCGCCGCCTGGTGCAGGTGGCCGTAGGCGTCGCCGAGGTAGGCGATCGAGACCGCGATCACTGCGGCGAGCAGGAAGCCGTCGCGAAAGCGGGCACAGAGGACGCCGAGGATGCCGATCGCCAGGTCAGCGAATCCGACCTCGGTCTGGAAGCCGCCATCGCCGTTGGTGTAGCCGATTTCGCGGGCCGTGTCGGGGCCGTCGAAGAAGTGGAACATCGAGCCGAAGATGGCGGCGACCCCGACCGCGACCACCATCCACCAGATCAGGAAGATTTCCAGCGTGCGCCCGGTACTTCGCGGCCTGGGCTGGCGATGGGCCTGGATCGCGGCCCCGATCAGGGCGATGGCGGCGAAGAAGAGGAACGGCACGGCGGCGCATGGTACGGCTCAAGTCATTGGAAAAACCGGCCGATCTACTGGAGGTGGACAAATCGTCTAGTGAGTTCGACCGTTCGCGCCTGGTCGCCTTCTGCGCTCTCGGGTTGCTGACCGCCCTGCTCGCCTTCTATGCCGTCGTCGTGGTCGGCGAACTGCCCGGCGAAGGGCTGCAGGACGCGGTCGGGCGCTGGGTCTACGACGTCGTCGTCCTCGGTGCCGCCGCGATCGTTCTCTGGCGCGCGCTGCGGATGCCGGCTGAGCGGCGGGCCTGGCTCGCCCTCGGCACCGGCCTGCTGCTCTGGGCATTGGGGCAGACCTACTACTCGGTCGTCCTCTACTACGCCGAACCGGCCCCGTTCCCCTCGCCCGCCGACGCGGGCTTCCTCGCCTTCTACCCGGCGACGTTCCTCGGTCTGGTGCTGTTGCTGCGAGCCCGGATCGCCCACCTCGACCCCCTCGCCTGGGTCGACGCGCTGATCGGGGCGCTGGCGGTCGCCGCGGTGGCGGCGGCGCTGATCTTCCCGCCCGTGGTCGAAGCGCTCGGCGGCAGCGCCTTGGGGGTGGGGGTCAGCCTCGCCTACCCGTGCATGGACCTCGTCCTGCTGGGCCTGCTGAGCGGTGCCTTCTCTATCTCTCGCTGGCGCGCCAGCGGACCCTGGCTGCTGATTGCCGTCGCCCTACTGCTCTTCGCCGCCTGCGACGTCATCTACCTCTCGGCCGGGGGACAGTCGACCGTGGCGCTCAACGCCGCCAGCGTCGGCTGGCCGCTCGCCTTCCTCCTCCTGGCGCTCGTCTCCTGGCTGCCGGCCGCCGAGGCCGAGGCCGCAGTCGCAGCCGGCGGTCGCCGCCGCATCGCCGTGCCGCTGGCGATGGCAATTCTCAGCATCTCCCTGCTGATCGCCGCCAGCTTCCTCGCCGTCGACACCATCGCCGTAGTCCTCGCCGGCGCCTGCCTGGTCGCGGTGCTGGCACGGCTGCTGATCACCTTCAACCAGAACACCGGCATGCTCGAGGCGAGCGAAGAGGAGGCGCTGACCGACGACCTCACCGGCCTCGCCAACCGCCGCGCGCTGATGGCGGACCTAGAGCGCGTCGCCGTCGCCAGCCCGCCCGAGACGATGGTCCTGGCCCTGTACGACCTCGACGGCTTCAAGGCCTACAACGACAGCTTCGGCCACCCCGCCGGCGACGACCTGCTCCGTCGGCTCGGCCAGCAGCTGGCGGTCTCGGTGAAACCCCTCGGCACCGCCTACCGCCTTGGCGGCGATGAGTTCTGCATCCTCGCCCCGACCGGTGGCCACTCCGGCGATGAGATCTGCGAGGGGGCGGAGGAGGCGCTCACCGACCGCGGCACCGGCTTCGCGATCAGCGCTTCCTGGGGCAAGGTCCTGATCCCGGTCGAGGTCGTCTCCCCGACCGATGCGCTGCGCCTCGCCGACCGCCGCATGTACGCGAAAAAGGGCCGTCGCGCCGACTCCGCCCGCAGCCAGACCCGCGGTGTCCTGCTGCGGGTGCTGCACGAGCGCGAGCCGGGGCTCGAGCGCCACCTCGACGGCGTCGGCCACCTCGCCTCGGTCTTCGGCCGCCAGCTCAACCTCGACGCCGAGGAGATCGACGTGATCGTCCGGGCGGCGGAGCTGCACGACATCGGCAAGATCGCGGTCCCCGACGAGATCCTCCACAAGGACGGCAAGCTGACCGCCGAGGAGTGGGAGCTGATGCGCAAGCACCCGAAGATCGGCCAACGGGTCCTGGAGGCGGCGCCGGCGCTGGGGCCAGTGGCGAACCTGGTCCGCTCGACCCACGAGCGCTGGGACGGCGAGGGGTACCCGGACAAGCTCGCCGGCCGCGACATCCCCCGCGGCGCCCGCGCGATCCTCATCTGCGACGCCTATAACGCGATGACCGAAGGCCGTCCCTACCGAACGCCGATGTCCACTGAGGAAGCGGTCGAGGAGCTGCAGCGAGGCGCCGGGACCCAGTTCGACCCCGAGCTGGTCAACTGCTTCGTCGAGAAGGTCATCCCAGTGCTGGAGCGCGAGGCCGCCGCCGTCTCGAGCTGAGCATCCGTCGCTACGGTTGCAATCGTGGTGACGCTCGACGAGCTGGTGGTGGGAGACGGCGCGGACGCCTGGCGCGCCTGCGGCTTCACGATCGAGGACGACCTCTGCGTGGTCGGCGAGGTGCGGATCCGGTTTGCGCCGGCCGAAGGGCGCGGGCTCACCGGCTGGTCGCTGCGCGGCCTCGACACGACCGAGCTCGACGGGCTGCCGACGACGCGCTCGGAGCGGCCGCTCCCAGAGGCGCCACCGTCCCATCCCAACGGGATCGCCGCGCTCGACCACGTCGTCGCCATCTCCTCAAATCTCGACCGCACCGTCGCGGCCCTCGAGGCGGCCGGCCTCGACCTGCGCCGCGTCCGCGAGGAGCCAACCCGAGCCGGCGCCCCGCGTCAGGCCTTCTTCCGGATTGGCGAGTCGATCCTCGAGGCAGTCCAGGAGCCGGCTGAGGCGACCGAGCGGGCGGGGGGAGACCGACCAGCCTTCTTCTGGGGCTTGGCCTTCGTCGCTCCCGACCTCGACGCCGCCGTCGCCTTCCTCGGCGAGCGAGCGAGCGAGCCCCGCGACGCGGTCCAGCCCGGCCGCCGCATCGCCACCCTGCGCCGCAGCGCCGGCCTCTCCCTGCCGGTGGCGATCATGACGCCGCGTTAGAGGCTTGAAAAGAAGTCTTTCGAAAGCTACCTTTCGACAATGGCCGAGAGGCGAACCGTCACCCTCACCGACCCGCGGGCGCTGCGGGCGATGGCGCACCCGACCCGGCTGGAACTGATCGGGCTGCTGCGTCGGGGCGGTCCCCTGACCGCCACCCAGGCCGGGGAGCAGATCGGCGAGAGCCCGGCCAGCTGCTCCTTCCACCTGCGCCAGCTGGCGAAGTACGGCCTGGTCGAGGAAGCGGGCGGCGGCCGCGGCCGCGAACGACCCTGGCGGGCGACCGCACTCTCGACCGAATGGCCTGAGCTGGGGGAGAGCGAGGAGGCGCGGGCAGCGGGGACGATGCTCTCCCGAGTCGTGCTCGAGCGCTACTTCGAGAAATCGATCGAGTGGCTCGAGCGCCAGCCCTCCGAGCCGCGGGAGTGGGCCGCGGCCTCGTTCTTCGGCGACTACCTGGTCCACATGACCACGGCCGAGCTGGAGCAGATCGAGACCGGCATCCGCGACCTGCTGGAGCCGTACCTGGAACGGCTCGAAGACCCGGCGCCGCCCCCCGCGGGCAGCCGCCCGGTCAGCCTCGTCAACCTCGCCTTTCCGCTGGCCGAGCCAGAGCGCCGGGACTGAACGTGCGGCGGCCGCCGATCCCGCCGCTGCTGCGCAGGAACCGCTCCTTCCGCAACTTCTGGACCGGGCAGACGATCTCGCTGTTCGGCGACGAGATCACCCTGCTGGCGTTGCCGCTCTTGGCGGTGCTGGAGCTGAACGCCAGCGCCGCCGAGATGGGCCTTCTGGGCGCGGCGGCGGTCGCCCCGAACCTGCTCTTCTCGATCCACCTCGGCGCCTGGACCGATCGCCACCGGCGGCGCAAGGCGCTGATGGTCACCGCCGACCTGGTCCGCGCCCTGCTGCTGCTAACGATCCCCGCAGCGGCGCTACTCGGCGTCCTGTCGCTGGCCCAGCTCTACGTCGTCGCCTTCGCCGCCGGCTCGCTGAGCGTCCTCTTCGGCGTCGCCTACAACGTCGTCTTCGTCCGCCTCGTCGTCCGCGACGAGTACCTAGATGCCGGCTCGCTCCTCAACGGCAGCCGGGCGGTCTCGATCGTCGCCGGCAACAGCGTCGCCGGCCTCCTGGTCCACTGGTTCAGCGCCCCGTTCGCCCTCTTCCTCGACGCCTGCTCCTACCTCGCCTCGGCCTTCTTCGTCGGCCGCGCGGAGGTGCGGGAGGAACCGGCCGACGCGGACGCCCCGCCGGAGGGGGAGGGAACCGTCGCCGGCATCCGCTACCTGGCCCGCACGCCGGCGATCCGCGCCTGCCTGCTCGCCGCCTCGACCCTCAACCTCTTCAACTTCGGCTTTTACGCGCTCCTCGTCCTCTACGCGACCGAGACGCTGGGGATCGGCGCCGGCGCGATCGGGTTGGCCTTCGCGGTCGGCGGGGTCGGATGCATGCTCGGCGCCGCCTTGGCCGGCCCGCTCAGCCGCCGGTTCGGGCTCGGCCCGGCGCTGATCTTCGGGTTCGTCCTCACCCCGGCGCCGCTGCTGCTGGTGCCACTGGCGGGAGGGATGACGCACCTGTCGCTCGCCCTGTTGATCGTCGCCGAGTTCTTCAACGGGATCGGGGTGATGCTGCTCGACGTCGGCCTCGGCGCCCTCTGGGCCGCCGCCGTCCCGGACCGCCTGCGGGCGCGGGTCTCGGGCGCCTTTCTGCTGGTCAATTACGGGGTGCGGCCGCTCGGCGCCCTCGCCGGCGGCCTGCTGGCGACCGTGATCGGCCTGCAGACGACGATGTGGGTGACGGCGATCGGCGCGCTGGCCGGGGTGCTGTGGCTGATCCCCTCGCCGATCCCGCGCCTGCGCGAGCTGCCGAAGACCGCGCTCGAGGGGTGACCGCCGGCGCTCCGGGGCGTACCATCTGGCCGATGGGAGAGTTCCGTTACGAGGGCCACCGGATCGGCTACGACGTCTACGGCAAGGGCGAGCGGCTGATCGTCCTCGTCCACGGCCTGCTGATGAACCGCCACATGTTCGACCGGCTCGGCCCCGAGCTGGCCGAGCGCGGCAACCGGGTGGTCACCATCGACATGCTCGGCCACGGCCGCTCGGACCGCCCGGAAGACCTGCGCCTCTACTCGATGCCGCTCTTCGCCCGTCAGGTGGTGGCGCTGCTCGACCACCTCGAGGAGGACAAGGCGGTGATCGGCGGCACCTCGCTGGGCGCCAACATCGCCCTCGAGCTGGCGGTTCACTACCCGAAGCGGGCGCAGGCGCTGTTCATCGAGATGCCGGTCCTCGACAACGCGCTCTCCTTCGTCGCCGCGGCTTTCACGCCGCTGATGCTGGGGCTGAAGTTCGGGCGGCCGGTCTTCGAGGGCGTCTCCTTCGCCACTTCGCTGATCCCGCGCACCAACTACCTGGTGGACATCGGCCTCGACTGGATTCGCCAGCGGCCCGGTCCCTCGCAGGCGGTGCTCGAGGGCCTGCTGCTGGGGGAGACCGCGCCGCATCGCGAGGAGCGGCGGAAGATCGACCACCAGACCCTGGTCGTCGGCCACCCGCGCGACCCGCTGCACCCCTTCAGCGACTCCGGGATGCTGCTCGAAGAGCTGCCCAACTCACGCCTGGTCGAAGCCAACTCGATCCTCGAGTGGCGGCTCAGCCCCGAGCGGCTGAACGACGAGCTGAGCGATTTCCTCGAGGAAGTCTGGGCGCCGAAGCTGCACGCCGTGGCGGGCAAAAGCGCCTGACGGCAGAGCCGCTGTCAGACTCTGGCTCGTGAGCCAGGTCTCCGGCGACAAGAAGCGGCTCGAACGAGACGCCGAGTTTTCCACCATCTCCGGCCAGGAGATCCAGCCGCTCTACACGGATGAGGACCTCGGGCCCGAGGCGGCCGGGGGGATCGGCGAGCCCGGCTCCTATCCCTTTACCCGCGGGCCATATCCCTCGATGTACCGGGGGCGGCTGTGGACGATGCGCCAGTTCGCCGGCTTCGGCACCGTCGAGGAGACCAACGAGCGCTTCCACTACCTGCTCGACCACGGCCAGACCGGCCTCTCTACCGCCTTCGACATGCCGACCCTGATGGGCTACGACTCCGACCACGTCCGCAGCCTCGGCGAGGTCGGCCGCGAGGGCGTCGCCGTCGACACCCTGGCCGACATGGAGCGGCTCTTCGAGGGGATCCCGCTCGGCGGCGTCACCACCTCGATGACGATCAACGCCCCGGCCGCGATCCTGCTCGCCTTCTACGTGCTGGTCGGCGAGAAGCAGGGGGTCCCGGCCGAGAAGCTCGGCGGCACGATCCAGACCGACATCCTCAAGGAGTACATCGCCCAGAAAGAGTGGTGCTTCCCGATCGAGCCGGCGATGCGGCTGGTCACCGACATGATCGAGTGGTGCACCGAGAAGATGCCGCGCTGGCACCCGGTATCGATCTCCGGCTACCACATCCGCGAGGCCGGATCGACCGCCCAGCAGGAGCTCGCCTTCACCCTCAAGGACGGCTTCACTTATGTAGAGCGGGCGATCGAGCGCGGCCTCGACGTCGACGACTTCGCCCCGCGGCTCTCCTTCTTCTTCAACTCCCACATCGACTTCTTCGAGGAGATCGCCAAGTACCGGGCGGCGCGGCGGATCTGGGCGCGGGAGATGAAGGAGACCTACGGCGCCACCAAGGAGGAGTCGATGCGGCTCCGCTTCCACACCCAGACCGCCGGGGTCAGCCTCACCGCGCAGCAGCCGCTCAACAACATCGTCCGCACCGCCCTCGAGGCGCTAGCGGCGGTGATGGGCGGGACCCAGTCGCTGCACACCAACTCCTTCGACGAGGCCCTGGCGCTGCCGACCGAGGAGGCGGTGCGGGTGGCGTTGCGCACCCAGCAGATCATTGCCACCGAGACCGGCGTTCCCAACACCGCCGACCCGCTCGGCGGCTCCTACTTCGTCGAGAAGCTGACCGACGAGATGGAGGAGGCCGCCTACGGCTACTTCGCCCGGATCGACGAGCTGGGGGGGATGGTCGAGGCGATCCGCCGCAACTTCCCCCAGCGCGAGATCGCCGAGTCCTCGTTCACCTACCAGCAGGAGCTGAACGAACGGCGGCGGATCGTCGTCGGCGTCAACGACTTCGTCCAGGACGACGAAGATGCGATGCCGATCCTGAAGATCGACCCGGCGCTGGAAGGCAAGCAGGTCGAGCGCCTGGCGGCGACCAAGGCCGCCCGCGACGGAAACGCCGCCGAGTCCGCCCTGGCCGAGCTGAAGCGCGCCGCCGCCGGCGAGGGCAACCTGATGCCGCCGATCCTCGAGGCGGCCCGCGCCCAGGCCACCGAGGGCGAGATGATCGCCGCGATGCAAGAGGTCTTCGGGACCTACACCGAGTCCCCCGTCTTCTAAAGCGAACCCCACCGAAGGAGCACGAAGCGCATGAGCGTCGACACCGTCACCCCCGCCTACGAGATTTCCCAGGAGGCGCTCGACCTGCGCGACATGGTCCGCCGGCTGTCCCAGGAGAAGATCGCGCCGCGGGCCGGCGACATCGACCGCAAGAGCGAATACCCCTGGGACCTGCGCGAGCTGCTTGCCTCCCACGACATCCTCGGTCTGCCCTTCGCCGCCGAGTACGGCGGGATGGGGACCGGGACGCTGGTGCTGCAGATGGCGGTCGAGGAGATCGCCAAGGCCTGCGCCTCCTCGGCATTGATGCTGATGGTGCAGGAGCTGGGGACGCTGCCGATTCAGCTGTTCGGCTCCGAGGAGCAGAAACAACGTTGGCTGCCGAAATGCGCCAGCGGCGAGTGGTCGCCGGCCTTCGCGCTGTCGGAGCCCGAGGCGGGCTCGGACCCGGCGGCGATGCGGACCAGCGCCGTCCGCGACGGCGACGATTGGGTGATCAATGGCCAGAAGGCCTGGATCAGCAACGCGACGATCGCCGACTTCTACGTCGTCTTCGCCACCACCGACCGCGAGAACCGCCGCACCAGCGCCTTCGTCGTCGAGAAGGATGCGCCAGGCTTCGATCCCGGCAAGCTTGAGCACAAGCTCGGGATCAAGGGCTCGCCGACGGGCTCGCCGACCTTCACCGACGTCCGCGTCCCGCACGAGAACCTGATTGGCGAGGAGGGCAAGGGGCTCGGGGTCGCGCTCGGCACCCTGGAGCGCACCCGCCTCGGCGCCGCCGCCCAGGCGGTCGGCATCGCCCAGGGGGCGACCGACTACGCCAACTCATACGCCAAAGAGCGAATCGCCTTCGGCAAGCCGATCAACCAGCTGCAGGCGATCCAGTTCAAGCTCGCCGACATGGAGACCGGCACCGCCGCCGCCCGCGAGCTGCTCTACAAAGCCTGCTCGATGGCCGACAAGCCCCAGCGCCCGGCCGACCTCGGCAAGTGGACCTCGATGGCCAAGCTCTTCGCTTCCGACAATGCGATGAAGGCGACGATCGAGGCCATCCAGGTTCTCGGCGGCTACGGCTACGTCAACGAGTACCCGGTCGAGCGGATGATGCGCGACGCCAAGATCACCCAGATCTACGAGGGCACGAACGAGATCCAGCGGGTAGTGATCGCCCGCTCGATGAGTTAGTCCTCCGGCCGCAAGTGCTCGGTTTCGAAGCCGAACTCGTTTCGTAGGCGCTCTGCGACGAGCGAGCGATGACAGGCCTCGGGGTCGCGCTCGACGCAGAACAGCGCCGGCGATGAGCTGCCGATCCATTTGACGACCGGCTCGAGGTCGACCTGGTCGAGTACCTCGGCGGTGTAGCGCTCGACGTAAGCGGGGGCGAGGACGGTGCGGCTGCGTTTGCCCTCGCCACGCTTCTCGTCCTCGGCGTACTGCAGCTGTCGCATCTCGGTGGTTGGCGCCAGCTCCTTCAGGTGGGAGTAGCCGATCCCGGCCTCGGCCAACGCCGCCTGCAGACGCTTCGCGTTCGCCCAGGCGTACTCGCTGCCCCGCACGCCCCGCCGCTGGCGTACGTCGAGCAGCAGGTCGACCCCCGCGGCCGACAGCGCTGAAAGAAAAGAGTCGCGGTCGAAGCCGTAGACACCGATCGTCCGCAGGGTAGGCACTAGGCCATTGTCGCGAAACGCCTAATCGAGCCTGCGACGCTTCGCGATGGGGGCGTAATTGCCTGCCAAATGTGAGTGATGTCCACTGTGCCGATACGCACAGGTGTTCGCGCTGCCAGCCCCTAACTTCTGTTCCATGTTCAAGGCCGCTCCACCCGCACCCTTGAAGACCGCCCTGCTGACGCTGGCAATTGCGATCGCGGTCGCCCTGGCGATCGTAGGTTCCCCGCACCAGATCTAGAAGGGCCGGTTTCCTAGCACGTTTCTCCGTGTGAAGGGGGAGATTTCGTCTCCCCCTCAGAGATTTGGCTAGCAAAAAACGGTGAAGTTTCGTACCGGATTGTCGAAAAGCCAGTGCTTTCTGACGAAATGGCGACAGAATTTCGTGCACAAGTGGTCGTTCGCTCGTAACATCGGTGGCGATGGCCGGAAGTCCGGGAGGAGCCATCGGAGGAAAGTTCTTCGACGGCGGGACGCTGCGTGCAGGGGTGCTGGGACGGCACCATCCTCGTGCTGCCTCCATCGCGGCCGAGATCGAGGCGGCGGGGATCCCGGTGGCAGCCGTAGTTCGCTCGGCCAAGGACTTCCCGGCTGGGGAAGCGGACCAGGCCGGCCTGGTGCTCGTGCATTGCTGCCCAGTGGCAGCTGGCAAGGCGAGGATTCAGCTGTCGGCCACGAAGCGAGCCTTCGCCGGCATTCCGCTCGTGGCGTTGGTCCCACTCACCGCCGATGACAATGTCGGAAGGGCGGCCAGAGAGGCGTGCGTCGACGGCATTGTCTATGCCCGGGAACTCGAGGCTCTGGTTCCGACCCTTCTTGCGGTCGGCGCCGGCCAGGTGGTGGTGCCGCGCTGGGAATACCGCCGCGACACCCCGGCCTCGCTGTCTCATCGCGAGCGTCAAGTGCTTCGACTGGCGGTCGCCGGGGAGACCAACGACTCGATCGCGCGCGAGCTCTATCTCTCCTGCAGCACCGTCAAGAGCCATCTCACCTCAGCCTTCGCAAAGCTTTCGGTGCGCTCGCGGCGGGAGGCCGCTGTCCTCCTCCTCGATCCCCAGCAGCCTGCAAGCCGCCTCGTCTTCAGCGCCTTGGAAGGCGAGTCGGCGCAGCCCGAGCCGGTAGGGGGGGCGGTGCGGTGACTTCGCCGATGCCGAGTCAGGCGCTGGACGCGGTCCCGTTCATGAGCCTGGAGCGTCACCACGAACCGCTTGAAACCGAGCTTCAGAGGGCGTTTGCCGATGTTCTCGCTGACGGTGGCTTTGTCCTCGGTGCCGAGGTCGACCGGTTCGAGTCCGAGTTCGCCGACTTCTGCGGGGCCAAGCGCTGCGTCGGGGTCAACTCCGGGACCGCGGCCCTTTCCCTGGCCCTGCGAGCGGTGGGAGTCGGGCCCGGCGACGAGGTGATCGTTCCCGCTCACACCTTCATCGCTTCGGCCCTGGCGATCCTCCATGCCGGAGCGACCCCCGTCTTTTGCGACGTTCAGGCCGAGACCGGTCTTCTCGATCCGGCGGCCGCGGCTGCTGCGATCGGTTCCCGCACCGCAGCGATCGTCGCTGTCCATCTCTATGGGCAGACGTGCGACATGGACGCGATCTCGGCGCTCGCCAAGAGTCACGGCTTGGCGGTGGTAGAGGACGCTGCGCAGGCTCATGGGGCCCGCTGGGGAGGAGTCCGCAGCGGCGGTCTCGGCACCGTCGCCGCCTTCAGCTTCTACCCCAGCAAGAACCTCGGAGCCCTCGGCGACGGGGGAGCGATCTGCACGAATGATGAGCAAGTGGCCGACCGCGTACGGCGCCTGAGGGACCTCGGCCAGGCGCAGAAGGGACTTCATGTCGAAGCCGGCTTCAACGAGCGGCTGGACGGAATCCAGGCGGCGATGCTGCGGGTGAAGCTGCCACACCTCGATGGCTGGAACGCTAGGCGCGGTCAGTTGGCCGCCACCTATGACCAAATCTTGGACGGCGTCTGCCCGGTCTTGCGGGTGCATCCCAAGGCCGAGTGCGTTTACCACCTCTACCCGGTCCGGGTCGAGAAGAGAGACCGAGTCCGGGGTCAGCTCGCGGAGCGCGGAATCGGCACCGGCATCCACTACCACCCAGCGGTTCCGGCGCAGCCACCGCTGGCGGATCTTCCTTCCAGCAGAGACGCATTTCCCAACGCCCAACGCTGGGCAGAGCAGGAGCTATCCCTGCCCCTGTTCCCAGAGTTGTCAGCGGCGGAGGCAGAGTATGTGGTGGGTCAACTACGGGAGGCAATCGAGGTGCACAAGTGACTGAATCGGACAACGGGAAGGCGCCGCTCAGGTTTGGGGTAGTCGGTCTCGGCTACTGGGGGCCGAACCTGCTGCGGGTGCTGGCAGAGATGCACGACGCGGAGGTCGGGTGGATCTGCGACCTCGATGCCGCGCGACTGGCACGCTTCGGCCGCCGATATCCCATGGCGCAACAGACCAGCGACGTCGAGCAGGTGCTGAGCGACCCGGACGTCGACGCCGTCGTCATCGCGACCCCGGTCTTCACTCACTTCGACCTTGCCTGCCGCGCCCTGCGCGCCGGTAAGCACACCTTTGTCGAGAAGCCGCTCGCTTCGTCCTCGGAGCAGGCGAGTCTGATGCTGCAGCTGGCGGCGGAAGAGAAGAAGGTGCTGATGTGTGGGCACACCTTCGTCTACAGCCCGCCCGTACGCGCGGTGAAGAAGATGACCGAAACGGGTGAGCTGGGCGAGGTCTTCTTCGTATCTTCCAGCCGAGTCAACCTCGGCCTTCACCAACCGGACGTCAGCGTGATCTGGGATCTGGGTCCGCATGACTTTTCGATCCTGCTCTACTGGCTCGGAGAGACTCCGACCAAGGTGCGGGCGGTGGGCCGGGATTCGATCGTGCCGGGCATTCCCGACGTCGCCTTCGTGACCCTTTCCTACGACAGCGGGATCGTTGCCAACGTCGAGCTCAGCTGGTTGGCGCCGAGCAAGCTGCGGCGAACCGTGATCGTCGGCAGCGAGAAGATGGTCGTCTACGACGACGGCGCTCCCGAGCCCGTGCGCGTCTTCGATCACGGCGTCGTCTACAAAGACCCTGAGACCTTCGGCGAGCATCAGCTCTCCTACCGAACCGGGGACATAGTCTCGCCCCGGATCGACACCTGGGAGCCGCTGACCGAAGAGATGAGCGACTTTGTGGCTGCGGCTCGCGAGGGGCGCGAACCGGTGGCGAGTGCCGGGATGGCCCGCAACGTCGTGCGGCTGGCGGAGGCTGCCGATCTGTCGCTGCGCCAGGGCGGGCGCGAGGTCGAGATCCGCAATGTGGTCAAGGAGCAACTGTCACAGCCGACTTCGGATGCCGAGTTGGCAATCAGGTAGGCAGATGGAACTCCATTTCAGACCCCGACCGGTGGGAGAATCCCCGTCCAGCCTGCGCGCCCTATGTCATGGCGCGTCGGCCGGCCATAAAGTCATCGGCCACCGCCGCAGTAGGAGAGACGCCGATGTGCGCAGGCTCCTTCTCCTCGGTGACCTTGCCGCGATTCTCTTTGCCCTCGTCCTCGGCACGTCGGTTGTCTCCCACCACCCGGGGGAGCTGTTGTGGGCGCTTGCCTTCCTTCCCTTCTGGTTCCTCGTCTTTCGGGCGTATGGTCTCTACGACCGGGACAGCAAGCGCATCAGCCACGGAATCATCGACGACCTGCCGTGGATATTTCACGCCATGCTGCTCGGCACTCTGATCCTGCTGGGGCTGTTCCAGATCACGCCCCTGGGAAGCATCGAGTTGAGCGACCTGGCGACGATCGCCATCGTCGGCGGGCTGGCCACGGCGGGCATGCGGATCGCAATGCGCAGGCTGGCGATCGGATTGTTCGGGCCCGAACGGGTGCTTCTGGTCGGCACCGAGGGCCAGGTCGGAACCCTTGCCCGCAAGCTCACGGCCCATCCCGAGTACGCGTCCGAACCGGTCGGGGTCCTGTCCACTCGCGAGGGCGTCGAGTTCCCTGGCCTGCAGCTCCCGGTCCTCGGCCAACTCGACCATGTCGACCTGCGCTCGCTGGTCGAGTCCCGCGGCGTCGAGAGGATGATCGTCGCGCACGAGGAGTATGAGGACGAGCGGATCTTCGAGCTTCTCTGCCTCTGCCGTGAAATGGGAGTCAAGCTCAGCGTCCTGCCGCAGCTGTTCGACGCCCTGGGCCCGTCGGTGGAGCTCGACGAGGTCGAGGGCGTGACCGTACTGGGAGTGACGCCCCCGGTCCTGCCGCGCACTTCCCGCGCCCTGAAGCGCGGGATGGACATCGTTGGGGCCGCCCTGTTGCTCCTTTTGGCCGCTCCTCTGATCGCGGCAGCAGCGATTGCCATCAAGCTCGACTCGCCTGGGCCGGTCTTCTTCCGGCAGACGAGGATCGGGAGGCGGGGTCGCCGCTTCGAGCTGTTCAAGCTCCGCACGATGTGCGTCGACGCAGAAGACCGACGCGAGGCACTCCTCGGCGAGAGCAAGGACCCGGGCTGGCTGTTGGTCGATCACGATCCCCGTGTGACCAAGGTCGGGCGTTTCCTGCGTCATTCCAGCCTGGACGAGCTTCCCCAGCTCTGGAACGTGGTCCGCGGCGAGATGAGCTTGGTCGGGCCGCGTCCGATCGTCGAGGCCGAGGATCGGCAGCTCGAGGGATGGCGGCGGACCCGGATCGACCTCACCCCGGGGATCACCGGGCTATGGCAGGTCCTGGGGCGGACCGCAATCCCCTTCGAGGAGATGATCAAACTCGATTACCTGTACGTGACCAACTGGTCGCTGTGGTCCGATGTGAGCCTGATGCTGCGGACCCTGCCGGCTGTGCTGACGAAAAAGGGTGTCAACTGAATGTCCAAGCGGGTCGTCGTGCTCGGCAAGGGCACGCTCGCAGTCCGCATCGGTCGCTGGTTCAAAGAGAGCTCGGGGTACGAACTCGCTGCAGTTGTCCCGGTCGTGCCGGAGCCGACCTGGACCGACTCCTTGATCGATTGGGCCGAGTCGGCAGGGGTCCCCTATGTCCACAGCGGCGACTACCGCGACCTCCCCGAGGCGGCGGGCGAGGACGTCGTCGCCGACCTTGGGGTATCGGTCTTCTACGACCGCATCCTGCCCGAGCCGTTTATCCGGTCCTTCGGGCGGATAGTCAACATCCACAATGGCCCGCTGCCACGCTATCGCGGGGTGTCGCCGATCAACTGGGCGCTGAAGAACGGTGAGCGAAGCCATGGTGTGACGATTCACGAGATCACTCCCGGCATCGACGACGGCCCTGTCGTGGCGCAGGCGACCTACTCGACCTATCCCGAGTTCGACGAGGTCGAGGAGGTCTACCGCCGGGCCCTCGAGTTCGGTTGGACGCTGTTCCAACAGACCATGCCGTTGCTCGACCGCATCGAGGCAGTGCCGCAGGACGAGGCAGGGGCCACTTACTACAGCGCCGCCGACAACGACGCTTTGGGGGATCGCCGCTCGTTCAACCGCGCGGTCAGCCGGCACTCCTGAGTTTGCCGTAGGCGGCGCGGAGCTCGGCCGCGGAGGCGTCCCAGGTCAGCTCCCTTGCCCGTTCGTAGCCGCGTTCGGCAAGGTCCAAGCGCCGGTCCGGGTCTCGGGCCAAGCCTGCGATCTCCCCGACTAGAGAGGCTTGGTCGTCGCAGCGACCGTAGGCGATGGCATCGCCCGCGGTCCGTTGCGTCTCGACCAACGGGTAGGCCACGACTGCCCTGCGGGCGGCCATGTACTCGGCGATCTTGATCATCGTCGAGCGCTGATTGAGTTCGGTGCAGGGGGCGGGGTCGATGCAGATGTCGGCGGCAGCGAGGTGCGTGGGGACCTCCGCGTGGGGAATCAGGCCGGTGAACGCGACCCGGTCCCCGAGGCCCGCGGTCAGGGCCGCCGCTTCAATCGGGCCTCGCCTGGAGCCCTCGCCGACAAAGGTCAGGCGGGCGCGGTCGATGCCGTGGTCTCGCTGGAGATCGCCCAGCACCGAGAGCAGCGAGTCCACTCCGTCCTGGCTCTCCATGCTGCCGAGGAACAGGAGGTGGGGATCCTCGAGGGGACCGAGGCGCGGCTCGGTGGCCTGCTCCAGGGCCTTCGAAGGAGGACCGTTCCGCACCACCACTACCTCCGAAGAATCCTTTCTGCCCCTCTCCAGGGCGATCTTGCGGTGAGACTCGTTTGCCGCCAGCACCAGATCGGCGGAGCTGAAGGTCAAGCGCTCGAAGAGGCGGAGCAGGGCGGCGACGCGGGAGGGTCCGAACTTGGCTTCGAACAGCTCGGGGGCCAGGTCGTGGTGGTCGAAGACGGCCCTGCGGCCCATCGCCCTGGCGAGAAAGGCAACGCCGAAGAGCGTGTCCGGGGGGTTGTGCAGATGCAGCACCTCGGCTCCGGTCAGCAGGGCCCTCAGTGCTCCTAGATAGAGCTGGGCGTTGGCGATTCCGTACTCGACGACGAAGCCCAGGGCAGAGGCCGGGGTCTCGGGCAGTCGGAAGCGTCTGACGCGGACGGCGCCGATCGACTCGTGCCGAGATTGACCCGGCGCCCGCGGGGCGATGACCGTGACCTCATGGCCGGCTTCGACCAGACTCTCGGCCTCGCTTCTGACCCTCACGTCCTGGGGGTAGGGGTTGTTCTCCAGGAGCATTGCCACCCGCATGCGGGGGAGCCTATGCGCTGCGACTCCCAATAGGCTGCAGCCGATGGGACCGAGCGAGAGGGTCGCCTACGTGATCGGCCGCTACCCGGCCGTGTCGCATACGTTCGTCACCCGCGAGGTCCAGGCTCTGCGGGCAGCCGGGGTCGAGGTGAGGACCATCTCGATCCACCGCGCCGCGGACTCGGATGTCCTTTCGGCCCTGGACCGCGACGAGCGCGAGGCGACCTACTCGTTGTTGCCGCTTCGGTTCCGGGCGCTGGTCGGGGCGCATGCGCGGGCGCTTCGCGCCCCGCGGGCGTACTTCAAGACCCTTGCGGCGGCATTGCGGGGCGGGTCGGGGGGGCTCAAGGCGCGCCTCTGGCGGGGTTTCTACTTTGCCGAGGCGATCATGGTCTGGGGGCACTGCAGGCGAGAGGGCGTCCGGCACGTCCACGCTCACCATTTGAACCAGGCAAGCGATGCCGCGATGCTCGCCGCCGACTACGCCAACGCCGCGTCCCGCGGTCCCGCCTGGACCTGGAGCTTCACCATGCACGGCCCGAACGAGTTCTACGACGTATCTCGGTTCCGCCTTGCCGAAAAGGCGGAGAAGGCAAGCTTCGTCGCCTGCATCAGCGACTTCGCTCGCAGTCAGGTAATGGCCTTCGTACCGGAAGAGCGCTGGCCGCGTTTGCACGTAGTCCACTGTGGGGTCGATCCCGACGAGTACGACCCAAAGAGCGTCGCCGCCGATACCCCGAACGAGTCCGGTTTCGCCATTCTCTACGTGGGGCGCCTCGTCCCCTTCAAGGGCCAGGGCCTCCTACTCGAGGCACTGGCCGAGTTGCGAAGGACAAGCACCGAGCCGACCCTGACCCTGATCGGCGACGGACCTTCTCGCGAGGAGCTCGAACTGAAGGCCGCTCGACTCGGCCTGGATGGCGCGGTGAAGTTTGCCGGTGCCGTCGGGCAGGACGAGATCAGGTCCTACTTCGCCGCCGCCGATGCCTTCTGCCTGCCGTCGTTCGCCGAGGGCGTCCCCGTCGTGTTGATGGAGGCGATGGCGATGGAATTGCCCGTCGTTACCACCAGAGTGATGGGGATCTCCGAGCTGGTCGAGGACGGGGTCGACGGGATTCTGATTAGGCCGGGCCGGCTCGACGCGCTGACCTCCTCGCTTGCGAGGCTGGCGGCGGACCCAAGGCTGCGCGAGGAGTTGGGTCGGCGCGCTCGCGAAAAGGTTCGAGCCGAATTCGACGTGCGGCAATCGGGCCGCGAGCTGGCAGCGATCCTCGCGCAGGACTTCTAAAAGTGTGTCCGAATTTCATACCACCCAGACTTGCCTCCTGCCGCCCCGACCATAGACTTGGGCGAACGATGTAAAACCAGTTGTCCGGGGTGGGTTTTCCGACCCGGTGAGGAGGGTTCGAGAGTGAGATTTCTGACTAGAACGGCATTGTGCGTTTCCGCAGTGAGCCTGTTGCTGGCGATGGGCGGAGCTTCAGCTCAAGCCGCCGGGACCTGTTTTGGCGCTGCCGACAGTCACAGCGCTGCCTCCTCGTTCGATCCGGAAACCGGTGTCACCACCTGGACCGGGACCGAAGGCGAAGACGTCATCATCGGGACCGAAGGCAAAGACCTCATCTACGGGATGGGTGGGAACGACCGCATCTGCGCCCTGAAAGACGACGATCACGTGGTCGGTGGTGTCGGCGATGACAGGATCGGCGGCGGTAACGGCAAAGACAACCTCTGGGGTTCTGCCGGAAACGACACGATCCTGGCCTACAGTCAGGACGACCACGTCGTCGGTGGGAACGGGACCGACAGCCTCGACGGAGGCGGCGGTAACGACAACATCCTCGGCGGATCCGGCGACGACAGCCTGATCGGCGGGCAGGGGAATGACAAACTCGACGGCGACAACGCCGAACCGACCTTTGGTTTCGGCAGTGCCGATGTCTGCAACGGCGGCAAAGGCACCAACACCTTCGTCAATTGCGAGACGACCCTGAGCTGAGAGGGTTCGAGACCTTCGGGCCGCGGTGCCGGCCCGAAGGATGGACGTTCGTTCCCAGCTGCCCTGAGGGTCTAATACCGGCGGTGGGCGCTGCCGAAAGAGGGGTATGCGCCTTTCCGCCCTGGTGGCGTCCCTCGTTCTTCTGCTGTCCCTGCTTGCCGCCGCCGATGCATCGGTTGCGCAGAAGCTGCGACCTTCGGCGGTAGCCTCGGCACGTCTCCTCGACGCCGGTGCGTCCTGTCCCGTTCAGCCGCCCTTTTCGCCACGCTCGCCCTGGAACTCCCCGCTGGCGAAGGGCGCATCGCTAGATCCTTCCTCGGCGTCGATGGTCTCAGGGCTGGTGCGCCAGGTCAGCGAAGACGGGGTCGGCTTCAACACCACGACGTGGAGCGTTCCCATCTACACCGTGTCCTCGCGCCAACCCAGAGTGCGGGTCGCCCTGGAAGGCCCGAATCGCTACCTGCAGGAAGCGTGGGCGAGTGTGCCGCTTCCCGCCGACGCCCGGCCGTCCGCCGGCTCGGACGGGCACCTGGTCGTCTGGCAGCCGGCAACCGACACCATGTGGGAGTTCTGGCGGCTGCAGTTTCGCGATGGGGGCTGGTACGCCGGCTATGGCGGCCGGATTCTCGACGTCAGATCAAGTCCCGGTTATTACACGTCGCAGTCCGACGCCGACGGCCGAGTGGTGCAGCAGTCTTGGTGGGGCGCGACGGCGACCGGCCTGCCCCTTGCCGCCGGACTGGTCACCCTCGACGACGTCCGCTGTGGGGAGGTCGACCATGCGCTCGCCCTGGCGCTGCCAGAGATCCGCAAGGGCGTTGTCGCCTGGCCGGCGCAGCGCAGCGACGGAGACGACACCAGCCCAATTGCGATTCCGGAGGGGGCGCGACTCCGACTCGACCCCCGGCTCGACCTCTCGAAGTTGAGCCTGCCGCCGATCACCCGCATGCTTGCCGAAGCGGCGCAGCGTTACGGGCTGATTGTCCGCGACGGTTCCGGGAGCGTTTCCCTTTACGGCGAGGACCCGGCGCCCTATGGGGCCAACCCCTGGCCCGGGCTGCTGGGCGGGCTGATGCCATGGCAGTTCATGCCGGCCTTCCCTTGGTCCCACCTTCAGGTCATGAAGATGCGACTCAGCAACTATCCCTAGCGGGACAGACTAGGACCGCAGGCGCGACTCGCGGAAGCCGGTCAGGGCGGCGGAGGCGACCAGGCCGACGATAAGACCGACGAAAAGCAGGATCGTCAGGGTCGACCCACGATCGCTGGTGGCCCGGGTCGCCGGAGAGAGAATCTGCAGGAGCTCGGTCGCGGCCTGGCTCTGGACGCTGGCCGTATAAGCCTGTTCGAGGGCACCTACCCGCAGGTTGGCCGCCTCGAAGGCGCTCTGTGCTTTCGCCACGGTGACGGCTTCGGACGCGGTGGGGAACGAGGAGGTCGATTCCTTGGCCGTCTGCAGCTCCTGCCTGGCCACCTTTCTCAGGGTTGCAGCGGTTCGGTACTGCTGATAGAGACGACGGCTGTCGGGATTGTTCTGGTTGAGTTGCGCGGCGTAGCGAATCAGCGAACGGCTTGCTTGATTGGCTACTTCGATCGCCTGGTCTTCGCTCGAAGCGTTGGCTTCAACTCGGAAGATCGGGCTTTCCGCGACCGGAGTCCCGGTCAGGCTGTCCTGCAGTTCTTCCACCGACATGCCCGTTTTCTCGGAGAGAGGTTTGACTACCGCGAGCGCCGTCACCGTGCGGCTGTAGCCGGTGGCGAGCGCCTGGGTGGCAACCGCATATCCGGAGAGCGCGCCGGGTGAGGTGATGTCGATGCGACCCACCGCGAGACGCGTCGTCGCCGTATAGGTCGGGTCGCGGACGAGGCCGATGATGCCGCCGATGGCGGTGAAGAGAACCACGCAGACCACCACCAGGGGCCAGTGCCAGACCATCGCTCGTACCAAGCTGGGCGTGGTTGGCGGGGGAGCCGAAAACGTTCGCTCGTCCTGCGCGGTGGTCAAGAGGGTCGATAGCCTACTAGGCCCGGTGGAGACGAGGAGAATCGAGTGGGGGAGGAGTGCTCTTGGTCGCGTACGCCGAGGGACCACTCATGCCCTGCGCCGCCTCGACTCCGGCCGTCGCGAACTGCCTGACTTCCTCATCATCGGAGCCCAAAAGGCGGGAACCACCTCTCTGCACTCCTATCTTTGCGAGCACCCGTCGATCGCCGCCCCGACGACCAAGGAGATTCACTACTTCGATCACGCCTACAGCCGCAACCTCGGCTGGTACCGCGCCCACTTCGGCCGCCGCCGGCCTGGGCAGCTGAGCGGCGAGGCGACGCCCTACTACCTGTTCCACCCGGCGGTGTCGAAACGGGTGGCTCAGGACCTTCCCGGCTGTCGTTTGATCGTCCTGCTTCGAAACCCGATCGACCGCGCCTACTCCCAACATCACCATGAGTCGGTTCTCGGCTTCGAGGATCTTCCCTTCGAGGTTGCAATCGAACGAGAATCGACCCGCCTAGCGGGGGAGGAGGAGAGGATCCTCGCGGACCCGGACTACAGCTCCTTCTCACATCAGCACCACTCCTACCTGGCTCGCGGCCGATACGCCGAACAGCTGGAAAGGTGGCTCGAGTTCGTCGAGCGCGACCAGGTCTTGGTCATGTCCGCCGAGGATCTCTTCGGCGACCCGGGAACGGTGGTATCTCGGGTGCAGGATTTCCTCGACATTCCCCGCCACAGGCCCGGCGACCTGACAGCCAAGAACGCCCGTTCCTACGCTCCCATCCCCCCCCACCTGAGGGACAGGCTCCGGGCGGAGTTCGCCCCGCACAACGAGAGGTTGTACGCGCTGGTGGGACGGGACTTCGGTTGGGACTGAGACGATGCTGATCGTCAACGCCGATGACTGGGGGCTGAGGGCGGAGGTCACCGACGCGATCCTGGCCTGCTGGCGCGCGGGGGCGATCAGCGCCGCCTCCGGGATGACCTTCATGGCCGACAGTCGTCGTGCCGCCACGCTGGCCGCCGAGAGTCGCCTGCCCCTGGGTCTGCACCTCAACCTCACCACTCCGTTCACGGGAGGGGAAGTCGCGACCGAGGCGGGGGTCCGGCAGAGGAAAGCCTGCGAATACTTTGCCGGCCCACGCCGCCGCCGGTTCCTCTTCGACCCGAAGGTCAGGCCTTTGCTTGATCACTGTGTCGCTGATCAGGTCGACGGGTTCGCAGACCAGTACGGCGCGTTGCCGGCTCACGCCGACGGACACGAGCACATTCAGGTCAGCCCGACCGTTCTCTCGACTCGGGCGCTGGGCAGGCTCGCGAGCGTGCGCGCCGCCCACAGCTTTCCGCCTGGTCGCAGCTCTCTCCCCAAGCGCCTCCACCGCTTCGCCCTCAACCGGGTCGTCGAGTGGCGGTTCGGAGAGGTCCGTTTTCTCTCGCTGAGGGACCTCCATCCCGACCTCGGAGGAAGCGGCCTGGAGCGGGAGCTGGATGCGGCGGGCAGCGGCCACGTCGAACTGATGGTGCACCCGGCGTGGGACGACGAGCGACGGGTGCTGCTCTCGGCCGGATGGCGCGAAATCCTCTCCGGCGTCGAGCTCGGGTCGCGCGCGGACCTGCGATGAGACGAGTGCTGCTCACCCTTCTTGCAGGGCTGGCGATCGCAGGCTGTGGCGGAACGACCGGCACCAGTACCAACGGTCGGCGGGGGGAGCCGCCGCCGGAGCTGCCCGCGCGGTTCTTCGCCCCGGATTCCGTCTGGAATACGCCCCTGCCCACCGACGCGAGCCTAGATCCCGACTCGAACGTCCTTTCCTCCGCCTTGGCGCGACAGGCGGAAGAGATCGGCAGCATGGTCAATACCGACCGATACTCGACTCCCATCTACACCGTCGCCGCCGATCAGCCAGGCGTTCGGGTGCAGATCAACGGTGCGGATCCAGCCCTGCAGCGGGCGGTCTCCGAGGTCCCGCTGCCCAGCGGGGCTCAGCCTGCGGTCGGGACCGATCGCCACCTCGTCGTCTGGCAGCCCTCGACCGACACCATGTGGGAGTTCTGGCGGCTGCGCCGCCAGAACGGCAGATGGTTTGCCGGTCACGGAGGCCGGATCACCGACGTCCAGAAAAGTCCGGGCTACTACCGGGACCGGCGCTCCCCCGACGGGAAGATCATCGAAGAGCGCTCCTGGGGGGCAACCGCAACCAGTCTTCCCCTGGCGGCGGGAACGATCACGACCACGGAGCTGCGCAGCGGCCGGATCGATCACGCCCTGGCGCTGGGGGTGCCGGAAGTAAGGGCGGGAGTGGTGGCCTTCCCCGCCCAGCGCTCGGACGGTCGCTACTCCGGTTCCGAAGCGATCCCGGAGGGGGCTCGTTTCCGCCTCGACCCGAGCGTTCACGTCGCTTCGCTTGGACTGCCGCCTGGGCTGCGGGCCATCGCGACGGCGGCTCAGCGCTACGGCATGATCGTGCGCGACGGCTCCAGCGCGGTTTCGCTCTACACCCAGGACCCGACCCCGACGGGCACCGATCCCTACCCCGCGCTGTTCTCGGGACTGAGGCCGTATAAGTTTGCCGCGCTCTTTCCCTGGGATCGGCTGCAGCTCACGGAGATGCATCTGAGACCCGCCCCGCGATGACCGATTCCCCCGCATCCGATCCCAGCCGGCAGCGCCTATTGCTGGTGTCCCCGGTGCGGGATGAGGCAGAGCACGTCGATGCGGTTGTTGCCGGGGTCGAAGGCCAAGAGCGGCCACCGGATCTGTGGGTTGTGGTCGACGACGGCTCCCGCGACGGCACCCGCGGGCGCTTCCTCGAACATGCCGATCGACTTGACTACCTTCGCGTCGTCTCCACCCCCGATGGATCGCAGCGCGATGGTCGCGACCGACTTGTGCTGGCCGGCCCTGAGCGAGCCTGGAACTTCGGCCTTCGCGAGGCCGGCTCCGCCGGGTTCACCCATATCGGCAAGCTCGACGGCGACATCGTCATGCCCCCCGACTACCTGGCGCAGATCCTGGACCGGTTCGCGGCGGACCCGCAGCTCGGGATGGCAGGGGGTGCGATCGTGGAGCCCGAGGGAGACGGCTGGAGGCTGTTGCGAACCCCGCCCGACCAGGTAACCGCGCCGGCCCGGATCTACAGCCAGGCCTGCCTGAACGCGATCGGGGGGATGCCGGAGAGGTTGGGGGCCGACGTGATCACCACGACCTACGCCCGGATGAAGGGATTTCGCACCGTCACCTTCTCCGACCTCGAGGTCCGCCACCTTCGCCACATCGGAACCGCGCAGGGTGCCCTGAGGGGCCGGGCTCGCCACGGCGCCTACCAGTACATCGTCCACTACTCGCTGCTCTGGATCGCTCTGCGCTCGCTGATGGTCGCCTTTCGCTTTCGGCCCTACGGCCTGTCGGGACTGTGGTTCCTCGGGGGCTACGTCGGTGCGGCGCTGAGGCGGGTCGAACGGGTGGAAGACCCAGCCTTTCGCGCCTTCATGCGGGCTGAGCAACATGAAAGGCTGCGGCGGGCGCTGAAACGACACGCTCGGCCAGATCAGAGCGAGGAGGTAGGGGGAAGATGAGTGGTTCGCAGCAGGAATTGATCGACACGATCCGGCTGTTGGAGGATCACGGGCACCGTCACGACTGGATCGGGCCCGATCCCTACGAGGGTTTGAACGCGACGCGCTTCATCTCGCTGGCACGGCGAACTCCGCTGGGCCGGCGCGTCGTCATGCAGGTCGTCAAGCGTTCTCCTCTCGACCTGCGTCCCCTGTTGGGAATCACTCCCACGCGCAACGCGGCGACCGTTGCCTGGGCGCTTTCGGCGTACTCCGCCTCTCCGTTTCTGGATACCGAGGTTCAGCGCGATCGCCTGCTGCAGACGGCGCGACTATTGGCGTCGATGCGGCTGCCGGGCTGGGAGGACGCTTGCTGGGGCTACCCCTTCGATACTCAGTCTCGGGTCTTCTTCTATGGCAAGACCGACCCGAACACGATTGCCACTTCGTTTGCCGGGATGGCCCTGATGGACGCCTTCGAGGCGACCGGCGAAGAGTGGCTCTTGGCGATGGCGCGCAGCAGTGGGCGATTCCTCGTCTCCCACGTGCCGCAGACTGTCGACCCCCCGGGCGCCCGGTTCGGGTATCTGGTGGGGGACCAGAGCCCGATTCACAACGCCAATACGCACGTCTGCGCACTCCTCGCCCGGCTTGTTCCCCACGGCGAGGAAAGCTATGCGGAGTTGGTCCGGGAGGGGCTCTCCTGGACCATCGAGAGGCAGCGAGCGAATGGGGCCTGGCCCTACGGGGAGCGGGAGGATCTCGACTGGGTCGACGGCTTCCATACCGGCTACGTGCTCGATTCGATTCGCACCTGCGCCGATGCGGGGGTCGACGAGCGCGCGGAGGAGTCATGGCGCCGAGGTCTCAATTATTGGCGCGAGAACCTCTTCGGGGCCGATGGCTTTCCGAAGTACTACGACAACGAGCCGTATCCGGTCGACACCCAGTCCGCGGCCCAGGGGATTCAGACCTTGGCGATCGCCTCGCGGTACGTGCCGGACTGCCTCGATCAGGCTTGGCAGGTCTTCCGCTGGACGATGGACAACATGCGCCGGTCCGATGGGCTCTTCTACTTCCAGCGTCGCCGACGCTGGATCAACCGCATTCCCCATATGCGCTGGACTGAGACCTGCATGCTCCTGGCTCTCGTGCACCTGCTCGATGCCTCGCAGGCCGGCCGGCCAGATCAGCCGGAACGGGCCGGCGCGACCGGAGCCCAGCCCACTTCAGGGGCTTCCGAGTAGCGCCACGAGCAGACGACCCCGGCCCAGAGCCAAAGCACCTGGTTTGGAAAGCCCTGCACCATCGGGATCAGGTTGGCGACGATCAGCCACATCAGCGTGATCGCCAGCAGGCCGATCCGCCAGGGGTAGAGAGCCGGCGGGCCGCGCACGACGATCGCCCCACCGATAGCGGCGAGGAAGGCGAGCACCCAGAGGGTCGTGCCAACCAGACCCAACTCGGCCGCGTTGGCGAGGAAGACGTTGTGCACTTCACCCGTGCTGTTGGTCAGCGGGTAGTCGGGGTTCTGCCGAAAATAATCTTCGCTGCTGTCGCGAAAGGTCCCCCAGCCGAACCCCACCAGAGGCCGAGCGAGGAACATGTTCTCCGCCGCGGTGTTCAGGTTCTTCCGATCCCAGGTGGTGCGTTGGTCGTTGACCCGTTCGGTTACCTGGCCGTGCAGGCCGGGCAGGAAAGCAATGGCCGCGATCACACACACCACCGCCGCGGGTATGAGGACGACCAAGCGGCGACGCATTTGCGGAACCGCCAGAGCTGCGACGGCAGTTGCCACCACGGCACCGATCCAGACCGATCGCTGCAGGGTGAAGATGAGATCGAACAGGCAGAGCGTCGCCACCGTCAGCGAGAGCCACCTGATCCAGCGCTCGCGCAGGGTTGCGAAGGCGACAATCGCCGCCACCGCGCTGTAATACAAGGCCACCCCGTTGACCGCCGACTCGGCGAAGGGGCCGCGGGCGCGCCCGGGCTGGAACCCGTAACTGGGGTCGAGGATGTAGCGGGGGAAGACGAGGAAATGGAGACCGACCCCCTCGCAGAAAGCGGTGATGCCGAGGTAGGCCCCGAGCAGGAGAAACGTGATCGAGAGGATGCGACGCTCTCGGGCGGTGCGGAAGACCACGGGTGCGCAGAGAAAGAGCAGGAAGGGGGCGATGCCGAAGCGGTCGATCAGCGGATAGAGGGCCGCTCGTTCCCCCACCGTGCCGGCGACGATCGCCGAGCACAGCGCGAAGCTTGCCGCCAGCAGCATCAGGACGTGGGTCCAGGTGAGGTTGACCCGGGCCCGGCGTCCGAGCCAAGGATCGCGCAGGATAAAGGCGACGAATGCCACCACGAGCAGGAGGCGGTCCGGCGAGACGAGGTTGGGCAACCCGAGCTGTCGCCAGTTGCCTGAGAAGACCGCGAGTGCGATCGCGCCGCTAAATAGCCAGGCGAGGTCGACGTACGCGGTGGCGCAAAGGACAAGGACGATGAGGGTTGCGACGACTCCGGCGACGAGAGCGCTTCGCGCTCCCGCTCCCCCCAGATAGAGGCCGGCGACAAGCAGAGGCACAGCCGGTAGGAGAAGAAGCGGCCAGCGGTCTTCGTCTTGTACGCGCTCCCCCACGGTGCAAGTCTAGGTCGAAGTGCCTCGGCTCATGATCTCAGGAGCCTTCCCCACACCCCGGTGGAGGCGCCCATCCTGGCCTTGACGAGGTCCCGGCCGGCGGACTCGATTAGGTCGATCCCGTCGCGGGGGATCCCGCCCCAGCCTCCGCCCGCGGTCTCCAGTTCTTGCCGCAGTGAGGCACCGTCATAGCCCATCGAGGCCAGCCGCTGGTCCCCTATCCAATCCAGGTAGCGGCGGGCCCAGCGTCGCCTCAGATGGTTGGAGATGGTTCGCTGCCACTTTGCAGTTGGCTCCTTCGTCAGCTGGGTGTACGCCTTGATGCCGGTCGGGTCGCCCATTGCTCCGGACAGCTGAACGCCTGCGAATCGCTGCAGTGACGCCGGGTCGAAATCGAGCCCCAGGTATCGGCAGAGTCGTTCCCACTCGGCCGCGCCGTCGAGCAGCGACTCGTAGTGCACGCAGCAGATCCGCTCTCCGTGGCTCGTCGCCGCGTCCACCAGGCGTTCCAGCCCGACGAAGAGGCTGGTCGGGTAGTCCTGCGGTCGCCAGCGGCCACCGCAAAAGGTCTCCACCACCGAGGCGAGAACGGCAAGCGGATTCCGCCAGAGGATCACGACCTTCGCCTCGGGCAGGGCGCTGATGATCTGGTCGATGATCAAGCTGTACGGCGGGGTCTTGTCGAGGAAGAACCGTGCGTCGCCGGCAGCTTCCCGGTAAAGGCGGCGGGCCGCCTCAGCGACCGATCGTTCATAGGAGGCGGCCCCGTCCGGCAGCTCTTTGAAAAAGTCGCTCAGCGCCTCGTGTATCCCCGGCTGCCAGGCGCCTGCGGCGGGAACGTCAGTCCGCAAAGGGAGAAGCAGCGGAAGCAGCAGCCAGGGCTCGGAGGCCGTGGCGACCTCGTCGTAGCTGCCGAGGACCCTTTGCAGGAGGGTGGAGCCGCTGCGCGGAAGCGAAACGAGAACGATCGGGGTGGTCGGCAGGATTTCTCCTCTCGAGGTGGCTCGAGAGCCACCGAATCGGGCGGCGAGCCTACACGCTGGTCCCCGCGACGAGTTCGAGCAGGAATTAACAACCGGCCGAATTCGGTACCTCGCAAGATTGACGGCGAAGTCCGGGTCCATTACTAATCTGCCTGCTGCCGGTGGGCCGGGTGCGGTTGCCCTGCAGTTCGACCTTCGACCAGAGCTAGGGGTTTGCCATGCGGAACGTCTTGAAAGTCATCGTTGGGATCATTGCTGTCGTGTGTGTTTCCGTCGCGGCCCTGCCGGCAGCGGCCTCGACCGGTGGCGACTGCCTCGGCTCCGCCGACTCCGACACCGCGTCCTCCTCATACGACCCGGCGACCAAAGTCACCACCATGATCGGAACCGCCGCTGCCGACACGATCGCCGGCACCAAAGGCGACGACCTCATCTACGGGCTCGGCGGCGACGACAAGATCTGCGGTCTCAACGGCGACGATCACGTGATCGGTGGCCCCGGTGACGACGGGATCGACGGCGCCAACCAGGACGACAACCTCTGGGGCGGCCCCGGGAACGACTCGATCAGGGGCGGGAACCAGTCCGACCACGTGGTCGGGGAGAACGGCGCCGACACTCTCGAAGGAGAGCAGGGAGAGGACAACATCCTCGGCGGCTCCGGCGACGACTCGCTGTTCGGCGGCCAGGGCAAAGACAGCCTCGACGGCGACAATGCCGAACCGACCTACGGCTATGGGGCGGCAGACTTCTGCGACGGCGGTCAGGGCCAGAACAGCTTCGTCAACTGTGAGTTGCTCCCCTAGGCGGAGGTGAAGGACGCGCAGGGCAGCCGAGGGAGCTACCGAGCAGGATTCTTCTTCGGCGCTCTCAGCTTCGGCGCCACGCTCTGTCTGGGTTTTGTCTCGACGATCGTCACCGCCCGTCTCTACGGGATCGAGATAGTCGGGGACTACGCGCTGGCGATCGCACCCGTTTCGGTGCTCTGGGTTCTCTCGACGGTCAAAGAGCAACAGGCGCTGATCAAGGAGATCACGTCGCTTTCCCCGCGCGATCCTCGCGCGACCCAGTTGTTCGCCGCTGTTTTCGTCTTCTCCACCGGCCTCACGCTGCTGGTCGCGGGCCTGATCGCAATCGCCTGCTTGTTCGTCTTCCCGGGCGTGCTCGACCAGCCGCAGCTGCTGGCACCGGCGCTGGTCTCGATTGCGGGCTATGCACTCGTCACTAACACCGGCTGGAACCTCGACTCCGTGCTCTCAGCATTCGTGGCCGGCAGGCAGCTGTTCAGGGTCCGCCTCAACGAAGCGGTCAGCTTCATCGTCCTCGCCGTCGCCTTCGGGCTTGGCGCCCGGTCGGTTTGGGGTCTTGTCGCAGCGGCGATCGGCTCTTCGGCGATCGCCCTGGTACACCGCGTCTGGTCGGTGCGTGCCTATCTTCGACCGCGCCTGAGCCGAGCGGAATTCCGCCTCGGGCTGGAAGTGCTCCCGGCTCTCCTGCGCTTCGGCGTGAAGGCGACGCCCGGTCAGGTCGCCAACGGGATCAGTCAGCAGGGGGGCATCTGGGCGATCGGCATCGTCGCCCCCGTCAACGTCGTCGGCGCTTACAGCCGGGCCCTGGTGATCCCGAAAAGCGTCCAGCAGGCCAGCATGAGGATCACCGAAGTGCTGTTTCCGACCCTGGTCGACCGCCACACCTCGGGAGACGGCCACGGATTCGACCGCGCCCTGGTCGATTCGATCCGCTACGAAGTGATCGGGATGCTGCTGCTCGCCGCGACTCTCGGCGGGACCGCCCACACCGTCCTCGGTGTTTTCGGGCCGGGCTTCGACAAGGCGACGCCCGCCCTCGTCCTGCTTCTTTTCTTCCCGGTCATCGCCTCGATCACGATCACCCAGACCCAGGCCCTCTGGGCGGTCGACCGGCCGGGCCTGACCAGCGTCGTCGCCGTGCTGCGCCTGCTCGTGACGCTGGCCCTGCTGGTGGCGCTGACGCCGACCATGAACTTCGTCGGGCCGGCACTGGCCTTGCTCGCGGGCATGGTGGTGATGGCCGGCTGGTTCGGCCTCGCGCTGCGAAACCACCTCAGCAGCCCGCTGCGTGTGACCTGGCCGATCCGAGAGCGGTTTGCCTTGGCAGCGGCCTACGCTGCCGGGTTCGCCGTCGCTCATCTCGTCCAGGCTTCGCTGCCGCCCCTCGGGCTGCCGCTCAGCCTGGTCGCCGGAGCCATCGGGTACCTGCTGGTGCTTTGGGGGGGCGGGGGCATCAACTCTCGCGATCGCAAAAGGCTGGAGCAACTGAGGGAGAAGCTGGGGCCGCGGCTGCCTCGCAGCCCGTTTGGGAGCACGCTTTCCGGCGAGGAAATCGATCGCCTGGAGGCTGCTCGATGTCGCGACTGATCGTCCCCGCTTTCGTCCTGGCCTTTTTCTCGCTCTTCTGCGGCAGCGCGTCGGGCTACGTCTATTGGTCGGAGTCCTCGCCCGGCGGTTCGATCGGGCGGGCGAGCCTGTCGGGGCTGCCGGAACCCGGCAGGAACTGGATCCCCGCGGCGACCGAGGGCTGTGGGATCGCTGTCGATTCCGGTCATCTCTATTGGACCAGCCGGAGTGGGCAGATCGGCCGCGCCGCTCTCGACGGATCCGACGTGGACGCCGACTTCATCACCCTGCCCGGTGGTTGGGCCTGCGGCGTCGCAGTCGACTCCGGGCACATCTACTGGGCCTACAACTCGAGTGGAAAGCTGGGCCGCGCCAGCCTCGACGGGGCAGACCTGCAGCCGAGCTGGATGTCGCCCGGCGTCGGTCACGGGTGTGGGATCGCAGTCAATGCCACGACCGTCTTCTGGGCCACCGACGCAGGCGTCTACCGAGCCCCGTTAAGCGGCGGGCCCCCGACTGCCTTGACGACCGCCACCAAGGACAACTGCGGCATCGCTGTCAACGGGGTTCATGCCTACTGGGCGACCGGCTCCGGCTTCATCGAGCGGGATCTGCTGACCGGGGGTCCGCCGACCCCGATCGTCGAAGCCCCGTTGGGACCGTGCGGCATCGCCGTCGACGCCCACAGCGTCTATTGGGGTAATGCCCAGTCCGACAGTCTCGGTCGAGCCAATCTCGATGGTTCCGGAGCCGAACAGCGCTTCGTTGCCGGTGCCGAAGACCCGTGCGGCGTCGCCGTCGACCAGTTGGGCGGCGCGGGAGGGAGCGGCCAGGGCGCGGCGCCGTCGAGCCAGGTCTCAAATCGTTTCGACTTCGGGCGATTGCGCAAGAATCGAACGCGGGGCATCGCCCGGCTGGAAGTGATCCTGCCTGGGCCGGGAACGGTGTCGTTGCGGGGCCGCCGGATTGTCGCTCGCGAGGTGTCGAGTCCTGCGTCGGCGTCGCCAGCAGCCGTCCAGTTGCTGATCACGCCAAAGCCCGGAACCCGCCGCATTCTGAGGGCGGTCGGCAGGGCTGGTGCCTATTTTGCGGTCACCTTCAGTCCGGCCGGCGGCGACCCGCGAACGCGGTACAACCGAATTCGGCTCGCACTCGACCGGAAGGTCCGGCCGGGCTAAGGCTGAGCCCCGAGCACCATCGCGCAGTAGCCGTCGGCGATCTCCTGCGCCGAGAGCCGCCCGCCCGGTCGCACCCACTGCGGCGTGTAGTTGACCATCCCCAGCAGGGCGAGAAGGGAGAGGCGGCGGTCGGCGAAGGTCATCGAGCCATCCGCCTCGCCTAGGGCAAGGACTTCATCGAGGATCTTCTCGAAGGCCTTGCGCTGGGAACGAACCCGGCGCCAGCGCGGCTCGCTCTCGATCGCCTGGCGCTCCTGGGTGAAGACCAGCATGTGGTCGCGGTGGGTGACGACGTGGGCAACCCAGGCGCCGACCAGCTCGCGCAGCTGCTCGACCGGCTCCGCGCCCTCGGCAACGATCTCCCGCGCCTGGGTCAGCAGCGGCTCCAGCAGCTCGTCGCAGATCGCGATCAGGAGGTCGTCCTTGCCCTCTATGTAGTGGTAGAGGCCGCCGGCGGCGAGCCCGGTCGCCTCGGTCAGCTCGCTCATCGAGGTGCTGTCGTAGCCGCGTTCGGCGAAAAGCTTTGCCGCGGTGGCGACGACTTCGCGGCGGCGGGCGTCGTAGCGGGCCCGCAGCGCCGGGCGCGTGGGAGGGGTGGGAACCGGCATCGATCCACGGTAGCGCAAAAACCGAACGGCGATTCGGTATTCTATGCGGATGGACTTCAACCTCGGCGACGAGCATCGCCTAATCCAGCGCACGGTCCGCGACTTCGCCACCCAGGAGGTGGCGCCGGTCGCGGAGGAGCTCGACCGGGAGAAGCGGTTCCCCTACGAGATCGTCGCCAAGCTCGGCGAGCTCAACCTGATGGGGATCCCCTTCCCGCAGGAGTACGGCGGCGGGGGCGGCGACTCGCTCGCCTACGCGCTGGCGGTGGAGGAGCTGACCCGGGTCGACTCCTCGGTGGCGATCACGCTCTGCGCCCACACCTCGCTCGGCACGCAACCCATGTATCTCTTCGGCGACGAGGCCCAGAAACAGGAGTGGATGCCGCGGCTCGCCTCCGGCGAGGTTCTCGGCGCCTTCGGCCTGACCGAGCCCGAGGCGGGCTCCGACGCCGGCAACGTCCGCACCAAGGCCCGCCTCGACGGCGGCGAATGGACGATCGACGGCGCCAAGCAGTTCATCACCAATGCCGGCACCGAGATCTCCGGGGTGGTCTGCATCACCGCCCGCACCGGCGAGGACGAGGTCTCCAACCTGATCGTCGCCAACGGCACCCCCGGCTACGAGCAGGGCGAGCCGTACCGGAAGATGGGCTGGAACGCCTCCGACACCCGCCCCCTGACCTTCACCGAATGCCGGGTGCCGGAGGAGAACCTGCTCGGGCCGCGCGGGATGGGCTTCCGCCAGTTCCTCCAGGTGCTCGACATCGGCCGCATCGGCGTCGCCGCGATGGGCGTCGGCCTCGCCCAGGGCGCGCTCGACGAGGCGCTCGCCTATGCCAAGGAGCGCCAGGCCTTCGGCCAGTCGATCTCCCGTTTCCAGACGATCCAGGCCAAGCTGGCCGACATGGCAACCGAGATCGAGGCGACCCGGTTGCTCGTCTACAAGGCCGCGCGGGAGAAGGACGCGGGGGAGAACTTCAGCCTCACCGCCGCCCAGGCGAAGCTGAAGAGCGGCCGTCTCGCAGTCCGCTGCTGCGAGGAGGCGGTCCAGATCCACGGCGGCTACGGCTACATCGAGGAGTACCCGGTCTGCCGCTTCTACCGCGACGCCAAGATCCTCACGATCGGCGAGGGGACCGACGAGATCCAGCAGATGGTGATCGCCCGCGCCCTCGGCGCGTAGGCGGTGCGACGGTGATCCCGAAAGCAGTCCGCATCCGCGAGGTCGGTCCCCGCGACGGCTTTCAGAACGAGCCGGAGACGATCGCCACCGCCGACAAGGTGCGGCTGGTCGAGATGCTCGCCCGCACCGGCCTCCGCCGTCTCGAGGTGACGAGCTTCGTCCGCGCCGACGTGATCCCCCAGCTGGCCGACGGCCGCGAGGTGTTGGAACGGGCCGAGATCCCCGACGAGGTCAGTGTCAGCGTCCTGGTCCCCAACCTGCGCGGGCTGGAGGCGGCGCTCGAGGTGCGGGAGAAGATCGACGAGGTCAACGTCTTTCTCTCCGCCTCGGAGACCCACAACCGCCGCAACGTCAACCGCTCGGTCGAGGAATCGCTGGAGAACGTCGAGCACGTGCTCGCCCACGCGACCGAGGCCGGATTGCGCTGCGAGGGCGTGATCAGCACCAGCTTTGGCTGCCCCTACGAGGGCGACGTCCCGGTCGAGCGCGTCTTCGAGATCGCCCAGCGGCTGGCGGCCGCCGGCGCGGTCGAGATCGGCTTCGGCGACACCACCGGGATGGCGAACCCGGTCCAGGTCGGCGAGTTCTTCCGCCGCGCCCATGAGGAGCTGCCGGGCGTCGAACACACCGCCCACTTTCACGACACCCGCGGCCAGGCGCTGGCCAACGTGCTGGCGGCGCTGGAGGTCGGAGTCGAATCCTTCGAGTCGAGCTTCGGCGAGCTGGGCGGCTGCCCGGTCCCGCCCGGCGCGACCGGCAACGTCGCCAGCGAGGATTTGGTCTCGATGCTGCACGAGATGGGGATCGAGACCGGGATCGACCTGCCCAAGCTGCTTGCGGCGGCCACTGCCGCGCAGGAGGTCCTCGGCCGCCCGCTCGGCTCCCATGTGCTTGTCGCCGGCCCGGTTGAGTGGCACCCGGAGCGCTCCTCATGAGCACCGCGCTGGAGAGCTCGCGCGAGCAGCACCTGGCGCTGATCGCGGAGCTGGAGGCTGAGGTGGAGCGGGTCCACGGTGGCGGCGGGCCGAAATCGGTCGAGCGCCACCGCGGCCGCGGCAAGCTCACCGCCCGCGAACGGGTCGTGGGCCTCTGCGACCCCGGCACGCCGTTCCTCGAGCTCTCGCCGCTGGCGGCCCACGGGATGTACGACGACGCCGCGCCTGGGGCCGGGATCGTCACCGGAGTCGGCACGGTCAGCGGCCGCCGCTGCGTCGTCGTCGCCAACGACGCCACGGTCAAAGGCGGCACCTACTACCCGGTCACGGTCAAGAAGCACCTCCGCGCCCAGGAGGTCGCCCTGCAGAACCGCCTTCCCTGCATCTACCTGGTCGATTCCGGCGGCGCCTTCCTGCCGCTGCAGGACGAAGTCTTCCCCGACCGCGAGCATTTCGGCCGCATCTTCTTCAACCAGGCGACGATGTCGGCGCGGGAGATCCCGCAGATCTCGGCGGTGATGGGCTCCTGTACGGCCGGCGGCGCCTACGTGCCGGCGATGAGCGACGAGACCGTGATCGTCCGCCACCAGGGGACGATCTTCCTCGGCGGCCCGCCGCTGGTGAAGGCGGCGACCGGGGAGGAGGTGACCGCGGAGGAGCTCGGCGGCGGCGATGTCCACGCCCGCAAGTCCGGCGTCGCCGACCACCTCGCCGCCGACGACGCCGAGGCCCTGTCCATCCTGCGCGAAATCGTCGCCACCCTGCCGGCCGAGCCGGCGCCCCCCTGGGCGCGGATCGAGCCGCGGCCGCCGCTCGAGGACGCCGAGGGGATCCTCGACGTCGTCCCGATCGGCTCCCGCGCCCCCTGGGACATCCGCGAGGTCCTGCGCCGGGTCGTCGACGGTGGCGAGCTGCGCGAGTTCAAGGAGAAGTACGGCAAAACCCTGGTCTGCGCCTTCGCCCACATCGACGGCCACCCGGTCGGCCTGGTCGCCAACAACGGCATCCTCTTCTCCGAGAGCGCCCTGAAGGGCGCCCACTTCGTCCAGCTCTGCGACCACCGCCGCATCCCGCTGGTCTTCGTCCAGAACGTCAACGGCTTCATGGTCGGCTCCAAGTACGAGCAGGGCGGGATCGCCAAGGACGGCGCCAAGATGGTCGCCGCGGTCTCGACCGCCCGGGTGCCGAAGCTGACCGTGATCGTCGGCGGCTCCTTTGGGGCCGGCAACTACGGCATGTGCGGCCGCGCCTACTCGCCCCGCTTCCTCTTCATGTGGCCCAACGCCCGGATCTCGGTGATGGGGGGCGAGATGGCGGCGGCGGTGATGAAGGAGGTCGGCCAGCCCGAGACCGCCGAGCTGCTCCACGACCTCTACGAGGAGCAGGGCCGCCCCCTCTACTCGACCGCCCGCCTCTGGGATGACGGCGTGATCGACCCCCGCGACACCCGCCACGTCCTCAGCCTCGCCCTCGCGGCATGCGCCAACGCCCCGCTCGAGGACGTCGCGGCCCCCGTGTACCGGATGTAGCCCTACATTTCTCGAGTGCGCTGGATCGTCGCCTGCCTCCTGGTCCTCGGCCTGCTCACGGGCTGTGGGGATGGCTCGGCGAGCACCGGGGAAACCACGAGACCGCAAAAAAGTCCGAATAACGAACCTTCTCGCGGTCTCGGCGAGGAACGTGCATTTGAAACGGTCGAGCCCTCGCATTGCCCGGCCGGGCACCCCGCCTGCCGGACCACCGAAGGGCGGATCGTCTACGTCGAGGCGGTGGATCCCGACGGCGACGGCGATGCGCACTTCGTCGTCACGGACCCGCAGGGAATTACGCTCCCGGGTCTGACCGCGATCGACGTCCGCAAGGGGCTGCGCCCACGCCCGCTGCCCGGCGCCGGTGACCTGATCAGCGCTGCCGGGCCGGTGCAGACCGGCTCCTACGGCCAGGACCAGATCCACGCGCTGGAGCTTCACGTCGCACCTAAATGAGTAACCCGATACGCGGAATTCTTTGATCATTCGTTTCCCCGGTGGTACGAACTCTCAAAACCAACCAACCGGCACTGATGCCGGATAAGGAGGAGAGATGAGGTACTTGAAGATCGCCGGCTTGCTGACCTTGGTGGCGGTGGCTCTGCTGGCTGTCGCCGGCGCCGGGACCGCCGGAGCGACCGTGCTCTGCAAAGAAAAAAAAGATCCCTGCGAAAACGACTACGGCGCCGCAACGTTCATCTCGGCGAAATTGCCCGCAGGGTATCGATGCAGTGGTGGAAGTTCGGGAAAGTCTCCGACACATGCACGGCCTCGACAATTGCCGGAACCACGACCAATACAGGCGGGTCCACTTCGAATGTCGTGATGCCGTTGAGCGCGCTCACCTGGACCGGTTGCACTACCGCGCGGGAAACGATCAAACCGGGAACCCTCGAATTCGTCCACATAAACCCGGAAACCGCGTACTCCGCCCGGGTCACACTCAAAGGGGCGGAATGGAAAGAAGGCCCATGCACCTACGGCTTCTCGGGTCCTGCTTGGATCGGCAGCTTGAAGAACTCCGCGACCATCACGTCCGGTGCGGAAATCGAAATCAAAGTGCTGATCACACGTCTGGCAGGGGCACCCTGCGCAGAAACGGTGGAATGGGTGGCGCGCTACACGGTCACCACCCCCGTTCCTCTTTACGTCTCAGAAAGCTAGCCCGACCCCTTGAAAGGCCCCGTGGCCGCTTGGGCGGCCCCGGGGCCATGTTGAGAGACTTGGCCGGTGCGCCGCTGCTTCTCTCAGGTAGACGTCTTCGGTAGCGGGCCCTGCTCGGGCAACCCGGTGGCAGTGGTGCTCGACGCCGAGGGGTTGAGCGAGGACGAAATGCAGCGCTTCGCCCGCTGGACGAACCTGGCCGAGACGACCTTCGTGCTGCCGCCGACCCGCCCCGAGGCCGACTATCGGGTGCGGATCTTTACTCCGGTGCTCGAGCTGTCCTTCGCCGGACACCCCACCCTTGGCACCTGCCACACCTGGCTGCAGGGCGGGGGAGAGGCCCGCGAGACCGGCGAGGTCGTACAGGAGTGCGACGCCGGTTTAGTGCGGGTCCGCTCCGGAACGGACGGACTCGCCTTCGCGGCGCCACCGCTGGTGCGCTCCGGGCCGGCCTCCGAGCAGGACACGGCCAAAGTCGCCGCGGCGCTCGGCGTCGACCCCGGCGAGATGCTCGCCGTGGAGTGGGCCGACAATGGCCCCGGCTGGATCTGCGCCCTGTTCGAGAGCGCCGAGCGGGTCCTGGATCTGCGGCCGAGCGCCCTCGACTTCGACCTCGGCGCGGTCGGCTTCCACCCGCCCGGCTCGGAGGCGGCGATCGAGCTCCGCGCCTGGGCACCGGTCAACGGCCTGGCCTCTGAGGACCCGGTGACCGGCAGCCTCAACGCCTCGGTCGCCCAGTGGCTCCTGGGCAACGGCCGGCTGACTTCCCCCTTCGTCGCGACCCAGGGCAGCGCCATCGACCGTGCCGGTCGGATCGAGATCTCTGAGGATGCGGGCGGAACGGTCTGGGTCGGCGGCCGGGCCGAGACTGTGATCGCCGGCTCGGTCACGCTCTAGGCACAAGCCCTCAGCCGTGCACGCCGGTCCGGTGGACCACGGCATGGCCTTTGCCGCGGGCGATCAGCCAGCGGTTGACCGGCCAGGCGACCAGGCCGGCGACCACAAGCGCGAAGACGAGGCTGCCCCAGAAGAGGAGGCTGTCGAGGCCGGCGTCCATCGCTCCCGGCACCGCGAGGACGACGAGGTTGTCGACGATCTCCATGGTCGCGATGCTGAGCGTGTCTGAGGCGAAGGCGATCGGGATCACGGCGCCGAGCGCCATCCCCGAGCGCAGCAGCGGCAGGCTGGTCAGCCCGTAGCCGAAGAAGAAGGCGAGGACGATCGCGAGGACGACCGTGGCCAGGTTGGAGAGGCCCAGCGCGGTGCCGATCGCCAGCCCCGCCACCTCGCCGATCGCGCAGCCGGTGAGGCAGTGGACGGTGGCGGAGAAGGCGACGGCGTTGAGGTTGTGCTCGGCAGTTTCCATCGCTGCAATTTAGTATACCCCTTGGGGGTATAAAGATTCGATCACCTAATACGTGACCTTTTGGTAACCTAAATCTATGGACGAGGTTTTCAAGGCACTGGCGGACCCCACCCGCCGCGGGCTGCTCGACCGGCTCTTCGAGCGGGACGGCCAGTCGCTGAGCGCCCTGGAGGAGGGTTTGCCGATGTCGCGCTTCGGCGTGATGAAGCACCTCAAGGTGCTGGAGGAGGCAGGCCTGGTGACGACGCAGAAGCGCGGACGCGAGAAGCTGCACTTCCTCAACCCCGTCCCGATCCGGCTCGTCCACGACCGCTGGGTGAGCAAGTACGCGGAGCCCTGGGCCTCGGCGCTCAGCGAGCTCAAAACCGAATTGGAGGACGAAGGATGAGCAACGACGCCTACACCGTGGTCGGAGACCGCGGTTCAATGACCGTGTTCGAGATCTACATCAAGACGACGCCGGAGCGCCTCTGGGAGGCGATCACCAGCGAGCAGATGCGCAAGCGCTACAGCTTCGGGGTCGGAACCGCCTCTGAGTGGACCCAGGGTTCGGAGTACAGGTCGGAGGTTCCCGGGGTGATCGAGATCGCCGCTGGCACGAACCTCGAGGTCGACCCGCCGCGGCGCCTGGTGCAGAGCTTCACCGCCCTGTGGAGCGAGGACGTCCAGCGTGAGGGCGAGTCGCGGGTCACCTGGGAGATCGAGCCGGTCGGTACCTCCTGCCGGCTGCGCGTCACCCACGACCAGCTCGGCGCCGGGGCCAACAGCGAGCTCTACGGCGGCTGGCCGATGATCCTCTCCGGCCTGAAGACCCTGCTGGAGACCGGCGAGGACCTCGACACTCCGGGTTCGTTGCGCTACGCGGGCGGCGGCGGGGCCTAGCGCCCGCCGCGCGCCGGCGCGTGTGACGCCTGTCCGGTTGGCTCATCTCCCCACACGGGTACGGGAATCGCACGTAGATCGCGGAGAGAGGAGCACAGCTTGAGTGAGAAGGAGCAGGTAGCAGGAGGGCCGCTGGGCAAGGTGGTCGGGCGCGCGAAGCAGCTGGCAGGCGCCGCGCTCGGCCGCGAAGAGCTTCAGCGCGAGGGAAAGCTGCAGGAGGTCCAGGCCGACGTTCAGGCCGAGGCCGACGAGAAGGCCGCGGCCGCCGCGCGTAAGGACGAGGAGGCGCGGCTCGAGGCCGAGCGCGCCGAGACTCAGGCCGAGCGCCACGAGGTGGAGCTTGAGGCAGTAGAGATCGAGGCCGAGGAGCGGGCCGAGCGCAAGCGCGCGGAGGACGAAAGAGAGGCTGCCAACCGGGCCCAAGGCGAGAAGGCCGTAGCCGAGCGCGAGCGGCTCGAGGGAGAGCAGCGGGCGGAGGAGAAGCGCCGCCAGGCGGCAGCCGAGCAGAGCGCCGCGAAACGCGAGGCCTCCGAGCTAGAGCGGGAAGCCGCCCGCGCCGAAGAGGCCGCGTCCACGATCGAGAACAAGGAGGAAAGTTGATGTCGATGCTCACCGTTCCCAAGACCGTCGTCGGCTCGTCGCTGAAGCTGGCCCGGATGCCGGTCGATTTCGCCCTCGGGGCGATAGGCGGCCTGCGGACCCCGTCGGCGGCGACGAGGGAACGCGAACGCGCTGAGAGTCTGCGCGAAGAAGCCGCGGTGCGCGAAGAGGCGGCCGAGCAGCGCCGGGCACGAGTAGAGAAGGCTGCCGACGAGGCCGCCACGGAAGCGCGCCGTCAGGCCGGGCAGGAGAAGCGAAAGGCCGACAAACGCCGCCGCGAGCGCGAGGCGCGAGCGGCCAAAGCCGAGGCGAAGAAGAAGGAGCAGGCTGCCAAAGCCGCGGCGAAAGCGAAGCGCGCAAACGCCAAAGCCGAGAAGTCGAACAAGCTGGGCGAGCTCGAGGCCAGGGAAGAGAGCATCGAGGCGAAAGCCGAGGCGGTGGCTACCGAGCGGCAGGCAGAGAAGCTGGAGAAGAAGGCGGCGGCCGCCAAGGACGCCCGCAAGAACGGGAGCGGCGCCTGAGGCGCCGCTCGCCGCCGCTTAGCGGCTCGGCAGCGCGTTCGGGCCGGGAGAAAGGCGCTTCCTGGCGGCGCGGACGCGCTGCAGTAGCCGGTCGCGTTTCAGTGCGGGGCCGATCTCGGCGCTGCGCAGCGGCGACCGGGTGGGTTCGGGGTCGCTCGGTTGGGGTGCTGATGCTGACTGCGGACTCATCTTGCCTCCGGCTTTAAAGGGTCGGTTGTCGTCGACCTCTCCCCGTCTCCCTAGAGCATTTGCCGTGAGAAGTGAGCGGTTCACCTGTTAGCACAAGCGGCGCTGAGTCCAATGTGCCGAGCGTCTAAGTACCCGCTTGCAGAGCCGTCAAACCCGGTTTCGCCGGAGGGCCGGCGGGGAAAGACAGAGCAGTAAGACCGAGCCATGGAAGATTGCGCTTTCCGACACCAGGCCCTCGTCTACGAGGGAGGCGACGAGTATCTGGCAGGGACGATGCCCTTCCTGCGGGAGGGGCTGGCAGCGGGGGAGCCGATCCTGGTCGCGGTTGGCGAGGCGCAGGCCGATCTGATTGCCACCGAGCTAGGGCCGGACGCCGGGCGAGTGCTGTTCGTCGACACGAGCCGAGTGGGCAGGAACCCGGCGCTGGCAATACCCCTCTGGCGGGATTTCGTCTCCGACCACGACGGTCGCCTGGTGCGCGGGATCGGGGAACCGGTCTGGGCGGGTTGCGGCGAGGCGACGCTGGAGGAGGGACACCGGCACGAGTGCCTGCTCAACCACGCCTTTCGCGGCTCAGCCTGGAACCTGCTTTGCCCCTACGACGCCCAGGCAATAGACGACGACGCTCTGGAGCTGCTCGCCCGATCGCACGAGCTGATCTCACGCCAGGGACGGACGGAGCGGAGCGCACGCTTCGAAGCCGACCCGGATTGTCTGGCGGGGGAGCTGCCGCGGCCCCGCGCCCGTCCCGAGGTCCTCGCCTTCGGCCTGACCGAGCTGGGCGAGGTGCGGCGGCGGGTGGCCGATGCGGCCGCGCGCGCGGGACTGGCGCCGCGCGAGGCCGCCGACCTCGTCACCGCCGCCAGCGAGCTTGCCGCCAACAGCGTCATGCACGGCGGCGGGCGCGGCACCCTGCGGCTCTGGCGCGAGGGCGATGAGCTCCTCGCCGAGGTCGAGGACGCCGGCCTGATCGAGGAACCCCTGGTCGGACGGCTGCGGCCCGTCCTCTCGCAGGAGGGCGGCCGCGGGCTCTGGCTCGCGAACCAGCTCTGCGACCTGGTCCAGATCCGCTCTGACGCGGAGGGGACCAGGGTCCGCCTCCATGTCCCGGCTCGCGACGGCGCCCTGGTCTGACCCCAGGGGTGCACGCCGCTATCGAGGTGGATCAGCTGGAAAGGCGCGTTCGGCGGCGGCTATGTGCAGGTCTTCGATTTCCCGGCCCTGCCGGTCGGCCCGCTCGGCGAGTGCGTGGAAGTCGAAACCATCGAGCGAGTCGCCAAATGCCTCCTCCAGCGCATTCCAGAGCTGCAGCTTGCCGCCGATCCCGGCGGCAAGGATCTCCAGCTCCAGCACCCGGCTGAGCGGCGAGTAGCTGCGCAGGTGACCGTTCGGCTTCAACCGGCCGACTCGCTCCGCCAGGCGGGCGAGGGCCGGTTTGAGCGGATCGCGCCGGATCCCGAGCCTGTCCGTCAGCTGCGCCAGCGTCTCGCGGTCGGCTTCGATCTCGGCGCAGATCCGCGCCAGCGGCTCGCCCATCTCCGGGTCGCCGCTGTTGCTGGCGCGCAGGCGGCGGGCCAGCTCGAGCCCGCCCGCCGCCCCCGCCAGGTGGTCGTTCAGGTAGATAGCCAGGTAACGATCGGATTTGGGGGCAGTCGTCATGGACCGTCGGGCCTCCCCTGCGCCTGGCCGAGGCCTTTGTCCTCGGCGGCCTTGTAGGCGATCTGGAAGAAGTCGGAGACGGTCAGCGCCGCGAACAGGGCGGCGACGAAACGGGTGACGCGAGGGGCGAAGAGCAGCCCGACGGAGAAGCCGGTGACCGCCCAGAGGTCGAGGCAGTAGGGACAGGTGAGCAGCTCGCCGATCGCCTTGCGCAATCCGGAGCCGCGCGAGCTCTCCTCCAGCTCGGCCGGCCCGCCCTTGCCCTCGAGTTCGGTGAAGGGCGCCCGCAGCGGGCTCGTCACCTTGTCCTTGGCGACCACCCGGCTGATTTTGTGGGCCGCGGTGCCGACCAGCAGCACCTGCGCCGGGTCGACCTTCCCCGGCAGCTCCCGGCCCTGGCGCCTGGCGATCGCCAGGGCGCCGCTGACCAGCGAGCCGAAGACGCTGATGAAGAGGACGTAGGGGCCGAAGGGCGGTCGTTTCTCCTCGGGGGCGTAGCCGTTCATCGTCGCCTGCTACCCACTGGGGCAGGGGTCGCAACCCTTGCCTGCGTCCGATCCGCTGGCAGATTACGATCCGGCCCGATGCAACGGTTCAACCTCACCAGCAACGATCCCCGCCCCGGTTGCCGGGACATCCAGGTCGAAGGCGAGCTGGACCTGGCGGTGGCGGAGCGGCTCGACGAGGTGCTGAGCGCGGCGGCGGCAGAGTGCAGCCGCGTCATCGTCGGCCTCGACCGCTGCGAGTTCATCGACTCCTCCGGCATCGCTGTGATCCTCCGCGCCCAAAGCCGGATGCAGGAGGAGGGCAATCGGCTCGCCGTCTACGCCCCCACCGACCAGGTCCTGCGGGTCCTCTCGATGACCGGGCTGACCGGCAACGGACTGGTTTTCGACAGCGCCGAGCAGGCGCTGGCGGCGCTCGACAGCGCCAGCTAGTTCGACCCGAACGTAGCCGCCACGGGTCTCACCGGGCGCCGGTAGGCGATCAGCCGAAGCGAGGTTCGAGCCGCTGGAATGTCCGCCACCAGCCGCCGTCGAGTGTGGCGTGCTCGACCGCCTGCAGGAGGGAGCCGTCGTCGTCGTGCAGCTCGTAGCTGACGACCGGGGCCGGGCCGTCGCACTCGACGGAGACGATGCGAGCCATCATCAGGAAGGGCGGGCAGCTCAGCCACACCTCGCCTGGCTTGGGAAGGGTTTTGACCTTGGGGCTCGCCATGGATCCTCGTTACCCCTGCCATTCGACGCGGTAACCCAGAACCATCCCCGAAATACCGGGAATTCCGAAGGCTCTGGATCAGGAGACGAGGTCGATCACTTCCCGCTCGATCCGCCGGCGCAGCTTGGCGCTGAGACGGCCGTTGGTCGAGGCGGGGGGATCGATCGTGACGCCGTCGCGAAATCGGTCGAGGACGCGCGGGTCGATGTAGGAGGCGCGGCAGACGGCGGGGGTGTTGCCGAGCGCCTCGGAGACCTCGTTGACCGCCCGCGAGATCTCCCGCTTGGCGGCCGCGTCGGAGCGGGGGCGCGCCTCGCCGGCGAGGGCGACCGCGGCGAGGACGGTCCCGTGCCAGGTGCGGAAGTTCTTGGCGGTGAACTCTTCGCCGATCAGCTCGTGGATGTAGTCGTTGATCTCAGCCGAGCGGACGTCGACCCATTCGCCGCCGGCGCGGTAGGCGAGCAGGTCGTCGGGGCCGCTGCGGCGCCGGTACATCGTCTCGATCGCGCGCCGCGCGGCGGCGTCGCGGATCGACTGCACCCGGCGCTGGCCGCTCTTGGCCGGAAAGTCGAAGACAACCTCGCTGTGCTTGATCGTGACGTGTTCGCGACGCACGGTGGCGAGCCCGAAGCTCTCGTTTTCCTCGGCGTAGACCTCGCTGCCGACCCTGAAGAAGCCGAGGTCGAGGAGGCGGACGGCACAGGCCAGGGCGCGCTCGCGGGGCATCTCCTGGCGGCGCAGGTCGGCGGTCACGGCACGGCGCAGCTTCGGCAGCGCCAGCGCGAAGCGGCGCACCAGCTCGAACTTCCGTTCCGCCTGCCGCTCCTGCCAGCGTTCGTGGTAGAGGTACTGCTTGCGGCCTGCTTCGTCGTAGCCGGTCGCCTGGATGTGGCCGAAGGGATCGGGGCAGATCCAGACCTCCTTCCAGGCGGGCGGGATCGCCAGCTGGCGGATCCGCTCCAGAGTCTCCTCGTCGGCGATCGCCTCGCCGGAAGTTTCCTCGTAAGAGAAGCCGCGCCCGCGCCGCCGCCGCCGAATTCCCGGCGAGCCACAGTTCGCGCGGCGCAGGCGGCCGCGGTGGGGAGCGGGGGCGACGCTGCTCACCGGCCGGTGCCCTGGATTGCGCCGGCGATCGCCTCGAGGTCGGCGACGAAGGCGGCGAGCTCGGCCTCGCGTTCGTCGTGATCGCGGAGACGGAGGATCGCGGAGGGGTGGATGGTCACCGCGGCGACGGGAGCCAGCGGCGACTCCAGCGGTCGGCCGCGATCCTTGGTGACCTTCACCTTCGGACCGAACAGCGAACGCGCCGCAGTCGCGCCCATCGCCAGCAGCGCTCGTGGGTGGATTGCCTCGACCTCGGCCTGCAGCCACGGCTTACAGGCCTCGATCTCGCCCGCCCGCGGGGTCTGGTGCAGGCGCCGCTTGCCTCTGGGTCGCCACTTGAAGTGCTTGACCGCGTTGGTCACGTAGGCCTCAGTGCGGTCGATCCCTGCCTCCTCCAGTGCCCGGTCGAGCAGCCGGCCCGCCGGCCCGATAAAGGGCTCGCCCTCGAGGTCCTCCTTGTCGCCCGGCTGCTCGCCGACCAGCATCAGCTCGGCGCTCTTGCGCCCTCGGCCGAAGACCGCCTGGGTCGCATCCTTGTAGAGGTCGCAGCCACGGCAGGTCTGGGCAGCCGACTCGAGGGCTTTCAGGGAGCGAGAGGCAGGGAGGTATTCGGCGGCGCTCGACATGTGGGGTGGGTACCCCGGGGAATGTGGGGATGAACCTGGGCGAGGGCCGGACCCCATCGACGCCTCCAAGGGCAGGTCACCTGGAACCAGTTGGACGACGAAGCCGAGGCGGTCGCCGCGGACCTGCGGGTGCTGCTCTCTAGACCCCGTTTGCCGGCTCGACCCGGAATGCCGATCGCAGTGGATGGGCCGGCTTGAAAAAGGTCGCGGTCTGGGTTTTCACCTGCCACGGGTCGGGCAGAGCGCCGCCGGGGGCGCCGAGGAACCTGGTGAAGAGGATTGAGGCTCGGTTGCAGCTGATCCCCGAGCGCGAGGGGATGTAGAGCAGGTACTGGCCCTTGGCGAAGAGCAGGGGGCCGACGTCGGCGCCGGCGTTGACGGTGAAGCTGCCGGGGCAGAGGCGCCCGATTTCGCTGTTGCCGCCACCGCCCGTTCCGCCGGTGCGGCGGACATTGATCGTCGGATGACCGTGGTTGTTGAACTGGGCGTAGCCCGCTTTCCTCGCCACGACTTCCCACGTGCCCGGGAGGTCTCCATCCCAGTCCTGCAGGAACCGAGCGAACAATTGCGAGGCTTCCTGGCAGCTCAGCGTTCCGGGCTCGGTGCTGAGCTCGTAGGTCCCAGCAGGAAAACTCGCCTGGCCGATGCGGTCGTCGTGGAGGACGCGGAAGCTCGGGCACACCGCCGCTGAGGCTGGGGCTGAGCCGCCAAGCGCCACCAGCAGCAGGGCCGTAACGAGCGCCAGCGAGAAGCACACGGCGAGGCGCCGACGGGAGGCTTGGACGGGACTCACGGCGGCGAAAGCTATCAGCGCCGATCCGTAGCATGCGGGCCACCGATGCCAGAACCCGTCAAGCGCAACCAGCGCTACATGCCTGGGTTGGACGGGCTCCGCGCGATCGCCGTCCTCTCCGTCATCGCCTTCCACCTCGGCCTCCACTGGGCCCCCGGCGGCATGCTCGGGGTCGGCGTCTTCTTCACCCTCAGCGGCTACCTGATCACCGACATCCTGCTGGCGCAGCTGAACGCCCGCGGCAAGATCAAGCTCACCGCCTTCTGGCTCGCCCGCGCCCGCCGCCTGCTGCCGGCGTTGTTCCTGATGCTGGCGATCGTCGTCGCCTGGGTGACGCTGTTCGGCCCCGCCCAGCCGGACCAGTTCCGCAAGGGCGTCGTCTCGGCGATCTTCTACGTCAACAACTGGCAGCAGATCTTCGCCGAAGTCAGCTATTTCGCTCGCTTCGAAGCCGAAGGCCCGCTGGACCACCTCTGGTCGCTCTCGGTCGAGGAGCAGTTCTACATCGTCTGGCCGTTCCTGTTGCTGGCCGGGGTCAAGCTCGTCCGCGAGCACCCGCTGCCCTCCGGCGTCCGCCCGCGCCTCGCTCTGCTGACGATCGCCGGCGCGCTGGCCTCGACGATCCTGATGGCGGTCCTCTACGAACCCAGCTTCGACCCCTCGCGCCTCTATTTCGGCACCGACACCCGCGCCGGGGGGCTGCTCTTCGGGGCGGCGCTGGCGATGGTCTGGCCGAGCCGGAAACTCAGCCGCCGGATCGCCCCGCAGGCCCGCAACATGCTCGACGGGCTGGGCATCGCCGGCCTGGCGGTGATCGGGTTGATGATCTGGAAGACGGGGGAACTCTCGCCCTTCCTCTATCGCGGCGGCTTCATGATCCTCTCGCTGGCCACCGTCCTGGTCCTGATGCCGCTCACGCATCCGGCCTGCCGGCTCGGCACCTGGATGGGGGTGCGGCCGCTGCGCTGGGTCGGCGTGCGCTCCTACGGGATCTACCTCTGGCAGACCCCGATCATCGTCCTCACCACCCCCCCGGGCGTCCAGCACAAGGAAGACCTCTTCCGCGCCCTGCTGCAGGTGGCGGGGATCTTCGCCGTCGCCGCCCTCTCCTGGCGCTTCGTCGAGGAGCCGATCCGCCACGGCGCGATCGGCCGCTTCTTCGCCCGCCGCCGGGCGGTCGGCTGGAAATGGGAGACCTTCGCGCCGCCGATGCGGGTCGCGATCGTCGGCATGGGCCTGATCCTGGTGGTCGCCGCCGCCGGGATGGCGGGGCTCAACTCCAGCTCGGCCGAAGGCAACGACGTGCGGGTCGAACAGGCCCGCGCCGAGGGCACGACCAAGCCGCCGCCGCTGACCCCCGAGCAGGCCAGCTCCTCGACCAAATCGAGCTGCAAAGCCGTCGTCCACATCGGCGACTCGACCTCGGAGGGGCTCGACTCGGCCGAATACCTGCCGATCGAATCGCAGCGGATCCCCGCCCGCTACGCCGAAGTCGGGGTCAACGAAGTCCACATGGACGTCACCGGGGCGACCTCGATCGAAGAGCGGTTCGAAGGCAACCCCAACGCCCAGGAAGTCGCCGCCGCCGAAAAGGCCGAAGGCTTCAAAGGCTGCTGGGTGCTCGCCCTCGGAACCAACGAGGCGGCCAACGTCGCCGCGGGCTCGACCGTCACCGAGCGCGAACGGATCGAAAAAATGATGGCGATCATCGGCGACGAACCGGTGCTCTGGGTCAACGTCCGCTCGTTGGTTGAAAAGGGCGACCCCTACTCGAAGGAAAACATGGAGAAGTGGGACGAAGAACTGGTCGCCGCCTGCGGCTCCTATCCGAACATGCGCATCTACGACTGGGCCTCGGACGTCAAAGACGACTGGTTCATCGAAGACGGCATCCACTTCACCTCACCCGGCTACGCCGCCCGCGCCGAGCTGATCGCCCAGGCGCTCGCCCACGCCTTCCCGGAAAAAGGCGAAACCGAAGGCGGCGCCAAGAAGTGCGTGGTCAGCTGACCCGCTAGCGGGTCAGCGCGTCAGGCCGGAGATCTCGACCGGCGCCGGGTTCCCGGCCGGCTCGAAGCCCATGATCCGACCGTAGAAGTAGAGCTCGGATTCGAGGCAGCGGATGTTGGTCTCGGCCTTGCGGAAGCCGTGTTGCTCACCCTCGAACGGCAGGTAGGCGTAGGGGACACCGTTGCGCTCCAGCGCCGCCGCCATCTGCTCGGCCTGGTTTGGCGGCACGACCAAATCCTCGAGCCCCTGGAAGAGGATCACCGGCACCCGCAGCCGGTCGACGTGGTTGATCGGTGAGCGCTCGCGGTACAGCTCGGCCTGCTCGGGATAGGGCCCGATCAGCAGGTCGAGGTAGCGGGACTCGAACTTGTGGGTGTCGCCGGCGAGGGTCTCCGCGTCAGCGACCCCGAAGTAGCTGGCGCCGGCGGCGAACTCGTCGTGGAAGGTGAGCGCGCAGAGGGTGGCGTAGCCGCCGGCCGAGCCACCCCGGATCGCCAGCCGCGCCCCGTCGGCCTCGCCCTGCTCGGCGAGGTAGGTCGCGGCGTTGACGCAGTCCTCGTTGTCGACAACGCCCCATTCGCCCCGCAACCGGTTGCGGTAGGTGCGGCCGTAGCCGCTGGAGCCGCGGTAGTTGACGTCGACCACGCCGAAGCCGCGGCTGGTCCAGTAGAGGAACTCGCGCGAGAGGGCGGGGGTGACGTGGGAGGTCGGCCCGCCGTGGCTCTCGACGATCAGCGGCGGCAGTTCGTCCTCCGGCGCCTCGAACTCGGGGTTACAGGGCGGGTAGTAGAAGCCGTAGGCGGTCTCGCCCTCGCCGGTGGGGAACTCGATCGCCCGCGGCCGGGAGACGTAGGCCGGGTCGACCGGCTCGTCGCTGGCGGTGCGCACGACCTCGGTCTCGCCGCTGCCGGGGTCGAAGACGACGACCGCCGCCTCGCTCTCCGGGCTGGAGGCGGCGAATGCCACCCGCTCGCCCCTCACCGAGAGCGCCGGGTAACCGAAGCTGGTGAACGGCAGTCCGAGGTCGGCCGGTTCCCAGCCACCCGGCTGCAGTAGCGCCAGGCGTTCTTCGGCGCCCTGCGTACGCACGCAGACGATCGCGCCGCTCGCCAGGAAGCCGAAGGTGGCGCCGCCGAACAGCCACTGCGGGTGGGCGAAGTCGGCTTCTTCCTCGGTCAGCTGGACCAGCGCGCCCTCCTCGCCGCTGAGCTGGTCGCCGGGGTCGCGGGCGCGGTAGAGGTTCCACCAGCCATCGCGGTCGGAGGCGAAGTGGAGGTTGCCGTCGGGGCCCCACTCGGGCTGGAAGACCGACTCCTCGGCCCCGCCGGCGACCAGCCGCTCCTCGCCGCTGTCGGCCAGCGGCGCGACCCACAGCTCGGTCCCGTCCCAGGGCATGTTCGGGTGGTCCCAGCAGGTCCAGGCCAGCCACTCGCCGTCGGGGCTGATCCGCGGGAAGGAGTAGAAGTCGCGGCCGCTCGCCAGCACCTGCGGCTCACCTGAGCCGTCGAGCTGCAGCGAGACGATCTCGTTCACCGGTTCGCTGCCCTCGACGTCGCGTTCGCGCACGCAGACGACCGTCCGGCCGTCCGGCGCGAGGCGCGGGTCGGCGTAGCGCAGCGCCCCCGGGCTTGCCGGCTGGGGAGAGATCGCCGCCGGCTCCTCCCCGAGCCGCTGCCGGTAGAGGCGCTGGTCGGCGAAATCGACGAAGAGGAAGAGGTCGGGCTCGGCTAGGCACCAGGCGCCGCCGCCGTACTCGTGGACCCGGGTCCGCACGTTCGTCCCCTCGCCCGTCGCCGCTTCCGGCTCGCCGCCCTCGGGCTGCCGCATCAGCACCGAGCGGCCACCCTCGTTTGGCCGTCCTTCGAGCCACCAGATCGCCCCGTCGGCGGCGATCGCTGGGAACGCCAGCCGCCGCCCCGCCCGCGCCACCGCCGCCGCGTCGATCGGCGACGACCAGGACCCGTAGGGGGCGACCGTGGCCATCTACTCCTCGGCCTCGACCTCGCGCAGGCGGTGGCTGTCGACGTCGTAGACGAAGCCGCGGATCACGTCGCGGTGCGGCAGGAAGACGCTGCGCCTGACCCGCAGGATCGACTGCTTCACGTCGGCCTCGACGTCTTGGAAGGACTCGATCGCGAAGGCGGGGGAGACCCCGGTTGTCTCCTGCAGCTCCATCCGGAAGCCGTCATCGGTGATCTTCTGCATGCCGCAGTCGGTGTGATGGATCAGCATCACCTCGCGCGTTCCGAGTCGCCGCTGCGAGATCGCCAGCGAACGGATCACGTCGTCAGTGATGATCCCGCCGGCGTTGCGCAGCACGTGTGCCTCGCCGGGGCCGAGCCCGAGCGCGGCGAAAACGTCGAGGCGAGAGTCCATGCAGGTGACGATCGCCAGGCGCCGCTGGGGTTCGACGTCGAGGTGGCGCTCGGCGAGGCCGGCGGCGAAGACCTCGTTGTTGCCGAGCAGGGCATCGATCGTTTTGTCCATGGCGCGGCAGCCTAGCCAGTGACCGTCGCCCGCCGAGTTTCCATGCCCCGGCGCCAGGGTAGCCGCCAGGCAGGGACCACCCGCCACAGACGACCAGAAACGGGAGATCGATCGATGGAGACGAGCAGCATCGGCAAAGGCATCCTCGACGGGGACAAAGAGACCCGCGAGCGCATCGTTGACCTGCTGACCAAGGCTTACTGGATGGAGATCGAGACGGTGATGAGCTACCTCTCCGCCTCGACCAATCTCGACGGGGTCCGGGCCCAGGAGATCCGCGAGTCGCTGGCCCAGGACATCAAAGAGGAGCTTGGCCACGCCGAAGAGTTCGCCCGGCGGATCAAGGAGCTTTACGGGGTCGTCCCCGGTTCGGAGGGCTTCGTGGCCGAACAGAGCTTCCTGCAACCCGCCGCGGAGCAGACCGACGTGATCCACGTGATCCGCGGCGTGATCGAGGCCGAGACCGGGGCGATCGAGCACTACACCGGGATCGTCGAGCAGACCGACGGGGTCGATCCGGTCACCCAGGACATGGTGATCGCGATCCTCCGCGACGAGCAGGGCCACCGCCGGCTGTTCGAGGGCTTCCTGCGCGAGTACCAACTGGAAGGCAAGGCCTAGAAGCGCCGCGGCGTCGCCGCGGCATGGCCGGATAAGACATGCGCTACCTCCACCTCTGCGCCCACGAGCAGTTCCCGCCCGAGCAATTGCTGCATCAGGCGGTCGCCGCCGAGGACGCCGGCTTTGCCGGGATCGGCTGCTCGGACCACCTGCAGCCCTGGTGGGAGCCGGGCGAGTCGGGCCAGGCCTGGGTCTGGCTCGGCGCGGCGGCGCAGGCGACCGAGCGGGTCAGCTTCGGCACCGCCGTGACGCCGCCGGGGCCGCGCTACCACCCGGTGCTGATCGCCCAGGCCTGGGCGACGATGGAGCTGATGTTCCCCGGCCGGCCCTATCTGGGGATCGGCTCGGGGGAGGCGCTTAACGAGATGCCGCTGGGGGCCGAGTGGCCCTCGCCCGGCGAGCAGGTGGAGCGGATGGAGGAGGCGCTGGAGATGATCCGGGCGCTCTGGGACGGCGAGCGGCTGAGCCGCAAGGGCAGGCACTTCGCCACCGATCGCGCCCACGTCCACTCGCGGCCGGAGAACCGGCGCCCGCCGATCTACGTTTCCGCCTTCGGGCCGAAGGCGGCAGCGGTTGCCGGTCGCCAGGGCGACGGTCTCTGGACCCTGGCTGATCCGGAAAAAGCGCCGCAGGTGATCGACGCCTATAAGTCCGCCGCCGAGGACGCCGGGCGCGAGCCGGGCGAGATCGTCCTCCAAGCCGCCTTCTCCTGGGCCGAGGACGACGAGGCCGCCCTGGAGGGTTGCCGGGTCTGGAAGGGTTCGCAGCCGGAGGAGTTCTACCGCGAGGAGTGGCACGACCCGGCGGCGATGCACGAGGAGGGCGAGCGCCAGGTCTCCGACGAGGAGCTGAAGGAATCCCTGATCGTGTCCTCCGATCCCGAGGTCCACGCCGAACGGATCCGCGAGGTGGAGAAGATGGGGGCGACGATCGTGGCGCTGATGAACAACTCCGGCGCCGACCCGCTGGGCGCGATCGAGACCTACAAGAGCAGCGTGCTGCCGAGCCTCGCCGGCTCGCGCTGAGCCCGTCGCCTAGGCTGCGGCCGATGAGCCTGACCGCCAACGACATCGAGATCCGGGCGGCGACCGAGGCCGACGTGCCGCTGCTATTCGACCTGATCCTCGAGCTCGCCGCCTACGAGAAAATGGCCGACGAAGTCGCCGGCGACGCCGAGGTCCTGCGCCGCTCGCTGTTCGAGCAGAAGGCGGCGGAGGCGCTGCTGCTGGAGACCGCCGACGGCGAAGCGGTCGGCTACGCGATCTACTTCACCACCTTCTCGACCTTCGAGTGCCGCTCAGGAATCTGGCTGGAGGACGTCTATGTGCGCCCCGAGCACCGCCGTGGCGGCATCGGCCGGCTGCTGATGGAGCACCTCGCCCAGCTCGCCCTCGACCGCGGCCACGTCCGCCTCGACTGGGTCGCCCTGGAGTGGAACGAGCCGGCGCTCAACTTCTACGCCGGGCTGGGCGCGCAGCGGCTGGACGACTGGAAGCTGCTGCGCCTGGAGAAGGACGGGATCAGGCGGCTGGCCGGGCAGAGTCGCGGCTAATCGTCGCGCGGAGTGATGCGGAAGACCGAGACGACCTCTGCCTGGTGGGCCTCCGGGTGAGCCACGTAGGCGCTGGGACCGCCCCCGAACCAGCCGGAGGCTTCGTTGTCGCCGACGAAGATGCCGGGGTGGCGGTTGCCGTCGCCATCCTGAACCCAGACCTTGTCGCCCTCCCTGAACCCGTGCTCGATCGCGTCGTTCATTGACCGCAGTCTAGTTGCCGGGGCAAGGCCCGAGCCGCCGCAGCTTGCGCCGGTAGACCTGCATTGAGGCGTGGCGCCAGTCGCCATGGGTCTGGTTGCGCAGGCTCGGAACCCGCTCGCGGTGGTAGTGCGAGGTGAGGCTCTCGGCGTGGCCGATCACGTCGTGGACGCGAATCCCGAAGCGGCAGCGCAGCCACTGGGTGAGGCGCAGCGAGGCCCGCAGCTGGTCCCGGTTGCCGAGCACGTCGCCGTCGCCGTAGCCGACGTGCTCGACCCCGATCGCGGTCGAGTTGAGGCCGACAGTGTGGCGGCAGCGGGTGCGCAGGTTGACGAGGCGGAAGACCCGGCCCGAGTTGGAGACGACGAAGTGCGAGCAGACGTTGGGCAGCTCGTGCAGCTCCGGGTCGGGATGGTCGGGGGCGAAGGTGTTGTAGACGGCCTGTGCGCTGCCGGTCTCGGCCATGTGCTCGACGATCACCTTGGGATACCGCAGGCGCCAGGTCCGTTCGCCGTAGTGGCGCTCGGAGTAGGCCGCCATCTCACGCTTGCGTTTGTGGCCGTAGGGGATCGGCCATGACTTGATCGGCGGCGGAGACGGGGCGGGGAGGAGGAGCCCGGCGGCGAGGGCGAGAAGGGCGAGCTTCACAGGGGCGATGGTAGATGTGGCGGGCAGCGGGTAGGGGAACGGATCGAACCGAACCGACGAGGAGGCGCAAGTAGGCGATGGCGGATTTGAACGAGCGTGACGCGAAGCTGGTCCAGTACCTGAGCGAGGCCTATGGCAAGGAGCGCGAACTGGAGACTGCCCTGCAGGCCCACATCGCGATGGCCGTCAAAGGCCCGTACAAAAAACGGCTGCAGCAGCACCTGAAAGAGACCAAATCGCACGCCAAACAGGTCGAGCGCCGGATCAAACAGCTCGGCGGCGGCGGCCAGACGCTGCAGACCGCGGTCGGCAAGCTCACCGCCGCGGCCAAGGGCCCGCTGCACGCGGTTCGCGGCGACGGCGAGGCGGAGAAGATGCTGAAGAACGCCAAGACCGAGTACTTCAACGAGCACGAGGAGATCGCCACCTACCTGGCGATCGAGACGCTCGCCGAAAGGGTCCGCGACTCCGAGACGGCGAAACTGGCCCGGGCGATTCGCCGCGAGGAGGAACGGATGGCGAGCTTCCTCCAAGGCCAGATCAAGCAGCTGACCGGAGCGGTCGCGCGGGAGGACATCCCTTCCGCTCTACGCCGCGCCGCCAGCCCGAAACGCAAAGCGAAAAAAGCGACGGCGAAACGGAGCACGGCGAAAAAACCGAGCACCAGGAAAGCCCCCGGACGCAAAAAAGCCGGCAGCAAAAAAACGGCCGCGAAAAAATCCTCCAGCCGCAAAGCGACGGCGAAAAAACGCTGATCAGGCGGGTCGAATCGCGAGCACGACGAGGTCGTCGCGCAGGCTTCCGGAGCTGCGCCCGACCGCGTCGGCCCGCAGGCGCTCAGTGACCTCGTTCAGCTCCAGGCCGCAGAGCGCCTGGGTCATCTCGGCGAAGGCCTCGGGGTTCTGGTGGGAGGCGACCGGGCCGGCCTCGAGCCAGCCATCGGTGCAGATGGCGAGCATCTCACTGTCGACCAGCGTGCGCTCGTGGCGTTTCACGTTGGGGTGCGGCCAGGCCCCCAGCACCGATCCGCCGCCCAGCAGCGCCGGCCCGTCTGAGCCGGCCACGACCGCCGGCGGGTGACCGGCGGAGGCCAGCGCCAGCCGCCATCCACCGTTCTCGCGCCGCAGCCGCACCAGCATCGCGGTGGCGAAGTCATTGAGGCTGTCGCCGCCGATCAGCAGCTCGTTTACCCGTTGCAGCACCTCGTCGGGCTCGGCGATCTCCCGCACCAGTCCGCGCACCGAGTGGCGGACGGCGACCGAGACTCCGGCTGCGGTGCTCCCCTTGCCGGCGACGTCGCCGACCAGTAGCCAGCAGCCGTCTTCGCTGGGCAAGACGTCGTAGAGGTCGCCGCCGACCTCGATCCCCTCGCCGGCGGCCTCGAAGACGACCGAGATCTCCAGGCCCGGCACCTCCATCGGCCGCGGTGGCCGCAGGCCCCGCTGCAGGTTCATGGCAACCCGGTCGCGCTCGCGGTAGAGCCGCGCGTTGTCGAGTGCCAGCGCTGCCCGTTCGCCCAGCTCGGCGAGGAATTCGAGATCGCCGGCGTCGTAGCGCATGTCCTGCTGGGCGTGGAGGAAGGAGAGGGCGCCGAGGGTCCGGCCGCGGGCGACGAGCGGCACCACCGCCGCCGAGTTGTAGCCGGCGTCCTTCATCAGCTGCAGGTGCTCGCTGCCCTGGGAGACCTTGTCGACCACCTCGGGCGCCTTCAGGTCGCGCCAGATCATCGGCTGGTTGAGCCGCAGGACCTGCGCCACCGGATGCTCGCCGCCGGGGTCGAGCGGCTTCTCGCGCCGGATCCTTTCCAGTCGCACCGCCATCTCCGGGTCGGCGCCGGCGACGACGGTGTCGCCGAGCCAGCCGTCGGCGCGGCGGAAGTCGATCAGGCAGAGGTCGGCCAGCTCCGGCACCGCGGTGGAGACGATCGTGCGTGCCGTCTCGACCGGGTCGAGCGAGCTGTCGAGCAGGCGGCTGGCGGCGACGAGGAACTCCTGGGCGCGGCGGCGCCGGACCTCGGCGGTGATGTCGCGGGCGACGACCGAGGCGCCGACCAGGCCCCGCGTCGGGCTGCGGATTGGCGAGACCGTCAGCGAGACGGCGATCCGGCTGCCGTCGGCGCGAAGCCGCTCGGTCTCGTAGGTCTCCAGCGATTCGCCTCGCTTCACTCGCTCGAGGATCTGCATCTCCTCGTTCTCGTGGTCGGGCGGGACGAGGAAGGAGATGTGGCGGCCGATGGCTTCCTCGGCGCTGTAGCCGTAGAGGCGGGCCGCGGCCGGATTCCAGGTGGTGACGATCGCGTCCAGATCCTTGCTCAGGACCGCGTCCTGGGTGCCGCGGACGACCTCGGCGAGGTGGTTGCGAAAGCGCTCGGCGTCGGCGCTCTTCGCCTCCGCCCGGCGCCGGGCGATGAAGGTGCCCAGCTGGTCGGCGAAGCCACCGAGCAGTCCGATCAGCTCCTTTGACTGGGGGTCGAAGGAGGGGGTGTTGAACTCGGCGACGGCGAGGACGTCCTCCGGCGCGCCGGAGGGGACCGGGATCGCCAGGGCGGCCGGCGCGAGGGCGATCGTCCCGCTCTGCCGGGCCTCGGCGGCAAGGTCGGCGTCCAGCTCATCGGTGCCCTGTCCGTGAACCAGCCGCAACGACTCATCCCCGCCGGCCACTTCCCACAGCGCCCCCGCCTCCCAGTCGAGGAGGTCGGCGACGATTTCGAGGAACTGCGGCGCCACCTGGTCGAGCGAGTCCCCCTCGATCAGGTGGGCAGCGAGCCGGCGCTGGCTCTCCAGATAGCGCCACAGCTCCAGTTCCTGCGGCCCTTGCATCCCAGCTCAAAGCTACCTGGTTGCCGCGATCCCCTTTGCGCCTACCTCATTGCGGTAAATTTGAGTTTCCCCGGTTGTCCCCTGGGTATGGGTTCGAGCGACGGGATTAGACGTAACGGAGGACGGGAGAGATCATGTTTCGATGCGACAACTGCGGCAGCGGCTACTCGGCGCAGGCGGCCTCCTCGTGGACCTCGTGCCCACGCTGCCTGGCCAAAGACAAGGTCCAGGTTCCGCTCACATTCGAGCTCGGCTGGCGCCGCCCCGCCCCCGGGTCTACGACCGTTTTGGCCCCCACGGGGAGGGGTAGCCGAGAGGTGGAGATGAACTAAGCGAGAGAGAAGGGGTAAGCATGTCGGACCGCCTGCAGGGAAAGAAAATCGCCTTTTTGACCGCCAACGAGGGGGTCGAGCAGATCGAGCTGACCGAGCCGATGAAGGCGGTTCGCGAAGCGGGAGCGGAGGCTGAGTTGCTGGCGCCGGAAGGCGGCGAGGTTCAGGCCTTCAACCATCTCGACAAGGGCGACACCTTCGACGCCGATCGGGCCGTCGGGGATGCCGATGCCGGCGAATTCGACGGCCTCGTCCTACCGGGTGGCGTCGCCAACCCCGACCAGCTGCGGACCGAGCCGGAGGCGCTGGAATTCGTCCGCTCCTTCTTCGAGGCGGGCAAGCCGGTTGGAGTCATCTGTCACGGTCCCTGGACGCTGATCAACGCCGGCGTGGCCGAGGGCCGCACCCTGACCTCCTGGCCGAGCCTGGAGACCGACCTGCGCAACGCCGGGGCGAACTGGGTCGACGAGGAAGTCCACGTCGACCAGGGGCTGGTGACCAGCCGCAAACCCGACGACCTGGAAGCGTTCAACGCGAAGATCGTCGAGGAGTTCGCCGAGGGGGTGCACTGATGCCACCGCGCGGAGTGAAAAAAGGCAGCAAACGCGACCGCCAGTACAAACACATCAAAAAGAGCGAGAAGGAAGCGGGTCGCTCCAATGACCGGGCCGAGGAGATCGCCGCTCGCGCGGTGAACAAGGAAAAGGCGCGCTCGGGCGAATCGAAAAGCTCCTCGCGAAGCTCCACCCGGGGCGCCTCCGCCAGCAGCCGCGGCGGTAAGCGTTCCGGCAGCGGTCCCGGCGGCCGCACCAGGGAACAGCTCTACAACGACGCCAAGAAGCTCGGCATCGAAGGGCGCTCGAAGATGAGCAAGGGCGAACTGCAGAAGGCCGTGGCCGGCGCCAGCTAGCCGGGGAGGCGGAAGTAGCTGTCCACGGCGCTTCCCCGCGAGGTGCTGTGGACCAGCTGCAGACAGCCGTAGTGAACCAGCACCTTGGCGTGGTAGGAGACCACGCCCTGCCGGGCGCCGAGCTGTTCGGAGAGCTCTGTCGCGCTGGCGACGCCGTTCTGCACGCTCTGCAGGATCCCCATCCGGATCGGGTGTTCCATTGCCCTGGTCAGCCGCGGTTCGATCGTGGCAACCTCTCGCACCGACCGAGCAGAGCCAACCTCTGGGCTAGTCCGACTCCGCAAATAGCGATTCGAAGTCGAGCTCGTCGATCGATTCCACCACCTGCGAGGCGCCGGCCTCGCGCAGCTCGGCCTCGGAGAAACCGCCGGTGAGGACGGCCAGCGTTGGCAGCCCGGCCGCCTTCGCCGCCTTCACGTCCCAGACCGAGTCGCCGACCATGACCGAGTGGCCGTCGCCGCCCGCCTTCTCCAATGCGGCGTTGACGAGGTCGGGCTCGGGCTTGGTGTTCTCGACGTCGGCCGAGGTGGTCCAGCCCTCGACCAGCTCGCGGGCGTCGAGCAGGTCGAGGTAGTGATCGACCTCCTCCTGCTTGGCGGAGCTGGCGAGAATCACGGTTGCCCCATCCGCCCGCAGCTTCTCGAGCAGCTCCCGCGCCCCCTCCATCGGCTCGACTTCGCCGATCAGCTCCCCGTAGGCCTCGCCCTCGGCCTCGCGGATAGCGTCGCCCTGCTCGGCCGCCGCCTGCTCGCCGATTAGCGCGTCGAGGATCTGATCGCCACCCATCCCGATATGGCGGTGAATCTTCCACATCTGGGTCCGGTGACCGTGGGCGTGCAGCGCCCGGTGCCAGGCGAGCGCGTGGTGGTAATTGGTGTCGACGAGGGTGCCGTCGACGTCGAGTATCGCGTTCAGCGGCATAGTCGTCGTCCTCTCGGGTAATGGTCGGCCATGGCGATCAAGAAAACCGTTACCCGCAAGGCTGCAAAGGCAGCCGCCAAGCACACCGCCCACGGAACCGCCTCGAAGTTGAAGCGCAATCCCGTGCGCGCAGCGACCCTGATCGGCCTCGGTGGCATCATCGGCGCCGTCGCCGGCTGGATCGCCGGCGCGACCTCCCAGAGAGAAAGGCAGCAGGCATGAGCGAGAGCAGTCCGGAGCGGGAAGAGCGAGTCGACCCGATCGCCGAGGAAGAGGCCGAAGCCGCCGCCGCGGAAGCGGCCAGGATCGGCGGCCCGACCCCCGACGATGCCGGTGACCCGGCCCAGCGGCCCGTGACCGAGGGCGGGGAGGGCGAGGCAGAGGGCTTCGAGCTGGCGGAGGAGGAGTTGATCGACCGCGCCGAGCACGGTGACCAGAAACGTTTTCCCGACAGCGACGCTCCCCCGGCAGAGGAGCAGAGCGGCGCCGTCTACGGCGAAGCCGACCAAGAGATCGACGAGGACGCTTAGGAGGCTGCCATGACCCGCCAAGTGATCGCCATCCTCACCGACAACCTCCACGGCTCCGAGCCGGTGGAGCAGATCCTTACCAACGCCGACCAGGACGGCGTCGAGCTGCGAGTGGTCGTGCCCGCGGTCGAGGCGACCGCCCTGCGGCACACCATGGGCGACATCGACAAGCCCCGGGAGGAAGCCGAGGAGCGCTTGCAGCGGGCCCTACGTGAGCTCCAGGAGCGCGGCATCCAGGTTAGCGGCGAGGTGGGGGATCCCGATCCCGTTCAGGCGGCTCAGGACGCGTTGCTGAAAGCGCCTGCCGACGAAGTCCTGATCTTCGAGCACTGCGACGAGGAGTCCAAGTGGTACGAGGAGGGCCTACTGGAGCGGGCCCAGGAGGGGATCGAGCCGCCGCTGCGCGTAATCGCGGTCGAGACCGGCGACGAGACCGGGGGTGACGATCACATCGTCGACGTCGAGGAGACCGGGCAGGGCACGGTCAACCCCCTCGAGGGCAAGGAAATCGCCGCCGGCGCCTACGTACCCGGGATGACCCGCAGCGACTTCGCCGGCATCGTCGTCGGCATCGTCGGCACGGTGATCGTCGCCGTCCTGGCTGCGGTCGCCGCGTCCGGCGAGTCGACCGAGCAGGGCTGGCAGGCGGTCGCAATTTTGATCGCGATCGGTGTGGCGTTGCTCAACCTCGCCCATGTCGTCGGGCTGACGCTCTTCGAGTCGATCGGCTACCGCGGGCGGTTCGCCCGGCTCGTCCACACGATCTCGCTGACGCTCACGCCGCTGGCGATCGTGATCAACGCGGCGATCGTGATCTTCGCCTCCTAGGGACGGTCGTTTTCTGCCGTCACCGGTTCCGAGCGCCGCAGCGCGTCGAGCACCTCCTCGGCCAGCTGGGAGCCGTCTTCGGCCCGCAGCGGCGTCGCGCTGACGCGGAAGACGACCACGTCGCCGTCGAGCTCCTCGAGCGAGACGCTGGGTTTGTAGCGGGTGGGGACGGTGATCGCCCGCAGCAGTCGTTCCTCGATCTCGTGCGGGTTGGCTTCGGCCGGGAAGCGGACGCGGACGTCGACCTTGTCGGGCTCGCGTAGCGGCACGACGACGAGGCTGAGGAGGACGTTGTTGGGGACCTGCAAACGGTCGGCTCCCTGGCTGAGGGTGGTGTAGAAGAGGCCGAGCGAGGTCACCGTTCCCTCCAGCGAGCCAGCCAGGGCGCCGCCGACCAGCCGCACCCGTTCGCCGACCCGGAACGGGCGCGTGCTCTGCAGGACGACGCCGGCGAAGATGCCGCTCATCGCCTGCTGCGCGGCGAGACCGAGGAGGACCGCGGTGAAGGCGCCGCCGAGCGCCAGGGTGCTGGAGTTGACGCCGACGATCCGCAGGGCGAGGACGACGACCGTTACCGTCGCCAGCAGCCGCACGACGAAGCCGGTGGTGCCGGCGGTGGCCGGGTCGAGGCGACGGTAGAGGCGGGGGGAGAGCCCGCGAACAAGCCAGTGGGCGGCGGTCGAGCCGACGGTGACGAGGATCACCGCGGTGCCGATCCGGATCCACTGGCCGTAGCCGGGGGCGATCTCCCTGCGCTGGTAGTAGACGAAGAGGGTGCCGGCGATCACCAGCAGCGCCAGCAGCAGCCCGCCGAACTGGCGCTTGGAGAATTTCGGCGCCAGCTCGTCGCCGAGGCCGAGGGAGTGCCAGGCATGGCTGCGGGTCTCGAACAGCTCTCGAGGCAGGCGGGGACGTCGGGGCGCGGAGGGCATCCTTAAAGGTTTACCCCAGCCGCGGGGTACGTATCCGGCTATGTGACGATTGAACCGTCGGCGGTCGTGCGCCGCGTTCAGCCGCTGAGCGCCGCCAGCGCCTCGTCCCGGGTGGTGTGGACCGGGATCGAGAGCTCCAAGCCGGTGATCTCCAGCACCCGGCGGACCTGATCGTTCTGGGTGCAGATGACCAGCGTACGGCCGTTTTCGCCACTCTGCAGGCGCTGCCAGGCGCGGACGATGAGGGCGATCCCGGTCGAATCGATGAACTCGCATCGGGTGAGATCGATCAGTACCGATCCCTTGCCGCCCTCCAACGCCTGCTCGAGGGGAGACTCGAGCTCGGGGGCGGTGCTGAGGTCGAGCTCGCCGCGGACGAAGATCGTCTGCACGCCGCGTTCGGGGTCGCCGACCTCCACCTCAAAGGGGGCTGGATTCACGGCTCGATGCTACCGCAGCGAGCCGACCTGTCTGCAAACCGGTTTTGCTCTCATGTCGCAGGGGTAAGCAGCCTTTGATGCGAGGCAGCCGGTTATGCTCGCGCTCAATCTCGAGGCCTCGAAGTTCCTGGGGGCAGGCTGGAACTTTTTGAATAGCTCAACCAATGACCGCTCGGGGCTCCAAATGTCCCTTCCCGCCAGGGCCGAGAACGTGGCCGTGGTACGCCACGCCCTCGCCGGTCTGGCCGAACGGCTTGGCATGGACGAGGTGTCACTGGCAGACCTGAAGACGGTCGTGACCGAGGCCAGCATGAACGTGGTCGTCCACGCCTACGCGGGCAGCGAGCCCGGGCCGCTGGAGATCGAGGCGGAGAGCGACCTCGCCGGCCTGACGGTCGTAGTCCGCGACCATGGCACCGGCATCCGCCCGCGGCCCGACATCGAGCGGCCAAGCCTGCGGATCGGATTGACCCTGATTGCGGCCCTTTCCAGCAGCTTCGAGATCAAGGGCGGTGCCGATAAGGGCACCGAGATCCGCATGCACCTACCGCTGCAGGCGCGCGAGGACGCGGCGGTCGCCGGGTCCACCTTCGCGGTCACCGCCGACGAGGAGACCCGGATCCGGGTTGGGCCGCCGGAGATCGTTGGACCGGTCCTCAGCCGCGCCCTCTCCGCCCTGGCTGCGCGGCAGGACATCAGCGTCGACCGTCTCTCGGACACGATGCTGCTCAGCGACGCGATTTCCGACCGGGCCCCGCAGGGTTTCACCGACGGCCATGTCTCGCTCAGCATCGCCGAGCTGCCGGAGGGGATCGAGCTCAAGGTCGGGCCGATGACCCACGGCGGCGCCGAGCGCCTGCGCGAAAGCTTCGAGCTGCCCGAGGTGGGCGGTTCCCTGGAGAAACTGACCGACGAGCTGCGGATCGAGGAGGGCGACGAAGGCGAGTACCTCGTCGTCGGCATCTCCTCGTTCTCGAAGCGTTAGTCGCCCCGAGCTACCCGGCCGCTATTCGCTCTCGCTCGCCGCTTTGCTCTGCTCGGCGACCTCGGTCCTGATCCGCTCCAGGGTGCGGCGGAGGATGCGGGAGACGTGCATCTGCGAGTGGCCGATCTTCTCGGCGATCTGCGACTGGGTCAGGTCGTCGACGAAGCGCAGCTGAAGTACTAGGCGCTCGCGCTCGTCGAGGTGGGGGAGGGCTCCCTCCAGGGCGAGCTTGTCCTCGACCAGCTCGAAGCCGGAGTCCTCGTCGCCGACCCACTCCGAGGCCGGGGATTCTTCGGAGTCCTCGCCGCCGACCGGCCGGTCGAGGGATAGCGGGCGGCGGTTGTGGTTTGCCTCCAGCACTTCCAGCACGTCGGTCGCGTCGCATTCGAGCCGTTCGGCGATCTCGGGGACCGAGGGCGAGCGCTGCAGCTGGACGGTCAGCTCGGAGATCGCCTTCTCGACCTCGGCCATGCGGTCGTGCAACCCGCGCGGCACCCGCACCGTCCAGACCCGGTCGCGGAAGTGGCGCTTCAGCTCGCCGAGGATGGTCGGCGAGGCGAAGGCGGTGAAGGGTGCGCCGCGCTCGGGGTCGAAGCGGTCGATTGCGTTGACGAGGCCGAGGCTGGCCACCTGCAGGAGGTCGTCGAAGGACTCGCTCGCACCGCGATACCGCAGGGCGAGGTTCTTGGCAAAGGGCAGGTAGCGGCGGACCAGCTCCTCGCGGATCGCCGGATCGCGATCCTTGGCGTAGCGATCCCAGAGGGCACGCTCGCTGGCGAGGCCCTCGCCGGGGCCCGGGCTCAATTGATCTTTGGTCTCCTCGTTCATCCCAGGTTCGGTTGGGCAGCGTTAGGCAACGTTACTTTCCCAACGTCGCTGCCCTGAGAGCGTCAGACCGAAGCTGTGCAGGCGACGGCGGTTACCGACCGCCGGGGCAACGATAGCGAGAGGGGGGTTGCGTTCCCCGCTACCTGCACCGTAGGCAGGGAATGGAGTCGTGGGGGGGGGGGGGGG
>JBJMKP010000002.1:0-411304 GCA_045805745.1 Solirubrobacterales bacterium
ACGTCGGGCTTGAAGCGCTGCATCACCTCCAGCATCCGGTGCGGCTCCTTGCAGTCGGCGAGCACCGACTCGCAGCTGGCGAAGTGGCGCATCTCGACCATCTCGCGGTCGATCTCGAAGAGGTTGTCCTCGGCGTGGTCGAGCATCACCAGCAGCCGCGGCTTGACCTGGGCGATCTGGCGGCAGAGCTCGGAGCCGATCGAGCCGCCGGCGCCGGTGACGAGGACGATGCGGTCGCGCAGGTAGGCCCCGACCCGGTCCAGCTCGCGTACGATCGGCTCGCGGCCGAGCACGTCCTCGACCCGCACCTCGCGCAGCTGTTTGTTCAGCTGGACGCCGCCGCGCAGCAGCTCGAAGACGGTCGGCAGGGTGCGGACCCGAATCTCGCGGTCGCGGCAGGCGGCGACGATGCGGCCGCGCAGGTCGCCCGGCGCCGAGGGGATCGCGATCACGACCTCGTCGGGGGCGGTCTCGTCGAGGATCTTGTCGATCTGCCTGGTCGAGCCGAGCACCTTCAGGCCCAGCATCCGCATCCCCCGCTTGCGCGGGTCGTCGTCGACGAAGCCGATCGCGCTGGCGCCGAGGTTGGGGTTGAGCTGCAGCTCGCGGACCACCATCTGACCGCCGGAGCCGGCGCCGACCACCAGCACCTCGTGCTTCGGCAGGCGGGAGCCGCGGCTCGGCCGTTCGACGATCAGCCGCACGGCGAGGCGGGCACCGGCGACCAGGATCAGGGTGAGGAGGAAGTCGATCACCTCGACCGAGCGCGGCAGCGTGTGGGCGAAGGGCTTGGCGACGGCGAAGACGACCACCAGCAGGGCGCTGGAGACGGCGACGGCGCGGAAGATCAGGAGGAAGTCCCGACCGCTGACGTAACGCCACCACTTCTGGTAGAGCCCGAAGGCGGCGAAGACGACGAGCTTGCCGACGACGACGAAGCCGACGGACTGCGCGAAGAGCACCTCGTAGCGGTGCGGCCAGCCGTGCGGCTGGTCGAGGAAGCGCAACTGGAAGGCGAGGAAGTAGGCCAGCGCGACGAGCACGGCATCGGCCGCTACCTGCAGAACCCGGTTGCGGTAGACGGGGTGGTTCAACCTGCTCATCGAACCGCTGAGTTTACGGCCCCTTGAGGTGAATCCCTACGATGTGGCGCGAATGGGCCCCCTCCTGCTCGCGTCGATCACCGACAAGGTGGTCGAACCGATAATCGAAGTCGCCACCGATTTCATCGGCTCCGCCGGCGAGCTCGGCGTCTTCCTGCTGATGGTGCTGGAGTCGGCCTGCATCCCGGTGCCGAGCGAGGCGATCATGCTCTTCGCCGGGTTCAGCGTCTCGGAAGGGGAAATGACCCTGGTCGGGATCGTTGCCGCGGGCGTGCTCGGCAACCTCGTCGGCTCCTGGATCGCCTACGCGGTCGGCTACTACGGCCGCCTCGACCTGCTGGAAAAGAACAAGCTGATCCACATCAGCCCCAAGCACCTGAAATGGGCCGACGACTGGTTCGCCCGCTACGGCAACGCCACCGTCTTCTTCTCGCGGATGCTGCCGATCATCCGTACCTTCATCTCGCTGCCCGCGGGGGTGGCGAAGATGCCGTTCTGGCGCTTTAGCGCCTACACCCTGCTCGGCTCGATCCCCTGGGTTCTGATGCTGGCGATCGTCGGCGAAAAGGTCGGCGACAACTGGGAAGACTGGCGGCACAAACTCGGCTACCTCGATTACGTGGTCCTGGCGGCGATCGTGGTCGGCGTCGGCTACTGGCTGCTGAAGCGCAGGCGCGGCGGCGGGCCCGGCGACGACGAGCCGCAGAGCCGGCCCGAGGCCGAGCCGGCCGGCACCAGGGGCGCTTGAGCGCAGGCGCGATCCCGGCGCCGCGGGCGGTGGCGCTGGGTCTGGTCCAGGGACCGGCCGAGCTGCTGCCGGTCTCCAGCTCCGCCCACATCGTCCTCGTCCCCTGGTTGGCGGGCTGGGACTGGGAGGAGGTCGACCCGGAGCTGCGCAAGAGCTTCGAGGTGGCGCTCCATACCGGCGCCGCGCTGGCGCTGCTGATCGGCCAGCGGCAGACGATCGCTGCCGAGATGCGTCACTTCGACGGCCACCGGGCCCTGCTGCTGGGTCTCTCCTTCCTGCCGGCGGCGATCGTCGGCTACACCTTGGAGCGGCCGATTGAGAAGCACCTCGGCGGGCCGCGGGCGACCGCCTACGGCCTGCTCGCCGGAGCGGCCGCGATGCTGATCGGCGACCGCCGGCCGCAGCGGCGCGGTCGCGGCGACGCGACGCCAATGGACGGGCTGGCGCTGGGAGTCGCCCAGGCGGCGGCACTGGCCCCCGGCGTCTCCCGCAACGGCATCACCCTCGCCGCCGCCCGCTGGCGCCGCTTCTCGCGCGACCAGGCGAACCTGCTCTCGCGCACGATCGCGCTGCCGATCATCGTCGGCGCCACGGCGCTCAAGGGCGCCCGCCTGGCCCGCCGCGGAACCACCCCCGAGGTGCGCCGGGCGCTGGCCGTCGGGGTCGGCGCCTCCTTCGCCTCCACCCTCGCCTCGCAGCGGCTGATCGGGCTGGTCGAGCGCGACCGGGCGCTGTGGCCCTACGCCGCCTACCGGATCGGCCTGGCGGCCGTCGTTCTTGCAAAGCTAGGGCGCAAGTGAGCGCGAGCGACGCCTACGCGAAGGCCGGAGTCGACCAGGGGGCGGCGGATTCGGCCGTGGCCGGCCTGGTCCGGGCGCTGGGGGCAATCCAGCTCGGGCGTCCCTCGGCCCAGGTGCCGCTGCCGGGGCACTACGCGAGCGTGATCAAGATCGACGAGCGGACCGGGATCGCGCTCTCGACCGACGGGGTCGGCACCAAGCTGGTGCTGGCCGAGCAGCTAGGCCGCTTCGACACGATCGGGATCGACTGCGTGGCGATGAACGTCAACGACGTGATCTGCGTCGGCGCCGAGCCGCTGGCGATGCTGGACTACATCGCGATCGAGAGGGCTGACCCGGCGGTCTGCGAAGAAATCGGAGTCGGGCTAGCCGCGGGAGCCGAGAAGGCGGGGATCGAGATCCCCGGCGGCGAGCTGGCCCAGCTCGGGCAGCTGGTCCGCGGGGTCGACGTCTCCGGCGCCTGCTTCGGGATCGTCGCCCTGGAGGAGATCGTCGACGGCTCCGCGGTCGAGCCGGGCGACGTCATCATCGGGCTCCCCTCCACCGGCTTGCACTCCAACGGCTACAGCCTCGCCCGCTCGGCCCTGGCCGAGGTCCCGCTCGACGACGACCGGCTCGGCCGGCCGCTCGGCGACGTGCTGCTCGAGCCGACCGAGATCTACGTCAAGCCGGTGGTCGAGCTGCTGCGCTCTGAGGTCGAGGTCCGCGGCCTCGCCCACATCACCTCCGGCGGCACCAAGAACCTGCTGCGCCTCGCGGCCGAGGTCGGCTACGAAATCGACGACCCGCTGCCGGCCCCCCCGGTCTTCGGTCTGATCCAGGAGCTGGGCGGTGTCTCCGACGAGGAGATGAGCGAGGTCTTCAACATGGGCTGCGGCTTCTGCGTGGTCGTCCCGGCCGCGGACGAGGCTGCGGCGCTCGACCTGCTGCGCGCCCATTACCCCGCCGCGAAGCGGATCGGGCACGCAACCGCAGGACCACGCAGGATCCTCTAAGAGGCCTGACAACGTTCGGCGTCGTAACGTTGGCCCGCAAGTGAGCGACCGCCCCTCGACCAGCGCCCAGATGATCGGCACCGTGCTGTCCGGCCGTTACAAGCTGGAGGCGAAGCTCGGCAGCGGCGGCATGTCAACGGTTTACCTGGCCCGCGACACGACCCTCGACCGCCAGGTCGCGGTCAAGGTCATGCACCGGGAGATGTCCGAGCAGGCCGACCAGCTCGAGCGCTTCCGCCAGGAGGCGCGGGCGGTGGCGAAGCTCTCCCACCCCAACGTCGTCTCGGTAATCGACGCTGGCGAGGACGGCGGCCACCCCTACATCGTCTTCGAATACGTCGAGGGCGAGACCCTGAAGCAGCGGATCGCCCGGGTCGGCGCGCTCGACGCCCAGGAGGCGCTGGCCTACGCGATCGAGATTGCCCGCGGGCTGACCGTCGCCCACGCCCGCAACATGGTCCACCGAGACATCAAGCCGCAGAACGTCCTGATCGACGCCGAGGGCCGGGCGAAGCTGACCGACTTCGGGATCTCGCGCCAGCTCGAGCAGGACGGGATGACCGCCACCGGCCGCGTCCTCGGCACCACCGACTACGTCTCCCCCGAGCAGGCGATGGGCCACTCGGTCGACCAGCGTTCGGACATCTACTCGCTCGGGGTCGTCCTCTACGAGATGCTCGCCGGAGAGGTTCCCTTCAGCGCCGACAGCCAGGTCGGGGTGGCGATGAAACACGTCAACGAAGAGCTGCCCGATGTTCAGCAGCAGCGACCCGAGCTCTCGGCCGCCTCGGCGCTGGTGGTCGAGCGTGCGACGACCAAGGACCCGGCCGAGCGCTACCAGCAGGTCGGCGAGATGATCGACGACCTGGCAACCGCGCTCGAGGTCGAGGCGGCGCGGGCGGGGTCGACCACCGGCGAGGCGACCAGCGTGCTCGAGGCAGTGCCGCCGGCCGAGCGCAAGCTCGCTGGCGGCGGTCGCTGGTCGCGGCTGTGGCTGGCCGTGCTGCTGCTCGCCTTCGCCGGCGCGGTGGCGGCGGTAATCCTGATTAGCAGCGGCAACGGCCCCGGCGGCGGGGGCGGCGCGCTGAGCAGCAAGGGGACGCCGCTGGCGCTGGCCGAAGCCTCCGACTACGACCCCCAGGGCGACGACGAAGAGGACCCCGAAGCGGTCAGCCTGGCGATCGACGGCAACCCGACCGGGACCGCCTGGACCAGCGAGCACTACGACGACCCCGAATTTGCCGGCACCAAGAGCGGCCCCAACCCGGGCGTCGGCCTCTACGTGGTGACGAAGACGACCGCCACCCCGAAGGAGATGATCATCCGCGGAGCCCCCGGCTGGGACGCGGAAATCTACGCCGCCCCCGCCGGGCCGCCGGAAGAACTGTCCGAATGGGGAGAACCGGTCGGCGAGGTGGAAGACGCCGGGGAGCTGGAGGAAGTCGAACTGCACCTCGGCTCGCCGGCCAAGTACTTCCTCATCTGGTTCACCAAGGCGGCGCCCTCGCGCGACCAGGAAGGGCGCTACCGGATCGAGATCAGCGACGTGAAGGTGGTCGACTGAGCTCTGTCGATGCGGGTATAGGAGCGTCTGGACCTACGCGGCGTAACCTTTACATCGATCCGTGTAACATTCGACAATGGCAGAGCGAGGCGCTGTACCCAACGTTCCCAAGGTGCGCCAGCGCGCCCTCCACGCCGTTCGCTCGCTGTTCTCGCCGCTGCTGCCGGACGATTACCTCGAACTGATCAACCCGCTGTGGTCGACGCAGGAGCTGCGCGGCCGGATCGAGCGGATCGAGCGGGAGACCCCCGACGCGGTCACGGTCCTGATCCGGCCGGGCTACGAGTGGCTGGGCCACCGGCCCGGCCAGTACCTGCGGATCGGGGTGATCGTCGACGGCGTCCACCACTGGCGCGCCTACTCGCTGACCACCGACCCTGGCCGCCCCGACGGGTTGATCGGGATCACGCCCAAGCTGGTCGACGCCGGCAAGGTCTCCCCCTACCTCGTCCACCGCGCCCGGGCAGGGGACATCGTCCGCCTCGGCGGCGTCGAAGGAACCTTCGTCCTGCCGGACCCCCCGCCCGAGAAGCTGCTCTTCGTCAGCGCCGGCAGCGGCATCACCCCGATCATGAGCATGCTGCGCAGCCTCGACCGCGACTCGGCTCTCGACGACGTCGTCCACCTCCACTCCTCTCGGACCGTCGACGGGGTCATCTTCGGCGAGCAGCTGCGCGAGCTCGACTCCCGCTGCTCCGGCTACCGCCCCCACCTGCAGATCACCAGCGAGGCCGGCCGCGTCTCCCCCGCCGACCTCGATCGCCTCTGCCCAGACTGGCGGCAACGCCACGCCTTCGTCTCCGGGCCCGGCGAGATGCTCGACGCGCTGGTGCAGCACTGGCGGGCGGAGGGCGACCCGGAGCTGTTGGAGATGGAGCGCTTCCAGCCGGTGATCGGCGGAGACGGAACCGTCGCCGGCGAGGGCGGAGCGATCCGGTTGACCAAGAGCGGAATCGAGACTAGGTCGGACGGCGGCACCCCGATCTTGGTCGCCGCCGAGGAAGCCGGCGCCGACCTTCCCTTCGGTTGCCGGATGGGGATCTGCCATACCTGCATCGCCCGCCTCTGCTCCGGAAAGGTCCGCGACCTGCGGACCGGCGAGGTCTACGGCCAAGAGGACGAAATGGTCCGGACCTGCGTCAACGCCCCCGAGGGCGACGTCGAAATTGCACTTTGAGAACGAGGAAATGAGAATCAGATGAGCACTACCACCACCGCACCGATCGACACCCAGTCAGTGAGTCCGCTCGCCCACCTCTCCGAGCAGCAGCTCGACGAGCTGGGGCGCGAGTTCGACGCGATCCGCGACCGGGTGATGGCCGAGCTCGGCGACCGCGACCGCCGCTACATCGAGAGCATGATCGAGATGCAGCGGCGGCTGGCCGTGCTCGGCCGCTTGCTGCTGCTGGCCTCCCGCAACCGCGGCGCCTGGGCGGCGGGGACCACCGCGCTCTCCGCCGCGAAGATCCTCGAGAACATGGAGATCGGCCACAACGTTATGCACGGCCAGTGGGACTGGATGAACGACCCGCGGATCCACTCCTCGACCTGGGACTGGGACACCGCCTCCACCGCCGAGGCCTGGAAGCACTCCCACAACTTCGTCCACCACACCTACACCAACATCCGGGGCAAAGACAAGGACCTCGGCTACGAGATCATGCGGATCGATCCGGAGCAGAGCTGGCACCCGGTCTATCTCGCACAGCCGGTCTACAACCTGATCCTGGCGGCGCTGTTCGAGTGGGGCGTGGCGCTACACGATCTCGACTTCGAGGCGATCCGCAAGGGCCGCAAGCCGATGCACCAGGTGAAGCGGGAGCTGAAGGGGATCGCCGGCAAGGCCAAAAGCCAGGTCGTCAAGGACTACATCGCCTGGCCGCTGGTCAGCGCCCTGGCGGCGACCGCCGTCGACGCGGTGGTCGAGACGCGGCGGCGGCGCAAGCAGCCCCGCGGGATCCTCGGGCGGGTGAAGCGCAGGCCCAAGAGCCGCTGGGCACCGGTGGTGGAGGCCACGCTCAGCAGCGGCGCCAAGACCTTCCGCGCGACCGCCAAAGCCGACGCCACGGCCAACGTCGTTCGCAACGTCTGGGCCTACGCGATCATCTTCTGCGGCCACTTCCCCGACCAGACCTACACCTTCTCCCAGCAGGAGGTCGAGGACGAGAGCCGCGGCGGCTGGTACGTCCGCCAGCTGACCGGCTCGGCCAACATCGAGGGCGGCCCGCTCTTCCACGTCGCCAGCGGCAACCTCAGCTACCAGGTGGAGCACCACCTCTTCCCCGACATGCCGAGCACCCGCTACGCCGAGATCGCCCCGCAGGTGAAGGACGTCTGCGAACGCTACGGCCTGCCTTACAACTCCGGCCCCTTCAGCCAGCAGCTGGGGATGGTGCAGCGGACGATCCTGCGGCTCGCCTTCCCCGGCGGCAGGTCACGTCCGAAGCCCGGTCCCTACCGCGGGGAAAACGGCACTGCCTGAGCTACCTCGCCGTCGCGGCTACCCGCCGGACGTCGGCAGGATCGGCGTGCAGAACAGGCTACGCGGGTGGGTCGGGTCGAGCGCGGTGAGCACGTCAGCGTCGGCGATGTGGTCGTAGGGCATCGAGAGGTGGTCGCCCAGGTCCAGCACGCACTGGTTCTGGAGCAGGACGTTTTTCACGCTCGAGCCCGAGAGGAAGGCTGACGTGTAGGGCGTGACGACCTGGTCGTAGCGGGTCTGGATCACCGTGTAGTCGACCCCGGCCACGGTCTCGCCGCCGCTGTTGAGATCGGTGATGAACGCCGAGCCGGCGCGCTGCTGCTCGCAGGCCGGGCAGAGGGCGCCGGTGAACTGGTTAGCGCCGGGGAAGAAGTTGGAGAGGACGAAGAGCCCGTCCAGGGTGGTGCCGTGATTGGAGGGCGAGAGGCCGACGAGGGTGTGGACCTTGGCCGCCCCGCCCAGGTACTTGAGGTAGTAGCGCGGCATCATCCCGCCCTGCGAGTGACCGACCAGGTCGGCCTCGGTGGCGCCGGTCGCCGCCAGAACTTTGTCGACGAAGGCGCCCAGTTCGCCGGCAGAGGCGGGGATGTCGCCGACCCCGTAGACGCCGATCACGCCGCTGCCGTTGTAGCTGCCGTAGTTGAGGGCGAAGACGCAGTAGCCGTTGTTCTTCAGCAGCGGCGAGAGCGCCTGCCAGCTGTCGGACATGTCGGCGAAGGTGCCGTGGACGAGGATGACCGGCCGCGGGTGCGCGGCGCTCGGTTTGCAGCTCCAGTCGTTGGCGCCGGGCGGGCTCGCGGTGGGGCTCACGTGGGCGTAGCCGTAGACGCCGTTGTAGATCACCGGCAGGTCAGCGCTCGCCGCGCTCGCCCCCAGGCCGAGCACTGCCATGACAACCGCGAATACCGAGATGAAGCGTAGCATCGAGATCTCCTCTACCCGTGTGTCTACCAAAAAGTTACTATAAAGAAAATTGAGCTTTAGTGCTCTTGCGTGGTTCTCAACGGGAGGAGAGAAATGAACACGACGATGGATTTCCAACGGCTGCGGGTCGGGTTGCTGGCCCTGATCGGCACGGCGATGCTGCTGGCCGGCTTCGCCGGCAGTGCCGCGGCCGCCAACTACACCGCGCTCGGCGACTCCTACGCCGCCGGGCCGCTGATCCCCAATCCGGTCCTGCCGCTCGGCTGCCTCAAGTCGAGCAACAACTACGCGCATCTGGCGGCGCCGGGGATCGGCCTGTCGCTGCGTGACGCGAGCTGCAGCGGGGCTAAGACCAATCACATGACCGAACCGCAGAACGTCGAACCCGACGGTCCCAACCCGCCGCAGTTCAACTCGCTCGACGCGAACACGACGATGGTCTCGCTGACGATCGGCGGCAACGACATCGGCTTCTCCGAAGTGGCGGAAAGTTGCATCACCGCTAACCCGTTTAGCCATCCCTGCCTCGACAAATACGACGTCGGCGGGGTCGACCAGCTGAAGGCGCGGATCGAAGCGACGGCGCCGAAAGTGGCGACGGTCCTACAGGGGATCCACAGCCGCTCCCCCTCGGCGAAAATCTACGTCGTCAACTACCCGGCGATCTTCCCGGAGACGGGGTACGGCTGCTGGCCGCAGATGCCGCTCGGATTCTCCGACGTCCCCTACCTACGCTCGACCGAGCAGCGGCTGAACTCGATGCTGGCGACGCAGGCTGCGGCCAACGGAGCGACGCTGGTCAACTGGTACAACGCCAGCATCGGCCACGACGCCTGCAAGGGCACCTCGACCCGCTGGGTCGAACCGCTCGTGCCGACGACCCTCGCAGCCCCAATCCACCCGAACAAAGCGGGCATGGTCGGCGGCGCCAACGCCCTGCTGGCGGCGGTGAAATAGTCCGCTGATGCGTATCGCCAGCCTCGTTCCCTCCGCGACCGAGATGCTGTTCGCGCTCGGCCTCGGGGGGGACGTGGTCGGCGTCACCCACGAGTGCGACTTTCCGCCGGAGGCGGCGGCTCTCCTCCACCTGACGGCAACGGTGCTGCCGGAAGGGCTGAGCGCGGGCGAGATCGACGCGGCGGTGAAGCAGGTGGTCGGCGAAGGACGGGCGCTTTACAGCCTCGACGAGGAGCGTTTGGCGGAGCTGGCGCCGGACCTGATCGTCACCCAAGCGGTCTGTGAGGTCTGCGCCGTGTCCTACGAGGACGTGGTCGCGGTGGCGGCGCGGTTGACCGGCCGACCGCAGGTGGTGCAGCAGGATCCCAGCACCCTCGCGGAGGTGTTGGAGGACGTGACCAGGCTCGGCGCGGCTGCCGGGATCGAGGCGCAGGCGGGCGCGGTTCGCGCCGAGCTCGAAGCGCGGCTGGAGCGGGTGCGGGTGGCAGTCGAGGGAGCGGAGCGCCCGCGGGTGCTGGCGCTCGAGTGGCTCGACCCGCCCTTCCTCGGCGGCCACTGGGTGCCGGAGATGATCGAGATCGCCGGCGGCACCGACGTCGTCGGCAAGGCCGGGCAGAAGTCGCCGCAGGTCACCTGGGAGCAGCTCGCTGGACTCGACCTCGACGCCGTCATCGCGATGCCCTGCGGCTACTACCTCGACGACTCGGAAGCGCAGGCGCTCGCGCACAGGGAGCGACTGGCAGCGCTCTACCCCGGCCCGGTCTTCGCCGTCGACGCCGCCTCGAGCTTCTCGCGGCCGGGACCGCGCCTGGTCGACGGGGTCGAGCTGCTGGCCCACCTCTTCCATCCCGACCGGGTCGACCCGCCGCCGGGGATCGGCTTCGCCGAGCTGGCGCTTCAGAGCTCCAGCTCGTAATAGAGCATCGAGGCCCCCTGTGGGCCTTCTTCGTTGGTGAAGCCGAGCTTGGTGTAGAGGCCGCGGGCGGCGGTGTCGGTTTCGCCCGTGTTGAGTTCGATCCAGGCCGCGTCGCGCCGGCGGCAAGTGGCGAGCACCGCCCGCATCAGCGCTTCGCCGATGCCCCGGCCGCGCAGCGGCGGAACCACGTAGAGCTCCTGCAGGTAGGCCTCCTGCTGCTCGGTCCAGACCGAGGGCCGGAAGCGAAGCAATGCCAGTCCGTCGGGCCCATCCCCCGCCAGCAGCACGGTCATCTCGCCCTCGCGCAGCATCCGTTCGGCGTGCCGGGTCAGGTCCGGGACCGGCGGCGTCTGCTCCTCGTACTCGTCGTTGAAATCGTGGAGGAGGCGGGCGATTTCAGGGGCGTCCTCCACCGTCGCCTCGCGAATCTGTATCCCTGGGTCGGTCATGGCTTCAGTTTCCCTCCCCGGCGAAGTCGCCTGCTGACCCTGTGTAGAACCGTGTAATCTTGTGTAGATGCACGCACCGATGAGGCGAATCAACGTGACGCTCGACGAGGAGCATGCCGAGAAGCTCGCGCTGCTCGCCGCCAGAGCCCACATGCAGGAGGGAACCCTCGCCCGGTCCCTGCTATCCACCGCGCTGGACGAGATCGCACCCAGTGCTTCGCGAATCACCGAGATCCTCGACTCGATCCCGGGAGCGTGGGAGAGAACGCAAACTGGGCTGCGGCAAGCGGAACGGGGGGAGGGAACTCCGCTCGACGAGCTTGTCCCCTGAGTGGCTCAGATCGTCATCACTGCCCAGGCGCGAAGCGACGTCGAGCTTGCTGCTCGGACTCTGAAGCTGCCGCCGACTCATTGGGCTCGAATCGCGCGCTCCCTGCGAAAGTTGGAGGACTTCCCGCTGGCAGGTCCTCAGCTGGAGGGGCGCTGGGCGCCGAACCGGTTCATCCTCGGGCCCTGGCCCTGGATGATCCTGCTCTACCGCTATGACGAGTTCGCCGACCGGGTCTCTGTGATCGCGATGCACGACGCGCGTGCCGGCGACTCCCCTCGGACCGCCTAGAACTCGTACGAGCGGGCCTGCTCATGCCGCTCGACCGCCAGCTGGACCAGGCGGTCGCAGAGGTTGGGGTAGTCGATGCCGGTCGCCTCGAAGAGCTTGGCGTAGACGCTGGTGTCGGTGAAGCCGGGCATGGTGTTGATCTCGTTGACGAGCACCGTGCCGTCGGGCTCGACGAAGAAGTCGCAGCGGGCGAGGCCGGAGCAGCCGGCGAGGGCGAATACCGAGACGGCCAGCTCGCGGACGCGCTCGACAGCTTCGTCGCCGATTGGGGCCGGGACGCGCAGCTCCATCCCGCCCTCGGTGTACTTGGCCTCGAAGTCGTACCAGTCGGCGTGGGCGACGATCTCACCCGGCAACGAGGCCTGCGGCTCGGCGTTGCCGAGCACCGAGCACTCAACCTCGCGGCCGGCAGCGTTTGCCTCGACGATCACCCGCGGGTCGTGCCGCAGCGCCATTTCCACCGCGGCGTCGAGCTCGGCCAGATCGGTGACCCGGGTGATGCCGACGCTCGATCCCATCCGCGACGGCTTGACCCAGAGCGGTAGCCCGAGCTGCTCGGCGCTTCCCCACCAGTCGCTGCCTTCGACCGCGGTGAAGTCCACCTGCGGCACCCCGTGCTCGGCGAACAGTCGCTTCAGCGTCAGCTTGTCCATGCAGACCGCCGAGGCGAGGACGTCGGAGCCGACGTAGGGGACGTCGAGGCACTCGAGCAGGCCCTGGACGCTGCCGTCCTCGCCAAAGGCGCCGTGGAGGGCCGGGAACACCGCATCGGCTCCCAGCAGCCCGGCGCCGGGCGCCAGCTCGACCGTCCCCCCCGGGGCGCTCCAGCGGCCGTCGCGAGCGATCGTCACCTCGACCGCCTCGTGGCCGGCCTCGCGCAGGCCGCCGGCCACCGCCGCCGCCGAGCGCAGCGAGACCTCGTGCTCGGAGGAGCGGCCGCCGCCGAGGACCGCGACCCTCATTCTTCGCCCGTTTCTTCGGGCACGGCGGCGGCCTGCTTGCCGACCGTGATCGTCACCGTGTCGCCCGGTTCGCCTTCGGTTCCCGGCGGCGGGAACTGGTCGATCACCCGACCGACCTGGCTCGGCACTTCGGTTTCTTCTTCTTCGACGCTGGGCGTGAGGCCGGCGGCGCGGATCAGTTCGACCGCTTCGCGCCGTTCCTTGCCGATCACGTTCGGCACCTTCGCCGTTTCTTCTTCTTCTTCGCCGCTGGAGACGACGATCGAGACGGTCGAGCCCGGTTCGACTTCGCGCCCCGCGCCCGGCGACTGGCTGATCACCTGGCCCTTGAGGGCCGGGTTTTCTTCCTCGGAGACACTCGCCGCCAGACCGCGCCCCCGCAGCCTTTCGACCGCGACGCTGCGCTGGCTGCCGACCAGGACCGGGACCTTGGTCAGCTTCGGCCCGCGCGAGACGAACAGCGTCACCGTCGAGCCCTTGGTAGCGGTGGTGCCGCCGCCCGGTTCGGAGCGGACCACCAGCCCTTCTTCGACCGAGTTGGAGTTGACCCGCTGGACGCTGGTTTCGAAGCCGGCTTCTTCCAGCTTCTTGGTCGCCGCCGCCTCGCTCAGCCCCGCGGTCGAGGGCACTTCGCCGCTCCCGGGACCGGCGCTGATCGTCAGGTCGACGGCTGGCTTCGAGCAGAAGAAGCTGAGAAAGGAGCAGTCTTCGCCCGTCGAGCCGGGCAGGGGATCCTGCTCGAGGACGGTGTTCCGCGGCACCGTGCGGTTGACGTACTTTTCTTCGCCGACCGAGAAGCCCTTGCGTTCGAGCTGGGCGATCGCGAATTCCAGCTGCTTGTTGGTCACGTTGGGCACGTCGGTGGTCGTGTCGCGGCTCAGCGCCCAGCCGACCAGCAGCCCGATCAGGATCGCCGCGACCAGCAGGCCCCAGAGCCACCAGTTGCGTTTGCGGTCTTCCTCCGGCCCCAGCTCCTCGGGAACCGGCGAGACCGCGGCGAAGGCCGCCGTCCCCTGCGAGACGCCCGGATCTTTCAGGGCCGCGTCGAGGGCGGCGATGAAGGCGTCGGCACTCTGGAAGCGCTGGCCCGGTTCCTTCTCCAGCGCCCGCATCACCACCGCGTCGAGCGCCGGTGAGACCTGCGCGTTGATCGAGCTCGGGCGCTGCGGCGTCTCCCCCACCTGTTTCATCGCGATCGCCACGGCGGAATCCGCTTCGAAGGGGACGCGGCGGGTCAGCGCCTCGTAGAGGATCACCCCGATTGAGTAGAGGTCGGAGACGGGGGTGACTTCGAATCCCTGCGCCTGCTCGGGCGAAAGGTACTGCGGGGTGCCCATCACCGAGCCAGTCTGGGTGATCTCCGAGACGCCGGCGCGGGCGATACCGAAGTCGGTCACGACCGCCTTGCCCTCTTCGTCGACGATCACGTTCTGCGGCTTCAGGTCGCGGTGGACGATTCCGTTGCGGTGGGCGAACCGCGCCCCCTCCAGCACCTGGCGCACCAGAGCCACCGCCTGGTCGGGGCTGAGACCGCGGTCGATCAGCTCCTTCAGCGTCGGCCCCTGGACGTAGCGCATGGCGATGTAGTTGACCTCGCCGTCGGAGCCGCGGTCGTAGACGGCGACGATGTTCGGGTGGGTCAGGCCGGCCGCATGCTCGGCCTCGCGCTGGAAGCGGCCGACGAACTCCTGGTCCTGCAGGAAGCGCCGGTGGAGGATCTTCAGCGCCACCTGTCGCTGCAGGTGGGTGTCCTCGGCCAGCCAGACGTCGGCCATGCCGCCGCTGCCGAGCCGGCGCAGGATCCGGTAGCGGTTGTCGACGATGCTTCCCTCGTTGACCTCAGCCACCGCTCCTCCTCATTCTCCGTTCAGGATCGCTTCCGCGACGTCGCTGAAGATCGGCGCCGCGACGTCGTTTCCAAACTGTTCCGTGCACTCGACCGAGGCCGCGATCGCGATCTGCGGGTCGTCGGCCGGGGCGAAGCCGATGAACCAGGCCTGGTTCTCGTTTTCGCCGCCGCCGCAAGCCTTGTTGCCGGGCGTTTCCGCGGTGCCGGTCTTGCCGGCGACCTGGACGCCGGGAATCGCCGCGTTGGTGCCGGTCCCTTCGCTGACCACCCCTTCCATCGCCGTGGTCAGCTCTTCGGCGGTCTCGCCGCTGATCGGTTCGCTGTAGACGGAGGGGTCCATGGTGTCGGTGACGCGGCCGTCCGGGTCGACCACCCGCTTCCAGATCTGCGGCTTCATCAGCTTGCCGTCGTTGGCCACGGCGGACGCGACCTGGGCCATCTGCAGCGGCGTCGCCAGCAGCCGCTCCTGGCCGATCGCGAGGCGGGCGAGGTCGACCGGGTCGTTGGCGTGCAGCAATTCTCCTTCGTCGTAGACGCCGCTGTCGTAGACCTCGTCTTCGGGCAGGTCGATCGCCGGGGTGGCGTTGAAGCCGAAGCGTTCCATGTACTCGAACAGGGTGTCGTTGCCGAGCTGTTGCCCGAGCTGGCCGAACCAGGTGTTGACCGAGTTGGTCAGCGCGGTGTCGAGGGAGATGTCGCCGAAGTCCTCGTTGAAGTCGTTCTGCAGCGGCGTCCCTTCCACTTCCAGCGAGCCCGGCGCGTTGATCGTCGATTCCGGCGTGATCGTGCCGCTGTCGAGCCCCGCGGCGGCGGTCACCACCTTGAAGGTCGAGCCCGGCGGGTAGAGACCCTGGGTCGCCCGGTTCAGCAGCGGGGTTTCGATTTCGTTGGTGCTCAGCTTGGAGAATTCGTAGGGGACCCGGTTGGGATCGAAGGGGGCGTTGGAGGCCATCACCTTGACCGCGCCGGTGCTGGGTTCGATCGCCACCACGGCGCCGAAGCCGGCTTCCTGCAGCTCCGACAGGGCCAGCCTCTGGGCGTCTGCGTCGATGCTGGTGACGACGTCGTTGCCTTCCTGGCGCTCGCCCAGCAGCTCGTCGGCGATCGAGGCGAATTCGGACCCTTCGCCGATCAGTTCGGAGTTGTGGAACTGCTCGAACTCGGTGTCGCCGAGGCGGACGAAGCTGTAGCCGATCGGGTGGCCGAAGAGCGAGCCTTCGGGGTAGCGGCGAACGTAGCGCTTCGAGGCACCCTTGCCCTTCGCCACCGACTTGGCGATCACCGTCCCGTCGGCGGCGAGGATGCGGCCGCGGGGGATCTGCTGCTGCTCCAGCAGCGGCCGCTTGTTGGCGTCTTTCTCCTTCAGGGCTTCGGCGTCGAAGACCGACCAGTAGGACGTGAAGCCGACCAGGATCCCGAAGAGGACGACGATGAAGGCGAACAATTTGACGATCTGGCGGTTCACGCCGGCGCCCCCATCGCCGCCATCCGCCCCGCCGGTTCGGCGGCTTCCCGCCGGGCCCGGTCGGAGATCAGCAGCAGCAGCGCCAAGAGGACGAAGTTGGCGACGATCGAGCTGCCGCCGTAGCTGATGAACGGCAGGGTGACGCCGGTCAGCGGGATCACCCGGGTGACGCCGCCGACGATGACGAAGGCCTGGATCGCGAAGACCGCCGTCAGCCCGGTCGCCAGCAGCTTCGAGAAGCCGTCGTTGGCGAGCAGGGCGATCTTGAAGCCGCGGGCGGCGATCAGCAGGTAGACGAGGATCATTCCGCAGGCGCCGAAGAGGCCGACCTCGTTGACGATCAGCGAGTAGATCGTGTCGGTCTGGGCCGCCGGCAGCAGCGCCTGGTTCGTCCCCGGCACCGTGATCAGCGCCTGCCCGAACCCTTTGCCGAAGAGGCCGCCGTCGGCCTGGGCGAAGATCGAGTTGAGGATCTGGTAACCGGTCCCCTGCGGGTCGTTATAGGGGTGGAGCCAGATCTCGACCCGGTCGTGGACGTGGGGCACGGTGGCGGCGAAGAACCAGGCGCCGACCAGGAACATCGCCATGCCGATGACAACGAAGGAGAAGCGGCCGGTCGCCACGTAGAGCAGCGCCAGGAAGGCGGCGAAGAACATCAGCGAGCTGCCGAGGTCGCGGATGAAGACGAGCATGAACATCGACGCCCCCCAGACCACCAGCATCGGTCCGAAGTGCTTCAGCGGCGGCAGCGTCACCCCGAGCACGCGGCGGGCGCCGACGATCAGCACCTCGCGGTGCTCGCGCAAGTAGCTGGCGAGGAAGACAACGATCGCGAGCTTGGTGAACTCGGCCGGCTGGAAAGCGATCGGGCCGATCTTCACCCCGAGGTAGGCGCCGTTGACCTGCTGGCCGATGCCCGGCACCCGCGGCGCCAGCAGCAGCAGCAGACCACCGATCGCGATCGTGTACCGGTATCGCTCCAGCACCTCGTAGTCGCGCAGGAAGACGATCGTCAGCGCGAAGAGGACCAGCCCGAGGACGAACCAGTTGGCCTGATCGCGGGCCAGGGTCTCGTCGATCCGGTAGACCATCACCAGCCCGAAGGCAGTCAGGGTCGCGGCCAGGGGGAAGAGGTAGGGGTCGGCGTTCGGGAGCCGGAACCGCAGGAAGACGTGGGTGGCGAGGCAGACCGCGAGGAAGTAGGCCCCGTAGATCAGGCTGAGGTTGCCCAGCTGTTCGTTCTCCTGGGAGAACACCCCGGCGAAGCCCGCGGTGAGCAGGACCGCGACGGGAACCAGGGCGAGCAGCTCCCGGTTCCTGGCCGACGTCAACGAAGCCCCTCGGACTTTTCGATGTCTTCGATCAGGGAGACGGCGTCGCTGCGCGAGCGCAGCTTGTGGCCGGTGACCGCGTCCTGGCGGCGGGCCGGCAGCGCCTCGGTCTGGACCGGGATCGAGTAGCGCTCGCCATAGAGCTGGATCCCGAACGGCAGCTCGTAGGGCGCGCCGCGGTAGAGGGCGACCCGGCCGGAGTCGTCGGTGCCAAGGAACCAGATCTGGCGGTTGCCGTACCAGGCGCCGAAGGCGACGGCGGCAATGACGAGCAGCACGGCGGCGACCTTGGCCACGGTGCGCAAACGCCGCCGCCCGCCTCCGGCGTCGAGCTCCTCGCGGCGCCTGCGGGCGGCCTCGGCGGCGGCGCGGCGGCGGACCTCGGTTCCGGTCAGCCCCTCCTCCTCTGCGGCCGAGCCGATCAGGGTCGCCCCCTCCTCGGGCCGCACCCCCGGGTTCGCGGCGGCCGGCGCGGCGGTGTCCTCGACCCGGAAGGCGACGACGGTGATGTTGTCGCGGCCGCCGGCCCGGTTGGCTTCGTCGACCAGAGCCCGCACCGCCGCCTGCAGCGAGGTGGCGCGGGCGAGGATGCGGCCGATCGTCTCGTCGTCGAGCATCGTCGTCAGCCCGTCGGAGCAGATCAGGAAGACGTCCCCGTCCTGGGCGGGAACCGTCTGCACGTCGACCTGGACCTCGGGTTCGGGACCGAGGGCGCGGGTGATGATCGAGCGCTGCGGGTGGTCCTCGGCCTGGGCGTCGGTCAGCTGCCCTTTGCGGCGCATCTCCTCGACCAGCGAGTGGTCGCGGGTCAGCTGCTCGAACTTGGCCCCGCGCAGGCGGTAGGCGCGGCTGTCGCCGACATGCCCGATCGCCACCGTTTCGCCCTCGAGGTCGACCAGCGCCGCGGTCGTCGTCGTCCCCATCCCGGACAGGCTCGGGTCCTTGCGGGCGAGCTCGTGGATCGTCCGGTTCGCCGCCTCGATCGTCTCCTCCAGCAGCCGCTCGGGCGGGGCTTTCGGCAGCTCGCCGCTGAAGGACTCGGCCGCGGCTTTCGAGGCGACCTCGCCGGCCTGGGCGCCGCCCATCCCGTCGGCGACGACGAACAGCGGCGCCGCGATGAAGAGCGAGTCCTCGTTGGCGTTGCGCTGGCGGCCGGTGTCGGTGCGGAAGGCCTCCTCTGCGATCCGCAGTGCCATCAGCTCACCTCCAGCCGGAAAGTCGTATCGCCGATCTGGACCGTGTCGCCGTCGATCAGCTCCGCCTCCCCGTGCAGGGTCGCGCCGTTCAGCAGGGTGCCGTTGGTCGAGTTCATGTCCTCGACGTAGAACCTCCCCTCGCGCGAGAAGACTCGGGCGTGGATGCTCGAGGCGTAGCGGTCCTCGATCCGCACGTCGGCCTCCTTCGAGCGGCCGATCGAGAGACCGCCGATCAGGTCGAAGCGGTGGTCCCGCTCGAGGCCGCCGCCGCGCTCGACCACCAGCCAGCCGTCGGGGCCGCGCGGGGCCTCGGAGTAGGCCGGCGCGGCGTGGAACCCGGTCGCGTCGGGGGCGGGCGCGACCGTCCGGCGCAGGTCCTTGAAGGCGCTGCGCGCGATCACGAGCACGAACAGGTAGAGGACGGCGATGAAGCCGAACTTGAGGGCCACGCTTATGGGGTCGTAGTCCACGCGTCCAGCACCTTAATGACGGCGGCAGCCGCCGCTACTGCTCGATGTCGAAGCTGAAGGTGGTGGTGCCGACGGTGACCTGGTCCCCAGGGCTGAGCCGGGTGGAGGGGACGCGGCGGCCGTTGACCTTGATCCCGTTGGTGGAGCCGAGGTCGACGATCTGCCAGTCGCCGCTCTCGGAGCGCCGCAGCTCGGCGTGGCGGCGGGAGACGTTGGGGTCGGAGAGCACGCACTCGACCGACTTCGAGCGGCCGATCGTCGCCCGCGGGCCGTCGAGCACGTAGCGGCGATCGCCGAGCGTGACCACGGCCCGGGTCGAGACCAGGGCGCCGACCGCCTCCTCGGGTCGTTTCGGCCGGCTGCGATCGCGCTCGCGCACCGCCGAGTAGACCATCGTCTGTCCTTCTTCCCCCTGCTGGGGCGCCTCGCCCTCGTGGGCCGGCGGCTTCACCAGCCGCGCCTGGATCCCGAACTCCCCCAGCCGCAGCCGCTCGTCGGTCTCGAAGTCGACGGCGGGCCGGGTCAGCAGGTCGTAGCCCCGCCTGCGGGCGTGCTCCAGCAGGTAGCCGGAGAGCTCCTGCTCGAGCGAGCGCTCGTAGCCCTCGAGCTTGCTGCGGTCCTGGCGAGAGAGAAAGACGGTGTACTCGTTGGGGACGTAGACGGCCTGGACCGAGGCGGTCTTGTGGGCGTCCATTTCCTTCGCCAGCTTGCGCGCCAGTTCGACCGGCTGTACCTCCGAGCTGAAGGCACGGCTGAACACCCCCTCGACGAGGCCTTCGAACATCGACTCCAAGCGACTGAGAGCGCCGATGGGGAGATCCTAGGGAAGCGCCGCGCCGTGCAGGGCGAGGAAGCCGCCGACCGCGGCGGCGGCCGCCAGAGCGCCGGCGCGGGTGACGAAGCCGGGGCCGTAGGAGCCGGACAGGTGGTCAGTGAGATCGTCCAGCGAGTCCTCGATCGCCGCGCCCAGGTCCTCCAGCGAGGGACGGTGGTTGGGACGGGGCGAGAGGCAGGCGTCGAGCACATCGGTCAGCTCGCGCGGCAGGTCGGGGCGCAGCCGGCGCAAGGAGCGATGGCGTCCGCCGATTGCCCGCGCGGTGGCCGCCGGGGTGGCGCGGCGGTGCGGGTTCTCGCCGCTCCAGCACTCGTACAGGGTCAAGGCCAGCGAGTAGACGTCGGCCTCGGGGCCGGCCTCCCGCCCCTCGGCCTGCTCGGGCGACATGTAGGCGAGCGTGCCGACCACGTCGCCAGCGGCGGTCAGGGCAGCGCCGTCGCTGAGGTGAGCGACGCCGAAGTCCATCAGCTTCGCCCGCGGTTCCCCATCCTCGATCACCTGCACGTTCTGCGGCTTGATGTCGCGGTGGACGACGCCGCGGGAGTGGGCGTGGTCGAGCGCCTCGCAGAGGTCGGCGCCGATCTCGCCGATTTCGCGGTCCGAGAGCTCGCCGGCGGTGGCGGAGCGGGCCAGGGTCGAGCCCTCGACCAGCTCGGTGACGAGCAGGGCGTTGCCGTCCTCCTCCCCCATCTCGTAGAGGGTGACGATGCCGGGATGGTTGAGCCGCGCAGCGGCCTGGGCCTCGCGCAGGACCCGGCGGCCGGCCTCCCCCTGCTGCTCGATCGCCTTGACGGCGACCGGGCGCTCGAGGCGGCCGTCCCAAGCCTCATAGACAACGCCGAAGCCACCGCTGCCGATGCGGCGCTCGATCAGAAAGCGGTTGAGCACCAGGGAACCGACCATCGCTCTCCCAACTTCGCCGGTAAGGGAAGTCTTCCTGCACCCGGCAGTTCGCCGCGGGCTGGGAAAATCGCACCGTTTGCGGCCTCTCTTGGCGCTCCAGCGGGCGCAGAGGTCATACTTCCGCCCCCGTGGAGGACTTCACCTCACGACGCTCGCCCCGGCGCGAGCGGCCTCAGCGCCGACCCGAACGCCAGCAGATCATGCTGCGGCGGGCGCTTGCGCTTGGCGGCGGTCTGGTCCTGCTGATCCTGATCGTGCTCGGCATCAAGGGCTGCCTCGACGCCCGCGCCAACCGCGAGCTCAGCGATTACGCCCGCAACGTCACCCAAATCGTCGAAGAGACCAAGCAGACGAGTAAAGACTTCTTCGAAAAACTCGAAGATCCCGGCACCCTCTCGGTCACCGATTACGTCGAAGCGGTGAACGCCGACCGCAGCGCGGTCGACACCCAGGCGACCCGGGTCGACGACCTCAGCGCCCCCGGCGACATGGGTCGTGCCCAGTCCAACCTCGAGCTGGTCTACCAGCTGCGCTCCAGCGCCATGGACCAGATCGCCGAACAGATGCCGACCGCGCTTGGGGACGCCGGTGCCGAGAAGGCGATGGCCGGGATCGCCAAGCAGATGCAGCAGCTGCTCGCCTCCGACGTCGTCTACGAACAGGTCGTCCGCCCGGAAGTCGACGGCGTCCTCGCCAAGAACGGCATCTCCGACAGCGACCTGCCCGACAGCACCTTCCTCGCCGACGAAAAATGGCTCGACCAGACCACGGTCAGCGAAGCGCTGGGCGGGATCAGCGGCGGTACCACCAACGTCTCCGGCGTCCACGGCACCGAACTCTCCGGGGTGGTGGTGAACGGCACCGAACTGGTCGAAGGCGCGCCCGCCACGATCAGCGCCGAAGAAGGGGTCGAAGTCGAAGCCAGCGTCCTCAACTCGGGCGAATCGACCGAGAACGGCGTCACCGTCGAGGTCAGCTACGAAGGCAACACGGTCAAGGGCGAAATCGACGAACTCCCGGCCGGCGAAACCGGGGCGGCGGTCATTCCCCTGACGCCGACGCCGAGCGGCGAAGTCACCCTCGAAGTCGTGGTCGAAGCGGTGCCCGGCGAGAACCTCACCGAAAACAACGAAGCCGCCTTCACGCTGGTCGTCGAATAGCCGCCCGGTGACGGCTCTGGTTTGATCCCGCTATGAGGATCGCCTACCTGGGACCGGCCGGAACCTTCACCGAGGATGCCCTTGGCGAGGCGCTCCCCGACGGTGGGTATGAGCCGCTGCGGATGGCGACGATCCACGACGCGATCGTCGCGGTCGAGCGCGGCGAGGCGGACCGCGCCCTGGTCCCGATCGAGAACTCGCTCGAGGGGTCGGTGCGACCGACGCTCGACGCGCTCGCCTTCGAGGTCAGCGCGGTGACGATCGCCGGCGAGCATGACTACCGGGTCCGGGTCCACCTGATCGCCCGTGAGGGCATAGAGGCCGAGCAGGTCGAGGCGGTGCTCTCCCACCCCCAGCCGCTGGCCCAGTGCCAGCGCTTCCTCCGCGGAAGCCTCCCCGAGGTCGAACTTCGCAGCGTCAGCAGCACCGCCGCCGCGGTGCGGATGGTCAGCGAGTCCTCGCGGCCATGGGCGGCGCTCGGGGCGCGCGCGGCGGCGGCGCTCTACGGCTGCGAGCTGCTGCGGGAAGGGGTCGAGGATCAGGACGACAACGTCACCCGCTTCGTCTGGATCGCCCCGGCTGGAACCGCGCCAAGCGGCGAGGGCCCGTGGAAGACCTCGCTGGTCTTCTCCGAGGTGGGGGCTGATCATCCTGGCGCCCTGGTCGATTGCCTGGCCGAGTTCTCCTCGCGCGGGATCAACCTGACCCGGATCGAGTCGCGGCCGATGCGGCAGGGTCTCGGCCGCTACATGTTCTTCTGCGATCTCGAGGGGCGGGACAGCGACGACGTGGTCGCAGAGGCGATCGCGGCCCTGCGTACAAAGGCCGCGTCGGTGCGAATTCTCGGCTCCTATTCCGTGGGATAGCCCCGAGTGCCTACAATTTCCTCCCAGGATGGCCAGGGTCCTGGTACTCAACGCGACGTATGAGCCGATCAACGTCTGTACGTTGCGACGAGCCGCTGTCCTGCTGCTGAAGGAAAAGGCCGAACTCTTGGAGCAGCGCGACGGCGCCGTCCTGCACTCCGAGCGGATGACGATGGAGCGGCCCGACGTGATCCGCCTCGTCAATTACGTCCGCATCCCCCGCGAGGCGCACCGCCGCAAGATCACCCGCCGCGCAGTCCTCGCCCGCGACTCCTGGACCTGCCAGTACTGCGGCTCGACCAAATCGGGCCTCACCGTCGACCACGTCATCCCCCGTTCGCGGGGCGGCAAATCGGTCTGGGAGAACATCGTCGCCGCCTGTCCCCCCTGCAACCGGCGCAAGGGCAACCGCCTTCCCCGCGAGATCGAGATGCACCCCGCGAACGTCCCCAAAGCCCCGCCGCCGACCGTCTTCATCCAGGTGGCCAGCCCGAGGATCCCGGCAGCCTGGCAGCAGTACCTGCCCCAGGCGGCCTAGCTCCAACAGCGGGGTTTCTGAGCGCGCAGGTAGAGTGGCGCCAATGATCACTGCGCGGGTCGGGGGACTTCGGGCGCAGGCGGGAATCCTCCTTGCCGCGCTGCTCATCTCAGCTGCTTGCGGCCTCGCCGCCGCGCCGTGCGCGGCGGCTTCCGGCGTCTGGCTCGAGCCGTCCTCGGCCGGAGACGCGGCGGCTGTCTGGACCCCAGACCGGGTGCGCGAGGCGCGGCCGGTCGAGCTGCGCCGGGAAAACGCCGCCGCCTCGGCCGCCGCTGGGGGCGAATTCAGCTCCAACTTCGAAGAAGTGGCTGACCCGACCGCACCCGAATTCCGCATCCACGGGGTGATCCTGCTCTCGTTCGGAATCTTCGGCTACGGCCGTTGCTCGGGAACCGCGGTTCACTCAGCCAACAAGAGCGTGGTGATCACCGCGGGGCACTGCGTCAACAGCGGCAGGGGCGACCACTGGCTCGCCGAAGAAGCGGCCTTCGTCCCGGGCTACCGCTATGGGCAGCGGCCCTTTGGGATCTTTCCGGTCCGCTGGACCGACAGCACGAGGCAGTGGGCGGGGAGCGGCAACTTCAATTACGACGTCGGCGCCATGGTCGTCGGGCGGAACGGGGCCGGCGAATTGCTCGGCGAAGCCGTCGGCGGAGCGAAGATCGCTTGGGGCCTGAAGCCGAGGCAGGACTTCGTCGTCCACGGCTACCCGGCAGAAGATCCCTTTGACGGCGAAACCCAGCGGGTCTGTGGGAATGCCACCTACCTCGGCCATGACCCGCAGTCCCTGGGGCACGCGGGACCGCAAGATCTCGCCGTCCGTTGCGATGTCACCGGGGGCGCCTCGGGCGGCGGCTGGCTGATCCACGGCGACACCCTCAACGGGGTGACGAGCTACGGCTACTTCGATCAGCAGACCCCCGACTACGGGCCTTACTTCGGCAAAGAAGTTGGGCGACTCTACGGCCGTGCCGCGAGTGTGAAGTGAAGCTCCGGGCGCTCGTCACCTGCCTGGCCGCCGTCGCACTGCTGCTCACGGCGGTGGCTCCCGCCGTGGGAGAGGAGGGGCCGACGCCGCGTGTCGACGTTCCCGTGTTCTTCCAGGTGATCGCGCTGCTCTCCCAGCAGGCACCGATCCGGCCGAGCTTCACCGTCGACCCGCCCGGCCCCGACAAGCTGGTCGTCGGCACCAGCGAAGGAGCGGTGGTTCTGGCCGTCATGCGGGGGAACCGCAAGAGCCGGGTGGCGGTGACCGAGTACGTCGCGCGGGGAGTCCAGACCCGGGAACGACTGAAGGCAACTTTCGGCCGCTTCGGCCAAATCTCGATGCGCTTCCGCGAATCGCCCCACCGGCCCTGGTTCGGAAAGCCCAGGAACTGCCGTGGGCGCGACCGGTTCGTCGTCCGGCGCGGGGTCTTCGTCGGCAGCCTGCGCTTCCGAGGGGAGGGCGGCTACCTGAAGGTCGACCTCCACCGAGCGAAAGCGAAGATCGCCGACCTCGCCGCGAAGTGCCGGCATCACCGTCATCGGCCGCGCGGCGCCCGCCCCTCCTCGTTGTCCGAGGACACCGTCTCCGGTCTCTTCGCCAGCGACCGAAACGGCGTCGACGCCACCACCTTCGCTGCGTTCAGCCTCGGCGACGAACTCTTCTTCCTTGGTCAGCACGAAGAGAGCAGGGGGAGAATCTCCGTCGTGCGGTCGGCGATCGTCATCGGCCACGGAGGGCTGGCGCTGAACGAAGAGGTCACCGCTGGCAACTTCTCGCCCGGCACCCCGTTCCATGGCGTCGGCCGCTACCGGGCGGCCCCCGACGGCTCGACCACCTGGTCGGGCAACCTCAGCGCCAACTTCCCCGGCGCCCCGCGCTTCCCGCTCACCGGTCCCGACTACGAAACGACCCTCGAAGCCGCGCTCGAATAGAGCGGGCTACTCGTCGGCGACTTCGTCGCTGGCCCCACCCGCGTCGCCGTCAACTGAAGGGTCGGCCAGTGCCTCCTGGCCCTCGGCTTCGGCAGGCGGCGACTCAACGGCGTCCTCGGACTCGACCACCAGGGCGACGGCGCTGACGCAGTCGTCGTCCTTGATGTTCATCACCTTGACGCCCTGGGTGGCGCGGCCCATCTGCGAGATGCCGGCGACTGAGGTGCGCTGGACCATCCCGTTTTGGGAGATGAAAAGCAGGTCCTGGTGCTCGCCGACGATCAGGGCACCGGTGAGACCACCCTTCTTCTCGGTCAGCTTCACCGTAAGGACGCCTTTCGTGCCGCGGCCCTTGATCGGGTACTCCGACACCGGCGTGCGCTTGCCGTAGCCGTTCTCGGTGACGACGAAAAGTTCGGTGTCGTTGCGGGCGATGTCCATCGCCAGCACCCGGTTGTCCTTGCCGGCGACGTTCATTCCTTTGACGCCGCTGGTGTCGCGTCCCATGTCCCGGACTTTCTCCTCCGAGAAGCGACTGGCGTGACCCGAGTGCGAGACCATGAGGATGTCGTCTTCGCCCGAGGTCAGACGCACCTGAACCAGCTCGTCGCCGTCGCGGACCTTGATCGCGATGATCCCGTCGGCGCGAATCGGCGTGTTGTAGGCGAGGAACTCGGTTTTCTTGATCATGCCCTTGGCGGTGGCAAAGGCGAGGTACCTGTTCTCTTTGAAGTCGCGGGTCGGGATCACCGCCATCACCCGCTCGCCTTCGCGCAGTGGCAGCAGGTTGTTCAGCGAGCTGCCTTTCGCGGTCCGGGAGCCCTCGGGCAGCTCGTAAACCTTGAGCCGGTAGACCTTACCCCGGTTGGTGAAGAAGAGCAGGAAGTCGTGGGTCGAGCAGATGTGGAGGTGGGCGATGTAGTCGTCCTCTTTGAGGTTCATCCCCATCACCCCGACGCCGCCGCGATGCTGCTGGCGGTAGGTGGCGAGCGGCAGCCGCTTGACGTAGCCCGAGGCGGTCAGCGAGATCACCATCTGCTGGTCCGCAATCATGTCCTCGATGCCGACGTCGCCCTCGAAGTGGACGAGTTCGGTCCGGCGTTCGTCGCCGTAGGACTCGACGACTTCGGCCAGCTCGTCCTTGACCAGCCCCATCACCCTGGCTTCGTCGCCGAGGATCGCCCGCAGCTCGCCGATCCGCTCCATCAGGTCGGCGTGCTCGGCTCGCACCTTGTCGGCCTCGAGCGCGGTCAGGCGCTGCAGGCGCATGTCGAGGATCGCCTGCGCCTGCTCGCGCGAGAGCTCGAACTGCTCGATCAGCCCGTCGCGGGCGGCGTCGGGATCGGTCGACGCGCGGATCAGTTTGATCACCGCGTCGAGGTTGTCCAGCGCGACCAGCAGGCCCTCGAGGATGTGAGCGCGGGCCTCGGCTCGGCGCAGTTCGTACTGGGTGCGGCGGGTGACGACCTCGCGCTGGTGGTCGACGTAGTGCTCGATCAGCTCCAGCAGGCTCAGGGTGCGCGGCACCCCATCGACCAGCGCCACCATGTTGGCGCCGAAGGTCGACTGCATCGCGGTTTTTTTGTAGAGGTTGTTGAGGACGACCTTGGCCGGCGGTCCACCGCGTTTGAGCTCGATCACCAAGCGCATCCCGGAGCGTTCGTCGCTCTCGTCGCGGAGATCGGAGATCCCCTCGAGTTTCTTGTCGCGGGCGAGGTCGGCGATCTTCGTGATCAGGCCCCCTTCGCCGCCCTTCTTGACCATGAACGGCAGCTCGGTGACGACGATCGCCTCCTTACCCCCCTTCAGCGGCTCGACGTGGGCGCGGGCGCGGACCCGGATGCTGCCGCGGCCGGACGCGTAGGCGTCGCGGATTCCCTCGCGGCTCATCAGCCCACCGCCGGGGAAGTCCGGGCCTTTGACGTGCTCCATCAAACCGGCGAGGTCGATCGCGGGGTTGTCGATGTAGGCGGCGACCGCGCCGGCGACCTCGCGCAGGTTGTGCGGCGGGATGTTGGTCGCCATCCCGACAGCGATGCCGGAGGTGCCGTTGACCAGCAGGTTCGGGAACCGGGCCGGCAGGACCTGGGGCTCCTGAGTCGATTCGTCGTAGTTGGGGCCGAAGTCGACGGTGTCGGCGTCGATGTCGCGCAGCAGCTCGGTCGCGAGGCGGCCAAGACGGGCCTCGGTGTACCGCATCGCGGCGGCAGGGTCGTCGTCGATCGAGCCGAAGTTCCCCTGGCCGTCGACCAGCAGGTAGCGCAGGGAGAAGTCCTGCGCCATCCGGACCAGCGTGTCGTAGATCGCCGAGTCGCCGTGCGGGTGGTACTTACCCATCACCTCCCCGACGATGAAGGCGCACTTGCGGTAGGGCCGGGTCGGCTGCAGGCCGATGTCGTGCATCGCGTAGAGCACCCGGCGGTGCACCGGCTTGAGCCCGTCGCGCACGTCCGGAAGCGCCCGGCCGACGATCACGCTCATCGCGTAGTCGAGATACGACGAGCGCATCTCCTGGACGAGCCCGCGATCCTCGATGTTGCCCGTGAGGGCGTCCAAGGCCATCAGCAGTTCCTCCCAGCGGCAACGTCAACGTTCATCGGGTAAGCAGCCTTTGACCTAGACATCGAGGAACTTCACCTCTTTCGCATGGGTCTCGATGAAGTCGCGGCGGGGGGCGACCTGATCCCCCATCAGCATCGAGAAGATCGTGTCGGCAGCGGTGGCGTCCTCGAGGGTCACCCGGGCCAGCGTTCGCGAGGCCGGGTCCATCGTCGTCTCCCGCAACTGTTTGGCGTTCATCTCGCCAAGTCCCTTGAACCGGGTCAGCTGCACGCCCTGACGAGCCAGCTCGAGAACCGCCCCGCGCAGCGCCTCGAAGGAGAGCGCCGCGTTCCGGCGCTCGCCGCGCTTGACTTCGAACGGTGGCCTGCCGATCTGTTTCAGCAGCGCCGCGTGAACCTCGATGAACTTGCGGTAATCGTGGTGCGCAAAGAGGGTGGCCGGCAGGCGGTGGGTGCGGGCGAGTCCGCTCTTGCGCTCGATCGCCTTGACCGCGATCAGGTCGTCGCTGCTGCTGACCACCTCGGTGTCAAACGGCTCGTTCGGGCCGCCGCCGCGTTCCAGCAACTCGCGGGCCGCCGCGATCGTCGTCACGCCCTCGTCGAGCAGGCTCGACTCCTCGAGGAAGCGGACGACATCGTGGCCGAAGTCGGCCTGCAACGACGAGCCCCAGCCCTCGTACTCTTTCGAGCGCCGGATGTAGGCCTGCCAGCGGCTCGGGGTCAGCTTCCGCGCCTCGCCGCTGGCGTCCGTCAACTCGAACTCCTCGAGCTTGTCCCGCAGCAGCAGCTCTTCCAGTTCCGACTCGCGCTCCAGGTAGGTCTCCTGGTTGCCCTGTTTCACGCGATACAGCGGCGGCTTGGCGATGTAGACGTAGCCGCGCTCGATCAGCTCCGGCATCTGCCGGTAGAGAAAGGTGAGCACGAGGGTGCGGATGTGGGCACCGTCGACGTCGGCATCGGTCGCCATCACGATCTTGTGGTACCGGGCCCCCTCGATGTCGAACTCGTCGTGGACCCCGGTCCCGATCGCCGTGATCAGCGCCTGGATCTCGTTGTTGGCGAGGACCTTGTCGATCCGGCTCTTCTCGACGTTGATGATCTTCCCGCGCAGCGGCAACACCGCCTGGGTGTTGCGATCGCGAGCCTGCTTCGCCGAGCCGCCGGCGGAGTCACCCTCGACGACGAAGATCTCGGCCAGGCTCGGGTCCTTGACCGAACAGTCGGCGAGCTTGCCGGGGAGGGTCGAGTTCTCGAGTGCCGACTTGCGGGTCAGGTCGCGGGCTTTGCGGGCGGCGGAGCGCGCCCGGGCGGCGTCGATCGCCTTCATGATCACCCGGCGGGCATCGGCGGGGTTCTCCTCCAGATACTCGGAGAGCTTGCGGTTGACGATCTCCTCGACCAGACCCCGGATCGGCGGGTTGCCGAGTTTGGTCTTGGTCTGACCCTCGAACTGGGGGTCGTGGAGCTTGACCGAGATCACCGCGGTCAAGCCCTCGCGCACGTCCTCTCCGGCCAGGTTGTCGTCTTTTTTCTCTTTCAGCAGCCCTTTGTTACGCGCGTAGGCATTGAGCGTCCTGGTCAGAGCCGCGCGGAACCCGGAGAGGTGGGAGCCGCCCTCGTGGGTGTTGATGTTGTTGGCGAAGCTGAAGATCGACTCCTGGTAGGAGGAGTTCCACTGCAGGGCGATCTCGACCTGGCCCTCCTCTTTGCCGCCCTCGAAATAGACGACCTTCTTGTGGACCGCGTCCTTATTGCTGTTGAGGTGGCGGACGAAGTCCTCGATGCCGCCCTCGTACTGGAAGGTGACGCTGTTGGTCTCGCCGCGCTCGTCGATCAGTTCGATCTTCAACCCGCGGGTAAGGAAGGCGGTCTCGCGCAGCCGCTCGGCGAGCGTCTCGAAGTCGAACTCGATCTCTTCAAAGATCTCCAGATCAGGGAGGAAGGTGATCGAGGTGCCGTGGTCCTTCGTCGCCTCGCCCTTGCTGAGGTCGTTCTGCGGTTTGCCGCGCTCGTAGTCCTGGGACCAGACGTGGCCGTCGGTCTTGATCTCCAGGTGCAGCCGTTCCGAGAGGGCGTTGACGACCGAGACGCCGACCCCGTGCAAACCACCCGAGACCTTGTAACCCCCGCCGTCCCCGAACTTGCCGCCGGCATGGAGGACGGTGAGGACGACCTCGGCCGCCGGCCGGCCCTCTTTCTCCATGATCCCCACCGGGATCCCGCGACCGTTGTCGGTGACGGTGATGCTGTTGTCCGGATGCAGAACGACCCGGACGCTGTCGCAGTGGCCGGCCAGAGCCTCGTCGACGGAGTTGTCGACGACCTCGTAGACAAGATGGTGGAGCCCGCGCGGCCCGGTCGAGCCGATGTACATGCCGGGACGTTTGCGAACCGCTTCCAGCCCCTCGAGGACGGTGATGTCCGAGGCGCCGTAGGAGGCGTCCGTAGTCGAGGCATTGGCTTTGTTCTCAGGCAATGAGTCCCTTCCGATCGACACAGAAAGCCCCGGCGCCTGGAGTGAACTCCACGGGTGCCGGGGCGTAAACGCGAGTTGCCATAAGAATACCAGTTGAGACCCCCGGACAGGTCGCTCCCAGAAAGCGTTTTCCCTGCAAATCGTGGAAAAAGTGTGACTAAAAACTCTCGGAGTTGACACGGAATCGCAAAGCTTGGGGAGCCCGGTCTCCAAGCTCCTCCCGCAAACGCTCCAGCAGGGTTTCCTGCATCAGGTCGAGCTCCTGCGCCCAGACCGCATCGGCACACTCGATGGTGAGGGTTCCGCCCCGCTCCGCGGAAGGTCGGGCGACCGACGCCAGCTGCTCACCGACCGCCGCCGACCAGGCCGTCTGCACCGCCGCCAGGGGAGTCTTCGGCGCGGCTCGCTGCAGCGCCGCCTGGAAGGCGCCCGCGGCGGGACGGGGGGCCCGGCGGCGGCTCATGTGGGGGCGCCTTCCGCCTCGGGCGGGGGCATCCGCACCACCGCCCGCAGTGCCGGCTCCGGCACCGACTCCTCGTCGGCGGCGGTGATCAGCACCTGGCCGCCGTCGCCGAGCCGGCCGACCAACAGGTCGCGGCGGGTTGGATCGAGCTCGCTCATCACGTCGTCGAGCAGCAGCAGAGGCGTTACCCGCCGGGCCTCCAACAGGGCGGCGCGCTCGGCGAAGAGCAGGGCCAGCAGGGCGGCGCGCTGCTGGCCTTGCGAGCCGAACCGGCGCAGCGACCGCCCGGCGCTGAGCAGCTTCAGCTCGTCGTGGTGAGGGCCCCAGGAGCTGCGGCCGAGGCGGACGTCCTGATCGCGGCGCTCCTCCAACCCGGCGCGGATCTCCTCCGCCGAGCCCGTCGCCCGCGGCGCGTACTCCAGCGCGGCGCCCTCCAGACCGAGCTCGGTCGCCGTGGCGGCAAACGGGCCGGCCAGCTCCTCCACCGCCTCGGCACGGGCCTCGACCAGGGGGGCCGCTGCCTCGGCCAGGCCGGCGTCCCAGATCCGCAGGTCCTCCGGCGAGCCGTAACCGGCCGCGAGGCGCGAGAGCAGCGCGTTGCGCTGGGCGATCGCCTGGCCGAAGCCCTTGCGCAGCTCCGATCGCGCCGGCCAGCGGGCGGCGACGAAACCGTCGAGGTGGGCGCGACGCTCGGCCGGCGGTCCCTTGACCAGGGTCAGCCGGTCGGGAGCGAAGACGGCCACCGGCGGCCGGCTGCGGGCGATCGTCGCCGGCGAGGCCGGGTCGCCGTCGAGCAGGTGGCGGCGCCCTTCGCTGCGGCTGACCGAGGCGAGGAGCCGGTGCTCGATCCCGTCCTCGTCGCGGATCGTCGCTTCGGCCCGCGCCAGGGAGCCGCCGAAGGGGATCAGGTCGCGGCGGTCGGAGGTGCGGAAAGAGCGGCCGGTGAGGGCGAAGTAGAGCGCCTCGACCAGGTTCGTCTTGCCGGTGCCGTTGGGGCCAATGACGCTGACCACCCCCGGCTCGAGCTCGACCCGCAGCCGGTCGAGACTGCGCAGCGGCTTCGCCTCGATCGCGGTGACCAGCACCGATCGATCACCCGGCCGGCGCCGTCACGGCTAGACGTTCAGCCGGATCGGCATCACCAGGTAGCGGAAGTCGTCTCCCCCCACCGGCTCCAGCAGCCCCGGCCGCAGCGGCGAGATCAGCCGCACCATCACCTCGTCGCCGTCGATGCTTTCGATCCCCTCTTTGAGGAACTCGGGGTTGAAGCCGATCTCGAGCGGCTCCCCTTCGAAGGCGGCGGGCATCGTCTCCCGCGCGTCCCCCACGTCGGGCGTCTCGGCCGCCACGGTCAGCTCGCCGGACTCGAAGGAGAGCCGCAGCGGCGCGTTGCGCTGAGCGAGCTGACTGACCCGACGGGTGACGTCGAGGAAGTCCGGCCGCGGCAGCCGCACGTCGTGCTCGAAGGACTCCGGCAGGAGTTGTCGAAAGTTGGGGAACTGCCCGTCGATCAGCCGCGTAGACAGGAGGATCGACCCTGCGACGAAAACGGCCTGGTTGGTCAGCAGGGAGATCGTCGCCTCGCCTGCGCCCTCGGAGGCGAGGACGCGGGAGAGCTCGCGCAGGGCCCGAGCCGGGATGTTCGCCTCCAGCTCGCCGCCCAGATCGGCCTCCAGCTCGGTCCGTTTGACCGCCAGCCGGTAGGAGTCGGTCGCGACCATCGTCATCTCGCGGCCGCTGGCGGTGACAAAGACGCCGGTCAGGACCGGGCGCATGTCATCGCGGGAAGCGGCGCGGGCGACCAGGTCGATGCTCTCCTGCAGCGCGGCCGCCGGAATCTTCAGACCGGGGTCGGCCTCTGGTTGCGGCAGCTTCGGGAAGTCCTCGACCGGCAGGACCCGCAGGTGGAAGCTGGAGCCGCCGCTGCGGATCTCGACGTCGTGCTCGGCGGCGCGTAGCTCGATCTCGATGCTTGGGTCCGGTAGGGAGCGAGCCACCTCGGCGAAGAGGCGACCGGGGAGGAGGACCGTACCGGCATCATCGACGGTCGCATCGAGGGTCGTCTCCAGTCCAAGGTCAAGGTCGGTGGCGGCAAGAGTGACGCGCCCGTCCTCGGCACGGAGAAGAACGCCCGAGAGCGCCTGGGTGGCGGCACGGGTGGAAACGGCTCTGGAGACGATCGAGAGCTTGGAGACGAGATCTTCGCGTTTGGTCGTGAGCTTCAAGTCGGTCTGCCTCTGATTCTGTCTTCTTGAGTTGGGTTAGGTGCTGTGGAAAAGATCTGGTTCGCGGGGGATTCGGCAGTGGGCTGGGAATTGCGGGCTGTGGAAGAGCCTGTGGGGGGCTGGGGATTCTTACAGCGCGGGCGGCTGTCAGCGCTCGCCGCCCACAGGGTTGTGGATAGCTCCCCGCAACTCCCGCACCTTCTCGGCCAGCTCGCCGTCCTCGTCGAGGCTAGCTTCCACCCGGCGCAGGGAGTTGAGCACGGTGGAGTGGTCGCGCCCCCCGTAGAGGCGGCCGATCTGGGGCAGGGAGAGGTCGGTCAGGTCGCGGGTGAGGAAGATCGCCACCTGACGGGCGCGCAGCGGCGTTGCGGCCCGGCTGGAGCCGACGAGCTCGGCGCGGGAGATGCCGAAGCATTCGGCTACTCGCTGCTGGATCTCCTCGACCGAGGTCGGCTGGGAGGCGCGGTGGCGGGGGACGACTTCGGCGATCAGCTCGGAGCTCAGCGGCTTCGCCATTAACGAAGCGTGGGCGAGGACGCGGGTCAGCGCCCCGCGCAGCTGGCGCAGATTGGCATCGATCCGGTTGGCCAGCTCGGTTAGCGCGTCGGAGTCGGCGATCTCGACCCCCGCCTCGGCGACGAGGTGGCGCAGGACGGTGAGGCGGGTGGCGAGGTTGGGCGGCTCGACGGCGACGGTCAGGCCCCACTCGAAGCGGTCCCTCAGCCGCGAAGCCAGCGACGAGAGTTCGCTGGGGATGCGATCGGCGGAGAGCACCAGCTGGCTGCCGGACTCATAGAGGGCGTTGAAGGTGTGGAAGAACTCCTCCTCGGTGGCCCGCTTGCCTTCGAGGAATTGGACATCGTCGATCAGCAGCACGTCGATGTCGCGGTAGCGGGCCTTGAAGGCCTCTGCACCGGAGGATTTCAGCGCGGCGACGAACTCGTTGGTGAACGACTCCGCGGTCGTGTAGCGAACGCTGAGGCCGGGGGCGTTGTCGCGCAGGTAGTTGGCGATCGCCGCCAGCAGGTGGGTCTTGCCCAGCCCCGGGGGCCCGTGCAAAAAGAGCGGGTTATAGGCCTCGGAGGGCGCCTCGGCCACGGCCAGGGCGGCTCCGTGGGCGAGCCGGTTGCCCGGCCCGATCACGAAGCGCTCGAAGGTGTAGTTGGGGTTCAGGTCGACGTCGCCGCCCGCACCCTCAGCCGGTGGCGCGGCGAAGCTGACCCGCTCCAGTCCGGTCCCGGCATCGCGCAGGGCTTCGGCGATCAGCGAGGTGTAGCGGCGCTCGCTCCAGGCCCGAACGCTCTCGGGGGCGGTGAGGAAGAGGGTGTCGCCCTCCACCCCGATCGCTTCCAGGGGCTCGAGCCAGAGCAGGTAGGTGGACTCCGGAACCGCCCACTTCAGTCGCTCGCGGGTCGCCCGCCAAAGGGCGTCGAGGTCGGGTGGAGGAGAGTCATCGGGCACCGGCCGGCGACCATAGCGCCGTGCCTGAAGCGGCAGCCGGGGCGCGTCGCAAATGCCGGAGAAAAGATTTTCAGGCCTCGTCCCTATACTTCCGCCGGCATGAAGCGCACCTATCAGCCAAAGAAGCGGAAGCGGGCGAAGACGCACGGCTTCCGTGCCCGGATGAGCACCCGGGGCGGCCGCGCGATCCTCAAGCGCCGCCGGCGCAAAGGCCGCAAGCGCCTCACCCCCTAGCGATGCGCGGCTGATGGCGCCCAAGCGCCGACGCCTTTCTCGCAGCGGCGAGTTCGACCGCGTCTATCGCGACGGCTCCTCCCACGCGACCCGCTATCTCGTGCTCTACCAGTTCCCCCGCAAGGACGAGGAACGCGAGGAGGTCCGCCTCGGGGTATCCGTCAGCCGCAAGGTCGGCGGCGCGGTCGATCGCAACAAGGTCAAGCGAACCCTGCGCGAGGCCTTCTGGAACATCGCCGGCGACCTCCCCCCGCGCCATGACTTCGTGATCGTCGCCCGCTCGGAGATCAAGGGCCTGATCGAGCAGAAGGGGACGGCGGGGGTGACCGCCAATCTAGAAGAGGCGCTGGCGGGAGGCCGTTCCACGTGAAACGTATCTTCCTCGCCCCGATTCGGGGCTACCAGCGATGGATCTCACCCCGTCTGCCGCGCCGCTGCCGCTATGAGCCGACCTGTTCCGCTTACATGGTGGAAGCGGTCGAACGCTTCGGCGTGATCCGCGGCTTCCTGCTCGGCTCCTGGCGGATTCTGCGCTGCAACCCCTTCAGTCACGGCGGCTTCGACCCCATCCCCGATAGATTCACGCTCCGCACCGGACCGGTTCACCCCGCCGAGTGGCACGAGACCCACTGATGACCCCCCTCACCGCGAACCTCCTCCAGCCCCTGATCGACGTCGCCAACGGCGTCCTGCAGTTCTTCCACGACAGCGTCGGGCTCAGCTGGGGGATGTCGATCATCGCGCTGACCGTCTGCACCCGCGCCCTGCTGATCCCGCTCACCTACAAACAGCTGAAAGGGATGCGCGCCCTGCAGGCCCTGCAGCCGCAGATGAAGGAGCTGCAGGAGAAATTCAAGAACGACAAACAGCGTCTGCAGCAGGAAATGATGCGGATCTACAAAGAGAACAAAGTCAATCCGCTGGCTTCCTGCTTCCCCCTCCTCGCCCAGTTGCCGGTCTTCATCACCCTCTTCTACGTCCTCCGGCACGAGCTTCCGCCGGACATGGGCTGCCCGGCCGCCGGCCATTGCGCCGAATACGGCGCCGAATTCTTCTTCATCAACGACCTCACCGCGAAGGCGACCGGGGCGGAACTGATCGTCCTGATCGTGCTCTACGTCGGCACCCAGCTGGCCTCCAGCATGGTGATGACGGTTACCGCCGATAAAAGCCAGCGGACGATGATGATGCTGCTCCCCTTCATCTTCGTTCCCTTCATCCTCAACTTCCCGGCCGGGCTGATCCTCTACTGGATCACCACCAACTTCTGGACGATCGGGCAGCAGTTAGTGATCCAACGGGTGGTGCCACCCCCGATCACCGCAACGCCCGAAGGGGCGGCGGCCATCCAGGCGGCGAAACCACCACCTCCCCCACCCAAAAAGAAGAAGCGCCGGCGTTAGGGGCTGCATCCCTGCCGGTTGAGCCGATCAGCCCTTAGGGCGCTTCTTGGCGATTCCGGGGTTGCGGGGGAGGTTGGGTGGCGTGGGGCCGGTCTTGCGGATTACGTGCAGATGGCGGTGCTCGCTGCCAGCGCGGTCGCCTACGTCGAGGATCTGTTCGGGGTGCATGGCCAGGGACTCGGCGGCGTTTGCGAGCTGCTGCTCTTCCTCGGGATCGCGCCGTCCCTTCCAGGCGACGAGGACGCCATTTGGCTTCAGGAGTGGGGATGCGAGCTCGGCGAGGGTCGAGAGGCGCCCCACAGCCCGCGCCGTCACCGCTTCGTAGACATCGCGGCCGTCTGCAGCGGCAAGGTCCTCGGAGCGGGTGTTGAGCACGGCGGCGTTAGGAATCCCCGCCGCGGCGATCGCCCCGCGCATGAACTCACACTTGCGCCCGACCGACTCGATCAGGTCGATCTGCGCCCCGGGGAGGGCAACGGCCAGGACCATGCCTGGAAAGCCCGCGCCGGCGCCGACGTCGGCGATCCGCTCAGCCCCTCGCAGGCCGGACACCTCGAGGCCGGTGAGGCTGTCGGCGACGTGCACCCGCCAGGCCCGCTCGTCGACCACCGAGCTGACCGATGCCCGCTCCTCGCCCAGGAGCGCCAGCACGGTTTCCAACTGCCGTCGGGCGGCGGGGTCCAGTCCCGCGGCCGGGTCGGCGGTCACTCGGTCAGCAGCGGCGCGACGATCACGCAGCGGTTGGGCTCGTCGCCCTCGCTGTAGGTTTCGATCCCCGAACGCTCTTTCAGCCGTTCGTGGATGACGCGCCTTTCCTGAGCGCTCATCGGGTCCATCTCGACCACGGCTTTGTTGCTCAGCGCCTGCTCGGCGGCGCGGTCCGCCCGCCCCTCGAGGGTCTCGCGCCGTCTCGCCCGGTAGCCGGCGGCGTCGACGACGACCCGCTTGCGCTCGCGCAGCCCGCGAAAGGCCGCCTGGTAGCAGAGCAGCTGCAGCGCGTCGATCGTCTGGCCCCGTTTGCCGATCAGGAGTCCGTAGTCGTCCTCCCCCTCGATCGTCAGCAGGATGCGGTCGTCGTCCTCCTCGACGACGACGTCGCCGTCGAGATCGAGCTCATCGAGGACGCCCTCGACCAGCTCCTGGGCGCGCTCGGCGGGTTCATCGGGCCAATCAAAGGTCTCGGACACGGCCGAGAGGCTATCCGACCGCTTGAAAACGCGCCGGGGAAACCCACCGAAAGCGCACCATCTAGGCTGGACTCCTGATGGGCAAGGTCTATGCCGTGGCGAACCAGAAGGGCGGGGTCGGGAAGACGACCACCGCCGTTAATCTCGCCTCCTGCGCCGCCGCGGAGGGGAGTCAGACCCTGCTCGTCGACCTCGACCCCCAGTGCAATGCGACCGTGGCGCTGGGCGGGGGACGCGACCTGCATCCGTCCTCCTACGACTGCCTGACCGGCGACACCTCGGTCGCCGAGGCGGCCCGTCCGGCTGGGCCGGACAATCTCTGGCTTGTCCCCGCCAGCCGCGACCTGGCCGGCGCCGCGGTCGAGCTGCCACGGATCGAGGATTCCGAGACGCGCCTGCGCGAACGCCTCGGCCCTCTTCGGGAGCGCTTTGCCGTCGCCCTGGTCGACTGCCCGCCCGCCCTTGGCCCGGTCAGCGTCAACGCTCTGGTCGCGGCCGACCGGGTGATCGTCCCGGTGCAAGCCGAGTACCTCGCCCTCGAGGGTCTCGTCCAGTTCCTCGAAACCCTGGGCCTGATCAGGCGGGAGCTGAACCCTCAACTGGAGGTTTCAGGTCTGCTGATCACCATGCACGATGAGCGCACTCGCCTCGCCCAGGACGTCGAGGCCGAGCTGCGCGACCACTTCGATGGGATGGTCTTTGAGACCGTCATCCCCCGCAGCGTTCGAGTCGCCGAGTCGCCGAGCTATGGTCTGCCCGTGACCGAGCACGCGCCCTCGTCCCACGGTGCCGTCGCCTACCGCGCCCTGTCCAAGGAGCTCGCGAGCCGTGGCTAGCACCCGCCGCGGGATCGGCCGCGGCCTGGCGGCGATCCTGCCCGAGACGGAGACGACCGCGGCGGGCGAGCTGCGTGAACTGCCGGTCGAGCTGATCAAGCCCAACCCCTCGCAGCCGCGAACCAACTTCGACCAGGAGGCCCTGGCGGCCCTGGCGGCCTCGATCGAGGCCAGCGGCGTCGTCCAGCCCCTCCTTGTCCGCCCCCTGCACGACGGAAGTTACGAGCTGGTCGCCGGCGAGCGCCGCTGGCGGGCCGCGCAACAGGCTGGGATCGAGAAGGTGCCGGCGGTGGTCCGCGACCAGGCGGAAGCCGAGCGCTTGCAGGCTGCCCTGATCGAGAACATGGTCCGAGAGGACCTCAACCCGGTCGAGGAGGCCAAGGCCTGCGCGGCGCTGGTCGAGGAGCTCGGCCTGACCAAAGAGGAGCTGGCGAAACGTGTTGGCCGCAGCCGCCCCGCCGTCTCTAACCTGATCCGGCTGCTGGAGCTGCCCGACGAGGCGCTTGGCCTGCTCGAGGCCGGCGACCTCAGCGAGGGCCACGGCAAGGCCCTGCTCGGTGCCCGTGGCAACGACGTCCGCCGCCGCCTCGCCCGCGACGCGGCCCGTGGCGGCTGGTCGGTGCGCGAAACCGAGGAGAGAGTTCGGCTGGCTGGCCAGCCAAAGGCCCGGCCGACGCGGGCACCGGTCGACCCGGACGCCCAGGCGGCGCTGCGCGATGCCGCCGACGCGCTGGAGGAGGCGCTGGGTCATGAAGTCAGCACCCGCGCCAAGGGGGAGGGCATCGTCGCCGAGCTCTACTTCGACGACGTCCGCGAGGCGCACGCGCTGGCGCGTCGCCTGCGCAAACGCGGTGCCTGAACGCTCCGCGTCCCGCCGCTATCATCGCCTGCCCCGGGCGATTAGCTCAGTTGGTTAGAGCGCGTCTCTGATAAGGACGAGGTCCCTGGTTCGAATCCAGGATCGCCCATAGATCTCGCCGGGAGCGGGTAGAAGCCCGACCTATACTTCGCACCTCAACCTCGGTCGGGAGCTCCTTTGCAGCAGATGCAGATCTATGGCGTCAGCTTCGACATGGTCGGCAAGCAGCCGATTGTGCTGCTCAAGACCGTGGACGGCAATCGCTTCCTGCCGATCTGGATCGGCCACCCCGAGGCGGCGGCGATCCTGATGAAGCTGCAGGGGGCCTCGACGCCCCGGCCGATGACCCACGACCTGCTCTCCGACATGCTCGACAACCTCGACGCGAAGTGCGAGCGGGTCGCCGTCACCGAGCTGCGCGACAACACCTTCTACGCCTCGATCACGGTCTCGATCAACGGCTCCGAGGTCGAGATCGACTCCCGCCCTTCCGATGCCCTGGCGCTCGCCGTCCGCGTCGCGGCGCCGATCTTCGCGGCCGAGGAGGTGATCGAGGAGTCGGCGATCGAGTTCGAGCATGAGGTCGAGGACACCGAGGAGGTCGTCGACAAATTCAAAGAGTTCCTCGACGAAGTTACGCCGGAGGATTTTGCGCAGGGTGACTCCTAGGCTGCGGCCGGCCTGAGCGCCAGGTCGAGGATCCGCTCGACTAGTTGCTCGAAGGAGAGGCCTGCCGCCTCGGCGGCCTGGGGGAGGAGGCTGGTGTCGGTGAGGCCGGGGATCGCGTTTGCCTCCAGCAGCCAGGGGCCGCCCTCGCCGAGGATCAGGTCGACGCGGGCGAAGCCGGTGCAGCCGAGGGCCCGGTATGTGGCCAGCGCCGCCTCAGTCACCGCCCGCTCCTCGGCCGGGCTCAGCTCGGCCGGGCAGGCGAAGCGGGTGCGGCCGATCTCGTAGCGGGCCTCGAAGTCGTAGCGGTCGCCCTCCAGCAGGATCGCCTCGACCACCGGCAGGGGCTCGTCGCCGAGGATGCTGACCGCCAGCTCGCGGCCATCGACGAAGCTCTCGAGCAAGACCCGGTCGTCGTAGCTGAAGGCTGAGATCAGGGCCTGCGGTACCTCGGCGGCGGAGGCGGCGAACCTGACCCCCAGCGAGGAGCCGCCGCGGCTCGGCTTGACCACCAGCGGGAAGCCGAGCGTTTCCTCCAGCCGGCCGAGCGCGTCGGCGGCGCCGAACTCGCGGAAGGCGGTTTGGTTGAAGGCAAACCACTCGGGGGTGGGGAGGCCGGCTTCGTCGATCGCGTCCTTGGCCTGGACCTTGTCCATGCAGCGGGCGCAGGCAGCGGCGCCGGGTCCGGTGAAGGGGATGCCGAGGATCTCCAGCAGCTCCTGCACCGTGCCGTCCTCGCCGCCGACGCCGTGCATCGCGACGAAGGCGACGTCCGGGCGGTCAGCCGTCAGCCGCTTGACCAGGTCGGGGCCGACGTCGATCGCCAGCACCTCGTGGCCGAGCCGCTCGAGCGCATCCTCGACCCGCGCTCCCGATCGCAGCGAGACGCCGCGCTCCAGCGAGCGGCCGCCCTTCAGCACCGCGACCTTCATCAGGCCTCGCCCGCCTTGCGGAAGGGGACCACGTTCGGCGCCGTCTCCTTCTCCGGCACGACCGCCCGCTGCTCGCCGGTAAGCGTCCCGTAGAGCTCGACTTGCTCGGCGATCACCTTGCCGATCCGGCGAACCCCCTCGCGGATCTCGTCCTCGTCGACGCCGGAGAAGTTAAGCCGCATCGAGTGGCTGCCGCGGCCGTCGACGTAGGCGGCCTGGCCGGGGACGAAGGCGACGTCGGCGCGCAGCGCCTTTGCCAGCAGGTCGCTGGTGTCGATGTAGTCGGGCAGCGTCGCCCAGATGAAGAGCCCGCCGTCGGGCTCGGTCCAGGTCGCCTCGGCGGGGAAGTGGGTGCGCAGCGCCTCGACCATCGTGTCGCGGCGCCTCCGGTAGATCTCGACCAGGTCGTCGATGTAGTGCTGCCAGCGTCGTTCGGCGAAGTACTCGCGGACGAAGTACTGGGTCAGGGTCGAGGTGCAGAGGTCGGCGGCCTGCTTGCCGAGGACGATCTTCTCCATCACCGGCGGCGGGGCCACCGCCCAGCCGAGGCGGATGCCGGGGGAGAGGATCTTCGAGAAGGTGCCGAGGTAGATGACGAAGTCGCCGCCGTCGAGCTGGTAGAGCGGCGGCATCGGCTCGCCGCCGTAGCGGAGCAGCCCATAGGGATTGTCCTCGACGACCAGCAACTCGTTGGCGCGGGCCAGCTCGACCAGCCGGTGGCGGCGCGGCAGCGACATCGTCACCCCGGCCGGGTTCTGGAAGCTGGGCACCGAGTAGATGAACTTCGGCTTGCGGCCTTCGGAGCGCAGCTCGGCGAGCAGCTGCTCGAGCACCTCGACCTGCATCCCGTCCTCGTCGCACTCGACCTGGACGATGTCGGCCTGGTAGCTGCAGAGGGTGGGGATCGCGCCGGGGTAGGTCGGCGCCTCGCAGATGACGACGTCGCCGGGGTCGAGCAGGGTCTTGCAGACCAGGTCGATCGCCTGCTGGCCGCCGGTGGTGACGATGATGTCGTCGGGGTCGGGAAGCATCCCCTCGGCGCCCATCACCTCGACGATGCAGTCCTTGGTCTCCTCGAAGCCCTCGGTCGGCCCGTACTGCAGCGCCTCGGCCGCCGACTCCTGGGCGATCCGGGTCATCTGCGCGGCGAAGCTCTGCGGCGGGAAGGTCGAGGTGTCCGGCAGGCCGCCGGCGAGCGAGATCACTTCCGGCCGGGCGGTGATCGCCATCAGGTCGCGCATCGCCGAGGAACGCATCACGGTGGTGCGCTCGGCGAACAACCCGGCGTAGCGCTCGAGGTCGCGGCCGCTGGTGTGGGACCGTCGTCTGTGGGTCGGCTCGGGGACTTCCGCCATCCCGGAAGTGTGGCGGATCGACACCTCGCCATCGCCCTCGGTTAGGTTTTCGCACGTGGACCTTCTGCAAGACCTCGGCATCGGCATCGCGATCGGGATGCTCGCCGGCACCGCCGGCACCCATGGCTCGGCCCGCGGCCGGATGATGATCCTCGCCGCGGTGATCGGCTTGGTCGCTGGCTTCCTGCTCGACGGAGCGGCCGGAGCGCTGGCCGGAGCGGTCGGCGCGGCGCTGGGCTGCATCGTGATCAGCGACCTCGTCTACGGCGCCAGCCGGCGAGAGGGAAGTGGCGGCGGAGCCCTCGCCTTCATCGTCGGCCTGGCAGCGTTGATCGTGATCGCGGTCGCGCTGCTGCTGGCCCCGGCCGTGATCGTGATCATCCTGGCGCTGGCCTGGCTCGGGATTTCCCGCCACCGTCGCGCCCAGCGCAAACACGCCGGGCTCCGCGTCCTCCGTTAGCCGCACCGCGACCCGGGCATCATTGGGTCGATGCCCGCCGCCAAGAAGCTCGTCCTCACCTATGTCGACTCGCTGCGCACCGACATGCTCGAACGCGCGGTCGGGGAGGGGCGCGCGCCGACCTTCGCGGCGCTGATCGAGCGCGGGGTGCTGGTCCCCGACTGCGTCTCCAGCTTCCCCTCGGTGACGCCGGTCGCCAGCGCCGAGATGGTCACCGGGGTCGGCTCGGACCGCCACTGGATCAGCGGCATGAACTGGTACCACCGGCTCGAGCGGCGCTACGTCGAGTACGGCTCCTCGCTGGAGGCGACCCGCGCCTTCGGGGTCTTCCGCGCCCTCTACGACCTCGTCTACAACATGAACCTGGCCCACCTCAGCCCCGAGGTGGAGACCGTCTTCGAGAGCCTCGAAGACGCCGGCGAGCGGACCGCCTGCACCCCGTTCCTCATCTATCGCGGCCGGCATCGCCACGAGGTCTCGCTGGACGGGCTGCTGCGCCGCGCGGTCGACGCGACCAAACTCAAGTTCCATCACCACACCTGGGGGCCGACGGACCTCTTCTACGGCGACCTCTACGCCAGCCGCGAGGTGCCCTGCAAGTCGACCTCGATCCCCGGCAACCGCGACGGCTACGCGGCCTGCTGCGCCGCCGAGCTGCTGCGCGAAGACGGCTACGACTTCCTCCTCCTCTCGCTGCCGGACAACGACAACTACTCCCACCGCCACGGGCCGGAAGCGAGCGTCGAGTCGATCGCCAAGGCCGACGCCAGCTTCGCGACCTTTGTCGAGGAAGCCGGCAGCCTGGAGGAGTTCCTGGCCACGCACGCGGTGATCCTGCTCGCCGATCACGCCCAGACCGACGTCCACCGCGGCCTGCCGCTGGCCGAGCTGCTGAGCGCCGAGTGGTCGGTCCTCCAACCCTCGGAGGAGCGGCCGGAGCGGGCGCAGCTGGCGGTCAGCCCGACCGGCCGCGCTGCCCACGTCTACCTGCTGCCGGGGGAGGGACCGCGGGCCGAGCCGCTCGAGGTGGCGGCGCGGCTGGGCGTGATCGAGGGCGTCGACCTGGTCTGCCGGCTGGAGGGAAGCGACGGCCTGCCGCTGCGACGCGAGGGCCCGGGGATGCCGGCCGGAGGCGGGGAGTGGGCGGTGGTCGAGCGGGGCGAGGCGGCGCTGCGCTTCCGGCCGGGCAGCGGGGTCGAGGACCTGCGCGGCGGCAGCTGGGAGATCGAGGGTGACCTGGCGGCGCTGGAGGCGAGCGTCGCAGGCGGGCGGATCGCCAGCGAGACCTACCCCGACCCCCTGGCCCGGGTCTGGTCGGCGTTGACGGCGCCGCACTCGGGCGACTTCGTCCTCTCGCTCGAGCCCGGCTTCGAGGCGGTCGACTGGGGCGGCGTGACCCACGCCGGCGGCGGCAGCCACGGAGCGCTGCACGCCGGCGACTCGCTTGGGCCGCTGCTGTTCGTCGGCTGCGGGCCGAAGGCGGCTGACGAGAGGGAGCAATGGACGCTCCGCGACGTCGCCCCGATCATCCGCGAGCACTTCGGGGCGGCGTGAGGGCACGCCCTCTTCTCTTCGCCTTCCTCCTCCTGGCGCTACTCGCACCATCTGCGGTCGCGGCGCAGCCGGAGAGAATCACCCGCGCCGAAGCGATCGCCGCCGCCGACCGCGACCCGAAGGTGCGCGAACAGGAACGGAAGCACGGCGAGCTGGCGCCGACCGCGACCCTGGATGAGGACGAGGGCAACTGGGAGGTCGCCTACTTCGCCGCCGGCGACGAGGTGGCGCTGGTCCTGGTCGACCCCGGCAGCGGCGAGGTGAAGGAGTCGTGGACCGGCTACCAGGTGAGCTGGAAGATGGCCCGCGGCTACTCCGGCGCCTTCGGCCACAAGCTCAACGCTCCCTACGTCTTCCTGCCCCTCTGCGCGGTCTTCCTCCTCGGCCTGGTCGACTGGCGCCGACTGCGGCGCCTCGCCAACCTCGACCTGCTGGTCCTGCTCGGGTTCGGCGTCTCGCACTACTTCTTCAACCGCGCCCAGATCGGGGTCTCGGTTCCGCTCGTCTACCCGGTCCTGCTCTACCTCCTCGGCCGTTCCCTCTGGATCGGGTTACGAGGGAGGGAGGAGGGACTGCGGCCGGTCTGGTCTGTGACTGTGCTGATCGTCGCCGCGCTCTTCCTGATGGGCTTTCGCGTCGGCCTCAACGTCGCCGACTCGGGCGCGATCGACGTCGGCTACGCCGGGGTGGTCGGCGCCGACCGGATCGCCCACGGGGAACAGCTCTACGACAACTTCCCCGACGACGTCTCCCAGGGGGACACCTACGGTCCGGTCAACTACCTCGCCTACCTGCCCTTCGAGCGGATCTGGCCCTGGTCGGGCGAATGGGACGACCTGCCGGCCGCGCACGCCGCCTCGATCCTCTTCGACCTCGCGGTTTTCACCTTTCTGATCCTGCTCGGGATCCGCATCCGCCCGGGACCCGAGGGGCAGCGACTCGCCGCGATCCTCGCCTTCGGCTGGGCCGCCTACCCGTACACGGCCTATGCGTTGGAGTCGAACTCCAACGACTCACTGGTCGCGGCGCTGGTGCTGGGGACGCTGCTGCTGGCAGCAAGACCATTGGCCCGGGGGGCGATGCTTGCCGCGGCCACGTGGGCGAAGTTCGTGGCGGCCCCCCTTGCCCCGATGTTCCTCACCTATGAGCGACGGCTGCGCCCTGCCCTGCTCTTCGTCGCGAGCTTCGCCCTGGTCACCGCGGCGGTCCTTGCCTGGCCGGCGATCGATCCCGGCCTAAAGACGTTCTACGACCGGACGATCGCGAGCCAGGCGGGGCGCGACTCGCCGTTCAGCATCTGGGGGCAGGCTTCTTCGTTGGAACCGGTTCGCATCGCGCTACTGGTCCTGCTGGGGGCTTTGTCCCTGGCGTTCGCGTTCGTGCCACGTCAGAAGTCACTCGTCCAGCTCGCTGCTCTCTCTGCGGCCCTGCTGATCCTGCTGCAGCTGACGCTTCACCACTGGTTCTACCTCTACATCGTCTGGTTCTACCCGCTGCTGCTCATCGCACTGGCTGCATTACCTGCTGGAACGAGTCGGCCAGACCCCGCTCGTTCACCTCGACCACCGCTCCCATCACCCAGACGTCCTCTTCGGCCGTCTCGAACCGGGTCGGCATCTGGGTGATCATCGAGCGCAGGGCCTGCTCCGGCTTCACCCCGAGGACGCTGGTGCGGGAACCGGTCATGCCGACGTCGGAGACGTGGGCGGTGCCGCCGGGTAGGACCCGGCCGTCGGCGGTGGGGACGTGGGTGTGGGTGCCGAGCACCGCCGCCACCCGGCCGTCGAGGTGCCAGCCCATCGCCACCTTCTCGCTGCTGACTTCGGCGTGGAAGTCGACGATGACGGCGTCCTGCTCGTGGTGGCTGAGGATCGAGTCGACGGTGTCGAAGGGGGAGCGGGCGACGCGGAGGCCGACGCCGCCGCTGAGGTTGATCACCCGCACCCGCATCCCCCCGGCCTCGACCACGGTGTGGCCGCGCCCGGGATTGGCCTGCGGGTAGTTGGCTGGCCGCACGACCCGCTCGGCGGAGTCGAGGAAGTCGTAGGCCTCGCGGTGGCGGTAGACGTGGTTGCCGCTGGTGATTACATCGGCACCGGACTGGAACAGATCGTTGGCGGTCCGCTCGGTGATCCCGACCCCGCCGGCCGAGTTCTCGCCGTTGACGATCACCAGGTCTGGGGAGTGCTCCTCGCGCAGCGCCGGCATCGCCTCGCGCAGCCCTTGCCGGCCGGGGCTGCCGACCACGTCGCCGATGAAGAGAACCCGCATGGTGCGCTGACCCTATCTGCGAGATTGAGCCCGATGGCCGATACGGCGCAGACGGCAGCGATTTTGGCGCGGGCCCTCGAGTACCCCTACGCCACCCCCGAGGCCTCCTATCTCTACCTCGACGGTGGGGCGGTCCAGCTTCCGCCCGCGGGTCCGGACCTCGCTGGCCGCACGCCGCTGATCGCCTACGGGGCCAACTCCGCGCCGGCCGCGCTCGCTCGCAAGCTGGCCGCGCTTCCGGGCCTCGAGATGCCGGTGATGCAAGCCGAGCTGGAGGGCTTCGACGTCGTCTACTCGGCGCACGTCTCTCCCTACGGCGCGGTGCCGGCGACGCTGGCCGAGAGCCCGGGCACGGTCGTCCCGGTCTTCCTCGCCCACCCGACGCCCGAGCAGCGGGCTTTGCTGACGGCGAGCGAGCCGAACTACGACCTGGTCGAGGTCGCGGGGCGCGCCGCCTACCGCAGCAAGCACGGTTGCCTGGAACTCGACGGCTCGCCGGTCGCCCTCGCCGCGGTCCGCGCGGCGGGGAGGACCCTGCCCGAGCTCGACGAGCCGGCGATCCTCGAGCGGGTCCGCTCCCTGGTTCGGCCGGCGGTCTCGCTCGAGCGCTTTGTCCTCGACGTGGTCGAGAAGGGCGGGATCAGACCGCTGAGAATCGGCGCAGGGCCAGCCGGGCAATGAGGCCGTAGGCGACGAAGAGGACCGCGAGGTGCGCCAGCGGGCCGCCGATTCCCGGGCCCGCCTGGTCGAGGGCGGCGGTGATCGCTTCCAGCGCCGGCTTGAAGGGAAAGATGGCGGTCAGGAGGCGGATCGCGTCGAAGACGGCCGGCCCGACTGCGCCCGAGGGGACGAGCGAGAGAAAGGCGACCGGCAGGGTGACCATGAAGGCGAGCAGGGAGACGGCGCGCACCTCGCGGGCCGCCGCGCCGAGCGCCGCCCCGGCCGCGCCGAGTGCGGCCCCGGAGGCGAGGATCGCCAGCAGCCAGAGGCCGAACCGGCCCCATTCAAGCGGCACGAAGATCGCCATCCCGGCCAGCATCAGCAGCGTCACCGCGAGGCCGACCGCCACCCCCAGCAGCACCTTCTCGCCGAGTAGCCCGGTGCTGGAGACCAGGCCGCGAGTGAGGCGCGGGAAGGCGTTCTCCTCGCGCTCGAGCGCCAGGGAGCCGGCGACCAGGAGGACGACGACGAAGGCCAGGGTCAGAGTTGCCGCGACGGCGATCGCGAAGATTTCCAGCGGCGGGCTCTCGCCTCCCACCACCACCTTGTCGACCGCGATCGGTTGCGCCAGGCGGTCGATCAGTGGCTTGGCGACGTCGAGGTTGTCGCGCGCCTGCGAGGCAAACTCGGTCACTTCCTCCAGTGCCGGCCGCAGCGCGGGGGGGAGGGCCGGGGTCACCTGTTCGAGGATCCGGGCGCTGGTCCGCAGGCCGAGGATCGGGATCGTTTCGCCGAGCACCTGGAACTTGCCGCCGTTGACGATCAGCCCCAGGTAACGACCGCCTTCGTCGCCGATCCGCCGCGCGATCCGCAGGTTCGCTTCGGCCAGCAGGGTCGTGATCCGGTCGTCGACCAGTTCGGCCTTGACCGCGTTTTCCTCGTTGACCAGAACTTCGACTTGCGGCACCCCCGGGGTCAGGGTCGAGAGCGAGTTGATCTTGTTCACCAGGTCGGCGGGGAGGATCAGCGCCGCTAGCACGTCACCCGATTCGACCTTGCTCAGCGCCTCGGCGCGGTCGTCGACGAAGACGCACTCGACCCGCTCGCAGATCTGCTTCTTGACGTTCGCCTTCGGCAGTTCCTGACCGCCGACATCGATCCGCGTCTGCGGTGGCACTTCGTTGAGGAAGGCGACCCGCGGGTCTTCGGGCCCGCGTGAGATCGCGAAGCCGACCAGGACCGCGATCAGGATCGGGTAGGCGACGAGGAGGACCGCCTGCAGGGGAGAGCGCCGCAGGATCTGCAGGTCCTTCAGCAGCAACCAGCGAACCCCGTGCATCAGTGGCCCCGGTGCTGCAGGTAGGCGACGAAGGCGGTCTCGAAGTCGCGGTCGGCAGCCCCCGGCGCCTCGCTGCGCACCGCCTCGCGCAGCTCCTCGGCCGAGCCGTCGAACAGCGACTCGCCGTCGGCGAGGACGAGGACGCGGCTCCCGTAGCGCTCGGCCTCCTGGATGTCGTGGGTGGAGAAGATCACCGTCGTCCCCCGCCCGGCGAGGCCGGAGACGAACTCCCACAGCCGCGCCCGCTGGCGCGGGTCGAGTCCGACGCTCGGCTCGTCGAGCAGCAGCACCGCGGGCCGCGCCAGCAGCCCGATCGCGATGTTGATCCGCTGCTGGTTGCCGCCCGAGAGGCGGGCAACGATCTCACCGCGCCGCTCGCCGAGCCCGGTCAGCCGCAGCATCTCCTCGACCGAGGCCCGCGGATCCTCATGGCCCTCTAGCCGCGCGAACAGCAGCAGGTTCTCCTCCACGGTCAGCCGTCTATATAGAGCGGCCTGCTGGGGAACCCAGCCGACCGCCCCGTCGGAGGAGCGCACCTCACCCTCGTCCGGCTTCGAGATCCCGGCCAGGATCGAGAGCAGGGTGGTCTTTCCGGCCCCGTTCGGCCCGATGATCGCGATCAATTCGCCGGGACCTGCCTCAAGCGAGACACCCCGCAAAGCCTCCCTCTCGCCATACCGCTTGACGATGCCTCTGGCCTCCACGGCGAACAAGCTACTGCGCCGGTAGGGAGGGATGAGGGTGTCCTCGTACGGACACTTGGAGCGAGCGAAGCGAGCGGGTCCGGTAGAGGACACCCTCATCCCTCCTCGCCAACCCAAGCCCCTTCCCTAAACTCGCCCCCGATGGCTTTCCCCGCCACCCGCCTGCGTCGCTTGCGCCGCACCGACACGCTGCGCGGCCTCGTCCGCGAGACCGAGCTGTCGCCCGCGCACCTGATCCAGCCCGCCTTCGTCGTCGCCGGCGAGGGGGTGCGCGAGGAGGTCGCCTCGATGCCGGGGATCGAGCGCCACTCGATCAACAACCTGGTCGAGGAGGCCGGCGCGATCGCCGCCGCCGGAATCGGTGCCCTGATGCTCTTCGGCGTCCCCGCCGCCAAGGACGAGTTCGGCTCCGGCGCCTACGACGACGAGGGGATCGTGCAGATGGCGGTGCGGGCGCTGAAGGAGGCCCATCCCGAGCTGGTCGTGATCACCGACGTCTGTCTCTGTGAGTACACCTCGCACGGCCACTGCGGGGTGATCCGCGAGGGCGGCAAGGAGGTCGACAACGACGTCACCGTCGAGCTGCTGGCGAAAACCGCGATCTCCCACGCGGAGGCCGGCGCCGACGTGGTCGCCCCCAGCGACATGATGGACGGCCGGATCGGCTCGATCCGCTACCAGCTCGACGAGGAGGGCCATCCCGACACCCCGATCCTCGCCTACAGCGCCAAGTACGCCTCTGCCTACTACGGCCCGTTCCGCGACGCCGCCGAGTCGACCCCCGAGTTCGGCGACCGGCGCGGGTACCAGATGGATCCCGCCAACGCCGCCGAAGCCGTGCGCGAGGCCGAGCTGGACCTCGACGAGGGCGCCGACATGCTGATGGTCAAGCCCGCGCTCCCTTACCTGGACGTCGTGCGCCGGGTCAAGGATGCGACCGGCGCCCCGGTCGCCGCCTACCACGTCTCCGGCGAGTACTCGATGCTGAAGGCGGCCGCCGAGCGCGGCTGGCTCGACGAGCGGGCCGCCGTGGTCGAGGCGCTGACCTCGATCCGCCGCGCCGGCGCCGACGCGATCGTCACCTACTACGCGAAGGAGGCAGCCGAGTGGCTTCGGTGAAAGTGCCGCAGTCGAAGGCGCGCAGTCGCAAGGACGGCTCCGCGATCCCGCTCGACGAGACCGACAAGCGGCTGATGAACCTGCTGCAGTCGAGCTTCCCGCTCGACCCCGAGCCGTTCGCCCTCGTTGCCTCCGAGGCCGACCTGGAGCTGGACGACGTCCTCGCCCGCACCCAGCGCCTGCTCGACGGCCGGATCATCCGCGAGATCACGCCGATCTTCGACACCCGCGCGCTCGGCTACGAGTCGATGCTGGTGGCGGCGAAAATCGACTCAGAGCACCCACAGCGGGCGGCCCAGATCGTCAACGCCCACCCCGGTGTCTCCCACAACTACCTGCGCACCCACGACTTCAACCTCTGGTTCACGATCGCCACCCCACCGGACTCGAAACTTGGCCTGAAGGGGACGCTGGAAGCGCTGATGGAGGAGACCGGGGCCGAGTCGATGCGGGAACTGCCGACCCTGACCCTGTTCAAGATCAACATGAACCTGGAGATGGAGAAGGGGACCGAGGCGCTCGCCGCCGCGGTCGAGGCGGCGCCGCCTCGCGAGCTGGAGCCACAGCCCTACGACGCCGACGACATCGCCCTGATCAAGGCCCTGCAGGGGCCGATGGAAGCGGTCGCCCGTCCCTACGACGCCGCCGCGGCGGAGCTGGGGATCTCGACCGAGGAGCTGCTCGATCGCCTGGGCGCGATGGTCGACGGCAAGATCCTCCGCCGGGTCGCGGCGATCCTCTTCCACCGTCGGGCCGGTTTCTCCGCCAACGGGATGGGCGTCTGGAAGGTGCCCGAGGAGCGGATCCTGGAGGTCGGCGGCCGGATGGCCTCCTTCCGCGGCATCTCCCACTGCTACCAGCGGCCGACCTACGAGGACTGGCCCTACAGCGTCTTCACCATGGCCCACGGCCGCTCGAAGGAGGAGTGCGACGCGGTCCTCGACGCGGTCGCCGACGAGTGCGGGATGGGGCCGGACGACCGCGCCACCCTCTACTCCTCGACCGAGTACAAGAAGATCCGCCTCCACTACTTCACCGAGGACTACGCCCGCTGGGAAGCCGAGCATTCCTGAGCCTTCAGCTGTGACCGACCTATTCGAGCGGGCGCAGCAGGTTCTTCCCGGCGGGGTCAACTCGCCGGTGCGGGCGATGCGGCAGCTCGGCCGCGACCCGGTCTTCATCGAACGCGCCGAGGGCTGCTGGCTGTTCGACGTCGAGGGCAACCGCTACATCGACTGGATCGGTTCCTGGGGGCCGATGATCCTCGGCCACGCCGAGCCCGCGGTGACGGCGGCGGTGATCGAAGCGGCCAAGCGCGGCACCAGCTTCGGCGCCGCGACCCTGGCGGAGGTGCAGCTGGCGGAGGAGGTCGCGGCGCGGATGCCCTCGGTGGAGATGGTGCGAATGACCAGCTCCGGGACCGAGGCGGCGATGAGCGCGGTGCGGCTGGCACGGGCGGTCACCGGCCGCGAGGTGGTGGTCAAGTTCGCCGGTGCCTACCACGGCCACTCCGACGGGCTGCTGGCCGACGCCGGCTCGGGCCTGGCGACGCTCGGGGTGCCGGGGAGCCCGGGGGTGACCGCGGCGCAGGCGGAAGCCACCGTGGTGGTGCCGTGGAACGACCGCGAGGCGGCCGCCCGGGCGCTGGAGGAGTACGAGGTGGCGGCGCTGCTGGCCGAGCCGATCGCGGCGAACATGGGCGTGGTGCCGCCGGCCGAGGGCTTCCTCGAGTTCCTCCGCGAGGCGGCCGGCGCGGCGGGCGCGCTGCTGGTCTTCGACGAGGTGATCACCGGCTTCCGCGTCGCCCGCGGCGGCGCCCAGGAACTGCTCGGGATCGAACCCGACCTGACGGTGATGGGCAAGGTAATCGGCGGCGGCCTGCCGGCGGCCGCCTACGGCGGTCCGCGCGACCACATGGAACGGATCGCTCCCGCCGGCGACGTCTACCAGGCGGGGACGCTCTCCGGGAACCCGCTGGCGGTCGCCGCCGGCCTGGCGACGCTGGAGCAGCTCGACCCCGCCGCCTACGCCCGGCTCGGCGAGCTGACCGACCGCCTCGCCGCGGGCTTCGCGGAGCTGGCAGCAGACCGTCCGCTGCAGGTGGCCAGGGCGCCGGGCCTCGTCACCCTCTTCTTCAGCGAGGGGCCGGTGACCGACTTCGCCACCGCGACCGCCTGCGACCTCGAGGCCCACGCGCACTTCTGCCGGGCGCTGCTGGAGCGCGGCATCTACCCGCCGCCCGCCCAGTTCGAGGCCTGGTTCGTCGCCCTCGCCCACGACGAGGCGACGATCGACCAGACGCTGGCCGCCGCCGCCGAAGCACTCGACGAGGCCCTCGCGTGAACGCCCTCCAGGCCATCGCCGACCGGCTCCGCGCCGAGGACACGCCGATCGCTCCCCACGTCATCGACCCAGCCGAGCCCTCGCAGCTCGGCGAGCTGGCCGGCGGTGGCGACAACGCCCTGGTCGTCGAGGCCGTCCGCGAGGGCTACCTCCTCCACTACGAGGAGCCCCGCCTGCTCGCCGGCCACGACTCCGATCTGGCTCTGCTCGCCGGCGACTACCTCTACGCCATCGGCCTCGACCACCTCGCCGCCCGCGGCGACACCGCCGGAATCGCCGTCCTCGCCGCCCTGATCAGCACCTGCGCCCGCCTCCAGGCCGAGGGGCAAACGGAGGGCATCGAGGATCTGTGGCGAAAGGCCGCCGAGAAGATCGCGGCAGGTTCCGGAAGTGTGATGCAAGTCACACCGTCTAAGCAATAAACTCCGAAGCCCTAGCGGACGAACCTGTGGCAGACGACGCGAACAAGGTAATCGGGGCCGAGGAGGCGCCCAAAGTGGAGCGGGCAAAGCCCGACCCCCCCGGCTATTTCGAGGGGGAGTCGATGACGCGCCGCCACGTCTTCACCGTCGCCTCGCAGGCGCTCGGCGGCCTCGCCGCGGCCGGGATCGTGCTTCCCGCCGTCGGCTTCGCGGTCGCCCCGATCTTCCACCGCGGCAAGGAGCGCTGGGAGGCTGTCGGCCCGGTCTCCGACTTCGTCGAAGACACCTATCGCCAGGTCGTCTTCACCGAAACCGAGGGGATCGGCGACGCCGGCAAGACCACCGCCTACGTGCGCAAGAGCTCCGAGGACCTGGGCGAAGAACCCGGCAAGTTCGTTGCCGTCTCCAACCGCTGCGCCCACCTCGGCTGCCCGGTTCGTTTCGTCGAGGCAGCCGGCAACTTCATCTGCCCCTGCCACGGGGGCGTCTACGACTTCCAGGGCAAGCGGATCGGCGGCCCGCCGGTGCGCCCGCTCGACCAGTTCCAGACCCGCGTCACCAAGGGACAGGTCGAGCTCGGCCCGCGCTACAGCGTCACCTCCCAGATGGAGCCGGTCCGCGCCCGCGACCCCGGCGAGTTCACCGGCGGGATCTGGGAATACCTCTACCCGCCCCGGCCCTCTACCTTCCCAGCGCCCTGATGCCGAGCTTCCCGAAACCGAAGATCCCCGACGCCGTCGTCCCGCCGCCCCTGCGCAAACCGGCCAAGCCGGGCGCCGGTGGCACCCCCAAGGGGCAGGCGCCATCCGACCTCAAGGCGCCGCCGGAGAAGAAGTCCGCCGGCGACAAGATGCTCGAGGTCGGCAAGGAGGCGCCGATCGACGCCCTCGGCTGGGTCGACCAGCGCCTCGCCGCCACCGGCTTCCTCACCGGAATGCTGTTCCGCAAGGTGCCGAAGGGGACCAACTGGTTCTACACGCTCGGCTCGGCGACCCTCTTCGCCTTCATCGTCCAGGCCACCACCGGCGTTTTCCTGGCGATGTTCTACACGCCTTCCGCCACCCAGGCCTACTCCTCGATCGCCCACATCAACAACGACGTGCCGCTCGGCCAGCTCGTCCACGGGATGCACAAGTGGGGATCGAGCGTGATGGTAATCCTGATCTTCCTCCACATGGGCAGGACCTTCTTCTTCGGCGCCTACAAGTACCCGCGCGAGCTGAACTGGGTGATCGGCGTCGTCCTCCTGATCCTGACGATGACGATGGCCTTCACCGGCTACCTGCTGCCCTTCGACCAGCGCTCCTTCTGGGCCTCGATCGTCGGCATCAACATCAACGGCACGGGTCCCGTGGTCGGCCCCTACCTGAGCGACTTCCTCCGCGCCGGGCCTGAGCTCGGGGCGACGACCCTCTCGCGCTTCTACGCGATCCACATGCTGCTGGTGCCCGGGGCGATCATCGCCCTGATCGGCGCCCACATGTACCTGGTGGTCAAGCTCGGCACCACGGCACCCCCGTGGGTCAAAGCCGACCGGCCGAAGGTCGCCGCGCCGGTCGCCTCGCTCGAGGCAGGCGCCAACGGCAACGGCAGGGTCAACGGTGCCCGCAGCAACGGCGCCGCGGTCGACGGCGAGGGCAACGGAACCTCCGCATGAAGCCGCAGGACAAGCAGAGCTACCTCGAGGAGTACGAGCTGCTGAAGAAGAAGGGCAAGCCCTTCTTCCCCTACGCGGTGATGAAGGACTCGGTGATGGCGCTGATCGTCGTCGCCGTGATCATCGCGATGTCGATCATCCTCGGCGCCGAGCAGGGCCCGAAGGCGGACCCGACCTCGACCACCTACGTGCCGCGCCCCGAGTGGTACTTCTTCTTCCTCTTCGAGCTCCTGCGCGTGATCAAGCCGCCGGAGCTGGTCCCGATCGCGACGATCGGGATCCCGACCGTCTGCATGGTCCTGCTGCTCCTGCTGCCGTTCTACGACCGCGGTCCCGAGCGGCGCCCCGAGCGCCGGCCGATCGCGACCACGGCGGGGATCATCACGATCATCGCGATGGCCTACCTCACCTACCTGGGAGCGACCGGAGGTTCGCCGACCGAGGTCGACATGAATGTCGCCGCCAAGTACGAGCCGGGCAAGGAGGTCGTCGCCGGCTCCGGCTGCCTCGCCTGCCACAAGCTGGGCGAGAACGGCAACAACGGACCTGGGCCGGAACTGACCCATATCGCGGCCCGTATCCCGCGGGCTGCGATCATCCGGTCGGTCGAAATCGGGCCGGGCATCATGCCCTCCTTCCGCGACCTGCCGCCGCAGAAGATCGAACAGCTCGCGGACTTCCTGTCCTCGCTGGACTAGATCGGCCGGGCGGGATAGGGCACGCGCCCTGAATCCCATGGACACGATCAACGACAACCGCCAATCGCCCGACTTCGCCGGTCAGGTCAACCGCATGTTCGACCGGGTCGCGGGGCGCTACGACGCGCTCAACTCGGTGATGACCGCCGGGCTGCACCATCGCTGGCGCGAGCGGGCGGCCGATCAGGCGGAGCTGGCGCCCGGGGGCTCCGCGCTCGACATCTGCTGCGGCACCGGTGACCTCGCCCTCGAGCTGGCGCGGCGGGTGACCCCCGGAGGCCATGTCGTAGGCTGCGACTTCTCCGAGCCGATGCTCGACCTGGCGCGCGAGAAGGCCACCGGCAGGGGCGCCGACGGCGTCCGCTTCGAGTGGGCCGACGCCCTGCAACTGCCCTACGACGGGGAGCGCTTCGACGCGGTCACCGTCGGCTTCGGGGTCCGCAACCTCGCCGACCTTGACCGCGGGCTGCGCGAGATGGCCCGGGTGCTGAAACCGGGTGGTCGGGCGGTCATCCTCGAGATCACCACCCCGACCCGGCCGCCGCTCTCGATCTTCTTCTCGCTCTGGTTCGACCGCATCGTGCCGCTGCTCGGCGCTTTCTCCAGCAACCCCGAGGCCTACTCCTACCTGCCCGAGTCGGTGCGCAGCTTCCCCAATCCCCGCGGCCTGGCGGAGAAGATGGCTGCGGCCGGTTTCGAGCAGATCCGGTACACTGTGCTCGCCGGCGGGATCATCGCGATCCACAGCGGCGTCCGCGCTTGACCCCGCGCCCGGCACCGTGACCCGGCCATCTTCCGTACCGCCGCCGGTGACGGCGGTCCTCGACGCCTCCAGCCGCTGGCTGCCGGCGCGGCTCGGCGAGGTGGAGGAACTGCTGCGAAAGACGGTTGCCGGCCACGGCGAGGTGCTTGGAGCGGATGCCACCGCCACCCTCGCCGCCGGAGGAAAGCGGCTGCGGCCGATGCTGGTCCTGCTCTGCGCCGGCCCCGAGGGGGACGCCGCCACGGTCCGCGCCGCGACGGCGATCGAGCTCGTCCACATGGCGACCCTGGTCCACGACGACGTCCTCGACGATGCGCCGCTGCGGCGGGGGCTGCCGACCGTCGCCGCCACCTCCGGACGCGAGCGGGCCACCGCGACCGGCGACCTGCTCCTCTCGCGTGCCTTTGCGCTGCTGGGCGACGCCGGCGACGCCCGCGCGGTGGCGCTGCTCGCCGACGCCTCGGTCGCGCTCGCCCGCGGCGAGCTGGCCCAGCGCCACGACGCCTTCGACCTCGGCCTCGACGTTGACCGCTACCTCTCACGCTGCCGGCTGAAGACCGGGCGCCTGTTTGAGTGTGCCTGCCTGCTCGGGCGCGACGATGAGGCACTGCGCGAGTTCGGCGCCGAGATCGGCCTCGCCTTCCAGCTCCTCGATGACGTTCTCGACGTCGCCGGGCCCCCGGAGCGAACCGGCAAGGCCCGCGGGACCGATCTGCTCGACGGCACCGTCACTCTGCCCCTGATCGAGGCCGCCGCCGCGGACCCGGGCATCCGGGAAGCCGACCTCCACGCGCTCGACGACGCCTCGGCCGAGATCCTCTGCGACCGGATCGCCAGGAGCGGCGCCCTGGAGAGGGTCCGAGCCCGGGCACTCGAGATGGTCGCCGCCGCGAAGCGAGCCCTGGAGCGAGCCCGGTTCGAGCCCGAACAGCGCCAGCTCCTCTCCCTGGTCGCCGACGGCGTCGTCCAGCGCTACAGCTAAGGCCAAAGGGCAATCGCCAGCCCGGCCCAGTTGGGCCGGGCGGCTGACTATTGCTCTTGCTCGGTGGGCCGGACGAGGACCTCGTTGACGGCCACGTGCCGCGGCCGGGTCACTACATAAACGATCGCGTCGGCAATGTCCTCGGCCTGAAGGATGTCCATGTCCTCGAAGCGCTTTTCGATCTCCTCTTTGACTCCGGGCCGGTTGTGCCCCTGCAGCTCCGTCGCCACCGCTCCGGGCTCGACCAGTGAGACGCGGACGTGGCTGCGGGTCACCTCCTGGCGCAGCGCCTCGCTGAAGGCGCCGACCCCGTGCTTGGTGGCGTTGTAGACGCCGCTGCCTTTGCGCGCCTGTCGGCCGGCGACCGAGGAGATGTTGACCAGGTCGGCGACGCCCCGCGGGTCGCGCTCCGCCGCCGCCAGCAGGTGGGGCAGCGCGGCGCGGGCGGTGTAGAGGAGGCCGAGCAGGTTGACGTGGACCATCCGCTCCCACTCCTCGAGCGGCGCCTCGGCGATCGGGCCCAGCAGCATCACCCCGGCGTTGTTGACCAGGACGTCGAGCCGTCCCAGCTCCTCAACCGTCTGCGAGACCGCTCGGTCCGCCTGCTCGCGGTCGCTGACGTCGGCTTCGATCGGCAGCGCGGTGCCCCCAGCATCGGCGATCTCACCCGCCAGCTCCTGTAGCCGGTCGCCGCGGCGGGCGGCCAGCGCAACTGTGGCGCCGCGCTCGGCAAGCGCCCGCGCGATCGCCTGACCGATGCCGCTGGAGGCGCCGGTCACCAGCGCCACGGTGTTCTCGAGATCTCGGGAGGCCGGGGTCATCCCGGCCCTATACCCACTTCGGCTCAGGCGAAGTCGTCGGCGCCGATCAGGTCATCGTGGAGGGCGATCAGGAAGGCCTCGGCCATCGCGCTCATGTTGGCGTGTTCGAGCGCCCGCAGCTCGCCGGCCAGCTCCTGGGAGCCGAGGTCGAGCTGCTCGTCGAAGGCGTCGATCTCGACCGTCCCGTGGACGCTGTCGGCGCTCCACTCGCATTCCGGGCAGCGGCGCCAGACGCGCCAGTGGTTGCGGTCGCCCTCCTGCTCCCAACAGGTCGGCTGCACCAGCTCCGAGCCGCAGCAGGGGCAGACATGCAGTGAGGGGGCGGTTTTTCCGGATGCCTGCTCGGCCATGGCAGCAATATCGCCCTCGAGACCGCCGCGGTGATCCGTATTTCGCCCCATAGGTATCCCCGAAACCCCACCGGATGGCATTCGGATCGCTGTCGCAAGTGATCCGCTCGGCCAGCCACCCCGTTACCATGGGCAAGATGCCAGGAAACATCGGACTTCCCGAGATTGCCATCGTCCTCGTCATCGCCCTGCTTGTCTTCGGCCCGAAACGGCTCCCGGAGCTCGGCCAGAGCCTCGGCCGCGGTATTCGCGAGTTCAAAGGCTCGATTAGCGGCGACCACGACGACCGCGATGAGGAGCCCAAGCAGCACGCTCTTCCCGAGACTGAGTCGGCGAAGGTCCACGGCGATCCCGCCGACGCGGAGATCGTCCGCGACAAACCCAGCTGAGGCCGAAGATGGCCCGCCGCGTCAAGGCGGTATCCCACGAGGATCGCCTCACTCTGGTCGAGCACCTCGACGAGCTCCGCTCGCGGCTGTTCGTTTGCCTTGCGGCCCTCGGGGTCGCGCTTGCGCTCTGCTTCTGGCAGAACCATCTGCTGCTGGAAATCGCCCAGACGCCGCTGCCGGACAACCACGATCGGCTGATCACCTTCGGGGTTACCGAGCCGTTCACCACGACCCTGACCGTCTCGGCCTACGGGGCGATCGTGCTCGCCCTGCCGGTCGTCCTCTGGCAGCTCTATGCCTACGTGTTGCCCGCCTTCAGCGAGGCCGAGCGACGGACGATCCTGCCGATCCTGCTTCTCTTCCCGTTCCTCTTCGTCGCCGGGCTCGCCTTTGCCTTCTTCATCGTCATGCCGGCCGCGCTCAGCTTCCTGCTCAACTTCAACGACGGCCAGTTCAACATCCAGCTGCGCGCCCGCGACTACTACAGCTTCTTCTCGATGACCGAGATCGCCTGCGCTTTGGTCTTCCAGCTGCCGCTGGTGATCATCGCCGTGACCCGGCTGGGAATCGTCAGCGTCAAGCAGTTGCGGAAGAACCGCCGTTACGCCTATCTGGTGATCGCGATCCTGGCCGCCGCGCTACCCGGCGTCGACCCGGTATCAATGCTCATTGAGATGGTTCCGCTGCTTGTTCTGTATGAGCTGAGTATCCTGCTCGCTCGGGTCCTAGGACGTCCGGGACGAAGCGGGGGGATGGCGCAGCCCTCTCCGCAGGAGTAAGGGAGAGAAAGTGGCTTCAGGCAAAAACGAGCGACGGATGCTTTTCGACCTCCGCGGTGGGCACCGCGGCAAAATGGTGAAAATCGTCTACGCCCTGCTGGCCGTGCTGATGGGCCTCAGCCTCTTCCTCGTCGTCGGCGGCCTCAACATTGCCGAACTCTTCAACAGCAATAGCGGCTCCGGTGAAGCTGCCAAGGCCTACGAAGAACAGGCCGAACGAATCGAAGTCAAGCTGAAGAAAGAACCGGGGGCGCCGAATTTGCTCGCGGCTCTGACCCGGGCCCAGCTCAACGCCGGCAACGCCCAGGTGACGGTCGAACCGAGTGGCGAACAGCAGGTCTCGGCCGATGCGGCGCAGGAATATCAGGAGGCCTACCAGTCCTGGTCCGAATACCTGAAGGCCACCAAGGAACCGGACTCCGGTCTGGCCCTGCTGGTGGCGCCGATGCTGTTGCGGCTGGCGGAAACCGCCACCTCTTACCCGCAGGCCGACAGCCGACTCGAATCGGCTTCCGAAGCGCAGCAGATTGTCGCCAAGCAGCGTCCTTCGGTCAACGCCTGGACCACCCTCGCCTTCTATTCCTATTTCACCGATCCCGAGCTGGCCGAAAAGGCGCGAGCGGAAGCGAAGAAACTCGCGCCCAGCAAATCCGAACGCGAAGCGATCAACAGACAGCTGGACGAATTCAAGAAAAACTCCGACCGTTACCGCGGCGAAAAAGTCAAAGCCGAAAAAGCCGAAAAAGAAGCCGCCAAAGCCGGCGGCGGCGGGACCGGCGCTGTTCCGAGCGGCGAAAGCCCGCTGAACGGTCTCGGCGGTGGGCTGGGCGAATAGGCCTCCAGCTCCAGCCCCGGATGGGCCGTGTTGGGCTCGAACCAACGACCTTGAGATTAAGAGTCTCCTGCTCTACCAACTGAGCTAACGGCCCGGGGACGGGCAAGTATAGGAAGGTCGGCTGGTCAGGCGCGGGTCGCGCCGCTCCCTACTTGGAGTGACAGAATTTTTCGACCAGGCCGTCGATGATCGTGCCGTCTTCGAAGCTGAAGCGGCCGTGGGTCTGGAGGATGTTGTCGCTGCAGCGCGCCGAGACGTAGCTGCGCTGCTTGCCCCCGGCCCGGTAGCGCCGGCCGATCTTGACCTCGACGTGGGTGATCGCCCCAGCGCCGCCGGCAATCGGCGGAACGTCGACCCGGGCGCGGTAGCGGAAGCCCCCGCGGCGCTTTTCAATCGGCACCGGGATCGCAAAGGTTTCGGCCAGTCCCGCGGCTTCGAGGCGGGCGTGGAGGATCGCCGTCGGCAGTTCGCCCAGCCGCGGACCGTTGAAGATCGAGAGCGGCGAACCGACCCCCACGGTCTCCCCGCTTGGCAGTGAGACCAGAGCTTCGATCCTGCCGGTGCCGACCAGCGCGTTCCTGCAGATCGCCCGCGCTTCCGCGGTGTTCGCGGCGGCGATCGATTCCGGCGCGCAGGTTGGCAACCCGGCAACGCTGAGGCGGCCGTCGCGGTCAAAGTCGAGCAGCGCCTGGCGCAGCGGTGAGGGCTTGCCGCCCCCTTTTGCGCTGATGTCGAGGCGGCCGCTGAAGTCGATCGGCGCGAACTGGCGCCGAGGCAGGCTCTGCGGCTTGAAGCCGCCGTCGGCATGGAGGACGACGTTGTCGACTTCGACCAGAGCGCCGGTAGCCGTCCCGGCCACCGCGGTCGCGGCGAGGAGGGCGAGCAGGATCGCCCGTCTCAGCTGGGGGTGTGGCATGGCGAGGTGAGGGTCGTCGGGAAGCTGTCGCCGTTGGTGAAGGTCAGCTTCCCCTCGATCTGAAGGCGCCCGCCGGAGCACTGTCCGTTGACGTAGCCGACCTTCTTGCCGGCGCGCATCCGGGTTGCCCCGACGCTCGCTTCGGCCAGGGTGGGGGCACCGAAGCCGCCGGCGACTTCGGGCATCTCGACCCGGACGTGGAATCCGTATCGACCCTTGCCGACCCGTTCGATCACGATCGGCACCAGCAGCGCCTGCGGCGTCGGCACCGTCTCGTAGGCGTGGGCGATCAGGGTCGGCTGACCCCCGGTTGGGGCGGCGTTGAAGAAGGAGACCGGCGAGCTGATCTGGAACGGGGCTCGGCCCGGCATCGTCACCAGCGCCTTGCCGGTTCCCTTGCCGACCAGGGCGCCGGCACAACGCTGGCGGGCCTGCGAGGGCGTCGCCCCTTCCAGCTTCGACCGCGGGCAGACAGGAAACGCCTTGCTGTTGACGCTGCCATGCCTGTCAATGAGGAAATCGATCGCCTCGAGGGTGGGCGGGGTCGAGCCGTCCTTGATCCTGATCCGGGTGGTGCTGCTGAGGGTGATCGGTGCGCTGGCCTTTGCCGGCAGCTCGCGCGGCTGCACGTCAACCGTGGAGCTGACGCAGAGCGGCCCGATGCAGGCCTCGATCCCCGAGGCCGTCGCGCCCAACGCCAGGACCAGCCCGACGGCGAGAACAGCGGCCTTGGCGAATCGTCCCTTCAATCAGCGCCCCGTACAGGCTTTGAACACGGACCCCTGGAGCGTGGTGCCGTCTTTAAAATGGGTCTGGATTTTGGCCTGCAGCCGCCCGTCGGGACAGCCGGCGTTGGCAAAGCTCAGCGTCTTCCCCTTGAACTTCCATTCGCGCCCGACCGAGACACGGCCATAGAGCGGGATCCCGGCGCCGCCGGCGATCTTCGGGATTTTGGCCACGGTCTTGAACCCGTAGCGACCCTGGTGGATGCGCTGGATTTCGATCGGGACGACGAAGGTGGTCGGTCCCGGAACGGTCAGGTGGGCGTGGGCGAGGACGACCGGATTGCCGTGCTTGGGCGCCGCGTTGAAGAGGGTGATCGGCGAGCCGGCCGGGATCGGCGGCTGTTCGGGGAAGATCACCACCGCTTTGCCATACCCGGTGCCGATGATCGCGCCGGGGCAGAGCTTGCGGGCTTGGGCGGTGGTCGTCGCCGCGAGTTTGCCGGGAGTGCACTTCGGCAGGCCTTCGGTCTCGACTTCGCCGTGTTTGTCGAACCAGATCGTCAGCGTTTCCAGGATCGGCGGCGGCGAGCCGTCTTCGGTCTCGATCTTGCCGTAGCCGTGCAGCTTGATCGGCGCGTAGCCCTTCTTCGGCAGCGTCGTCGGCGAAAAGCCGCCGTCGGTGGTGATCACCAGGTTCGCGGCGCGCAGCTTGATCGCCACCGCGGTTCCGGCAACCAGCAGCACCAGCACAAGTCCGAGCACATTCGCTCTTAACAGAGTCTTCCGCACCAGATCCTCCCTCCCGTAGGCCTCTACCGCCAAACTAGCAGTCGTGGGACGGAGGTTAGGCAGGGCACGGAGAGAATCCTCGCGGCCGCGAGCTGGCCGCGAGCAGCCGTTTTTGCTCCGCTACCCTCGCACCGTTCTGGCGATCGCCGTGCTCCTGCTCGCCGTCCTGGCGGTAATCGGCACCGGCACCGACAAGCGGCTCGCCCCGTCCTCGATCGAAGTTCCCGGCACCGAGTCCGCGCGCAGCAACGAACTCCTCCGCGACCACTTCGGCGACTCAGCTCCCTTTGCGATCCTTCTCCGCGGCCCCGCCGCCGCGCTCGACAAGCAGGGGCCGGAACTGATCGCTGCCCTGCGCGAGGACCCGCGGGTGACGACGCTCTCGCCCTGGGACACCGGCAACGTTCAGCGCCTGCGTCCGACGCCGGGCAAGGCGCTGATCATCGCCGACTTCCACGTCGACACCCGGACCGCGGTGAACGAGACGGTGCCCCATCTCGAAGCTCTCCTCGACGAGGAGATCCACGCCCCGGTCGTCGCCACCCAGACCGGGTACGCGAGCCTGTTTCGGGCGGTTCAGGAGGAGAGCATCGATGCCTCCCATCGCGGCGAGCTGATTGCCCTGCCGTTCCTCCTGATCATCCTCCTGCTCGTCTTCCGCTCGCCGATTGCGGCGGCGATACCGCTCGCCTTCGGCGCGCTGACCGTGATCGCCTCACGCGGAATCCTTTACTTCTTCACCGGCTGGTTCGAAATCGATGCCCTCGCCCTGACCGTCTGCTCGATGATGGGGCTGGCGCTTGGGGTGGACTACGCCCTGCTGATGGTCTCGCGCTTCCGTGAGGAGCTCGCGGCGGGAAACGAACCAGCCGAGGCGGCCCGTCTCACCCGCTACCACGCCGGGCGCACGGTCGCCTTCGCCGGCAGCACCCTGCTGCTTTCGATGATCGTCTCGATCTTCATCCTCCCCGGTTCGCTGCTGGCCTCGCTGGCGGGGACGGTCTGCATGGTGGTGCTCCTCAGCGTCACCGCGGCGATTGTCGCCGGCCCGGCGATCCTCGTCCTGCTGGGACCGAACGTCGATCGCTGGCGCATCGGCGGTCCCGCTCCAGTCGGCGGCCGCTCGCGCCTGCTGACGTTGGTCAGCGCAGCACTGCGGAAACCCGCGGTCGCGGCGGTGATCATCGGCGGAGTCCTGCTGCTACTGGCGGCGCCGGCGATTGGGCTGAAGACGGGGCCGCCGAGTCCCGAGCAGCTCGCCACCGACGCCCCCGCCCGCGAGAACGCGGAACTGATCAGCCGCACGGTCGGAGCAGGGTTCGAAGCGCCTTTCCAGATCGTCGCCGTCTCCGACCAGGGACCGATCACTGGCGCCAAGAGCTTTGGCGCGCTGGAAGACTTCCAGCGCAAGGTGGCGGATCTGCCCGGGGTGCGATCGGTGATCGGGCCCGCGCCGGCGGTGCAGAGGATCCGGCCGCTGCAGAGTCTGGGCAACACCTACCTCGCCTCGGAAGGGAACACCGGGCAGATCAAGCAGCTGGCCCGCCTCGGGCGCGAACTCAACGTGGCCGCCGGCGGAGTGGGGCAGTTGCGGGAAGGGATCTCCGAAGCGAGCGACGGCACCGGGTTGCTGGCGCTCGGATCGGACCGGGCCGCGGAGGGCGCGCAGCTGATCGCCAACGGCCTCGGGCGGGCGACGAGCGGCAGCCAGGAAGCGATCGGCGCCCTCGAAAGGTTCGCCAAAGGGACCCGGCAGCTCGAGAACGGAATCGATCTGGCTTCGCTCGGCGTTTTCAGGCTCAAGATCGGGATCCGGGACACGATCCTTCCCAACCTGCGCGCCAATGCGCTGCGGCTCTCGCGCTCGGTGCAGAAAGCCCTCAACGCCGAGGCGAACGAAAAGCTGCCGGAACTGATCGCGCCCGCCCGGACCGCGGAAGCTGAATTGCAGAGCGGCCTGGCGCAGCTGGAAGCGATGACGGTCGGCAAGACCGACCCCAACTACGGCGCGGCGTTGGAAGCGGTGCGCAAGGCGAGCGCGGCGGTGAGCGGCAAGGACCCTGTCACCGGGGCGCCCTACGACCCCGTGCCCGAGACCCCCGAGGTCGAGCCTTACACCGGTCTTCCTGCCGAACTGGTAGCGCTGAACGAACGCCTGCTCGAAGACCACAAGCAGTCGAAGGAAACCACGCTCTGGATCATCACCATCAAGAACGCGATGAAGCAGACCCTGAAAGGCACCGAAAAACTGGAAGAAGGGCTGCGCGAACTGCATGCCGGCAGCAATCGCCTCGCCTCCGGTTCCGCCCGTCTGGCCCGCGAAGCGAAGCGACTAGGCGATGGCATCTCCCAGCTTGGCAGTGGCGCTCTGCGCCTGGTCGGCGGTCTTGACGAACTTGGTTCGGGCGCCGAAGCGCTGCAGGCCGGGCTGACCACCGGGGTTGACGAAAGTCAGCCGCTGGAAAGCGGCCTGGAAGAAGCGAGTGTGCAGGTGCTGGGTGGGCAAAAACGGCTCCGCACCCAGATCGGGCGCGTCACCAAGGCCAGCCCGGGGCTCTTCAACTCCGGCTACTTCGTCCTCTCCGCGCTCGACGGCACCCCGCCGACGACCCGAAAGGCGATCAACGAAACGGTCGACCTCGAACGCGGCGGCCAGGCGGCCGTAATGCTGGTCACCTCCGACTACAGCTTCAACACCCCCGGTTCGATCCGGCTCAACAAGGAGCTGAACAGCAAGGCCGCCGAACTAGCCTCGAAGGCGGGCCTGGAGACCGGCGTGGCTGGCGGCGCGGCCCAGCTGAACGACTACAGCAAGGTCACCCGCGACCGCATCCCCTGGGTGATCATCGCGATCACGCTCGTCACTTTCCTGGTGCTGATGGTCGTCCTGCGGGCGGTGCTGCTGGCGGCGATCGCCGTCGCCCTCAACCTGCTCACGGTTGCCGTCGCCTTCGGCGTCCTCACCTTCCTCTTCCACATCCCCGACAGCTGGCCCCTGGGTGGCCACAACTACGTCGACGCGGTCGGGGCGACGCTGATCTTCGGCCTTGTCTTCGGCCTCTCGATCGATTACGCGGTTTTCCTGCTCAGCCGCATGCGAGAGCACTACGACGCCCATGGCGACAACGCCGCCGCGGTCGAGTTCGGCCTCGGCCGCACGGCCGGGGTGATCACCGGGGCCGCGGCGATCATGATGGCCGTCTTCATCGCCTTCGCCGGCGCTCCGATCGCTACCGTCAGCCAGCTCGGCATCGGTCTCACGGTGGCTGTCATCCTCGACGCAACCGTCGTCCGAATCGTCCTCCTGCCGGCGCTGATGCTCTTGCTGGGCGACCGCGTCTGGTGGCTGCCGAAGCCGCTGCAGAGAGTTATTCCAAAACTGAGCGTTTAGCGGCATTTTCAGAGCGTTGACTTCCAGTTAAGTCCCCGCCCGCTCGCGGCTTGGCAGGCACCCCCTCGGCTACGATCTGCCGGCTGTTCTACCGGGTCGGAGGGGCCGGAGAACCTGAAAGCAAGCGACGATTCGTGGCTGCCAAATCACCAGGCGAGGAGAGTGGGTCGGCGGCAAGCCGGGGGACCACCCCAGCCCGCATCGCGGTCATCGCGGCGCTGGCGGTTGCGGTCGTCGTCCTGGCGATCGTCCTCCTCGGCGGCAGCAGCGGCCACAAGTACACGCTCGTCTTCCAGAACGCCGGCCAGCTGGTGCCCGACAACCAGGTGCTGATCGGCGGTTCGCCGGCCGGGACGGTCGAAAGCATCGGCCTCACCGACGATAACCTGGCCGAGGTCAACGTCAGCGTCGACCAGGAACTGCACGAGGGGACCACGGCGGCGATTCGGGCGACCTCGCTCTCCGGGGTCGCCAACCACTACGTCTCGATCAGCCCCGGGCCGAACAGCAACCCGGCCCTCGACGACGGCGCCGAACTCGGCCTCTCCTCAACCCAGACGCCGATCGACATTGACCAGTTCTTCAACACCTTCCCGCCGCCGGTGCGTAAGGGCCTCAGCGACTTCATCCGCGGCAACGCCTCGATCTACTCCGGCCAGGGCAAGAACGCGAACCAGTCCTACAAGTACTTCGGCACGGCGCTGAACCGGACCGCGGCCTTCACCCGCGAACTGAATGCCGACCAGAACCTGCTCTCGCGCTTCATCGTCAGCTCGGCCGGGCTGACCACCGCGGTTGCCGGGCGGGGCGAACAGCTCTCGAGCGCAATCTCCAACGCCAACACCGCGTTCAACGCGATCGCCGATGAAACTGCGGCCTTCGACGCCTCGCTGCGCCGACTGCCGCCGGTGATGCGCCAGTCCAACACCACCTTCGTCAACCTGCGGGCTGCCCTCGACGACATCGAACCGCTGATCGACACCGCCAAGCCGGCGACCAAGAACCTGGCGCCGTTCCTGCGCGAACTGCGTCCCGTCTTCCAGAAGCTGGTGCCGTTCACGCGCAACCTGAAATTGACGGTCTCCCGGCCGGGCAAGGGCAACGACGCGGCTGACCTACTGGCGACGATGCCGACGGTTCAGAACCTCGCCTCCAACGCCTTCCCGCACTCCGAACAGGCGATCTCCGACTTCCAGCCGAACCTCAACTTCATCCGCGCCTACACGCCCGATCTCTTCAACGGATTCTCCAAGCTCGGCCAGGTGGCCGGTTACTACGACGGCAACGGCCACTACGTCCGGGCGGCAACGTCGGCGCAGAACCTCTTCGCCTACAACGCCTCCAACTCCGAACTGGAACCGATCGGCAAAGCCCAGCAATACGACCAGTTCGGCTCGACCGAAACCCGCACCCGCTGCCCCGGCGGCGCCACCCAGCCCGCCGCCGACGGCTCCAGCCCGTTCGTCGGTGGCGGCAGCGGGCTCACCGCCGCCGACTGCGACCCCAACGACGTGCCCCCCGGCCCATGAGCAAACGGTTGCTACTCGCCGCCGCGCTGGTGATCGCGATCGTCGCGATCGTCCTGGTCGCCAGCGGCAACGACGGCTCCAGCGACGGCTACCGGGTGCGGGCGATCTTCGACAACGGCGGCTTCATGGTCCACGGCGAGGAAGTGCGGGTCGCCGGCGCGACCGTCGGTCAGATCGAATCTGTCGACGTCACGAAGCCGGGCGAAACGGTCGCCTACAAGAACGGCAAGCCGGTCGAAAAGCCGGGCAAGGCGATCATCGTGATGAAGATCAACGACCCCGGGTTCCAGGACTTCCGCCAGGACGCGAGCTGCCAGATCCGGCCGCAGTCGCTGATCGGGGAGAAGTTCGTCGATTGCCGACCGACCCTGCCGCGGGCGCCGGGAAGCGAACCGGCACCGCCGCTGAAGGAGATCCCCGACGGCCAGCCCGGTGCCGGCGAGCACCTGCTGCCGCTCGGCAACAACGGCACCAGCGTCGACCCGGACCTGATCAACGACATCTACTCGTTGCCCTACGCACAGCGCTTCCGGCTGATCTTCAACGAACTCGGCGGCGGCTTGGCTGGTCGCGGCGAAGACATCAAGGAGCTCGTCAAGCGGGCCAACCCGGTCCTGCGCGACGTCGACCGGGTCTTCGGGATCCTCTCCGCCCAGCGCAAGCAGCTGGCCCAGCTCGCCTCCGACTCCGACGCGATCCTCGGCCCGCTTTCGCGTGAGCGCAGGCACTTCGCCGGCTTCATCGTCAACTCCGGCGCGGCGGCCGAAGCAAGCGCCGAAAAGGGTCCGGAACTGGAAGAGGCGCTGCGCAAGTTCCCCACCTTCCTGGGCGAGTTCCGGGAAACGATGGTGGACCTGAAGACCTTCTCCGACGCCGGCACGCCGCTGTTCGAAGACTTCGGCACCGCGGCGCCGGCGCTGACCGACGCGACCAAGACCCTGACCCCGTTCTCGGAAGCGCTGACCGTCTCGCTGAAGAGCCTCGGCGATGCCGGCGAAGCCTCCGGGCCGATCTTCCGCGAAGCCGAACCGGTGATCCGCAAGGCGACCGAACTGGCGAAGAGCGGGGTGGAGCCGACCGAAAACCTGGCGAAGCTGTTCGTCAACCTGAAACAGACCGGCGGCTGGGACGGACTGACGCGCCTGATCTACAACTCGACCGCGGTGCTGAACGGCTTCGACAGATATGGGCACTTCGGTCGCTCGCGGGTAACTCTCTCCACCTGCCTCGAATACATCATCAACCCGTCGGGCTACTCGGGCTGTGTCGCGAACTTCAACGGCCCGAACGCCAATGCGTCTGCCAGCACCTCTCCCGAGGCGCTGCTCCGCTTGCTCCAGGGCAGCTCCGAAGGGAGGACCGGCGGCACCCTCGCTAACTCCGGCCCGACCATCGGCCTCGGCCAGAGCGATAGCACCAGCCCCACCGCCCCCCAGGGTGACAGAGCCGGCGTCGCTCAGTCCTCGAACACCGAAGGCACCGAACCCCTTCTCGACTACCTCCTGGGCCCATGAGAAACCGCAGCGGAATCAGCGGCGTCGCCAGCAGCCCGGTCCTCGTCGGGGCGGTGACGGTGCTGGTCATCATCGTCGCGGTCTTCCTCGCCTACAACGCGAACAACGGTCTGCCCTTCGTCTCCACCTACAACCTTCACGCCCGCGTCCCCAATGCCGACGCCCTGGTTCCGGGCAACGAGGTGCGGATCGGCGGCGTCCGGGTCGGCACCGTCCGCGAAGTGGTCCCGGTCCAGACTGGCGACGGGCAGGTCGCCGCCGAACTGACGCTGAAGCTGGACAAGAACGTCGAACCTCTGCCAGTCAACTCGACGATCACTATCCGGCCGAAATCGGCCCTCGGCCTCAAGTTCCTGCAAATCACCCCGGGCGACTCCTCCAAGGGCTTCAAGGCCGGCGAACGGATTCCCGTCTCCTCCTCGACCCCGGAACCGGTCGACATCGACCAATTCTTCGACATGTTCGACGAACCAACCCGTAAGGCGATCCAGCAGAACCTGGCCGGCTTCGGCAACGCCCTCGCCGGCCGCGGACCGCAGATCAACGAAGCCCTGGGCGCGATCCGCCGCGCGGTCGAAAGCGGCCAGCCGGCGCTGCGCACGCTGGCCGAACCGAGCACCGACTTCGGCGGCTTCTGGGAAGCACTATCGGCGCTCTCCGCCACCGTCGCCCCGGTCGCCGAGACCCAGGCCAACCTCTTCGTCGCCCTCGACTCCACCTTCCTCGCCTTCGCCCGCGTCTCCCGCCCCTACATCCAGGAAACGATCGAAAAAAGCCCGCCGACCCTGGACGAGGTCAACGCCGACCTGCCGGCGATCCGTCCCTTCCTCCGCGACTCGGCCCGCTTCTTCACCGCCCTGCAGCCGGGCGTGAAGGCGCTGGCCAAGACCTCGCCGGTGATCGCCGAATCGCTCCACGCCGGGATCCCCGTCCTCAACGCCTCGCCGGTCCTCAACAACCAGCTGCAGCCGACGGCCGAAGCGCTGGTCGATTTCCAGGAATCGCCCGGCGTGTTCAACGGGCTCGACCTGCTGATCGACACCAATCGGCAGCTGAAGCCCTCGCTCGACTACATCACGCCGAGCCAGACGGTCTGCAACTACTGGACGCTGGCTTTCCAGAACGTTTCCAGCGCAACCAGTGAAGGCAACAGCCTCGGCCACTGGCTCGAACTGATCTCATACGGCCCGCCCGAAGGTCCGAACAGTTTGAGCAGCCTTGCTTCGGCGCCGGCCAACGATCCTGCCGACCGGGAAAACCACGTCCACTTCAATCCTTACCCACAGACGGCCGCGCCTGGGCAGGCCAATGTCTGCGAAGCGGGCAACGAGAGATTTGCCACCGGCGAAACGGTTATCGGTCACGCGGCGAAGCTGCTCGGAACCACTACCCGAGGGCAGGTGCAGAAGTGAGCCGGCTGCCCGAGCGAGACAGGCGCGCAGCGGAAGCGGGGAGGGGCCGGATCAAGTGGCGGCCGAGCAATGCCCTGATCGCGATCCTCTTCATCCTGATCTTCACCATCGGCCCCTACCTGGCCTTCACCAAACACGTGCCTTTCACTGGCTATGGCTATGAACTGCACGCGACCTTCTCGAACTCGGCCAACATCGCCCTCAACTCGCCGATCCGGATCGCCGGCGTCGACGTCGGCAAAGTGATCGGCACCGAACGCGACGGCGACAACACCAACGTCACCTTCACCGTCGACGGCTCCGGCCAGCCGATCCACGACGACGCCTTTGCCGCGATCCGGCCGCGGATCTTCCTCGAGGGCAACTTCTTCATCGACCTCGACCCCGGCAGCCCCAGCGCGCCGGAAATGGACAGCGGCGAAACGATCCCGGTCAGCCGTACCTCGACCGCGGTCCAGATCGACGAAGTGCTCTCCGCCCTGCAGTCGCCCGTGCGCGCCGACCTCGGCCGCCTCCTGGAGAGCTACGGGACCGCGCTCACCCACGAACCGACGGCCGCGGAAGACACCACCCAGTTGCCGGAGGTGAAAGGCAAGAGCGGCGCCGAAGCGCTCAACGGCGCCCTCCAGTACGGGGGCCAAGCCGGTCGCTCCAGCGCCCAGGTGACCAACGCCCTGCTCGGCACCCAGCCGCAGGACCTCTCGCGCCTGGTCTCCAGCGCCGGCCGCGCCTTCGGCGCCTTCGCCAGCCGCCGCGAGGATCTGCAGGGGCTGATCGTCAACTTCGACACCTTCACCGGCGCTCTCGCCAACCAATCGACCAATCTCACCAGCACGATCCGGCTCCTGGCCCCGACCCTGAAGATCACCCACGCCTCGCTGGTCAGCCTCAACCGCTCGCTGCCGCCGCTCCGCACCTACGCGATCGAGCTGCGGCCCGCGGTGGCCGAGCTGCCGGGGCTGATCGAAGCCTCGAAACCGTGGCTCGCTCAGGTGCGGCCACTGCTGACCGGCAGGGAGGGGGGCGGCGTGGCGCGCCTGCTGGCCGAATCGACCCCCGGCCTCGCCGGCGCCGCCCAGGCCGCCAAGCAGACGGCGCTGCCGAACCTCAACCGACTCAGCCTCTGCACCTCGAAGGTAATGGTCCCGACCGCCAACCAGGTGATCAACGACCGCTTCAGCACCGGCCAGCCCAACTACCGCGAGTTCCTCTACAACCTCGTCAACTTTGCCGGAGTGGCGCAGAACTTCGACGGCAACGGACCTTACGCCCGTGCCCAGATCGGCGGCGGGCCAGTGCTGGTTGGCGAACCCAACCCGCAGGGCAATCCAAACACCCTGAGCGACCAGATCAACTACTCGCACACGATCGAAGACCCGCTCGGAAACCAGCCTCAGATCGGAAAGGCTCCTCCGCTTAAGCCGGACGTTCGCTGTTACACGAACCCGGTTCCCGACGTGAACGGGCCACTGGGACAGGTTGGCACGCCGTCTCCCTCCGTGGCGGGGGTGAACCCATGAGCGAGCGCGAACCGAACGTCAGCCGCTCGGCCCACTTCCGCGCCTGGCTCTCGCGCCAGGTCCGCGGCCGGCGCAAGGACACGATTGCAATCGTCGTCCTGGCCCTCGCCGGGGTCGTGATGATGCTCGGGATCTTCACCCAGCAGAAGGCTTCGCTGCCCGCCTGGCTGCCTTTCGTCGGCGAAGAATTCGAACACATCACCGCCGAGTTCTCGACCGCCCAGGCGGTCACCGCCGGCCAGGGCCAGGCGGTCGACATCGCCGGCATCCAGATCGGCAAGGTGGCCTCTGTCGATCTCGAAAACGGCCACGCGGTGGTCGGCATGGACATCGAACCGAAGTACATGGACCTGATCCATCCCGACGCCAGCTTCCTGCTGCGGCCGAAAACCAACCTCAACGACATGATCGTCGAGGTCGAACCGGGCACCGGCCAGGGGCAGGTCGAAGACGGCGACCACTTCACCCTGGCCCAGACCGAACCGAACAGCAACCTCGACGCTTTCCTCTCCACCCTCGACGCCGACACCCGCCAGTACATCCAGCTCCTGGTCGCCGGCGGCACCCAGGGGATCGGCGGCCGCGGCAAGCAGGTGTCCAACGCCTTCCGCCGCTTCGAGCCCTTCGTCCACTACGTCGCCAAGCTCAACACCGCCGTCGCCGCCCGCCGGGTCGCGCTCTCGCACGTGATCCACAACTTCGGGCTGCTGACCGGCGAACTCTCGCGCCACGACACCGCGATCAGGCGCTGGGTCACCTCCTCGAAGGACGCGCTCGGCAACTTCGCCAACCAGCAGGAGTCGGTGCAGAAGGCCTTCGTCGAATTCCCCTCGGCCCTGCAGGCCGCCAAGGCGGGCCTCGCCAGCTCCAACCGCTTCTCGCAGGCGGCCTACCCGTCGCTGATCAAGCTGATCCCGCAGGCCCAGGCCCTGGGCCCGGCATTCGAAGCAACCGAGCAGCTTTTCAACCAGACGACGGCGCCGATCCGGGACCAGATCCGGCCCTTCACCCGCGAAGTCCGCCCGGTCCTCTCCCAGGCGGCAAAGGGTTCCGAACCGCTGGAAAAGACGGTGCGCAGCTTCGGCAACTCGCTGGGTGGCTTCAATTCGTTCCTCAACGAGCTCACCTACAACCCGAAAGGCTCAACCGAGAGCTACCTGTTCTACCTGCCTTGGCTGAATCATGACTTCAATGCCTCCTTCAACCTCCAGGACGCCGGCGGTCCGATCCTGCGGAATCTGATCTCGATCTCTTGCACCGGGGCAAGCCTCGGTTACGGCTTCGTCAAGGAACGGACGTTGCAGGGCAAGCCGTACCTGCAGACCCTGCTCGAAGTGATCGGGTTGCCTCGCGACGTCGAAATTCCGGTCTCCTTCCCGACGCCGAAAGGCACCGGCCACTGCGAATACACGCCGAAGACCGGGGGCAGCAAATGAGCAAGCGCGCCCCCAGCACCACCCAGCTCCTGGTGATCACCGGCTTCGCGCTGTCCTGCTTCGGGATCCTGCTCTTCCTCTGGGTCACCTTCGGCGGCCCGACCCCGTTCCGGGCCAAGACCTACGAGGTCAAGGTCCCGTTCAACGAGGCGACCCAGCTGGCCGAACAGTCCGACGTCCGCATCTCCGGCGTCAACGTCGGCAAAGTCCAGAGCATCGAGCTGTCGCCGAGCGGCAAGCAGGCGCTCGCCACGGTCGCGATCGACGCCCAGTACGCACCGATCCCCGAGTCGACCCGGGCGATCCTGCGGACCAAAACCCTGCTCGGCGAGACCTACATCGAACTCACTCCCGGCTCGCGCCAGGCGCCGGAGCTGGCCGACGGTGGCACTCTGCCCGAGGCCAACATCGCCGAATCGGTCCAGCTCGACGAGATCTTCCGCACCTTCAACGCCCAGACCCGGGCCGCCTTCCAGGAATGGATGCAGGAAGCGGCGGTGGCGATCCAGGGCCAAGGCCAGAACCTCTCCTACGGGCTGGGCGGCCTCGAACCGACCTTCTCCGAATTCGACAAGCTGTTCCGCGTCCTCGACAGCCAGCGCCTGGCGGTCAGCCAGCTGTTCCGCAACGGCGCCACCACCTTCCGCGCCCTGCGCGGCCGCGAAGGCGAACTCGCCAACCTGGTCCAGAGCTCCAACGCCGTCTTTCAGACCACGGCTCGCCGCAACCGCGACATCGAAGCCCTCTTCCGCGCCTTCCCCACCTTCCTCGACGAGTCGCGCCTCACCTTCCACCGCCTCAAAGGGTTCTCGCAGAACGCCGACCCGCTGATGAAGCAGCTGGTGCCGGCGGCCGAAGAACTTTCGCCGACCCTGATCGCGATCTCGAAGCTGGCGCCGGAAGCGAAGGCCTTCTTCGAAGGCCTCGGCCCGGTGATCAAGCTCGCTCCGGCCGGCTTCGCCGCCACCCGACAGCTCTTCCGCGATCAGTTCCCGCCGCTGCTGCGGGCCGTCGACCCATTCCTGCGTAACCTCAACCCGATCCTGGTCGGGCTGAAGTTTTACAAGGTTGACTTGGCTTCCTTCTTCGCCAACATCGCCGCGACCTTCAACGGAATCCTTACGCCCGAAGGAAACGCGGAACCGGTTCACTACGCCCGTGCGATCGGACCCATGACCCCGGAAACGATCGCCACCTATCCTGAACGCCTCGGGGTCAACCGCAGCAGCCCCTACAGCCCCCCGAAATGGGCCGAAGGGCTGATCTCAGGGCTCCCAAGCTTCGATTCGAGTCAGTGCGCAACCGGCATAGTCGCGACCCTCAATCCCAATTCCTGGGAAAACTCGAATTTCAAGGAACGTGCGGTGGCAACGGAAGCCAAAACCCAGGACGAAAACGCCAAACTCCTCTTCGAACGCGTGCAGCAGTATGCATTCACCGGCCAGACCAGCACCGCTTCGATCCCCGCCACGGGCTGCACCCAGCAGGCGCCGTTCACCCCGATCTACGGCAGCGGCCCCGCCACGCAGTACCAGCACACGTTCGAACAGCCGCAGCCCTAATAGCTAGGGCTGCTTCGGCTCGTAGTGCAGGATCGTGACGCCGTCGCCGACGGTCTGGGACTCGGTCAGGGTCAGGGGCTTTTTCGCCGGGCCCTCCGGGAAGAGGCGCTTGCCCGCGCCTAGCAGGAGCGGGAAGACCATCAGCCTCAGCTCGTCGACGAGGTCGTTCTCGATCAGCGTCTGAACCAGGCTGGCGCTGCCAGCGACGAGGATGACGCCGTCGAACTCGTCCCGCAGCTTGGCGACGGAGGTGGCCGGGTCGCCGCCGAGCACGGTGGTGTTCTGCCACTGCGGCTCGGTCAGGGTCGAGGAGACGACGAACTTGGGCATCTCGTTCATCTTCTTCGCGAAGCCCGCCTCGTCTTCGCGCTCGGGCCAGGCAGCGGCAAAGCCTTCATAGGTGACCCGGCCGAGCAGCTGGGCATCGGCCTCGACCAGCTCGTCGAGCTTGAATTTGTCTCCCTCCTCGCCGCGCTCGAACTCGAAGGCCCAGCCGCCGCGGCTGTAGTCCTCGCCCCCGCCGGGGGCCTCGATCACTCCGTCGAGGGAGATGAACTCGGTGACGACGATTCTTCCCATGGTGTCCTCCTGGTTGTGGAGCCGGCAGTCTGCCCCATTTACCCGAGTCGTTTACCGGCGATCGGCGAGGGTACTCCAGCCTCGTACTGAAAACCGAGTAGAGGTAGGGCAATGCGCACCAAGTCGATAGCTCTCGCCTGTGCCTTCGCGGCACTGGCCCTGATCGTTCCTGCGGCCGGCAACGCCGCGAGCTTCATCGTCAACACGACCGCCGACACCACCGTTGCCGGCGGCTGCAGCACCAACCCGGCCTGCTCGCTACGCGACGCGATCTCACGGGCGGGCGAATCGACCGACCCCGAGAACACGGTCATTGTGCCCGCCGGGAACTACTCGGTCTCCAGCGGTGAGCTGGTCGTCTTCGGGGCCGGCATGGTGACGATCCGCGGCGCCGGTGCGCGCCAGACGGTGATCGACGCCCACCAGACCTCGCGCGTCTTCAACCTCGAAGCGAACAAAAGCGTGCTGGAAGGGATGACCGTCACGGGCGGCAACACCGAGGCGGTGTCGACCGAAGAGGAGCCGGGCGACGGCGGCGGTGTCCTGGCCTACGAAGCCGCGGAAGCGGTGCTGCAGGGCGTCAACGTCTCCGGCAACGTCGCCAGCCAGAACGGCGGCGGGGTCTCGGCGCCGCCAGAGGGCGTCAACAGAACCGCTTTGACGATCTCGAACAGCACGATTGCCAACAACCGCGTCACCGGCGGTGCGGTCGAGGGGCTCGGCGGCGGCATCTACGCGCTCGGCAAATTCTCACTCGTCAACTCGACCGTGACCGGCAACAGCGCCGAGTCGACCGGGCTGGTGGTCCAGGGTGGTGGCGTCCTGCTGGCGATCGATCCGACCAGTACGGAAGGCAGCGAAGGGACCTTGGTCAACTCGACGATCGCCAACAACAGCGTCGGCACCGCCGGAGTAGGCGCCGGGCTCGCCGTCTATAACCCTGAACCGACCCTGGGTGGCTCGGCGGCGCTGGCGGTGAAGAACACCATCGTCGCCGGCAACACCGGTCCGGGCGGAGCCGGCGACTGCGCACCGGTGGCGATGGTCACCTCCGACCACAACATCTCCAGCGACGCCAGCTGCATGTTCACTGACGCCGGCAGCAAGCAGAACACCAACCCGCTGTTGGGCGGGCTGGCGAACAACGGCGGCGAAACCGACACTATGGCCCTGCAGCCGGGCAGCCCGGCGATCGACGCCGGGACCAACAACGGCTGTCCGGTGACCGATCAGCGTGGCGTCCCCCGGCCGCAGGGCGCCGCCTGCGACATCGGCGCCTTCGAGCTGCAGCCCACGCCTCCGCCGCCGCCCGCCGCCGCAAGCGCCGACCTGCGCCTGAAGCTCAAGCTAAAGCCGAAGAAGCCGACGGTCGGCGGCAAGCTCGCCTTCCTGATGACGGTCGCCAATCGCGGTCCCAGCACGGCGACGGGGGTCGTGGTCAAGGGCACCGTGCCGGTGCTGACCCGCAAGGTGGCGGGCCGGAAGGTGATGGGCAAGCGCCCCTGCAAGCTGGGCAAGGTCAAGGGCGGCAAGCGCAAGTTGACCTGCAAGCTCGGCACCCTGGCGGCGGGCAAGGCGGCCAAGCTGCGGGTGGTTGTCAAGACCAAGCACACCGGCAAGGTGAAAGTCCGAGCCCGCGTCCGCTCCGGCGTCGCCGACCCGAACCTGAAAAACAACAAGGCCAGCCGCGGGGTGAAGATCCGCGCCTAGCAGTTCCGCCCCTGAGATTTTCCACAGGCGCCACACCCCCGTCTTGTTCGGTCACGCCCTCCTCAGGAGGGTTGTGGCCATGCCACCGCGCAAAACCAAACGCGGCCGGATCCTCAAAGTCGCGAGTTGTATTCCTAGGCGATGATCTCGAGGGCATTCAACTCGAGGTGGCAGTTGAAGAGGATGAAGAGGAGTTTGTCGTGATTCACGCGATGAACATGCGGAATCGCTTCCGCGGTCTTTATGAGGAGGCACGCCAGTGGGCAAAGTGAAAAAACCAGCGAAGAAGGACCAAGACGAGGAGATCCTGGGAGTGACCTCGTCTGGCTTGGTAATAACCGAGGAGATCGCCGAACAGCTGGCCGAGGAATTCGAGAAGGAACCGCCAGATCCATCCGAACTTCGCCGCCGCTACGTTGGTCGCCCTTCCTTCGGGGAGGCGGGTCATTCGCCTCGGGTCAGCTTCCGCGTTCCGCCTGATCTCTACAAAGCGGCCTGGGCTCGGGCCGATGAGGAAAAGCGCTCGCTCAGCGACCTGGCCCGCGAGGCGTTCAACCGCTACATGGACGCGGATTCCTAAGCGGCGGTACCGTTCTCTTCATGGAGCGCGACGCGGCGCTTGAGGCTGTGTTCATGCCGGTCACCCCGGCAAGCACGTTCGAGGAGACGGTTGAGCGCCTTGGGAGCGCGATCCGCGCCGGGCTGCTCGTCCCTGGCGCCAAGCTGCCGCCCGAGCGCGAGCTGGCGGGGCAGCTGCGGATCTCCCGCTCGACCCTGCGGCAGGCGCTGACCGCGCTGGTGCAGAGCGGGCACCTGGTCTCGCTGCGGGGGCGGAGCGGCGGCACCTTCGTCGCCAAGGAGCCGCCGCTGACCGAGCACGCCGGCGAAACCCTCGACCAGGGCGCCTGGGCGGTGCTCGACTACCGGGTCGCGATCGAGTCCGGGGCCGTCCTGCTGGCCGCCGAGCGCGGCAGCGAGGCGCAGTTCGACCGCCTCGAGGAGCTGGTCGCGAAGATGGCAGGAGAGGTGGAGAACTTCGAGGAGTACCGGCGCACCGACATCCGCTTCCACATCGGCATCGCCGAGGCGGCCGCCTCGGCGCGACTGCTGAGCGCGATGACCGACGTCCAGTCGCAGATGAGCGGCCTGATCGCGCTGATCGCCCACCCACCCGAGGTCCTTGCCCGCTCCAACGAGCAGCATGGCCGCCTGATCAAGGCGCTGCGCAAGGGCGACGGGTCGCGGGCGGTGCGCCAGATGCGCGAGCACAGCGAGGGCACCGAGCACATCCTCGCCGGCCTGCTGCCGGCGCCGCTCGGTCTGGATCAGGCGCCCGCCTAGGCGCGGACCCGCTCTCCCTTGGGATCGAAGAGCGGCTCCTCCGCAACCTCGCCCTCGACCCAGCGGCCGAAGATCTCCACCTCGACCGCGGTCCCCGGCTCGGCCTCGGGCGGCAGATAGGCGTAGGCGATCGAGCGCCCGACCGTGTAGCCGTAGCCGCCGCTGGTCACCCTGCCGGCAATCTCGCCGCCGACCCGGACCGGCTCGTTGCCGAGCGCGATCGAGCGCGGCTCGGCGAGGGTGAGGCAGCGCAGGCGCGCCCGCGGCCCCCGCTCGCGCGCCTCGATCAGCGCCCCGTCGCCGGTGAAGCCGCCGTCCTTCTCGGGCTTGACGCAGAACCCGACCCCGCCTTCGTAGGGCGTCTCGTCAGGAGTGATGTCGGTGCCCCAGACGCGGTAGCCCTTCTCCAGCCGCAGGCTGTCGATCGCCCGGTAGCCGCCGGCGAGCATCCCGTGCGGTTGGCCCGCCTCCCACAGCGCCCGCCACAGCCCCAGCCCGTACTCGGTCGGGCAGTAGATCTCCCAGCCGAGCTCGCCGACGTAGGTGACCCTCAGCATCCGCACCGGCACGTTGCCGACCGTCGTCTCCCGCAGGGTCATGTAGGGGAAGGCCTCGTTGCCGAGGTCCGGCGGGGTCAGCGGTTGCAGGACCTCGCGGGCCCGCGGCCCCCAGATCCCGAAGCAGGCCCACTGCGAGGTGACGTCGTCGATCCATACCTCGTCGCAGCCCGGCAGCAGTCGCCGCATCCACTCGCGGTCGTGGTTGCCGAAGGCGGTCCCGGTGACGATCGAGAAGCGGTCCTCGGCCAGCCGGGCAACGGTGAAGTCGCACTCGATGCCGCCGCGGTGGTTGAGCATCTGGGTGTAGGTGATCTGGCCGACCCCGCGGGCGACCTCGTTGTCGCAGAGGAGTTCGAGGAACGACTCGGAGCCGACCCCGGCGATCTCCAGCTTGGCGAAGGAGGACTCGTCGAAGAGGGCGACCGCCTCCCGCGCGGCGCGGTGCTCGGCGCCGATCGCCGGCGACCAGTGGCGCCCGGCCCAGCCGCGCGGCCGCAGGCCCTCATCCCCCGCCGCCCCGTTCGGCTCGTACCAGTTGACCCGCTCCCAGCCCGACTTCTCGCCGAAGGCGGCGCCGTGCTCGCGGTGCCAGAGGTCGGCCGGTGAGACCCGCAGCGGCCGCCCCGCCTCGCGCTCGTGGTTGGGGTAGCGGATGTCGTAATAGGTCTCGTAGGTCTCCTTGATCCGCGCGTGGGTGTAGGCGGGGGAGCGGTACTGGGCGCCGAAGCGGCGGATGTCCATGTGCCAGAGGTCGAGGCTCGGTTCGCCCTCGGCGATCCACTCGGCGACGACTTTGCCGATCCCGCCCGCCCCGGCGAGCCCGTGGGCGCAGAAGCCGGCGCAGACGAAGAAGCCGGCCACGCCCGTTTCGCCGAGGCAGAACTCGTTGTCGGGGGTGAACGCCTCCGGCCCGTTGATCAGCTTGGTGACCGTGATCCGGTCCATCGCCGGCAGCCGCTCCTCCGAGTTCTCGGTGATCTCCTCGAACCGCTCCCAGTCCTCTTCCAGCAGGCGGCCGTTGAAGTCGGCCGGGATCGCCTCGACCCGACCTGGGCCGCCGGGGAGGAAGGCCGCCTCGCTGCGCCGCTCGTAGCCGCCCATCACCAGCCCGTCGCCGTCCTCGCGGTAGTAGACGAGCAGGTCGGGATCGCGCAGGGTGGGGAGGTGGCCGCCGCGCCGCGCCTCGCGGACCTCCTCGTGCGGCTGGGTGACGAGGTACTGGTGGGACATCGGCAGCAGCGGCACCCGGACCCCGGCCATCCGCGCGATCTCGGCAGCGAACATCCCGCCGGCGTCGACCACCACCTCGGCCTCGACGTCGCCGCGGTCGGTTCGCACCCCGCGCACGCGACCGTCGCGGACCTCGATCCCCGACACCCTGGTGTTGGTGAAGATCCGGCAGCCGCCGCGCCGGGCCCCGTCGGCCAGCGCGTAAGTGAGTTGGGCCGGGTCGATGTAGCCGTCGGTCGGCAGCCAGGCGGCACCGAGCACGCCCTCGGTCGACATCAGCGGGAACATCTCCTTCGCCTCCTCGGCGCTGATCAGCTCCAGCGGCAGCCCGAAGGTCTTTGCCCAGCCGGCCTGGCGGCGCAGCTCCTCCATCCGCTCCTCGCTGGAGGCGAGGCGGATGCCGCCGCACTCGACCCAGCCGGGGTCGAACTCCGACTCCTCGCCCAGGCGGCGGTAGAGCTCGACCGAGTGCATCATCATCTTCGTCAGCGAGACCGAGCCGCGCAGCTGCCCGACCAGCCCGGCGCTGTGGAAGGTCGAGCCGGAGGTCAGTTCGGAGCGCTCGAGCAGGACGACGTCGTCCCAGCCGAGCTGGGCGAGGTGGTAGGCGAGCGAGGTGCCGCCGACCCCGCCGCCGACGATGACGCAGCGGGCGCGGTCTGGCAGCTCAGCCCGCGGCACCGCCGGCTTCTTCCAGCAGCGCCTCCAGCCGGCCGGAGGCGGCGGCAGCACGCATGCGGTCGAAGTGCTTGGCGCAGTAGTCGTGGAAGTCGAAGTCGAGGTCGGAGATCGTGCTCTGCACCGCGCCCCACATCGCCTCGCGGAAGTCGGACATGAAGCGCATCAGCCGCAGCGTCGCCAGGCGGCAGCTGCTCGCCGGCGACTCGAAGTAGGCGGCCAGCAGCTCGGCCTCCTGGTCGCTGTCGAGCTCGTTGTTGACGGCGAAGTTGCCGAGGTCGAAGTAGCGGTCGCCCATCCCGGCGTACTCCCAGTCGATCAGGCGGATCCCGCGCGGCGAGCGGATGAAGTTGGCGGAGAGCAGGTCGTTGTGGCAGGGCACCGGCTCGTGCTCGGGCCCGGTGAGTGTGGCTTCGATCCGGTGGGCGGCTGACATCGCCCACTCGTAGCTGCCCGGCACCTCGGCGCCGCGGTCGGCCATCCGCGCCGCGTAGGTCTCGACGATGCGGAAGCTGGAGAACGCCACCGGCAGCCGCTCGTCGCAGCTGTGCAGGGCGCGGAGCACGGTTGCCGCTTCGGCCAGGGCCTCCGGCTCGCGCAGCTCCTCGGGCTGCATCGGCTCGCCGGCGACGAACTCGGTGACCAGGCAGGGCGGGTCCTCGAGCATCGCCACCACCACCGGGCCGACCCCCGCCCGCGCCGCCAGCTCCCCCGCCGCCCTCTCCGCAGGGCGGTCGATCCCGAGCAGGTCGGTGTCCTTGCCGGGCAAGCGAACGACGAAGTCCGAGCCGGCGAAGCGGACCTTGTAGTTGCGGTTGGTGATGCCACCGGTGAGCGCGACCGGCTCGCCTTCGAGTTCGCCGAGACGGGTCGAGATCGGGCCGAGGATGTCTGCGAGCGGTGCCATCGCGTTAGGCAGTGATTCTCTACCGCCAGGGCCGCGGGTCAAGGTTGACACGGGGTAGAGGCGGTTCTAGGCTCGACCGAACCTTATAGGTCGGTTCGCTAAACCTTTTAATCCGGAGCTTGGGAAGGCTCAGGAAGGGAGAGGGTTGATGGAGAGCAATGTTTCGTCCCCCAGCCGTGACGAACAGCGACTTGCCGAGCTCGGCTACAAACAGACGCTGAACCGCGCTTGGAGTGGGTTCTCCAACTTCGCGATCTCGTTCACGATCATCTCGATCCTGGCCGGCTGCTTCACCACCTACGGCCAGGCCTGGAACAACGGCGGCCCGATCGCGATCTCGATCGGCTGGCCGCTGATCTCGATCCCGATCCTGATCATCGGCTTCTGCATGTCGGAGCTGGTCTCCGCCTACCCGACGGCTGGCGGCATCTACTGGTGGTCGGGGCGGCTTGGCGGACCGATCTGGGCCTGGTTCACCGGCTGGTTCAACCTGATCGGCCTGGTCGCCGTGGTCGCCTCGGTCGACTACGCCTGCGCGACCTTCCTCAACGTAGTCCTCGGCCTCTACGAAGTGAACATCTTCGGCGTCAACTTCGGCGACGAAGCACACATCCTCAGCGAGGTCTTCCTCCTCTTCGCGCTGATCCTAGCCCTCCACACCGCGGTCAACGTGCGACGAACGCACATGCTCGCGCTGGTCAACAGCGTCTCGGTCTGGTGGCACGTGATCGGCGTCGCCGCGATCGTCCTCGTCCTGATCATCGTCCCCGACACCCACCAGAGCGTCAGCTTCGTCTTCAGCCACCGGATCAACAACAGCGGCTTCAGCGAAGGCATGTACTGGTTCTACGTGCTGCCGCTCGGCTTCCTGTTGACCCAGTACACGATCACCGGCTTCGACGCCTCGGCCCACATCTCCGAGGAGACCCACGGTGCGGCCGAATCGGCGGCGAAGGGTGTGTGGAAGTCGATCTTCTACTCGGCGTTGATCGGCTGGATCGTGCTCCTGGCGATCACCTTCGCGGTCACCAACGTCGACGGCGCCAACGAAGCCTTCGGCTTCGCGCCGACGCTGCTGGTCGAAGCGCTGGGCTCCGGCTGGGGCAAGTTCGTCCTCATCATCTCCGTCGTCGGCCAGCTCTTCTGCGGCGCCGCCTGCCTGACCAGCGCCTCGCGCATGTGTTACGCCTTCTCGCGCGACAAAGGCTTCGGTAAACGGGTCTCGGGTCGGATCTCGCGGGTCAACTCCGAGCGGGTGCCGGTCTACGCCGTGCTGGCGATGGCCGCCGCGGCGCTGATCATCACCCTGCCGGCGCTGAAGGGGAACGGTGAAAACGTCCCCTTCGCCTTCTTCGCGGTCGTCTCGATCACGGTCATAGGCCTCTATATCGCCTACGTGATTCCGATCTTCCTCCGCTGGCGCAAAGGCGACGACTTCGAGCCCGGCCCCTGGAACAACGGCCGCAAGTACAAGTGGATGAACGCGTTCGCGACCTTCTGGGTCGCCCTGATCACGGTCATCTTCTGCCTTCCGTTCACCCCGCTCGCGGTTCCCTGGAACGACGAATTCAGCTGGGAGGCGTTCAACTACGCGCCGCTGACGGTGGGAGTGGTGATCCTCCTGGCCTGGATCGGGTGGATGACGACCGCCCGCAAGCACTTCACCGGACAGGTGCGGGAGATCGACCTCGAGAAAGAGATCGGTCCCGAGCCCGAAGTGGGTCCGGGCGCGCCATGAGCGCGGCGGCGTAACGTTGCGGCCGTGACGGTCGAGGAGCTGAAGAAGGCGGTCGCGGACGGCGCGGTCGACACCGTGCTGCTCGCGATCGCCGACATGGAGGGCCGGCTGCAGGGCAAGCGGCTGACCGCGAGCCACTTCCTCGCCGACGTGCTCGAGCACGGGGCGGAGGGGTGCAACTACCTGCTCGCCGTCGACGTCGACATGGAAACGGTCAGCGGCTACGCGATGTCGTCCTGGGACACCGGCTACGGGGACTTCGAGATGGTCCCCGACCTCGACACCCTGCGGATGGTGCCATGGCTGCCAGGGACGGCGATGGTGATGGCCGACGTGCAGTGGAGCGACGGCCGCGAAGTCGCCCCCTCGCCGCGCCAGATCCTGCGCCGGCAGCTGGCGCGGCTGGCCGAGCGCGGTTTCTCCGCCAAGGCCGCGACCGAGCTCGAGTTCATCGTCTTCCGCAACACCTACGAGGAGGCCTGGAAGAAGGGCTTCCACGACCTCGAGCCGGCCAACCTCTACAACATCGATTACTCCCTCCTGGGAACGGCCCGGGTCGAGCCGCTGATCCGCCGGATCCGCAACGAGATGGCCGGGGCGGGGATGGAGGTCGAGAACTCCAAGGGCGAGTGCAACCTCGGCCAGCACGAGATCAACTTCCGCTACGGGGAGGCGCTGAGCTGCGCCGACGACCACGTCATCTACAAGAACGGCGCCAAGGAGATCGCCGCCCAGGAGGGGCACGCGATCACCTTCATGGCCAAGTTCAACCAGCGCGAGGGCAACTCGTGCCATATCCACTGCTCGCTGGGGCGCGATGACGGGTCGAACGCCTTCGCCGCCGACCAGGCCCTGTTCGAGCATTTCGTCGCCGGCCAGCTTGCCTGCATGGAGGAGCTGACCCTGATCTACGCGCCGCACGTCAACTCCTACAAGCGCTTCGCCAAGGGTTCCTTCGCCCCGACCGCGGTTGCCTGGGGGCACGACAACCGCACCTGTTCACTGCGGGTGGTCGGCCACGGCGAGGGGCTGCGGGTCGAGAACCGGCTGCCGGGTGCCGACGTCAATCCCTACCTGGCGCTGGCCGCGATGATCGCCGCCGGTCTGCACGGGGTCGACGCCGAGCTGCCACTGGAGCCGGCCTTCGAGGGCAACGCTTACGAGTCCGACAAGCCGCGGGTGCCGTCGAACATCTACGCCGCGCGCGACGCCTTCGCGGCGAGCGAGGTGGCGCGCGAGGCCTTCGGCGCCGAGGTCGTCGACCACTACCTGAACCGGGCCGGGGTGGAGATCGAGGCCTTCGAGGCGGCGGTCACCGACTGGGAGCGCTACCGCGGGTTCGAGCGGCTGTGAGTCTCCAAATCGACACGGTGATCTCCGGTTGTTCGAATCCGTGGCGATTTGGAGGCGAACATTTATGTCTGCCGAACCCTTGAAACCGGCGATCGGAATCTGCGCCGCGGTCGAGCGGGTTAGCTGGGGGGTCTGGGACGGCTACGAGGTGACGCTGGCGCCGCGCAACTACGTGCGCTGCGTGCAGCGGGCCGGCGGCGTGGCGATCGTGTTGCCGCCGGATGAGGCCGCCGTTGCGGAGCCGGACCTGCTGCTCGACCGAGTCGACGCGCTGATGCTGGCCGGCGGCGCCGACATCGATCCCTCCAGCTACGGAGCCGAGCCGCACCCCGAGACCAAGGGCACCTGGCCCGACCGCGACGCCTTTGAGCTGGCCCTGGCGCGCCGGACGCTGGAGCGGGACATGCCGGTGTTGGGGATCTGCCGCGGGATGCAACTGCTGAACGTGGCGCTGGGCGGGTCCCTGGTCCAGCACCTGCCCGAGTCGCTGGGAGCCGAGACGCACCGGACCGTGGCGGGCACCTTCTCCGAGCACCACGTGCGGCTCGCCGCCGACTCGCTGGCTTGCACCGCGGCGGGGGTCGAGAGCTTCGTCGTCTGGTCCCATCATCACCAGGGGGTCGACCGCCTCGGCGAGGGGCTGAAGGTGAGCGGGTGGTCGTCCGAGGACGACCTGCCGGAGGCGATCGAGCTGCCCGGCAGCCGCTTCGCCCTCGGCGTCATCTGGCACCCCGAGGAGGACGAGAGCAGTCGCGTGATCGCCGCCCTAGTCGACGCGGCGCGTGTCGACATAGGCGTCCATATGGACGCAAAAAGCGACACGGAGCCAGTTCGATGAGCGCGATCGAGGTGATCGAGCCGGCGACCGAGCGGGTGATGGCCGAGGTGCCGCGCGCCGGGGCCGAGGAGGTCGACGCGGCGGTGGCGCGAGCCAAGGCGGCGTTCCTGTCCTGGCGGGCGGTGGTGCCGGCCGACCGGGCGCAGCTGTTGCGCGGACTCGCCGAGGCGATCGAGGTGCGCTCGGAGGAGCTGGCGCAGCTGGAGGCGCGCAACGCCGGCAAGCCGATCGGCGACGCCCGGGGCGAGATCAGGATGGTGGTCGAGACCTTCCGCTATTACGCCGGCGCGCCCGAGCGACTGCTCGGCCAGACGATTCCGGTCGCGGGCGGGGTAGACATGACCTTCCGCGAGCCGCTCGGCGTCGTCGGCCTGATCGTCCCCTGGAACTTCCCGCTGACGATCGCCGCCTGGAAGGTGGCTCCGGCGCTTGCCGCCGGCAACTGCGTCGTCCTCAAGCCGGCGGAGCTGACCCCGCTGACCGCGCTGGAGTTGGAGGTGCTCGCCTTGGACGCTGGCCTGCCCGAGGGCGTGCTCAACGTGGTCGCCGGGCCGGGCAGCGTCTGCGGGCAGCGGCTGGTCGAGCACCCCGACGTCGCCAAGATCGCCTTCACCGGCTCGACCGAGGTCGGCCGCGGGATCGCCGCCGGCGCTGCGCAGACGATCAAGCGGGTGACGCTGGAGCTGGGCGGCAAGTCGGCCAACGTCGTCTTCGCCGACGCTGACATCGAGGCCGCCGCCGCGGCAGCGCCGATGGCCGTCTTCGGCAACGCCGGCCAGGACTGCTGCGCCCGCTCGCGGATCCTGGTCGAGCGCTCCGCCCTCGACGACTTCCTCGCCGCGTTGCAGCCGGCGGTGGAAGGGATCGCGGTCGGCGACCCGCTGGACGACGCGACGCAGATGGGCCCGCTGATCTCCGCCGGCCAGCGCGATGCCGTCGCCTCCTACGTCCCCGAGGACGCCCCGGTCGCGATCCGCGGCAGCGCTCCCGACAGGCCGGGCTACTGGTTCCCGCCGACCGTCCTGGCGCCGGTCGCCAACGACGACCGCGCCGCCGCCGAGGAGATCTTCGGCCCGGTCGCTTGTGTCATCCCCTTCGAGGGCGAGGAGGACGCGGTGCGGCTGGCCAACGACACGATCTACGGCCTCTCGGGCTCAATCTGGACCCGGGACGGGGGGCGCGCGCTGCGGGTCGCGCGGGCGCTGGAGACCGGGGTGATCTCGGTCAACTCCAACACCTCGGTCCGCGTCTCCACCCCCTTCGGCGGCTTCAAGCAGTCCGGCGTCGGCCGCGAGCTCGGCCCCGACGCGCTCGACCACTACACGGACGTCAAGAACGTCTTCTACGCGACTGGGGGAAGCTGATGGCGGGACGGCTGCAGGACAAGGTCTGCGTGGTCACCGGCAGCGCCAGCGGCATCGGCGCGGAGTCGGCGCGGCTGTTCGCCGCCGAGGGGGCGAAGGTGGTGGGGATCGACCTCGACGCCGAGCAGGCGGTCGGGGCGCTGACGATCGCCGCAAACGTCGCCTACGAGGAGCAGGTCCGCACCGCCCTGGCCGAGGCGCGCGAGCAGTTCGGCCGCATCGACGTGCTGATGAACAACGCCGGCATCAACCCGACCGACGACGGCTCGGTGCTCGACACCGAGCTCGAGGCCTGGCAGCGGGTCCAGGACGTCAACCTGCGCAGCGTCTTCCTCTGCTGCAAGCACGGCATCCCGCATCTGCTGGCGGCGGGCGGCGGCTCGGTGATCAACGTCGCCTCCTTCGTCGCCACCACCGGCGCGGCCGTCTCGCAGATCTCCTACACGGCCTCCAAGGGCGGCGTCCTCGCCCTCTCGCGCGAGCTGGGGGTCGAGTTCGCCGACCGCGGCGTCCGCGTCAACGCCCTCTGCCCCGGCCCGGTCAACACCCCCCTGCTGAAGGAGCTCTTCGCCAAGGATCCCGAACGCGCCGCCAAGCGCCTCGTCCACATCCCGATGGGCCGCTTCGGCGAGCCCGAGGAGATCGCCAAGGCGGCCCTCTTCCTTGCCACCGAGGACTCCAGCTTCGTCACCGCCAGCACCTTCCTGGTGGACGGGGGCCTCTCCGCCGCCTACCTGACCCCGGTCCAGGTCGACTGACCTCCAGCCAGCGCCTGCACAGCTCACGCCCAAGCTCGTTGAAGGCGCCGATCTTCGCCTCGGTCTCCGGCCCGAGCTCCCCGGGGTCGATGCCGATCCGCACCGCGTCGGGATCCGCCTCGTAGTCCTCGACCCAGTGCAGGGCGTCGGCGCGGCTGACCTCGGGATGGAACTGCAGCGCCCAGGCGCGCTCCCCGATCCGGGCGCCCTGGAGGCAGACGGGGCTGCGGGCGAGTGGAACGGCGCCGGGCGGCAAGTCGAACTCGTAGCTGTGCCACTGAAAGGCCTCGAAGGAGGGGGTAAGCGAGCCGAGCAGCGGGTCGTCCTCTCCCTCGGTTGTCACCTCGACCTGATGCCAACCGATCTCCGGCGCGGATGCCCGCCGCGCTTCGCCGCCGGCTGCCTCGGCCACCAGCTGCGCGCCGAGGCAGAGTCCGAGCAGCGGCACCTCGCGCTCCATTAGCTCGCCCAGCAGCGCCTTCTCCTCGGCGATCCACCCATGCCGCTCGACTTCGTCGACGTTCATCGCCCCGCCGAGGACGAGCACCGCGTCGTAGCCGAGCGGGTCCGCAGGCGGCTCCGGCCGCTCGGCCAGCGTCCACTCGTCGAGCTCGCCACCGGCCTCCTCGATCGCCTCGGCGAAGACGCCTGGTCCGGCATCGCGCTGGTGGACGATCGCGAGGACTCGCATCTGGCCCCAGTTTCTCACTAGGCTTGAGGGATCTGGCGCCAAATTCATTCGTGCGTTTGCGGTGGTGTCTGTCCTCGTTTCGCCGCAGGTGCAACGGCGGCCGCGGGAGGACCGGTCAATCCCCTCCTGACGCGCTTCACCACCTTCAGCGTCGAGCCGAATCCCGTACCGACTCCTTCACAGGAACGGGTGCCGGTCGGACTGCGACTCGTGGACAGGATCCGGGCGGCCGACGGGTCCGATCCCTCGCCCGTGAAAGCGATCCGGATGGAACTCGACGGGGGCTACGGACTCCACCTGGCAAAGGCAAAGCGCTGCCCTCCGGGGGTTCGCTCTGACGTCCGCACGCGGGAGGATCCCTGCGCAAAGGTCAAGTTCGGGACGGGGACGATCACGGTCGAGGTTGCCTTCCCGAACAGCAGGCGGTGACCGTTACCGGGCGGGCGATCGCCTTCAAGCCGGGGCCTGGCGAAGTCATGATCCGTACCTTCCTTCCGGCGCCTGTCACCAGCGTGATCGCGATCCCGATTGCGGTCGAGAGGGTCGCCGGAAACCGATACGGACTCAAGATGACCGCCGCCGTCCCCGAGATCGCCGGAGGCTACGGCTCGATCACCAGCTTGGACATCCGTTTTCACAAAGGAATGTTCTCAGCGGCTTGCTCGCAGGGGGACCTCCGGTCCGAGGTCACCACTTCTTCTTCAGCGGCGGCAGTGCGAGCGTCGGCATGGCCGTGTTCTGCGGGGTCCGCAATCGCCGTGCCCGAAGCTGACGTTCGGGCCTGAGGTTGCTACGCGGTCGCCAGGACCAGCCCGACGGCGCGCTCGATCTCGGCCATCTTCTCGCCGTCCACCTCGCCGACCCGGCGCAGCAGCCGCGATCGTGCCACCCCGCGGATCCCGCGGCAGATGACGGCGCTGGGGTTGTCGATCCCGGTCTCGGTGTCGACCGGGGGACGCAGGCTCGAAGGCGTCACAGAGCTGGAAAAGGGGACGACGACGACCAACTCGTCAGATGCGCCGACGAGCACCTCATCCGCGGACATGACGACAGCCGGCCTGGTCTTGCCGGGCTCACCCCGCCGGGCGGCACCGAAGGCAGTCAGCCAGATCTCGCCGCGCTTGACGGGATCAGTCGATTCCATCTTCCAGGGTCTCTTCCCAGAGCCGGTACTCGGCGAGCGCCTCGGGGCTTTCCATGTCGGCTCTGGTCGCCTCGCGCTCGGAGCGGTAGGCATCGGCCCGCTCGGCTCGCTCGGCCAGGTCGGTCAGCAGGGAGGAGAGGGAGACGCCGCGATCCTTGGCCCGGGCGGCCAGGCGGTCGCGGGTCTCACGCGGAACTCGGATCGTTGCGGTCTGTCCCATGTCGCCATAGAGTAGCGCCAATCTCGGGCGCTCAAGGATGGCGGGCGTGGCTGCGGTCACCTCGTCTCAAGGCCCGGGGACCGGAGTCTCTCCCCCGCCGAGCAGAGAAAGTCCGCTACTTCGGCGGCGATTCGAAGCCCATCAGGCCGAAGGTGGCCCGCAGCGTCGGCTTGCCGCGGCTCTCGGCTTCGGCGCCGATCTGGATCAGGCCGTTGAGGCAGTTCACCAGCAGCTCCCCCGCGTCGCTCCACCCCTGCTCGTCGAGCTCGAAGCAGAGGTTGCTGAGGTGGCGGTCGACGCGGGCGTCGAAGGTGCCCCCCTCGAAGGCCTGCTTGATCGCGTGATTGAGGACCTCGAGGCCGGCGACGCTGACTCCGCTGCGGGCGTCCTTCGACAGCTGCCGCCAGAACTCCTCGCTCAGGTAGGGCTTGATAGTGCCGCGGTAGAAGTGCTCGGTGGCGCCCCTTACCTGGCGGGATTTGACCTGCTCGATCAGCTCCATCTCGCGCAGGACCCGCACGTGGTAAGCGACGTAGCCGACGGACTCTTCCTGTTCAGCCGCCAATTCGCTCGGGCTGGCGATCCGTTCGTTCAGCACCGTCAGCGCCCGGGCACGTACCGGATGCGCCAGCGCTTTCATCATCGTCGCGTCGCTGCCCGTCAGGGACGGGTGCTGTTCGATCTCCCGTTTCCCGTTCTCATCCCATTTGATGGTCAATGGGTCCTCCCGTCGAAGCGATTGGCGAATCTATTGCTCAAGCATATTCGATCATGGGGTCGGTGCCGGCACCTGCGAGGTCATCTGGGTGTAGCCCGCGGCGCTGGGGTGGATCCCGGTGTCGCCGTTGATCACCCACGGTTCGCCGCCGCCGGCCGGGCCCGCGCAGAAGGAGAGGACATGGCTCTCGAGCTCGTCCTGGGTCCCTTCCGACTGCACGCTGGGACCGTCGACGGGGTAGAGGCGGCAGGTGTAGCGGGAGGGATAGACCGGCGAGACATCGACCCCGACGTTGAAGTGCGGCGGCGTCACCACCTGCAGCCGGCTGCTGCCGACTTCGGCCGCGGTCGAGGCGATTTCCAGGTTCAGCAGCTTCCCCATCGCGGCGATCTCGGTGGCGCTGTAGGCGAGCGCGCTCCAGGGGACCGAGAGGTGGTACTGCATGAGGAAGATCGTCGCCTGGGTGTGGGCGAGCAGGTCCGAGTAGACGCCGTGCAGGTTCTGCCGCAGCCCGACCTTGGCGAATTCTTCTCGCACGCAAGCTTCGAATTCCGGCAGTTCGGATTCGACCGCACACTCCATGTTCCGCAGCCCGAAGAGCACGTTGGAGAGCAGCGGGTTGGCGCCGAGGGTGAGTAGGACGTAATCGGGGTCTTCGGCCTCGATCTTTTCGGTGAGGAAGTGGAATTCGCCTTCCGGCGCCCAGTTCTTCGGTTCCGAGCCGCTGATCGCGAAGTTCTTGTAGTTGGTGACGCCGTACTCGTCGGCCCACTGCGCCGCCCAGGAGACTTTGTTGGCGAGGCCGTAGTCGGACGCGTACTTGACCGGGCCTTCGGCCGATTCTTCGTTCAGCGAGTTGGAGGAGCAGGCGTCGTTGAATTCCCTCGCCGCCGGCCGGCAGTCGAGCAGTTCGTCGAAGACCATCTGCCTGCCGCTCGAGTAGTACCCGAAGCCGGCGGTGACCGAGTCGCCGAGGGCGCGGACGACGAGGCCGCTGGGGGCGCCGACCGTGGCCCGGGTGTTGAGGCGAAGCCCGCCGGCCGCCAGTTCGATCTCGTCGGTGCCGCGAAATCCCTGCGGGGCGGTGTAGATCAAGCGGTCGCCGCGGACCCGGGCGGACCCCCGGCTGCTCCTGTCGATCGCCCGCCACCTCACCTTCCGGTCGCAGACCGGCAGCGGCAGCGAGACCCGCGCCCCCCGCTTCAGCCGCAGGTGGGGGAGGCTGCTGCAGAGCGGCACCCCGTGCGCTCGGGTCGGCGGCCCGGCGGTCGAGGCCTCCAGCGAGCGCATCTCCGGATCGCCGTCATCCTCGATGTCGAGGGTGGCGTTGGCGAATACCTGGACCCAGGCGCCCTGCCGCAGTCGCCGGCTGAGGTTCGCGTCGAGGCCGACTTTGTGGACGAAGGTGAAGCTGCTGCGGCGGTCGGGGCGGCGGACCGCGCCGGCACTCAGCCGTTCGTGCAGGACCCAGGAGTGGACCACTCGTTCGTGACTGCCTTCGAGGATGTAGACCCGGGTCTTCGCCACCCGGCCCGCCATCTCGATCGGGTAGCGGACCGGCGCCAAGATCGAGGCCAGGCCGTTGGCCGAGGTGCCGATCCCGGGCTGCCCCACGGCGAGGATCACCCGCGGTTGGACCCTGGCCTCGGCGCCGGCAGCCGTCGCCAGCAGGGCGCAGGCGATCAGGCCGGCGAGCAGGGAGCGGCGCTTCACCCCCCGCATTCTCACGGCTTGCCCCGCTGGTAAAGCCAGCGCTGGAAGAGGGGGCCGAGGTCGCGGCCGGAGAGCTGTTCGGCCAGCGCCGTGAACTCGCCGATGTTGGCGCTGCCGTGGCGGTGACTCGTCGCCCAGCGGCGCAGCAGCACCAGCATCGTCTTCGTCCCGATCTTCTCCCGCAGCGCCTGCAGCGCCATCCCGCCGCGGATGTAGACCGAGGGGCCGAAGAGGTGCTTGGGGCTGCCGGGCCGGGCCGATGGCGGGTTCCAGAACTCCGTGTTCGAGGCCGGCACCCGGTAGAGCCGGGCGAAGATCGCCTGGGCGCTGCGGCCGCCGTGGCGCTCGGCGTAGTACCACTCGCTCCAGGTCGCGAACCCCTCGTTGAGCCAGATCTGGGGCCAGCGCTGCAGCCCGACCGAGTCGCCGAACCACTGGTGCGCGGTCTCGTGCACGACCGTGGTCAGGTCGGGAACGAAGGCGTAGATCGGCCGGCTCTGGGTCTCCAGCGCGTAGCCCAGCGCCGGCGCGTAGTCGACCACCGAGCCGGCGGTCTCGAACGGATAGGCGCCGTAGAGGCCGGAGAGGAAGCGGACGATCCCCGGCAGCTCCGCCAGCTGTTCGCGCGAGCGCTCCAGCCGGGGGTCGATCAGCGTCCAGGCCGGCAGCTTGCCGACCCGGCTCTTGACGATCTGCCCGCGGCCGATGTTCAGTAGGGCGAGGTAGGTGCTCATCGGGCCTGGTTCGACCCAGGTGTAGGTGGCCCGGCCGCCGCTGCGCACCACCCGTCCCTGGCGGCCGTTGGCGACCGCCCGCAGCCCGGCCGGCACCGTGACTTCGAAGCTGAAGCTCGCCTTGTCCGACGGGACGTTGTTGCAGGGGATCCAGGCCGCGGTCCCTTGCGGCTCGCCGACCGCGATGACGCCGTCGTCGGTCGGGTACCAGCCCTCCTCGCTGCCGTCGGGGTCGGTCACCTTCGGCGGCACGCCGCGGTAGCTGACCGTGACGGCGAACGCCTGGCCCTTGGGGATGGTTTCTTCGGGGAAGTAGATCCCCAGCTTGGCGCCCTCGCGCTCGGAGCGCGCCGCCCGGCCGTCGACCTCGACCTGCGTCACCCGCGGCCCGAGGTAGTCGAGCAGAAAATAGTCTTCGATCTTGCGCAGGGCGACTGCCCTGATTCTGACCGTGGCTCGCACGCGCCCCCCGTGCTGCGGTTCGTAAGCGAGCCGCACTCGGTAGCTGGAGACGTCGTAGTAGTGGCTGCCGGCGACGGGGAAGAACGGTTCGCGCCCAGTCGCGGCGGCCGCACCCGGCGTGCAGAGGCTCAGCCCGAGCAGGCAGAGATGCAGGCTGAGCCGGGTAGAGCGCAAGAATCGATCCTATGGCGAAGCGCAAGGGGAAACTCGGGGAGTACGAGCGCAAGCGGGACTTCGGCAAGACCGCCGAGCCGGCACCCAAGCGCCAGCGCAAGAAGAAGGGCAAGCCCCGCTTCGTCGTCCAGGAACACAGCGCCCGCCGCCTGCACTGGGACCTGCGGCTCGAGCATGAGGGGGTCGCCGCCTCCTGGGCGATCCCGAACGGGATCCCGGAGGACCCGGCCGAGAACCGCAAGGCCGTCCACACCGAGGACCACCCGCTGGAGTACCTCGAGTGGGAGGGGGAGATCCCGGCGGGCGAGTACGGCGCCGGGACGATGACGATCTGGGATTCCGGCACCTACGAGCTGGAGAAGTGGGAGCCGGGGAAAGTGATGCTCGCCTTCGAAGGCGAGAGGCTGCAGGGCCGCTACGCGCTGTTCCGCGCCGGCAAGAGCGAGAAGGACTGGATGATCCACCGGATCGACCCGCCCTCCCGGGAGCGCGACCCGTTCCCCGAGGACGTGGTGCCGATGCTGGCCCGGCTCTCGACTCTGCCGGCCGACGACTCGGGCTGGGCGGTCGAGGTCAAGTGGGACGGGGTGCGGGCGATCGCCTACTGCCGCCCCGGCCGGCTGACCCTGCAGACCCGCAACCTCAACGACGTCACCGCCCAGTACCCCGAGGTGCGGCGCCTCTCGCGGGCGCTGGGGTCGCTCGACGCCATCCTCGACGGCGAGCTGGTCGCCTTCGGCGCCGACGGCAAGCCCAGCTTCGAGCGGCTGCAGCAGCGCATGCACCAGAGCGACGAGAGCATTGTCCGGCGGCGGATGAACTCCCACCCGGTCGTCTACGTCGTCTTCGACCTCCTCTACCTCGACGGTTACGACCTCACCGGCCTCCCCTACGAGCGCCGCCGCGAGCTGCTCGAGCAGCTGGAGCTGCAGGGGGAGAGCTGGCAGACGCCCGGCTACTCGGTCGGCCACGCCGAGGAGCTGCTGGCGGCGAGCCGCGAGCAGGGCCTGGAGGGGATGGTCCTCAAGCGTCTCGGCAGCACCTATGCCCCCGGCAGGCGCACCGGCGACTGGCTGAAGGTGAAGAACACCCTGCGCCAGGAGCTGGTGATCGGCGGCTGGACCCCCGGGGAAGGGCGGCGCAAGCAGCATCTCGGGGCGCTCTTGGTCGGCTACTACGAGGGCGAGGGGCCGGAGCGGGTACTGCGCTACGGCGGCAAAGTCGGGACCGGGTTCAAGGCCGCCGACCTGGCCGAGCTGAACCAGCGCCTGGCGCCGCTGGAGCGCAAGACCAGCCCCTTCGAGGCGGGTCCGAAACCGCCGAAGGGCGCCCTCTTCGCCGAACCGCAGCTGGTCGCCGAGTTCGAGTTCCGCGAGCTGACCGCCGAGGGGATCCTCCGCCACGCCGCCTACAAGGGCCTGCGCGAGGACAAGCCGGCGAGCGAGGTCGAGCTCGAGCGGCCGGAGTGAGAACCGCCTGCTCTGGGTAGCTATTGGACTGCACCAGTCGTCCAATCGCAATACCGACCACGGAGGAGCAAGATGAACACCAGGGCAGATAGAGGCGCCGGCGTCGGCGGGATATCTCTGGGAGGAATCCTCGTGATCGTCGGCATCGTGCTGATGATTGTCTGGAGCTTCTGGATCGGGCTAATAATCGCCCTGATCGGATTGATCGCCTTCGGCGGTTTCGCCCGCGGGAAGTGGTATTGAGATGGAGTGATCTTCGCCGTCACCAACCGCATTCCCGAGCCGGCGCTGGCGCTGCTGCGGGAGGCGGGGGAGGTGCGGCTCGACCAGCGTGAGCAGGCGGCCCCGCGCGCCGACCTGCTGGCGCTGGTCGCCGGTGCGGACGCGGCGCTGACTCTGCTGCACGACCGCGTCGACGAGGAGCTGCTGGAGGCCGCCGGGCCGCAGCTTCGCTGCATCGCCAACCTTGCGGTCGGCTACGACAACGTCGACCTCGCCGCGGCCGAGCGGCGCGGAGTGGTGGTGACCAACACGCCCGGGGTGCTCGACGACGCCACCGCCGACCTGACCATGGCGCTGATCCTCGCCACCACGCGCCGGCTCGCCGAGGGCGATCGCTTGGTCCGCTCCGGCCAGCCCTGGAGCTGGGGGATGGGGTTCATGCTCGGCAGCTCGTTGCAGGGCAAGCGACTGGGGATCGTCGGCCTCGGCGGGATCGGCAACTGGGTGGCGCAGCGCGCCCGCGCCTTCGGAATGGAGATCGTCTACCACCAGCGCAATCCCGCCCCGCCCGAGGTCGAGGCGGCGCTGGGCGCCGTGCGCCTGCCGCTGGAGGAGCTGCTGGCAAGCACCGACGTGGTCAGCCTGCACTGCCCACTGACCCCGGAGACCCGCCACCTGATCGGCGCCGCCGAGCTGGGGGCGATGAAGCCGACCGCGGTGCTCGTCAACGCCGCCCGCGGCCCAATCGTCGACGAAGCGGCGCTGGCCGAGGCGCTCGCCGAGGACCGGATCGCCGCCGCTGGTCTCGACGTCTACGAGCGCGAGCCCGAGGTCGAGCCGCGCCTCCTAGGTCTCGACAACGTGGTGCTGACGCCGCACCTCGGTTCGGCCACGGTCGAGACCCGCACGGCGATGGCCGAGTTGGCCGCCCGCAACGCGATTTCTGTACTCGCAGGCCAAGGGCCTTTGACCCCCGTCACGGCACAATGAACGGGTGAGCGCGATCGCCGCCAAGCGCACGATCCGCCACCGGATCCGGGGCGAGGAACTGACTGGCGCCTCGTCCCGGACCGCGCCCGTCTGGGACCCGGCGACGGGGGAGCAGCAGGCCGAGGTGCTGCTGGCCGAGCCCGCCGACGTCGACGCCGCGGTGGCCGCGGCGCGCGAGGCGTTTGCCGAGTGGTCCGAAGCCTCGATCAGCCGCCGCGCCAAGGTGATGTTCGCCTTCCGCCAGCTGCTGGACGCGAACGTCGAGCGGCTGGCCCGGATTGTCTCCGCCGAGCACGGCAAGGTGCTCGAGGACGCCAAGGGCGAGGTCCTGCGCGGGCTCGAGGTGGTCGAGTTCGCCTGCGGCATCCCGCAGCTGCTGAAGGGCGAGTACTCCGACCAGGTCTCGACCACGGTCGACGCCTACTCCTTCCGCCAGCCGCTCGGCGTTTGCGCCGGCATCACCCCGTTCAACTTCCCGGCGATGGTGCCGATGTGGATGCACCCCGTGGCGATCGCCTGCGGCAACACCTTCGTATTGAAGCCCTCCGAGCGCGACCCTTCGGCCTCCAACCTGGTCGCCGAGCTCTACGCCGAGGCGGGGCTGCCGGCGGGCGTCTTCAACGTCGTCCACGGCGACAAGGTCGCGGTCGACGCCCTGCTCGACCACCCCGATGTGGCGGCGATCTCCTTCGTCGGCTCGACCCCGATTGCCTCCTACGTGCACGCCCGAGCCAGCGATAAGCGCAAGCGGGTGCAGGCGCTCGGCGGGGCCAAGAACCACGCGGTGGTGATGCCGGGGGCCGACCTCGGCTACGCCGCCGACCAGCTCTCGGCGGCGGGCTTCGGTTCGGCCGGGCAGCGCTGCATGGCGATCTCGGTCGCAGTCGCAGTCGGCGACTCCGGCGACCCGCTGGTCGAGGAGGTGGCGCAGCGGGCGCGGGAGATCAAGGTCGGCCCCGGGCTCGACCCCGGCTCCGAAATGGGACCGGTTGTGACCCCGCAGGCGCGCGAGCGGATCGTCGACTACATCGGCCAGGGGGCAGAGGCCGGCGCCCGGGTGACCGTCGACGGCCGCGAGCTGGAGGTGGGGGGCGGCGGCTTCTGGGTCGGCCCGACCCTGATCGACGACGTCACCCCGGGTATGTCGGTCTATGAGGACGAGATCTTCGGCCCGGTGCTCTCGGTCGTCCGCAGCGAGAGCCTGGAGGAGGCGATTGCCCTGATCAACCGCAACTCCTTCGCCAACGGGGCGGCAATCTTCACCGGCTCCGGCTACGAGGCGCGCCGCTTCCAGCGCCAGGTCCAGGTCGGGATGATCGGCATCAACGTCCCGATCCCGGTGCCGATGGCCTTCTACTCCTTCGGCGGCTGGAAGAACTCGATCTTCGGCGACCACCACGTCCACGGCCCCGAAGGCGTCCGCTTCTACACCCGCGGCAAGGCGATCACCAGCCGCTGGCCGGCCACCGAGCCGGGTGCCTTCGGCGGCATGAACTTCCCTACGTCCAGCTGATTCTCGAAGCATTCCTTACGTCGAGCCTGTTCCGACCCATGTAAATCTTTTAGGGCATGAAAGATTTACATGGAATCAGGGCGAAGCCGGCTGGCCGACCGCCAGGCAGAGGCGGTCGTAGATCGAGTCGGCCTGCTCGACCGACATCAGCGGTCGCCGACGGGCGAAGAAGCCCGCGAGCATCCTCCCCGGGACGATGGTGACCCCGCGCCGCTTTGCCGGCACGCTGCCGACCAGGTAGGCGTGGCTGAAGACGAGCAGTGCCTGGACCTCCATCCCGGTCACCGTTTCCAGGCTCTTCTTCTCGGCATAGGCCTGGGCCAGCATCTTCGGATCCAGCCGGTCCAGCGAGAGGCGGCCCCTTCGGCTCTTCGTCTCGACCGCGAAAATGCCGCCGGGGCCGACGACGATGTGGTCCATGTTCCCGCGCCCGAAGGAGACGTCGTGGATCACCTGCCAGCCGTCGGCGGCCAGGCTCTCGAGGATCTCCCCCACCACCTCCTCGCCGTCGGCCCCCTGGGCCCAGGCGCCCTGGTCGCGCTTGAAGGAGCCGCCGAGGAATCGCAGCCACCTCCGTCGCTTCGCCTCGGCCAGTACATGCTGCCCCGCCGTCCGCTTCGCTTCGATTTCAATACTCACCGATGCTTGTTCGGCCGCAACCGAGCAAAGGCTGAGGCGCGCAAGCGAATGTTCGGTTTGATGGAGTGGGACCGATGGACCTGCTTGAAACGAAGATGCTTCGCGAGGGAAAGCACGTCGACTTCGTTTCCAAGCGCTACCGCCGCGCCGACGGGACCGAGGTCGAGCGGGAGGTCGTCGAGCACCCGGGGTCGGTGGCGGTGCTGGCCCACGACGACGAGTTCGCCTATCTGGTCGCGCAGCCGCGCGAGGCGGTCGAGGAGGACGAGCTGCTGGAGATCCCGGCCGGGACCCTCGACGTCGAGGGCGAGGACGAGCTCGAATGCGCGAAGCGGGAGCTGGCCGAGGAGGCGGAGCTACAGGCCGAGGAGTGGAGCCTGCTCCACGTCATCTATCCCAGCCCTGGCTTCCTGACCGAGAAGGTGACGATCTTCGAGGCGACCGGCCTCTCGCCGGCAAGCGGCACCCGCGACGACGACGAGGAGATCGAGATCGTCCGCCTCGACCTCTCGGAGATCGAGTCGGCGCTGCCGGGGATCCGCGACGCGACGACGGTGATTGCGTTGCTGCGATTGAAGGAGAAACTGCTGGCCTCGAGGTAACCGACAGTTGATGTCGCCGACATCAACTGTCGCCGACATCAAGCGTTGGTGACCACCGCTGTCAGATCCTCGCGCGCGTCGGCCAGGACCGGGGCGCCGTGGGAGGGGAGGATCAGCTCCACCGGCAGGTCGAGGGCCGGGCGCAGCGACTCCCGCAGGTCGGCGAGGTCGGTCGATTCCGGCAGCCAGGAGGCGGGGCAGGTGTGAAGCCCATCACCGCGTTCGCCATCGCCGAGCAGGCCGTCGCCGGCGATCAGCGCCCGCGAGCGCGGGTCCCAGAGCAGAACCTCGCTGCGCGGGCGCGATTCGATCGCCAGCAGTCCGCCGGGCAGCGGCTCGCCGGCGCGGAAGACGTCGGTGACCGGCGCGCGCCGGGCGATCGCGGCGCGGTTGCGGGAATGGGCCCAGACCCGGGTACCGGGGAAGCGGGCGACGACCTCGGCGGACGAGCGGGCATGCCAGTGGATCGTCAGCACTACGTGGAGGGAGCGGTCGCCGAGGCCGGACTCGAGGTTCTCCCACTGGCTGCCGGAGAGAAGCGGGTCGACGAGCACCACGTCGGCCTCGTTCGTGAGCGCGACCGAGGCCACTTCGTGTTTCCACTCGGGATAGGTGCCGCTCCAGCGCCAGAGGCCGGAGCGCAGCTCTTCGCCGATCACGGATGGCGGCGGCGCGGGTGGCCGCGCACCCAGCGGTCGCGCTCGGCCATCTCTCGCATCCGGCGCTGGGACTCGGCCGCGTTGGCGAGGGTCAGGCTGGCTAGGAATCTCATCTTCGGCCTCCTCTCGGTTCTAAGACACCGGCTACATCAACTTGCCGGTGTACGCAACACTAGCTAAACTGGATAGACAGTGTCAACCTCGCTTAATAAAACCACGCAGGCCGAAGCTGACCTCCTCGTCGGCTTCGTCAACACCGCGGACCTGGAGGAGGAAACCGAGAAGATCGGCGACCCCGAAGCGCTCCAGGCGTGGGTCGAGGGGCAAGCCGGCGAATACCTGCCCGCCCCAGACGGGGAGGCGCTGGCCCGGGTCCTCGAGCTGCGCGAATCCCTCCGTGCCCTGCTGCGCGCCAACAACGGCGGCGAGGCGAGCGACCGGGAGCTCGCCCCGCTCCGCGAGGCCGCCGAGCGCAGCCGCTACCGGACCAGTTTCGGACCTGGCGGCGAGCTGACCCTGGCCCCCGCGCGCGCCGACCTCAGCGGCTTCGAAGCCCGCCTTCTCCTCGCGATCGAGCGAATCCAAGCCCAGGGCGCCTGGCCCCGCCTCAAGGCCTGCACCGACGACGGCTGCCAGTGGGCCTTCTTCGACACCACCCGCAACCGCTCCCGCACCTGGTGCTCGATGGAGGAGTGCGGCAACAAGGAGAAGACGCGCCGCTACCGCGAACGGCGGCGGTAGCTCGGACGAAAGCCCCCCTACTCCGGCCGCCCGGCGGCCAGCTCCGCTCGCGCCGCCTCCTCGCCGAGGTAGACGCTGACGATCCGGTACATCAGTTCCGGGATCACCTCGTAGAAGTTGAGCTTGGCGCCTTCCTGGAGGCGCTGCGTGAGGAGCTGGCCGACCGATCCCACCGCGACCATCGAGGCGGACTCGGGCACCTCCTCCGTCGCCGCCTCCCGCCCGCGGTCGATCATCGAAGCGCAGAATTCGAGGACCTCTTCGTGCCGCACCTGGCCGAGGCCGCCGGGGACCTTGAGCACCTCCGCCCCGCCGAACTGGGCCAGCGCGGGGTTCTGGAGCATCCAGTCGACGGCGGCGTAGGCAGCGGCTCGAAGGGAGGCCGGCCACTCGTCCTGGCGGTTGAAGGCCGAGCCGGTGTGGCGCTCGAAGTCGGCGATGAAGCGCTCGTAGGAGTCGAGGGCGCAGTCGTCGAGGCTCTCGAAGCGGCGGCGAAACTCCCGCTCGGAGACGCCCGCCCTCTCGATCACTCCAGCCTCGGTGGAGTGCTCGTATCCCCGCTCGCAGGTCTCGGCGACGACGGCCGCGGCCAGTGGATCCCGGTGCGGATCGGGATCCGGCTCAGGCGGCAATGCCAGTGAATCCTTCATCTCATCCAGCCCCCATGCTGGTCGATCACCCTGATTCAGCAGCAGCTTGCTGCTCCGCCTCAGCCTATGAAAAAACGGAGAGGGGAGAGCGAGGGGCGAGCCCGTCGGGGAACGATCTCGCCCCTGCACCTCCTTACGGGCCGGCGCCTCCCAGGGACTGGAGGCGTCCGGGTAATCCGGCCTCGGGGGCGGCTGAAGCCGCTGGGGATCGAGACCGCCTGGGGCGGAGCCCAGGTGAGCGCCGACTATAGCTGAGCTGAGATCAGGCGTCTACAAAGCGTAGATATTGCTGATATAGATTCGGCCGTGAGCGCGACGGGGTGGGGGAAGAGGGATCCTGGCGAGCCTGCGGCCCTCCGTCGCGAGCACCAGCGCCACCGCATCCTCCTTGCCGCGCTGGAGGTGTTCGGCACCAGAGGCAGCGCAGTGTCGACCGTGCAGGACGTGATCGGCGAGGCCCGCGTCTCCCGCGCGACCTTCTACAGGCTCTTCGCCGACAAGGAGAGCTGCCTGGCCGCGCTCCATGACGAGCTCCTGACCTGGCTGTGGGACGAGGTGGCCGTGACCGTCGCCGACGTCGAGACCTGGCCGCTGCAGCTGCGAGCCGCGGTCGAGCGGACGATCGAGTTGCTGGCGGACGATCCGCGCGTGGCCAGGATCTGCGCGGTCGAGGTCTACGCCGCGGGGTCGGAGCTGCGGGCGCGCCACGATCGCCTGGTCAAGGATCTCGGCGACCTGCTGCGCCTCGGTCGCGCCGAGCGCCCCGGCGGCGCTGAACTTCCCGCCCTGCTCGAGCCGATGCTCGCCCGCGGCGCGATCTCGATCGCCGGCCGCTCGATCGTCTACCGCCAGAGCCCAGCGCCGGCTTCGCTGGGGGCGGAACTGTCCCAGTTCATGCTCATTCCCTACCTGGGGGCGAAGGAGGCGAAGGCGCTGATCGCGTCCTAGTCCTTCTGGGCCTCGCTCGCCGCCCGGCGCCGGCCAATGAACGGGACCAGCGTCAGTTCGACCAGCTCAGGAGCCACCTCGGCCAGCCGCTCGCCCTCGCCGGCCTCGACCTTCGCGGCGAGGACGGCGGTCAGCGCGCCCGCCACCGTTTCCCGCTCGGCGGGGGTCGCGGCAGAGTAGCCGCGGCCTTCGGGGGAACCGGCGGTCAGCAGCTCGACCAGCCGCTCGAGGAACTCGCGGTTGCGCTCCAGCGTCTCGCCCCCCGCCGCCGGCGGCGCGATCAGCGCGAAGCGCACCAGGTCCGGATTGCCGGCGAGGAACGCCAGCATGGCGGCGACCCGGGCGCGGACCTTCGAAGGCCAGGCGGCATCGGCCTCGCCGGCGTCCGTCAGCGCCGCGAACAGGTGCTCCTCGAGGACGTCGAAGGTCGCGTTGAAGCACTCCTCCTTCGTCGCAAAATAGCCGTAGAAGGTGCGGCGGGAGACCCCCGCGGCAGCGGAGATGTGGGTGACCGTGGTGTCGCGGTAGCCGCGCTCGGCGACCGCGGCGATCGTCCCGGCGATCAGTCGTTCCCGCTGGTTGGTCTGCACGAACTCCCGCGAGAGGCCGTGCCGTCCGGGGGGCAGCCGCCGCAGCTTGTCGTCTCCGCCGCTGCCGCTCGCCCGCTCCACGCCGCGAGGTTATACGGGAGGGGAGTGGAGGTGCCGTCTGTGTTTCCGGCCGGGCACCGCGTGTTTATCGATTCCTCTGCCGCAGCACCCGGGCCGCCTTCTCCCGGCCGAGATAGGGCTCGAGCACTTCCCTGGCCATCTGCGGATAGAGGCTCTCCAGGGTGTCCAGCTCGCCGCGGGCGAGCCGGTTCTGCAGCAGCCAGGCGATCCCCGCGGTGGTCGCATCCTCGAAGCCGCTGGGGAGATCCCTGCCCTGGTCTCCCGCCTCACGGCCCCGGCGCATGAACGCGGCCGCCCGCCGCAGGGTCTCGCCGTAGCGCTTGAGTGCCAGCTCGCCGCCGGTCTGCGCCTCGAGCAGGACGATCCGCGCCGGAAGCGGCTCTTCGACGACGAAGTCGACCAGGGCCCGCAGGCCGCCGGCCGCCTGTGCCGGCCAGTCGGCGTCGGTCGGCATCGCCGCGTCGATCCGCCCCTGCACCTCGGCCAGGACCCGGTCATAGACCTGGACGAAGCAGTCCTCCTTGCCGTCGAAGTACTTGTAGAAGCCGCCCATGCTGATCTTGGCGCCGGCGATCAGGTGGTCGACCGTGGCCGCCGGGTAGCCGCGCTTGGCGAAGACGCTGGTCATCGCGGCGAGGATCCGCTCGCGCTTCTCCTCTTCGAGGGTCGCTCGCGATATCCGCCCCTGCTCGACGGACCCGCTCGAAAGTGCCGGAGGCAACTGGGTCACGCTGGCAGGATACCCCCTGACCATTGGGGAACGCGATACTCACATTTTGGACAAAACTATTTAGTTTGTAGACCAGCCACCTCAAATCGTGTATGGTCATCGTGTCCACCAGGGGGGTGGGCAGGGATGCACCAACAGGAGGAGCCCCGATCAGGGCCGGAGAGCATGGACTTTCCGGGGAGCGGGGCGCCGTTACGAAGGAGACACATCAGGTGAGAGCTTTCGCGCAGGCACCGTCCGCTGAATCGCCCACGCCCGGGAGCGGCAGCACGTTCTCGTTCGGCGCTCTGGCGGCGATGCTCGTCTGCGCGGCGGCTTTCCTAGGGATCGGTGCGCCCGCGGCCAGCGCGGCGCCGGAAGCGCAGCCGGGGTGGAGCCACCAGGGCACCTTCGGTAAAGCGCGGGGCAGCGCCTTCGAAGGCTCTCAAAGCCCGCTCGCAATCGATGGGGACGGCAACGTCTTCGCCACCGACCAGAGCGCGGGCAGCGTCAACGGCTATGCACCCGACGGTTCCTCACTGGGTTCGTATGGCTTCACCGCCGAAGTCCAGAACCTCGCGGCGGACTTCGGCGAAAACGTTCTCTACGTCGACAACCTCTTCGGCGGCCCCGTCACGCGCTGGATCTCCGACGGAGCACCGACTCCGACCTACTCCGCCGACCCGGGCTTTACCGCTGTAGCCGGGGGGGCCGGCATTGCCGTCGATCCCAGTACGAACGACCTCCTCGTAGCCGACCCCGGAGCCGAAGCGGTGCGGCGTTATGACACGACCGGCACCCTCCTCGACACGATCGCCACCGCTTCGATCAATCCGACCTGGATTGCCGCTGCCACCGACGGAAGCTTCTACGTCGCCCCTGAAGGCGGCTCCGACATAACCCACCTGAGCGCCACGGGAGCGGTGCTCGGAACGATCGCCGGCGTGGGGGCGCTCGAAGGTCTCGCCTTCGACCCGAGCCACGAACTGCTCGTCGCCTCTGCCGGCGGGATGCTGAAGAACTACGCGCCCGCCGGTCAGCTCGTGTCGGAATTTGACGGCAGCGGCGCCGCCTGGATTGCCGCGGGAGAAAACGGACTTCTCTACGGGCTCGCCAACGGCGCGATCAACAAATATGTGTTGGCGACGGTCCCCGGCGTCGAAGCGCCGCTTGTCACCAACATTCAGTCGACCTCGGTTCACGTAAGCGCCGAAGTGGATCCCGGTGCCGGTCCGCCGGAAGGCAGCAGGGCCCACTTCGAATACTCCTCTGACGGCGGGGATAGCTGGAAAGAGACTTTGGACGAGGCCGTGGAAAGAACCCCGACCGAGGAACCGGACATGATCGAAGCCGACCTAACCGGTCTTGCCCTGAACACCCACTATCTGGTCCGGGTGAAAGCGCTGAACTCGCTTACCTCCAGCATTTCCCCTACTACCTCCTTCAGCACTCCGGAAATCGCTCCGCTCGTCGAGACCGGTGTTGCCTCCGACCTCTCGGAAACCAGCGCAATCCTTCACGGCACCGTCAACCCGGCGGGCCTGCAGACCGGCTACCACTTCGACTACGGCACCACTACCGCCTACGGCAACCGAATCCCCGTCTCCGCGGAGGGCACCGCCGGCAACAACCGGGTGCTGCTGAACGTCTCCAGGTTGATCACCGGTCTGCAACCCGGCGTCACCTACCACTACCGACTCGTCGCCGAGAACGCGATCGGCGAGACGGCGGGTGACGACCGCACCTTCACGGCGCTGACGCTCAGCGAACTCTTCCCCCAGCGCGCTTACGAGCAGGTGACGCCGGTCGACAAGGAAGGCGCACAGGTGCTGAGCGACTTCCACGTCCAAGCGGCGAACGACGGCTCGGCGATCGCGGTGACGACCGTGCAGGCCCCAGCGGCCGCGCCGAGCTCGCTGATCCTCCAGAACCACCTCAGCCGCCGTGGGGCCGACGGTTGGCTCGATTGGCAGCCGACCGACGCTCCGCAAGACGCGGTGCCCGGCCTCAACGAGGCTTCGACCGTAGGGATGTCTGAGGACTTCGAGCACGCACTCGTGATCAGCAACCGCGCCCTGGCCCCTGGCGGCATCGCCGGAGGCGGCAACCTCTACGTCAAGGACATGGCGACCGGCGACTACACCTTCGTCGCAGGGGCTCCGGGCGCTGGGTCCTGGAAAGCCTTGGTTGGCATCCAGGCCAACGAGAAGATCTTCCTGGCAGCGGCACCGGACTTCAGCTGGATCCTTTTCTGGGGTCAACCCCAGTTCCTGCCCGATGCATCGGGTGTGGCGATCTACCGCTGGACCCGGGCTACCGGCGACCTGAAGATCGAATCGCTGTTGCCGGGTGAGATCGTCCCGCCCTTCGAAGTCCAGTTCCCCGACGCCTACAAGAGGGAGCTGCCGTCCGCCTCCGACGATGGCAGTGTCATTGGGTACGGTCTGCCAACCGGCGTCTATCGTCGCGTGGACGGGGAGACGAAAGCCGTTTCCGTCTCTGAAATTCCGGGCGATTCGACCGAAGCCCAGTCCGGCAACTTCGACGGCATGACCCCCGACGGCCGGTACATTTTCTTCCGTAGCGGAGCACGCCTAACCGAAGACGCACCGGAATCCGTAGGGGGTCTTCTCTACCGCTATGACGCTGTCACGGACGATCTCGAGTATCTAACCCAGGCCGGTGGATATATCTACGGGTTCGGCGAGGACGGACAGACCATCTATGCCGATAACGGAATGACTCCCGGCGTGACCGTCGTCTGGCATGCCGGTCAGGTCCGGACGGTCACGACGGATCAGCCCGTATTGATGCTCGAAGGGGCTCGAACTAGCGTCAGCTCGAACGGCCGCTATTTCGTCTGGATCAAAGAATCGGGGGGCAAGGCGGTCTACCTCTATGACGCAGTCGCTGATGAAGCCTCCTGCCTCTCCTGTTCGCCCGGCGGCGGCCCCGGCGGCAACGCCCGCACGATTGGCATCGGTAGGGGTATCGGCAATCGTGAACCGCAGGTAATCCTGGACAACGGGACGGTGTTCTTCGACACCACGAACCGCCTCCTGGCCGCTGACCACAATGGCGCCCGCGACGTCTACGCCTATCAGAACGGGCGCCTGGAGCTGATCAGCCCGGGGACCGAGGACTACGACGCCTTCTTCGTCGACGCCTCAATGGACGGAAGCAACGTCTTCTTCCAGACCGACCAGGGGCTGGTCGGTCAGGACACCGACGGTGAGAGCGACGTCTACGACGCCCGCGTCGGCGGGGGCTTTGCCTCTCAGAATCCGCCCCCGCCGCCGGGGTCCTGCACCGGGGCCGAATGCGCGCAGGCGGGCGGCAAGCCGGCTGCGAGCCCGCCGGTCAGCACCGCTGGGGCGGCTGAACCAGCGACCCCACAGAAGAAGAAGCACAAGAACAAGAAGCACAAACACAAGAAGCACAAGAAGAACCACTCCAAGACCGCGGCGAGCAAAGGGCGATGACTATGACCATCACGAACACGATCACGCATCGTCCCGCCCGCCTGTTCGGGTACATCCTGGTCGTTGCTGCCCTGATGCTCCTGCTGATGCTGGCGGGCTCTGCCCGGGCCGCCCTTGAGTTCGACAAAGTAGGCGTCAGGCTCGATCAGCCGCCGGCCCTCAACCCAGATGGCTCCCCCCAGGTCAACGCCGACGGTACTTTCGTCGATCGCACCTTCACCCGCCAGGCTGGTGGTCACCCCGACTTCTCTCTGTTCTTCAAGGTTGGAACGCAACCCAGCGGTCCCCCGCTCGAGGCCGTCCGCGACCTGGAGGTCGACCTGCCCCTGGGAATGGTCGGCAATCCAAGCGGGATCGCCACCTGCTCGCCCCAGGGCGTGAGCAACCCCGGGCAGGGGGGCGCCAACTGCCCGATGGCCTCACAGGTGGGAACCGCCGAGATCACCGCCTGGGCCAGCCCCACCACCCAGACGAAAGTCGTCGTCGGGCTCTTCAACATCTCCCACGGCCCCGACGTGCCGGCGCGGTTCGGCTTCAAGTACTCGGCGGTGGTCGGACTGATTTCGGCGCGGGTGCGGCCCGGCGACTACGGGATCTCTTCCGGCGGCTTGGCGATTTCCCAAGGAGAGTCTGTGGAGTCGGTGCGCGTGACCCTCTGGGGCGTGCCGGGGGACCCGAGCCACGATTCGATGCGCCAGGACCGCTCTCCCGCGATTCTGGTGGGCGAGGCGTTCAACACCCCTCAGCCGCCTGAATTTTATAGATCCCTCCAAGGGGAACCTCGTCCCTTCCTGACCGCGCCCACCTCCTGCTCGGAAGACCCGGTCTCCTTCACGGTGCGCGGCGATTCCTGGGAGCACCCCGGGCTCTTCGACGAAGAAACGCTCACCACTGACGAGGACGGGACCCCGCTCACCTTCGAAGGCTGCGAGAAACTCGGCTTCGACCCCTCGGTGGTCGTAAGCCCGACCACGCGCGAAGCCGACGCGCCCTCGGGGCTGAAGGTCGACGTCCACGTGCCCCAGCCACAGGACCCCGATGGCCTCGCCACCGCCCACGTGCGAAAGGTGAAGGTCACCCTGCCTCAGGGCATGTCGGTCTCGCCCTCCTCGGCAAACGGCCTCGGCGCCTGTTCGCTGGCCGACATCCACCTCGGCACGAACGATCCGCCGAGTTGTCCGGAGTCCTCGAGGCTCGGCACGGTCGAAGTTGACACCCCGCTGCTCGACTTCCCGCTCGTCGGCGACGTGATCCTCGCGAAGCAGAACGACAACCCGTTCAACTCGCTGCTGGCGATGTACATCGCCGCCAAGGGCCCCGGCTTCTACCTGAAGCTCCCGGGCCGGATCGACCTCGACTCGCAGACCGGGCAGCTGACCAGCACCTTTGACAACAACCCACAGGTTCCGTTCGAAGACCTGCACCTGAAGCTCTCCGGTGGACCGCGGGCGGCGCTCGTCTCTCCGCCGAGCTGCGGCACCTACACCGCGCAGGCCGAATTCCTCTCCTGGGCCACGGATAACCCGGTCAACCAGTCGGTCCCGATGACCTTCGACCAGGGCTGCGCCACGGGCGGATTCAGCCCCGGACTTCGCGCCGGTTCGACCAGCCCCAAGGGCGGCGCCTTCGCGCCCTTCAACCTGCAGGTCGTCCGCGCCGACGGGGAAACGAACCTCTCGAAGATCCAAGCCACCCTGCCCAAGGGCCTGCTCGCCAAGCTGAAGGGTGTCGCCCTCTGCGGCGACGCCCAGGCCGCCACCGGCGACTGCCCGGCGGCCAGTCAGGTCGGCCAGGTGACCGTCGGCGCGGGCCCGGGCCCGCTGCCGGTCTACGTACCGGAAGCCGGCAAGGCCCCCACCGCGGCCTACCTGGCCGGCCCTTACAAGGGCGCGCCGTATTCGCTGGTCGTCAAGGTCCCGGCACAGGCCGGCCCCTTCGACCTCGGCACGGTCGCGGTCAGAAACGCGCTCAACATCGACCCGACCACCGCCCAGGTGACCGCGGCGAGCGATCCGCTGCCCCAGATCCTGCAGGGCATCCCGATCGCCTACCGCGACGTCCGGGTCGAAGTGAACCGGCCGAACTTCACGGTCAACCCGACCAGCTGCAGGCAGATGGCGGTGACGAGCGTCCTCACCTCCGCCACGGGGCAGACCGCCACGCCGTCGGCTCCGTTCAGCGCCAGCGGCTGCGGCGAGCTCGGCTTCAAGCCCAGCCTGAAGCTCGCCTTCAAGGGCAAGATGAAGCGCACCGGCAACCCGGCCGTGACCGCGGTGCTGAAAGCCCCGCCCGGTCAGGCCAACATCGCCAAGACCACGGTGGTCCTGCCCCAGTCCCAGTTCATCGACAACTCCCACATCAACAACCCCTGCACCCGGGTCCAGTTCAACGCCAACGCCTGCCCTGCGGGTTCGATCCTCGGCCAGGCCACCGCCTACACGCCGCTGCTCGACCAGCCGCTGTCAGGTCCGGTCTACTTCCGAAGCAACGGAGGCGAAAGGGACCTGCCCGACCTGGTGGCTGACCTGAACGGCCAGATCCACGTCACCCTGGTCGGCTTCATCGACTCGGTCAAGACCGGGCCGGAAACCTCGAGGGTCAGGACCCGCTTTGCGAACGTCCCCGATGCCCCGGTCTCCAAGTTCGTCTTGAAGCTGAAGGGCGGCAAGAAGGGCCTGATCGAGAACAGCCGCGACCTCTGCTCCTTCACTCCCAAGGCGACGGTGCAGATGACCGGGCAGAACGGCAAGCCCAACAACTTCGCCGCGAAGATCGCGACCAGCTGCGGGAAGGCGAAGCGCAAGAAGTAGCGGCCGGCCGAAGCGGCCAAGGTTGTCCCGGCCCGAGCCGGGACAGCCTGCCTTCTTCCCTCGGGCAATCGGATCGCCTTCGTCCGCGCCGGCGGTCCCTCCGACCCCGACGTTCGCGGCCGCCTGCTCTCGATCCGGCTCGACGGCGGCGGCCTGCGGACGATCGCCTCCGGCTATGCGGAGTCCGCACCCCGGCGGTCTCGCCTGACGGGCGCCAGATCGTCCTCCAGTGCCGCCACTTCCGGCTCGGCCTCGAGTACAGCGGCCCCGGCACCGCCGCCGACGTCTTCACCGTCCGCGCCGACGGCGCGCGCCTCGGTGCCCTCACCAATCGCGGCCCGCGCGGCGGCCGCAGGTTTCCCCGCGCCCGTGGCTACGACGACCCGTCGTTCGCCCCGGCCGGCGGTGCGCTGATCGCCGTTGCCAGGTCTGGCAGCAAGCCGCGCTTCGTCCTGATCCAGCCGTCGCTTCCTGACAAACCGCAGCAGCTGGAGGCCTCGATCCTCGGCCGCTCCCCTGCCTGGGCGCCGGCGCCACGCTGAGAAGACACCGGAGCGGCTCGAGCAGCCGCTCCGGTGTCGCGTACTACTTGCTGACGATCAGCGGGGTGCTCGGGCTGGTCGTGTCGGTGGCGGGGATGGTGACGCCGGTGAATTCCGGCGAGGTGCCAGAAACCGTCTGATACGAGACGAATTCTTTCTGGCCGCTCAGGGCGCAGCTGCCGCCGTCGTTGGCCCAGACCCAGCCGCGGGTGCCGTGGGCGTGGTAGCCCGACTTCATCGCGGGGCTGGCCGTGCCGTTGCTCCACAGGGCGCTGAGAACGATGCCGCCGGAGGTCAGCTTGCATCCGGGCAGCGAGCTGTAGCGGAGGACGAGCTCTTCGGAGGTGGTCGAGAACAGGTTGAACCCGTATTCGAAGGGCTGAACTTTCCATTTGCCGCCCGACCCGGCGATGGTCGTGCCCGCCGTGCAGGCACCGAAGCTGGTCGTGACTTCGAACATTTCGGTGCTCACGGCCGGGGTTTTACCGCTGATTTTCGAAACCGGGCAGCTCCCCAGCGAGGTGCCGAGGGTGGTCTGCGGGGTCCCCGCACTGACCGGAGCGATTTCGAAATTGTGGCTGGTGGGGGTGATGCTGGCCATCGCGCTCGCCGGGACGACGAGTGCGAGGAGTGCCCCGATGATCAGGGCTGCGAACTTGCGTTGCATTTGGTTTGTACCTTTCTTGTGTGTGTGCTGCCTCACGGCAGCGCTTGCGGCCGCGCCCCTTGGGGCGCGGCCCTTCCCGCCTCATTCGGCGGCAAGTTCTCTGGCGCAGGCCGCGGCCGCGGCCGCGCGCTTCTTCGGCGGCAGGGTCGACGCGTAGAAGGCGCCGACCAGCCGCGGGTAGCCGGGGGAGGATTCGACCGCGGGCGTCGGTTCGGTGACCAGTTCGAGGAAGCGTTTGCTGGCGCCGGCGTGGCGCGCCGCTCCCTTGTAGTGGCGGGCGGCCTCGATCGGCGTCATGTCGCGGCAGGGGTGATGCGCGTCGACCCGCGGCGCCTCCCCGGTCGATTCGTCGCTCGAGCCGCAGGCGCCAAGGGCCAGCGCAATGAGGATCAGCACTATGCCGGCGCCTGCCCGCGGGCGGCGCGATGACTGGTAACCCACTCGATCTCCTCCCATTAGAGATAAAACGTCTCCTCTCTTATTTAGAGACGCTTAACCTCAAGAAGCGAGATCAGACCACAGTGGCGCACGGTTGTCAACCAATTTGTCCGTAGCGGCGTGGCCGGTTAGTACGGACGTCTACGTCGGTGGGTGGGGGAGAGCCGCTATTCGGCGGCGGCGAGCCAGGCGCGCTCCTTGGAGCGCATCACCGGCGTCGCAAGGAGGCTGCCGGCCTGGCGCTGAAGTGAGCGCAGGCGGGAGCCGTGATCCGATGGCAGAAGCTTGGCCAGCTGGCGGTACTCGCGCGAGACCTGCGGCGCCCGGAAGACCGTGGCGATCTCGGTCAGCAGGTCGGCGGGGTCGGAGAGGGTGGTGCGGGCGATCTCCTCGCCCTCGACCCGGATCACCAGCTCGGCCGGATAGCTGCGGGCGGGCGGCGGCTGCAGGGGTCCGGCCATCGCCTCGGCGATCGCCTCGCGCAGGTGGGCGTGGGCCGCGGCCGGGGCGAGGGAGCGGGCGCGGGCCCGTCCCAGGCCCTCCTTGGTGACGACCTTGCGGGCGCTGCCGAGCTCTCCCTCCTCGGTCTCCTCGAGCAGCCAGCGGTCGCCGCCGGCGACGAGGATCGGGATCCCCTCGGCCGCCAGCGCCTGGGCGTAGGTCTGGGTCTCGCTCAGCTGCTCGCCGTCGAGCAAGACCTCCATGCCCCATATGAAGGTGTGGGAGCAGAAGCCCTTGGGGCTGGGGGTGCGGGCGTGGTGGCCGACCATCACCACCGCGTCGAGCGGGCCGCCGTGGGCCTTTGCGATCGAGGGCTCGGCCTCGTTCAGGGCCAGGTCGGCGATCGGCCGCACCAAAACGCCGGCCGGCATCCGCTCGCGTTCGACGTTGGTGCCGACCATGTGCCAGTCGCCGACGCTGATCGTCCCGGCGCCGCCGTCCCGCAGCGCCTCGACCGCAACCAGCACTTCGTCGGTCAGCAGCCGCCGCCCGCGCGCGTAGCGGCGGGGGTGGGAGGGGAGGCAGTCGCCGTAGTGCTCGATCCCGGCGACCCCCTCCATGTCTGCCGCAACGAGGACGTTCATGGCGGGGAGCCTAGACGCATCGCAGCCGAGCCCGAGCTCTGAGCCGGGCGCTGCTCAGCAGGTCCAGTCGCTGACGCCGGTGACGCGGACCTTCTGGCTGGGCGGCTGCAGCGCCAGTCGCACCAGCCTGGTGCAGAGGAAGCTGCCCTGCTCCTCGGTCTTGCGGTGGTCGAAGATGCGGCAGAGGACGACCCGGTCGCTCGCCCGCCGGCAGTTCTGCACACCCGCGTTATGGCAGGCCTCGTCGTGGGCGCAGGTGTTTTCGGCGAAGGAGGAGGCCCGCTCGCGAGCTGCGGGTATGGCGAGCTTCTCGCCCGCGTTCGCCGACGGTGCGATCAGCAGCAGCAGGAGCGCCGCGGCCGCCGGCAGCAATCCGAGACGCCGGCTCACGGCAGGGCGTCGGGGTCGAGCCGCGGGATCGAGGCTTTGGCGATGTACTGCTGCCCGGTGGTCAGGGTCAGAGACGTTTCCTTGACGAAGTCGCGGACCGCGACAGTGCCTTCGGCGACCTTGATCAGGGTCGAGGCGTCGCAGCGGTCGACCACGAGCCAGGTGGTCCCGCGCACGGTCGCCGATCCGTAGCTGCCGCTGGTCGAGTAGTTCCCCTTGCCGCTGCCCCACAGCTTGCGGCCGCTGTGACCGCCGCGGCTGGCGCGCGCCTCTCCCTTGCCGCCGCGCCGCTCGCACATCCGTTTGCCGGCAAGCTTCAGCTCCACCTCCTGGTCGTCGCCCTTCTGCTGGCTGACGACGAAGACGCCGCCCCAGAAGTCGGCGTTCTGCAGGTCGCCCGAGGAGCCTTTCGAGGCGGTGATGTCGACCACGCCGTTGCGGGTGTTGACCAGGCAGCCGACCGGGACCTGCTTGAAGCCGACCAGCTGCGAGTAGGAGTCTTCGCCCGGGCACTGCAGCTGCACGCTCCCCTTCTGGGCTTCCAGATCCAGGGTTTCGCCGGCGAGCGGTTTGGGCGGGCCGGTGTAGACCGTGAAGCCGGCGTCGGCCGGCGTCGGGTCGGTGTTGCCGAGCGGGTCGGAGGCACGGACTTCGAAGCTGTGGGAGCCGTCGGCGAGGGACGCATATGACCGCGGCGAGGAGCACATGCTCCAGGCCCCGGAGTCGCTGGAGTCGAGCCGGCATTGGAAGCCGCCGCCCTCGGTCGCCGTGAACTCGAAGCTCGCCGCGGCGCTCGAAATCGTTCCGCTCGGGCCGGAGGAGATCGTCGTCTCCGGCGCCGTCGTGTCGGTTGCGAAAGCCGCGCTCGCCGGCGTCGGGTCGGTGTTGCCGGCTTCGTCGCTGGCCCGCACTTCGAAGCCGTGGGGACCGTCGGGCAGGTCGGAGTAAAGCTGCGGCGGCGCGCATGCCCCCCAGGCCGATTCCAGATCGGAGTCCATCCGGCATTCGAAGGAGCCGGCCTCGCTCGATTCGAAGCCGAAGATTGCCGCGGCGGTCGCGATCGTCCCGCTCGGCCCGGAGACGATCGTCGTCACCGGCGGTTCGGTGTCTCTGTGTTCGACGCAGAAGAATGCCACCGCCGGCGTCGGGTCGTGATGGTGCGGGCGGTTCAGCGTCCGCACTTCGAAGCGGTGCAGGCCGTCGGCCAGGGACGGGTAGGTGGTCGGCGAGGAGCAGGCTTCCCACTCGCCCCAGTCGAGCCGGCACTGGAAGCCGCCGTCCTCGGGCGAAGTGAAGGCGAAGGTGGCCGAGTCGGTGGAGATCGCCCCGCTGGGCCCCGAGACGATCCGCGTGTTGGTGGTCGACGCCGAACTTCCGCCGGGCAGCGCGAGGACCGCAAGCACCGTCAGTAGAGCCGCCAAGGCGGGTTTACGGAGCATTAGATAGGGAAGCCTATGTGGTTGGCCCGTGGATTTGCGTAACTTTCAGTACAAGCTTGCCCCCGCTGGTTTGTCCCCTTGGCCAAGCAGCCGCCTGGTCGCATAGCCTCCCGGCATGAGCGCTGGAGCCGCGGGGCGGCGATGAGCTGGGTCGACGTCTTCGCCGTCCTCGTCGTCTGCCACCTGGTCGGCGATTTCCTCCTCCAGACCGACTGGCAGGCGGGCCACAAGGAATTCGGCCTCGGGCCCGACCCCGTCCACCGGCGCGCCCTGGTCAGCCACGTCGCCACCTACATGCTGGCCTTCCTCCCGGCCCTGGTCTGGATCGGGATCGAAACCGACGCGGCCTGGGCGCTGCTGATCGGCGTCGTGATCGCGGTGCCGCACCTCATTCAGGATGACCGCCGCCTGCTCGACGCCTACATGGTGCGGGTCAAGGGCCTCTCGCAAGAGGGGAACCTAAGCCTGCGGGTCGCCGTCGACCAGTCCTTTCATCTCGTCTTCCTCTTCGGCACGGCTCTGCTCGCTGCTAGCTAGCGGGTTCAGTTCCCCAGCCAGGGTCCAGACCGTGATCGTGTGGCTGCGGCCACGGACCTCGCGCTCGCCGATCAGCTCCAGGTCGTCGCGGTCTTCTTGCAGCGCCTGCATGGTCGAGTCGGCAATGAACAGCTGGTGGCCTGAGCCTTTGGTCATCCCCTCCAGCCGGGCCGCGGTGTTGGTCGTGTCGCCGATAGCCGTGTACTCGATCCGCCGCTGCGAGCCGACCTGGCCGGACATCACCGTGCCGCTATTCAGCCCGATCCCCATCGCGAACCCCTCGCCATGTCCCTCGGCCTGCATCCAGGCGTTGAAGCGGCCAAGGCGGAGTTGGAGCATCTCGCACGCCGCCGAGACCGCCCGGTCGGCATGGTCCGGCTGCTCCAGCGGCGCCCCGAAGACGGCCATGATCCCGTCGCCCATGTAGGCGACGAGGGTGCCGCCGTGGTCCATGATCGCGTCACTCATCTCCTCCAGGTAGTGGTTGAGGACGTCGATCACAGTGTCCGGGCGCCGCTCCTCGCTGAAGCTGGTGAAGCCGCGCAGGTCGCTGAAGAGGACGGTGCACTCGCGCCGCACGCCGCCGAAGCGGAGGTCGCCGTCGCCGCGCTCGAGCACCTGGGCGACGACCGCCTCGGGGACGAAGCGGGCGAAGGTGTCGCGCACCCGCTGGCGCTCGAAGGCGGTCAGCACGTAGTTGACCGCGAGCGCGCCGAGGGCGGAGATGACCACCGCCAGCAGCGGGTAGACGACCGGCAGCACGGTGCCGAGGCCGAAGAGGAGCTGGGTCGCGGCGGCGTAGCCGAAGGCCAGGGCCAGGGCCACGAGCAGCGCCGTCAGCGGCTTCAGCCGCAGGGTCACCGCCGCCGGGACCGCGGCGAGGAGGAGGATCAGCAGCAGGTCGACGGCGAGCCCGGATGAGCTGAGGGGAAAGCCGTGCTCGGCGGTCCAGGCGGCGCTGGCCTGGATTTCGGGACCGGACATCAGCTCGTCGCCGCTGGTCGAGGTCGGGTGGACGTCCTGCAGCGAGGGCGCGGTGGCGCCGACGATCACCGTCTTGCCGCGGAAGACCGAGTCCGGCACCTGGCCGCGGAGGACGCGCGAGTAGGGGACTTCGAGGAAGGTCCCGGGCGGGCCGCGGTAGTCGATCCAGGCTTCGCCGTCGCCTTCCATCTCGCCCGGGTCGATCTTCTCGCCGCTCTGCGCTTCGGCGATCGCGATCGGGAAGCTGACCAGGCCGCCTTCCTCCAAGTGCATCTTGCGGATCGTGCCGCCGGGGTCGGGGCGGACGACGGTGTTGGCGGCGCGGGCGCTCAGTTCCCTGACGATCGCTTCGCTGCCGAAGATCCGCGATTCGCCCTTGGCGTTCACTTCCGTGGTCGAGAGGACGAGGCCGGGGGAGCGGCCGACGGCTTCAATCAGGGCATTGTCGTCGCGCGGATCGCTCGGCTCGGTGAACTGGATATCGACCGCGATCGCCTTGGCGCCGGCTTCGCGCAGGCGGTCGATCACCCTGGCGTGCAGGCGACGCGGGAACGGCCACTGCTGGTTGAGGTCGCTGAAGGTGATGTCGTCGACGCCGACGACGACGATGTCGTCGGGCCGCTCCTGGGTGCCGCGGACCGAGAAGCGGGCGTCAACGCTCTGCAGCTCCAGCGCCCGCATCAGGTCGGTCGAGTAGGCGACGATCGCCAGCGTCGCAGCGGCGAAGACGACCGCCAGCATCGCCAGTTCGCGGCGTCGGCGGGGGGAGGCCGGGGCGCTCACGGCTGGGCCAGGTAGCTCTTGCCTTTGCCCAGCGGGAAGGTTTCGTTGGCGGCGAAGTCACGGATCGTGACCACGCCGCGGCGGACCTTGAAGAAGGTGCCGTCGCAGCGGTCTTCGGTCAGCCAGATCGTGCCGCGGACCGTCGCCGAGCCGTTGTTGCCTTCGGTTCGGAAGTTGCCCTTGCCGCTGCCCCAGAGCTTGCGGCTCTTGCTGCCGCCGCGCTCGAGGCGGCCGGCGACGCGGCCGCTGCCGGTCCCCTTGCCGCAGACGAGGGGACCGCGGAGCTTGAGGATCACCAGGCCGCTGCCCTCCTGCTGCTGGACGAGGAAGATGCCGCCGAAGAAGACCGCCGTCTGGGTTTCGCCTTTGCGGTTGATCGAGGTCAGGGTGACCTTGCCGCGGGTCGCGTCGACGATCGAGCCGACCGGGATCGTCTGCCCCGCTTCCAGCTTCACTTTTTTGCCTCCCGGGACGGTGACGAAGACCGTCCCGGCTTTCGGCGCGACGACGACGCTGTCGCCGTTTTCGGGGGTGGGGGGAGCGAGGAACAGGATCGGCGGCGCTCCACCGCTGGGTTTCGTTTCCGGGCTCGGCGCCGGCGTCGGTTTCGGTTTCGGTTGCGGCGCCAGGGTGCAGCCGGAGAATTCGGAGCTGGAGTTGCCGGTGAGCCGAGTGCCGGTCGCGGTCAGCGCCATGGCCGCCGGTACCACCGGAACCTCGGCTTTGAACTCGCCCTGCCCGAGGGCATCGGTGCTGACTTCGGCGCTGCCGAGGAAATCTTCGCCCTCGCCGGCAAGGGTGAATTCTTCGAAGCCGGTCTGGAATTTGTCGCAGGCGACGTTGCCAAAGAGGTCGACCAAGTAGGTCTCTTCCGGTTCGCCTTCCAGGCTGCCGGCGATAGTCGTCCCTTCGCCTTCGACCGATTCGACGCTTTCGATCCGCGGGATCGATTGCGTGAAGAGGAAGCGGAAGAAGATCCCGCGTCCCTGGTTTTCGAAGATCGAGTTACCGCGGATCGCAATGTTCTGTTTTTCGACCACGATCCCGCCGCCGAGCTGGAAGCCGCTGACTTCGACCTGGCTTTTGTTGTAAGCGATCGTGTTGCCTTCGCCGAAGCCGCCGATCAGGGCGCCTTCGTCCCAGGCGATGATTCCGCCAGCCGGTTCGCTGGGCTGCGGGCTTTCGCCGTTGGGCAGCGGTTCGCCGGCGGCGTCGAGGCCGATCAGGTTGTTGGCGATGTGGGTTTCGAGGCCTTCGGCGAGGACGCCGGTCCAGTCGTTGCCGGAGATCACGTTGCCGATGTCGCAGCTGGCGCCGATCTCGTTTTGGCTGGCGAGGGTGTGGACCAGAACGCCTTCGGTGTTCGCTTCCGGCGTCACCCCGTCGAGACGGGTGCCGATGAAGCTGTTGCAGACCCGGTTGAGGTTGCCGACCACTTCGATCCCGGGGCTGAAGCCGCCGATCGCGATCCCCTCGATCAGCGAGCCGTTGCCGCCGACCGTCAGGCCGGCGAAGAACCCCTCGGAGTTCTTCCAGATTTCGACCCCGGGATCGCCTGCTTCGCTGGTCCCGTCGACCGTCACCGGCGCTTCGATCGCCGGCAGGGGGTTTTCGACCTTGAATTCGGACACGCCGAATTCGATCCGGCTTTCTTCGCCGTCGGTATTGGCGAGGGTGATCGCTTCCCCGAGGTCGCATTCGCCGGGCCCGCCGCCGTTGCAGCCGACGTCGGGGGTGACGTTTTCGGTCGAGTCGACGACGTAGGTTTTCGCCGCGCTCGCCGCAGCCGGCAGGGCGAGCATCGCCAAGAGCAGGAGGAGGAGAGCGAGACGAGGCCGGATCGGAAGGATCGGGAACCTTATCCGCAAATCGCGCCCCCCTCACGGGAGCGGCTATCTTGCGGCGGACGATGGCGAAGGCTCTGGATCAGCTGAAGATCGTCGTCCGCGCGCTCATCATCGACTTCGAGAACCGCGACCTCGGCCTGCTGGGGTCCGCGCGCATCGGGATCTCCTTTGCCAGCTGGAGCTTCGCTATCGCCCTCGGTGTCTACGGGTTCGAGGCGCACGGGATCGTCGGCGCCGGCCTCGTCGCCCTGATCCGGCTGCTGCCCGGGGCAGTCGCCTCGCCCTTCTCCGGCCTGCTCGCCGACCGCTACTCGCGGCGGCAGGTGCTGCTGGTCAGCGCCGCGACGATGGCCGCGATCCTCGCCGGCGCGGCGATCGCCGCCGGCGCCGGCGCCCCGACCGGGGTCGTCTTCATCTTCCCGGCGCTGTTCGCGGTCGCCTCCAGCGGCTACGCCCCGGCCGAGGCGGCGATGTTCCCGCTGCTGGCGCGGACCCCGCAGGAGCTCTCGGCCAGCAACGTCAACCACGCGGCGATGGAAAACGCCGGCTTCATCGCCGCCGCGATCGCCACCGGCGTGCTGCTCACCGCGACCTCCCCCGCGACGGTGTTCGCCGTCGCCGCCGCGGTCACCGCGGCAACCGTCGTCCTGATCGCCTTCGTCCGCCGCGATCACCGTCCCAATTACGAGGATGAGGAGCTGGCCGGCGTCGCCCACGAGCTCAGCCTCGGGGCGCGGGCGCTGATCTTCCACCCGGCGCTGCGCCTCTCCTCGCTGACCCTCGTCCTGCTGCTGCTCTTCGAGGGCTTCGCCGACGTGATCCTGATCGCCCTGGCGCTGGAGATGCTGCACCTCGAGGAGGGCGCGGTCGGCTTCCTCAACGCCGCCTGGGGGGTGGGGGCGCTGGCCGGCGGCGCGACGCTGGCGCTGATGCTGAACCGCGGCCGCCTCGTCGCGGCGATCGCCGGCGGCAGCCTGCTGCTCGGCCTGGCGACGATGCTGCCCGGCTTCGTCACCGAGGAGTGGACCTCGTATGTCGCCTGGTTTGGGATCGGGATCGGCTTCACCTTCGTCGAGGTGGCGGGCAAAACGCTGATGTACCGGCTCGCCTCCGACGAGACGATGGGGCGGGTGATCAGCGCCCTGGAAGCCGGCCGCCTGCTGGCGATGGCGCTGGGTTCGCTCGGGGCGATCGTCCTGGTCGAACTGCTCCACCCCGACGGCGCCCTGATCGTCCTCGGCGCCCTGATGCCGATCTTCGTCGTCGTCTGCTGGGCGCGGCTGCGCTCCTACGAGGTCGGCGCGCCGGTCGCAGAGGGGCCCTACCACCTGCTGCGCGAGAACTCGATCTTCGCGCCGCTGCCGATTGCCACCGTCGAGCGGCTCAGCCACGACCTGGCCCCGGTTGAGTTCGAGGCCGGGCGGGAGGTGATCGTCCAGGGCGAGCATGGCGACCGCTTCTTCGTGATCGAGACGGGCCAGGTCGAGGTTTTCGAAAACGGCGAGTTCCGGCGCAACGAGGGGCCGGGCGAATCGTTCGGCGAGATCGCCCTGCTGCACGACGTGCCGCGCACCGCCACCGTCCGCACCATCGAGCCGACGCGGCTGCTGGCTCTCGAGCGCGATCAGTTTCTCGCTGCGGTCACCGGCCACCGTCGCAGCAACCAGCTCGCCGGCGCCATCGTCGACGACCGCTGGGCCAGCCGCGACGTTTCCACGCCGGGCGTCAAATGATCCTGCGAGCGGCGACGGCTCTGTTCGCCGCCGCGCTGCTCGGGCTGGGCCTGGCGGGACCGGCCGCGGCGCTGACCGCGGAGGAGATGTACGAACCGGGGACGGTGGTCGTCGTCGACCTGCAGCTGCCGCCGGCATCGATCGCGGCGCTGGAAGCCGAACCGGACGAGTACGTCGAAGGGACCTTCGCGCTGGCGCCGAGCGACGGCACGCCGGGCGGGGTGGGCGAATTCTCCGCTCCGCTCACGGTCGGGATCCGGCTCAAGGGCGAGGGCTCCTTCCGCAATCTCAACGGCAAGGCCGCCTTCAAATTGAAGTTCAACGAGTTCGTCAAAGGCCAGAGATTCCTCGGCCTGAAGAAGATGACGCTCAACAACATGGTCCAGGACCCCTCGATGGTCCACGAGGCCCTCGCCTATGCGGCCTTCGGCGCCGCCGGGGTGCCGGCGCCGCGCACCGGCTACGCCGACGTGCGGGTCAACGACGAGGAGTTCGGTATGCACCTCAACCTGGAGACGCTCGATGACGTCGCCCTGGAGCGCCTGTTCGTCTCCTTCGAAGGGCCGCCCCAGCATCTCTACGAGGGAGACTTCGGGGTCGACGTCGTACCCGGCGACGCGGGCTTCTACGAAGTCGACGAGGGAGAAGTAGACGAGCGCTCCGACCTCGAAGCGCTGATCGAAGCCGTCGCGGCGCCCTCGCCGGGGTTCTCAGAACGGATGACTGGGCACGCCGACCTCGAAGAGATGACGCGGATGTGGGCGGTCGAGCGCTACGTCGGCCACTGGGACGGCTACAGCGGCCGCACCCAACCCCACAACTACTACCTCTACAGCGACCCGCTCGGCGAATTCCAGATGCTGCCCTGGGGAATCGACCAGAGCTGGAGGCTGGCTGCTCTCGGGTTCGGCCCGCCCGGCCCGGCCCTGTTCGAAGCCTGTCAGGCGGACCCTGGTTGCAGGGCTCTGTATATAGAGGCGCTGCGGGGGGCGAGGGACGCGGTCGCCGCACTCGACCCCGGCGCCGAGGCACAGCGGCTGGGGGCGCTGCTCGCCCCATGGCAGGAACTCGAAGCGCCGCCGCGCAAGCCGTTCGACGCTGGCGTGGTCGCAGCCGAAGTCGCCGCGGTAGGCACGTTCGCCGCGAAACGACCGGCGGCCCTGGCGAGGTTCCTCGGCGAAGGGGGGTCCGAAGAAGGCTCGGCCGATAGTCCGGTCGGTGGCTCGACTGGCACCATCCCCGCAGCGCTGAAGCTCTCCACGCGGCTACCGGTCTACCGGGCCAAGCTCGGTCGCGGGGTGCTGCCGATCTGGGTCGAAGCTCCCGGTCCTGCCGGGGTTGCCCTCACTGCCCACATCGCCACCGTTCGCGGCGAGGTCCGCGCTTGCGCTGCCTCCCGAACCGCCACCGCGGCCGGTCCGCTAGCCCTGCGCTGTCGCCTCTCACCAACCGTCCGCCGCCACCTCGCTGCCCGCTGGCTGCGGCTGCGGATCCAGGTCACGGTCACTCCGCCGGGTCAGCAAGCGCTCACCCTTCGGCGGGCGATCCGCCTGCCCCGCATTGCGCGCTGAGGCTCAGGCAGCGTGCTTGAGGTGGTCTCGCCGCGGCCGCAGCTGAATCAGCTGCCCGCCCGCGATCTCGACCGGCTCGAACTCGGCGACCGAGACCACCACGTAGCTGTAGCCGCACTCGCAGAACTTCCGATCGACGTCGTCGAGGCTCTCGACCACGACATCGGTCTCCTCGGCGCAGTCGGAGCAAACAATCGTCACTTGGAACATGTCTCCGATGGTGGCGAGCCGTCCGGACGCAACGACCTTCCTGCAAGAGAAATCTCACGTTCGGGTCCTACGCGCCGTCTTACATACATGGGGATGAAGCGCTGGACCATCTACGAGAGCCCGATCGGGCCGCTGACGATCGAGGTTGGCGAGCATGGACTCACCGGCCTGAGCTTCCCCGGCCGTCGCTCCCCAGGCGGTGTGCGGAAGGACGCGATCCCCGAGGCGGCCGAGCAGCTCGACGCCTACTTCGCCGGCGAGCTGCGGCAGTTCGACCTGCCGCTCGACCTCCAAGGTGCGCCGCTGGAGAAAGCCGTCTGGCGGGCACTGCTCGAGATCCCATACGGGCAGACCGCCAGCTACGGCGAGCAGGCGGCGAAGGTCGACCCCGCCCTCTTCGACCCCGAGGTCGAGCCGTGGCAGCGCGCCCGCGTCGTCGGCGCTGCCAACGGTCGCAACCCGATCGCGATCGTCGTCCCCTGCCACCGAGTGATCGGCGCCGACGGCGCCCTCACCGGCTATGGCGGTGGCCTCGAGCGCAAGCGAGCCCTGCTCGACCTGGAGAGCAATCGTCAGCTGGCGATCTTGTGAGTTTGCGCCTCGTCCGTCGAGGCTTATGCTCGGGAGGGTGAAGGCGAGAGAGAGCAAAGAGGCCGTGCCGCGTCCCCAGGCACTGGATGCGCCGACGCTGGTCGAGGCCTTCCAGGTGACCGCCGCCGAGCACGCCTCGCGGACCGCGCTGCGCACCCAGGGCGACGAGTTCACCGCCACCTGGGCCGAGTACGCCGACCGGGTGCGGGCCGTGGCGGCGGGACTGGCCGCGCTCGGGGTCGGGCGCGGCGACACGGTGGGGATCATGCTCACCAACCGACCTGAGTTTCACTTCGCCGACACTGCCGCGATGCACCTCGGGGCGACTCCGTTCTCTGTCTACAACACCTCGACCGCGGAGCAGATCGAGTACCTGGTCTCCGACGCCGCCAACTCGGTGCTGGTCACCGAGCAGGCCTTCCTCGATGCCGTGCTCGCCGTGCGCGGGGGCGACAACGCGCTCGAGCACGTGGTCGTCGTCGACGGCGATCCCCGCGACGGCTCGCTCGCGCTCGCTGAGCTGGAAGCCCGCTGCGAGGAGGGCTTCGACTTCGAGGCGACCTGGCGCGCGGTCGGCGCCGACGACGTCGCAACCGTGATCTACACCTCCGGCACCACCGGGCCGCCGAAGGGGGTGCAGCTGACCCACGACAACGTGATGTCCGCCTTCCGCTCCTTCGACGACATCTTCCGCCTACCCAGCGACGGCGGGCTGGTCTCCTGGCTGCCGATGGCCCATATCGCCGAGCGCAACGCCACCCACTACGGGCCGATCGGCTCCGGCCTTACCACCACCTGCTGCCCCGACCCGCGCCAGGTCGTCGCCTACCTCTCCGAAGTGCGGCCGATCTGGTTCTTCGCCGTCCCCCGTGTCTGGGAAAAACTGAAGGCGGCGATGGAGATCGGGATCGGCGCCGAGGCCGACCCCAACCGCAGGCAGGCGATCGAGTGGGCGCTCGACGTCGGCCGGCGGATGGTCGCTGCCGAACAGGCCGGCGAGGAGCCCTCGGAGGAGCTCGCCGCCGAACACGCTAAAGCCGAGGAGACGGCGCTCTCCTCGCTGCGCGAGCGGGTTGGCTTCGACCAGCTCAGCTGGGCGCACGTGGGCGCCGCTCCCTGCCCGCGGGAGACGATCGAGTTCTTCCACGCGATCGGGGTGCCGCTGGCCGAGCTCTGGGGACTCTCCGAGAGCACCGGCGCCGGCACCTGCAACCCGCCCGAGCGGATCAAGATCGGGACCGTCGGCCCGCCCGCGCCCGGGGCCGAGCTGAGGATCGCCGAGGACGGCGAGGTGCTGCTGCGCAGCGGCGCGGTGATGCCCGGCTACCGCAACGACACCGAGAAGACCGCCGAGGCGCTCGATGACGACGGCTGGCTGCACACCGGCGACGTCGGCGAGTTCGACGAGGACGGCTACCTACGGATCGTCGACCGCAAGAAGGAGCTGATCATCAACTCGGCCGGCAAGAACATGTCGCCGGCAAACATCGAGGCGAGGATCAAGGCCGCCGGCCCGCTGATCGGCCAGGTCTGCGCGATCGGCGACGATCGCCCCTACAACGTCGCCCTGGTCGTCCTCGACCCCGACTTCGCCCCGGTCTTCGCCCAGCAGCACGGCCTCGAGGACCTCTCGCCCGCGGCCCTCGCCGCCGCGCCGGCGCTCCGCGAGGAGGTCGCGGCCGCGATCGAGCGCGGCAACGCCTCCCTCTCCCGGGTCGAGCAGGTGAAGAAGTTCGAGCTTCTGCCGATCGACTGGCAGCCGGGCGGCGACGAGCTGACCCCGACGATGAAGCTCAAACGCCGCCCGATCGCCCACAAGTACGAAGCCGAGATCGAGGCGCTGTACTCGGAGTGAAGGAGGAAGGACTGTGATCGAACGGATCGAGGGGATGCCGGTCGGCACGATCGGCTTGCGCGCCGGCGGAAAGCTGACCAAGGCCGACTACGTCGAGACGCTCGAGCCCGCATTGCGGGAGGGAGTCGAATCGGGCGAGCTGCGCCTGCTCTTCGTTCTCACAGACTTCGACGGGCTCGAGGCGGCGGCGATGGGCGAGGACATGAAGACCGGCTTCAGAACCTGGGTCCGCGACCACTCGACCTGGAAGCGCTTCGCCCTCGTCACCGACGTCGAGTGGGTCGCCAAATCGATGCGGATGTTCGCCTGGATGACCCCGGGAGAGGTCCTGATCGTCGGCCTCGACGAGATCGAGGAAGCCAAGAGCTGGGTCGCGGGCTGACCGCCGTGCTGATCGACGGCCTCCCGCTTGAAGCTCCCGCCGCGCCGCTGGCCGATCTGCTGCGGGTCGGGCTCGACGCCGACCCCGAGGCGCCGGCGCTGGTTTCGGCCCACCCCTCGCTGAGCTGGGCCGAGCTGGAGGAGGAGAGTGCGCGCCTGGCCGGCGGCTACCGGGCGCTGGGGCTGGAGCCGGGGGACCGGATCGCCTCGCTGATGCCGAACCGAATCGCCCTGATCGTCCACTACCTCGCCTGCTTCAAGGCGGACCTGGTCGCCACCCCGCTCAACTACCGCTACACCCACTCAGAGATCGACCATGCGCTCGAGGTCAGCGGCGCGCGGGCGCTGCTCGCCCACGTCGAGCGCCACGAGGACGTCGGCGAGAGCCGGCTCGCCTGCGCCCTGCCGCTGGGCGTCGTCGCCTACGCCGACCCCGAACTCCCCGGCGAGGTCGACGACGTCAACTGGCGCCACAGCTTCGACGAGCTGGTGGGCAGCGAGCCGCTGCCGCCGCAGCCCCAGCCCGACCCCGAGGAGCCGGCGGCGATCTTCTTCACCTTCGGCAGCACCGGCCCGGCCAAGGGCGTCACCCACACCCGCTCCTCCCTGCGCTGGATGATCGCCAGCGCCGCCGCCGCCTTCGAGCTCGACGCCGAGGACGTCTTCCTCCCGGGCTCCTCGATGTCCCACATCGGCTCCTTCCTCTGGGCGCTCAGCACCCTCTCGGTCGGCGGCCGGGTGGTTGTCGCCCGCACCTTCGACAGCCACGAGCTGCTGCCGCTGCTGCGCGAGCAGCAGCCGACCGTGCTGGCGATGATCCCGGCGGCGCTGCTGGCCCTGATCCGCGACCACGACCTGCAGCCGCACGACTTCGACTCGCTGCGGATCTGCCGCTGCGGCTCCGACAAGGTCTCAACCGAGCTGCTGCACGAGTTCGCCGCCGTCGCCGGCTTCCCGATCGTCGAGGGATACGGGATGACCGAGGTCGGCCTGGCGACGCTCAACCCGCCCTCGGGCGTGATCAAACAGGGCTCGATCGGGCGGCCGATCAGCGGCTTCAGCATCGCCCTGCGCGACGAGCAGGGCGGGCCGGTCGAGGTCGAGGCGGTGGGCCGGATCTTCATCCGCACCCCCGCCAGCATGGCCGGCTACTGGCAGGCGCCGGAGGCGACCGAGGAGGTGCTGCGCGAAGGCTGGATCGACTCCGGCGACCTCGCCCGCGCCGACGCCGACGGCTACCTCTGGTTCTTCGGCCGCAAGAAGCAGGTGATCGTCCACGACGGCTCCAACATCAGCCCCTACGAGGTCGAGGGAGCCCTGGTCGACCACCCGGCCGTCGACCTCGCCGGTGCGGTCGGCGTCCACGACGAAGTCCACGGCGAGAACGTCCGCGCCTACGTCACCCTGCGCGAGGGCGCCGAGCGCCCCAGCGCCGGCGACCTGATCGTCCACTGCCGCGAGCGGATCGGCTACAAGGCCCCCGAGGAGATCCTCTTCCTCGACGAGATGCCGCTCAACCCGACCGGCAAGATCGACCGGGTCGGCCTCAAGCGGATGGCCGAGGACCACCTGCACCCGCACGGGCTCGAGTAGCTAGTCGGACCCGCCGCCCTGCGAGCCGTCGGTCTCGCCGGGCAGCTCGAAGGCGATCTGGATGCTCCGCGCCTCGAACCCGTCCTCGCCGGACTCCTTCAGCCGTTTCTCGCTCCGCGCCTGGATCTCGAAGCCCGCGTAGAGGGTCTGCTCGTGCAGGCTGCCGAGTTCACGCCAGCCCTGCTCGTCGAGGCGCAGCGGCGTCCGCAGCAGGACGCTGTCGAGCCGCTCGTCGTAGCTCCCCCGCTCGAAGGCCTTGGCGACGTCGCGGACGATCAGGTCCCAGACGCCGGAGTTCAGCGCCTGCCGTTCCTGGCGGGACATCATCGCGCTCTGCTGGATGCTCACGGTCTGCAGCGGGTGCAGCCGGCTGAGCGAGCGGTAGGACGGTTCGCCGCCGGCACCGGGTTTGCCCGCGACGACCTCGACCACACCCGTCGCCGCCAGCTCCAGGAGGAAGCTGCGGACCACGACGACGTCCTCGTCGATCTCGGCGGCGATTTCGGCCGGGGTCGCCGTCGAGGTGTCGGGATCGGTGGAGCGCTCGCTCAGCAGCGAGAGCGCCGCGCTGAGGGACCTGGTCACGGTCGGCTGGAACGGGGTCGTGTGCGGGTGGGCCGCGGCCCGCTGGCGTTTGGTCGCCGGCCGCCCCTCGGCTCCGGGACCGTTGGCCGCCGCGCAGGCAACCTCGGCGCCGACGAAGGGAAAGAGGGTGAAGTAGGTGCAGACCGGCGCCAGGTGGGGCAGGCCCTCTGGGCCGGAGTCGCGGACCGTCTTGTAGAGCAGCTGGTTGAAGGCGCCCCGAATCGTCTCGTAGACGATCGGTGGCATCATCGGCCAGGCGGCGGTGTTGTTCGCGATCAGCGCATCTAGGGGCTGGAGCCCGAGGTCGCGCCTTTCGACCGCCGCCGCGCCCGCCGCGTAGACGTCGACCGCCAGCAGCCTGGCCAGGCCCGGGCGGGAGGTGAGGAAGTTGAGGATCGCCCCGTACGCGGCCCTGATCCCGTCCAGCCACTCGTCGTGCCGGGCGAAGGCGGGGACCATGGCCGCGATCGCCTGTGCGCAGGCGGTGTCGATCGCCGCCAGCATCGCGTCTTCCTTGCCGTTGAAGTGGGCGTAGAAGGTGGTCGCCGACATCTGCGCCCGTTTCAGCACGTCGTCGATCGTGGCCTCCTCGTACCCCTTCTCGGTCACCACCGCGGTGAACGCCCGCAGCGCCCGCTCGGCGTGGTCGTGGGCGGCCAGGCTTTCCGGCTCCGGTTTCGGCGGCCGCCCGACCAGGCGCAGGGGCTGGGGCGGGGGGCGGAACGAGCTGACCAGCTCCCAGACCTGGTCGGCGAGCTGTGGCAGTTCCCTCTCGGTGCCGCGGCGCAACCTGGTCCGGGCGATTTCCTGCTGGGCGCCGATGTGGGCGGTGACCAGCTCCGCCGGCATGTCGGCGCGCTCCGGCGACTGATCCAGCATCTGCCGGGTCATCCATTCGAACCCCGCGATCGCCCCTTCGACCGGGACCAGCGCCTCGGGCCCCGCCGCGTGCGCCTCGATGAGGGCCATCTTCGCGGCGGCCGGCTGCGCGGCGATCATCGTCGCGAAGGCGTCGAACCCGCGCCGCGCCACCTCTTCCCAGCTCTGTTCCCCCTGGGGCTCCGCGAGGTTCCGGGTGGCGTAGCTCACCGCCGCTTCGATGATCCCCTGCAGGGCCGCGACGAAGCAGGCCTGCTTGTCGGGGAAGAGGTCATAAAAGGTGCGGCTGGAGACGCCGGAGATCTGCACCAGGTCGTTGACCGTGGTCGCCGCGTAGCCGCGCTCGTAGACGCTGGCCACCATCGCTCCGAAGAGGCGCTCGCGCTGGTTGCGGACGACGTCCTCGCGCGGCACTCCGGGACCTGGTCGCAGGCGGCGTTCCCTCAGCGAATCCGAGTTGCCCCATGGCGTCACGACCATCCCGTCGGCGGACCCTATTGATCTTGTCTCGAGCATGCGTCCTTCTAGGAACAAATCTGTTCATTGTTTATCTGCACCCCGATGCTATGCCTTCTTTTCCCTATATCCAAGCCATTTCTCCGCTGCATAGTCGATTTTCCCACAGCGAACAAACAAGTTCTGTCTTGACACCAGTAGGCGTATCTGTGTAACTTTCTCCGCGACGTCAGGGAAACCGAGGGAACTTCGGTTTCGCGTCAAGGGAAGAAGCAAGACGGGCCACGGGCTGCGAGGGGCAGCTGAGGTAGAGGCCCAAAGGGAAGAAGGGGAGCCGAGCCGCTTCTCCTTCGACGACATAGAGAAGAGGAATCTCACCGATGATCCACCGCATCCACGAGAGGCTCGGCACCGCCGGCTTCCTGATCGCCATCGTCGCCCTGGTCGCGGGGCTAACCGGCACCGCACTGGCAGCCTCGGGCGCGCTGACGGGCAAGCAGAAGAAGGAAGTCACGAAGATCGCCAAGAAGTACGCGGGCGCTCCCGGGGCCCCGGGAGCCGCAGGTCTGCCAGGCCCGGCCGGCCCAGCAGGAGCCGCTGGTCCCAAGGGCGACACCGGCGCTCAGGGCGACCAAGGCATTCAGGGCAAACAGGGAATTCAGGGAATTCAGGGCAAACCGGGTGAAGACGGCGAAACCGGGTTCACCGAAACCCTTCCGCCCGGTAAGACCGAGACCGGCACGTGGACTGCTGCGCTCCCGGCCGGAGATTTCATGGAATTCAATGTTGCCGCCACTTTCCCCATCCCACTGCCCGAAGCAGGTGAAGCATTCTTTTTCACCCCCGAACAGATTGAACTTGAACGGTTCGGCGAAAAAGCCGGTGTCAAGTGCAGCGTAGAACCGAGCGAACCAGCCTGCATAGATACCGGATGCCGCTGGAAACTGAACGACATGAACGCCAGGCCAGAAGCGAAACCCGGCACGCTCTGCGTGTTCAGCCAGGAATTGCAGGAAGCGACTGAGCAGGGCATTCACCCACCTGGTGAACCATTTGAAATTGGGTTTGGACCCGCAGGGGCCTTGATCAACTTCCAGAGGCCCGCCGGCACGAGCCCGACCAATGCTTATGGAACCTGGGCAGTGACGTCACCGACGTCCTAGTCGCTGCAAACCCGCCCCGGCTTCCACCGGGGCGGATTCAGTTACACCTGACTGAGTCCCCAAAAACCAAGCGAGACGAGGATCAATGATGCCCGACTTTTCGAAAGCGCACATTTGTCGCCTGGCGCACATCACGGCCATCTTGCTGATCCTCGGTCTGGCAGCAGCTTCCACTGCGGCGACTGCTGCTACTTACGAAACCGTGACCACCTTCGGAGGAACTTCGACCCCTCCGGCGGCTGGGGAGGAATGGCCGGAACAGGTCCAGCTTGGCGGCGCATCCGGTATGGCAATCAACCGCACCGGCGCTGGCGGTGTGCCAAAAGGAACTGTATTCGTGGCCGTGCCACCCAACTCGGTTGGCGCGATCGCGGGCAATCCGCTACTGGAAGCCGGCGTTGCCCGCTACGCCCCCGATGGAACCTTCGAAGAGACGTTTACCAGGGTAGACCGCTGCGGTCCGATCGTGCCGGGCTCACCGCCGTGCGGTAGCCGGCCTTCGGGTAACAAAGGCATAGATGTGGACATCGACCAGAGCACTGGCAACGTCTATCTGCTCAACTCCAGCAGGGGGAAAGACCTACCGCTCATCGCAGTGTTCAGCCCGGATGGCTCCGAAATTATCGGCGAATTTGGCTTGAGGGCTGCATTTACTGAGACGGCCTCGCAGAGCCCGGACCGAATTCACTCGGCTGAAGGCCTCGCCGTCAGCGATGACGGCGAAGTCTACGTCTTCGACGAAGACAACCCGAGCGACTTCTACAGACGCCTGATGATCTTCAAGCCACAGAGTCCAGGTGACTATGCACACTACGTCTACGCCGGGAAAGACAGCGATATCGGAGGCACCTTCGGCCAACCTTCTCCGCGCTACCCTGTACTCGACGATTCTGGCAACGTCTATGCCGGAGGGGATGGCTTTATTGTTAAGTACGACCTCTCTGTCTCAAGGGACAAACCCGTGTGTACTTACACCGTCGGTTCGGGGATTACCGCTTTCACGGTAAACCCGGATACCGGTGAAGTCTTCTACTACAGTGGCGCCAATCGCAAACTGCACCTTCTTAATCCTTGTAACGCTCAGGGTAAATTCGTCGAGACGGACCCGCCGTTCAAAGCCGTTCCAGAGCGCGATTCCATCTCCACCCTTGCCTTCGATCCCACCCGTGTGTTCGGCGAAGGAAACCCTCCGGGGGTTCTATACGGCGTCGCGCCGAACGGTGACAACCAGGGAGGTATCGGCGGCGATCCAAAACAAAGTGCGCTCGGCTACATTTTCTCCCGTCCGCCCAACCTGACGCCCGTCGTTGAATCGGAGAGCGTCTCAAGTGTCAGGACGACGAGTGCAGGTTTGCATGCCCTGATCAATCCCAAGGGTTCTCTGACCAGCTTCAAGTTCCAGTACATCGACCAAGTGGCCTGGGAGGCGAACAATCCCTCGGAAAGGTTCGCGGGAGCATCCGAGGCCCCTGTCGGGGGCGCTGAACTCGGCAGCGGACAGGTTCCTCTGCTTGCCTCGGCCAGTATTAGCGGGCTAGCGCCTGGACGTACTTATCACTACAGGGTGGTTGCGACCAGCGCCCAGGGTACGGCGGCCGGCGCCGATCAGATCTTCCGCACCTTTGCTCCGGAGTCCCCCGGACTTCCGGACCATCGTGCTTATGAGCTTGTCTCGCCGGTGCAGAAGAACGGGGGCGAGCCTCTCCCCCTACAGCCAAATCGCGGCAGCTGCGCTGGCTGCAAGCCAGGCTTGACGACTACCTCCGGCTTCCCCGTGCAGGTGTCGCCTGACGGCGAATCGCTTGCCTATCGGAGCCAGCCGTTTCGTCTAAACGTGGGCCCGACCGAGTATGACGAGAACGTCGCTCGACGGACCGCCGCCGGCTGGCAGTCGACCGGCCTCGGGCCGCCGACGGCCCGGCCGGGGCAGGGGTTCGCTTCCTTCGGTCTCGACCCCGCCTTGGAAAGGTCCATCATTTATGTGAACAACCCGTCTCTGGCTCCTGAAGCGCCGCTGGACTACCACAACCTTCTGACCCAGACGATCAACGATCCCTTGGCGCTCGAATCTCTGCTGAAGGAGACGCCACCCAACCGGGACACCGAGGGGGCGAACGAATTCCTTCTCCTCTACGCCGGAGCCTCCGCGGATCTTTCGCGAGTTTTCTTCGCGGCCAATGACGCCCTCACGGGCGCGACCGCTGTCGCTCCGGCTGCTGTCGATGGCGGACCGTCCAGTTTCAATCTCTACGAATGGTCGGACGGCGATCTCCGCCTCGTCAACGTCGCCCCCGGCAATTCTTCGGCAGCGCCGGGAGCAACCTTCGGCGCACGTGCGGCCGGGCCGAATGAAGCAGAAGTACTCGATCATGCAATTTCAGTCGATGGCTCGCGGGTGTTCTGGCGCGATGCGGCTGGGCAGCTCTATGTTCGGGAAAACGCGGAAACGACGCGGGAGATACCGGTTCCCGGCGACTTTCGCAGCGCCAGTCCCGACGGTTCCAGGCTGCTGCTTTCGAGCGGTAACGTCTTCGACCTCGGATCCGAAACGGCGGTCGATCTGACCGGCGGCAAAGGCGGCTTCGTAGGGATGGTCGGAAAGACCGACGATTTATCACGGATCTATTTCGTCAGCACCTCCGTACTTGACGAAAACTCCAACGCTCAGGGACAGGAAGCCGAAGCGGGCAAGAACAACCTTTATGCCTGGCAGGAAGGCTCAGTCCGCTTCATCGCCACCTTGCTCCCGGGAGACAACAACACCGGTGCAGGCGAATCCGGAGACTGGCACCCGGCCCCGGCTCAACGCTCGGCGCAGACCAGCCCCGACGGGCATGTGCTCGCCTTTATCTCGGAAGCAAAACTGACGGAAGCCGACAATTTCGGCATCTGCCCGCATGGATTCGATCCGGAAGGGACTTGCGAAGAGGTCTACGTCTACCACTCGGATAGCGATGCCCTGACCTGCGCCTCCTGCAACCCGGTAGGCGCGCTGCCGCTTGGGAATTCGGCTCTACCGGCCACGAAGACGAGTGGCGGTTATCTACAGCAGACCCGTTTCGTCAGCGATAGCGGCCGCGTGTACTTCGATAGCCGCGATTCTCTGTCGCCGCAAGACACCAATGACGGGGTCGAAGACGTCTACCAGTACGAGCCTGACGGCACTGGAAGTTGCGCCAAAGAAGGGGGCTGTGTCTCACTGATCTCAGCTGGTCGCGAACCGGTCGATTCGAATTTCCTTGCTGCCGATACCACGGGTAAGAACGTGTTCTTCACGACCCGCGACCAGCTCGTCCTAAGGGACAAGGATGACCTATTGGACGTGTACGTGGCGAGGGAAGGGGGCGGGTTTCCCGCCGAAACTGAAGTCGCCAGGAGCGAATGCCAAGGTGAAGCCTGCCAACCGCCGTACTCCCCTCCCAACGATCCGACCCCAGCCTCGTTGGGTTTTGACGGCGCCGGCAACCTCGACGAAAAACCGCCGGCCCGCAAGCACAAGAAGCACCATAAGAAGAAGCACAAAAGCAAGCACTCCAAGGACAACAACAACGGCAAGCGCAATCGCGGAGGCGCAAAATGATCTTCAGCAGGAAACTGTTCGCCTCTATCGTCGCGCTGCTCTGCCTTGCACTGCCGGCGTTCGCCCAAGCAGACGAATTCGGCTTCGTCCCGGGATCGGTCTCGGTAACCCCACTGCGCAGCGATGGCTCGATCGAGACCCAGGCGGGAGCCCATCCGGATCGGTTCGTGGTCAACTTCAACGTCAATGTCGACGAATCGACCCAAGAGCCGATCGGAGGCGCCATACGCGATGTACTGGTGCGCTTGCCTCCCGGCCTCGTGGGAAATCCTCAGTCGATCCCTTTCTGCCCTCGCCAAGAGTTCGAGGGGGTTGCTCCCCACTGCTCGGGAGACACCCAGGTCGGCATCCTCAGGGCAAACGTGGTGGGTCTTGGCGAACTCCAGAGTCCGCTTTACAATCTTGCGCCGACCCCGGGCCTGCCGACGACGCTTGGGTTCTCACTGTTTCAGTTCACCCCCCTCCAGAACGCGTCGGTGGACAGCGAAAATGGTTACGGCTTGATAGTTGCGGCTCCGAACATCCCGCTGACCATTACCCATGTGACTGAGACCATCTGGGGAGCCCCTTCGGATTCGGACCACGATCCCGATCGGGTGTGCATCAGCCCGGGTGCAGGTGCCATTCAGGGGTGCGCTGCAGCGGCGCCGCGGCCAGCCTATCTCACGCTCCCCACCTCATGTGGGCAGCTGGACACGACTATCAGTATTGATTCTAAAGAAGTACCTGACAAATATGTGACTGAAACGGTGCCGATACGCAACAGCGCCGGAAGCCCCGAACCGTTGACCGGCTGCGACGGGGTGCCGTTCACGCCGAAGATCGCCGCGCAACCGACCTCGAAGCTCGCGTCAAACCCGAGCGGGCTTGACTTCGAGCTGAGCCTTCCGAACCAGGGCCTGCTCGGCTCCGGCGCGGTTGCCGAATCGGAGCCGCGCAAGACCGTCGTCACCCTGCCCGAGGGGGTCACCGTCAATCCGGCGCTCGCCGACGGAATCGGTGTCTGCAGTCCGTCGCAATACGCGGCAGAGAGGATCGACTCGGCCCCCGGCGCCGGTTGTCCGGAAGCCTCGAAGCTGGGCAGCGTCATCGCCCAGACGCCGCTGCTCGAAGAACCGGTTGAAGGCGCCGTCTACCTGGCGACGCCGTTCGACAACCCGTTCGGCACCCTCACCGCCCTTTACCTGGTGGCGCGGGCGCCCGAACGCGGCGTCCTCGTCAAGCAGGCGGGCAAGGTCGAGTTCGACCAGGTGACCGGGCAGATCACCACTACCTTCGATCACCTGCCGCCGATCCCTTACAGCTCCTTCAAGCTGCACTTCCGCGAAGGCGCCCGAGCCCCGCTGGCAACGCCCGCCGCTTGCGGCGAATACAAGACCGTAGTGCGGATGACCCCATTCTCGGCCGCCGACGACTCCGAAGCGGTGACCGCGACCGGCAGCTTCCAGATCGAACGCGGTGCCGACGGTGGCGCCTGTCCGAGCGGGGGCACTCCGCCCTTCCACCCGGGCCTGATGGCCGGCACCCTGAACAACGCGGCCGGCCGCTACTCGCCGTTCAACCTGCGGCTGACCCGCACCGACGCCGAACAGGAGTTCACCCACTTCTCGATCAAGCTGCCGCCAGGGCTGGTTGGCAAGCTGGCCGGGATCCCATTCTGTCCCGACGCCGCGATCGAAGCGGCGCGGACCCGCGAACACAACGGCGGCGCCGGCGAGGAGCTGGCGTTCCCCTCCTGCCCGGCCGCTTCGCAGATCGGCCGCACCCTGGTCGGCGCCGGAATCGGCACCGGTCTCACCTACGTGCCCGGCAGCGTTTACCTCGCCGGCCCCTACAACGGCTCGGCCCTCTCGATCGCCGCGATCACCGCCGCCAAGGTCGGCCCGTTCGACGTCGGCACGGTGGTCATCCGCGAGGCGCTGAAGGTGAATCCGGAAACCGCGGAAGTGTTCATCGACGCGGCAAACTCTGACCCGATCCCCCACATCATCGAGGGCGTCCCTGTCCACGCCCGCGACATCCGCGTCTACACCGACCGGCCCGAATTCACCCTCAACCCAACCTCCTGCAAGCGGACCTCGACCGCCTCGACGGTGCTCGGCTCCGGCCTTGACTTCGGCAGCGAAGCCGACGACCAGCCGGTCACCGTCACCAGTCCCTTCCAGGCGGCGGACTGCGCCTCGCTGGCCTTCAAGCCGAAGCTGGGGATCTTCCTCAAAGGCGGGACGAAGCGGAACTCTCACCCGGCGCTGAAGGCGGTCGTCACCTATCCCAAAGGCAACAACGCCAACATCAGGGACGCCCAGGTGACCCTGCCGCACTCCGAGTTCCTCGAGAACGCGCACATCAAAACGATCTGCACCCGGGTGCAGTTCAAAGCGGGCCTCGTCCCCGGCGAAATGTGCCCGGCCGCCTCGATCTACGGCAAAGCCCATGCCACCACGCCGCTGCTGGACGAACCGCTCTCGGGCCCGGTCTACCTACGCTCCTCCAATCACCCGCTGCCCGACCTGGTGGTCGCGCTCAACTCGGGCAAGATCAACATCGACCTGGTCGGCCGGATCGATTCGGTCGACGGCCGCATCCGCAACACCTTCGAAGCCCTCCCCGACGCTCCCGTGAGCAAGTTCGTGCTCGAAATGCAGGGCGGCAAGAAGGGCCTTTTGGTCAACTCGACCGACATCTGCCGCGGCAAGCACCGGGCGAAGCTGGCCTTCACCGGCCAGAACGGCAAGGTCCTGCGGACTGACCCGGCGGTCAAGGCCACCTGCGGCGCCAAGGGCAAGAAGAAGGGCGGCAGGTAGGCCTCCGATGCGGAAGAGGGCGGGGGCCCTGGCGGTGCTCGGCATGACCCTGATCGGCATCCCGGTAGCGCACAGCGCGGTGATCCAGGACGGCGATTTGCGGATCACCGTGCAGAGCCAGATCAAGCCGTTCAGGCTGCCGCGGACCGGGACGGCCCCGATCGCGGTCTTCGTCACCGGCCACATCGGCACCCCGTCGAAAACTATCCCGCCCCAGCTGCAGACGATGGACATCGAGGTCAACCGCCACGGCCTGCTGCGCTCCACCGGCCTGCCGACCTGCCGGCGGGGGCAGATCGAGACCGCCTCTACCGCGCGCTCGCTGCGGGAGTGCGGCGAGGCGCTGGTCGGCTCCGGTCGTTTCTGGGCCAACGTCGTCTTCCCCGACCAGAAGCCGTTCCCGACCCGGGGGCGCCTGCTGATCTTCAACGGCCGCGAAGGTGGCCGGCCGGCGATCTTCGCCCACATCTACACCCGGAGCCCGTTCGCCACCTCATTTCTGGTCGTCTTCAAAATCAGCCACATCCACCGCGGCCCCTACGGGACCGAGCTCTCGGCCTCGCTGCCGGCGACCCTCGGCAACTGGGGCTTCGTCGACCGCATCAAGCTGACTCTGCGACGGAAATACCGCTGGCACGGCAGGCAGCTGAGCTACTTCAACGCCGGCTGCCCGGCGCTGCCGGGGACCCAGGCCACCGCCTTTCCCCTCGCCCGGGTCAGCTTCGGCTTCGCCGAGCGCAAACCGATTGCGCTAACCGTCGATAAGGCCTGCCGGGTGGCGGGATGAGCCTGCGGCCGGCACTCGCCGCTTTCGCGATGCTCCTCTTGGTGGCGCTGCCGCCGGCCGCGCAGGCCGCCTATGACCCGGTCGGTGGCGGGACCACCCGCCTGGTCCTCGATCCCTCCTTCCTCGGCCTGCTGCACCGCAGCGGGGCCACGCTGGGCGCCGTGGCGCCGGCGCGATTGAGCCATGGGACGGTCAGCTTCCCGGTCTCCGGCGGCAAGCTGGATCCGACCACCTCCAACGGCACCCTGCGACACGAAGGCGCCCTCGTGATCGCCCACGGTCGCCGGCGGATCCCGATCAAGGCCCTGCAGCTGAAAACCTCGGCCGGCCGATCGCCCTTCTCCGCCAAAGTGGGCGGCTCCCAGCTGAAGCTCGGCAGTGGGGCAACCACGACCGTGGCCCGCCGTGGCTTCGGGATCGGCATTGAGGTTGATTCGCTCGCCCTCTCGAGGACCCTCGCTACCCGCCTCGGCAAGAAGCTGCGGCTGCCGGGAGTGCTGGAGGCCGGTCAGGCGCTGGCGCGGAGCGCGACCAGCGCCTCGCCGCAGACGGTCACCCTGCTCCCCGAGGGGGCCACGACCCTCAGCTTCGACCCCGGCTTCGAAGCCAAGCTGCGCTCCCTCTTCGTCGCCGTCAACCCGATCTTCCCGGCCGAACATCCCGGTGCCTTCACCCTCCCTATCGGCGGCGGCAAACTCTCTCCGCTGGGCACCGAAGGCTACGCCCAGACCGAAGGGTCGCTCGAATTCCTCCAGCTTGGCGGCGGCCAGCTGTTCTGGGGCGAAAGTCGCTTCGATCTCGGTGCCCAGAGCGCCAGCGCCGAAGTCAACGCCCAGCCTTCGCCTCCCTACGCGGGCAAGGTGGGACGGATTCCGTTCGCGTCTCTGGGAGCCGGGGCCTTCGAGGCCGTCGCCAGGAGCCGGCAGCTCTCGCTCACCGGAGCACCCCTCACCCTCGACCCCGGGATGGCGGCCACCTTCAACCAGCTCTTCGCCGAGCCGCAGGGCAAGAAGGACGTCTTCCACGGGGGGGAAGCGGTGGGGACCACCTCCTTCGCCGCCCGAGGACAGTAGCCGTGCAGGCCACCAGTCCAGACCCGCTGCCGCGGGGCCGCCATGGACTCAAGCCGGCGGAGGTCGCCGCGCATCAGCGCGGTCGTATCGCCGACGGGATCGCCAGAGCGGTAGCCGAGCACGGCTACGGGAGTCTCACCGTGGAACGGGTGATTGAGCTCGCCGGAGTCTCGCGCAGCACCTTCTATGCGCACTTCGACAACAAGCTCGAGGCGGTGCTCGCCTCCCACGAACTGATCTTCGAGCGCTTTATGGTCGAAATCGTCGATAGCTGTGGCCGGGACGAGTGGCCGGCGAAGATCAGGGACGCTGTAGGCGCCACCCTGACGTTCGCGAGTACGGCCCCGGCGCAGTTCCAGATGCTTTCGGTCGGCTCGCTGGCGGTAGATGTTGAGCTCGCGGGTCGCATCCTGGATTCGTTTCAGCGCTTGGCGGGTTTGTTGGCTGGGGTCCGTGCCGTCAGCCCTTATCGGACCCAGCTGCCCTCGTGCACGGAGCAGTTCCTCGTCGGCGGCCTGGCGGCAACGGTCAGCAGCTGGCTCTCCTACGGACAACAACCGGATCTGTCCGAGCTTCAACGTCAGCTCGTCGAGCTGACCTTGATTCCCTACTACGGCCGTGCCAAAGCAGCGCGGCTCTCGAGGGTGGACGGATGAAGACGGCGGCGTCCCTCGATCGAAATCTTGCGGGAGCGATCCCGCGCAGACTGTCGCCGGCCCTTTCCCCGATGGTCGACGGCACGGCGTCTCTCGGCACTCCCTGGCCGAGACGGCGCGGTCGTCCCGGGCCCGGGCGGAGGATCCCCTCCCCCCGGGTTCCGGGACGGCCGATTTTCGTGCGCAGCGCTGGAGTCGCCGTCGATTGAGCACTCGGTCGACAAGCGTCTCAACCCTGATCTCGACCCTGAAGGGCCAGCGTGGGAATCTGGAGCAGGCCGTGCTTGCTCTCGTGCATGGGATAGACGAGCCGACTGCCGAGGCAGAGAGCGGATACCTCGTCGGCTTGGATGCCGCGGTCACCGCAGCCCTGGGCCATGGTCTCGAGATCCTCGACCGTGGCCACTCGCGCCGTTTCCCACCGCCTCCTGCCGCCCTGCTGGTCCAGGCGCGGTTGGCGGCGCGCAATGGCGTCACGCTCGACTCCGTGGTGCGGCGCTACTGCGCCGGACAGGCATTTCTCGCCGATCTGATCGTCGCCCAGGTCGACATCCCCCGCGACGAGCTGCAGGGTCTACTGCGGACCTTGGCCGCCGGCCTCGACGAGCTCCTCGTCGCTGTCGGCGAGGAGTACCGGCGAGAGGTCGAGTTGCTTCAGGGCGCCAGCGGAGAGCGCCTGAGACTTGTCGAAGGGTTGCTCGCCGGACGGCTACTGGACGCGGGAGATCTTCGCTACGACCTCGAGGGATGGCACATCGCTCTTGTAGCTCCGCCAGGTCTGGCCGGACCGGTGCGGGATCTGGCCAAGCGCCTGGATCGCGCTTTGCTGCTCGTCCAGCGGGACGAAGTGACCTGCTGGATGTGGGTCGGTGGGCGGCGGAAACCAGGGCGGCGCGAGAGCGATGAGATCGAATCCGCCCTCGGCGGGGGCTCCGAGGGCGTTGGCATGGGGGAGCCGGCTCGGGGCCGTGAAGGCTGGCGGCAGAGCCATCGACAGGCAGTGGCGATCCAGCCTTTGGCTCGCGGCCATCCGCAGCGTTTCCTGCGCTACGGCGCAGCACCGCTTCTCGCCGCGACATTGCGCGACCGGCTCCTCGCCTCCTCGCTACAGCAGCTGTACCTGGTGCCGCTCGAAGCCGATCGGGACGGTGGGGAGGCTGCCAAAGCGACGTTGCGGGCCTACTTTGCGGCGGGCGGAAACGCGTCGGCCGCTGCGGCGGCGCTAGGGGTGAGCCGGCGCACGGTCAGTACCCGCCTCGGTGCGATCGAGGATTTGCTCGGTCAGCAGGTCAGCACAATCTCCGCCGAGCTGCAGACCTCGCTGCTACTCGAGCAGCTAGCACCGGAAACTGCACACATCGGGGGAAAGCCGGATTGATTCCGGCCACAGTGGCATGGCGGAGTTACCCCTTGCCGAGAGACGCTTCCTCCGTTCGCAACAGAGGTGGGAGGGATCAGGGATGAGAGGCAAAGCGATTCGTACGGGTGTGCGCCCAGGTAGGAGAACCGCGGTTGGTGCGCTGCTTATCCTGCTGCTGTGTTGTTCGCTGGCGCCTTCGGCGCTTGCAGCCTCATCGGACGCGACGGGCAACAAGATTCCCGGTCACTACATCGTGGTCCTCGATAACACCGTCGAGCACCCGGGGGCCATCGCCGAGGACCAGACGTCCGATGTCGACGGTGACGTCGGCTCTGTCTACCGCCATGGACTCAAGGGCTATTCCGCCGAGCTGTCGAAGTCGGCGGTCGCAGAACTGCGTGACGACCCCGAGGTCAGATATATCGTCGCCGACCGCAAGGGGAGCCTGTCGGCTCAAACGATCCCGACGGGTGTCGCGCGCATCTTCGCCCCCCAGGTTCCCGCCCTCGACATCGACGAAATCGACGACGCCAGGGTCAACGTCGACGTGGCGGTGATCGACACGGGTATCGACTACACCCACCCGGACCTGAACGTCGTGGCCCGAAGCGACTGCACCAGCGAAGTCTGCATCGATGGACAAGGGACTGACACGTACGGCCACGGTACTCACGTTGGCGGGATCATCGGAGCGATCGACAACGGCTTCGGCACCGTCGGCGTGGCCCCTGGTGCCCGCCTTTGGGCCGTGCGGGTTAGTGAAGGCCCGAGCGTGCCCCTCAGTACCACGCTCGCCGGGATCGACTGGGTGACCGCACACGCATCCCAAATCGAGGTGGCCAACATGAGCATTGGCTTCGAAGGACACCTCACTGTGATGGAAGAAGCGGTTGCCAGGATGGTTGGCGCCGGTGTTGTCTTTACCGTTTCGGCAGGAAATTCGGCCGAAGACGCGCGGAACTTCTCGCCCGCTGGTTTTGACGATGCGATCACCGTCTCCGCTCTGTCGGACTACGACGGCCTCCCAGCCGGTCTCGTCAGTGAAAAATACTGCGGCGCTAATTTTGCGCTTGGCAACGACGACCGCCTTGCCAGCTACAGCAACTGGGGTCCCGCAGTCGACATCGCCGCTCCCGGCACCTGTATCTACTCGACCTGGCCGGGTGGAACCTACAAGGTGGAGTCGGGCACTTCGATGGCCGCTCCTACCGTTGCCGGCGCGGCGGCGATCCTGGCCAGCGAAACCAACCCCAACTCGAGGGCGGACGTCGAAGCGATCAAGGCAAAGCTACTGCGCGAAGGCAGTCTCGACTGGATCGACACCTCACTCGATGGCAGCCATGAGCCTCTCGCAGATCTGCGTCCGCCAGGACGAGAAGCGGTCACCCTTCCCGCATCCGGCCTCCAGACCCACTCTGCGCAACTGAACGGGGTAGCCAGTCCCGGCGGTTTGGCTGCCAGTTATTGGTTTGAATACGGCACCACCACCGGATACGGGAGCAACGTCCCGGCTTCGCCGAAGAGCATCGGGTCAGGCACCGGGGATCTCGAAGTTGGCCTACCGGTACCGGTAGAACCCGATACCACCTACCACTACCGCCTTGTTGTCTCAAACAGCGCTGGCACGAGCTATGGCCCGGACCAGCAGTTCATGACCTCGGTCTGGGCGACGCAGCCGGTGCCTCCACCGGCCGGGACGACGGAAGACACCGAATTTGAAGATGTCTCCTGTGTCTCGAAGACCGAATGCGTCGGGGTCGGGGGTACCGGCAGCACGACCTTTGCCTCGCGCTGGAACGGCAGCGAGTGGGTGTCGATGACGGTTCCGAGCCCTCTGGGCGGCACCAATCCGAGACTGGAATCTGTCTCCTGCAGCTCCGCCAATGCATGCATGGCGGTCGGCCTCTACACCCCGACCACCCGCCGCCGGCCTTTCGCCGAGCGCTGGAACGGCAGCGTCTGGACGCCGGTCTCGATGCCCACCCCGAGCGCGATCGTCGCCAATACCCACGTCGGCTCGCCGGACGTCTCCTGTCCGTCGGCGACGAGCTGTATCGCCGTAAGCGGGTATGCGTCGGCGCTCTCGGAAAACAAAAGCAAAATCAGCGAAGAACGGACGTTGGTCGAGTCCTGGAGTGGCGGCGAATGGACGATCGTGCCTTCCCCCAACCCGTCCGGTCAGTCCCTGGACCGGCTCTCGGCCGTTTCCTGCAGCTCCACGAGTGCCTGCACCGCGGTTGGCACCGCCACCACGAGTTCTTCGAGCAATGCGAGCGTCGGACTGGCGGAGCGCTGGAACGGCACCGAATGGTCGCTGCAGTCACCAGTCAATCCCTCCGGGGGGCAGGAAACTGTTCTCGAAGATGTCTTCTGTTCCACCGCAAGCCGGTGTATGGCGGTGGGGGACACCAACAAAGAAGGCAACACCCTCCAGGTCTACCCGCGGGCCTTCCTCGAGGAATGGAACGGGACGGGGTGGACTCTCCTCTCCGGCGGAATCGAAGGTCGGCTGAAGGCGCTCTCCTGCTCCTCACCGACCTCGTGCAACGCCGCCGGCGAGCAACTCCTCGGCTACCACTGGAACGGCACTATCTGGGCTTCACAGAGCATTGCTCCGCCCGAAGGCCGACCGCTTCTCAATCAACTTACTCCCGGCCCGGAAGGGGGCAGTGGGATCGAAGTGCGGGGGCTTTCCTGTCCCACGGCGACCGTCTGCACCGCGGCAGGTAAATATCGGCCTCAGAAGACCAGCCTGTCCTTGCCGGTGATGCCCCTGGCGGAGCGCTGGAGCGGCGCCTCCTGGTCCACCCAGTCAACGCCTGTCCCCAGCCCGAGGACCGAAGTGCAGCTGGAAGACGTCTCCTGCGCCGGCGCCACCGAATGCCTGGCGGTCGGGGCCGACGAATACACCACCGGCAATCTGGTCGAGGCCTGGAGCGGGACCGAATGGGCGAACGTCAAGGAACTGACCGGCTCGGCCACCGCTGTCTCCTGCCCGACGACCTCGGTCTGCGTGGAGACCGTCGTCTACAACCGCAACCAGGCAAACCCCGAAGCTTCCGCCTGGAAGCTGGTCGGCTCAGGGCTCTCCAAACGCACCGGCTCCAAGCAGCCGATCGCCATACCTGCCGGGTCGAGCGCGACCTATCTGCGCGACATCTCCTGCGCTTCGTCCACCGCCTGCACCGCGGTCGGCTACTACCTGCTCGGCAGCGAATACAAGCCCCTGGCCGAGAGCTGGAACGGATCCGTCTGGTCGCTGCAGAGCGTCCCCAATCCCACCGAAGGCAGCGCCGTCAACGCGATGATGAGCGTCTCCTGCCCGGTCGGCACCAGCGTCTGCACCGCGGTCGGCGAAGCCGCGAGCAAGCCGGTGGTCTACCGCTGGAGCGGCACCGCCTGGACGGTCAGCAGCCTCTCCCTGCCGCCCGGCGCGGTGAACGCCGGCCTGGAAGGCGTCTCCTGCGCCACCTCGACCTCCTGCAAGGCGGTCGGCAAGCAGCGCGAAAACGGCCAACCGACCAAGACCCTGGTCGAGAGCTGGAACGGGACCAGCTGGTCGGCGAGCACCAGTCCCAACCCAACCAACGAAGCCGAAAGCGTCCTGCGCTCGGTCTCCTGCACGGCGGCGAGCGCCTGCACCGCGGTGGGCAATTACGCCGTCAAAAAAGTCGGCGGCGGCGAAGAACGCAAAACCTTGATCGAGAGCTACAACGGAAGTGAATGGGCGATCCAGCCTTCCACCAACCCGGCGGCCTTCAGCTACCTGGCCGGCGTCTCCTGCTCATCCTCGATCGCCTGCACCGCGGTGGGCAGGTCCAACTCCAGCTCGTCGATCGAAGGGTCGGTGCCCCTGGCGGAGCGCTACGAATGAGTCAGCGCGAAAGCCTGAAGCGGAATGCGGCTGGCGTGCGATCCCTGTTGCCGGCGGCGTCGATCGCGAAGACGCGGAAAGCGTGGGTTCCCGGGCCGACCAGGTAGGCGCGGGGTGAGCGGCAGGAGCGGTAGGGCTTGCGGTCGATGCGGCAGCGGAAGCTGGATCCCGGCTCCGAGGCGCTGAAGGCGAAGATGACGCGGCGGCGGGCGTTAGCGGTAAAGAGCTGGGGAGGCGGATGCCGGCCGAGGCGGGTCGCGGGCGGGGTGCGGTCGGGCTTGGGTGGCTTCGGCTTCTTCGGTTCCGGGGGAAGCGGCGGTGGCGGCGGGGTCTGCGTTTCGGGTTCCGGTTCGGGGTTGGGGGGCGTGTCCGGGGGGCGGAAACTGTTCGGGGCGCGTTCTTCGATCGACTCGCAGGCGACCGGCGGGCCGTCCGTAAAGGCAGGGGAGAAGTCGATCAGCGCGGTGTCGAAGCCTTCGCCGCAGTCGACGACAGGGTCGGAGTCGCCGGAGTTGGCGAGGATCAGGTCGTCGCCGACGCCGGAGAGCATGTCGTCCGGCCCGCCCCGGCCCAGCAACTGATTCGGTCCGCTGTCGCCGACGAGGTTGTCGCCGGCGCCGGTGCCCTCGACGTCCTCCAGCCCCTGCAGCGTGGTCAGTTCGGCGGCGTTCGTGCACTGCGGCTGCCCGGCCGGCGGCTGACGGTCCACCCCGTCGCCCTCGGCGCGGGCCTGCCCCTCTGGCACGGCCTGCCCGAGCCCCAGCGCTTCGCGCCCGTCTCCACCACCGCCTATCCCGACGGCGCCGTCATCCACGTCCTCGCCGCCAAGACCCAAGGAGGGAACTGATGTCCGCGACCGTGCTCTTTATGTCGATGTCCCTGGACGGCTTCATCGCCGGCCCCAACGAGACCGTGGACAACGGCCTCGGCGACGGTGGCGATCGCCTGCACGAGTGGATCTTCGCCGGCGCCCCCACCGAGCACGGGGGAGTGCCCGGCCGGCCGGCCGGGGTCGACGGCGAGGTGATGGACGAGGCGATGGCGACCGGAGCGGTGGTCGCCGGCCGCGGCACCTTCGAGCCCGCCAAAGGCTGGGGCGGTGACCATCACGACGGCGTCCCGATCTTCATCCTCAGCCGCCAGAAGTCCGGAACCGACCCGCAGTGGCCTCTGGTGACCTATGTCGGCGACGTCGAGACCGCGATGGCCAGCGCCAAGCAGGCCGCCGGCGACAAGGACGTCCTGGTCCACGGCGCCGGCGTCACCCAGCTCGCCCTCGCCGCCGGTGTCCTCGACGAGATCCAGATCCACCTGATCCCCGTCCTGCTTGGCGAAGGCCGCCGCCTCTTCGAGCACCTCGGGGCCGAGCAGATCGAGCTGGAGCCGGTCGGCGTGCGCGAGGGGACGGGAGTCACCCACCTGCGCTACCGGGTCGGGCGCTGAGCGAGGTTGTCTCCCGTGGATGTTTCGCTGCACACTCACCGCCGCGCCCCCGCCGCTTGGCGGACGAGGTGGTCGCGCTCGGCGACGGTCGTGGCGCGCCGGGCGGAGCCCGGACGGCGTGCCAGCGGTGGCGGCCGCCGAGCATCTCACGTAATTGCTCGGTCTCGCGCAGGACGGCCTCGCTGCCGCGGACGTGGCCGACCGCCACCGAGCGCCCGAGCATGGCGGCGGAATCGTCGCGGACCGGGTCGTCGCTGAGCGCGACGAGGTCGTCGTACCGGGAGAGGATCTGCGGCCAGTCGGTCTCCTCGGCGTTTGCGCATCGCCGTGCAGGGCGGCGATCTCGGCCTCGAGCTGGTAGCAGCCCGCCACCAGGTCGCTGGTCTCGGGCAGCGGGCCGTCGGTGGTGGCCCGCCGTAGCGGACCCAGGTCTGCGCCTGCCCGTCGACGTACTCGCCGTTCTCCTGCAGCAGCGCTTCGACCTGGCGGAGGAAGGCCATGTGCGCCTCCACGTCCTCGGGCGCCCACTGGTCCAGCGGCGGGAAGGGTGGTGCGGCTCCGGGCCGCCGCTGTAGTGCCTGAGAAGAGATACCTGGGCATGGTGGTCTCCTGATGTCGGGGGCCACGCCTTTCGTGGCCTTCATCTGGGTGAGTGGAGCCGGCCGGCGCTTCTCGACATCGAGCCACCATTCCAGCTCGTCAGCTTTTTGCTCGACGCCTCTTGACCTTGGAGACCATTTGACACCGGTATGGCTCCTCGGCTTGAGTGCTGCCCCGCTTAGCAGCAGGTGATTCGCGCGATGGGGATGCAAGCGATGGCAGACCGCCCAGGGAAAATTTCGGCTGACAAACTTTCCGTGCTCGGAAACTCACTGCGCCTCGCGATTGTCAGCAGACTCACTCTGCAGCCTGCTACCGCGGCCGAGGTGGCGGAAGAGCTCGACCAGCCGGCCGAAAAAGTCAGGTACCACCTGCGCTGGCTGCGCAACCGTGACCTCGTCGACGTCGAGGAAAAGGTGAGCCGGAGAGGCAGGCTCCAGAACGTCTACAGCGCCGACCCCCGCAAGCATCTGATCCAGCGGGGCGAGCTGAATGGCGTCGCCGGTCGCCGCTTCGACCTCGCCCAGGCGCGGCTGCTGAGGTTGATGTTCAGAGAGGCGATAGACGCCGCGCGCGCCGGGATTTACGACAATCGTCCCGAGCACACGCTCTTGCGGGTTCTCCTTCCACTCGACGAGAAGGGCTGGGAGGAAGCTACGGCGATCCACGACCGGGTGACCGAGGAAGTGCTCGCGGTGAGGGAGGAGAGTCAGGTCAGGCAGGAGGCCGGCGAGGAGCAGGCGATCCTTACCCGGGTGGCGACGCTGTTCTTCGAACGCCGAAATCAGCGGCAGGCTTGAGCGAGTCGCCCGGATGCAAGCGAGAGGGGACGAGAAGGCGAGGAGGGTCGCCGAGCGCCTGGCGGTGATGGCGGATCCTCTGCGGTCGGCCGTGGTCGACTGCTTGGTGCTCCAACCCGCGACCGCCGGCGAGTTGGCCGACGAACTCGATGCCCCGATCGAACAGATCCGCTACCAAATCAAGCGCCTGCGGCGGGCGGGGATCGTCACCGTCCATGAGGAGATGCGCCGCCGCGGAGCTGTCGAGTACGTCTATGTCGCCGACGCCACTGAGCTGATCCTCTCCCGCGAGGAAGCCGCGGCCTACCCGACCAAGCTGTGGCGTCGGCAGATCCCGCAAAGCCTGAGGTCGATCTTCAGAGAGGCCTTGGAGGCCACACGAGCAGGAGCGTTCCACGGGCACGATTGCAGCATCATCAGAACTCCTCTGCTCTTGGACATCACCGGCTCTCGGGAAATCTGCGAGATCTTCGAGGCAGCTGTCCGCGATCTCCTCGAGGCGAGGGAGAAGAGCATGACGCGACTGCAGAAGAGTGGCGGGGAGACGCGCGCCGCAACTTCGGTCTTCCTCTTTTTCGAGATGCCCGGCTGATCACAGCGCTGTTGAGTGAAAAGGATATCTCGACCTTGGAAATGGCTTGACAGGACTATAGGAGTACATTTGAGTTCTGCCGGCAGGGTGTCTCAGGGGAAACGAGGGGCAGCGGCAATAGGCCATCGGCGCTAAGGGAGCGCCTGGCATCGGGAGTCGCTACCTGTGAGTGACCGATGATGCTGTCCAACGCCGACAACTCAGGGCGACCGCTGGTCGAGAAGTCGAGAAGGCTCTCCAAGGAGAAGCTGACGGTTATGGCCAGCTATCTTCGCCTCGGCATCGTCACCAGCCTCCTGCTTCGGCCGGCGAGTGCGAGCGAGCTGGCGCTCGAACTTGGGGTCTCGGTCGAAAAGGTTCGCTATCACCTCAACCGCATGCGCAAGGGGAGTCTGGTCGAGGTGCGCGGGAAGACGCGCCGTCGCGGCGTTACGGAGAACCTCTACTTCGCCGTCCCGAGCAAGCAGCTTCTGGATGTGAACGAGGCGGTGAACCTGCAACCACGCCGCTTCGGCAGTCCCAACGTCCAAGCCCTCAGGCGGACGTTCCGCGAGGCCAAGGAGGCCATTCAGGAGGGGAGTGCGGAGTCCCAGCCTGAGAACGCGATCATCCGCCTTCTTATGCCCCTCGACGAGCAGGGGAGACACTCGGCCACCGAGATTCAGCGTCAGCTGGTCCACGAGGTTCTCTCGGTGCTGGAGGCCAGCCTCGGCCGCCTGCAGGCAGGTGAGGAGACGCCGATAAAGGCCTCGGCAGTCCTGATGGGCTTCGAACGGGCAGAGGACGGCTAATGATGAAAGGCCAGGCGATCAGAGATCCGCTCCGACTTGCGATCCTGAACAGCCTGATGCTCGGGCCGGCGAGCGTTGCCGAGTTGGCCACTCGTCTCGATGCCACGGTCGAACAGGTCCGCTATCAGGTCAAGTGTCTGCGAGCTGTAGGGATGGTGACCACTTACGCGGAACGCGAGCGGCGGGGTGCGAACGAGCACGTCTTCATCGCGGACAGTGGCGGCCTCGTTCTTTCCCGAGAGGAGGCGTGTGGCCTCTCCGAGTACAAATTGCGGGAGTTGTGTGTAACGACGCTGGCCGACCTGTTCGGGGAAGCCGTCGAGGCAATCCGGACCGGCGCCTTGGGAGACGATGGCAAGCACTTCATCGTTCGGATACCCCTCCTGCTCGATGCCCGAGGGTTTCGCGAAGTCAGCGAACGCTTCGAAACCGCCGTGACCCACCTTCTCGCGCTGAGAGACGAGTGCCTGGAGCGGCTCGAGGAGAGAGAAGAAAAACCGACAGCCGCCACCTCGGGACTGCTCTTTTTCGAGCTTCCGGGTTGATCTTGCGCAAAAGGAACTTGACCTTGGGAACAGGTTGACCGAGCGCATTCTCCCGACTAGCTTCGCCCGCTGGTGACCTTCCCTGTCACCTGAGCGCCCGCGGGACGGCTGATCCCCGTCAGCCGTCCCGCGCCCTCGAGTTCAGGTCGACTTATGGAGAACACCTGACCTTGGACAGTTTTTGACACCTGGGCCTGTCCGGTTCAGGCTGCTCACGCTCTAGGCGGCGGCGGGTGTCGCTTTCACCTCAACAGGACGATCGATATGCAGGGAAATGCAACAGACGTATCTCGGGACCCTCTCAGCGTGACGGAACGCCTGTGGGACCGGGGCGACATGATGGAGCTGATCATGACTCGCGTGCGGTCCGTCTCGGGCTCGGAGCTGGACGTTCCATCCGAATACCGAGACGGGCTGGCGACTGCCGTTTCGGCGGCAATCGACTATGGCCTTCTCATTGTCGAGCGCAGCGACGGAAACCTGCCACCGGTTCCGCGGGAGCTGCTCGCGCAAGCCAGGCTCGCCGCTGCGACCGGAGTCAACCTCGATGACGTCGTGCGGAGGTATGTGGGCGGCTACACGGTGTTCAGCGACCTCCTGATCTTGGCGGCTGGCGAAGAGCGCGAAAGCGTTGCGGCGTTGCGGGGCCGGCTGTGGAGCCTTTCCGCTCTCTTCGACCGGGTCATCACCGCCGTCGGGGAGGAATACGGCCGTGAGGCGAAGGAGAGGTTGCTCTCGAGTGAGGGTCGGAAGCTGAGCAGGCTGAAGCGACTCCTCGCCGGCGAGTTGCTCGACACCAATGAGTTCAGCTACGACTTCGGGGCCTGGCATCTGGGCCTCGTCGTCAGTGGTCCCGACGCGGGGAGACTGATAGCTGAGCTGAAAGAGACTCTCGGCGCCCGTGGCCTGGTGGCCCGGCCGGACGGGGAGAAGAGATGGGCCTGGCTGGGCCGCACGCGCGAGTTCGACCGTGGCGAGATCGATGTCCTGGCCGAACGGTCGCTGTCGAATGGAAGCCAGGTCTTCATCGGAGAGCCTGCGCACGGCATCGGCGGTTGGCGACGAACCCACCGGCAGGCGCAGGCTGCACGGTCCATTTCGCGTCGAACCGGTGACAGGGTCCTTCAATACGGCAAGATCGCGCTGCTGGCGACGATCGTCGAAGACGATCTTCTGTTCAGCTCACTGCGAGACCGTTACCTCGATCCACTGATCCGGGACGGCGACCCGCGGGATGACCTACCTGAGACTCTGTCGGCCTACTTCGCCGCCGACCGCAAGGTCTCTTCGGCCGCCGCCGCCCTCGGGGTGGACCGGCACACCGTCAGCCGCAGGCTGCGGATCGCCGAGGAGCTCCTAGGCCTGCCACTGGGTCTCTGCTCGACCGAACTGGACGCCGCGCTGCGGTTGCACCGGTTCGGCTGTGCGTGACCACCGATCGCAAAGGGGTAAGGAGCGCCATCCGGGTGATCGCCCTCCGCCGGGTTATCCAAAGTGGTGGTGAACTGACTGGGCGCGGCTGCCAGCGTAGGTCCCGAAAACACATCGGCCGTCCCTCGGGGCGGCCGACTAGGCAACAACGGGAGGATTCATGAGGAGACCTAAGATCGCAGTGATGGTTGTGGTTCTCGCCACGGCCATTACTGCTTCCGTCGCGGTAGCGTCCGCGTCCGCCGCCCAGTTCAGGGGTGAAAGTTACCCCGTGGGCTTCGACGGAAGCATCACCACGACGCTTGAAATAAGCGCCAACACCGGAAAAGTCAAATGCACCGGAGGGTCGCTGACCGGTTCGGAGATCAGTGCGTCGAGCCAGGCCTCTTTGGCACCGAGCCTGAAATGCAAAGTTTACGGCATTGAATTTGGGGGGAAACTGGAAGCCGAAAACTGTCAGTTCGTCTTCAACAGCAGTGAAGGAGAATCGCTGGCCGGATCGCTGGGCGTATCTTGTGCCGGCGGAAGCACGGGGATGAAGACCTCGGTGATCGGCAGCAATTGCGTGATCTCGATCCCGGCACAGGCGGCGCTCTCCGGCATGACCTATTCGAACTCGGGTGCCGGCGCGTCCCGATCGATCTCGGCCACCGCGAACGTCTCGGGGGTCACCTATAAAGAAACCGGCACCAACTGCGTCAAAAACGGTGTCACCTCCACTAACGGCACGATCACCGGGACGGTTGCGATCCATGGCAGGAGCGTTCCCTCGGTCTACGACGTGGGCGTCTACCTGGCGTCTGCCCAGATCGAAGAACCGGCGGCTGAAGGACCGAAGTTCCGCCAGGCTGCCTACCCGGCTGAAGTTACGTCTCAGCTGGAAGGCGAAGTCTCGTTCGGCACTCAAAGCGGCACCAAGAAGTGCTCCGGACTCTCGCTGAGCGGCAGCCAGTTGAGCTCGTCGGCGGGCTTGACCCTGCATCCGACTTTCAGCGGGTGTAAAGCGTTCAACCTGACGGAACCGGTGGATACGACGGGATGCAACCTCGTGATCAACATTCCGGACAAAGTCTCAACCGAAGGCAAGCTGAGCATCGTCTGCGAAGCTGGTCACGAAATCATCAAGGGCCCGTTCACGGGCAGCAATTGCGTCACGACCTACCCGACGCAGCTCGGGCTCGGCTCGGTCACGCTGGCCAATCAAGGAACCGGTATATCGCGCACCGTCAAAGCGACGATCAACCTCAGCGGCATGTCCTACACCGAAACCGGGTCGTTCTGCGCCGCGCCGGGAGCGCACAGCAATGGAACGATGAGTGCAACGGTGACCCTGAAAGGCGCGCAGTCCACCAAACAGCAAGGGCTCTACATTCAGTAGTTAGGGGCAGATACCACCATTTCCGGTGGTACGGGGCGCGGGAGCCGAGGCTCCCGCGCCTTTTTTTTGGCTCCAGGAGTCACATTGTTTTACTGAAGAATTCTCCACCTTGGAGACATTGCACACGGTGATTGACACGTGAACGTGTAGTCATCTAGCTTGCGTCCACTTCAAAGGGGGATCGCTTGGGAAGGGATCCTGAAGACCAGGGAAGCGGTTGTGGGGACCGCGCGAAAGGCAGGCACACGGATGGGTGTTTCACAGGCACGACTGTCATGCTCACGCAGGCATGGCGACCGAACGTTTACCCGCGTCGGGGGCGTCGGCTTCGCCCCGTCTTCCCGGGGAATAGCGCGTCCGCGCGTCCTTGCCGCTCTTACGGCTCTGGCCTTGCTCGTTGTCGGCACGGGCACCGCGCAGGCCGCCGACCCGATCGCCGAGACGACGGGATCACCGGTGCGTACTGCCACGACGGCGATTCTCCAGGGCCGCGTCGATTCCGGTGGCGCTTCGGCGACCTACCACTTCGACTACGGCACCTCGACTTCCTACGACCAGACCACCCCAGACGTCTCGATCGGCACGACCGACGGCTCGGTTCCGGTCGCCACCCGCATCAGCGGCCTCACTCCCGGCACCACCTACCACTATCGCGTCGTGGCCGACAACGGTGTTGTCGTCGCGGCTGATGACTTCACCTTCGCGACCCGCGCCAGCGACGCCCCGCTCTCCCACGGACAGTTTCCGGGCCCCCCGGGGAGCGACCGGGCGTGGGAGATGGTCAGCCGTCGCGACCTTGGCGACAACCCGGTCATCGGGACCCTCGGCATCGCCGCCGACGGAAACAGTCTGATGTACAACCTCTCCGGCGGGGCCCCTGGAGCGCCGACTGGCAGCCTGACCGCCCCGTTTGCGGCAAAACGGACCGGCGGCGGATGGCAAGACCAGTCCTTCCTGCCGCCCCGAAACGAGCTTGCCGGTCAGGAATGGGCGGACCCGGTCGCAACGGACGACCTCTCAACCGTGTTCATGAAGAACTTGAGTCGCGACGAGGACGTCCAGTGGTGGAAGCTTTCTCTGGACGGGGAGCGGCAGCTGGTGCGCGAGCAGCGGAATGTCGAGGCCGCGGGCAACTGGACGATTTCCTCCACCACCGGAAATAGGGTCACTCTATCCACCTACAACGCCCTGGATCCGGATCATGCTCCGCTACCGAATAAGCCCGCGATGTACGACGTCAACGGCACGGTCCCTCACATGATCGAGGTCCTGCCCGACGGCTCGACCGCCTGCAACCGGGGGCCGGCGATTGGCTTTGAAGAGGGCCTCCGCGACGATATGCACTGGCTCTCGCAGGATGGCCACTACTTCTATTTCGTCGGCGGAACCGGCGACCTCTGTGTAGATAACGTCCATCTCTACCGGCGTGATTTGGATGCGTTGGTCACGCTTCGGCTCGACCCGCCCCCTAACTCGGGCGCCGATTGCGGGAACGTGTTGTTTCTCCGCTCGAGCGCAAACTGGGTCTACTTCTCCACCAGCACTTCGCTGACTGCCGACGATCCCTCGCACGGATGCACGGACGACGGCGACGTCTACCGCATTCACCCTGATGGAGGGGGGATCGAGTGCGCTACCTGCGCCAGCGGCCGCGCATCGATTCAGTTCCCCGGGACCTCTCCATCCGAACGAGCGCAGGCCGTTTCGATCGCCCAAGACGACTCGCGCCTCTACTTCCTCTCCCACAGCAAGCTCACCCCCGACGCTCCGTCCGATGGAGGCATCTACCGCGTCGATCTCCTTACCAAGGACATCGCCCTCGCTAGCCCTTCGAATGACAACGCGCCAACTTCGACGGCAAAGTGGGGTTTTGGTGAAGGCCCATTCCCTGGAGCCATTTCATCCGATGGCAAGGTCCTGATCTTCCAGTCGGCTTCGCCGCGACTCAACGATGCAGCCTCCGACAACGGCGGCAACTTCCAGTGGTATCGCTACGACGATTCCGATCGCTCGCTGAACTGCATCTCTTGCCGTCTCGATGGAGCTCCGACCACCACGGGCACCGATCTGGTCACCTCCCTCACCATCAACGCCGACTTCCAACTCGGTCCCAACCTGACGCCACTCTCCGATGACGGCACCTTCATGTTCGCCACCAGCGAGGGTCTCGTCGCAGCGGATCAGAACACGGCGGCACCCGGCCAGGACCCGGCAGTCGGGCGTGACATCTACGAGTGGCGTGACGGTCGGCCCCTGCTGATCAGCGACGGCGTTCACGACAACGAGACGTTGTTCCCGGCCGGGATTTCCCTAGACGGACAAAACGCCTTCTTCATCGAGTCGCGGGCGTTGACCCCCGAAGCCCCAGACGACCTCGCCCGCCTCTATGACGCCCGTGTAGGCGGGGGCTTCGACCTCGCCGGCGGCAGCTCCGCGCCGTGCTCTTCCGTCGATGAGTGCAAGGGCCCGCTAACGCCGGTTCCGGCCGACCCTGGTCCGGGCAGCTCTTCTTACTCCGGGCCGGGCAACCAGGGCAAGAGCCGTGATGGCTCGAGCGCTGCGCACAAGAAAAAGAAGAAGAAGTGCAGGGCCAAGAAGAATCACCACAAGTGCAGCGGCAAGAAGCCGGGCCGCAAGTGAGCCGCCTCGACGAAACGCCTATGCCCTCGACGAAAGGAACTAACAGCATGAACCGCTCCACGGCCAGGTCAGTCAGCCATCGCATCCGCCGGCTGACCCTCGCCTGCGGGATCGCAGTCGTCGGGTTTGCTCTGTTCAACGGTGTCGCCACTGCGGCCGCCTCCCCGGTGGTCGACCCCGAGCTCCACACTCAGCCCACCAACCTCCCCCCTGGCGGCCAGGGCGTCTTCTGGCTTAACATCCAGAACATCTCTGACGAGACGCTGCAGCCCGGTTTCACGGTTGAATGGCATCTGCCGACTGGGATCACCGCCGATCAAAAGGTCAGAGCGGGAGCTGCCAACAATGACTGGGGCAATAGCTGGAACTGCGGCGCGATCAACGGCTCCTCGGACTTCAGCTGCACCCTGCAGAACCCCCTCCCCGGCCGTAGCTTCACCCAGCTTGAATACATCGTCGTCGACATCGCCCCGAGTGCTGGTGGTGTACTCCAGACCTCGGTCGATCTCAGCGGCGGAGGATTGGCCGCGCCGATCACCGAGACCGAGGATTCAACCATCGACGTGAGGCCGGCTGATTTCGGCATCGTACCTGGCACCTTGGAGGCTGGCTTCTTCGGTCCCGATGGCGCCACTCCGGTGACACAGGCTGGCGCGCACCCTTACGAGGCGACCTTCCAGTTCGATATCAACTCGAAGTCGATTCCTTCGACGGTCGAAATCGCGCCCGTCCAAACCATCGCTTCCGGGAACCTGCGGGACATCACCACCGACCTACCGCCAGGATTCCTCGGCGACCCGACGGCAGTCGGCGAGTGCAAGCCAAGCGCGCTGGCGGCTGGTCAGTGCCCGGCCTCAAGCCAGGTCGGCATGGTTCGCCTCACCGCCGCTGGCGTCGACGATGTGTTTCGCCCCTACTACCAGCCCGTCTTCAACATGGCCCGCCCCGATGGCGTGGTCAACGATCTGGGCTTCCAGATCCAGGGTTTTCCCGTCCACCTAAAGTCCTTCCTCGACCCCAGACGGAACTACGCGATCAGCACCAGGGTCAGCGACATCAACGAGACCGTTCCGGTCTTCGACCAGAAGCTGACCCTCTGGGGCAATCCATCTGACCCGAGTCACGACCTCGAGCGCACCGCCTGCTTCGGTGGGACCGGGTGTGCCCGGCCCGGATGCCCTACCGGCGGAATTCCCTGCCCCGTCGCTCCGAGCAAGCCCTTTCTCACCGTCCCCGAGCAGTGCGACGACAACTCGACCTTCACCCTGAGGACTTACGACTCATGGGAGAACACCGGATTTTTTGGGCCCGACGTGAATACGACCCTGCCCTACCACTTCACCGGTTGCGAGCTCGGCCAGCAGCAATTCGCCCCGAGCGTCGTGGTTGCTCCGACCAGCGATCAGGCTGACAGCCCGACCGGCCTCAAGGTCACCGCCCAGGTGCCACAGGACACCAACCCCAACGCCGTCGTCACCCCGCAGGTGAAGACGATCGACGTTACCCTGCCCCAAGGGATGAGCCTCAACCCGGCCTTTGCCGATGGCCTGGCCGAGTGCAGTGAGGCCCAGCTCGGCATCTCCCACGCCGGCGTTCCCAACGGCGACCCCGTTGCCTGCCCGGACAATTCGCGCATCGGCGACATCTCGCTGACGACGCCGGCCCTGCCTCTGCCCCTCGAGGGCACGATCTACCTGGCCGAGCAGCAGGGTGGCAATCCCTTCAACTCGCTCTTCGCGATGTACGTCGAAGCCCACGACACCGAAAATCGCGGTGTCATCCTGAAGATCCCGGGGCGAATCGAACTCGACCCCGACTCGGGCCAGATCCGCACCGTCTTCGACGAGCTCCCCGAGTTGCCCTTCGACAGCCTGACCGTCAACTTTCCCGGCGGCCCGAGGGCGGCGCTGATCAATCCCGCAACCTGCGGCACCAAGACCTTTGCGGGCACGCTCAACACTTACGCCGAGCCGGGGACCGACGTCCCGATCTTGGATACCTTCGATGTAGCGAAGGGACCTGGGGGTGGATCTTGCTCGGCCGGTCTCGCCTCGCGGCCGTTCGCGCCGAGCTTCACTGCCGGCACCGAGCACCCGGTGGCCGGTTCCTACAGCCCCTTCGTCCTCGGGCTGACCCGCCAAGACGGCGAACAGGAGCTGACCAAGATCAGCGCCGACCTGCCGGCGGGCCTGGTCGGCAAGCTCGCCGGCCTCGAGAGCTGCTCCGATGCAGCCCTGAGCTCCATCTCGGACGAGCCCGGCACGGGCCAGGATGAGATCGATACCCCGAGCTGCCCCGCAAGCTCGAGGGTTGGTTACGTCAACGTCGGTGTCGGGGCCGGCAGCTCGCTCTACTACAACCATGGCGAGGTCTATCTCGCCGGGCCCTACAAAGGCGCCCCGATCTCGTTGGCGATCGTCACCCCGGCTGTCGCCGGCGGCGTCGACCTCGGCAGCATCCTCACCCGGACGGCGATCTATGTCGACCAGGACGACGCCCAGCTGCACGCCGTCTCCGATGCCATCCCGACCATTCTCAAAGGCGTCCCGCTCCACATCCGCGAGGTACGGACCATCCTCGACCGGTCCAACTTCACCCTGAATCCGACCAACTGCGAGACGATGCAGATCGGCGGCTCAGCGGGTGGAGCCGGCGGGATCCTGAACTCCGCCAGCGATGACACGAGTGCGCCGATTGCCGATCGCTTCCAGGTCGGCGGCTGCAGAGGCCTCGCCTTCACGCCGAAGCTCTCACTCAGGCTCTCGGGCAAGACGCAGCGCGCCGGCAACCCCGCGCTGCGGGCAGTTCTCACCCAACCGGCGGGCGAGGCCAACATTGCCCGCGCCTCGGTCACCCTGCCGAAGAGCGAGTTCATCGACAACCGCCACATCAACAATCCATGCACCCGGGTCCAGTTCAACGCAGGTGCCGGCAATGGCGCCGAGTGCCCGGCGAGCTCCATCCTCGGCTATGCCCGGGCCTTCACCCCGCTCCTCGACAAGCCCTTGGAAGGCCCGGTCTACTTCCGCTCCAACGGCGGCGATAGAGAACTACCCGATCTGGTCGCATCCCTCGACGGTCAGGTCCACCTGAACGTCGTCGGCTTCATCGACTCGGTCCGCACGAAGGGCTCGGATGTATCGCGAACCAGGAACACTTTCGCCCTGGTCCCCGACGCGCCGGTCTCCAAGTTCGTCCTCCGACTCGAAGGCGGCAAGAAGGGGCTGCTGCAGAACAGCGCCAACCTCTGCAAGGTCAAGAACGTCGCCAAGGTCAAGCTGCGGGGACAGAACGGCAAGACGAAGAGCACCTCGGTCCGCGTCGCCAACGATTGCGCCGGAAAGAAGTCCGGCAAAGCGCAGAACCAGAGGTAGGGCCTTCTTGAAGCCGACCCTCGTGCCGCTTCCGGTCGGTTTCGCCTTCGGGGCGATGGGGGTCGCTGCAGTTGCCGGTTTGCTCATTCCCGCATTCGAGGAAGGGTCAACCGTGCGGTGCGGCAGAGGACCAAGTCGCTTCCTCGAGCGGGCTCAGGTGAGCTTTCGCTCGAGCTTCACCTCGCACATATCGACCGATGCCCGCGTGCCTGGCGTCTCGGAAGAATCCATCGCGCTGAAAACGGCGATTTCCAGGGCTTTCTAGTAACGCTGGATCTTGCAAGGCATCTCTGGATGCGCAGGGATATGCGGCGATATGCAGGGAGTCGGGCACTTCTGGCGAGAAGTGCCCGAAATCGGCGCAGGGCGGTTGGAACGCATGACACGCCTCCCAAGGAAGCTTTGGTTGTGCCATGGCGATCCCAAGGAAAACGCCTAAACCTTGGGATGGCCGAGCGGAACCGTTGACGCCGATGACCAAGAGTCACACCGACTTGTGGACGCGCTCCCCGATGAATCACTGTCGCAGCGATTCTGCTTCGCCGTGCTCAGGACCGGTCGCGGCCAAGTTGGACAGGCGGAGCTGAACGCTGTCTGACTGTCGCTGTGTGCTTAGGATACTTCGAATGCGCGAGGAGCCTGAAAAAGTTGCCGGGGCAGGCTTCGGCTCTCCAATGGCGCCGCGCGAGGCGCGGGCCAGCTAACGCTTGTGGCTTTCACCCCCTATAAAGCTGCGCTTGACCTGATCGCCCGTTCCCGGGCGATCCTTGCTCAGGCCGACGGTTCGACCAGCGCCGTCGCGATCGACCTGCGGCGCCTGGCGGTGGTGATGGCGGTCGCCGCCCTCGACACCTATATGCACCGGCTGATTCTCGAAAGGGCCTACGTCCATGAGGCCTTGCCCGGTGGCCTTGCCTCGCTGAGCTTTCGTTTCGACTATGCGCTGCAGCAGGCCGACGCAATCGGCAAGGCAGACCGAGGCAAACCGAAGAACAGTCGCCCCCGGGTCGAGTTGAAGAAGGCACTGCGGGCACGCCTTTTACAGGAGACCTTTCAACGCTACGAGGATGTGTCCGCGGCCCTTGGCATGGCCGGCCTTAGCGGCAACTGGAGCGCGATCGGCGCCAAGCTGACGCCGCCGCTGCAGCCGAAGGAAATCGCCGCACGGCTGAATGCGATCGTCGATCGACGGAACCGAATCGTCCACGAGGGTGACTACGAGCGACGCGAGCGCCCGCAGAAGTCCACCCTCAACCCGATCGGCCACGCCGGCGCCGGCGCCGATGTCGACTTCCTCGCGGGCCTGATTGAGGCGATCCATGCCGTCGCTTGAGGGGTCTTAAGTGGCCACGATCGGAGATGAGATCGTCGTCTGGCATCCGGACGGCCGCCCTGGCAGCAGACGGCGCTCTGTGACATCGCCGCCGGTCGCGAGGTCGACGAGGCGGCCCTCGACGTTCTGGTCGCCCAGATCAAGGCCGGTAAGGGCGGCGGCGAGATCCTCACCGAGGAGGAGATCCCGGTCGCCGGCCCGGGTGCGGCGAGAATCGAGTTGGTCTCGGTCGCTGAGCTGAAGACGTCAACGCCCTTGTTGCGGCTCAAGACCTCAGCTTCAGAGTTGCCGGGCTGACCGTTGTTTACGGCGACAACGGCAGTGGCAAGTCCGGCTACCCGGTCGTGAGTTCCCCGTCACCGCCGAGGCGGACTGCCTGCGCTGAGGCGCTTTGACTCCTTCGTCGCCGACGACACCGCCCGCCAGGAGCGCGAAACCGAGGAGGCGCTGAAGAACAGCGTTGACTCACTCGAGGCGCTCGCCGACCCGCCTGCCCCAATGCACGAGAGCCGCTCGGCTCTAGCTGCCCGCGACGAGGACCGCGACGGCGTCCTCGGGTCCTGGTTGGCGTCGCTCAATTACCGAACGGCACATCCCGGAATTTCGGGTACGTACTAAATCCTATTCGGGATCGTGGCTGTCACGCTCGGCGACAGGCGTGACTTAGGATCACCGCCCCCGTGGCCTGTGGGAACAACAACATCAGCCGCTCGTATCTCTCATCTCCGCCGGCAGGGCGAGGTGCGCGGAGCGGGACGCGGACCGACTCGCGAAAGGCCCCGCTCGTGCAAGTGGGGCGGCCACGGGGAAATCCACCAAGGATTACCGGAGCATGCGCTTGTCGCCGGCGCAGGTCAAGGCCGCCGCGGAGAAGCGGCTCACCGAAGCCCAAGCCGCCACCCGAAGCGGGCGATATCCGGGCGCACCTGAGGGACGCCACTACGGGAAAACCGAGGGCGATGATCGGGTGCACCAGTTCTTCAGTGTGGACGGCGACCTGACTTTCGGCAGGGCACACGTCCATGTAGTGCATGACGAGCGGAACGACGAGGTTCGCCTTCACGTCTCTTTCGGCGACACGAATCGACACAGTGAGAAGATCGCTCTCGTCGGGGCCTTGGGGAACGATGTCAACGCGGCCGTTGACCTTCTGACGGCCGAGCTGAGAACTCGGATGGGTTGACCGGGCCCGACGACTTGACCTTCGCGCTCGGTGCCATCCACGCCGGCAAATGGTCAGATGAGGTTCGGGACGCGCTCTTCTCTCCCAAGCCCGTCAATGGCGAGTTCAGTCTCGCGCAGGGGTCGATGACCGCGACTGGCTTGAGCTGACGCTCCGTACCGCGGCTATCCCGTCGGTCAATCTCGCCGAGCCCGATCAGATCGCCGAGAGAGTCGAGAGGATGGCTACCGACGATCGGGCCCTAGAACTAATCGCGTTTCTGCTCGGGGCGGACCCGAAGGCCTGGGAGCTCGAACGCATCGGTGCGGTGGGACTTCGCCTCCTGCGCAGCGCCAGCGGATCTCCTGCGGCGCGGGGGGAGCTACGCGAGCGTCTGCTCGAGCGCGGATTCAACGAGGCGACCGAGATCGACTAACCCGCAGCCCGACGCGACCGCCGAGGAGACGATTCGCAGGGTTACCCACCCATTTCCGAAGGGTGGGTTCTACGACGTCTGAGCGTGCCCGCCTGACGGGCCACACCGGTCATCGCTAACTTCTGCTTTCACGCGGAAGGAGAAGCCGTGAGCCTCTGAGGCTGGATGGCCTCAAGATGGGAACTTGCCGACGCCCGTAGGAACTTCATTGCTTGCCCAGGATCGATCTCGCTGGTCTGGGCTTTTCCATATCTCTACGACAGAATTTGCCCCTAGAGGCGGAGCGGCGGCAACCCAAACCTTACGGTTGACAAGTGATGAGGACGCCGGCACTAACGCGGTGCTTCGCCGTCGCGAAGTCTGGCGATTACCTTTTCGAGGCGCGCCTCATCCTTTCTTACTCTGTCGAGCCTCGCCCTAAGGGCGGCCAGCTCGGCTTCATAGCCGCCGACTACCGCAGCAGGCTCACCCCGAAAGAGGGCAATGATGTGCTGTTGTCGCACCCTTAAGACTGCAATCGACAGTACGGTGACCTGGCTCATCGCGGAGGCCTCCTCCGTAGTTAGCTGCGTGAGGGCGGCAGACGTCGCCGGGGAGTAGTGGTCATGCTTTGCTGCTGGGGTGCCGGCCTCCTGAAGCGCGACCGCGACGACCGCGACGACGACTGCGATAAGCGCAACAGCGGTCGAGCGATAGGCCCACCTCATCCGGATCGCCTTCTCGGAGTTCCGTTTCAGCTGGCTTTTCACCATGGCAGCGGATTTCTGTCCGCGCTGACCCAATTCTCCTTGGATGACGGGTTGCGCTTCTTCTGCGAAGGACCGGCCCCATTTGCCTCCTGGCAAGACGGCGAGCAATGCAAAACCGGCGCTGATCGCCAAGAAAACACTTGCCGCCACCAAGGCAATTGCGACGAGCTCTCGCGCATCCGCCCCGTGAATTTCTGCCAGCTTTCCGGCGAAGAGGCCGAAGGTGCCGATACCCGCCACCGCAAGACCGGCAAGCGTCGTCGCCCTTTGATTCAGGGATGAGCTACCAGTCTCCAAAACCGCCGCGAGGCGCCGCAGCTCCGCAATCTGGACGTCGGGAGCGTCAGTTGCATCGCCCACCGTGCCTACAGCCGCTGCGAACTCGGCATCAACGGCTGCACTGACCTCCGGCTTCAGCTTCAGCGTAAATCGCTGGAACGAGATGTCCACGAGCGGCAGGTATAGCAGTCCGTTGCCGCCTGACAAGAAGAGTCAAGCGGTCAACTAAGAGACTATTGAGCACCAGCGATTTCGCGATCTCGCGACTTGAACTCGCGCCGGATCCGCCGCATTCGTGCGGTTAGAGACCTCACCGGGTCCGATGGGCGGCCATCAACGAGCCACCGGTCATCGCCAGAACACTAAGCAGCATGCAGCCGCAACGACGGCAGGGTAAACCGTCCGGTAGACAAAGATCAGACTGCAGACTCGATCCCGGGCGGCGTAGGCGCCCACCCCCGATAAGAAGATGCTCCCCCAGATGAAGGAGTTGGCGATCATCCACTTCGACGGCGGCGGGCAGAGTCCCGGCCCGGTAACGGCTGCCTGCATTGTCGAGTTGAGCGACGGCTCCGTCGTCCAGGACGTCAAGCGTTTCGACCAGGGAACCCACAACACCGCTGAGTGGCACGCGCTGATACTCGGCCTGCGTCTAGCACACAAGCACGGCGAGCGGCATGTGGTGGTCAAGGGCGACTCGAATCTCGTGGTGAAGCAAGTCAACCGCGAATGGAAAACGAAGAGTCCGGCGTTGCGGCCTCTGCGGACGCAGGCAGAGGGGCTGTTGGCGCAGTTCGAGGGCTCGCGCGTCGAGTGGATTCCGCGCAAGGAGAACTGGCGCGCCGACGAACTTGGGCGGGCCTAAATGAGCCTCCGACCCCCGGTGGCCATTGGCGGCAACTAGCGCTTTGGACGAGGAGCGGCAGCGCTGTTCTGACTTCGCAGCGCTGCCGCTTTGCGCGAAAAGCAGAAGTGCCCGGCGCGGCGCTCGGGCGCCAGGGCTTTCACGGGCTCTGGCACTCTGGCGATGACCGAACCCATACCTACTCTCGATGGTCATGTTCGCGACCTGGGTCTCGAAGAGATGTGTCTTCTGCGGTGGAATGCCCGATCGCTTGTCCAAGGCTCACGTAATCCCCGTCTCTCTCGCGGGTCGACGAAGGCAAACTGCCTGTGCCGATCTTGCAACAGCAGTCTCGGGACGCGCTTCGAGGCGGGACTGACCGACGACCCTGCGATCAGGCTCGCGATTGAGGCTCTCAGCGGCCGTACCCCGGCGCTTGCTCGTCTCCGCCAGGAACGCCACTTCATCGCCGAGCGGGACGATGTGATCGTGAAGATGAGGATGAAGGAAGATCGACTGGCTGTCATCGATTCCCGCCAGGCCGACGGATCTCTCGTCAAGAGTTCCGGTCGCGCTGTCGCCGATATCGAGACGACCCTTCGACGACGAGGCGCAGATCAAGAGGAACTACGGGAGGCATGCGAACGTGTCGAAGCGGCACCCGTAGGGATCCGGACGCAGGTCGCACCGGGTTTGGCGGTCAAGCACGGTCGGACGGACTCTGTCTCCCCTGACCTCCGCAGGCCATTCGCCACCGAGGAGAGTTTCCTCGCCGTCGCATCGAAGGAGGTTTCTTCGGTGCCACGCCCCCGGGGGCACTTACTTATGTCTGCCAACGGCGGCGAACGTAGCTCGGCCGCCGGAGGAAAGCGAGGCGGAATCGACGGGAATCGGCGCCAATCCGCGCATATCAAGGCCATTTCGGGAACTAGTTCCCGAAATGCGGGGATAGGAGGCGATGGTTCAAGTTTCCCCCGGAGAGCGAAGTTGCCCGTTTGCAGGGGGTGTGGGTGAGTGGAGCTAGGCGGATTCGAACCGCCGACCTCCTGGGTGCGATCCAGGCGCTCTGCCAGCTGAGCTATAGCCCCGGGCTATTGCGGGCATGGGAAGTTGGTCCCATTGCCTCGCAAGCGACAGGATAACCGCATAGTCTTTGGCAGCCTGCCTGGTCGCAGGTGACGCATGAGCATCCTCGACGACGCAATCCGAGAGCATTTGGAGCTGAAGCGCGCCCATGGCGCGGATGACGCTGAGCTGAAAAAGCTCGAGGACGAGGCGTTCGGGCCGCCCGGCCGGCCCGAGGAGCCCGATCCCTTCGCCGAGGCGCCGACCGAGTTCATGTCGACCGAGGCGCCCGCGGCCGAGGAGGCCGACGCGGAGGGCCGCCGCCGGATCAACATCGCCGACCTGCAGGAGCCGCCCGCCCCGCCGGAGGAGCCGAAGGTCGAGGCGACCGAGACGGTGGAGCCGGAGACCGGCGCCCCCGCGGTCCCCGCCGAGGACGCGGGCCAGGCGGCGCCCCCGGCCGAGGAGACCCTCGTTGCCGAGGAGCCGGCTGCGGACGAGCGCCAGGCGATCGCCGAACAGCCGACCGAATTCTTCGACGTCGAGGCGGATATGGGGACCGAGGACGCGCCCGCCCCGCCCGCGACCGAGGCGCCGAGCCCCTCCGACGAGGAGATCCTCGAGGTCGAGGCGGCCGAGCCGATGCTCGCCCCGGTCGAGCCGCCGACCGAGATCTACGCCGCCCGCACCGAGACCCCCGCCGAGGACGCGCCCGCCTTCGAGGACGAAGAGGACGACGAGTTCTGGAGCGACCAGCGTCTCTCCGACGAGCTCGACCAGGCGCTCGAGGCTCCGGTCGAACCCGAACTGATCGAGCCGGCGCCGCCCGCGCCTGCCCCGCTCGCCGACGAGCCGGAGAAGGCCGACATCGAGGACGAGAAGCCGGCCGCGCAGGCGGAGCCCCAGGCAGAGCCCACCAAATACGACCCGGACACGGGTCACGAGGACGTACTCGAGGACACCCCCGAGTTCCTTGAGGACGCCCCGGAGGACGACGAGCTCTGGTTCGAGCAGAAGCCCCCGAAGGACTTCGACTTCGACGACTGAGATTTGACGAAGTTGGCGCACTTCCGCGCGCCACAGGTGAAACTTTTTGTCGTACGCTGGGGAGCGTGGCTCCCTTGAAGACCAAAGGCGATCTAGCTGAGTTGAAGGTCCCCGCCGATCTCGCGGATCGCGGCTGCTGCATCTCGATTCCCTTTGGCGAGGACTGCGACTACGACCTCATCGCCGATTACAGAGGACGGCTGCACCGCGTGCAGGTCAAGTACACCCAGTCCGACGGGGAGGTTGTCGTCATCCGCTGTCGATCACACTCGCTCACCAATGGCAGGGTGCGCGCGACGAAGCTCTACACCTCGGCGATGATCGATTGGATCGCGGTCTACGACGCCACCACCGAATGCTGCTTCTACTGCCCGTCCTGGGAGTTGGGGGCGGCCGGTCGAAATCTCATGCACCTGCGGCTGAAGCCAGCCCGCAATGGCCAGAGAGTGGGCATACGCGAAGCGAGCGCCTACACAAACCCTGACTTCAGCCGTGATCCTTCTATGGAGCCAGCCGGGATCGAACCGGCGACCTTCTGATTGCAAACCAGACGCTCTGCCAGCTGAGCTATGGCCCCATCCCTGCGAATTGTAGGCGGCTCGGGTTGAGATTAGGAAGCGAGCAGGCTCTCCGCCCGGTGACCCTCGGGCAGGTTCTGGTCCGCGTGGTAGCTGCTGCGGACCAGCGGGCCGGCGGCGACCGACTCGAAGCCGAGGTCGTAGGCGGCCTGCTCCAGCGCCGCAAACTCGTCGGGGTGCCAGTAGCGGACCACCGGCAGGTGATTCTCGGTCGGGCGCAGGTACTGGCCGACGGTGAGGACCTGGACGTCATGCTCGCGCAGCAGGCCGAAGGTCTCGACCATCTCCTCGTGGGTCTCGCCTAGTCCGACCATCAGCCCGGACTTGGTGACGACGTCGTCCCCGCCCATCTCCTTCGCCATCTTCAGCACCCTGGCCGAGCGCAGGAACTTGGAGCCGCGGCGGGCGATCGGGTAGAGGCGCGGCACCGTCTCGACGTTGTGGTTGAAGACGTCGGGGCGCTCGTGGACGACCTTCGCCAGCGGCATCTCCTGGCCGCGGAAGTCGGGGGTGAGGATCTCGACCTTGCAGCCCGGCGCCAGCATCCGGATCGAGCGGATCACGCCGACGAAGGCGCTCGCCCCGTAGTCGGGCAGGTCGTCGCGGTCGACCGAGGTGACGACGGCGTGGCGCAGCCCCATCGCTTTCACCTGGTTGGCCACGCGCAGAGGCTCCAGCGGGTCGTTCCAGGTCGGCTTGCCGGTCTGCACGTTGCAGAAGCCGCAGCGCCTGGTGCAGACGTCGCCGAGGATCATGAAGGTCGCGGTGCCGCGCTCCCAGCACTCGCCGACGTTAGGGCAGTTGGCCTCCTCGCAGACGGTGTGGAGGTTGTCGGAGCCGATCTTCTCCTTCAGCCGCCGGTAGTTGGGCCCGCCCGGTGCCGGCACCTTCAGCCACGGCGGCTTGCGGGCGCGCCGGAACGGGACGGTGCCCTCGGCGCTGGTCGCGGTCCCGCCGGGGTTGGCGCGGGAGCGGGTGACGTGGATGCGTTCGGCCTCGGACACCGAAGGCAACGTTAGCCGACCGGCTTCACCCGCCAACCGAACCGCGCCGGGGTCGGGTCGGCGTTGCCGAAACGGTCGATCGCCCGCACCTTGAACAGGTGCTTGCCGGGCTTGACCGTCAGCTTGTAGGGGCTGCGGCACTTCTTCCAAGGCTTGTCGTCGAGCTTGCAGAGAAAGATCGACTGGGCCTCCGAGGAGACGAAGCGGAATTTCGCTTTGCGCTCATAGCCGACCCGCGCCGGGCCGCTGAAGATGCGGGTCTGGGGCGGGGTGGTGTCGGCGGGCTCGCTCCCGACCAGGATCGGCGGTGGCGGGAGGGGGACGGCATCCGGCGGTACCTGCAGCTCGAAGGCGCCGATGTCCGACCCGTCGCCGCCTTCCTTATTGCTAATCGCCGGGAAGTCGCTTGGGCGCGCCCACCCGCGCTGGTCGATGAAGTTGCCAAAGGAATAGCCGCGGTCGATCGCGAGGCTGCCGGGGAGGAGCGCGTGCGTCGGGGTCGCCCCATCGTTGTCCCTCAACACTCGGTCGAGGCCGGCCTGCACGCCGTTCAAGTCGCTGCCCAGTTCGAATTTGCAGCTGCCGTCTTCGTCGAGGTTGTAGCCGCCGGAGGTCGTTTCCCCGTTGCAGCTCTCGGCGTCGCCGAGCGGTCTGGAGACGATCGAGTTGCGGACGACGGTCGTCATGAACGCGTCGAGGTTGGCGCCGACCGCAGTGCCCGAAGAAGTCGCCGAGTTGCCGGTCGCGGTGACGCTGGTCAGTTTCGCCGCGAAGGCCGTGACGCCGCCCCCTGCGGCCCGGGTCTGCGTGCCCCCGTCTTCGGCGCTGACCGAGTTGCCACTGATCGTGGTGAGTTCGATTTCCGTCTGAGCAGGGGTCAGCAGACCTCCTCCCTGGGCCGAGGCGATGCCGCCGCCCCCAGTCGCTTCGACGCGATTGCCGCTGATCGTGCTGGTCCCCACGGTCAGGGCGTCGAACGCCGCCACGCCCCCTCCGGCGGCGACCGTTTCCGTCGTCCCGTCGCTGGCCCGGGCGACGTTGCCGCTGACGATCGAGCCGTACATGGTCAGCGGCCCCTCGCTGTAGACCCCGCCGCCTTCGGCGTGGTCGTCGGAGCCGCCTTCGGCCACCGCTTCGTTCCCCTTCACCCTGACTCCGCTCAGCTCGAGGCTCCCTTCCGCGTTCCTGATCCCGCCGCCGAATGCGCCTCGGCCGTTGCTGACGGTGACCCCGGTCAGAGACGAGGGGCCTGCATCGGTGGAGAAGGCGAATATCGAGAAGCCGCCGGCCCCCGCGGCGCGGCGAATCTCCTGCAGATCGGAGTCGTAACCGAAGATCGAGACGGGGTCGAAGATGACCTGAAGAGCACTCTGCAGCTCGATCGTGCCGTTCACTTCGATCGAGATTATGTCCGCTCCCGTATGCGCATTGGCGGCGGCGATCGCCGCCCGCAGGCTGCCCGTGCCGCTGTCTTTCGTGTTCGTCACCAGGAACGAGTCGGCGACCGCGCTCGACGCCGGCACAAGGGCAACGCAGAGGACGAGCAGAAGAAGTCGGATCCGGCGAGACATCGGCAGCAGCCTACGCGGCGACGCTGTCGTCGACGACCGGCTCGCGGTCGAAGACCTCGGCGTAGCTGTCGACCAGCCCGGCGGCGAAAGCGGCGAGGTTCTGCTCGGCGCCGAGCTCGCGGGAGAGCGAGGTCATCGCCACTCCCTCGATTCCGCAGGGGACGACCCACTCGAACGGCTGCAGGTCGTTGTTGACGTTGACCGCCAGACCGTGGGTGGTGACGCCGCGGCTGACGTGGAGCCCGATCGAGCCGATCTTCCGCGTCCCGACCCAGACCCCGGTCAGCCCCTCGATCGTCCCCGCCCGCACCCCGGCCTTGGCAAGGGCGCCGGTCATCGTCCGCTCCAGCCCGCGCACGTACTCGTGGACGTCGTCGCCGTAGCCGCGCAGCTGGACGATCGGGTAGGCGACCAGCTGCCCCGGCCCGTGGTAGGTGACCAGCCCGCCGCGGTTGGTGTCGCGCACTTCGATCCCCTGCGCTTCGTACCACTCGGCCCCCATCGGCAGCTCCTCCGGCTGGGAGCGGCGCCCGCGGGTGTAGATGGGGGGGTGCTCGAGCAGCAGCAGGACGTCGCCGATCTCCTCCCGCCGCCGCCGCTCCGCCAGCCCCCGCTGCATCTCCAGCGCCTCGGCATAGGGGACGGTCCCGCAGCGCACGACCAGGATCTCACCGCTCATTCACGAATCCTCGCAGGAGCCGCCCCTATCCTGTGGTGGCCGCCCATGGTCCAGTCCAAACCGCTTCGACCCGATTGGCTCCCGGCCGTGGCGCTCAGCTTCGCGCTGGCGCTGGCGATGCTGATCTGGAGCCCCCCCGTAGGAGACCTCGCCGCGCAGGTCTTCCGCACCGAGCTGTTCAACAGCGCCGGCCTGGCGATCTGGAACGGCAGCTGGTACGGAGGCCACTACACCCTCACCTACAGCGTCCTCTTCCCGCCGCTGGCGGCGCTGCTCGGCCCGCAGGTGGTCGGGGCGCTCGCCGTCGTCGCTTCCTCCTACCTCTTCGACCGCCTGGTCCGCGACCACTGGGGGGAGGAGGCGCGCTGGGCGACGCTCTGGTTCGGCGCCGGCGTCGTCACCCTGCTCGCCGACGGCCAGCTCACCTTCGCCCTCGGCGTCGCCTTCGGGCTGGCGGCGCTGCGCTGCCTGCAGCTGGGCCGCGGGCCGCTGGCGATCGCCGCTGCCGTGGCCTGCCCGCTGGCCAGCCCGGTCGCCGGCGCCTTCCTCGCCGGGGTGCTGCTGGTCGGTGCGATCGAGCCAGGCCGCCGCCCCAGCCGGCTGGCGCTGGCCGCAAGCGGCATCGCCCTGGGCCTGGTCCTGGCGCCGAACCTCGCCTTCCCCGAATCCGGCCACTTCCCCTTCGTCTTTTCCTCCTACGTGGCGATCCCGCTCTGGGTCGCCGGCGCCCTGGTCCTCACCCAGGGGGTGCGGGACGAGGAGCGGCAGCTGCGGCGGGTGCTGATCGCCTACGCGCTCGCCTCGACCCTGATCTGGATCACACCGAACGCGATGGGCGGCAACGCGGTCCGGCTCGGAGCCCTCTTCGGCGGCCCGGTGCTGGCCGCGGTCCTGCTCTCCCGCCGGCCGCGCCCGACCGTCCCGACCTGGTTCTTCGCGCCGCTGCTGGTCCTGGCGATCGCCGGCAGCCTCTACTGGCAGCTGACCGCCAGTGTCACCCAGATCGCCCGCGCGGTCGACGATCCATCGACCGGGGCCGCCTACTTCCACCCGGTCGCCAGCTGGCTGCGCGACCACGACGCCGACGGGGCGCGGATCGAGGTGCCGCCGACCGCCAACCACTGGGAGTCGGTCTACCTCGGGTCCAAGTTCGACCTCGCGCGCGGCTGGCTGCGGCAGCTGGACACCACCCGCGAGGACCTCTTCTACAACGACAAGGAACTGACCAGCGCCCGCTACGGCGACTGGCTGCGCGCCAACGCGATCTCCTACGTGGCCCTGCCCGACGCCCCACTCGACTACTCCTCGGTCAAGGAGCGGCGGCTGATCCTCGGCGCGCCCTCCTACCTGAGCCTTCGCTCGCAGTCCGCCCACTGGCGGATCTACGAAGTGCGCGATCCGCGGCCGATGGTGGCTCCGCTCGCGGGGGCCGAGGCGAAGACGCTGTGGTTCGGTCGCCAGGGCTTCGCCCTCGACGTCAAGCGCCCGGGCGAGTTCCTCGTCCGCGTCAGCTTCACCCCCTACTGGTCGATCGCCCACGGCCAGGGCTGCATCCTCCGCCACGGCGACTGGACCGTCGTCCGCGCCGCCCGCCCCGGCACCTTCCGCGTCGCCGCCGACTTCAGCGTCGGCCGCGCCTGGAACGCGGCAACCGGCGCGAACAAAACCTGCTGAAACGGACGCACTTCTCCCCGGTATGCGGGGACAACTGCGTCCGGTCAGCGCGCGCCCTCAAGCGTCGCAAGCGCGGCGCTGACCACGTGCTCCTCGTGGGGGATCGCCGCCTGCTCTAGGCGCTTGGAGTAGGGCATGTGGACGTCGGCGCCGGTCACCCGCTGGACCGGGGCGTCGAGGTAGTCGAAGGCCTGCTCGGTGATCAGGGTGGCGAGGTTGGCACCGACGCCGCCGTGCGGCCAGCCCTCCTCGACGATCACCGCGCGGTTGGTCTTGCGAACCGAGGCGAGGATCGTGTCGAGGTCGAGTGGACGCAGGGTGCGCGGGTCGATCACCTCGGCCTCGACCCCGTGGGCGTCAGCCAGCTGACCGGCCGCCGCCGCAGCCACGTGGGCCATCTTCAGCACCCCGACGATCGTCACGTCGCTGCCCTCGCGCCGCACCGCGGCCTGGCCGAAGCGCAGCGGCTCGCCCCCGTTCTCGCCCTCGGGCACCTCGCCGCGCACCCCATATAAGGACTCGTGCTCGATGAAGACGACCGGGTTGTCGTCGCGGATCGCCGCCTTCAGCAGCGCCTTGCCGTCGGCCGGGGTGGAGGGACAGGCGACCAGCAGCCCCGGCACCTGCAGGAAGAGCGCCTCGAAGCTGTGGGAGTGGGTGGGACCGAGCTGGTGGCCCCCACCGCCCGGCATCCGGATCGTCATCGGCACCTTCGCCTGGCCGTTGAACATGTAGGGGATCGCCGCGGCGTGGTTGACGATCTGATCCAGCGCCAGGAGGCTGAAGTTGACGGTCATCAGCTCGACGATCGGCCGCAGCCCGTTCATCGCCGCCCCGACCCCGGTGCCGACGATCGTGTTCTCGGAGATCGGCGTGTCGCGGACCCGGCGCTCGCCGAACTCGTCGAGCAGGCCTTCGGTCACCTTGAAGGCGCCTTCGAAGACAGCGACGTCCTCGCCCATCACGAAGACCGCCTCGTCGCGGCGCATCTCCTCGGCCATCGCGTCGCGCAGCGCTTCCCGCATCCGCAGCTCCGCCATCAGTCGCCGTCCTCGTCGTTGATCGCCGGCTCGGCGGCGAAGTCCTCCGACTCGTCGCCGACCTCGTACTCGGCCGAGACCCGCGGCTCGGTCCCCTCCTGGGCGTCGCCGTGCGTTGCCGGGTTGGGGCGGTCGCCGGTCGGCTGCCCGGCGTAGGCGGCACCGGCCTCGGCCAGCTCCCGCGCCGCGGCCGGCATCTGCGCCTCGTCCTCGCCGCGGTGCGGCTCGGGGCTGCGCTCGTCGACCGCGTACCAGCCGCCGGGCTCGGTCTGGGCGTAGAGGTTTTCGTACATCGTGTCGAGCGGCGGCTCGGGCGATTGCTCAGCGAACTCGACCGCGGCTTCGACCGTCTCGTCGGCCGCGTCGCGCGCCTGTTGCACCTCGCGCTCGCCCAGCACCCCGGCCTCGACGCAGCGCCGCGCGAAGCTCTCGATCGGGTCCTTCTCCCGCCACTCGTCGACCTCCTCGCGCTCGCGGTAGACCTCGGGGTCGGCGGCGGAGTGGCCGCGGTATCGGTAGGTGAAGGCCTCGAGCAGGGTCGGGCGCTGCTCCTCGCGCGCCAGCCGGATCCCCTCGGCGACCCCGTCGCGCACCGCGGCCACGTCCATCCCGTCGATCCGCTCGCCCGGGATCCCGTAGCCCTCGGCCTTCTTCGAGAGGTCGGTCTGGGCCGAGTGGCGCTCGACCGAGGTCCCCATCCCGTAGAGGTTGTTCTCGACCAGGAAGAGGACCGGCAGCTTCCACAGCGCCGCCAGGTTCATCGTCTCGCCGAAGTTGCCGGTGTTGGAGGCGCCGTCGCCGAACATGCAGACGGTGACCGCGTCTTCGCCTTTGTATTGGGAGGCGAGGCCGATCCCGGCTGCTATCGGCAGGTTGCCGCCGACGATCCCGTAGCCGCCCATGAACCGCCGCTCGGCGTCGAAGATGTGCATCGAGCCGCCGCGGCCGCCGCTGGTCCCGTCGACCTTGCCGAACAGCTCCGCCATCACCCGCTTCGGCTCGGTGCCGCGGGCGATCGCGTGGCCGTGGGTGCGGTAGGTGCCGATCAGGAAGTCCTCCTCGCGCATCACCGAGGTGGTGCCGACGATCGTCGCCTCCTCGCCGATCGCCAGGTGCAGGAAGCCGCCGGCTTTGGCCCGCTGGTACTGGCGCCCCGCCCCCTCCTCGAAGCGACGGATCAGCGCCATCCGCGCGAGCAGCTCGTAACAGGTGGCGGCGTCAGGCAGATCTGCCATCGCCATTCACCTTAGCTGCGTGCTGCCGCCTCCACCGCTTCCTCGAGCCGGTCGTCTCCCCAGAAGACTTCCTCGCCGACGACCACCGCCGGAACCCCTTCGACGCCGAGGTCGCCGGCCCGGTCGGTCGCCTCCCGCAGCGCGTCCTTAACCCCCCTGGTTTCGACCGCTTTCAGCAGCGCCCGCGGGTGCATCTCGCAGGCGGCGCCGGCGATCATCACGTTGTCGGCGTCGGTCAGGTCACGGCCGGCGGCGAAGGCTTGGCGGAAGCCGGCGAGGGAGAAGGAGACGGTGCGCCCGGTCTGCTTGGCGAAGGTCGCCGCCCGCATCGCCACCAGCGTGTTGGCCGGCCACGGCTTCGGCCAGGAGATCGGCGGCAGGCCGTAGGCGGCCGCGCGGCGCTCGATCTCCGCCATCCCCTCGGCCCGCGCCGGCGTTTCCGACCAGGAGCCGCGGTCGAAGCGATGGAAGAGGCCGCCGAGCAGCACCGGCTGCCACTCCGGCTGTTCCAGCTCGGCCTCGGCGAAGAGACCGCTGATCCGCTCGGCGGAGAGGTACGCGTAGGGGGAGCCGAGGTCGAAGTAGAAGCTGGCGCGGGCCACGCTCAGGCGTGGATCGCCCAGCCGTCGACCGCGCGCGCCGCGTCGAGCACGGCCTCGGAGACCGTCGGGTGCGGGTGGACGATCCGCGAAAGCTCCTGGTAGCCGCCCTCCAGCTCCATCGTCGCGACCAGCTCGGCGATCATGTCGCAGGCGCGGTTGCCGACCACGTGGGCGCCGAGCAGCTCGCCGTACTTGGCGTCGACGACCAGCTTGACCAGGCCGTCTTTGTCGTCGTAGACGATCCCGGCGCCCTCGGCGGCGATTTTCTGCTTCCCCACCTTTATCTCGTGCCCGGCCTCCTTGGCCTGCGTCTCGGTCAGGCCGCAGCTCGCAACCTGCGGCTGGCAGAAGGTGGCGCCGACGATCAGGTCCTGGTTGACCGGGTGCGTCTCGACCCCGGCTGCGGTCTCGGCCGCGACCACGCCCTCCTCGGAGGCCTTGTGGGCGAGCGCCTTTTGGTTGACCAGGTCGCCGATCGCGAAGACCTTCTGGTTGGTGGTCCGCTGGTACTCGTCGACCTTGATTTTGCGGCGGCCCTCCTCGAGCTCGACCCCGGCCGCCTCGAGCCCCAGCCCCTCGGTGTCGGGACCGCGGCCGCCGGCGATGCAGAGGTAGTCGACCTCGGCCGAGTTGTCGCCGTAGGTGAACTTCACCGAGCCCTCGCCGGCTTCGACGTTTTCCACCGGGGTGCCGGTCGAGATCTCGATCCCCTGTTTTTTGAAGACCCGTTCGACGACCTTGGCGATGTCCTTGTCCTCGGCGGGAAGGATCTGGTCGAGCATCTCGATCAGCAGGACCTCGGTGCCGAACTTGGAGTAGGCGGAGGCGAGCTCGGCGCCCGAGGCGCCGGCGCCGACCACGGCGATCCGGCCGGGGCGCTCGTTCAGCGACCAGGCCTTCCAGGTGTCGAGGATTCGGCCGCCGAACTCGGTGCCGGGGATCGGCAGCGCCACCGACCCGGTCGCCAGGGTCACCGCCTTGGCCTCGTAGACCTCGTCGCCGACCTGGACGTTGCCCTCGGCGGTCAGCGAGCCGTCTCCGGCGATGAACTCGATCCTGTTTTTCTTCCACAGCCCTTCGACGCCGCCGGTCAGCGTCGCCGAGACGTCGGCGCGGCGCTTCTGCAGCGCGTCCCAGTCGAGCTGAACGTCGTTGCCGACGACTCCGAGCTCGGCGCTGGCGGTCGCCTCGTGGAAGATCTCCGCCGTGCGCAGCACCGTCTTGGCGGGAATGCAGGCGTAATTGAGGCAGCGGCCGCCGGCTTTGTCGCGCTCGACGACGGCGGTCTTCTGGCCCAGCTGGGCGGCGCGGATCGCAGCGACGTAGCCGCCTGGCCCGCCGCCGATGACGATCTGGTCGAAGGAGTCAGCCATCCGTGCTGAGCCTATAGAAGGTGCCGAGCGGGCATCGCGACTGCCTACTTCTTCTGACCCGGCACGCGGCCGGCGAGGCGGGAGAGCGGGGAGACCGCGCCCTGGAGGGTCTCGACGCTGGCGTTGAGTCCGTCGATGCCGGTCAGGATCCGCTCCATCAGCTCGCTGAGGCGGGCCAGGCTCTGGTCCATCCGGTCGATCCCGTCTTCGAGCCGCTCCAGCGTCTCGGGCAGGGCGCCGATCCGCTTCATGTCCTCGCGCATCTCCGGCAGCGCGTCGGTGTCGGCGGCGACCCGGTCGAGCGCACTGGCGACCTGCTCCAGGGCCGCCGTGTGTTCCTTCATCGCCCGCGTGTTGTCAGCGATCTCCGGCAGCCGGCGCAGGGCCGCGATCGCGTCGGCGGGGAAGCCGGTGACGCCGCCGAGGGAGGGCAGGCTGGGCATCGCTACTCCCTCGGTTCCCGGGTCGGCATCTGGATCCGCGCCATCGCCTTGACCATGAAGAAGAAGAAGGTGCCGGCGACGGCGAGCAGGGCCACGGTGCCGATCGCCTGGCCGACGCTGGAGACCCCGACGAGGAGGCCGAAGAAGGCGCTGAAGAGGACGATCACCAGCATCAGCTGGAAGCCGAGCACCGCCCAGTAGCGGGCGTGCCACATGCCCCAGGCCATCACCCCCATGATCACCATCGGCGCCACCACCTGCGGCAGTCGCGGCTGTTCGCCGTTGACCTCGACCCCGGCGGCGTAGCCGATCGCAATCGAGATCGAGATCAGCGCCGCGACGATCGCGCCGACGGTGACCACGGTCGGCCGCTCGCCCTCGGCCAGCGGCTGCAGCGCTTCGCGCGCTTCCTGGTTGCGCTGCTCGGCCTTGGCGTAGCCGCGGGTCATCGGGTTGGCCTTGGGAGCGCCGCCGTTGGCCGGCTTCGACGCCCCGCGCCGCTTGCGCTTGAGCTTCTCGTCAGCCACCGCGCACCTCAGCCACCGGGGGCCACGCCCTTCTCGCTGCCGGCAAAAGCTTGCCGCAGCTGCTGCGCCGCGGCGGCGGGGTCGGCGGCATCGCGGATCGCCCGCACCGCGCAGAGGCGCTCGGCCCCGGCGGTGACCACCTGTCCGGCGTTTGAGGCGTCGATGCCGCCGATTGCGAAGAAGGGATGGGGGGCGTTGGCGGCGGCGTGGGAGATCAGCTCGAGCCCGACCGCGGGGCGCCCCTCCTTCGTCGGCGTCTCCCAGATCGGGCCGACGCTTATGTAGTCGACCGGGCGCCCGGCGCTGGCCGCGATCTGCTCCTCGGAGTGGGTCGAGAGGCCGACGATCGCCTGCGGGCCCAGCACCTCGCGCGCCTGCTCGGCGGCGACGTCGTCCTGGCCGACGTGGACCCCGTCGGCGTCGCAAATCCGCGCCAGCTCGGGGTCGTCATTGAGGATGAAGAGGGCGCTGAAGGTGTCGGCGACGCGGCGGTAGGTGCCGGCGGCGCGTTCGATCTCGGCCCGTCCCAGTTCCTTCTCGCGCAGCTGGACGATGTCGGCGCCGCCGGTCAGCGCCGCCCGCAGCAGCGCTTCCAGGTCGCCGCCGGGACGGGCGCCGCAGACGAAGTAGAGGCGGGCGGTGCGCAGGCGCTCGCGGCGCAGCGGTCCGTCGCCCTCGGGCAGGGAGAGGCTCATGTGGCTCCGATTATGGCTGGCCTGGGTCGCGAGGCGGGCGGGCGGGTAGCATCGGAGGAGTACGGGAGCCCTCGCGGGCTGAGAGGGTGGCATCGAGGCCACCGACCGTGGACCTGATCCGGGTAATGCCGGCGGAGGCAAGGCTTTTGAGCGAGAAGCGAAGTTTCGATGTGGCGGTGGTGGGCGGAGGCGTGATCGGCCTGGCCTGCGCCTGGCGCTTGGCGCAGGGCGGGGCGCGGGTGGCGGTGCTGGAGCGCGGCGAGCCCGGCGGCGGAGCGACGCGGGTCGCGGCCGGGATGCTGGCGCCGGTCGGCGAGCTGAGCTTCGGCGAGCCGGAGCTACTGGCGCTGACCCTGGAGGCGTCGCGGCTCTACCCGGAGTTCATCGCCGAGCTGGAGGCGGCGACCGGGAAGAGCAGCGGCTACGAGCGGCTCGGGGCGCTGCACGTCGCGCTCGATCGCGACGAGGCGGCGCAGCTGCGGCGGGTGCACGACCTGCAGCGCTCGCTCGAGCTGGAGGCCGAGTGGCTCTCGACCCGCCAGTGCCGCGAGCTGGAGCCGGGGCTGGCGCCCTCCTTCCACGGCGGCGTCCTGGCGGCCGGCGAGGCGGCGATCGACCCGCGGGCACTGGCGCAGGTGCTGGTTGCAGCATGCGAGGGAGAGGGCGTCGAGATGCACACCGGCACCGAGGTCGTCGACGGGATCTTCGACGGAGAGCGCCTGGTCGGCGTCCTAACTTCCACGAGGGGTCAGTTGGGGGTGCAGAGCACCGTCAATCGTCATCTCAATGAGGAGGTCCTGGCTGAGACCGTGCTGCTCGCCGGCGGTGCTTGGTCGGGAGCGATGGACTGGCTGCCCGCCGAGGCACGCCCCGCGGTGCGCCCGGTCAAGGGCCAGGTCGTCGAGCTGCGGACGCGCGACGGCGAGCCCCCGGCGCGCCACATCCTCGCCTCCGAGCGCGTCTACCTGGTGCCGCGCGCCGACGGCCGCCTCGTCATCGGTGCCACCGTTGAAGAGATGGGATTCGACACCGCCGTCACCGCCGGGGGCATGCACGAGTTGCTGCGAGAGGCCTATCGCCTGCTCCCCGACGTCGCCGAGATGGAGCTGGTCGATGCAGTCGCCGGCCTCCGACCAGGCACCCCCAGCAACCTGCCCCAGGTCGGCCCGGGCGCGATCGAGGGCCTCGTCCTCGCCACCGGCCACTACCGCAACGGCATCCTCCTGGCGCCGCTGGCGGCCCAGGCCATCGCCGATCTCCTAGCCCCAAATCGGCGTTCGTCCTTTGTCGGCCATAGGGCGACAAAGGACGAACGCGCTGTTACGGGAGTGGGACAGAACGCATGAGGATCGAGCTGAATGGCTCGTCCCGCGACTTGCCCGAGGGCGCCACGCTCGACCTTGCCGTGCGCGAGTCCGGCGCGGGGGAGGGGGCTCGCGGCGTCGCGGTCGCCCTCGACGGCGAGGTCGTGCCCCGCGGTGCGTGGGCCGCGACGCCGCTGCGCGAGGGGCAGGCGGTCGAGGTCCTCGCCGCGATCCAGGGCGGCGCCCCCGAGGCCGGGGAGACCTGGCGGCTCGGCGACCGCGAGTGGTCCTCGCGGCTGATCGCCGGCACCGGTGGCTTCCGCTCGCTGGAGCAGATGGAGCAGGCGCTCGCCGCCTCCGGGACCGAGATCGTCACCGTCGCCCTGCGCCGCATCGACCCCGCCGCAGAGGGCTCGGTCCTCGACGTGATCGACCGCCTCGGCCTCTTCGTTCTCCCCAACACCGCCGGCTGCTACACCGCCCGCGACGCGGTCCGCACCGCCAAGCTCGCCCGCGAGGCGTTCGGGACCGAGTGGATCAAGCTCGAGGTGATCGGCGACGACCGCACCCTCTACCCGGACGCGGTCGAGCTCCTCGATGCCGCCGAACAGCTGGTCGCCGACGGCTTCACCGTCCTCCCCTACACGAACGACGACCCGATCCTCGCCCGCCGCCTCGAAGAGGCCGGCTGCGCCGCGGTGATGCCGCTCGGCTCGCCGATCGGCTCCGGCGCCGGGATCCGCAACCCGTACAACATCGCGATCATCACCGAGCGCGCCGAGGTCCCGGTCATCCTCGACGCCGGCATCGGTACCGCCTCTGACGCCGCCCAGGCGCTGGAGCTGGGCTGCGACGCGATCCTCGCCGCCAGTGCCATCTTCGGCGCCGAGGACCCGGTGGCGATGGCTGCCGCCCTGCGCTGCGGCGTCGAGGCCGGCCACCTCGCCCGCCGCGCCGGCCGCATTCCCCACCGCACCCATGCCGAGGCCTCGACCGCCTACGAGGGCCTGCCGGACCTCTCCTGATCCTCCGCAAGTACGCGAGCTTATTTGGGTATGCAATAGGTTCCCGATCAATGAGTCGTCCCCAACCGAGGAGTGAACCTTGATCGGTCGTGTCGCGAAGTCCTTGACCTTCTCCAACGTGATCGCCTGCCTGGCTCTCTTCATCGCCCTCGGCGGCTCCGTCTACGCCGCCAACAAGATCAGCGGTAAGCAGATCAAGAAGAGCTCGCTGCCCGGCAACCGGATCAAGCCGAAGACGGTCCCGCCCAACCGGATCAAGCCGAACTCCCTGACGGGCACCCAGATCAACGAGGGCACCCTCACCGGCGTCAGCGCCGCGGCCCTCGCCAACGTGCAGTACGAAGTGGTGACGGGGGAGCTCCCGAGCGAAACCAGAGTCGGCACTCTGACCGCGAACTGCCCCCCCGGCTCCTACGCGATCGGTGGCGGCGCGACCCTGAGCAGCGAGGAACGCGGTGTGGTCAACAGCAACGGGCCCAGCCCCCTGCGGACCGGCTGGACGGCTACCGGCTACTCCTGGTATTTCTCCTCCCGCCCGACGATGACGGTCACCGCGGTCTGCGTGGTCGTGCAGAAGCCGGCCGGCACGGTCAACAACGGCACCCCCGCCGCCGCCGCTCCGCCCGTCCAGTATCAGCCCGGCGGCTGACCCGACCCCGACCCGAGCTGAGGCTCTACCCTGGTAGGCGCTTCTGCCCCTGTAGCTCAGTTGGTTAGAGCGGCGGCCTTTTAAGCCGCGCGGCGCGGGTTCGAATCCCGCCGGGGGCACTCACGGGTAATAGAGCAACTGGGCTGCAGCCCACGGATCTCAGCAGCTTTACCAGCACTCCGAGGTCCGGTTCCCTCTCGGGTGACAAGACCACCCTGGAGAGGACACAGATCTCTACTCTGGGGCGGCCGGGATGAATGACTTGACCGAAACAATCGAACCGGACCGCCTGTTCCTCAGCCTCTCGGCCGAGCGCGAGAACATCGGCGCCGTGCGCGAGGCAGTTGATCGGGTCGCTCGCGACTTTGGAATGAAAGAGGAGGCTCGAAACGACCTCAAGACTCTGGTCTCAGAGGCCTGCGCAAACGTCGTGGTGCATGCTTATGCCGACGATGAGGTGGATAAGCCATTAGAAGTCGAGATGACTCGACAGGGAGAGGCCGTCGAGGTCATTGTTCGCGACCACGGGCAGGGCGTGAGCGCCCGGCCGGACCCTAAGCCCTCAAGCCTGCGCTTGGGCTTCTTGCTGGTCGGTGCCATGGCGTCCAGCTTTCAGTTGCGCAGTGCCCGTGGGGGCGGCACCGAGCTGAGGGCGATGGTTGCGTTCGAGACCGCTTGAAGCTGTCGTCTAGGCTTGAACGAGTTCAGTTCCCGTACGTCGGGGCCCATCCTCCTCTTCCTTGCGCGCGGCTCAACCCCAGAGGGGGGGTTAGCAGCGCAAGATGGATGACATGCGAAGTACCGCGACCGCCGACGGCGCGGATCCCACCTACTCGGTGCGAGCGGAGATCTCCCGCGAAATGGTTCGCCTATACAAGGAGCAGTTCGGCCGCGGACCGACCAGGGCCAGGACGGAGTTCGCAGGGCCGGACATCGTGATCTCGACCCTCGAGGACAGCTTCACGCCCGCCGAGCGCCGCATGGCGGAGATGGGAGAGGACCAGCGCCTGCGCGACACGCGCACCTTCTTCCAGCACGCCACGGAGAAAGACTTCTGCGCCGTGATCGAGCGACTGCTGAAGCGCAAGGTGCGCGCCTTCGTCAGCGGTATCGACACCACGCGGGACGTCTCGGCCGAGGTTTTCTACCTGGAGGCTGCGCCACGATAGGATCGTCTCGACGTCTCGGACCTTCGCGCCAAGTCGTTGCCCTTCTCGAATAGAGGCACGCACGGCGAGCGGCGCTCGGTCTGCGGACTTCTCCAAAACATGTATTGGGAAGATCGGGGCCTCGGGCGGCGACTTCCAGAGGAGGAGTTGACGCGTGGAGGATTTCGAGCAGGCAGAGCAGTCCGATGCGAGCACGGATGCCCAGATCTCGAAGCTCGGGGAGATCTCGCGGGAGATGGTGCGCCTCTACAAGAGTCAGTTCGGCCGCGGACCGACCAGGGCCAGGTCTGACTTTGCCGGACCCGACCTGATCATCTGCACTCTTGAAGACAGCCTGACGCCAGCGGAGAAGAGGATGGCCGAGATGGGCGACCACCAGCGCCTGCGCGACCTTCGTCTCTACTTCCAGCACGCGACGGAGGAGCAGTTCTGCGAGGTCATCGAACGTGTTCTCGGGCGCCAGGTACGGGCCTTCATCAGCGGTATGGACACCGACAAGGACGTTGCGGCGGAGCTTTTCTACCTGAAGAGCTGAAGGCTCCGAGGCCAAGGAGCTTTGCGGCGCGACTGAGCTCGCGCTAGGATTACGGCGACGCATCGGACCGTGGGGCCGAGGCGTTGACTACAGAGAGAGGCACGCAGCCCGGCTGGAAGGCCCGTCTGTGACTCCGAACGAGAGAACGATTTTCGGAGGCCTGATGTCTCTTCTGCGAACTTTCAAGCTGATTGAACGGGATTTACGGCCTGGATGCCGGGAGATCCTGGTGGAAGGTGAGCTTGACCTGGCTGTTGCCGATCAGCTTGTGGACGGACTCACTCGTGCCGGGGCAGAGTGCCGGCACCTCCTGATCAGTCTGGAAAGTTGCGAGTTCATCGACTCGAGCGGGATTGCCGCGATCGTCCGTGCCTACAACCAATTTGCTGAGCAGGGAGGACGAGTCGCGGTCTACGCTCCGACAGACCAGGTTCTTCGCGTCCTCTCGATGACCGGCTTGACTTCCAATGGCATGGTTTTCGAGAGCGCTGAGGAAGCCATTTCAGCCTTCGGCACTCAGGCGGCCTCGGCCAGCGCGCCGCCACGCTGAGAGTCCCCAACCTCGATCCTCGGTCTGCTCGGAGCTGCGATCAGGCTCTGGTAGTCCATGACCGACAGCAGTCGCTCCACCTGGTCGTGAACACCGGCGAGCAACAGCTCGCACCCCCGGTCCCTCAAACTCTGCGCTCCGCGCAGGAGCACTTCGAGGCCGCTGAGGTCCATGAACTCACAAGCGGAAAGGTCGACCAGGACGCTGTGTCCATTCTCGACCGCCCGGTCGACGGCAGCTTCGACCTCCCCACTCACCGCGAGGTCGAGCTCACCATGGATCGCGATCTCCCGACAGCCGGGCCAGATCTCATTCTCGGAAAGCTTGAACGGGACCACTAGCGTCCCTCGCTCGGTCGGGGACGGCCGGCATCCGGGACGCTGCCAGATCGGAAGATCGAGACGACGGCCAGCTCATATCGACCTCGGCCATGAGCAAGGCAGCGGGGGCAGATCGATGGTGCGGAGATCGCTGCTATCCGGGTTCCGCAATTAGGACATTCGACGTGGGACACAAGACCCTCCCTTCAGTAGCTGGGAAAAGTCCGCGAGTCCAGTAGCCCCGGAGCTGCGTCCTTCGGTTGAAAACCGACCGCTCAGCGCGTGTCCGAGCGCGTCTGAGATGACTTTAACGGGTCAGGATCGAATCAGCAATAGTTGGTAGAGGCGGAATACGGCAGTTTCCGGCTGAGTCAAGGTCGCGCCACGGACTCGAGTCGATCGAAGCTTGGAGGCGATCGAGGCCGAGCCTGTAGCCTTCGATCTGCGCCCAGTTCGCACCGGCGCTGCGTTGACGCGCCGCGACCTTGCCAGCGTGACGCGATTGCATCCGGTGGCGGTACGGTGCTTCGCCTGATCGGCCCAGCACCGGGCCGCCCCCGATTTTTCTCCCTGACGCAAGTCATCCGAACGCCTGGGTCGGGCATCGCCAACAGCATCTCGAGACCGCTTGCCAAACGAGCAGAAGTCCGACCGCCTGGGCCGGGGGCATCAGAGGGAATTTCGCGAGGCCTCCCGCCGGTGCAGTAAAATACTGCATCAAATGAATGCACTAGCTGACTGCAGAGTGAGGCCCCGATTAAAGCGCTGACGATCAGGAACCTGCCGCCCAGCCTCGCGGAGGCTCTCGAGCGCGAAAAGCGCCGCAAGGGGAAGTCGCTGAACCAGACGGTCATCGACCTCCTCGGTCAGGTCCTCGGCGCGGAAGGCGAGCGCTCCAACGGGCTGGGTCGGCTCGCTGGCGGCTGGAGTGAGGAGGAGCTCCGCGAGTTCGAGCGGGCGACCGCGCAGTTCGAGGCGGTCGACGAGGAGCTCTGGCGTTGAGCTCGCTCTGTCTCGATACCTCTGCCTACAGCCACTTCCGCCGGGGGAACGAAGAGGTGGCTGCCATCCTCGACCGGGCCGAGCTGGTGGGTGTCCCGACCGTCACCCTGGGCGAGCTGCGCACCGGCTTTCTCCTGGGTAGCAACCGGCGTCGCAACGAAGCAGAGCTCGATGCCTTTCTCGACAGCCCCGTGGTGGAGATCCTTCCCGTGGACGCCGAGACGAGCCGCCACTACGCGGAGATAGTCGCCGGGCTTCGCAAGGCGGGAACGCCCGTCCCCACCAACGACATCTGGATCGCCGCGGCCGCGGCCCGCAACGGTGCTTCGGTCCTGACCTGCGACAACCACTTCGAACGCATCGGCCGGGTCGGCGCGATCGTCGTCGAGGCCTGACGCCCGTCTCAATCGGCGAGCGCGGCGTCGATCAGCTCCGTGGCTCGCCCCGAAAGCTCGAGCGCGCGGTCCTGGTCGACGATCGGCAGGGCGACGAGGAAGACGAAGTCGGGCATCAGCTGGGCGAGGCGATCGCGGTTGCCCTTGAGGATCTCCCCGCGCATCATCATCTCCGCTCCGTCGAGGACCATCTGGATGATCAGCGGATGGGAGAAGTCCGGTTCGCTCTCGCGCAGCGCTGCCGCGATCCTCGTCAGGACGGCGCGTAGCCTTCTCACCAGGAGGTCGTCTTCGGCGCTGAGGAGGCCTCCCATCAGTCCCTTCTCGGCCAGCGTCGGGTCGCCGGCGGCGATCTCGCCGGGGGCTGTGGCGCCCAGCTCGGCGCAGAGGCAATCCGCGGCCCCGATCAGCGCCTCGTTGTAGTCCCCCGGCCCCACGGCCGAAAAAAGTACCCTATCTCTGGAAAAGAAATGTGCCCCTTTTGAGGATAGTAGAGGCATGTTCTTAGGCTCTGCATGGCCCTCAACCCCTTTCAGAGGCATAAAACCTGGCCTTCTCCCCGCTGCGGAGGGCGTTTGTCCGCTGAAAGAGACAGATGCTCGCGGTATGCTCGTGTTCATGCGCGCACTACCGGGACGGCAATCTCGCTCGACCCTGGCCGCTCCGCCGGCGTCGGTGACCCGCTCCCGCACCCACGCTGACCAGCGCCGCCGCATCCTCCGCGCGATCGGCGAGCTGGTGGGGGAACGCGGCTACGGCGAGGTCACCGTCGAGCAGATCGTCAAGCGGGCGCGGGTCAGCTTCAAGACCTTCTACAAGCACTACCCCGGCAAGGAAGAGTGCCTGCTGGATCTCTGCGACAGCACCTTCGAGTTCGCCGAGAAGGAGATCCGCGGGCGGCTGGCCGCCGAACCGGGCGACTGGCCCGACCAGGTGCTGCTCGCCCTGCGCACGCTGGTCGAGATGATCGTCGCCGAGCCGGTGATCGCCCGCGCGGTGATCGTCGAGTCGCCCACAGTCGGGCCCGCGATCACCGCCCGCTACGAGCAGGCGACCCGGGCCCTGGTGCCGCTGCTCCGCGTCGGCCGCCGCTTCAACCCCCGCGGCGCCGAACTTCCCCAGACGATCGAGGACACCCTGGCGGGCTCGATCTTCTGGTCGGCCTACCAGCGCCTGATGGTCGGCGAGGCCGACCAGCTGGCGGCCTCGCTGCCGGTCCTCGCCGAGCTGATCCTCCGCACCTACCTCGGCCAGGCGGAGGCGAGCCGGATCGCCCGCACCGAGGCGGCCGAGCTGCAGCCGGCGCTTGTCTGACCTCGGGCCGCTGCCCGGCGGCCACCACGGCCTGACCCGCGAGCAGATCGTCGACTCCCAGCGCGAGCGCCTGCTCGGGGCGATCGCCGAGGAGGTCGCCGCCAACGGCTACCGGGCGACGACGATCACCGACGTGGTCAAGAGCGCCTCGGTCTCGACCCGCGACTTCTACGAGCTCTTCACAGGCAAGGAGGAGTGCTTCCTGGCGGCCTTCGACGCCCTCCGCGACCACCTGCAGGAGCTGATCGAGACGGCCGTCACCGAGGAGGACGACTGGCCCCACCAGGCGATCGCCGCCCTCCGCGTCAGCCTCGACTTCTTCGCCGCCGAGCCGGACCTCGCCCGCCTCTGCCTGCTCGAGTCGGTCAGCGCCACCCCGCAGATCGCGGTCCGCTTCCGCGAAGCGGTCCTGGCCTGCGTCCCAGCCCTCGCCCAGGGCCGCGCCGAGCTCGACGACCCCGACTCGATGCTGCCTGAAACCGAGGACGCGATCCTCGGCGGCATCGTCTCGATGGCGACCCGCTCGATCGCCGCCGGTGACGCCGGGGACCTGCCGAAGCTGCTCCCGGACCTGGTCGATTTCACCCTGGCTCCTTATATAGGGGACGAGCGCGCTGCCTCCCTCGCCGCCGAAGCGACCAGCTGACCCGGGCCTCAGCCGATCCGCACACTTTCGAAGCCGAGCACCCCCGCCAGCAGATCGAAGTGCTTGTCGGCGTGCAGGACGCCGAAGCCGCGATCGGCCGCGGCAGCGGCGATCAGGTAATCGACGGCCGGGATCCGCCGCCGCGCGCCCAGCTCGCGACAGGCGGAAAGGGCCGCCTGGCCTACGGCGGAGCTGACGGGCGCCTGCGGCAGGGCGGCGAGGGCTTCCTCGACGAGGGTGAATTCGCGCTCGTCGCGCGCCGCCGCCAGAATCTCCAGCGCCGCCACCGGGCAGCTCGCCAGCAGGCCGGCGCTGACCGTCGCCTCCCACCTGCCCTGGACCTTCGGGTCGCGCTGACGGTTCCAGGCCGAGGTATCGATCACCAGCGGCACGCCCGACCCGAATGCCTTGGCGCTCGTCACTCCCCGATCGACCGCTCGCGCTCGGCATGGATCTCGCGAGCCGCCGCGAAGTCATAGGCGATCTCCCCGCGGGCGATCTTCAGCAGGTCCTCGATGGCCTGCCCGTGCTGAGCCCGCTCTTCGGCCGCCGCCGCCGCTCCGCGCAGCGCCAGGTCTCGGATCAGGCGGGATTTGCTGGCGGGATCAGGATCGATCGCCCGCAGCGCCGCGCCCAGCTCGGCATCGACGGTGACCTGCACGCGTGGGTTAGACGTGCCCATAATGGGAGTGTACCACTGAGGTGGTACACGAGGGTCCCGCCGATCACCACCGGCGACCTCGAGGACCTGCTGAAGCTGCCCCCGGACCTGGTCGATTTCACCTCCGCCTCTCCCCGGGGCCGAGCGCACGGCGCAGCTGGCAGAAGAATCTCGAGCCGCCTAGAGCGATCCCCGTAGGGCGGTGTACCGGCTCTGTCGAGGGCCATACGCGGCGCTCTGCCTGGACAGCCTGTCAACCAGTAGGGAAATGTTCTTTCCTTCAGAAAATCCTGCTTGCACTCTCGAAACGGATGTGCTTCGCTGTAGCGGCTGAGCCCAGGGAGGGCTTGCAGGGAGTACCGACAGGTAACCGAGCACCGACGCCCACGGCAACGCGAGGTGGCGACTCGGATGAAAGGAGAACTATCTGATGTCTCTGTACCGCAGACTTCAAGACCGCTTCGGCAGCGCCGGAGTCGTGCTCGGCATCATTGCCCTGACCCTTGCTCTGGGGGGCACCGCACTCGCCGCCAAAGGCGCCCTCACTGGCAAGCAGAAGAAGGAAGTCGAAACGATCGCCAAGAAGTACGCCGGCAAGCCGGGTGCCCCTGGCGCGACCGGACCGGCTGGCACTGCCGGGCCCGCCGGCCCGGCCGGTCCCAAGGGCGACACGGGTGCCAAGGGAGACACCGGCACTCAGGGTAACCCCGGTACCCCGGGCGCCGCTGGCAAAAGCGTCGTCCTGTCCGCTGAGGCGAAAGGCGCCAACTGTGCCGACGGCGGCACCAAGGTCGAAGTAGAAGGCAACGCCGCCAGCAAAAAATACGTCTGCAACGGCACCACCGGGTTCACCAAAACCCTGCCCTCCGGCGCGACCGAGACCGGAACCTTCGCTCTGTACCAGTCACTCCCGGCTGCCTCCGCGGCCACCGAAGAACAGACCACCACGTGGGCCCCGATCTCGTTCTCGATCCCGCTCGCGCAGGGAAGCGGCGAAGAAAAAGTGTTCGTCCTCAGCCCGGAACAGATCGAAAACGAAGAAGGCCCCGGATTCGAAGCCGGCTGCACCGGCACCGCATTCGAACCAACCGCGCCCTCGGGAGTTCTCTGCGTCTACACCGCTGAAAACAACTCCTCCAATGGCTTCATCTTCTTCGCAAACCAAAACGAAGAACCAAAATCGTTCGGTCCGGCCGGAACCGTCCTCTGGGCGCAGAGCTCGGCACTGCCGGCCACGGTGCAAATTCGGGGCACCTGGGCAGTTACCGCACCCTGATCTGAGCTAGGCAGAGGAGGAGCAAGATGGACGTCATCGACCACAACTGGGCGAGCCGCGCCAACCCCGTGACCCGGGCACAGTACGTAACTGTTGCGCTGCTCCTCTGCCTGATGCTTTTCCCGGCGCTCGCGTCGGCGAAGTCATTCGAACAGGTCGGGACCTTTGGGGGCGTGCTGAAAGCAGGTGAAGTGAGTGAACAGAACCAGCTCGGCGGGGCCAGCGCACTCGCGGTCAACTACACCGGAGCTGGGGGGGTACCCAAAGGAACCGTCTACGCGATCGCCCACACTAAAGGGTTTTCGCCAGAACAGAGAGTCGTGCGCTTCTCCCCCGACGGCGCTGGCCTGAAATTCGTAGAGCAGTGGGAAGTTATCAGTGCTAGTAGAGAAAAAGAACGTGAAGAAAAAGGTAACGCGCCCTACGAAATCTGTGGTCCGGCGGTGGCGAACCCGAGTGAAGGCTTGACCGGCAACCCCAATTGCGCGGCATCGCTGGAGGCGAGCAAGGGTACTCTAGGAATCGCCGTAGATCAATCGACGGGAAACGTCTACGTCGGCACGGAGCCAGGCACCCAGGCGGTCGGCGCCCCGATGATCTTCGAGTACACGCCGAACGGCTCGAAAGTAGTCGCCCGCTTCGGCGATAGGGGGCCCGGCAGTCCTGACGGTAAAAGCGAAGTGGAAACTCCGAGCCAGATCCATGGCACCTCGGGATCGGGATGGCTGGCTGTCAACGACGAGGGGGAAGTCTTCGTCTTCGATCTTCAGGGCGGTAACAATTTCTACCACCGGCTGATGGTGTTCAAGCCGAAAGTGCCGGGCGATTACACGGAGTACGTGTACGCAGGTCAATCGGCCGATATCGGAGCCGGGTTCCTCAACGAGACGAACTTTTTGGAACAGCCTGTCCTTGACGAAGCCGGGTACGTCTATGTCGAGAATAGTCAGGTGGTCGAGAAATACGATCGGGCGGCGCCAGATGCTCCGATCTGCACCTTTACGTTCAGCAAAGGCCAGATTCGGGCGATGACGGTAAACCCCGCGACCGGGGAGCCGTTCTTCTACTCGATAGTCAAACCCCGAAGGATCCACGAGCTGAGCGCCTGCGAAGACGGTGCGTTCAAAGAAACCGGCGAAACCGAAGTTGCGCCCGAACGAGCCGAACTGACCGCCCTCACTTTCGATCCGGCCCGGCAGTTGTCGGCGGGTGGTCAACCGGGGGTTCTCTACGGGGCCGCACCTTCTGCCGAGCCGGACACCGGCAAAGGCCAGCCGGGAACCTCCGGCCTGGGGTACATCTTTGCGCAGCCCGTAGAACGGCCGGCTGCTATCAGTAACGTTGCACCCCTGAACGTGACCAGCAGTTCGGCCTCGCTGAGCGCCCTGGTCGATCCGAGCGGGTTCGCCACTCACTACGCCTTCCGCTACCTCAGCCTGACCCAGTACGAAGCGCAGGGCGAAACCTTCGGCGGTGCCGGCGAAATCCCAGCCGGGGGTGCAAGCCTGCCACCTGCCGGCGGCGTCCAGCGGGTGGAAGCGAGCTTGACGGGGCTGACGCCCGAAACCACCTATGTATTTCAGGTGGTCGCGAGCAGCAACTGCTCGCCCTCCGAACCGACCAAGGTCTGTCCGGTCGAAAGCGCGGCTGCCGAGCTTCACACCTACCCGGTCGAGGCACCGGGCCTCGTCGACGGGCGGGCGTACGAGCTGGTTTCTCCAGTGGATAAGCACGGCGGGCAGGTGCTGCCGGCGTATCCCGGTCCCGACCGAGGAAGTTGCACTCTGTGTAAGCCTGGCGCCGCCGCCGTGCGGTTCCCCCTGCAGAGCAGGCCCGATGGGGGCGCGGTGGTCTACGAGGGCGAACCATTCGGCTCCGGTGGAGCGCCGAACGAAAACGAGTATTTCTCTCGGCGAACCGACGCGGGTTGGGAGACGACCACCCTCATGCCAAGCCGGCTCCAGAATCGCGAAGCCGATGAAGTCGCGAGAGGCAACGGATACACGGCGTTTGACCCCTCGCTCACCGTAGGGTGGTTACGGCAGAACTCGGTCCCGCTCACCGCCTCGACTCTAGGGGAATACGGAAACCTCTACAGGCAGCCGACGGCCAATCCGAAAGCGCTGACGTCCGCGCTGACCGCGAGCAACGCGAGTCCGACCTGCCCCCCCAATGGCGACCTCTCGAGCCTGAAGCTCGCTTACGGGAGTGCCGACAAGCAGCTTTCGAAGGTCTTCTTCGAAGCGAACGACGCCCTGACGGCGGACTCCACCGGCACCTGTGGAGAATGGAATCTCTACGAAGCGGCTGCCGGAGCACTCCGTGCGGTGAACGTGCCGCCCGCCGGTGGGGCCAGTGTGCCGGGCGCGGTGCTCGGCTCGGGGCAGTTGTTGAAGAGCGGGAATGGAAACATTCCCTCTCGGATAGTCACCCACGCGATCTCGGACGATGGTTCCCGCGCCTTCTTCACCGGCGCCGATGGTCGTCTCTACGTTCGCATCGACGGAGCAAGCACCGTAGAAGTGCCCGGCCCCGGCAACTGCAGCGCATCCACGCCGCTGGCTGCAAGAGTCTGCTTTCTCACCGCTTCGGCCGACGGGAGCAGCGTGCTGCTCTCCAACGGGCAGGTGTACGAAGTGAATGGGTCCGGAACCGCCTATGAACCCGGTGTCGACCTGACGCAAGGGCAGGGCGGCTTCCTCGGCATCGCCGGTCAGAGCGAAGACCTGAACCACCTCTACTTCTTCGCCAAAGCCAACCTCACCGGCGGGGAGGAAAACGATCAGGGAGGGGTCGCCGAAGCAGGGAAAAGCAATCTCTACAGCTCGGTCGCCGGAGACACGCACTTCGTCGCCAACCTCGGGTTTCCCGACGGCGAGCTGGAAAGCCAAAACTGGCTTGCCGCCACCGTTCTGCGTACTGCAGAGGCCAGCCCCGCCGGGCGCTGGTTGGCCTTCGAGAGCAACGTCCAGCTAACCGGTTACGACAATGTCGGTCCCTGCGACAAACGCACCAATGGAGTCTTTCAAGCGTCCTGCAGGCAGGTCTACCTCTATGACTCCCAGTCCCGGTCTCTGACCTGCGCTTCGTGCAATCCGAGCGGCGCGCGGCCTGTTGGGAGGGCCTTCCTGCCGATCTACTACGCGGCCGAAACCTACGTGCCGCAGCCGCGCTACCTGACCGACGCGGGCCGCCTCATCTTCGACAGCCAGGACCGGCTGGTGCCGGGGGACGCGAACGAGGGGGTCGAAGACGTCTACGAGTACGAGCCGCAGGGCGTCGGCGGATGCTCGCGACCGGGTTACTGCCTGCGCCTGATCTCCTCGGGAAGGGGGTCGACGGACTCCAACTTCCTGACCATGGACGAAACGGGAGACAACGTCTTCTTCACTACCGGCAACCGCCTGGTGGGGGCCGACAAAGACGAACAGATCGACCTCTACGTCGCCCGGGTCGGCGGTGGCTTCCCAGAACCCCAGCCGCCGAGCGAGTGCATTGGGGAAGCGTGCCAGCAGACCTCGGCTGCGCCCGTGCAGCCGCTGCCCTCCAGCATGAGCCTGCCAGCCGAAGGCGATGCCAAATCCGGTGGGCACCGGAGCTGCAAGAAGGGCAAGGTCAAGCGCAACGGACGCTGCGTGAAAAAGCACAAAGCAAGAAAACACAAACCAGATGGGAAGCGTCACGCGCGCAAGGGGGGCAACCACTGATGACTCGGAAAGGTCTAATTCTCGCTACCTTGGTTCTCGGGATGCTGTGGGCGGTTCCCGTTGCCCATGCCGACTTCGGCATCGCTCCCGGCAGCCTGACCGGCACGGCGGAAGAAGAAAAAGGTGCGCTGGCTGTGCGGGCGAGCAGCCACCCGTTTGCCTACACCATCCACTTCGACCTGAACACCAACCCCGATGGAAAAAGCGAAGGGGGGACGCTGAGGGACATCCTGATCGAAGCTCCTCCGGGTCTGGTCGGCAATCCGAAGGCGATTCCCACCTGCTCACGGCGCATCTTCGAAGATTCCTGCCCGCCATCGACTCAAATCGGCATCGTGCGGGCGGTCATACCGGGCTTTCCCGAGATCGTCACCCCGCTGTACAACGTCGTGCCGCCGCCTGGCGTCGCGACGGCGTTCGGGGTCAACGCGTCCGCAGTTCAGCTCACTTCACTGCAATACGCGACCGTCCGGGAATCCGATTACGGCGTCAATGTCCTCACGCCGAGCCTTCCGGTCCTTATTACCTCGGTGACGGCAACTATCTGGGGCACGCCCGCCGATCCCGGTCACACGCCGGAACGGGGCCCCGACTCGAGCGACGGTGGCTACCCCTCCGAAGCGCCGGTGCTGCCCTTCCTCACCCTTCCCGCCGACTGCTCGGCACCTCTCGGCATCACGGTCAAGGTTGATTCGAGGGAGAACCCGGGCGCGTATGTCGGGGATTCCAGCGTGATGCGCGACGGGGCGGGCATCCCGGTCACTATGACCGGGTGTGAGACGGTGCCATTCAGCCCGAGCCTCGACGCGGCACCTACCACCCACCAGGCGGAATCGGCTGCCGGTCTGAATTTTGAACTGAAGCTGCCCAACGAAGGCCTGTTGACCCCCGGGGGCGTCACGGAAACCGAGCCGGAGAAGACTGAAGTCACGCTGCCGGCGGGCGTCACCGTAAACCCCTCCGCCGCCAGCGGGATCGTCGGCTGCTCGGAGGCCCAGTTCGCCTCGGCAACCGTCGACTCTCCCGGCTGCCCGGACGCCTCCAAGGTAGGCACCCTGGTCGCGAAGACGCCCCTGCTCGATGAAGCGATAGAAGGCTCAGTGTTCCTCGCCCAGCCCCACGCCAACAAGTTCGACTCCCTCCTCGCCCTCTACATCGTCGCCAAGGCCAAGGAACGCGGCATCCTCGTCAAGCAGGCCGGCCTAGTGCAGGCGGATCCGAGGACCGGTCAGCTGACGACCACCTTCGATGGACTGCCGCCGCTGCCGTACTCGGCCTTCGAATTCGCCTTGCGGGAAGGCCCCAGGGCCCCGCTGATCACCCCTCAGTTCTGCGGCACCTACACCACCACCGCCAAGCTCTATCCCTTCTCGGCGCCGGACTCGCCGGTGACGAGGACGGCGCCGTTCACGATCACCTCCGGCGCCGGTGGCGCCGCCTGCGCCTCCTCGGAAGCCGAGCTCCCCGCCCACCCGGCCTTCTCGGCCGGCACCACGTCCCCGGTCGCCGGGCACTACTCGCCCTTCGTCTTCCGCGTCTCGCGCTCAGACGGCGAACAGCGCTTCTCCTCGATCGCGGCAACCCTGCCCACCGGCCTGGTCGGCAAGCTCCGGGGCGTCCCCTACTGCCCGGAGGCCGGGATCGCCACCGCCGCCTCCCGCACCGCCGAAGGCGGCGGTGCCGAAGAGCTCGCCAACCCCTCCTGCCCAGCTGCCTCCCAGGTCGGAGTCGTGAACGTCGCCGCCGGCGCCGGCCCCTCCCCCTACACCACCCAGGGCAAGGCCTACCTCGCCGGCCCCTACAAAGGCGCTCCCTTGAGCCTCGAGATCATCACCCCCGCGGTAGCCGGTCCCTTCGACCTCGGCTCGGTCGCCGTGCGCACCGCGCTCTCGATCGGTCTCTTCGACGCCCAGATCCACGCCCAGTCAGATCCCCTGCCGACGATCCTGCACGGCATCCCGCTCGACGTGCGCTCGATCTCCCTGCAGATGGACCGCGACCAGTTCACCTTGAACCCGACCAACTGCTCGGCGAAGACGGTCGCCGGGGGTCTCACCTCCCTCACCGGCCAGGGCATCCCCCTGACCTCACCGTTTGCGGTCGGCGGCTGCAAGGGCCTTGACTTCCAGCCGAAGCTGCAGATCTCGCTGAAGGGCGGAACCAAGCGCTCGGGCCACCCGGCGCTGAAGGCGATCGTCACCTTCCCCGAAGGCGGCCAGGCCAACATCGCCCGCGCCCAGGTCGAACTGCCGGCCTCCGAGTTCCTCGACCAGGGCCACATCGGCACCGTCTGCACCCAGCCCCAGCTAAAGAGCCAGAGCTGCCCGGCCGCCTCGATCTACGGCAAGGCCACCGCCTACACGCCACTGCTAGACAAGCCGCTCACCGGCCCGGTCTACCTCGGCGCCGGCTTCGGCCACACCCTGCCCGACCTGGTCGCTGATCTCAACGGGCAGATCCGGGTCCTCGCCCACGGTCGGGTCGACACCGGCAAAAAGCACGGCATCCGCAACACCTTCGAAGCGGTCCCCGACGCCCCGATCAGCAAATTCGTCCTCGAGATGAAGGGCGGCAAGAAGGGCTTGCTGGTCAACTCGGTCGACATCTGTAAGGGGACGCACAAGGCCTTGGTCAAGTTCACCGGGCAAAACGGCAAGGTCGACTCCTTTAAGGCGCCGGTGAAGAACAGCTGCGGCGAGGGGAAGAAGGGCGCGAAGAAGTAGGTGCGGGGGTGCCGGTGAAGACGCGACCGGACGACAGCATTCGCGCACTGAAGGCCGGTCTGGAGGATCGCCGCGAGGAGATCGGGCAGATGGTGATCGCCCGGGTCCACGCGATCGATGCCCCCGGACGGGACCTCGACCCCGAGTATCTCGCGGGGCTACGGGAGGCGATCGAGGCGGCGATCGACCACTCGATCGAAGCAGCGACCGAAGGCGATGACGAGCGCCTGCCGGTCCCCCCGCCGCTGCTCGAGCAGGCTCGGCTCGCGGCCCGCCACCGGGTGCCCTTGGAGACGGTGTTGCGCCGCTATTTGGCGGGGCACGCGGTGGTCGGCGACTTTTTGGCCGAGCAAGCGGCTCGCCAAGCGATGTCGCCGGAGCTCCTCAGAGTGGTGCTCAGGGAACAGGCAGCACGTACGGACAGGGTCGTGGCGGCGATCAGCGCCGCTTATGTCGATGAGGCAAGAGCAGCCCGTCCCGTCAGCAGTGGGCGGCGCCGGGCCGAGCTGGTTCGCCGGTTGCTGGATGGCGAGCTGGTCGATCCGACCGGGCTCGACTACGAGCTGGACGGCTGGCACGTGGGCCTCGCCGTCCGGGGTCCGGGGGCCGGCGAGGTGGCCGAGGCCGTCGCGAAGCACCTCGCGTCGCGGCGCCTGGTGATTGCCGACGACGATGCCACCTGGGTATGGATGGGCTTCAGGCAAAAACCCGGGCGCCTGGGTTCGGAGGTTGGGTCGAATCTGCCTGGTGGCCTGTGCGTCGGAGCCGGTGAGCCCGCCGCAGGCCCTGGCGGCTGGCGCCTCACCCACGAACAGTCTCGCGCCGCCCTTTCGGTCGCGATCCGACGATCGGAGTCCTTCATCCGTTACGAGGATGTGGCCCTCATCGCTGCGGCCATGCAGGACACACTGCTCATGACGTCTCTGTACCAGTTGTACCTCGATCCGCTGGCGGAAGACAAGGAACACGGCCAAGCCTTGCAGCACACTCTCCAAGCCTATTTCGACGCTGACCAGAGCGTTACTTCTACAGCAGCCGCCCTCGGGGTCAGTCGCAATACGGTTGCGAACCGCCTTCGGGCGATTGAGAAACGGATCGGCTATCTCAACTCCTCCCGGGCGGCCCAGCTCCTTGTGGCTCTTGGCCTGACCGACACTGTCTCCCTACGCGAGCAGATCGCCCAACTCTGACACGGAAAACTGTCGCATTGCCAAGAACACCTTCGTATCACCCGGGTGAAGATGACTCTCGTATGCAACAACCCTCAGGAGAAGGAGATAGCAACACATGAGTGGAAGACACAGACGGGCCAAGCGCTTGGCGCTGGTACTTGCGTCAGCCGTAATGATGCTGGCCGTGAGCAGCGCGACGGCGTCGGCAACCCCAACCAACATTCCAGTCTGGAAGTCGGGCGGTGCGGTGCTGCAGTACAAAACGCCAAGCACCATCAGCGGGCAGTCGCTCCTCGGCCTGAGCGTCAAATACCAAGGCTTTGGCGGGTCGACGATCTGGGTGAGTTGCAAAAGCCTGTCGCTTAGCAACGGCAAGGTGGAAAACCCTGCGGCCGGCAAACCCGGCACCCTCGCCAACACCACCTGGGCGACCCAAGGTCCGGAAGGGGCGTTCGAAGGTTGTCAACTGCTCCAATACGGCGAAAAAACGCTCGGAAAAGGCCTCGAATGCACGATTCCCAGCAAACTGCCGGTCGAAACCGGTGTCGGGACGCTGACGAACCTGGCGAGCCCTGCCGGAGGGCTGGAATTCAAAACGCGTATCAAAACGTTCGAAGTGTGGTGTCCCACCTTCAGTGCCCCCTGGCAGTTCACCCTGACCGGAATCGGCAGCGAAGTCGAACCGGAAAATCCAAGCCTGGAAGGTCAGCAGTATTTCTCTCCAAAAGCGACCAAAGTCGAAGCGAATTTCGGTGGATGGGGTGAAGCTTCGTACTGGATTGCGCTGAAAGACGCGAAATACCCGATCAAGGTGGGCCAGTTGGCCTATGAAGAATCGGCCAGTAGTGATCGTTGGTACCGCGGAGGTGCGGGCAGGTCTGGGGAAGGATCAAGAACGCTAATCACCGGAGGAGTGCCGACGAGCTTGAGCGGCGGTTCAGCCAACTTGAGTCTTGAATTCAACAACGGGGGCTATCAGACGCAGGTGGTATGCAGCGCCGGAAGCGTTTCCGGAAGCGTTGAAAATCCCGCCGGCAGCGGACCAGGCACGGCATCGGTGGGGCTCAGCCTGACCGGCTGCTCGGTACCTAAGCCAGCTGGCTCGAATTGCACGTTGGTCGGCTCGACCATCACGACTAAAACGCTTGCCGGGAAAGTGAAATCGGGGTCGGCGCCATCGATCCTGGAATTGACTCCTCCGAGCGGAGAAATCGGGACGTTCACTTTGACGGGCTGTACGAAACCCGAAATGAATCATGCGTACACCATCAGTGGTCAGTTGTTTGCCCAACCGCAGATGAATTCGGGGAAACAGCTGGGCGCATGGTCGATACCTCCCTCTCTGAACGGATCTGTGTACCTGAAAGTATTTGGACAGAAAGCAACCGCTTCTGGCGAAGTCATCGCGGAAGCCGGTGGAGAAGCGGTGACGATGGGCTGACCCTCCCTCGCAGATCGAAGTTGCACTACGGAGACGTCCCCGCGCGAGTGGGGGCGTCTCTTTTATGCAGAGAAGACCGTTTTCAGTAGCATCCTCACTGCAGTTCGTGCAGGGAGGGAAGGCGTCGAAACGACGCGATGGGGAACGTGGTACAGACGAAAATCGCTTTGGCTCTGTTGGTGACGCTGCTGGCCATGCTGGCCCAGTCCTCTCCTGCTGTCGCCGATTTCGGAATCGACACCTTCACGGTCACCGCGAAAGGCGCTGACGGCGCAGTCGATGAACGGGCATCCACCCACCCGATTGCCCTGGACATTCACCTTGCCATGAGCAGCGACGAGAAAGGCAAACCCGAAGGCGTTCTCCGCAAGATCCAGGCCGACCTTCCTCCGGGAGTCGTGGGAAACCCCAGCGCGATCCCCCGATGCCGATTGGCCGATCTTCAGAGCTCACCTCCGCAATGTTCCGCTGGGGCCCAGATCGGCGTTCTCCGGGGCACCCTCACCGGCTTCGGGCAGATCAGCGCTCCCATCTACAACGTCCAGCCGGTGCTGGGCAGTGCCGCGACCTTCGGGGTATCGATCCAAAACGAAGCGCATCTTCAGCAGTTGAGTTTGAGCGGGACGGGGGCCCCGAGCTCCGTTCGTCTCGAAATGTCGTTTCCTGGAACCTCGACGATCGTCGACGTCGAAGAGGAAATCTGGGGCGTGCCCGCGGATTCCATCCACGATCCGGATCGAGTCTGCCTGGACGTCCCCTCGGAAGACGCCTGCTCCTCGGAAGCGGACAAGCGACCGTTGCTCACCCTTCCGGCTTCCTGCGCGGAACCGATGCGGACCACGCTCACCGCTACCTCGACCGGCGCTACCCCTCTGACCGACGTTGCGACGGCTCTTTCCCGCGACGCCGGCGGCAACCCCAGGGCTCTCGTCGGCTGCGAGTCGGTGCCCTTCGATCCTCGGCTCGCCGTTCAAGCCGGGGAGAGCGCCTCCGCGCCGACTCCTCTTTCCATCGGGCTGGAGATGCCCGGGGACGAAGGCTCGGAACAGGCGAATGCAGCACTCGCCTCCGTGCGGCTCGATCTTCCCGCCGGCCTCAGCCTCAACCCCTCCGCCGGCTCCTGGCTGACCGCCTTCTCCAGGCTCGGCAGCGTGAGATTGCGGACGCCCCTGGTCGACCACGAGCTGATCGGCTCGATCCGGCTCGCCGCACCGGTCGAGAGCCCCTTCTCCTCCCGCCTCGCGATCGAACTGGTGGTCGAGGACGAAGCGACCTGGACGTCCATAACGATCCCTGGACTGATTGAGGCTGACCGGGGAAGCGGACGCCTCACCGCCACCATCGACGACCTGCCGCAGATTCCCATCGAAGACCTCGAGCTTGAATTCGCCGGTGGGCCCCGGGCCGTTCTGGGGGCGCCTTCCGACTGCGGCGAATACGCGGCATTGGCCACCCTCACTCCCTCCACTGAGCCGTTCGCACCCTCCTCCTCGCGGCGAGTGCCGATGGCAATCACGGCCGGTCCGGGCGGCGGTCCATGTCCGCCGCCTGAAGCGGAGCGAAATGCCACACCCTCCTTCCAGGCCGGGACCATCGCCTCGGCAGCCGGCATCAGTACGGCGCTGGTGATCGGGCTCTCCCGCCGGGACATCGACCAGCGCTTCGGCTCCTTCGATCTCACCCTGCCTCCCGGCCTGGTCGCCGACCTCGGTGCAGTTCCGCTCGGCTCGCGGGTCGGCGGCGTCCAGGTGAAGGCGGGGGTCGGACCCGAACCGCTCGCTCTGCAGGGAGACGCCTATCTCGAAGGCCCGTACAGGGGCGCCCCCTACAGCCTCGCGCTCGTCGTCCCCGCCCAGGTGGGGCCGTTCGATCTCGGCACGATCACCGAGCGGGTGGCCGTCGACGTCGATCCCGTCACCGCCCAGATCGGTGTCCGCGCGGATCCGCTGCCGCAGATCCTCGGCGGTGTCCCCCTGACGCTCCGGGAGCTGCGCGTCGACATCGACCGCCCCGGCTTCGTCCGCAATCCGACCTCCTGTGAGCCGGCAGCGATTACCGGCTCGGCGACCACCGCGATCGGCCGGCCGGCGCCGCTCTCGGCGCGCTTCGTCGTCGCCAATTGCCGCGGGCTGCTGTTCAGGCCGAAGCTCTCTCTCGCCCTATCGGGGGCGCTCGGCCGCGGCGGCCATCCGGCCGTGCGGGCGGTCTATCGGAGCGATCCCGGGGGCGCCGCCCCCGAGCGCATGGCCTTCGGCCTGCCCGCGGGAGAGTTGCTCGACCTCCGCCACCTGCGCAAGCTCTGCCCACGCGGGGTGGCTGCGGGGCTCTGCCCGCGCTCCTCGCGGCTCGGCTCTCTGCGGATCGAGACCCCGATGCTCGGCACGCCGCTCGAAGGGGACGTCTACATGCGCGTCCCCAGCGGCCGGCTTCCCGACCTGAGCGCCGAAGTGCGCGGTGGCGGGCTGCGCTTCCTGCTGCAGGGTAGGACGACCGACCGGGGGGGACGCCTCGGGGTTAGCCTCGACTCGCTGCCGGACGTGCCCCTCTCGCGGGCTGTGCTCTCCCTGACCGGCGGACGGCGGGGCATCGTCGTCAACAGCGAATCGCTCTGCTCGGGCCAGCGGCACGCCGTCGCCAGCTTCAGCGCCCACAGCGGTAAGCAGCGACGCCTGCGAGTGCCGGTCCGCCTCGGCGCCGGCTGCTGAGCCTGGCAAAGGGCGGTTTCCTCCAGAAAACATCGCTTGCCTTTCACGTCACCGTGTGCTTTCATCGGGGACTCGCCTCAGGGAGCGAGACAGGGAGCGATGAGAGGACGGCCTCGCCGAAAAAACGACCAGCGTGCGGGGGGCCGGGAGCGCCGCCGCGCCGCCTCCACCCTTGCGGTGGTGATGGGTTTGGTGGTCGTGCTGGGCCTGATCGGCCTCCGGGTCGAGGACCATCTGCGTCCCACCTCGCTGGCGATCGGGGGGACCTCCTCCGCCCGCGGCGAAGCGCTGGCCGACCGCCACTTCGGCGACTCCTCGCCCTTCGCTGTGCTCCTGCGCGGGCCGGCCGGCGCGGTCGAGCGCCAGGGGCGACAGCTCGCCGCGGCTCTGCGCCGGGAGGAGCCGCAGGTCACGGTTATCTCCCCCTGGGACCCGGCCCCCGCCGCCCGCAAGCTGCCCGCGCCCGCGCCGGGAGCTCCACCCGCGACTCGCTCGCACGCCCTCCTCATCCTCGACTTCCACCAGCCGCTCGACGTCGCGATGCGAAAGACGGTCCCCGAGCTCGAAGACGCCCTGGCGGCGAACGTCCGCCCGCCGGTCGAGGCAGTCCAGTCCGGCTACGCGACGATCTCCCGCGCCCTGCAGGAGGAATCGCTCTCGGCCGCCGAGCGGGCCGAGCTGCTCGCCGCGCCGCTGCTCCTGATCGTCCTGCTGCTCGTCTTCCGCTCGGTGCTGGCGGCGCTGATCCCGCTCGCCTTCGGCGCGATCACGGTGCTGGCCGGGCGCGGGGTGCTCGTCTTCCTCACCTCGCTGATGCCGATCGACGCCCTCTCGCTGGTCGTCTGCACGATGATGGGCCTCGCGCTGGGGGTCGACTACTCGCTGCTGATCGTCTCCCGCTTCCGCGAGGAGCTCGCCGCCGGCAGTGAGCCCGCCGCGGCCGCTGCCATCACCCGCCGCAGCGCCGGGCGCACCACCGCGATCGCCGGCGGCACCCTTTTCTTCTCGATCTTCCTCTCGGCCTTCTTCCAGCCCGGATCGCTGCTGGTCTCGCTCGCCGCGGCTCTGGCGACGGTCACCGCGATCGCGGTGCTGATCGCCTGGGTCGCGCTGCCCGCCCTGCTCACCCTGCTCGGCCCGCGGATCAACGCCGGCCAGATCGGCAGCGCCCGGCCCGGCTCGGGCTCGCGGGTCGCGACCTTCGCCGCCGCCGTGCTGCGCCGGCCGGCCGCCGCCACGGCGGCGATCGCGCTGCCGCTGCTGCTCCTCGCGGCGCCCGCCCTCGCCTTCGACACGGGCGCCCCTGGCGTCGACGAGCTCTCCTCCTCCAGCGCCGCGCGCAAGGACTCGGAAGCGATCTCGATGGCGGTGGGGGCCGGCTGGCAGGCTCCCTTCATCCTCACCATCGCCGCCCGCCGCGGCCCCATCACCTCGGGCCCGCGGCTTCGCTTCCTCGCCGCAACCCAGCGGCGCATCGCGGCGCTGTCGGGGGTGAGGGAGGTGATTGGTCCGGCGGCGGTCGCCGCCTCGGCCGGCCCGCTGCGCTCGCTCGGCGCCCAGCTGGAACCCGGCGGCCCGGTCTCGGCGAAGCTGCTGAAGCGCCTCGGCCCGCGGCTCCAGGAAGCCTCGACCGGCGTCTCGCGCCTGCGCGGCGGCGTTGCCGATGCGGCGGCCGGAGGCGGTCTGCTGAGCGAAGGCTCGGCCCGCGCCGGCGAAGGCTCGGAAGCGATCGCCGCTGGCCTCGACCGCGCCGCCGGCGGCGGCGAAGAAGCCTCGGGAGCGCTCTCGCGCCTGGCCTCGGGATCGGAACGGCTGGTCGAGGGACAGCGCGACGCCGCGGCCACCGCCTACAACCTCTCCAACGGCCTTGGCACCCTGCTGCCCACCCTCACCGGCCAGGGCCTCGGCCGGGCGCGGCAGCTATCCGCCAGGCTGGAAAAGCAGGCCGGCGCCGACTCCTCGTTCGGCCCTGCGGCCCACGAAGCCGCCGTCCTCGCCTCGGTGCTGGAATCCAACCGCGAAGAACTCGCCCGCCTGCGCGAACAGGCAGTGGCGCTGAACGGCGGCCTCGGGAAGCTCTACGCGGGCGGCAAGCGGCTGCAGGGAGGGTCGGCCCTGCTCGCTGACGAAGGCCAGCGGCTGAGCGGCGGTCTGCGCCGGCTCGGCGACGGGGCCGAACGGCTGTCCGGCGGCCTCGGCGCCCTACGGGGCGGGGCCGAAACGCTCAGCAGCGGCCTCAGCGAAGGCTTCCATCGCTCCTACCCGCTGCAGCGGGAGCTGGGCCGCGCCGGGCGCCGGGTCTCGCGGGCGGCCGATCCCCTCGCCCGCCAGGTCTTGCGCCTCCACCAGATCTCGCCGCGGTTCTTCGACTCCGGCTTCCTCGCTATGGCGGCGATCGACGGCGCCGCCCCGACCCCGCGCTCGCTCGCCGGCGAGGTGGTCGACGTCTCCGGCGGCGGCGACGCGGGCCGCTACCTCGTCGTCCCCACCGCGGGCTTCAACAGCGAGGGCTCGCGGCGGCTCGGCTCGCAGCTGAGCGCCCTGGCCGCGCAGATCGACCGCCGCCCCGCCTACAGCGCCGGGGTCGGCGGCGGCGCCGCGGTCCTCAACGACTACGGCAGCGCGACCAAATCGCGCCTTCCCCTGGTCGTCGGCTCGATCGTCCTGATCACCTTCCTGATGCTCGTCGCCCTGCTCCGCGCCCCGCTGCTCGCCGCCCTGGCGGTCGGCCTCAACCTGCTCTCGGTCGGCGCCGCGATCGGCGTCGTCACCCTCGCCTGCCAGATCCCCGCCGGCTATCCGCTGGGCGGCCACTCCTACATCGACACGGTCGGCGCCGCGGCGATCTTCGGGGTCACCTTCGGCCTCTCGATCGACTACGCGGTCTTCCTCCTCGCCCGGATGCGGGAGAGTTACCGCGCCGACGGCGACAACGCCGCCGCCGTCCGCTTCGGCCTCGAGAAGACCGCCGGGGTGATCACCGGCGCCGCCGCGATCATGGCCGCGGTCTTCGCCTCCTTCGCGATCGCCCCGGTCGCGACCGTCAGCCAGATGGGGCTGGGGCTGACCGTGGCGATCCTGCTCGACGCGACCGTGGTCCGCATTGTCCTGCTGCCGGCGCTGATGCTGCTGATCGGCGAGCGGGTCTGGCGCACACCCGCCTGGCTCGACCGGCTGCTGCCGAGCCGGCCGGTGCCGGCACCTGTAGCCGCAGAGGTGGTGAGCTGATGAGAAGGCCGGGATCCCTGCTCGCCGCGATCTTCATCGCGCTGCTGTTGAGCGTGAGCGGTGCCGTCGCCGTCGCGGGCGCCGCGGAAGAAATAACCCGCGACGAATACGTCGCCCAGCTGGAGAAGATCTGCAAGCCCGGCTCGGACGCGACCGAACGCGCCGTGCGCGGCGTTCGCTCCGATGTCCGCCACGAACGGCTCGCCGTCGCCGGCCGCAAGTTCGCCAAGGCGAAGCGGATCTTCGCCGGCACGGTGCGCTCGATCTCGGCCGTGCCGCGGCCGGCGGCGGACCGCAGCACCCTGAAGCGCTGGTTCGCCGCCCTCGGCCAGGAGCAGCTCTACCTCGGCCAGATGGTGGATACGCTGCGGGCCGACGACGTCGCCGGCTTCCAGCGGGTCTCGGCCCGCTTCATCCACGAAGGCAACAAGGCCAACAACGCGGTCGTCTCCTTCGGCTTCGAATACTGCTCCTTCAAGCCGACGAGGTTCCAGTGAGGCGGGCGGCCCGGAAGGCAGCGCTCGGCGCCCTGCTGGCGGTCCTCGCCTGCGTCGCCGCCGGCCCGGTCGGCGCCGAGCGGACCGGGGGAGGGGGAGTGGTCGTCTCCTTCGACGGCTCGATCTCCCCCCGCAGCCTGCCCCGCCACCGCCCGGTGCCGATCTCGGTGACGCTGGAAGGGACGGTCCGCGCCGAGCGCGGCGCCGAACCTCCTCGCCTGCGCCGGCTCGAATTCTCCTTCGGCGCCCGCGGCGGGATCGACGTCGCCGGCCTGCCCGTCTGCCCGCGCGGCCGGCTGCGCGACGCCACCCGCCGCCAGGCGCTCGCCCGCTGCGGGTCCGCCCTGGTCGGCCGTGGGGCGCTCGAGGCCGAAGTGCCGCTGGACCCGAGCAGGCCGCTGCTCGCCAGCGCCGGACTGCTCGCCTTCAACGGCCGCGCCGGCGGCCGCCCCGCCGTCTGGGTCCACGCCTACTCGGCCTCGCCGCCGGTCTCTTTCGTCCTGCCCTTCTACCTGCGGCAGAAACGCGACGGCGCCTTCGGGATCCTGATGCGGGCGCCAGTCGCCGTCGCCCTCGGGCGCTGGCCGCGGCTGCGCAGCTTCCAGATCCGGCTCGGGCGCCGCTACCGCGCCGCGGGCGCCTCCCACAGCTATCTCAACGCCAGCTGCCCGCTCCCGCCCCGCTTCAACCGGCTCACCGTCCCGATCGCCCGCGCCTCCTACGCCTTCGCCCCTTCCCCGACCCTGTCGACGACGATCCTGCGCGCCTGCCGCGTCAGCGAATGAGCACCGTGCTCGTCTCCCGCCGAAACCAGAAACGACGCGGCGGATCGGTGCGCCTCTTCGCCGCCGCCGCCCGCAGCTACTGGTTCGAGGTCTTCCCCGCCGCCCGCTCCGCCCAGCGCCGGCTCCTCGCCCGGGCCGAGGCGATCCCGGACCCGCTCCTGCGAAGCGCCGCCCTGGCCTCGCACCGCGACAAGGTCTCCAACTCCGAGGGCCTGGCCGCGCTCGCGGTCCTCGCCCCGGCCGAGCATCGCCCCGCGGTGACCCGCAGCCTCGTCTCCTACCAGCTGATGCTCGACTACCTCGACGGCGTCTCCGAGAGCCCCTGCGCGGACCCGCTGGCCAACGGCATGCGCCTGCACCGAGCCTTCGCGGTCGCCCTCGACCCCGACGTCGAGCACGACGACTACTACTTCCACGCACCGGCCCGCGAGGACGGCGGCTACCTGCGCGAGCTGATCGAGAGCTGCCGGGTGCCGCTGCGGAGCCTGCCGAGCTACCCGGCCGTCCACGGCGCGCTGCAGCGCCAGGCCCTGCTCTGCTGCGAGTCCCAGGCGCTGAACCACGCCCTGCACTTCCCCTCGGTCGAGGACCAGCTGAGCGAGTGGGCGGCGCGCACCGCCGCCGACTCCGGCCTCGAGCCGGGCTTCGAGTGGTGGGAGCTGATCGCCGCCGCGGCGGCCAGCTCGCTCTGCGTCGGCGCCCTGCTGGCGCTGGCCGCGACACCCGGAGCCACCGAGGCCGACGCCCGGCGGGTCGAGTCCGCCTACTTCCCCTGGGCCAGCGGGCTCAACGCTCTGCTCGACTCGCTGGTCGACCTCGACGAGGACCCCGAGGAGGCGAGCCACCTGCGCCGCTACGGGTCCCAGGAGCGGGCCGCCGAGCGTCTGGCGGCGATCGCCGCCGGCGCTCGCCAACGGGTCTCCGAGCTGCCGGACGGGCGCCTGCACGAGGCGATCCTGGCCGCGATGGGCGCCCTTTACCTGATCCACGAGGAGGCCTGGCGGCCCGGGCGGCAGCCGATCTCGCTGGCCGTCTACGGCGCCCTCGGCCCGCTCGCGCGACCGTCCCTGGCGGTGCACCTGCTGCGCCGCCCCGGCCGCGGCAGCCGCGCCCTGCTCGCCGCCGGCCGCCGCTCCCGCAACCCGGGTGTGAGATACATACGTTGAACCCCATGTCCAATCACAGTCCAGACCAGGCGAGCCGCCTGCGCGAGGCGCTGCTCGACCTCTGCGCCGAGCGCGGCTACGCAAACCTGGAGCTGCAGGACCTGCTCGAGCGGGCCGGGGTGGAGCGGGCCGAATTCGACCGCGAGTACGCCGACATCGATGCCTGCTTCGCCGCCGTCCTCGGCCAGGTCTACGCCGACTTCTTCGTCCGCGCGCAGGCGGCGGTCGAGGGTCAGAGCGGCTGGCGCGACCGTATGCGGGCGACCGCCTACGCGCTGCTGCGCTTCCTCCGCTCCGACGAGCGGGTCGCCCGCCTCGCCGCGGTCGAGGCCCAGCACGCGGGGGAGGGCGCCCAGCTCCTCTTCCTCGAGACCTTTAACCGGCTGGTCGACCTGATCGACGAGGGCAGCGCCGAAGCGACCGGTCCCGACTCGCCCAGCCGGGCCACCGCCCTCGGAGTCGGCGGCGTCGTCTTCGCCCGCATCCAGGAGGCGGTCGCCGAGGGGGAACTGGGTCTGGGCGAGGAGGAGATCCCGCAGCTGATGTACGCGGCGGTGTTTCCCTACCTCGGGGCCGAGGCCGCCGAGGAGGAGCTCCGCACCCCGGCGCCTCCGCTTTAGGTCCTCAGGCCCGGCGCCCCTTGCCGTTGGCAAAGGCCAGCGCCCGCTCCGGTCCGACGAAGCCGACCAGGGTGACGTAGGTGGCCAGCGGCACCACCGCCGGCAGGCTCTCGGCCCCCTCGCGCCGCAGCTGCTCGCGCATCAGCGCGTATACCGTCGCCCCGACCGCCTCGGCGCTCACCGCCGGTGCCGCCGGGTTCGCCGCGAAGGCGGGAGCCAGCATGTCGGTCAGCGAGTCGATCACGCGGTCGCGCCGCCCCCGCGCCCTAGGCCCCGCGCCGTAGACGCCGACCAGGACCAGCTGCGCCATCTCCGGCTCGGCGGCGAAGTAGGCGCAGATCGCCTCATAGAGCGCCCGCACCCCCTCCTCCCAGCTCGCCGCGCGCCGCGCCGCCGGCACCGCCAGCGCGGTGATCTGCGCCCCGCTCATCTCCAGCGCGCCCAGGACCGCGTCCCGCTTGTCGCTGAACTGGGCGTAGAAGGTGCTCAGCGAGATCGCCGCCCGGGCCGCGATGTCGTCGGTGCTCATCTGCTGGTAGCCCTTCTCGGCGATCACCGCGGCGACCGCGCGGGCGATGCGTTCGCCCGGGGTGTAGCCCTCGAAGCGGGCGCCGGGGGCCGGGCGCTGGCGCCGGGGCGAGTCCAGCTCGCCGTCGGGGGGCACGACGGTCGTCGTCCACTCCCAGAGGCCGGGCGCCAGCGCCTCCAGCTCCGCCTCTTCGCCGCGGCTGAGGCGGGTATGGATCAGCTTGCGGATCCCACCGACCAGCGTCCGGACCAGGACCGGATCGGCTTCGCGTCCGCCTCCCCCCGCGGCGAATCCGAGCAACGCTTCGGTCAGCTCCTCGCAGGCGCGATCGGCGACCGCCTCGCCCGCCTCGCCGACCGAGTGCAGCTCGACGAAGCAGACACGGGCCGCGGCGGGCTCGGTGCGGAGCAGGGCGAAGAATCGGTCGAACACCGCCCTCGGCTCGAGCGGCTCGCCGCTGGAAGTGGGACCGAGGGCTTGCAGCGCCGGCTCCAGCAGCTCCGCGGCGGCCTCGGTCAGGCACTCCGCCTTGCTGGCGAAGTGCTTGTAGAAGGCGCTGCGCGAGACGCCGCTCAGCTCGAGCACGTCGGCGACGGTCATCGCCTCATAGCCCTTCTCGGACGCCACTGCGACGGCCGCTCCGAAGAGCCGCTCGCGCTGATTTCTGGTCACCTCCTCGGGTGGAGTGCCACCGCCGGGATACAGGCGGCGCCGCCTCAACTCCGAGGCGTCTCCCCAAGGGGTGCCGATGGTGGCACCCAGGTTGTCGCGGTCGCTCAAACGGCTTCTCGCCCTCTCTCGCCCTGAGCGCCTCCCGCGGCAGGCGAGTCTACCCTGTCGATTCGTCCGGTCCAGACTATCCGACTATGCCGTTCTGAACGAAGACAATTATCTTCAGAAAAGCTAGCTTGCCAAGAGGGCCGGAATCTGCTTTGCTGTCCTGACCTCGGATCCCCGTCTGAGGACTACGCCTTCGTCCCCTTCCCTGGGGGACGCCAGGCCGCGACTCGCCCGGGTGCCAGCCTGGCTTTCCCTGAGCCTTCGGTGCCTGGGCGGTCGCCTTTTCGCCCCCCCTTTGCGGGGCGGTCTGGTCTACTTCTGCCGATGGAGCGAGGCAACCCCGACGGCGCCCGGCACGACGAGCACCTGCTGCGCGTCCCGGTCGACCTCGAAGCCGACGATCAGCGCCGCCTCGGCCGGATCCAGGCCGAGATCGAGTCCGCCTTCGACGCCCTGCGCGATGTCGAGGACGGGGTCTCGATCTTCGGCTCGGCCCGGATCGCGGAGGACCACCCCTGGTACGAGCTGACGCGGGAGACCGCCGCCTGCCTCGCCAAGCACGGCTACACGGTGATCACCGGCGGCGGCCCGGGGCTGATGGAGGCGGCCAACCGCGGCGCGACCGAGGCCGGCGGCGAGTCGATCGGGCTCAACATCGAGCTGCCGCACGAGCAGCAGCCCAACCGCTACCTGAGCCGCTCGCTCAACTTCCACTACTTCTTCGCCCGCAAGCTGATGTTCGTCCGCTACGCCCGCGCCTTCGTGATCATGCCGGGCGGCTTCGGCACCCTCGACGAGCTCTTCGAGTCCCTCACCCTGATCCAGACCCATCGGATCAGGCACTTCCCCGTGATCCTCGTCGGCTCCGATTTCTGGGCGCCGATGCTGGACTGGATCGACCGCAGCCTCGAGGACAACGGCCTGATCTCCCCAGGGGACAAAGAGCTGCTGATGGTCTGCGACGAGCCGAAGCAGGTCTGCGAACACGTGATCCGGGCGAGCGAACAGCAGCGGGCGCCGGCCTAGCTCGTAGCTAGTGCCGGAAGTGGCGGTGCTTGGTGAAGACCATCGCGACGCCGGCCTGCTCGCAGGCCTCAATCACCTCGGCGTCGCGTTTGGAGCCGCCGGGCTGGATGACGGCGGCGGTGCCGGCTTCGATCGCCAGCTCGGGGCCGTCGGCGAAGGGGAAGAAGGCGTCGGAGGCGAGGCCTGAGCCGGCGAGGAGGGAGTCGGCCTCGGCGCCGCGGGCCTCGCGGCACTTCTCGACCGCGAGGCGAACCGAGTCGACGCGGCTCATCTGGCCGGCGCCGATGCCGAGGGTGGCGCCGCCCTTGGCGATCACGATCGCGTTGGAGCGGACGCGGCGGCTGACCGTCCAGGCGAAGAGCATGTCCTGCCACTGCTCCTCGCTCGGCTCGTTGCCGGTTACCGCCTCCATGATCTCCCGCGGCTCGGGGTCGCCGTCGCGGTCCTGGATCAGGAGGCCGCCCATCACCCGCTTGACGTCGCGTTCGCGGCTGTCGGGCTCGCGGCGCTCCTCCTCGCAGAGGATCCGGATCGCCTCCTTCTGGGTCAGCACCTCCAGCGCCCCGTCTTCGTAGCCGGGCGCGCTCAGCACCTCGACGAAGTTCTTGTGCAGCTCCTCGGCCAGCTGCTTGCCGATCGGCCGGTTGATCGCGATGACGCCGCCGTAGGCCGAGATCGGGTCGCAGGCCAACGCCTTCAGGTAAGCGTCGAGCGCGTCGGCGCCGATCGCCACCCCGCAGGGGTTGTTGTGCTTGACGATCACGCAGGCCGGCTCGTCGAAGTCGCCGACCAGGGCCCGGGCCGAGTCGAGGTCAAGGACGTTATTGAAGGAGAGCGCCCGCCCGTGCAGCTTCGAGCAGCGGGAGAGGATGTGGCTTCGCAGCCCCGACTCCGCGTAGAGCGCCGCCCGCTGGTGCGGGTTCTCGCCGTAGGAGAGGTCGAGCACCTTCTCGTAAGCGACCGCCAGGTGTTCGGGGAAGTCCTCGTACTCCATCGAAAACCAGCGGCTGATCGCGGCGTCGTAGCGCGCGGTCTGGGCGAAGGCCTCGTTGGCGAGCCAGTGCCGGGTTGCGGCGGAGACCTCGCCCCCGCTCTCTTCCAGCTCGGCGCAGACCGCGTCGTAGGACTCCGGTTTGACGACCACGGCGACGCTCTCGTGGTTCTTGGCCGCGGCGCGGATCATCGTCGGCCCGCCGATGTCGATGTTCTCGATCGCCACGTCGTGGGCGACGTCGTGGGCGGCGACGGTCTGCTCGAAGGGGTAGAGGTTGACGCAGACGACGTCGATCGGCTCGATCCCCTCGCGCTCCAGGGTCGCCATGTGCTCGGGGTCGTTGCGCCGCGCCAGCAGCGCCGCGTGTAGCCGCGGATGCAGGGTCTTGACCCGGCCGTCGAGGATCTCTTCTTGACCGGTGAACTCGGAGACGTCGGTGACCTCCAGCCCCGCCTCGCGCAGCGCCGTCGCGGTGCCGCCGGTGGAGAGAATCTCGACCCCGAGCGCGGTCAGCCCCTTGGCGAAGTCGACGACCCCGGTCTTGTCGGAGACCGAGATCAGCGCCCGCCGCACCCGCAGTTGGCCGTCGCCGCGGCTCTCCTGCTGGGTGTCGGTGGCCGGTTCAGTCATCGATCGCGACCCGCCGAGGGTCGCTGGGGTCGATCCTAACCCTGCCCTCCGCGATCATGCGGATCGCCTCCGGATAGAGCTGGTGCTCAACGGTGTGGACGGCGGCCTCCAGCACCCCGCGTTCGCGCCCGACCGGGACCGGAACCCGCCGCTGCAGGATCACCGGGCCGGTGTCGATGCCCTCGTCGACGAAGTGGACGGTGACGCCGGTCTCCCGCACGCCGGCCTCGAGCGCCTGGCCGATCGCGTCGAGCCCCGGGAAGCTCGGCAGCAGGGCGGGGTGGACGTTGACGATCCGGCCCGCGAAGCGGGCGACGAACGGTTCGGTCAGCAGCTGCATGTAGCCGGCGAGGACGACGAGGCCGGGGCGGTGGGCTTCGACCCAGTCGCCCATCGCCGCGTCGCGGCCAATCCGGTCGGCGTAGGCGTTGCCGGGGAAGACGGCGGTGTCGACGCCGGCGTCCGTGGCCCGTTTCAGCGCCCCGGCGCCGGGCTTGTCGGAGCCGACTCCCACCACCTCGACCAAGCCCTGGCCATGCAGCTGGTCGAGGATCGCCTGCAGGTTGGTCCCGCTGCCCGAGGCGAGGACGACGATCCGGAACGAGCTCACGCGCGCATCTTCGCGCACCTGTGGCGGCTCAGCTCAGCGCCCGGCAGACCGCCCGCGCCTGCGCCTGGGTGATCTCCTTCGAGATCCGCTGCGAGCCCTGACCGGGGACGATCTGGGAGTTGGCGACGAAGACAACAGAGCGCTTGCCGTCCGGGCTGGCGGCGACCAGGATCCGGTAGCCGGGGAAGGAGCCGGTGTGGCCGTAGACCGTGCCGCAACCGGTCACGTAGCGGAACATCCCCAGGCCGGCGAAGTTCTTGCCCGGGCCGGGCGGCGAGGAGGAGCCGAGGCGGAAGGGCCCTTCGACGGGCGAGGTGGCGAGCACGGTCGGCACGTAGCGGCGCACGAAGCGGGCCATGTCCAGCGGGGTGGAGACGATCCCGCCTGAGGCCCATGCACCGGCCGGGTTGATCAGTTCGCTGACGTCCTCGGGCTTCTCACCCGGCGCGACGTCGTAGCCGTGCAGGAAGGGGCTAGGCATCTTCACCGTGCTCGGCAGGCTGCTGTCCCGCATCTTCAGCGGTCCGAAGACCCGCCGCTGCAGCAGCTGGTCGTAGCTCAGCCCGCTCACTTCCTCCTCGATCAGGCCGGCGGCGATGTTGTCGGTGTCGGAGTAGTGGTACTGCGACCCCGGCGCGAACTCGAGCGGCTCGTCGCGGACGAATTCGGTCAGCTGGATCGGGGAGAGGTAGCGGGCCGGGTCGGCGATGAACTGTTCGACGAAGGCGGGAGCGCGGATGTAGTCGGCCAGCCCGCTGGTGTGCTGCAGCAGCTCGCGCAGTTTCACCCCTTCGGCGGCCGGCAGGACGCCGGGGATCTTTTCCCGCAGGGTCGTGTCCAGCGAGAGGCCGCCGTTGCCGATCAGCTTCGCCGCCAGGTAGGCGTTGAACCCCTTGGCGACGCTGGCGATGCGGAAGGCGTCGAGCGGGGTCGGCGGCCGGCGACTGCCGACGTTGGCGACGCCGGCGGAGAAGAACTCGGTCTGCTTGCCGCGGTCGATCAGCATCGCGATCCCGGGCGGCCCGGCGGGTGACTCGACGATTCGGGTCAGTTCCTCCTGCAGCTTGGAGTTCGGCGCCCCGCGGAACTTGGCCGCAGCCACCGGCGCGACCAGCAGTCCGAGAAGGAGGACCACACTCGCGGCGACCATCGCCGCCCTCAGGCGCTGTCGAGTCACGTTCTTGCCCTCCTAGGGTGCAGCGGCGACTTGCTCGAGGGCGAATTTGCTGTCCGCCTCATCGGGGTCGCCGAGTGGATAGTTGCCGCTGAAGCAGGCGTCGCAGTGCTCGCTCGGGTCGCCGCCGATCGCCTCGTAGACGCCGGCGATCGAGAGGTAGGCGAGGCTGTCGGCCTCGAGCTCGTCGGCGATCTCCTCGATCGAGCGGTTGTGGGCGATCATCTCCTCGCGGGTCGACATGTCGACCCCGTAGTGGCAGGGGTTGCGGATCGGCGGCGCCGAGATCCGTAGGTGCACCTCGCTGGCGCCGGCGTCGCGCAGCATGCCGACGATCTGGCGGGTGGTGTTGCCGCGCACGATCGAGTCGTCGACGACGACCAGGCGCTGACCGGCGACGATCTCCGGCAGCGGGTTGAACTTCAGCCGCAGGCCGTGCTTGCGCAGCTCCTGGCCGGGCTGGATGAAGGTCCGCGCCACGTAGCGGTTCTTGATCAGGCCGTCGTCGCGGGGGATCCCCGAGGCGCGGGCGAAGCCGGCGGCGGACGGGTTGCCGGAGTCCGGCACCGCGATCACCAGGTCCGCCTCGACCGGCGATTCGCGCCAAAGGATCTCACCCATCCGCCCGCGCGACTGCTGCAGGACCTTGCCCTCCAGGCGGCTGTCGGGGCGGGAGAAGTAGATGTGCTCGAAGACGCAGCTGGCGCGGCGCTCGGCCTTCACCACCTGGCGGGTCTCCAAGCCGCGCTCGGTCAGGCTGACCATCTCGCCGGGGTGGACTTCGCGCATCAGCTTGGCGCCGATGATGTCGAAGGCGCAGCTCTCCGAAGCGACGACGAAGCGGTCGTCGAGGCGGCCGAGGCTGAGCGGCCGGATCCCGTGCGGGTCGCGGAAGGCGACGATCGCCCGCTTGGTCATCACCACCGTCGAGTAGGCGCCCTGCAGGCGCGGCATCACGTCGGCGACCGCGTCCTCGATCATCTTGCCGTCGTGGGAGGAGAGCAGCGCCGCCATGATCTCCGAGTCGGAGGTGCCGCGGAACTCCAGGCCCTTCTCCTTCAGCTCGCCCCACAGCTCGACCGCGTTGGTGAGGTTGCCGTTGTGGGCGAGGGCGACCTCGCGGCCGTCGTCGCGCCAGACCGGCTGCGCGTTCTCCCAGGAGCCGCCGCCGGTGGTCGAGTAGCGCACGTGGCCGATTGCCATGTCCCCCTCCAGCGCCCGCAGCTTCTCCTCGTCGAAGACCTGGGAGACGAGCCCGGACTCCCGCATCGTGGTGATCATCCCGCCCTCGCAGGTGGCGATCCCGGCCGACTCCTGGCCGCGGTGCTGCAGCGCGTAGAGACTGAAGTACGCCAGCCGGGAGACGTCGTGCCCGGGCGCGTATACGCCGAAGACGCCGCATTCGTCTCGCGGCCCCTCACGGTCGAAGTCGAACCCCTTCTCGGGAGTCAAAGCGCGTGTTCCTCGCTGGATTGAAGACGGACGCGCAGGCAGACAGAGTGCCTACCCGCGGAGGGTAGCAGCGGCGAGTCCGCGAAAAGACGTTTTCTACCCGTATTTTCGCGGACTCGCCAGGAGCAACGACGCTCGACAAGCTCCTCCGCGACGAGCGGGCGGTGCCGGTCGTCGCCGGCGAAATCCTCATCCGCGGTCGCGGCCCGCGCGGCAACACCGCCAAGCGAATCCGAGCCGCAATCGGCCACGTTAAAAGCTGCGGGCGTCGGGCGGGGATGTCAGGAGCCCTCCGTCCAAGACAGCTACTCCCAAGTAGGGGTAGATCTCGAAGGGGAGCGTCCACGTGCTAGAAAGATCCTGGATACTCAGGAACTTGAGGTTATTTATAAAATCCATCAGTGAGGGTCAAAGACGGCCAATGAGGACGATGAAAAAGCACCTGACGCGCCCGGTCCGACTTCTGACCATTGTCTCGATCGCTTTCGCGTCGGCGTTCACATTGAGCACCGCCACCGCCTCTGCCTTCTCACTGGGCTTGATGTGGATGGGTGACTACACCCAGGCAAAAACGGAAATGGCGTCGATCGGCAAATCCGGGGCGACGCTGTTCCGGGTCCCTGTCGTGCCCAGTCAAACGGCCAACGGCTCAGACTGGACCTATTACGACGAAGTCTTCGGTAACGCCGCTAAAAATGGCGTCACGATCCTGCCCGAGTTCCAGGGTCGTCTCAACGGGCAGACCGGACTCCCCGGTGCCGGAGAAAAAGCCGCCTGGACCGAATGGGCCAAACAAGTCGTTCGCCGTTACGGTTACAACGGCGTCTACTGGACCACGCACCCGGAAGTCCCGACTCGTCCGGTTATTGCCTGGGAGCTCTGGAACGAGCCGAACAACGGAGCGTTCTGGACGATCTCGGCCACTGAATTCGGCAACTTCATCGCCTGGGCGGGCCCGGCGGTGCAGGCTGCTTCCGAATCCTGGGGTGGGCAGAAAACGGGAGTTCTCTTTGGCGGCCTGCTCTCCTGGAGCGGCGGGACGAACTACCAGACCTACCTGAAAAACGCCTACGAAGTCCCGGGTGCAACCGGGGCCTTTACCGGCTTCGCGTATCACCCTTACGAGCTCGACACCAGCCAGTTCCCTGGTGAAAGTCGTACCCAGGCCTTCAAGAAAGCAGTGAAAGGTGCCAGAAGTTTTCTCGACGGACTGCCGGGCGGCAGCGGCAAGTCGCTCTGGATCACGGAGACCGGCTGGCCTGCCGAAGCCGAATACTCGGCCGGTGACTCCGAACAGGCCAACCTCTTGCTGGAAAGCTTCGACTGGGCGATCGCCGAAGCGGCAGGACTCAATCTTCACGCGATCGTTTGGAACAACCACCGCGACCCGACCTCCTCCCCGGCGACCTGGCAGAACCGCAGTGGGTTGCGCCGGGGAAATGGGAGCTACCGCGCTGCCTGGTATGCGTTCCAGGAAAAGGCCAAAGTGCCTCGTTGGCCGATCCCCGGGCCGAGTGTGCGCGTTGCCTACGCCGATGCGGGGCAGGCGAACAGCATTTCCGGCTGGCAGTACGGGAGCGGTACTGGATGGCAGCAGATGTTCCTCTGGGGACACGAAGTGGCGGCTGGCACCCGTCCGGCGATCCTCGGGTACGAAGAAGGGACCCACATCTTCTTCGTCGATGCGAACCGGGAAAACCGGCTCACCGAATGGTCCTGGAACCCGGTGACCGGCTGGCAGCAGAACTTTCTGGAAACTGATCCGGTCGCCGCGGGCTCCAGCCCCTCGGCGATCCTCGTCAACGGGAGTCCGCAAATCTACTTCTCGGACGCCGCCACCAACAGATCAATCGCCCTCATGGCCTACAACGGCTCGAGCTGGCAGCAAAGCCGGTTCTACGGCGACCCGGTTGCGCCGAACAGCAGCCCCTCGGCGATCTCAACCCCCGGCTCGTCGCAGATCTACTTCGCTGATTCCGCCAAGGGCAACACCATCGCCGCCTGGGTCTGGGGCTCCGGCTCCCTGCAGCAGAGCTTCTTCTACGGCGACCCGGTTGCGCCGAACAGCAGCCCCTCGGCGATCTCAACCCCCGGCTCGTCGCAGATCTACTTCGCTGATTCCGCCAAGGGCAACACCATCGCCGCCTGGATCTGGAATAGCTCCCTGCAGCAGAGCTTCCTCTACGGCGACCCGGTCGCGCCGAACAGCAGCCCCTCGGCGATCCTCAGCGGAGGGACCTCTGAGGTCTTCTTTGCCGATGGCGCCAAAAGCCGAGCGGTCGCCGTCTGGATCTGGGGCAGCACCCTCCAGCAGGTTGTGCTCGGGGGCGATTCGGTCGCTCCCAACAGCAGCCCATCCGCGATTCCGAACGGCGGCAGTCCACAGATCTATTTCGCCGATACCAACACCAATAACTCAATGGCGCTCTGGGAATGGACGCCCACGACCCTTCAACAGATCCGCCTGTTCGGCCACCCGGTTGCGACGGGGACCAGCCCAGGGGCCTAGCGAGCGAAGCGACCGGCTAAGCGCGCAGGCTGTCGCCGCTCTCCGGGTCGAAGAGGTGCAGCTTCGCGGTGTCGGCCCAGAGCTCGGCCTTCTCGCGGCGCTTGACCTTGCTGGTCGGGTCGAGGCGGGCGACGATCTGCTCGTGGCCCTCGCGGATTTCGCCGGCGCCGGTTTCCTCGAGGCTCTCTTCGACGATGTCGGCGAGCTGGTCGGACTGGACGCCCTCGGACTCGATGTGGAAGTAGGCGAAGAGGTCGGAGCCGAGGCTCTCGACCAGGTCGATCTCGGCCTCGAAGGTGACGCCGCGCTCCTCGCGCAGGTCGCCGATCACCTCGGTGTCCTCGAAGTTCTCCGGCCGCAGGCCGGCGATCACTTGGCCGTCGCGCTGCTCGACCCCGAGGTCGCCCAGGTCGACTTCGCCGATCGGCAGCTTGAGCTTGCCGCCGCTGATCTCCGCCGGCATGAAGTTCATCGAGGGCGAGCCGATGAAGCCGGCGACGAAGAGGTTCTTCGGGTTGTCGTAGAGCTCGGCCGGGGTGCCGACCTGCTGCAGCACGCCTGCCCGCATCACCGCCACCCGGTCGCCGAGGGTCATCGCCTCAGTCTGGTCGTGGGTGACGTAGACCGTCGTCGTCTCCAGTTTCGACTGCAGTTTCGCCACCTCGGTCCGCATCTGCACCCGCAGCTTGGCGTCGAGGTTGGAGAGCGGCTCGTCCATCAGGAAGGCCTTCGGGTCGCGGACGATCGCCCGCCCCATCGCCACCCGCTGGCGCTGGCCGCCGGAGAGGTTCGCCGGCCGCCGATCGAGGTGCTGCTCGAGGTCGAGCGTGCGCGCCGCATCCTCGACCTTCTTGTTGATCTCATCCTTGTCGGCGCCCGCCAGCTTCAGCGCGAAGCCCATGTTGTCGCGCACGGTCATGTGCGGGTAGAGCGCGTAGTTCTGGAAGACCATCGCGATGTCGCGGTCCTTCGGCGAGCGATCGTTGACGGTCTCGCCGTCGATCTTCAGCTCGCCGCTGGAGATGTCCTCGAGCCCGGCGATCATCCGCAACGCGGTCGACTTGCCGCAGCCCGACGGCCCGACGAGGATCATGAACTCCCCGTCCTGGATGTCGAGGTTCATGTCTTTCACGGCTTCGAAGCCGTCGGCAAATGTCTTGGTGATTCCGTCCAGGACTATCTCTGACATCGGTGTGGCTCCTTATCCCTTGACGGCGCCGGCGGTCAGCCCGGCGACGATTCGGCGCTGGAAGATGAGTACGAAGACGATGATCGGCACCGTCACCACCACCGCGGCCGCGGCGATGCTGCCGGTCGGCGCGGTGAACGAGGATTCGCCGGTGAAGAAGGCGAGGGCGGCGGGAACGGTCCGCGAAGCGTCCGAGCTGGTCAGCGAGATCGCGAAGAGGAAGTCGTTCCAGCAGAAGATGAAGACGAGGATCGCGGCGGTGAAGACGCCCGGCGCCGCCAGCGGCACGATCACCTTGGTGAATGCCTGGAACGGGGTGGCGCCGTCGACCTGGGCCGCCTGCTCCAGCTCCCACGGGATCTCGCGGAAGAAGGCGACGAGGACGTAGATCGCCAGCGGCAGCGAGAAGGTGAGGTAAGGAATGATCAGCCCCAGCCAGGTGTCGTAGAGCCCGAGCGACCGCCACATGTCGAACAGCGGACCGACGGTGGAGATCGGCGGGAACATCGCGATCGCCAGCGCTCCGGCGAGGATCAGCCGCTTGCCGGGAAACTCAAGCCGGGCGATCGCATAGGCGCAGAAGGAGGCGAGGACGATCGAGATCGCGGTGGTGATCAGGGCGATCCCGATCGAGTTGATCAGCGGCTTGATGAACGGGCTGCCGTCGATCCCGCCTTCGAACAGGCTCTTATAGTTGTCGAAGGAGACGCTGTGGGGGATGAAGCTCTGGTCGGCCAGGTCGGCCGGTGGCTTCAGGCTGATCGAGATCAGCCACAGCACCGGAATCAGCGCGAACAGCACCACCAGCACGATGGCGATGCTCCAGAGGGCGTAGTCGCGGCCTTGGTGTTCCATCTCAGCCTCCCGGCCGGCCTTCGTCGAGTTTGGCCCCGAAGCCGCGCACGAACAGCAGCGCGATGAGGAAGACGCAGACGAAGATCAGCACCGAGACGGCCGAGCCGAGGCCGAGGTTGAGCCGGCTGATCAGCTGGTTGTAGCCGAGGATCGAGACCGATTCGGTGTCTAGGGCGCCGCGGGTCATGATGAAGATCGAGTCGAAGACGCGGAAGGCGTCGAGGGTGCGGAACAGCAGAGCGACGAGGATCGCCGGCTTCATCAGCGGCAGGGTGATCCGGGTGAAGCGCTGCCAGGCGCTCGCCCCGTCGACCCGCGCCGCCTCGTAGAGCTGGCCGTCGATCGTCACCAGCCCGGCCAGCAGCAGCAGCGCCATGAACGGGGTCGTCTTCCAGACCTCGGCGAGGATGATCACCACGAAGGAGGTGAAGCGCTCGCCGAACCAGTCGGTTTCGGCCCCGATCAGGTTGTTGACGAAGCCGGTTTCCGGCGCGAAGGCGAACTGCCAGGCGAAGGCGGCGACCACGGTGATGATCCCGTAGGGGATCAGGACCGAGGTCCGCACGATGCCGCGGCCGAAGATCGCCCGGTGCATGACCAGCGCGATCGCCATCCCCAGCACCAGCTCGATCGAGACGGTGACCAGCATCAGGAAGACGGTGTTGAAGACGTCGGTCCACCAGAGGTGGGAGGTGAGGACGGTGCCGTAGTTGGAGAGCCCCGCGAAGCTGTTTTCGTCCGGGAAGCGGAGGTCGACGTTCTGCAGCGAGAGGACGATCGCGTAGGCGATCGGGTAGGCGGTGACGAGCAGCATTGCCAGCACCGCGGGCGCGCAGAGCATCCAGCCGAGTTTGCGTTCCGAGCGGGTCCGCGAGGAGGTCTTGGTGTTAGCTGACGCCTCGATCAGAGCAGCCCTTCTCGCTTGACAGCCTTTTCGACGTTTTCCTTCAGTTCGTCATAGATCGATTCCGTGTCTTCGGGGTCGATCTTGTCTGGCGGATGGAGGGCCCGCTGCACCGCCAGGGTGACGTCTTGGTAGGCGGGCGTGGTCGGTCGCGGACCCGCTGCTTCGATCGATTCTTTGACCAGCTGGGAGAAGCCGGGGTAGGCGGCGGTCACGGCTTTATCGCTGTAGAGGTCCGAGCGCGAAGGGGGAAGACCGTCGAGTTCGACCGCGGTTTTCTGGCTCTTGTCGTTGGCCAGGCACGCCGCCGCTTCGAAGGCCACGTCCTTGTTTTCGGAGTAGGAGCTGACCGCGAGGTTGAAACCGCCGAGCGGCGGTTTGCTCGGCTTGCTCGCGTCGACCCGAGGGAAGCGGGCGAAACCCATGTTCTTGAAGATTTCCGGCGCTTCTTCTTTGGCGCTGGCATAGGCGAAGGTGTAGTTGGTCATAAAGGCCGATTCCCCGGCCTCGAAGCCGAGCCGGGCCGTGTCCTCGTCGGAGGTCGAGAGGCTCGGCGGCGCGGCGCCCCTGTTGGCCAGCTGGCCGATCACCTGCAGCGCCTTTTCGGTCGGCCCCTGTTCGAGGTCGACTTCTTCGGGACCGGAGAGAATTTCGGTTCCGGCGCTCTCGATCAGGGCGTTGACGAAGACCATGTAGCCCTCGTAGCGGTTGGCCTGCACCTGGATCGAGCCGGCCTCCTTCAGCCCTTCGGCCTCTTCGATCATCTGGTCCCAGGTCGCCGGCGGCTGCTTGACCAGGTCCTTGCGGTACCAGAGCAGCTGGGTATTGGTGTTGAACGGCGCCGCGTAGAGCTTGTTTTCGAAGGAGGCGGTTTCGATCACGTTGGCGAAGACGTTTTCGGTCACCTGCTTCTTCAGCGGCCCCTTCCAGTCTTCGACCCAGCCGGCGTTGGCGAACTCGCCGGTCCAGATCACGTCCATGCCGACGATGTCGATCGAGGAGTCCTCGGCGCCGAGCCGGCGGACCAGCTGTTCGCGCTGCTGGCTGGCGTCGGTGGGGAGGAATTCCGGCGTGATCGTGTATTTGCCGTTGGATTCTTCCGAGCAGCGTTCGGAGACTTTCTCGATCGTTCCGCCCGGCTGGATCGCGACGAAGAAGGTGAGGTCGCGGGGGCCGGATTCGTCGGAGCTGCCGCCGCAGGCGGCGAGGCCGAAGGCGGCCAGGGCGAGAGCCGCAAGGCCGATCAGGGTCCGCGCCGTCCAGCTCGATTTCAAGGTCGCTCCTCCATGGTCCACCCCTTCCCAAGGGGTGCACTGAAGAAGTTGCCCGCGAGAGGTCTTGTCTAAACGTTTGCGAGCAGCGCTTCGAGCGCGCGGTGCAGGCCGGCGACGGCGGAGTCGAGCGGCGCTTGGTCAGCCGCGGCGCGGGCGCGGATCAGGGCGCCCTCGACGGTCGAGACGACGAGGCCGGCGAAGGCATCGGCCTCCGCCGCGGCAACGCCTTCTTCGCGCAGGGCGGCGGCGATCGGGGTTTCCCAGCTCTGGAAGGCGGCGGTGGCGGCGGCGGCGAGCGCCGGGTCCTCGCGCCGGGCGAGGGCGGCGGCGGCGACCGGGCAGCCGAGGTGCTCGGGCTTGTCCTTGACCCGGCGGCGGAACATCTCGCCGAAGGTGCTGAGGGTCTCGGCCAGGCCGAGCTCGGCCAGCGAGCTTTCGATCGCGGCGCGGATCTCCCGTCCCTCGAGTTCGGCCGCCTCAACCGCGAGCTGACTCTTGCCGCCGGGGAAGTGGTGGTAGATCGAGCCGCGGGGAGCCTTGCCGCGCGCGGCGACGTCGCGCAGCTCCATCCCCGCGTAGCCCTTCTCGGCGAGCAGCCGGCGGGCGCCGTTGAGGAGCCGTGCGCGGCCGTCGCGGCGCGCCGGTTCAACGGCTTCCGCATCGGCTAGTCGCGTTATGCCCACAGTCATAGTATAGTCGCCGCCACGATGTATGACAGTGGGCATAGACGCGCGGCGATCGCGATCGCCTGCGCAGGGGCGTTCGTCGCCTTCCTCGATACGACGATCGTCAACATCGCCTTCCCGGACATCGCCGCCTCCTTCCCAGAGGCGAGCCGGGGCCTGCTCTCCTGGGTGCTCGACGGCTATTTCGTCGTCATCGCCGCGCTGCTGGTCCCGGCCGGCGGGCTGGCCGACCGCTTCGGCCACCGCCGCATCTTCCTGCTCGGCGTCGGCGGCTTCACCGCCGCCAGCGCCCTCTGCGCAGCGGCGCCGACGCTGGAGCTGCTGATCGCCTTCCGGGTGCTGCAGGGGATCGCCGCGGCGTTGATCGCCCCGGCCTCGCTGGCGATCGTTCTCGACAGCTTCCCGCGCGAGCACCGCGCCGCCGGCGTCGGCCTCTGGGGGGCGGCGGCTGCCGCCGCGGCGGCGGTCGGACCGACCCTCGGCGGGGCCCTGGTCGAGCTTTCCGATTGGCGCCTGGTCTTCCTCGTCAACCTGCCGCTCGGCGCGGCGATCGTCCTCGCAGGTCGCGCCCGGCTCCCCCGTCCGCGCTTCCTCGACGAGCGCCTTCCCGACCTGCCGGGGGCGGCGATGCTGGCGCTTGGCCTGGCGTCGTTAACCCTCGGAATCGTTGAGGGCAACGACTGGGGCTGGTCCTCGCTGGCCGTGCTCGGCTGCTTCGCCGCCTCCGCTGCCTTGATCGCCGCGGTCGTTTTCCGCAGCCGCACCCACCCACGCCCGATCGTCGAACCGGAGCTCTTCGCCCACCGCTCGTTTGCGATCGGCAACCTCGGGACGCTGCTCTTCGCCGCCGCCTTTTTCTCCCTGATCCTCGGCAACGTCCTTTTCCTGACCACGATCTGGGGCTACACGGTCCTCCAGGCCGGCGCTGCGACCCTGCCCGGCCCGACGCTCTCGACCATCGTCGCCGGCCCGGCCGGCCGCCTCGCCGACCGCTTCGGCCACCGCGCGGTGATCGTCCCCGGCACCATCTTCTTCGCCGCTGGGGTGATGGTCCTGCGCTCGGCCGGTGCCGAGCCCGACTGGCTCGGCCTCTGGCTCCCCGGCTCCGCCCTGACCGGGATCGGGATCGGGCTCGCCTTCCCGACCTTTGGCTCGGCCGCGGTCCGCGACGTTCCCGACGACCGCTTCGCCACCGCCAGCGCCGTCAACTCCGCCTTCCGACAGGTCGGCGCCGTGCTCGGCACCGCGATCCTCGTCGCCATGGTCGGCGAACCGGCCTCCCTGAGCGACGCCCTCAGCGTCTCCGACTCGGCCTACCTCTTCTCGGCCTTCGCCGCGCTCGCCTCAGGCGCCGTCGTGCTCGGCCTGCGCCGGCAGCGAGCGCCAGGCGCTGACCGCGTTGGCGAGGCTGACCGCGAGGCTGCGGTCGCCGGCGCCGATCTCGACCCTCTCGCCGCCGACCTCGCCGAGCAGGGTCGCGCCTAGCTCTTCCAGCGTCGCCCGGTCGCCGCTGACGAGGAAGCCGCCGGGGCCCTCGCCGAAGAGGGCTTCCTCGGGCTGCGCCCCGCGCTCGCGCAGGTGTTCGATGTTGGTCGCGCAGCCGATGCCGCCGGCGATCGCGCTCTCGGCGATCGCGCAGGCGAGGCCGCCGTCGGAGACGTCGTGGGCAGAGGCGAGCTTGCCGGCGCGGACCGCGTCGCGGACGGTCGCGCAGGCGGCGACGACCGCGGCGACGTCGGGCTGCGGCAGGCCCATCTTCAGCTCCCCGCGGCGCTTGGCCAGCTCGGAGCCGGCGAGGCTCGGTTCGAAGGGGCCGATCAGGCCGATCGCGTCGCCCTCGCGGGCGAAGCCGCTGCCCGCGACCTGGGCCGGGTCGGGCAGCTCGCCGACCATCGCCACCACCGGGGTGGGGTAGATCGGCCCGTCCGGCCCCTCGTTGTAGAGGGAGACGTTGCCGCCGACCACCGGCACGCCGAGCGCCTTGCAGACGTCGGCCAGGCCGCTGACCGCGCGGTCGAGCTGCCAGGCGCCGGTCGGCTTCTCCGGGTTGCCGAAGTTGAGGCAGTTGGTCAGGCCGAGTGGCTCGGCTCCGACGCAGGCCAGGTTCTGGGCGCACTCGAGCACCGCCTCGATCGTTCCCGCGTAGGGGTCGCAGGCCACCCGGCGGCCGTTGCCGTCGATCGAGACCGCGATCGCGTTGCCGGCCTCGGGCAGCTGCAGGACCGCGGCGTCGGCCTGCTCGGGCCGGCGCACGGTGCGCGAACCGACGATCGAGTCGTACTGCTCGAAGGCCCAGCGCTTGGAGGCGATGCTGGGAGAGGAGAGCAGGGCGAGCAGCTCCTCCGCCGCACTCTCGCCCGCGGCCAACGTCACCCGGTTGCCGTAGATCCAGCCCTCCGGCTCGGCCGGGTCGAGGTCATAGAGAGGACAGCCGTCGACCAGCGCCTCGACCGGCATCTCGCCGACGACGTCGCCACCGCGCAGGATCCGCACCAGGCCGTCATCGGTAACCCGGCCGATCTCCGCCGAGCCGGTCTGCCATTTCTCGCAGATCGCCCGCACCTCCTCGACGCGGCCGGGCTCGACCACCGCCAGCATCCGCTCTTGGGACTCGGAGACCATGATCTCGAAGGGCTCCATGTCGGCCTCGCGCAGCGGCACCCGGGCGACGTCGACCTCGATCCCGAGCCCGCCGGCCGAGGCCATCTCGCCGGCCGAGGAGGTAAGGCCGGCGGCGCCAAGGTCCTGTAGCGAGACCAGCAGCCCCTTCTCCAGCAGCTCCAGGCAGCACTCGAGCACCTTCGACTCCTCGAAGGGATCGCCCACCTGGACCGTCGGCCGCTTCGCCTCGTCGCCCTCGCCGAGCTCGGCCGAGGCGAGCACCGAGGCGCCGCCGATCCCGTCGCGCCCGGTCGTCGCGCCCATCAGGACGACCGAGTTGCCGACCCCGGCGGCCGCGGCGCGGACCATGTCCTTGGTCTTGGCGAAGCCGATACACATCGCGTTGACCAGGCAGTTGTGCTCGTAGGGCTCCTCGAAGTAGATCTCGCCGCCGACCGTCGCCACCCCGATCGAGTTGCCGTAGTGGCCGATCCCGCGCACCGCGCCGTCGAGCAGGTGGCGCGAGCGGACCGAGTCGAGCTCGCCGAAGCGGAGGCTGTCGAGGATGGCGATCGGCCGCGCCCCGATCGCGAAGACGTCGCGGAGGATGCCGCCGACCCCGGTCGCCGCCCCCTGGAACGGTTCGACCGCGCTCGGGTGGTTGTGGGACTCGACCTTGAAGGCGACCGCGTAGCCGCTGCCGACGTCGACGGCGCCGGCGTTCTCTCCCGGCCCCATCACCACCCGCTCGCCCTCGGTTGGCAGCTTCCCCAGCAGCTTGCGCGAGTGCTTGTAGGCGCAGTGCTCGGACCACAACAGGCTGAACATCGCCAGCTCGACGTCGTTCGGCTCGCGCCCCAGCTTCTCGACGATCAGCTCGTACTCGGCGTCGGTCAGTCCGAGCTCGCGGTATTTCGGCGTGCCCACCGTCAAGCCGCGACCCTGCTCACCCGGTCGAAGACGCGAAGCCCGTCCGTCGACCCCGTCAGCGGGTCGACCGCGTGCTCGGGGTGGGGCATCAGGCCGAGCACGTTGCCGCGCCCGTTCCGCACCCCGGCGACGGCGCGCACCGAGCCATTGGAGTTGTGGCCCTCGGCGTAGCGGTAGGCGATCTGCCCGTTCGCCTCGAGCCCGTCGAGCATCTCCTCGGGCGCGTAGTAGCGGCCTTCGCCGTGCTTGGCCGGGATCGAGAGCTTCTCGCCCGTCCCCTCCTCGACCAGCTCGACCTGGTGGCAGCGGAAGCGCAGCTCGGCGTTTCGCAGCAGCGCCCCGGGCAGCAGCCCCGCCTCGCAGAGGACCTGGAAGCCGTTGCAGATGCCGATCACCGGCGCTCCGGCCGCGGCCGCCTCGGCGACGGCCTCCATCGCCGGGCTAAAGCGGGCGATCGCCCCCGCCCGCAGGTAGTCGCCGTAGGAGAAGCCGCCGGGGATGACGACCCCGTCGACCCCGTCGAGGTCGCGGCTCTCGTGCCAGATCAGCTTCGCCCCGTCGCCGTGGACCTCACAGGCGTGCAGCGCGTCCCGCTCGTCGCAGGATCCGGGGAACTGGAGGACGCCCCAGATCACAGGGTCTGGATCTCGTAGTCCTCGATCAGGGGGTTGGCGAGCAGCTTCTCGCAGAGCTCGCCGAGCCGCTCCGGGCTCTCTGCCTCGAGCTCGACCATCCGCCCGACGTGGACCTGCCCGATCCCCTCGAAGCCGAGCGCCGGCAGCGCCCGCTCCACCGCCTTGCCCTGGGGGTCGAGGATGCCCTCCTTGGGGCGGATCAGCACGCGCGCCTTCACAGGGGCCAATCTAGCGATCGGCTCAGAACGACTCGCCGGTGATCCGCTCGTAGGCCTCGACGTATTTGGCCCGCGTCTGCTCGACCACGTCGGGCGGCAGCTCCGGCGCCGGCGGCTTCTTGTCCCAGCCGGTCTCGGAGGCCCAGTCGCGCACGTACTGCTTGTCGAAGGAGGGGGGCGTTGCGCCCGGCTGGTAGCTGGCGGCAGGCCAGAAGCGCGAGGAGTCAGGAGTGAGGACCTCGTCGCCGAGGACGACCTCGGCGCCGGCGTGGTGGCCAAACTCGAACTTGGTGTCGGCGAGGATGATCCCGCGCTGGGCCGCATGCTGGGAGCCGCGCTTGTAGACCTCGATTGAGACCCGCCGCAGCTCTTCCAGCAGCGCCCGGTCGCCGACGATCTCGGCGGCGCGGTCGAAGTCGACGTTCTCGTCGTGGTCGCCGATCTCGGCCTTGGTCGAGGGGGTGAAGATCGGCTCCGGCAGCTGGTCGGACTCGACAAGCCCGGAGGGCAGCTCGATCCCGCAGACGGCGCCGCCTTCCTTGTATTCCTTCCAGCCCGAGCCGGAGAGGTAGCCGCGGACGACGCACTCGACCGGGTACATCTCCAGCTTCCGCACCCGCATCGCCCGTTCGGCGACCTCCTCGGGAACGTCCTCTGAAAGGAAGTGGTTGGGGACGATGTCCTGAGTCAGCCCGAACCAGAAGACCGACATCCGGTTCAGCACCTTGCCCTTGTCGGGGATCGGCGTCGGCATCACCACGTCGTAGGTGGAGATGCGGTCCGAGGCGACCATCAACAGGTCGTCCTCCCACTCGTAGATCTCGCGCACCTTCCCGGAGGAGAGGAGCTTCAGGTCGTCGATAGTCGGCATGGCGGCGATGCTATGCGATGCTCTCCCTCGTGGCCCTCCCCCCCGAAGTCAAGCGCAACCCCCTCTCGCAGACGCTGCGCTGGGGGTTCCGGCCGCTCGCCTTCATGGAGGACTGCCGCCGCCGCTACGGCGATGCCTTCGGCGTTCGCTTCGTCGGCTTCGAGCGGCCGATGTACCTGATCTCCGACCCCGAGGCGATCAAGGCGCTCTACCGCGAGCCGACCCATGGCCTGCCGCCTGGCCGCAACATCGTCCTCGAGCCGATCGTCGGCTCCAAATCGCTGTTGATTCAGGAGGGCGCCGAACACCTCAGCCGCCGCCGGTTGATGCTGCCGCCCTTCCACGGCGAGCGGATGCGCTCCTACGGGGAGACAATGAACGAGATCGTCACGGCCGAGATCGACTCCTGGCCACTAAACGCCGAGTTCCCGATCCACGCCCGGATGCAGGCGGTCACCCTGGAGATCATCCTGCGGGTCGTCTTCGGTGTCTCCAGCGGGCCGCGACTGGACAAGCTGCGGAACACGCTCTCGACCGTCCTGCAGGAAACCGCGACCCCGGGGCGGCAGATCCTCGGCCTGGCGCTGCAGCGCTTCGGCGGGCCGGGGCCGTTCGCCCACTTTGACGCCCAGCTGAAAGAAGTCGACGAGCTGCTGCTCGCCGAGATCGCCGAGCACCGCGAGCGGCCCGACCTGGCCGAGCGCGAGGACATCCTCTCGATGCTGATGCAGGCCGAATTCGACGACGGCACCCGGATGGAGGACCGCGAGCTGCGCGACCAGCTGATGACCCTGCTGCTGGCCGGTCACGAGACGACCGCGACGGCGCTGGCCTGGACCTTCGACCTGCTGCTGCGCCACCCGGTGGCGCTGGGACGGCTGCGCGACTCGCTCGAGGCGGGCGAGGAGGACTACCTGCGGGCGACGATCTCCGAGTCGCTGCGGCTGCGGCCGGTAATCCCGCTGGCCGGGCGCCGGCTCTCCAAGGAGCTGGTCGTCGACGGCATGACCCTCCCAGTCGGCACCGACGTGACGCCGGCGATCTGGCTGACCCACACCCGGGCGGACGTCTATCCCGAGCCCTTCGCTTTCAAGCCCGAGCGCTTCCTCGAGGACGGTCCCGATACCTACGCCTGGATCCCCTTCGGCGGCAGCGTCCGCCGCTGCATTGGCGCCACCTTCGCCGAGTTCGAGATGCGCGTCGTCCTGCGCGAGGTGCTGACCCGCTGCGAGCTGCGCAAGGCCAGCCCCGAGCCGGAGACGACCGGCCGCCGCAACATCACCCTCTCGCCGAAAGAGGGCACCCCGGTGGTCGTCACCTCATGCGAACCGGCCCGCGAGCCGCTCGCTGTCTGACCCCGCCTTCCGACAAAACACCTCAGAAGCGTTTCGTCTACACTCCTCCCATGGAGGCACTTCTGGAGAGGGGGACGGAGATGGAGAGATGGAACGACGCGCGGCTGGACGAGCTGAGCCAGACGATGAAAGAAGGCTTTGCCAAGGTGGACAAGCGCTTCGAACAGGTAGATCAGCGGTTCGAACAGATGGGCAAGCGCTTCGAAAAGGTGGATCAGCGCTTCGTCAGTCTCGAAGGGCAGATCAAAGAGGGATTCGAGCGACTCGACGATCGCCTCTTCAAGGTGATGCTGCTGATGCTGATCCTCTTCGGGGGCCTCATGACCACCCTGATCGCCGCTCTGCTGGGGGTCGGCGGAAGCTAGGCGGAGCCGGACTTGGCGGGGGAGTGGGGATGCTCCCTCGCCCACTTGGCGATCGTGCCGGAGCCAGAGATCACCTCGCCGTCGTCGAGGACGAGGATCGGCACCTCGTTGGTGCCGCTGAGGCGCTTGACCTCCTCGCGGTCGGCGCTGCGGCTGCCCCAGGTCCAGAGCGCCAGTCGATAGCCGCCAACGGTCTTGATCTCGTACTCGTAGCCGGCCGCGTCGAGCGCCTTGCCGGCCTTCGCACAGGGATGGGCGAAGCCCGGCCCCGTCGTCTTCTGACCGCAGGTGTAAAGGATCACGCACAGCAGCCTAATCCATGTTCAATGCAATGAAGGGATGGAAATGAAAGTAAGAGTTGATCTGCAAGAACTGCAAGACAAGACGGACCAGGTATTGGACAAGGTTGAGAGCGGCAAGACCGTCGTGATCACTCAGTCAGGAAAAGCTGTAGCTGAATTGGTTCCTCACAAATCCGAGTCAAATCGTTGAGCTCCAAACGGCGAGATCGCCTGTGAGAGGTCGCGCTTTGCCGTCCATCGCCATCACGTCGCGGCCCTCGTCAAGGAGACAGTGGTCGCCAACCCGCTCCCGCGCCTTGATGACCAGCCCGGCGAGGCCGGCGCCCACAATTGCGACGTCGGCCTCGAGCTGCTCGGTCATGCCCTCAGGATTGCAGCGCTTCCAGCCGCTCGAAGATCTCGGGCAGGTGGGTGAGGTAGGCGTTGTAGTCGAAGACGGCGTCGAGGTCGAGATCGGGCGCCGCGGCGCCGATCAGCTCGCGGAACTCGGTGCGGGTGTCCCAGGCGCGCTGGGCGTTCTCCTGGACGACGCGGTAGGCGTCGTCGCGGGTCATCCCGGACTCGACCAGGGCGGTGAGGGCTCGCTGGCTGAACAGGGCGCCATGGGTGAGCCCGAGGTTCTCCTTCATCCGCTCCGCGTTGATCGTCATGCCGGAGGCGACCTTGGCCGCCAGGTCCTGCATGTAGTCGAGGGCGATCGTCGCGTCGGGCAGGATCACCCGCTCGGCACCGGAGTGGGAGATGTCGCGCTCATGCCAGAGGGCGACGTTCTCGATCCCCGCCTGCGCGTAGCCGCGCAGGACCCGGGCCAGGCCGGTGATCCGCTCGGTGCGAATCGGGTTGCGCTTGTGGGGCATCGCCGAGGAGCCCTTCTGGCCGGCGGCGAACGGCTCTTCGACCTCGCGCACCTCGGTCTTCTGCAGGTTGCGCACCTCGGTCGCGAAGCGCTCCAGGCCGGCGCCGGCGATCGCGATCGCCGCCAGCAGCTCGGCGTGGCGGTCGCGGGGGATCACCTGGGTGGCGACGTCCTCGCGACCGAGCCCGAGCTTCTGCATCACCCGCGCCTCGACCGCGGGCGGGACCGAGGCGTAGGTGCCAACCGCACCGGAAAGCTTGCCGACGGCGAGCTGGGCAAAGGCCTCCTCGAGGCGGTCGAGGTTGCGGTCGGCCTCGAAGGCGAAGCCGGCCAGCCGCAGGCCGAAGGTGGTCGGCTCGGCGTGGACGCCGTGAGTGCGCCCGACGCAGAGGGTGTCGCGGTGTTCGAGCGCCCGCTTGACCAGTGCGTCGCGGTAGGAGCAGGCGCTGGCGAGGACGACTTCGCCGGCCCGCCGCAGCTGCAGGGCCAGCGCCGTGTCGAGCACGTCGGAGGAGGTGAGGCCGTAGTGGATCCAGCGCCCATGCTCGCCGACCGAGGCGGCCACCACGTCGACGAAGGCGGCGACGTCGTGGTCGGTCACCTTCTCGCGCTCGTCGACCGCCTCGACCGTGAAGGCGGCCTTCTCGCGCGCCTCGCGCGCCGCCTCCTCCGGGACCGCGCCCTCCGCCGCCCACGCCTCGGTCGCTGCCAGCTCGACTTCGAGCCAGCTCTCGAGCTTGGCCTGCGGGGTCCAGACCGCCCCGATCTCGGGGCGGGTGTAGCGGGGGATCACGCGTTGATTATCCGCGCTGCCAGCACGCCGGCGTTTTTGGCGCCGTCGATCGCCACGCAGGCGACCGGGATGCCGGGGGGCATCTGCACCGCCGAGAGCAGGGCGTCGAGACCGCCGAGGCTCTTGCCGAGAATCGGCACCCCGATCACCGGCAGGTCGGTGTGGGCCGCCGCCACTCCCGGCAACGCCGCCGACATCCCGGCCCCGGCGATGATCGTCTTGAGGCCGCGCATCCGCGCGTTCTGGCAGTACTCGCGAACCATCTCGGGGTCGCGGTGGGCGCTCATCACCCGCACCTCGTAGCGGATGCCCGCTTCCTCTAGGGCTTTGCCCGCCGGTTCCATCTTCGGCTTGTCGTTCTTCGAGCCCATGATGATCCCGACGTGCGGCTCGTCGACGTCGATTTCGGTGAAGGCTTCCTCCACGGTGGCCATCGTCGCCGTCTCGGTCGGGTCGGCGGGACCCCCACCCGTGGGGGCGGTGGTGCCGGTCGGCTGGGGCTCCTCTGAGATCTCGCTCATCTGTTCCTCTTGTTCGTTGGCTGGGTTAGCTGGGGACCCGCTCGACGGCGCGGGCGGCGATGTCGGTGCGGATCTGCATTCCCTCGAAAGAGATCCGGCGGGCGGCATCGTATGCACGATCGCGGGCCTCGGCGGGGCTCGCACCGAGCCCCGTCACGTTCAGTACCCGGCCGCCGGCGGTAACGATCTCGCCGTCGCGCTCCGCCGTCCCGGCGTGGGTCACCTCGGCGATCGCCGCCGCCTCGGCGAGGCCGTGGATTACGTCGCCCTTCGAGGAGGACTCGGGATAGCCGGCCGAGGCGAGGACCACGGTCACCGCCCAGTCGTCGCCGAACTCAGCCGAGGTCCCCGCCAGGCCGCCGGGCTCGCGGGCGGCGAGGAACAGCTCGGCCAGGTCGGAGCGCATTCGCGGCAGCACCGCCTGGGTCTCCGGGTCGCCGAAGCGGGTGTTGAACTCGAGCACCTTCGGGCCGTCGGGGCCGATCATCAGGCCGGCGTAGAGGACGCCGTGGAAGGTGGTGCCGCGGGCGGCCATCGTCGCCACCACCGGCCGGTGGACCTGGGCGACGATCTCCTCGACCTCGGCGGTGCCGAAGCCAGGGACGGGGGAGTAGCTGCCCATGCCGCCGGTGTTGGGGCCGAGGTCGCCGTCGAAGATCCGCTTGTAGTCCTGTGCCGGGGCGAGCGGGACGACGTTCTCGCCGTCGCAGATCGCCAGCAGCGAGAGCTCCTCGCCCTCAAGGAAGTCCTCCAGCACCACCGTGGTCTGCCCGAAGCGCTGCTCGGTGAAGAAGACGTCGACGGCGTCCCGCGCCTCCGCCTCGCTCTGGCAGATGATCACGCCCTTGCCCGCCGCCAGCCCGTCGGCCTTCAGCACGGTCGGGTAGGTGCAGGTCGCCAGATGCTCCAGCGCCTCCTCGCGGCTGCGCAGCAGGACGTGGGCGGCGGTCGGCACGCCGGCCTCCTCCATCAGCTGCTTGGCGAACGCCTTCGAGCCCTCCAGCTCGGCCGCGGCTTTGGTCGGGCCGAAAGCCGGAATCCCGGTCGCCTCGAGCGCGTCGACGGCGCCGGCGACGAGACCGGCCTCGGGTCCGATCACGGCCAGCTCGACTCCGTGCTCACGGGCCGCGGCGACGATCGCGGCGGGGTCGTCGGCGGCCACCTCCGGCAAGCACTGGGCGTCGGCCGCGATCCCCGCGTTGCCGGGGGCGCAGAGCACCTCGGTGACCTGGGACGAGCGCCGCAGCGCCCGCACGATCGCGTGCTCGCGGCCGCCGCCGCCGACTACGAGTGCCTTCAACGCAGCTCTACAGCGCGCTGGACAGGACCTCGGCCGGCATCGCCGCCAAGGTCTGGCTGGTCATCGTCCCCCGCGAGCCGAGCTCGACCGAAACCTTGGCCATCGTCTGCTCGTCGGGAGCCTCGACGACCGTGACGAAGTCGTATTGCCCCAGGGTCGCGTACTGGGCCATCACCTTGGCCCCAATCTGCTCGACCTCCCGGTTCACCTCAGCCACCCGGCCGGGGTTGTTCTTCAGCGTCCGAACTCCCTCAGCGGTCAAGTTGGTCAACATCACGTAAGTCGGCATCGCCGCCCCCTTCGAGTCGTGATCGGGCCTTCGCTTCAACCGTACCCGGTTGGGAGGGTTGAGGCGGCGGGACGCTCAGTAGGCGTAGTAGCCGGCGTGGATGTGGTCGCAGTGGTCCGGCAGCGCGAAGGCCGGGCCGGGGCCGTCGAGGTCGAAGCAGTAGATCAGCTCGGTCGGGTGCAGCGGCGCCGGCAGTTTCGCCAGGGCGTAGCCGAGCTCGGCGCAGGGCGCGGTCGGGGAGGTGTCGGTGCAGGAGACGCCGTCGACCGAGGCGATGTCCATCGCTCGGCCGTAGTAATGGTTGGAGACGTTGCCCGAGGCGGTCATCTCCGAGTGGTCGGAGCGCAGGGCGGTGATCGTGATCTGGTGGGTCTTGGTCATCAGCGCCAGCAGGCCGGTGACCCGCTGATCGAGCAGGCCCGCCTGGATGTCGCGCAGCTCGAGGTCGTTGGAGAGCGTGAGGTTCTGCCAGTTGATCTGCGAGGCGACGTCGCCGGGGAGGACGAGGGTCCAGCTTTCGGTCGTCGTCGCGCACTTGCCGGCCAGCTGGTCGGCCTCGTTGGCGACCGCGTCGACGTACCAGGCGGCCTGGTTGTGGGTGAAGACGCCGGCCTCGATGCCGCCGCGCGACCACATCATCCGCGCCAGGGTCGCCGCCGAGTCGTCGATGCTGGCGTGGTCGAGGCGGCCGTCCTTGTCGCCGTCGACGGCGTATTCGCTCCACTCCGTCGGGTCCAGCCCGAGCGGCCCTTCGATGTTCAGCTGGGTCTTGCTCATCCCCCGGCCGAAGTTCGACTCCAGCCGGGCGATCGCCGCCAGGGTCCAGACCCCGCGCCGGCCGAGTTCGTAGCGGCCGGCGGCGGCCTCGAAGGCCTGCAGATATTCCGCGGGGATCTGCTTCTTCCAGTCCGCGGCGGGGGTGCATTCGTAGACCTGGATCTGCGGGGTGAGGGTCAGGGTCGCGTAGTCGGTGCCGACTTCGTTGGCGTAGCAGCCGGCGTTGGCGAGGACCTCTTCGACGTACCAGTCGGCGTGGTTGTAGGCGAAGATCGCGCCCCAGACGTCCTCCGGCATCCCGGCCGCTTTGAGGTAGCTGGCGGCGGCGTAGATCGCGTCTTCGGGGTTGTTCGGGTCCTTCACGCCGTCGCCGTTGGCGTCGACCCCGTACATCGCCCAGGTTTCCGGCATGAACTGCATCCAGCCCTCGGCGCCGGCCGAGGAGGGACCGAGGTTCTGGCCGAAGCCGGTCTCGATCGCGTTGATCCCGGCGAGGACCGCCGGGCCCTGCGGTCCGAGACCGTAGGCGTCGGAGGCGCGCTGGTAGATCGGGATCAGGACCGGCGGCACGCCGCTGATCGCGCAGCTCGAGGCGGGCAGTGAGGGGATCGCGAAGGCGCCGGGCGCCGGGGCCGCGGTCGTCGCGCCGTCTTCGGCTTCTTCTTCGGAGGCTCCCGGTTCGGCTTCGGTCGAGCTCGAGTCGCCGGGCCCGACCCCGCCGCTGGGCGCCGGGGTTTCGGTCGCCGGCACGGGCGGCGGCGTCAGGGCGTCGCCTTCCTTGACGGTGCTGGGAGGTTCGGTCCAGGAGGAGGGAGCTTCGAGGCCTGCGCCCGGCGCCGGCTCCGACGTCGCCGTCAGCGCTTCGCCGCGGGCCACGGCAACCGGCACCGCCAGCGCTGCGGTCGCCGCTGCGGTCGCCATCAAGGTCCTGATCTTCTGCCCGTTCTCCATCAGCCGAGGACGTTGCTGACGCGCCACTGTTTGTTCTTCAGCTGTTCCATCTCAAGTCGCAGCTCGCTGGTCGCGCCGACCCGCAGCAGCGAGACGCTGACCGGGTAGATGCGATCGTGCGAGGGGGCGGGGACGACATTGAGGACTTTCGCCTTCGGGACCTTCACCCCTGCGGGCTGGCGCGGCGGCCGGCGCAGCAGCGCCCGGGTCACGTCGGGAACCGCGGTCGCCTTGAAGGCGCGGCGGACGGCGGACTCTCCGCCGCCGGTCTCGTAGACGACGAAGGCGTCGGCGAACTTGCGGGCGACGGCGATCGCGGCCGGGCCGGCCGGCGGACCGTCGACCGAGACGTCGGCGGCGGAAGCGGTCGCGCCCGGTGCGGGCTGGGAGGAGATCGCGTCGATTGCGGCATTGCCGGTCTTGCCGGTGTCGGCCGTGGCCGCTGATTCGATCGGCTGCGAGGCGGACACCTTGGAGCTCTCCTGCTTGGCGGGCGGCTTGAAGACCGGCGCCGCTCCCTGCAGGGTCGGCTCGGGGGCGGGCTTCGCTGCCGGCTTGGTGGCAGGTGCCTCGGGCGCCGGGGCGGTCGCGACGACCTGTGCGGCGGGCGCGGCTTCGTCGCTGCCGGTGGAAGCCAGGGAGTAGCCACCGACCGCCAGGGCAAGCGCGGCGACGACGGCGCCGCCGGCGACGATCGCGCGCCCCTCGCGGCTGAAGCTGCGGTAGTGGTCCTCGAGCGGCCAGACAAGGCGATCGCGCAGCGCCAGCGAGAGGTCCTCGAGGGCCTCCTCGGTGTGCCGCTTCGGGCGCGCGTTGATCGGGGTTTCGTCGTTCTTCATCGCTGCTTCGGCCGCTGCTCTCCCAAGCCTAGGGTCCCAGGCCAATTAAAGAGCACCTTTATGCCTTCTTTGTTTCGGCAGCAAGGGCCGGGAAAATGAGCCCTGCGACGTCTGAGGCGCGTCGTCAGGCCGCGGTCGCGGCCGCCCCGGCCGGCTCGAAGACGATCTCGCCCTCGCGGGCGTCGATCCGCACCACGTCGCCCTCGCCGAACTCGCCCTCGAGGATCTTCAGCGCCAGCTTGTCGACCAGCTGCTTCTGGATCACCCGCTTCAGCGGCCGCGCCCCGTAGGTGGGGTCGTAGCCGAGGTTGCCGAGCAGGGTGCGCGCGTCGTCGGTCAACTCGATCTCGATCCCTTTCTCGCGCACCCGGCCGACCAGCTGTTCGACCTGCAGCTCGACGATCCGGCCGATGTCGGCCTTCGAGAGCCGGTGGAAGATCACGGTGTCGTCGATCCGGTTGAGGAACTCCGGCTTGAAGGTCGCCGCCAGCACCTCTTCGATCCCCTCGCGGATCTTCTCATCGACTTGCTCGCCGACGATCCGCTCCGAGCCGACGTTGGAGGTCATGATCAGGACCGTGTTGGTGAAACTGACGGTGCGGCCCTGGCCGTCGGTCAGCCGGCCGTCGTCCATGATCTGCAGCAGGGTGTTGAAGACGTCGGGATGGGCCTTCTCGATCTCGTCAAGCAGTACCACCGCGTAGGGCCGGCGCCGCACCGCCTCGGTCAGCTGACCGCCCTCCTCGTAGCCGACGTAGCCGGGGGGAGCGCCGATCAGCCGCGCCACCGTGTGCTTCTCCATGTACTCGGACATGTCGAGGCGGACGATCGCCTGCTCGGAGTCGAACATGAACTCGGCCAGCGCCTTGGCCAGCTCGGTCTTGCCGACCCCCGTCGGGCCGAGGAAGAGGAAGCTGCCGATCGGCCGGTTGGGGTCCGAGAGCCCGGCGCGCGAGCGCCGCAGCGCGTTGGAGACCGCCTCGATTGCCTCGTCCTGGCCGATCACCCGGTCGTGGAGGCGGTCCTCCATCTGGATCAGCTTCTGGACCTCGCCCTCCATCAGGCGGCTGACCGGGATCCCGGTCCATTTGGCGACCACCTCGGCGACGTCCTCCTCGGTGACTTCGTCGGCCAGCATCGTGCCCCCGCCGGCGTGCACCTCCTCCAGCCGCGCTTCCTCGGCGGCGATCTCTTTTTCCAGCTCGGGGATCGCGCCGAATTTGAGTTCGGCGGCGCGTTCGAGGTCGGTCTCGCGTTCGGCCCGCTCGACTTCGTGGTTGGCCTCGTCGAGCTTCTCCCGCGCGGCCTTGATCGCCTCGATCGGCTCCTTCTCGTTCTGCCAGCGGGTGCGCAGCTCCGAGGCCTCCTCGCGCAGGTTGGCGAGATCCTCTTCCAGCGCCGCGAGCCGCGCCTTGGAAGCCTCGTCGGTCTCCTTCTTCAGCGCCTCGCGCTCGATCTCCAGCTGCTGGATTCGGCGCTCGACCTCGTCGATCTCGGTCGGCACCGAGTCGATCTCGATCTTTAGCCGTGATGCCGCCTCGTCGATCAGGTCGATCGCCTTGTCGGGCAGGAAGCGGTCGGCGATGTAGCGCTCCGAGAGGGTCGCCGCCGCGACCACGGCGGAGTCGGAGATGCGGACGCCGTGGTGCTGTTCGTAGCGCGGTTTCAGCCCGCGCAGGATCGCGATCGTGTCGTTCATGTCGGGCTCGCCGACCAGCACCGGCTGGAAGCGCCGCTCCAGCGCCGCGTCTTTCTCGATGTGCTTGCGGTACTCGTCGAGGGTGGTGGCGCCGACCGCGCGCAGCTCGCCGCGGGCCAGCATCGGCTTCAGGAGGTTGGCGGCGTCGACCGCGCCTTCGGCGGCCCCGGCGCCGACGATGGTGTGGAGCTCGTCGAGGAAGAGGACGATCTGGCCCTCGGCCGACTGCACCTCATTCAGCACCGCTTTCAGCCGTTCCTCGAACTCGCCGCGATATTTGGAGCCGGCCAGCAGCGAGCCGATGTCGAGCGCGATCACCTTGCGGTTGCGCAGGCTCTCCGGCACGTCGCCCTTGACGATCCGCTGCGCCAGCCCCTCGACGATCGCCGTCTTGCCGACCCCGGGGTCGCCGATCAGCACCGGGTTGTTCTTGGTCCGGCGGGAGAGGACCTGGATCACGCGGCGGATCTCCTCGTCCCGCCCGATCACCGGGTCGAGCTTTCCCGACTCCGCCTCGGCGGTCAGGTCGCGGCCGAATTTCTCCAGCGCCTGGAAGGTCTCCTCCGGGTTGGGGGAGGTGACTCGGTGCGGCCCGCGGACCTCGGCGATCGCCTTCTCCAGCGAGTCGCGCTCGGGCAGGATCTCCGCAACTGGGGAGTCGGTCAGGCCCAGCAGCAGGTGCTCGGTGGAGATGTACTCGTCCCGCATCGCCCCCATCTCGGTCTCGGCCTTGCGCAGGACCGCGGCCAGGTTGGAGGACATCCGCGGCTCTTCGCCCTCGCCGCTCAGCTTCGGCAGCGCCGCCACCGCCTCGTTGGCGCGGGCGGCGATCGCCGCGGTGTCGGCGCCGAGCTTCTGCAGGATCGGGACGACGAGGCCGTCCTCCTGTTCGAGCAGGGAGACGAGCAGGTGGGCGGGGGCGATCTCGGGGTTGCGACGGGTGCGCGCCAGCTCCTGCGCCGCCGCCACCGCTTCCTGCGATTTGACCGTGAAGCGATCCGCCTGCATCAGCCCTCTCCGTTCTTTCCGCGCTTCGTTTCCAGCTCTTCCAGCCGCTTGCGCAGCCGCTCGCCTTCGGCCTGCAGCCTCTGTACCCGGGCTTCCAGCGCCAGCACCGTTTCCACCCCGGCCAGGTTCAGGCCTTCGGCGGTCATCTGCTGGATCCGCCGCAGCCGCTCGACGTCGCGCTGCGAGTAGAGGCGGGTGTTCTTCGGCGAGCGCTTCGGCGCGATCAGGCCCCGCTGCTCGTACATCCGCAGGGTCTGGGGGTGCATCTCGGCCAGCTCGGCGGCGACCGAGATCATGAACACGCCCTGCTCCTCGTTGAAGGTCGCTTTGACGCGGCGGCGGTAGGTGGCCATCAGCGCCCCGCCTTCCGCAGCAGCTCAGCGCGCGGGTCGGACCCGTTGAGGGCCTCGGCGAGCTTCTCGACCGCCTCGCTCTGCTCCTCGCTCAGCTCGGCGGGGATCGCGATCTCGAGGCGGTAGCGGATGTCGCCGCGGCCTGCGCCCCTCGGCTTCGGCGGGCCCTCGCCGCGCAGTCGCTGGATCGCCCCGTGCTTGGTGCCGGGGGCGACCTTGATCTTCTTCGTGCCGTCGAGGGTCGGCACCTCGATCGTGCCCCCTCGCATCGCCTCGACCACGGAGATCGGCACCGTCACCTCGAGGTTGCCGTCGTCGCGCCGCTCGAAGACGGGGGAGGGCTGGACCCGGGTGGTCACGTAGAGGTCGCCGGGCGGGCCGCCGCGCGGGCCGTCCTCGCCCTTTCCGGCGAGCCGGATCCGGCTGCCGTTCTTGACCCCGGCGGGGACGTTGACTTTGTAGCGCTTGGTCTGCTGGGTGACGCCGGAGCCGCCGCAGGTGGGGCAGGGGTCCTCGATGATTTGACCGGCGCCGCCGCACCGCGAGCAGGGCTGGCTGATCGAGAACATCCCCTGGCCCTGGTTCTCGACCCCTCGCCCTTCGCAGCGCGGGCAGGTGATCGGCGAGGTGCCGGGTTTGGCGCCACTGCCGTGGCAGGTGGCGCAGCGGCTGGCCTTGGGGACGGTGACGCTTATCTGGGCGCCGTTGATCGCCTGGTCGAAGCTGAGCTGGACTTCGGTCTCGAGGTCGCGGCCGCGCACCTGCTGCGGCCGCTGCCGCCCGCCCCCGCCGCGGTTGAAGACCGAGCCGAGGATGTCGCCGAAGTCGAAGCCGCCGAAGCCGCCGGGGCCGGTGCCGAACGGCGCCTCGCCGCCCTGGCCGAAGCCGGCGAAAACGCCGCCCTCGTCGTACTCCTTGCGCTTCTCGGGATCGCCGAGGACGTCGTAGGCGGCGGAGATCTCCTTGAACTTCTCCTCCGCCGCGGCGTCGTCCGGGTTGCGGTCAGGGTGCCATTTCCGGGCCAGTTTCCGGTAGGCCTTCTTGATCTCCTCATCGGTCGCCTTCTTCGAGACGCCCAGCGTCTTGTAGAGCTCGTCAGCCACCCGTCTCCTAGCTGCTCACCACGACTCGCGCCGGCCGCACCAGCTGCTCGCCCAGGACATAGCCCTTCTGCAGCACCTCGACGACGGTGCCACTCTCGGCCCCCTCTACGGGTTGCGTAGAGAGCGCCTCGTGCCGATTGGGATCGAACTTCTCCCCCTTGGGATCGACAGCCTCGACCCCGTTCCGCGAAAGCGTCTCCCGCAGCCCACCCAGCACCATCTCGACCCCAGAGGCAAGCCCTTCACCATCGTCGGCAGCCTCCAGCGCCCGCTCCAAATTGTCGACAGCGTCGATCACTTCCCGAGCAACCGAGACCTTCCCCCTCACCTGCGCAGCCTCCACCTCCGCCGTCATCCGCTTGCGAAAGTTCTCGAAGTCAGCCTTAGTCCGCTGCGCCAGCTCCAAGTACTCGTCCCGCTCCTTCTGAGCCCCAGCCAGAAGAGCCTCGAAGTCCTCCTCAACCGCTCGAGCCTCCGACTCTTCGGTCTCTCCCGCGGGTGGCGACGATGCGGGATCCCCGCCGGTCGGCGGGGAGGTCGTATCGGAGACAGGACCCGCGGGCCGGGACTCCTCAGTCCCTTGCTCGTCCCAGGCCGGCCTCATTTCCCGTCCTCATCAACAACCTCGGCATCAACAACCTCCTCCTCATCCGAGGAAGCCTCCTCGGAACCGCCGTCGGCGCTAGCACCCTCAGCCGAAGCCGCCGCATACAGCTGCTCCGACACCTTGGTCATAGCCGAGTTAAGCGCCTCCAGCTTCGAGTCGATCTCCTCTTTGGAGCCGGACTCGACCGTGTCACGGACCGCCTTGGCGGCTGCCCGCGCCTCGTCCTTGGTCGCCTCGTCGACTTTGTCGCCCGCCTCGTCCAAGGCTTTCTCCGCCTGGTAAGCAGAGCTCTCGGCGAGGTTCCGCGTCTCGGCCTGCTCGCGTTGCTGGCGGTCCTCGTCGGCGTGAGCCTCGGCGTCGGAGACCATGCTCTGGATTTCCTCGTCGGATAGCCCGGAGCCGGATTTGATCTCGATCTTCTGCTCTTTGCCGGTGCCTTTGTCGGTCGCGGTGACGTTGATGATGCCGTTGGCGTCGATGTCGAAGGTGACCTCGATCTGCGGCATGCCGCGCGGCGCCGGAGGAATCCCGGTGAGCTGGAATTTGCCCAGGCTCTTGTTGCCGCCGGCCATCTCCCGCTCGCCCTGTAGGACGTGGATCTCGACCGAGGGCTGGTTGTCGTCGGCGGTCGAGAAGACCTCCGACTTCTTCGTCGGGATCGTCGTGTTGCGCTCGATCAGCTTCGTCATCACGCCGCCTTTGGTCTCGATCCCGAGGGTCAGCGGGGTGACGTCGAGCAGCAGCACGTCCTTGACGTCGCCGGCCAGCACGCCGGCCTGGATCGCGGCGCCGACGGCGACGACCTCATCCGGGTTGACCCCCTGATGAGGGTCCTTGCCGGTCAGCTCTTTGACTTTCTCGCGGACCGCGGGCATCCGGGTCATGCCGCCGACCAGGACGACGTGGTCGACCTCGGTGTCGGCGTCTTTCAGCGCCCGTTTCACCGGCCCGACCACCCGGTCGAGCAGGTCGCCGGTCAGCTCGTTCAGCTTGGAGCGGCTCAGCTTGAGGTCGAGGTGCTTGGGCTGTCCCTCGACGGCGGTGATGAACGGCAGGTTGATCTGGGTCTCCTGGGTCGAGGAGAGCTCGATCTTCGCTTTCTCCGCCGCCTCGTAGAGGCGCTGCAGGGAATTCTTGTCCTGGGCGAGATCGACGCCCTGGTCGCGCTTGAACTCGGCCACCAGCCACTCGACGATCGCTTTGTCCCAGTTGTCGCCGCCGAGGTGGTTGTCGCCGGCGGTCGCTTTCACTTCGAAGGCGCCTTCGCCGATGTCCAGCACCGAGACGTCGAAGGTTCCGCCGCCGAGGTCGAAGACGAGGATCGAGTGGTCCTCCTCCTCTTTGTCGAGCCCGTAGGCGAGCGAGGCGGCGGTCGGCTCGTTGATGATCCGCTTGACCTCGAGCCCGGCGATCTTGCCGGCGTCCTTGGTCGCCTGCCGCTGGTCGTCGTTGAAGTAGGCGGGGACGGTGATCACGGCGCTGTCGACGGTTTCGCCGAGCTTCGCTTCGGCGTCCGCTTTCAGCTTCTGGAGGATCATCGCGCTGATCTCCGGCGGGCTGTATTGCTTGCCGCGCGCGTCGACCCGGACGTCGCCGTTGGGGCCGGCCTCGACCGTGTAGGGGACGATCGTCTCCTCCTCTTTGACTTCGGACTCCTTGCGGCCCATGAAGCGCTTGATCGAGAAGATCGTGTTCTCGGGGTTCATCACCGCCTGGCGTTTGGCGACGGTGCCGACCAGACGCTCGCCGCTCTCGGTGAAGGCGACGACGGATGGGGTCGTGCGCCCGCCCTCGGAGTTCTCCAGGACGGTGGGCTCTCCACCCTCCATCACAGCCACGCACGAGTTCGTCGTGCCGAGGTCGATGCCAATCGTCTTTGCCACTTTTCCGTGTACCTCCAGGGGTTTCGTTGATCAAGCTCTAGAAATCTAAGTGGCAGTATGGCAGATATCTTCCAAATTGCAAAGAAGCTCCAGCGGGTACCCGTATAGTGGCGTCCAGGGAAGGCGCCTCGACCAAACCGATCCCCGGGGAAACGGGATCGCGGAAGAGGAGGTACCGCTTGAGCTTCGCAATTAACCGCCGGTCACTCGCGCCGGCGCTCGCTCTACTGATCATCGCCATGCTGCTGCCCGCCGCGGCGCTCGGCCACGGCAAAGGCCACCAGCACGGCCATGGACACGGCCACGGCAAAGGTCATGACAACGGCAAAGGCAAGGTCGTCAACGTGATGACCCGCAACCTCTATCTGGGCGCGGACCTGGCGCCGGCGATCGGGGCTCCCAGCCTGGAAGCCTTCGTCGCCGCCACCGGACAGATCCTGCGGGAAGTCTCGGCAAACAATTTCCCGGTCCGGGCCAAAGGGCTCGCCCAGGAGATCCTCGCCAAGAAGCCCGACCTGGTCGGCCTGCAGGAGGTGGCGCTGTGGCGCACCGGCCCGCCGAGCCTGACCCCGGTGCTGACCGGCGAACCGACCGCGACCACGGTCCGCTACGACTACCTGCAGGAACTGCTCGAACAGCTCAACAAAGGGCCGGACCGCTACGAAGTGGTCGTCGTCCAGAACGAGTTCGACCTCGAGGCGCCCGGCGATGAGAACGGGATTGCCGGCGACGGGCCGAACCCGGCGATCGCCAACGCCGAGATCAACGGCCGTCTGACGATGCGCGACGTCATCCTCGCCCGCCGCGGCGCCGGCGTCGACACCGCCAACCCGCAGTCGGGCAATTTCAAAACCCTGCTGCAGGTGCCGATCCTGGGCAAACCGCTGACGATCAAACGCGGTTGGACGGCAACCGACGCGAGGGTGCGGGGCAGCGACTGGTTCCGCTTCGTCAACACCCACCTGGAGGCATTCGACCCGGCGGCGCTGGTGCCGAGCATCCGGGCGTTGCAGGCAGCCGAGCTGGTCGCTCCCGGCGGCCCGGCGGCGGCCGGGGACCTGCCGGTGGTGCTCGTCGGCGACCTCAACTCCGATGACGACACCGTCTCGCCCGGCGACCAGCAGGCCTACCGGGTCCTGCTCGAAGCCGGCCTGGTCGAGCGCAGCACCAACAACCCGCTCGGCTGCTGCCTCAACTCGAGCCTGCTGGCGGAAGGGGCCGGCGGCAGCGTCGCCGACTTCGACCACCAGGTCGACCACGTGATGACCGACGATCCGGAAGACATCGGTCTGCAGGAATCGGCGGTGACCGGGCTTCTGCCGGTGAACGGGTTCTGGGACTCCGACCACGCCGGGCTGTTCAGCGCCCTGCGGTTCGACGACTAGAGCCGCGCCGCGCTTCGCGGCTCGGACAACTAAAGGGGGGCGGGAAACCGCCCCCCTTTCAGGTTCTCAGCCCTCGCCGGCGGTGCGAGCGACGAATTCGGAGACTTCCTTTGCCTGCTCTTCGTTGAGGATGCGGGCGGGCATCCGGCCCGGCGTGGTCGAACCGTCGACGCCGTTTTCGACCGCGTTGAGGACGCGGCCTTCCAGCTGTTTGATCGTTTCGTCGGCGGTCGGGCCTTCCGCCGGACCCGCCGGAGCGAGCAGTTCGTCCAGGTTCGGCGCGTAGTTTCCGTCGGTGCCGGCGCTGTAGAGCGTGTGGCAGGTGCCGCAGTTGGTGACGAACAGCGACTGACCGTCCTTGAGGCTGGCCGGGACCTCGGTGCCGCCGGTTTCGCCGTCGCCCTTGGCGCGGAAGATCGCGAAGGGGATGACGAAGGCGAGAACGACCAGCAGGACGCCGAACCAGATGAAGGTGCGCTTGCTCATTGGGCGGCGCGCATACTAACTGCCGACCACCCCGGCGCGATTTTCCCGGTACCAGGGGCACATCCGCCGCAGCCCGCACTCGCCGCAGCGCGGTTTCGGCCGGCAGACGGTGCGGCCGTGGCGGATCAGGTTGACGTGCAGCTCGTGGGCGTCCTCCGGCGGCACGATCGCCAGCATCTCGTCGTGGGCCTTCTCGAACGAGGCCTTGACCGGGAAGAGGCCGAGGCGGCCACCGACCCGGTGGACGTGGACGTCGACCGGGATCTCCGGGATGCCCCAGGTAAAGATCAGCACGCAGGCGGCGGTTTTGCGGCCGACGCCGGGGAGGTCGAGGAGGAAGTCGAGCGACTCCTTCCGCGATGCCGTCTCGGTCCAGTCGAGGTTGGGCGGGTCGCCCAGCTGCTCGAGGATCGCCTGGATCCGCGGCGCCTTCTGCCGCGCCAGGCCGCCTGGTCGAATCGCCTCCTCGAGCTCTTTGACGGGGGCGTCGCGGACCTCCTCCCAGGTCGGATACCGCTCGCGTAGCCGGGCGAAGGCGACGTCACGGTTGCGGTCGTTGGTGTGCTGAGAGAGGACGGTCTTCACCAGCTCGCCCACCGGATCGCCGTGCGGTTCCTCCTCGGGCACCCCGTACATCTCGCGCAGCCGGTCGCGGATCGCCCGCATGCGCCGCTTGTCCGGCCGTTTCCAGCTCACCGGCGCCACCCTAGTGACCCCGCTGCGGCCGTTAGGAGGCTTTGGCGAAACGATTGGCGAAAGTCTTGAAGTGCATCGGTAATCCCTCCTAGGTTCGCCCGGTCCGAATCAAAAGTGGCCGGGGCGACTGCGCAAACAGCCCCCCGGCCGTGACAAAGGAGAGTGAACTCCCTTGCACGACCAGACTACGCCAGCCCCGCTCAAGGATGGCGACTACGAGGAAGCCGTTCTACGGCACGTCCTGACGGAGCGGCCGACGATCCTGCGGCTTTGTGATCTCGTCCGCGAACTCGCCAGAGACCCCCACAAGTTCGGCGACAGGGACGCCGTGCAACGGGCGGTTAGGGAACTGGGCAAAGTCGGGCTGCTCCACCGCCAGGGCGAGTGCGTCCTGCCGACCCCGGCGGCGGTCTATGTCCGAGGGATGGACCTCGGATGAGCGAACGGGAAAGGCTCTGCGAGCGGTTCGGTCGCCTGATGCGCCGAGAAAGGCTGTGGGCGGGGATGACGCAGAAGCAGCTTGCTGAAGAGGCCTCCCTGTATCAGCCTCAGGTATCCACCTTGGAGAGGGGTAAGGCCTGCCCCCGCCTTGACACGGTGGTCCGGATATTTGCCTGCCTCGGGATCGACCCGCGTGAGGCAATGGAAGCACTCGACTGACGCGCCCGCGACAGCGCGCAGGCGAGCTTCGTCAAAACCGTCAGGTCGGCGTGCAGTCGAACGCGATCCAAGCCGCGAACGCGCAGGGGCTTCAACCCCCATTCGTGCTTCAGGCGGCCGAACTCGCGCTCGGCTGCGCTCCGCCCCCGGTAGAGCTTGCGCCAGCGATCCGTCCCGTAGGGGATCAGCGGATGCAGGCGGCTGGCCTTGATCCAGGTGGACGCCGGTCGGCACTCGCCGGTCGGGCACCTCCACTTCGAGGCGCCGCGCTTTCGATCCGATCCGGCGAACTTCCAGGTGCCGTGATCGCAGCAAGGCGGCAGATGGTCGCCGCGCTTGACGCCAGTCGTCTGCTTCAAAGGGACCACCGGGAGACAGTCGCGCTCGGCGCACTCTTCATGGACCCGGTTCACGTCGTAGCCGCGATCCATCGCCACCGTGTCCACATGCAGCCCGCGACCACGGGCTACGTCGATCAGCGGCGCCGAGAAAAGCGACTCGGCTGCCTTCGCGGTCTCGACGCGCCACGCCACCGGCAGGCCCGTCTTCGTGCAGGCGGCGAGGTGCAGCTTGAAGCCGTAGAAGCCGCCACCCTTGCGAACCGATACCGCCGAGCGGTGACCCCAACTCGCATCGGGATCGGAGTAGCGCTCGCGTGGCTTGCCGGTGCCAGTGAGGCGATGGCCGTTCGCGTAGGCGGGCATGTCGCTCGCGTCGATGGCGAGGTCGCGGCCGTAGGTCGGCAGCCTCGCCTTCAGTCCTTCGACTACCGAGTCGATGCAGCATTCCAGCTTGTCTCCGTTCTCTCGCAGCTTCGCGGCAAAGCGGTAGGCCGCCCACTTCGACGGCGGGTCTCCCTCGCAGCCGAGGACACGCTGGAGCTTCCAGTGCTCGCCGACCAGGGCGACGACTTTGGTCCACGTCGGCAGCGCGTAGAGACTCTTGGCGAGCGCCAGCCCGATCATGGTCCTGATCGGGTAGCCAGGTCGGCCCGTCCAACGGGCAGCTTCAAGTTCCCCGATGAGCCGCCCTATCTCGGGCGAATCGAGGAGGTGTTCAAGCACGGCCGATGAAGCCGCACCCCCTGCTACTTTGGGTGACGCCAAGCGAGGTACCTCTCGTCTGGTCTGACCCCCGGAAGCTCCAACTTCGCGGGGGTCTTCTTCTTGACTGTTGCTGCCTCAGCCTATGTTCTAGATCGGACGGAAAACCGCTCTAGAATGCGAAAACTGGCCAGACAACTACCCAAAACTAGGGTTCCTACTTGCTGACCCCGGTAAGCTTCCCTTTAGGCATTCTGCTTAGGATGCCGCCGGAGATGGAGGGTCAAGGCCAACAACTCAACGTCGCGGTGCCGGAAGATCAGGCAATTGGGCACTACGCCAACCTCGTCGGGGTCTGGCATACGCCGCACGAGTTCGCTATCGATTTCGCAGTAGTTCAGCCTTTCCTGCCAACTGGTCCCGGTGCTCAGGTCGTATGCCGGGTACGTATCCCTCCGACGATTGTTTTCGAGCTTTTGAAAACGCTGAACCAGAATCTGACCGAGTACGAAAAGGTGCATGGAGAGATTCAGCGCCCAAAGCAGAACCCGGATGAGCCGATGGAAGGTGGTGAGCAACAGCAATGACCCCCGTAATGGACAAGATCGCAGTCACCTCTCCTGGTGAGATTTCAGAGCGTCTCTGGGGTATCTCCAGTGACGTACCGCTCGCTGGCGGTGCTTGGGTTGCTGAGCACAGCCATGGCGGGACCGTGGAAGCGGTCGCAACGCACGCCGTCCTAAATGAACCTTCGAGCTACCGAGTCAGCCCCCCGGCGAGCCAGTGGGAGCTTCACATCACCGAGAACGGTTTTATTGCCTCTGATGCACTGACTGGAATCTTTGGATTTGGCTCTGAGCCGATCGAGGCTATTCAGGATCTTGCTACGGCGCTTGTCGAGCATCGCGACGTGCTTGAGCGCCAAGAGGCACTTTCCCCTGCACTTCAGGATCAGTTGGACTATTTGCGCGATCTGCTCTGAGTAGTATCCGCTCCCTTATGGGGGTCACGCGGAGTGCAGGGGACGTCGCCAAAGCGCTGGAAGACAAGGGCATGGAGCGCGACGAGGCGCACCATCACATGTTCCGCAAGACGCTCGACGGAGTGACCACGCTCATCACCCGACTCAGCCACTCCGGCGGCGAGGTCGATGCAGGACTTGGCAAGATGATGGCCACCCAGTGCTGCCTGCAGCTTCGCGAGTTCTGGAACCTCGTTGACTGCCCTCTCTCTGAAGAGGAGTGGGACGCGCTTGTGGCCGAACGCTGCGCAGGCGGTCGAAATCCCTTCCTCGGCCGCTGAGCTTTCGCTATCCGAGTGCTTCAGCGTCAGACCGGCTCTGTAGTCCCCCCGCGTCCCGCTTCGCGCTCTCCAGCCCTGCCCGCGCCCACTCGCTGAGATCCTTCCCCTCGGCTAACTCGTCTACGACGCGGACCAGGCTCTGAACTATCTCGATCATCTTCGTTTCTGAATCCATTCGCATGATGCTAGGGCGAGCCCAAGACGGTGGGGTAGCCCGCCCCGGAAAGCGAGGTATCGCCGATGAACCCGACTTCCCTATCACGCACCACTACTGGGATGGCGAGTTTCGCCAATCCCTCTTAACGGCCGGGCTACAATCGTTGGTTCGTGTCCCGTGCCTTCGCCGCAATCACCGCGAGGCTTCCCAAGGGCTGGGGAGACCTCGGGCGTCAGGCCGCGATCCTTGTCGCGGTCGACCTTGCGTACACCTTCGTGCGCGGAATCGCCGACGGCGAGAGGGCCCTGGCGATGACCCACGGCCAGCAGGTGATCGACCTCGAGCGCTCCACCCACACCTTCTTCGAGCCCAGCCTGCAGGCCTTTTTCCTGCCGGCGCAGGGGGTCATAGACCTCGCCAACCAGCTCTACCTCAACGCCCAGTTCTCGGTCGCGCTCGGGTTCCTGATTTGGCTCTACCTCTTCCGCAACGAGTCCTATTACTTCGTGCGCAACATGTTCGTCGCCTCGATGGGGCTGGCGCTGATCGGCTACTCGCTCTACCCGACGGCGCCGCCGCGGCTGTATCCCCAGTACGGATTCGTCGACACGCTGAACGAATTCTCCGACGTCGGTCACGATTCGGCGCTCGCGAAGATCTTCATCAACCCCTACGCCGCGGTGCCGAGCATGCACTGCGCCTTCGCGATGATGATCGGCGCCTCCGGGATCAAAGTCTGCCGCCACTGGTGGGCCAAAGCCTGGTGGGGCTTCTGGCCGCTGCTGATCTCCTGGGTGACGATCGTCACCGCCAACCACTACTGGGTCGACGCGGCGCTCGGCTGGCTGGTGGCGCTGACCGCCGCCGGGATCGCCTGGCAGCTGGCCCGGGCCCGGCCCGAAGCCTGGTCCTTCCGCGTCCCCGCACGAGCTCCGGCCCCGCAAGAGGCCGAGGCGTAATAGCCTCACCTGCGATGGGACCCTCCGCGCCGCCCCGGCGCAGCCGTGCCAGCGCCCGCAACGGGCAGGAGCTCCGCGCCTACGCGCGCGATCGCCTGATCGATTCCCGCCTCACCCCGAACGCGATCTCGATGGCCGGCCTGGTCGGCAACCTGATCGCCGCCGCCCTGGTCACCCAGCGGCTCTTCTTTCTCGCCGGCGTCGCCTTCGTCGCCGGCTCGGTGATGGACACGCTCGACGGCCGCTACTCGCGGATGTCCGGCAAGGGGAGCCTCTTCGGCGCCTTCCTCGACTCCACGCTGGACCGGATCGAGGAGGGGATCGTGCTCGCCGCCGTCGCCGGCTACTTCGCCGTCAACGGCGAAGACTTCGCCGCGGCGATGTGCGTGGTCGCTGTGCTCTTCTCGCTGATGGTCTCCTATACCCGCGCCCGGGCCGAGGCCTTGGGGGTCGAATGCAAGGTCGGGTTGGCCACTCGACCGGTCCGCGTGGTGATACTTTCGATCGGCTTGATCTTCGCCAAGGGCGCCGGCATCGGAGACTTCGAACTGCTTGCGCCGGCGGTCTACGTGATTGCCGCCTTGACGATCTTCACGACTTTCCAGCGTGTATGGCATGTGCGAAACGAGCTCTCCGGCGAGGTCTCCGGCGTCAAGGACGACGGTGGCGGAGCGGGGGACGTGTAACCAGCGAAGCCGCCGGGTGTGATCAGCCACTCAGCGCAATCCAGGAGGACTTCGAATTTCATGAGTGAGAACGGAACGAACGGCCACGCCAATGGTGCTGGCCGCACGGACGAGAAGGTCCGCGTAGCCATCGTCGGCGTCGGCAACTGCGCCAACAGCTTCATCCAGGGCGTCCAGTACTACAAGGACGCCGACCCGGGCGACGAAGTGCCGGGCCTGATGCACGTCGACCTCGGCGGCTACCACGTGCGCGACGTCGAGTTCGTCGCCGCCTTCGACATCGATTCCGAGAAGGTCGGCAAAGACCTTTCCGAGGCGATCTGGTCGGGGCAGAACAACACGATCAAGTTCGCCGACGTGCCGAACCTCGGGATCGAGGTCCAGCGCGGCATGACCCTCGACGGGCTCGGCAAGTACCTGAAACAGAAGATCACCAAAGCCCCGGGCGAAACCGCGGACGTGGTCGGGTTCCTCAAAGAGACCAAGGCCGACGTCCTGGTCTGTTACCTGCCGGTCGGCTCCGAGGACGCGACCAAGTGGTACGTCGAGCAGGCCCTGGCCGCCGGCGTCGGCTTCGTCAACTGCCTGCCGGTCTTCATCGCCCGCGAGGACTACTGGGACAAGCGCTTCCAGGATGCCGGACTGCCGATCATCGGCGACGACATCAAGAGCCAGGTCGGGGCGACGATCGTCCACCGCGCCCTTGCCCGTCTCTTCCACGACCGCGGCGTGCGGCTGGAGCGGACCAGCCAGCTCAACGTCGGTGGCAACATGGACTTCTTCAACATGCTCGAGCGCGAGCGGCTGGACTCGAAGAAGATCTCGAAGACCAACGCCGTCACCTCGATCATGGGGCACGAGCTCGAGCCCGAGAACGTCCACGTCGGCCCCTCCGACTACGTGCCGTGGCTGACCGACCGCAAGTGGGCCCACATCCGGCTCGAGGGCAACGCCTTCGGCGACGTGCCGCTGACCGCCGAGCTGAAGCTCGAGGTCTGGGACTCGCCGAACTCCGCCGGCGTCGTGATCGACGCGGTGCGGCTGATCAAGCTGGCGCTCAACAACGGCATCGCCGGCCAGCTCGACGGTCCCTCCAGCTACCTGATGAAGAGCCCGCACACCCAGCGTCCCGACGATGAGGCCCGTGAACACACGGAGCAGTTCATCCTCGAGAACAAGCGCGGCACGGCACTGCCGGGGACCCCGGCGGAGACGCCGAGCTCGGCTTCGGCCTAGCGTCCGCAACTAGCGCAGTCTTGTAAGAGCCCGCTCCGGCGGGCTCTTATTCTGCTCTCGTGGCTCCGGAACCGCTCTCGATCGCCCAGGCCTTCCCGGTCCGCCGCAGCGGGGCCAACCCCGCGGCGCGGTTCGCGACCGCGGTCTCCGACGAGCTGGAGCGCCGCGGCCACGAGGTGCTGCGGATAAGGACCGGCGATCCGGTCAAACGGATGCTGAAAGGGCGGGACCTGGACATCATCCACGTCCACGACCCCTTCGCGCCGAGCGCCCCCTCAGCGGCGCTGCGCCACTCCTACTCGCTCAACGTTGCCACCTTCCACGCGCCGCAGGAACGGGTGCTGACCACCCAGGTGGCGCGGCCCCTGGTCGAGATCTTCTTCGGCCGGATCGACGCCCGCACCGTGACCCGGCCCGAGACGGCGGAGCTGCTGGAGCGCTTCTTCCCGGCCGGTTACGAGCTGGTCGGCGACGAGGCGGTCGCCGCCGGGAGCGACGACGCCAACTGGGGGCGGGTCGCAGACGAGCTGGAAGCGATCTACCGCCGGCTGCTGGCGCGCCGCCACGACTCGACCGGTAACCCGGAGGTCCGCGAGCGGATCGCTGATCGGCCGCTGATCGAGGTCGACCTGCACATGCACACCGACCACTCCGGCGACTGCGCCACCCCGGTCGAGGTGCTGCTGCAGACGGCCCGCGACCGGGGGCTGGGGGCGATCGCGATCACCGACCACAACGAGGTTTCCGGGGCGCTGGAGGCGCGCGAGATCGCCAAGGGGATGGACGACCTCAAGGTGATCGTCGCCGAGGAGGTGAAGACCGCCGAGCAGGGCGAGGTGATCGGCCTCTTCCTCGAGGAGAAGATCCCCAAGGGGCTGACGATGGCGGAAACGATCGCCGAGATCCGCCGCCAGGGCGGGCTGGTCTACGTGCCGCACCCCTTCGACCGGTTCCACTCGGTGCCCGACTACGAGCACCTGCTGGACATGGTCGAGGAGATCGACCTGCTGGAGGTCTTCAATCCGCGGGTGGCGGTGACCTCGTTCAACGAGGAGGCGGTGCGGTTCGCCCGCAAGTATCGGATCGTGCCGGCGGCCGGGTCCGACAGTCACGTCGCCCAGGGGCTGGGCAGCGTGCGGCAGCGGATCCACGACTTCGATGGGCCGGCCGAGTTCCTCGAGGCGATGCGGGACGCCGACATCACCCGCAAGCACAAGAACCTCGTCTACGTCCAGACCCTCAAGTTCCTCCAGACCACCGGCCGGCCGAAGGCGCCGAAACGGCGGGTGCCGGACGCAAAACCGGTTCGCGGCGGGCGGCCGCGGCGGCGCGGAGAAGGGCGACGGGCGAGCAAGTCCTGATGCAGACGGGTCGTCGCAAAGGAGCCGCGCCCGCCTCGTCAAAGAAGGCCGGGATGCGCAGCCTCGACGACGAGATACGCGAGAAGTACCTGGAGCGGGCGATCCGCGAGCTCAACCAGATGAGCCGCGAAGTCCAGGAGTGCCAGCACTGCCCGCGAGGCAAGCTGATGCCCGTCCTCGGCTCCGGCCACCCCCAGGCCGACGTCTTCATGATCAAGCACGCGCCGATGGCCTCGGAGATCGAGGAGGGGGTCGCCTTCTACGGTCGCTCCGGCAACGCGCTGATGAAAAGCTTCAAACGGCTCGGCATCGACCCGCTGGTGGTCTACGGAACCCTCTGCGTCAAATGCCCGATTCCCGAGCCCGATCTCGCCGCCGGCGAGTGCGTCGCCCGCCTGGTCGAGGAGCTGGCGATCGTCCAGCCGAAGATCGTCGTCGTAATGGGAGAGCCGGCGCTGCGCGTCCTCAACGGCCTCAGCGTCCCCCTCTCCCGCCCGATCGAGGGCCGGGAGGGCGAGATCCAGCCCTTCACCCCCACCATCGACGCGCTCTACGTCCCGGACATCGACGAATCACTCGACGAAGAGGGCTCCAAGCAGCGCTTCTGGCGAGCCTTCAAGACGCTCGGCAGTTGGTACGACGACCTGCCGCCGTACTAGTCGCTTCGTAGTAACTTTTTGTCCGAAACCGTGCTAAGGTGCGCCTATGGCGAAGGCGAGAACGAGGCTAACTCGCACTGACAGGGACGACTCCGAGGTGATCGAGGAATCTCTGCGTCGCGACCTCGGCCTGGATGCGCTCGCGGAGATCTGGGCGCGGGTGAAAAATCCGCTCTCGGAAAAGGAGAGCCTGGAGCTGGCGGTGTCAGAGGTGCACGAGATGCGCAGGGAGATGCGTGCGGCGGGCGGTTCTTGACTCGAATGTCTTCGTCTCGGTCCTGATCAGCCCGCGCGGAGCGCCGGCGCTGCTCCTGGCGCAGGCGCACGGAGGGGGATTTGAATTGATCGCCTCCCCCAACCTCCTCGGCGAGCTGCATCGAGTTCTGCTTCGCAAGAAGTTTCGTCGGTATGCAACTGAGACGGAGGTTGGAGACTTCCTTGCCTTCATTCGCCGGCTCGCAACGGTGGTTCCTGATCCTGATGGCCTGGCGCCGGTGGTCTGTCCCGACCCGGGAGACGACTATCTCCTGGCTCTTGCCTTCGCTCAGAAAGCGGTGGTTGTCACGGGAGACTCTCACTTGATGGAAATCGGAACTGGCGCTCCGATTTGTGCGCCGGCAGATTTCCTTGCGAGTGAGGTCAGCTCGGCGGTGCAGCGGCCTCGGCAAGGGCGGTCATTGGATCGACCTTTGCTGAAGCTAGACCCCTGACGACGATCGTGTCGAGGGCGCTGTAGGCGGATAGGGCCTGCTGGGCGTCCTCAGCGTCTGGGGCGGCCACGCCTACGGTGCCCTCGGGCTCTCCGAGGCGGTCGAAGTGGTCCCGGTAGCCCTTGTGGAGGTCGCGGTAGAAGGACTCCTCCTTGGCTAGGCGGTCGGTGGCGTCGGGACCTACTGCGGTGCGGACGTAGCCGAAGACCGGGGGCGTCTTGCGGCCCGCGTCGGTGGCGCCCTCTTCGACCTTCTTGCGGGCGCCGGCGGCGAAATCGGGGGTCATCCAGTTGAAGAAGACGCCGTCGTAGGAGTTGCCCGCGAGGGCGCACATCTTTGGGCCCATCGCGGCGAGGACCAATTTCACTCCCGGCAGCAGCTCGCGGAGCTTGGGCTCGGCCTCGCGCATCGCCGTCAGCGGCTTCTTGTTGAAGCCGGCGCCGACTCCGAGCCAGAGCTTGGAGCGGTCGATGGCGAACTCCTCGACGTCGGCGGCGATCTGCTCCGGTGGGGTGCGGTCGAGGGCGATTACGGCGACTCCCAGGCCGACGCCTGGCGCGGCGGCGGCGAACTCGGCCAGCGTCGCCAGCCCCTTCGCTCCCGGGTGGTCGTTGGACCACATCGAGTCGTAGCCGAGCTCGGCGCAGCGGGACGCCAGCGGCCGCGCCACCTCCGGGTCCAGACCTGCCGCGACTCCAAATCCGCGGCCCATCAAGCCTCGCTTTTGGCTGGTTCGCGGCGTGCCGCCTGGCGCTCGAAGAGCGCGACGCACTCGATGTGCGGGGTTTGGGGAAACATGTCTACTGGCCTCACGCGGGCGAGCTTATAGCCGGCCTCTGCCAGCTGGGTCGCGTTGGGCGCCAGCGTGGTCGGGTTGCAGGAGACGTAGACGATCTTCTCCGCCTCGCACTCGATCACCCGGCGGACGATCTTCTGCGAGAGGCCGGCCCGCGGCGGGTCGACGACGACGACGTCGGGCTTGCCCGCCTTCTCGACCAGCGGCCGCACCCCGGTCCGCGCGTTGGCGGCCATGAAGTGGGCGTTCTCGATCTTGTTGCGCCGGGCGTTGCGCTCGGCGTCGGCGATCGCCTCGGGGACGATCTCCAGCCCCCAGACCTCGCCGGCCTGCCGCGCCATCGTCAGCCCGATCGTGCCGATCCCGCAGAAGAGGTCGAAGACCCGCTCGTTTCCACTCAGCCCGGCGAACTCGGCCGCGACCGCGTAGAGGCGCTCGGCCATCTCGGTGTTGGTCTGGAAGAAGGCGCCGTGGGACATCTGCAGCTTCAGGCCGGAGAGCCCCTCACTCAGCCGCTCCTCGCCCAGCACCCCGGTCGGGCCGTCGGTGCTGCCGGCGTCTCCCTCGACGATCGTGTGCAAGTCGACGGGCGGTCGCGGGAAGCGGGCTTTGGTGGTGACCAGGCGGGTCTGGACCTGGCCGGTGCGCCGTCCCTCGCGGACCGCGAGGTTGCGCAGCACGCCGCGGCGCTCGCGCGCGTCGTAGGCCGGGATCGACTCGGCCCGGGCCCAGTCGCGCACCCCGTTCCGCGCCTCGTTGCCCGCCTCGGAGGCGAGGTGGCAGTCCTCGACGTCGACGATGAGGTCCCAGCGGCCGCGAGCGTGGAAGCCGAGCGTCGTCTCCCCTTCCTCGCTCTCGCCGAAGGAGTACTCGAGCTTGTTGCGGTAGCGCCACTGCTCCACCGCCGGGACGATCTCCTCCAGCTCGTAGCCCTCGAGGCCGCCGATCCGCTGCAGCGCGTCGCCGACCTGTTCCTGCTTGAAGGCGAGCTGGCGCTCGTACGGAAGGCCCTGCCACGGCGCGCCGGGACAGGGCTCGCCGCCGTGGACGCAGCGATCGGGGAGGCGGTCCGCCGCGGCGCGGACCACCTCCACCGTCCGCGCCTCGGCGAAGCGCTTCTTCGGCTTGGTCACCTCGGCGCGGACCAGGTCTCCCGGCAGCGCCCCGGCGACGAAGACGACGAAGCCCTCGGTGCGGGCGACCCCCCGCCCGCCGAAGGCGAGCGAGTCGATCTCCAGGGTGAGCTGTTCCCCGCGCTTTATGGCAGTGCTTTGCGCGCTTGTTTGGCGAGCCGTTCGAGTTCTTTCAGCAGCGTGTCGGTCTGTTTGCGGCCTTTTTTGACCAGCTCGCTGAGCAGTTTCTCGGCGTCGGTGCGGGTCATCCGGCCGCGTTTGACGGCATCGTCGACGACGTCCTGGATGCGGTCGCGGCTGAGAGTCACGCTCTGCTCGAGGCTCTCGCGGAACTGGGCGACGCTCTTGTCGAGGCCGGTGGTCGCTTTCGAAGCTTTCGCTTTGACTTTGCCTTTGGCTTTCGAGCTTTTTTTGGCGGTGCGTTTTTTCGGACGCGATTTCGCTTTCGATTTGCTCGCAGCTTTCGATGCCGTGCTTTTTGCTTTGGGTTTAGCTTTCGCTTTGGTCCGCGAAGCCGCTTTTTTCGCTTTTGGTTTTGCTTTCGATGCTTTCGCTTTTTTGCTGCTGGCTTTTTTCTCGGCCATCTGGGGGGTCCTCCGATCGGTGGAGCGCTGGCTGGACGTTGACCCGACTATCTCAATTCCGCAGGAGGTGTGGCGCGGCGGCGGAGAAACGCGCCTGCACCGGTGCATGATCGGAGAGCCGAAGCGCCCGTCCGTCGAGCTGCAGCTCGCGCTGCTCGGGGGGCCAGGCCCGCGGCGGCTCCAGCACCTCGAGGTCGCGACAGAGGATGTGATCGATCGCGTCGGGTCCGGTCGTCGGGCTCGCGAAACCGAACTCGTCGCGCAGCCGCTCGAAGATCCGCGGCTGCTTGCCGGGCCGGAGGTTGAGGTCTCCGCCGAAGAGGAGTGGCGAGCCGGCCGCCCACTCGAGCGCCGCCCGCGCCGCCTTGGCCACGTCCTCGGCCGCCAGCTTCGGCCAGTCGTTGGTCGCGTGCAGGTTGGCGATGCAGACGCCCGAGGCGGTGCGGACGAAGCCCATCGCCCGCCGCTCCGGCTCGCCTTCGTGGATCGCGATCTCGCGTCGCTCGGCGATCCCTCCCAGCTTGCCGGGCACCCGGACCAGGATCAGGTTCGAGCCGCCCTCGCCGGAGGCGATCAGGTCGGGGTTCTGCCGCGCCAGCAGCCTCCGCAGACCGCCGAGCGAGTTGCGCGAGGTGAGGGTCCGGTGCGCCTCGGCCCGGCAGGCGCGGGCCAGCGGCTCGGCGAAACGCGGCGGCACCTCCTGCAGCATCGCCACGTCCCACTCCGCGCCGGCGAGCATCTCCGCGAACTCCGCGGTGAGGTCGCGGTTGACCTGGATGTGGGTCTCGTTGCGCTCGTCGATCCGCAGCAGCCGCGAGCGCCAGCTGCGCAGCTTCGGGTCGGGCGGGAAGTCGCGCCCGTGGAAGAGGTTCCAGCTCAGTGCGGTGAACTCCACGCCGCGTAGTATCCGCAAGCTTGAAGCGGGACTTCCTCACCGGCGAAGAGCTCGGCGCCTTCGAGCTCGGCAAGCTGCTCGACCGGGCGGCGGAGCTGAAAGCCGGCCGCCGTGAGGGTGTGGGCGGCGACAGCCTCGCCGGCCGCAGCGTCGCCCTGGTCTTCGAGAAGCCCTCGACCCGGACCCGGATCAGCTTCGACGTCGGCGTCGCCGAGCTGGGAGCCCACGGGGTGATGCTGCGCGGCGACGAAATGCAGCTCTCCCGCGGCGAGTCGGCCAGCGACACCGCCCGCGTGCTTTCCCGCTACGTCGACGCGATCGTGATCCGCTCCGGCTCCCATGAGGTCGTCGCCGCTCTCGCCGAGGCGGCCGAGGTGCCGGTGATCAATGGGCTCACCCCGCTGCACCATCCCTGCCAGGCGCTCGCCGACCTGCTGACGATGCGCGAGCGCTTCGGCGACCTGCAGGGCCTGCGGCTGGCCTACGTCGGCGACGGCAACAACGTCGCCCGCTCGCTGGGGATCGCCGGCAAGCTGGCCGGGGTCGAAGTAGTCGTGGCGGCGCCGCAGGGCTACCAGCTGGAGGAGGGACACGGGGTGAAGCTGACCGACGACCCGCGCGCCGCCGCGGCCGATGCCGACGCCCTCTATACCGACGTCTGGGTCAGCATGGGCGACGAGGACGAGGCGCGCCGGCGCCGCGCCGACCTCGCTCCCTACCAGCTCGACGCCGACCTGCTGGCCGTCGCCAAGGAGCGGGCGATCGTCCTCCACTGCCTGCCGGCGCACCCGGGCGAAGAGATCTCTGCCGAGGTCCTATATGGAGAGCGCTCGGCCGTCTGGGACCAGGCCGAGAACCGCCTGCACGCGCAGAAGGCGCTGCTGGAGATGCTGCTCGCCGAGTAGCGCGGACGCCCCGTGTATCCCGAGATCCACATCGGCCCGGCGACGCTGCAGACCTTCGGGCTGATGTTTGCCCTTGCCTTCCTCGCCGCCGGGGCCCTGATCTGGCGGCGGCTGGGGGAGATCGGCAAGCCGGTCGACTGGGCGTATGAGATCGGCTTCGCCGGGCTGGTCGGCGGCATCGTCGGCTCCCGCGTCTACTTCATCGTCCAGAACTACAGCGAGGTCAAGGACGATCTGCTCGGCAACCTCTTCAGCGGCTCGGGGCTGGTCTGGTACGGCGGCGCGATCGGCGGCACCGTCGCGGTCCTGCTCTGGGCCTGGTGGCGCGGCTTCCTCGGCCTGGCGCTGCTCGACCTGGTCGCCCCGGCGCTGGCGCTCGGCTACGCGATCGGCCGCTGCGGCTGCCAGCTCTCCGGCGATGGCGACTACGGCAAGGCCTGGAACGGGCCCTGGGCGATGTCCTACCCCGACGGCACCGTGCCGACCGACCAGACCGTCCACCCGACCCCGGTATACGAGACGCTGGCGATGGGCCTCGGCGCCTGGATCCTCTGGCAGCTGCGCGACCGGGTGCGGACGGGGGTGCTTTTCGCGCTCTACCTCCTATATGCGGGGGCCGAGCGGTTCCTGGTCGAGTTCCTGCGCCGCAACGCGACCGACGCACTGGGGCTGACCACGGCGCAGCTGGAGAGCCTGGGGATGATGGCCGCCGGGGCGATCTGGGTCGCTATCGTCGTCCGCCGCCACGGAGGCATCGGCCGCCCGGCGGCGAACGATGCGGTTGGCGCCCCCGCCTGAGCGGGCGGGGCCCTCGTAACACTGGTATCTTGCGCAAAATCTTTGGAGCGGTCTAGTAGGGGAGGATTGGCGGTCTATGTCGGCAATTGACGTACAGAGTGAGGAGCCCTCGGCTCGCACCGTGAGCGCGATCCTCGACGACGCGGCGGAGCGGATCGCCGCCGCCGGGGTCGACGACGCGCGGGGAGATGCCGAAGTCCTGGTCGCCGACGCGCTCGGGGTAAAGCCCGGGGAGCTGTCGGTCGAGAGCGCCGGCGAGGTGCCCGCCGAGGCCGCGGAGCAGATCGAGCGCAACGTCCAGCGCCGGGTCGACCGCGAGCCGATGGCCTACGTCCTCGGCCGCGCCCCGTTCCGCGAGATCGAGGTCTACGTCGATGAGCGCGTGCTCTGGCCACGCCGCGAGACCGAGTTGCTGGTCGAGGTGGGGACGCAGCTGCCCGAGGGCGCCCGCGTCCACGAGGTCGGCACCGGGTCCGGCGCGATCGCGCTGGCGCTGCTCTCGGAGCGGCCCGACCTGAAGATCACCGCTTCCGATCTCTCCCCCGACGCCGTCGAAGCCGCCCGCGAGAACGCCGAGCGGCTGGGCCTCGACCTCGAGGTCACGGTCGGCAAGGGCCTGCCCGAGTCGGTCGAAGCCGAAGACGTCGACCTGGTGATCGCCAACATGCCCTACGTCACCGACGAGACGATCTTCGACCGCTCGCCGGAGATCCAGAAGGAGCCGCGGATGGCCGTCACCGGCGATTGCGGCGAGGATGGGCTCGGCGTGATCCGCAGCGTGATCGCCGGAACGCCCTCCGGCTGGAAGCTGGCGATGGAGCACGACACCCACCACGGCCCGGCGATGCGCGAGCTGCTGCGCGAGGCGACTACGCTTCAGGACTATGAAGGTGACGACCGGGTCACCGTCGGCCTCGCCCCCTAGCGGTGAGCTGAGCGCCGGCGATGAGCGATAGCCCTTCCGCCGAGGCGGCGGGCGAGGACAAGGGGGGCGACCGCTCGGTCGCCGTCTCCACCGAGGAGCAGCGCCGCGCCAAGGTCGAGCGGCTGCGCGCGTCCGGGATCGATCCCTACCCGCACGCCTTCCCCGACCGCACCCACGTCGAGGAGATCGAGGCCGCCCACGACCCGGCGGCGCTGGGGGAGGGCGAGCACGACGAGTGGGTCTACCGGGTGATGGGCCGGATAACCGGCAAGCGCGGGCACGGCAAGACCGCCTTCCTCGACGTCCGCGACATCACCGGCACGATCCAGGCCTACGCCCGCCGCGACGTGCTGGGCGAGGAGGACTTCGAGCGGGTCGAGGACCTCGACATCGGCGACCTGGTCGGGATCGAGGGGCCGCTGCACGTGACCAAACGCGGCCAGCTGGCGATCGGCCTGCGCAGCTGCGTGCTGCTGGCGAAGGCGCTGAAGGACCCGCCGGACCTCTTCCACGGGATCTCCGACCCGGACACGCGCTACCGCCAGCGCGAACTCGACCTGATGGCGAACGCGGACTCGCGCGAGATCTTCAAGAAGCGCGACGACCTGACCTTCGCGATCCGCAGCCACATGCACGAGCGCGGCTGGATCGAGCTGGAAACGCCGGTCCTGCAGCGGCTGACCGGGGGGGCGGCGGCGCGGCCGTTCGTCACCCACCACAACGCGCTCGACCGCGAGCTTTTCCTGCGCACCGCGACCGAGCTGTATCTGAAGCGGGCGATCGTCGGCGGGTTCGAGGACGTCTACGAGTTCGGCAAGTTCTTCCGCAACGAGGGGATGTCGCCCCAGCACAACCCCGAGTTCACGATGCTGGAGATGTTCGTGGGGGGCGCCGACTACAACGGCGTCATGGAGTTCATCGAGGTGCTGGTCGCGAGCGTCGTCGAGAAGGTGATGGGGACGACGAAGGTTGAGCGCGACGGGGTCGAGATCGACTTCGCGGCGCCCTGGCCGCGGGTGCGGCTGCGCGACGAGCTGCTGCGCGAGACCGGGCTCGACATCTACGAGGCGAGCCGCGACGAACTGGCCGAGGTGGCCGGCGACTCGGTCGGCCCCGACGACGACTGGGCCGGGGTGGTCGACACCCTGCAGGGCAAGCTGGTCGAGCCGAAGCTGATCCAGCCGACCTACATCATCGACCTGCCGATCGACATCTGGCCGCTGGTCAAGGTCCACCCGGAGAGCCCGCGCGTCTGCGAGGCCTTCGACGGGATCGTCGCCGGGATGGAGATCGTCGGTGGCGGGACCGACCTCAACGACCCGGTCGAGCAGAAGGTGCGCTTCGTCAAACAGCGCGAACGCCAGGAGACCGGGGCGGAGGCCGACCCGCATCCGAACGACGAAGAGTTCGTGCGCGCGCTCGAATACGGGATGCCGCCGGCGAGCGGCTGCGGGCTGGGCATCGACCGGCTGCTGATGATCATGACCGGGGCAAAGACGCTGCGGGACGTGATCATCTACCCGGCGATGCGCGAGCTGGGTTAGGGTCTTGCGCATGGCCGTAAAACTCCACCGCTGCTCGCTGATGTTCGTCAAGAACGAGGGCCACCCCTGCTGGCGGGTGCAGAAGGCGCTGGACGAGAAAGGGATCGAGTACGAGGTCGTCAAGGGCCCGGTGCTCCCCTTCATGCGCGGCGACCTGAAGCAACTTTCGGGGCAGGGCAAATACCCGGTGGTCGAGTTCGAGGACGGCAGTACCTACCGCGACGAGTCGAAGGAGATGGCCGCGCGGATCAGCGCCGGCAAGCTCTTCGACCAGCCGGCTGCTTCCTAGACCGACTTCGTCAGGCCGCCGTCGATCGGGATCACCGTTCCGGTGATGTAGGCGGCGCGTTCCGAGCAGAGGAAGGCGACCAGGTCGCCGTACTCCTCGACCGTGCCGAGACGGCCGGCGGGGACTTCGGAGCGGGCGGCGGCTTCCACGTTCTCCAGCGAGCCGCCGAGCTCGGCCATGCGGTCGGTGGCGAAGCGGCCGCTGGCGACGGTGTTGACCGTGATCCCGTCGCCGGCGACCTCGCGGGACAGGGTCTTGAAGAAGCCGACGGTGGCGAGGCGGTTGACGTTGGAGAGGCCGAGGGCGGGGTTGATCTCGATCGTCGTGGTGGAGCCGACGTTGACGATCCGGCCCCAGCCTTCGCCGCGCATGCCTGGGACGACGGCCCCAGCGAGGATGCGGGGGGCGAGCACCAGGGAGCGGTAGGCCTCCTCCCATTCCTCGAAGCCGTGGTCGAGGGCGCCGCCGGGGGGCGGGCCGCCGGTGTTGGTGACGAGGATGTCGACCGAGCCGAGGGCTTCGGCCACCTCGAGCGGCAGGCGAGCGAGGCGCTCCAGGTCGGTGGCGTCGGCGACGAAGGGCGTGGCGGCCTCGCCGATCTCCGCCGCGGCAGCCTCCAGGCGCTCCCGCGAGCGGCTGGCGATGGCCACCTTGGCGCCCTCCCGCGCGAGCGCCTGGGCGATCCCGCGCCCGATCCCCTTGCTCGCGCCCATCACCAAAGCGACTTTCCCCTCGATCCCAAGGTCCATGGCCCAACCCTAGCCGCGGCGGGGACGCTCAGAACCCCTTGCGCGGGTATCGTTCTCCACGAGCGCCCGTAGCTCAGTGGTCAACGGGTCCTTTCGGGGGCCCAAAGAGCGTCGGTCTTTCAAGCCGAAGGTCGCCGGTTCGAATCCGGTCGGGCGCATTCCTTCGTGTTCCGCTTTGTGCCAAGCGTTGCCCGGTGCAGGGCCAAATTTTCGGTCTGACGTCGGATCGACGTTCGGCGAGCGGCCGGGCGTTTCCGCACGGTTCCGTCTCGTCGGTGTCACATCCCCGGTCACATTTTCGGGCGGGTACTAGGGTCTCCGGAATGCCGCAGGCGAAGGCCAGCGCCCGCAAGGCTGTGCGCGCCGCCCAGAAGCAGTACGCGCGTGATTCCGCCGCGACCCAGAAGGCGCGGCGCAAAGTCTTTGAAGTTTCTGCTTTGTTAGACAAGTGGGGATATGCCCGTTTGGGTACCGATTCCGTTTCGCTGTTCAGGCCGGCTCGGCCGGGTCCGTCTCGCCGCCGCCCTCGATGACCTAGATCATGCGAGTGATCAATATTCAATTTAATCGACCTCGAAGCAATCTCTACGGATTCCGCGGTCGTAAGGGAGCAGCATTGGCGAAGGCAAAGCACGCAAAGGAGTTATCAAGGTGGCGCGTTCGCAGGACTGATCGGGAGGTATCTATCACGGCCACTGTATGTGGCACACCAAGACGCTGACTTTGCGGCGCGGCCTTGGATTTTCGCCTGTCGCAAGGGGTCAGACCTTATCTCGACATCAGAATTCGGTCCGCGGGCCCCGCTGCTCGAAAGTGCCACCGGGAATCACTAGCGCCCACAACCCTGTGCGGCAACGCCTGATCTTCCAATCGCCTTGGGAGCTTTTGCTCCTAGGTCATCCACCCCAGGTGGCGAGCGCTTTTCGCAGGCCGGCCTGGGTGGGCTGCAGATCACCTTGTTCGCCCCTAATGCTCCAGATATCGAAGGCGGGCCGGAGCAGGGTTTGGGCGACCTTGAGGCCGCGGCGCTCGAGAACGCCGATCAGACGGGGGCTGAAGCCGGCGAGGTCCGTCCTCAGCGAGGCCAGTCTGCCTGGTGCCTCTAGCCAGGGAATTCCCTGGTCGGACCCGTACCAGTCGGCGATGTGGAGGGGGGCAACGCCGACGAGGGTCTTTTCCGGATTCGCCGCCCCAATCTGGCTGCGAAAGGCGCGGTTGGCTCCGTCTCTTAGAAGGGGGAGCAGGCGCATCGACATTGGGACGAAGCGGGATCGGCTCCAGGTCGGGGAGGCACGGCTGGCATCGGAAACGAGGACGCATCGCCAGCGATTGAGGGTGTCGCCGGCGACCCCGAGGTTCGAGGCCAAGCCGCCATCTACGAGGTTGCGCCCGTCCAACTTCAGCGGGCCTAACAGCGGCGGAAAGGCGGCAGAGGCCACCACCTGTGTGGCCAGTCTCCCTGGTTCTGGCAGGAGCTCGACCGGTTCGCGATGCTGCACATCAAAGGCGATCAGCCTGAAAGTGGGCCCTCCTCCCGCGGACCCGGCAGGCGGACGCTGAGAGAGAAGCGCATCGATCTTCTGGCTGATCATCCGACAGCGAGCAGACTTCCAGAGTGCGTTCCTCCCGACAGTGCGAACGATCGGGGCCGTTCGGATGTCCTGAGCAAGGAATGTCCGAAGCGGGCCCGCGAATTCCCGCTCGAAGGCCTCCTGCGAGGGTTCGGGCGCGCCGAAGAGCAGATCTCGGTTTCCGTGCATCCAGGCGGCGACGATCGACCCTCCGGAGACGGATCGCACCTCCTGCACATGCCGCATCAACCCCTCTCGGTACAGCCAGGCGATCACCCCGAGATGAAACCCTGCGGCACGGAAGCCGCCCCCGGAAAGGCAGAGGCAGATGTCGCCGCGCTCGCCGTAATACGGCTCCTGTCCGATCCTCAGCGGCGGGTTTCTAAGCTTGCCACTCATGGAGGGTGATGTCGAAGGTGATACCCCGTCGCCAGTCCTTCAGCTCAATCGAGCCGTTCATGATGCTGAGGGCGGCTCGGCAGGACGCCAGCCCCAGCCCCGTGCCTTTCTCCTTCGAGCTGACGTAGCGCTCGAAGACGAGTTCCCCCATATCCATCTGACGCTCCTCCTCGAAACGCTTCCCTTGACGAAGCAGAGTCCCGGGGATGATCCCGCCTGCGGTGTCGTAGTAACGAAGCCGTGCCATCCCGCCGCTCCGGTTCTCTAGACGCAGTCCGATTTCCCGCCGGCCCGTGGAAAAGCCCCTGTCGAAGGCGTCCAGCGAGTTGATTACCAGTTGCATCAAGGCGATCCGCAGCGCATCTTCCGACCCCAACACAAGTAGGCGTTCCGGTACGTCCTTCACGACGCGCGAGACGCGGGCTCTATTGATCCGGAAGTTGAATGAGTCCTTCACTCGCTCCCAGACGTTGAGTACGTTGACAGGATTTCGCTCTTCAATCAGGTCCCGTTGCGACACCCGGACGGTGCCCATTATCCGGTTCATCTGACTGTGAGCAGCGTCAAGGTTTTCACTGCCAGCCTTCAGCGATGCCACCTCCTTCTTCGAAAGGCGGCTGCTGCGGTTGCCGTTCTCGATCTCCTCCAGCAGGTTGAGGAACGTGCTCCGCGTAACGCCGAGGACCTCCAGCCACTGGTCGAGCTCATGCCGGGTGGCCACCACCACCTCGTTGCTAAGTACAGCCTGCATCAGGCGGCCGTCGTTGAAGGCGTCCCCGGCGGCGGTGTCCGCTTTGCCGGCGGCTTCTAGGGCAACACCGGTTAGGTTCGCGAGCACGCGCAGCGCGTACACCTCCAAATCGGCGTAGTCGTACTCGACCCCGGCAGCGAAACTGAGCACGCCCCACATCTGGTTCCCAATTAGGACCGGGCAAGCCACGAAGCTCCTCACGTCCTGGAGCTCGGACCGTTCTCTGATCGCCTTGTACTCGTCCCCCTTGAGGTTGCGAGCTATCCAGTGCTCCCTTTCGGCAACGACCCAGGCGAAGGGCACGTAATCGCTCGAGAAATTCAGGAAGTTGAGCTTTTTTTTCTTGACGTCGTCGAAGCCCCTGCTCTCAACGGAGACGAGCGAGTCGTCGGTGGCGAGCCGGCGCAACGCGACGTATTGCATTCCGCAGCTCTTCGCGACGAAGTCCATGAGGTTCCCCATGGTGGTCGGCTCGTCCTCAAAGAGATTGACCTTGAACTGGGCAGTCTGCTCAAGCACCCTGTGGACGAAGTCCGCCTCGTAGGCATCCGCGATCTGCTGGAGCTGTCCCCTGGAGACCCTCATCATCCGGTTGGCGTCCGTACTGAGGAGTCGCCTGGCCCCGAGAAGCTCAACCACCGCCACTACCGTCTGATCGCGGATGACCGGAAGCGCGACGCTCCATGCCTCGTCGGCTTTGTCGAGGACGGGCGAACGAGTGGCTGCCGCCCTCTCGAAGACCGGAACCTTTGGATCGGAGCTCAGCGAGCGGGCGTTCCAGGAGACCGTGGCCTTGAGGTTCCGCAGCGACCCCGTGCTGACGTAGCACCCTTTCTTCAGATCGATTCGATGGATCCGGCCATCGACGGCCTCGAACTGGGTGACCAGAGACTCGAGGACCTTCGCGTAGATGACCTTCGGCTCGTCCAGTGAGGACCCGGCGGTGGTCGGCGAGAGTCCCGCGGGATCGCTCATCCGCAGAGCCGACTGCGGATGAGCTTTAAGCCCTCCTCGCCCGTGAGAGTGCAATCAGCCAGGGATTCAAACTCCTCGAAGCTGAGGTGGAGTATGCATTGCCACTTGTACCGCGTGAACGTCGGTGACTCGCCACCGGGCGGATATGGCAGCAGCAGGTTCGCGGTCCCGTCGAGGCGGACGGAGCCCAGGATGCCGCGGGAGTTGGTGACTTCAGCCTCGAGCTTCGTCAACACCCGCATCGCTCGTTCGTGGTTGAAGGGAGTCATCGGGCGTAGAGGGACTCGACAAAGCGTTTGAAAGGCGCGTCCTCGGCGGCGGCGGTCGGATGCTGGGCCAAGTCGTCACGGGTCCAGCCGATAAATGCGGCCAGGAACTCGAGTGCCTCCATCTCGCTCCTGCCGCTGGCGAAGAGTCGGGGATGTCCATACACCTCGAGGTTGACCCAGTCTTGATCGTCCTCGTAGACGTGCTGCTCCCAGAGTGGGAACGGCCGCGATTCCCGCTCCTCTTCGGGTAGGGGTACCGTGATCACCTTGATGCGATAGCCGGCCAGCCCCAGCTCTCCCTCGGCCGTGTACTCGTCGGCGAGGTTAGGGTCGTCCGCGTGAAGTAAACGGATCACGTCCCCTTCCGTGACTTCACGCTCGTAGTCGCGCCGGAGGAGGTCCTCTCTTTTCAAAGTCTCGTTCTGCCGGGAGGCGAAGCTCTCGCGGGCGAAACGGGTGCACAGTTCCCACATTTCCTGGTGGTCCTCCCGAGTCAGGGAGCCCTTTGCCATGGTGATGTCGAAGTACTGGGATTCCGCCGGCGCCAGCGTCCCTTCAGAGGTGTAGCCGATGATCCGGGTGTGCGGCGAGGTTTTCCGAAGGAGCTCGGCGATTTCGATTCCCCCCTTGTTCTCTCTGTTCGGGTCCGGATCGAGGTGGACATCGAGGAGGGCGACGTCGAGTTCAGGGGACAGCTTCAGCGCCTTCACGGCCTGGGAGTAGGAGCTGACCGGGAGAGAATCGACCCCATCCGTGCCGAGGATGCGGACCCAGGTCTCGCGCAGGGGGATGTTGTCCTCTGCCACTAGGGCCAATGGCCGAAGTGGTCGGGACACGATGCGACGCTCCCCGATCATTACTGGCAAAGCCTGCTCCTGGTCGTGGAAATCCAAGCGGTTCCTAAAGAAGGTCGGCAGAATAGCTAAACGGTCAGGTGCTGCGGTCTAAGGGGCGGTGTGGGGTTCACCCTTGCTGGGGTTGTATGGGCGACTCTGTTGCTTAACCGGGGTATGCCCGATCAGGCAGAAATCCGCTTTTCTGCCAACAATCGCCGAATATTCCCGCACATCGGGCGCGGCGGCGGCAACGGAGACGGGTGCAAAGCCGCTTGCCATGAGTAATTCGCTGCTGACGTCGCCGAGGGGCGGCCTAATTGTGGTGCCCGCGGTCGTGGGTTCGAATCCATCTGCACCCCTCTCAAGGCTCTTAAGGGCGGGCCAGGGAGCTCCTTCGAGGATCTGCTGGAAATCTTCATGATCGGCCAGGTTGGCGAAGTAGTCGTCTTGGTGCCCGGCGATTGCTGCGAAGTACCAGCGGTCTGCGATCTGGCGTAGCTCATGCATCGCTGCGTCGGTCTCGCCACGCATCGTCAGGATCGCCCCCAGGTTGTAGTGGATGTCGTCGGCCTCGTAGCTTTTCCTCCTCTTCGAGCTGCCGGGCCGTTTCGAGCTCGGCCAGCGCCGGCTCGTGGTTTTGCGGGTGCCGCTTCATTACCCCGGCGCGATAAGTGTGGATGCGTGCCTTCGAAGAGGCGGAACATCCCCCGGCACCGTCTCCAGCGCTCGGGCGGGTGTTCGCATAAGCGGTGCCCTGGGCGAACCACTCGCTCCAGGCCCCAGCTTCGGAATTTCCACGCGGGAAGCATATGCTCGAACTTGTTCTCGACGTTTGATCGATTCATTGACGTTCAAGCAGCCGCCGCTAGGCTTCGGCGCTGTGAGCTGCATATCGGATAGCGCGCTCGAGATGTCCATCCTGGTCACTTACGCCAAGTTGGAAGCTGCGGTGCGACACGAGGCGCTCAACCGACTGGAGCGCTGCAACCTCGAGCTGATGCGGCTGCTGAGCGAACTTGATGAGAACAGGGAGGCTTGCCGTCGACTGTTGGTGGTATCTGACGAGCTAAGTGCCCTGGGCAGGTCGCTCGACAACCTACGGAGACCTCGTGTCATGAGGCCGGATCGCCTGGAGAGAATGGTCCTCTCCGAGGCGCTGAGCCGAACGGTCGAAACGATCCAGCCTCGACTCAAAGGCGTGCAACTGGACGAAATCGATACCGACCTGACGGTCGAAGGCAACCCCGAGACGCTGGGCAGGCTGTTCCTCGAGCTTTTTATGAACAGCCTCGACAGTTTCGAGCGGGCACGACGAAAGCGTCGAAGTATCCGGGTGGCCGCCTCGGTCGTTAGCCCGACCAGGTGCCGGATTCTTTTTCAGGACAACGGGGCCGGGATCGACTTCGCCGGGCTTGAAATTCCACCCGGCTCCTCGGGCGACGCCGTTTCGGAGCGAATCTTCGCCTTCGGGGTCTCGTCCACCGGCTCTCTCGGCTTCGGCCTTCCGATGACGCAAAGGCTTCTGGGAGCCGGCCGCGGAAGCATCGTTTTCGACCCCTCTCCGGCAGGAGCGCAGTTCGCGATCGAGCTGCCGATGGCCCCGGGGCCGAGGTAGAGGCCATGGAGGGCGGCTCTGGCTCGGCGATCAAGGTCCTGCTCGTTGAGGACAACCCGATGATCGCCGAGCTGCGGACTGAGGTATTCGAAGACCTCGGTTGCGAGGTGAAGACGGCCGCGACTGCTGACGACGCCTTCACGGCCCTCGCTTCGTCGACCCGGTTCGACGTCTTGATGACCGACGTCAATCTCGGGCACGATCAGTACGACCAGTCTGGCCTGGAGGTGGCCCGGCGAGCCCGGGAGCTGCGTCCCCATCTGCCGATTGTTGGATACACGGCCGTCTTCAGCGAGTCGGAGATTCCGATGGACGAGCACCCTGAGATCGCTCAATGGTTCATCAAGGGCAGTCTCGGTTTGGTCCCCCTCCGCGGTGCGATGGAAGACGTCGTCCGGCTTGGGCAGGAGGCGCGGGCGGCCCGTGAAGAGTGAGATTTCATGGCTGGTGTACGCGGTTCCTCTTGCGGGTGCTTCGATCTCAGTCCTTGGCGCTGCGTACGTCGGCTGGCGTCAGCGGCGCCTGACCCGCGCGCTTGCCGACTTCCAGGTCGATGTCGCCGACGGGGTATTTCGCCGCCAGCTTTGCCTCTCGTTTGCCTCGCGCGCGCACCTCGTTGCCAACCGCGCAGCCGAGGTCGACCGCGGGATCGCTGCGCTCGGGCAACTGGAGCCAGAGGTGCGAGAGCGTGAGCTGGAGAAGCGGACCGAGCGACTGGACCGGGCCTGCGACGCGTTCTTCGAGGCGTGGTCGGAGCTGTTCAGCTCTGAGCTTGCACCTTCTGCGCTCCTGCGCTCCGTCGGAGAGCTCACCGACGAGCTCGAAGCCTCCCGCTTGCGGATGCTCAGGAAGCTCAGGAACAACCCGTGGGCAGGGTCAGACCAGGTCTTGGTGCGAGTGGTCGACGTTGCGCACAGGTGTCATCGAGAATCCTCAGCGCTGGCCACCGACCTCAGCAAGCCTTAGCCGTGGAGTCGCCGCGCCGGCAGCGCCGCTCTCGCCAGCGCGGCTTCGGGAAGAAGGAGAAGGGAAGCTCGCGACCGCGCACCTAAAGACGGCGACTGGTTTTTTGCCTGCGTGACCCATGGCATGGAAGCATTCTTATCGGTAGATGTGAACTTCGCTGTGAGCAGGCACCGTTCTCTTGGTTCCGGGAGAGGCTCTGCCTAGAACCGGAGTCCCAAGTCGCATCTAGGTCGCATCGGCGCGGCAATCCCGCGACCCACGCCGAGGATCCTCCTCCTTTCACGCTGGAGCTTCGCGGCCCTTCCCGATTTGGATCGCGCCGCGCCGCGCCGCATCTGAATGGCACCGGCGCCCGCCTTGAACCTGCCAGCCGGTTAGCGCGCATATGTATAGGGAATTGAGTGTTCGTAACCTGACTCTGCATTCGTATAACCTCGACGCGTGATTGAGCCTCGGCTTGTAACGCTCGGCGACCTGTTTTCGGACCGGTGCCAGTACCAGATCCCGATCTACCAGCGGCCTTATGTGTGGAATCGGGAAGAGCAGTGGGAGCCCTTGTGGGAGGATCTGAAAGCGACGGCTGAGGCTCATCTCAGGGGTGGGGAAGCGCCCCATTTCCTCGGTGCGATCGTGATCGAGCTGATCAGCGCCCAGCCGGGGAGGGTGAAGGAATATGCGGTCATCGATGGGCAGCAGCGGCTAACGACCTTGCAACTGTTGCTCGCTGCCCTGCGTGCAGCGGTGGGCGACGAGGGAGACGAAGTGCGGAAGTTGCTTGTCAACGATGGAAAACATGCGGTGGGGGATCTGAAGTTGAAGGTCTTGCCCGGAGAGCATGATCGGCCGTCCTTCAGGGTGGTGCTGGAAGCGGAGGAGCTTCCGGAAGGATCGGACGGGATCTTTGGCGCTCGCCGGTACTTCGCTGAGCAGATCGGTGGATGGGTAGAGTCCGCCGCGGGTGAGGAGCGGGCGTTAAAGCTCGACGCGCTGCAGGAGGCGGCCGAAGGGCTCCTACAGGTGGTCTCGATTCAGCTCGACGGGACCTCGGACGCACAGGTGATCTTCGAGACGCTGAACTCACGTGGCGCCGACCTGACTTCGTTGGATCTGGTCAAGAACGCGCTCTTCCGCCTCGCCGAAAAAGAGGCCAACGCGGAGGCCGAGGTTACGGAACTGCATAGCGCCGCTTGGCTACCGTCACTCGGCGATGCCGACTACTGGCTGGAGACTGTGCGCCAGGGCCGCTATACCAGCGAGCGAGCTGACCTATTCCTTATGCATTGGTTGACGATGAAGTTGGGCAAGCCCGCACGGGTGCAGCATCTGTTCGCCGACTTCCGCAAAGACTTCCTGCAGCCGGAGGAGTCGCCTTCGGCGCGGGAGCTAATCCTCGAATTGACCCGGGATGCCGAGACGTTCAAATCATTCGATGATTTTCCTGATGTGTCTGTAGAGGGTAGGTTCTTCCGCTGCCTGCGTATGCTCGACACGACGACGCTCTTGCCAGTTGCACTGCTGCTCTTCCGCAGCCAAGAGCTGACCCACGAGCGCCGGCGGCGGGCACTGTGGGCACTCGAAAGCTGGCTGGTCCGTCGCATGCTCCTCGGCGCCACCACGGCCCACTACAACCGCCTCCTCGCCTCGTTGTTGGAGGCGCTAAACGGTCAGTCGAGTCTCGCCCACGCCGACGACCTGATCATCAACCACCTGCAGGCCTATTCAAACCCGACCGACACTTGGCCCACCGATGAGCAGGTCGAGAATCATCTTGAGACCCGCCCCCTCTACCGGCGTATCAACCACAACCGAATCCGCCTCTTGCTCGAGGCGTGCGAGCGGGAGATGGCGAACTCGAGCAAATCGGAGCAGCTGCCGCCGCCGGAGAAGCTGAGCGTCGAGCACGCGATGCCGCAGAACTGGCAGAAGAACTGGCCGCTGCCGCCCGAGATGGACGGCGAGCAGGAGATCGAGGAACGGAACGAGCGGGTTAACCGGATCGGCAACCTGACCCTGGTCACTTCGGGCCTGAACTCCTCCCTCTCGGACTCCGCTTGGTCGGTTAAGCGGGTCGGCCTGGCGGACCACAGCCAGATGCTTGTCAACCAACGGCTCTGTGCCCTCGAGAACTGGGATGACGACGCGATCGACGCTCGCGGCGCCGAACTGTCGGCGATGATCCTGATGACCTGGCCGGGGCCATCGTCGATTGAGTGGGAAGTCAAATCGAGCGGAGGAGCGGTTACCTCTGGGTCCAATTGAGGGTCGCGCTGTAACGGTGCGATATCGAAGCCGAACCAGGGACGCTTACAGCGAGCGCTATTCGCTGCGGCGTCATCGACATAGACTGGGGCCTTGCCCGTCTCGTGTCAGGAACCCGTGCGTCCACACGACTGTGGTTTCGTGATCCTGGCCCAAGGGGTTCGCCATGCCAGCCATTGAGCAGCTTCCCGAGCTGCCACCTGTCCATGGCGAGCTGGTGCAGGTCCGGTCGCGGCGCTGGCTCGTTGAGGACGTCCGGCCACTCGGCGACGGAAAGTCCGTCGTTGATCTCGCTTGTGCCGACGACGATGCACAGGGCGAGGAGCTCTCCGTTCTCTGGGATTATGAGATCGACCGTCGCATCCTTCGGGAGGAGGGGTGGGCCGATCTTGCCTCGCGCGGCTTCGACGACCCGCGGCATTTCGCGGCATTCCTGAACACCCTCCGCTGGAACACGGTCACGGCCACCGAGCCGAACCTCTTTCAGGCGCCGTTCCGCGCGGGGATCAGGATCGACGCCTACCAGATGGAGCCACTGCGCAAGGCGCTGCGGCTGCCGCGCGTCAACCTCTTCATCGCGGACGACACGGGGTTGGGCAAGACCATCGAGGCCGGCCTCATCGCCCGCGAGTTGCTGCTGCGCAAGAAGGCAAAGACGATCGTCGTCGCCGCACCGCCGTCGGTGCTCGAGCAATGGAAGGCCGAGCTCGACGAGCGCTTCGGCCTCGTCTTCGAGGTGCTCGACCGTCGCTACTTCGCCGAGGTCCGCCGCGAGCGCGGGTTCGGCGTCAACCCGTGGGAGACGCACAGCCGGTTCCTGGTCTCCCACAATCTGCTCGGCGACCCGACCTACGCCGACCCAATGCGGGCCTGGCTCGGCCACATGAAGGCCGGCAGCCTGCTCATCCTCGACGAGGCCCATCACGCCGCGCCGTCCAGCGGTGGCCGCTACGGAATCGAGACGAAATTCACCCGCGCTGTGCGTGACCTCGCCGCCAGGTTCGAGCATCGCCTCTTTCTGTCCGCCACGCCCCACAACGGGCACTCGAACAGCTTCTCGACCCTGCTCGAGCTGCTCGATCCGACGCGTTTCACCCGCGGGGTGAAGGTCCGTGGCAAGAAGGCGCTCGAGGAGGTGATGGTCCGCCGGCTGAAGGAGGACATCCGGGCGATCCAGGGCGGCTTCCCGCGGCGCGAGGTCGTGCGAATCGAGGTCAGCGGCCTCCCGGACGACGCCCCCGAGCTGGTCCTTTCGAGCCTCCTCGACGAGTACCGGACCGTCCGCGAGGAGCGTTTCGCCGGCGAGTCGACCCGCACGCAGGCATCGGCCGGCCTGCTCGTCGTCGGACTGCAGCAGCGCCTGCTCTCCTCCATCGAGGCGTTCGCCCGCAGCCTCGAGACCCACCGCGCGACGGTCGAGCGGCAATGGGCGCAGACCGGGGCAAGCGCCAAGCAGGACCTGACCGAGGTCCAGGCGGAGCAGCTCCTCCTCCAGGCACCGAGCTCGGACGACGAGGACACCGGTCAGACCGATGAGGAGGTCGAGGAACAGGACCGGGACGCGTTCGAGATCGTCACCGACGCCGTCGAGGCGGCGGCAGAGCGCACCGAGGCAACGGAGGCTCAGCGGCAGCGCGAGCTGGCCCTGCTCGAGCAGATGAAGGACATCACCGCCCGGGCACGCACCGGCCTGGACGGCAAGGACCGCACTCTGATCGATTGGATCCGCGAGCACATGTGCCCGGACCTGCCGGAGTACGGCAAGACGGCGAAAGGACCGGCGCCCGGGTGGAACGATCGACGGGTTCTCGTGTTCACCGAGAGCCGCGAGGGCACGAAGCGTCACCTCGCCGAGATCCTCGGCCAGGCGATCGCCCACACCGAGGACGCTGACGAGCGCATCGCCGTCATCACCGGGATGACCAGCGGCGAGGCGCGGAAGGAGATCCAGCGCCGCTTCAACGCCGACCCGGCCGAGGATCCGCTGCGCATCCTGATCGCCACGGATGCAGCCCGCGAGGGGCTCAACTTTCAGGCGCACTGCGCCGACCTCTTCCACTTCGACCTACCCTGGAACCCCGGACGGATCGAGCAGCGCAACGGCCGCATCGACCGCAAGCTGCAGCCCGCCGAGACGGTCCGCTGTCACTACTTCGTCCTGCCCCAGCGCGCCGAGGACCGCGTGCTCGAGGTGCTCGTCAACAAGACCGAGACGATCAAGCGTGAGTTGGGGAGCCTCTCGAAGGTCATCGACGACGACATCGAGCGCCAGCTCAGCCGCGGCATCCGCCACGCCGACGCCGAGGAGCTCGCGTCGGAGATCGAGGCCGCCGACCTGGAGGCCGCGCGCAAGGAAGTCGCCGAGGAGGAGCTCGAGCAGGCCCGCGACCGCCAGGATGAGCTGAAGGCGCAGATCGACCGCTGCCGAACCCTGCTGGAGGGCTCACGGCGCTGGGTGGGTTTCGAGCCCGAGCCGTTTCGCAATGCGCTGAACTGCGCCCTGGAGATCCTGCACTCAGCGCCCCTTTCCGTAGCCGAGGACGAGCACGGCCGCCCCGCTTGGACGTTCCCGCCGCTCGACCGGAGGGCCGCCGCCGACCCGAGCTGGGCGACGACGCTGGACACGCTGCGCGCTCCCAGGAAGAGTGGCGACAAGCTCGCCGACTGGCGCCGCGAGGCGCCGATCCGGCCGGTGGTCTTCGAGGACGCGGGTGTACTGACCGACGAGACGGTTCACCTCCACCTGGAGCAGCGGGTCGCCCAGCGCCTGCTCTCTCGGTTCCGCGCCCAGGGCTTCGTCTACGACGATCTCTCACGCGCGGCACTCGCCCAGGTGCGCGATTCGATCCCGCGGGTCGTGCTGCTCGGGCGCCTGTCGCTCTACGGCACCCGCGCCGAGCGCCTGCACGAGGAGCTGGTCCCGGTGGCCGCCCGGTGGGTCGACCCGGACCGACGCGATGCGCCGCTCTCCGCCTACGCCAAGGACGCCACCGCCAGCACGCTCGAGCTGCTTGACGAAGTGCTCGGCGACAGAGCCCCGCAGCAGCCTGGCGACGCCGTCGGTGGCAGGCTGCTTGCCGGCGCGAGCCGCGACGTCGACGAGTTGCTGCCCCAGCTCGACGCACGGGCTCGAGAGCTGGCGCAGGACGCGATCGGCAAGCTCGACGCGCGGGGAAAGCGCGAGGCGAAGGACCTCCATGAGGCGCTGGCTCGTCAGCGCGACCGCGTCCAGCAGGAGCTTTCCCGCCACGAGTCCGAGCACGACCAACTCACGCTGGGCTTCGATGCCGACGAGCGCCGCCAGCTCGAACAGAACATGAAAGCGTGGGAGCGCCGCCTCGTTGAGTTCGACCACCAGCTCGAGAGCGAGCCGCAGCGCCTCGTGGACTTCTACGCCGTGAAGGCCAGCCGGGTCGAGCCGGTCGGCCTCGTCTACCTCTGGCCGGACACGAACTGAACGTGGCGAAGATCGATCCCGAGGTTCTCGCCCACCTGGAATGGCTCGGCTTCGTCCAGCCGACCGGCCTCGTCGTGTCCGCCCCGGCGCTCGTGCGGGCGGGGGCGATCCTCGACCGGCGCGACGCAGCCGGACAGGAGCTGCTGCGTAGCGCGCTCGACCCCGACGCACCCGACGATCGGCCGGCAATCGCCGACTTCGAGCAGTTCGCCCGAGACGTCCTCGGCTGGCAGTTCTCGCCGAAGGGCTACGCCGGCACCGACGAGAACCCGATCCCCGACGAGCTGCAGGTCGTTCTGCCGGACTACGAAGAGACGCTCGTGCCCGACTTCGCCGTCCGCGAGCTGAACCCCGCAGAGGGGGCGCCCGCCTGGCAGCTCCTCGTTTCGGCCTACCCCACCGGTACCGACCTGGACGCGATCTCGAGCGAGCGCGGCGGACTCGAGGCGTCGCCTCATGGCCGGATGGAGAGGCTTCTCCGCGAGACCGGCGTCACCGCCGGGCTCCTGTTCGACGGCCACGCCCTGCGACTCGTCTCGGCACCGCGCGGCGAGAGTTCCGGCTGGCTGCAGTTCGACGTCGCCGCGATAGCCCAGACCGCCGGCCGGCCGATCTGCACGGCGATGCGGGTGCTGCTCGGCCAGCAGCGACTGCTGACCCTGCCGAAGGAGAAGCGGCTCGCCGCGCTGCTGGACGACAGCCGCAGATTTCAGAACGAGGTCTCGGAGAAGCTCGCCGAGCAGGTGCTCCATGCACTCTACGAGCTGCTGCGCGGGTTCCAAGCCGCGCACGATGCCTCGGACGGCAACCTCTTGCGCGACCCGCTCGACCGCAAACCGGACGAGGTCTACCACGGCCTGCTCACGGTCATCCTCAGGCTCGTCTTCCTCCTATACGCCGAGGAGCGGGACATGCTTCCGATTGAGGACGAGACCTTCGGGCGGTCCTACTCGCTCGCCGGGCTCTTTTCCCGGCTGCGCGACCACGCATCCCACTTTCCCGACACGATGGACCAGCGCTACGGCGCCTGGGCGCAACTACTCGTCCTTTTCCGCATGGTGCACGACGGCGCGACCGCCGGCGAGATGCAGCTCCCCGCACGACACGGCGGACTGTTCGACCCCGATCGATACCCGTTCCTCGAGGGTCGACCGGCGATCGGAACCCGGCAGAACGGCGAGCGGATCGAGCCGCCGCTGGTGCCGGACGGCACGATCTTCCGCTCGCTGGAGAAGCTGCTGGTGCTGGACGGAGAGCGGCTCTCCTACCGGGCGCTAGACGTCGAGCAGATCGGCTCGATCTACCAGACGATGATGGGCTTCCGGCTGGAGACCGCGACCGGCCGCTCGCTCGCGATCAGGGCGGTCAAGAGGCTTGGCGCCCCGACGACCATCGACCTCGACCAGCTCGCCGAGGTCGAGCCCGGCAAGCGGGACAAGTGGATCAAGGACGCCGCCGACCGCGACCTGCCTGCCAAGGTCAAGGCGGCGGTAAAAGACGCTACGTCGATCGAGGAGCTGCACGGCGCATTGGCGCCAGTGATGGACCGCAACGCCAGCCCCGACCTCCTGCCGTTAGGGGCGATGGTCCTCCAGCCCAGCGACGAGCGGCGCAAGTCCGGCTCGCACTACACGCCCCGCGCGCTCACCGAGCCGATCGTGCGGACGACGCTCAAGCCGCTGCTCGATGCGCTGCGAGACGACGAGAAGCCCCCGACTTCCGACCAGATCCTCGATCTGAAGATCTGCGATCCGGCTATGGGCTCGGCCGCATTCCTCGTTGAGGCTTGTCGTCAGCTCGGGGATGAGCTGATCGAGTCGTGGGCGATCCACGGCAACCGGCCGGGCATCCCTGCCGACGAGGACGAGGTCGTCTTCGCCCGGCGGCTTGTCGCCCAGCGCTGCCTTTACGGACTGGACCGCAATCCGGTAGCCGTCGACCTCGCGAAGATGTCGCTGTGGCTCGCGACCCTCGCCCGGGAGCACGCGCTGACCTTTCTCGACCATGCCCTGCGCAGCGGTGACGCCCTCGTTGGCCTGAGCAGTCGTCAGGTTCAGGCTTTCCACTGGGACGACACCGCGCCACCACTGGCACCGGTGAAAATCAAGCAGCATCTCGACCGGGTTACCGAGCTGCGCGGGACGATACGCGAGGCAGATGAGGACGTGTCGGATTTTCAGCTGCGCGACATGTGGGACGAGGCGCAACATGAGCTGGAGCAGGTACGCCTCTACGGCGACCTGGCGATCCTCGCCTTCTTCGGCGGCGACAAGAAGAAGGCCCGAGAGGCAAAGCGCGCCGAGTTTCTCGGCGCGGTCACCGCGGGTGAGGTGGGGCGTTTCGGTGGGCTCGTCGACGAGGCCCGTCGGGCGAGCCCGCCACTGGTGCCGTTCCACTGGCAGATCGAGTTCCCGGAGGTCTTCCAGCGGGAGAGCCCGGGGTTCGATGCCTTCGTCGGCAACCCGCCTTTCGCGGGGAAGAACACGCTTCTCGCGGGCAGTCCCGCCGGCATCCTCGACTGGCTGAAGCACATCCACGAGGGGGCGCACGGCAATGCCGATCTCGTCGCTCACTTTTTCCGGCGGGCGTTTGGGCTGCTGCGGCCGGGCGGGACCTTCGGGCTGATCGCGACGAACACGATCCGCCAGGGCGACACCCGCGCCACGGGTCTGCGCTGGATCTGCACCCACGGGGGCGAGATGTACGAGGCGCGACGGCGGGTCAGGTGGCCAGGGACGCAGGCGGCGGTCATCGTCGCCGTCGTCCACGTTACGAAGGGAGCGTGGGGCGGCCCACGGCTGCTCGACGGACGCGAGGTCGAGACGATCACCGCGTTCCTCTTCCACGCCGGCGGCCACGACGACCCGGCGAGACTGAAGGCAAACGCCGGCAAGAGCTTCCAGGGAAGCATCGTGCTCGGCATGGGTTTCACCTTCGACGACACCGACAAGAAGGGCATCGCGACCCCGATTGCGGAGATGCATCGGCTTCTCGTTGAGCGCCCCGAGAATTCCGAGGTCATCTTTCCGTACATCGGTGGCGAGGAGGTCAACGGCAGCCCCACCCACTCGCCCCATCGCTACGTCATCAACTTCGGCGAACGACCCGAGGAGGAGTGCCGCAGACGCTGGCCTGAGCTCCTGGCTTTAGTCGAAGAGAAGGTAAGACCCGAGCGTCTGACGCAAAACGACGGGGGGGCGAAAGAAAAGTGGTGGCAGTTCATACGCCCCCGACAGGAGCTCCACGTCGCGGTCGCCGACCTCGACCGGGTGCTGGTAACCAACTGCGGAGCGACCCCCCACCTCGCGATCGCGTGGCAGTCGAGCGGGCGAGTCTTCGCTAACACCCTGGCGGTGTTCGCACTTGAGTCCGACGCTGCGCTCGCCACCCTCCAGTCCCGCCCCCACGAGGTTTGGGCGCGGTTCTTCGGGTCGTCGATGAAGGATGATCTTCGCTACACCCCGTCCGATTGCTTTGAGACCTTTTCCTTCCCCGAAGACTGGGGCTCGCTTCCGGCGCTCGAAGAAGTTGGCAGGGTGTACAACGAGCACCGTGCGCAGCTGATGGTAGCCGACGAAGAGGGACTGACGAGGACCTACAACCGCTTCCACGACCCTGAAGAGGCCAGCCCCGCAATCGTCGAACTTCGCCAGCTCCAGGAGGCGATGGACCGCGCGGTCCTCGATGCGTACGGCTGGGCCGATATTCCGACTGACTGCGAGTTCCTTCTCGACTACGAGGTAGACGACGAAGAAAGATCGAGCCGCCGCAAGAAGCCGTGGCGCTACCGCTGGCCCGATGACGTCCACGACGAGGTGCTCGCCCGTTTGCTGGCGCTGAACGCCAAGCGTGCCGCGGAGGAGCAGCGATCCGGCGCTGCGGACGCGGTCGCGAAGGCCAAGCCGGCGGCGAAGCTGTCTCGATCCGAAGGGAACACAGAGAGCCTCTTTTGATCATGGCCGACGCAATCGACACATCACTCCATCTCACGCCGGTCGAGATCCGGCAACGGCTCGCCGAGACGCTCGAGCTCGACTTGATCGGCCCGTGGCCGGGGCACGAGTTGGAGCAGGAGATGATCCACCGCCGTTACCGCCCCTCGAACTGGTACCTCACGGGGTTCCTGATTCCCGTCGCCTCCGGCGAGGCGCAGGCGACCGACGACGATTCCGAGGACGACTTCGACGCCGTCGACGAGGGCAGTGGCGACGAGACGGCCGAAGACCGCGTCGCGGCGAAGAAGGCGTACTTCCCGTCTTCGATCGGGCTCTCAGCGCTCGTCCCCGTCGAGGCGAGCAGGATGAGCGTCACCGTGAGGTGGGGCGACTACGAGATCGCCAAACACACTCCAGAGCCTGCCGGCGGCGACGAGGAGTCGAAGCCGATCGACGTCTGGCGGCGCCTGCCGCGCGAGGAGCACGTGCCCGTGTCGCTTGCCGGCGAGCCGGGAGTCCTCACCGAACTCGAGGTGCCGGACTCGGGTGGACTGCAGATCCACGCTCTCGAACGACCGGTGGCCGCTGACGGCCATGACGACCTACCCGACGGCACGCGCGCGGTCTCGGTCTTCCTCGTCAACCGCCGCCCGCCCGATGCGACCGTCCCCGACCGGACCTACGCGTTCCAGCCGGCGATCGAGGTGGGCTGCGATCCGCCGTTCGTCCCCCGCCCTGACCTGCGCGGCGCCGCCGCGGACGAGTGGGACGAGCTGGTCAACGACCTCCACTACGCCGACACCCCGGAGTACGCCACCGGGCACGGGATCGCCGCCGACTGGGAGCTGGTGGACGGGCAGTGCCGCAAGCTCTGGACGGCTTGGCTGCCGAAAGCCGAAGTGGAGAAGACGATCACCGCGAAGATCGACGGGGTCGAGTTGTCGATGGCGGCGCTCGCCTCGCTGGCCGATGGCGCCGCGGCTCGTGCCGCACTCGAGCCACTGTCCACCCACTACAGAGAGTGGATCGCCACTCGGGAGACGCATGTCGCCGGCCTTCCGGAGAAGCGCCGCCAGACCGCGCAGCTCATGCTCCACAACGCGCGTCTGGCGGCCGAGCGGATCGAGCAGGGTGTCGAGACGCTCGCCGGCGACGCCGAGGCACTGGATGCCTTCCGCGTCGCTAACCAGGCCGTCGGAGCGGCGATCGCCAGACGTCTCCCGGAGGCCACCGAACCGGCCTGGCGGCCGTTCCAGCTTGCCTTCATCCTGCTGAACCTCCTTGGCATCGCCGACCCCGGAGACGTCAACCGCGAGACGGTCGACCTGCTGTTCTTCCCGACCGGCGGCGGCAAGACCGAGGCCTACCTAGGGCTCGCCGCCTTCACGATGGTCCTCCGACGGCTGCGCCATCCGGGTGACGAGGGGATGGCAGGCGGTGGCGTCAGCGTGATCATGCGCTACACCCTCCGGCTCTTGACCCTCGACCAGCTCTCGCGCGCCGCCGGACTGGTCTGCGCCTTGGAGCTGGAGCGCGAGAAGCATCCGGACCGCTATGGCACCTGGCCATTCGAGATCGGTCTCTGGGTCGGCAAAGCCGGGACGCCCAATGTGATGGGCCGCAAAGGCGACGGGCGCAACGACACGGCCCGCGCGAAGACCCGTCAATACAAGAACGAACCGAAGAGCAAGCCGATCCCGGTACCGGTCGAGGAGTGCCCGTGGTGTCAGACGCCGTTCTCGCCGGACTCCTTCGCGCTGCTACCGAACGACGACCAGCCGGAGGAGCTGCGCATCGTCTGCACGAACTTCGACTGTGACTTCACCGGCGACCGGCCGCTGCCGATCGTGGCGGTCGACGACTCGATCTACCGGCGCCTGCCGGCTTTCCTCATCGCAACCGTCGACAAGTTCGCGACCTTGCCCTGGATCGCCGAGTCCGGTGTGCTGCTCGGGGGCGCCGCTCGGCACACGCTGGGGAAGGGTTTCGCGGGGCCGGGTGAGAGAACCGCCGCCTGGGGCACCGCTCTGACCTCACCGCTCCCCGCCCCCGATCTCGTAATCCAGGACGAGCTCCACCTGATCTCCGGACCGCTCGGCACGATGGCGGGTCTCTACGAGACGGCGATCGATGCACTCTCGCTCCAGCACGCCGATCCTGCCGGCGTCCGTCCGAAGATCGTCGCCTCGACGGCCACGGTGCGGCGGGCTGCCGATCAGGTCCAGGCGGTCTTCGGCCGCGGATCCACCCAGGTGTTCCCTCCGCCGGGACCGGACCGACGCGACTCGTTCTTCGCCTTGACGGTTGCGGCCGACGTCGCGCCCGCCCGCCTTTACGTCGGCGTCGCTTCGCAGGGGCGCAATCCGAAGGTCGTGATGCGGCGGGTGTGGCTGGCGCTGATGAGCGCGGCGGAGAAGCTCTACCGCGACCACGGAGGACACGGGAACCCGGACAACCCGGCCGATCCCTACATGACCGTGCTCGGGTATTTCAATGCCCTGCGCGAACTCGGCGGCGGCCGTCGCATCCTCGAGGAGGAGGTCCAGAACACGCTGAAGGGCTACGGGTCGCGGCGGCGCGTCGACGAGCCGACCCGCTTCTTCCAGGACCGCGCCACCTTCTCCGAGGTCGTCGAGCTGACCTCCCGCGTCTCGACCGCGAGGGTCGCCGACGCGCGACACCGGCTGGGACAGGGATTCTCCGAGAAGGACCGGGTCGACTGCGCGATCGCGACGAACATGATCTCCGTCGGCCTCGACATCCCCCGGCTCGGGCTGATGGGGGTCATCGGCCAGCCCAAGACCGCCGCCGAGTACATCCAGGCGACTAGTCGCGTGGGGCGTGACGAGAAGCGCGGGCCGGGTCTCGTGGTGACGCTGCTGAACATCCACAAGCCGCGGGACCGCTCCCACTACGAGCGTTTCCGCCATTTCCACGAGACCTTCTACCGCTCGGTCGAGGTCGGCAGCGTGACGCCGTTCTCGGCCCGAGCGCTGGACCGGGGTTTCGCGGGCGCGGTTGTCGCGCTGGCGCGCCACGCCCGCCCCGAGCTGACCAAAGCGCGCGGAGTGGAGGAGATCGAGGCCGTGCGGGTGTCCCTCGAGCAGTTGCTCAAGGACGCCGTCCGGACCCGGGTCGACCAGCAGCAGTTCGCACCCGACGAGCATAACGAGGTCGTGCAGAGCGTCGAGTCGAGGGTGTCGGAGATCCTCGATGGCTGGGAGACGATCTACGAGGAGCATCACTCCGACGGGGTCGACATGCAGTACCAGAAGTACGAGCTCAGGGGAGCGAAGCCGCTTCTCCACGAGATGCTGGAGACGGGCCTTACCGCCGAGGAGCGCCTGTTCAGGGTGAACCGCTCGCTCCGCGACGTCGAGCCCGGCGTCAATCTCTTCGTCCGCGATCTCGACGGGAAGTTCGTGGAGGCCGACGAATGAGTGGGAAGTACCCGACCGTCCGCCGCAGCCAGGTCATCACCACCTGGGGGCCGGGGGCGCTGATCGACCTGCCGCGCCATGCCGGAATCGTCGGCAGCTTGGAGGTATGGCCGCACCCCGGCGAGCTGGAGGAGATCGTCGATCAGCGGATCACGCAGAAGCTTGCGCTCCTCCTAGGGATCGCCGCGCCGAAGCTCCTCGCCCCGCCGCCGGATGACGCCGCACCGGGAGAGAAGGACCAGGGCATCGGCGTCCGGCGCTTCCCGGAGTGGTTCCTCGTCCAGGAGAAGACCTCCCAGAACGAGAGCGTGAGATCGCGGCGGCTCATTCACCGCAGGGCGCTCGACGAGAAGACGAAACGATTCGAAGGCCTCGAGGCGGTTCCGACCAGGTTCGTGCGAGCCTGCCCGAGAGGCCACGTCGCCGATTTGCCATGGCGGCGATTCGTGCATCAGGCGAAGGACAACGGGTGCATGCAGCAGCTGTGGCTCGACGAGCAGGGAACGGGCGGTGACCTGGGGGACCTGACCGTTCGCTGTGAGTGCGGCGCCAAACGCGGGCTCCACGAGGCCGCCGAGTTTGAGAGCTTCACGCTCGGCCGCTGTCCGGGCGCGCGTCCCTGGATCGGCTGGGACGCCCGAGAGGAGTGCGAGCTGCCGAGCCGGCTGCTAATCCGGACCGCGGCCAACGCATACTTCCCGCAGGTTCTCAGCGCTCTGTCCCTGCCGGACAAGCAGACGGGGCTGACGAAGGTCGTCGCCGAACTCTGGGACTTTCTGGAGATGGTCGACGACGAGGGTGAGCTCGCGCTCTTCAAGAAGAAGCCGAAGATCGCGGCGAAGCTGGTCGACCACGACGACGTGGATGTGGTCGCCGCGATCAAAGAGCTGAAGGGAGGTGGGGCGGCGGAGCGACCGGTGAAGCAAGTCGAGCTCGACGCCATCCTCGACGTACCCGAAGGGTTCGGCGACGACGTGCCGGTCGATCCGAACTTTCACGCTCGGCGACTTCCGCAGCAGATCTGGCGCAAGTCATCGCTCGGCGATCCGATCGCCGCGGTCATCCAGGTTCACCGGCTCCGCGAGGTCCTCGCGCTCACCGGCTTCACGCGCTTCGAGGCCGTCGTACCCGACATCGACGGCGAGTACGACACTGACGTCGAGCGGGCGCAGCTCGCCGACGAACCGACCTGGTTTCCCGCTGTGGAGAATCGCGGCGAGGGAGTGTTCCTCCTGCTCGACGCGCTGGCGGTAAAGGATTGGCTCTCCAGGATAGAGGTCCAGCAGCGCATCGATCGGCTCCGGGACGGCTTTGACCGGTGGGCCGCGGAGCGAGAGGTCGAGCGCCCCTACCCGGGCGGACCGTATGTGTTGCTGCATACCCTGTCGCATTTGCTGCTTCAGTCGTTGTCGCTACGTTGCGGTTACCCGGCAAGCTCGATCCGGGAGCGGATTTACATTGATACCGAGGGCGATCGTTACGGGCTGATGCTGTACACGGCGTCGTCCGATTCGGAGGGGACGCTCGGCGGCCTCGTGCAACAGGCGCGTGACCTTGAGACCCACCTTGCCACGGCGCTGCGGTCCGGCGGGCTGTGCTCCAACGACCCGATCTGCGCGCAGCACACTCCGGGTGAAGGGTTCGAGGCGCGTTGGCTTCACGGCGCCGCGTGCCATGGTTGCGCGCTGATTGCGGAGACGTCTTGCGAGATGCGCAATGACCATCTCGATCGCGCCCTCGTCGTTCCGACGCTCGCGGTGCCAGACGCGGCGTTCTTCTCGCCGGTCCCATGATCAACCCGCTGCTGGAGCTTGCGCCGTACCAACGCCAGAAGCTTGTCGTGGCGCTGAAAACGAAAGCGCTGGCGCCGCCGTACCCCGACATTGCGGTTGGCGCTGCGATTGGCCTCGGCGCCAATGCCGCCCGGATCGCAGAAGAGCTCCGCGCGCTCGACGCACAGAGCGTGGGGGGAGCGGCCGTCGCGTACGCGCTGACCCTTGCCGGGGAGGTGAGTGCAAGCATGCCCCGGTCGGATCTGGTCTGGTCCGGAGCCACCGTGCCCGGCGTGCACGCGCGCAGGACCCGCCAGGTCTTTGACGAGCTGGTGGGCGGCGCCGAGCGTTCGCTATGGATCAGCTCCTACACCTATTGGGATGGGTCCCAGGCATTCGCGAGACTCGCCGCGCGGATGGACGCCACGCCTGGCCTGGAGGTGAAGCTCTTGCTCAACATCCAGCGCAAACACGGCAATACGACTGCCGCCGATGCGCTCGCCTCCGCCTTCGCGAAGGCGCTCTGGAAAAGCTGGCCCGGACAGCGGCATCCTGAAGTCTTCTACGACCCTCGGGCACTGAAAGAGGGAATGGAAAAGGCGGTGCTCCACGCCAAGGCGGTGGTCGCCGATGACCAGGCCGCGTTCGTCACGTCGGCGAACCTGACGGAGAAGGCCTTCGACGAGAACATCGAGGTCGGGCTGCTCACTCGAGACCGGACCGTCGCCTTGACCCTCGCGCGGCACTTCTCAGTGCTCATCGAACGCGGCATCCTCGAGCCCCTCCCTGGTTGACGAAACTGCTTGGCCCCCCGCTTACTCCCGTTCCGGCGCTTCCTCCTCCCCGGGCCAGGCCCCCGTTACGTTGGCGAAGGTTCGCCTCGCTCCGTGGTCGGTCAGGCCTTTGACCAGGCGGAAGATCGCTCCCTCTACCAGTAGGGCGGCGATCAGCTTGGGCCAGGAGAATTCGCGGTGCTCTGGGCTGGGTGGCTCTTGGTCGTCGACCAGGCCCCAGATTTTCTCGAAGATCTTCTGGCCGATGAGGCCGGCGATCAGGCCGAGGACGATGCTGATGGGAGTGAAGACGATCTTCATTTGGCGCTCTCCTCGGTGCCGTTGTCGCTGCCGGAGATCTCCTCGCCCAGTGCCTTGGCCGAGCCGAAGACCTGTTCGCGCAGGCTGTCGTTGAGGGCCAGGGCCGCCCCGGCGCCGGCGAGGCCCAGGGCCACGACGGTCAGCATCGTCTTGCGGCCGGTCCGCTTCGGCTTCTGCCGGCCGCTGGCGAGCGCCGCGGTCCCCTCGTCGATCGCCGCAATCGCTGCCTCGAACTGGCGCCGGAGCTTGCGGTCATGCGACGGCTTCACCCGCCGCTTCTGCGATCGCCCGTAGGCGTCGCGCAGCTTCTCCGCGCCTTCGCGCAGGTTCTCGCGGGCGTAGCGGTTGTCCAGCAGCTCCTCTGCCAGGGGCAGCATTCGGGATGGTGCGTCGGTCATTGCCATAGTTGTTTCTTGCTCCTTGGGGTTCAGGTGGTCTTCTGTTGCTTGGGCTCGTCGCGCGGCTCGAGCTGGATCTCGCGCTCGGCCCGCGGTCGCCCTTCTTCGATCTCGAGGCTGCGCTCGCGCTCGGCGTTCAGCTGGTGGCCGAAGAGGATCGCCAGGTTGCTGATCCAGAACCAGATCAGCAGGGCGATCATGCCGCCGAGGGTGCCGTAGGTCTTGTCGTAGGAGCCGAAATTGGAGACGTAGAAGGCGAACAGCGCCGAGGCGACGATCCAGACGACGATCGCCACCAGGCTGCCGGGCGTCACCCATTTGAAGCCGCGCAGCTTGACGTTCGGCGAGGCGTAGTAGAGGACCGCCAGCATCAGCAGGAAGATGCCGACCATCGCCGGCCACTTGGCGACGTTCCAGACGTCGACCGCGGTCGAGCCGATACCGAGGGGTTCGGCGACGGCGGAGACGATCGGCCCGGTCAGGACCAGCGAGACCGCCAGCAGGGCCATCATCACGATCATCACCAGGGTGACGAGGATCTGCAGCGGCCGCAGCTTCCAGAAGGGCCGGCCCTCGGGGGTCTCGTAGATGATGTTCGAGGCGCGCATGAAGGCGCCGGTGTAGCCCGACGCCGACCACAGCGCGGCGGCGAGTCCGAGGACGAAGGCGATGCCGGCGGTGCCGCTCGATTCGGTGATCGATTCGATCGGCCCTTTGAAGGTTTCCGCCGCCGAGCCCGGCCCGATTTCGGTGATGATTTCGGTCAGGCTTTCGGTCGTCGTCTTGGGGTCGCCGAAGATCCCGATCAGCGAGACCATCGCGATCAGCGCCGGGAACAGGGAGAGCAGGCCGTAGTAGGTGAGCGCCGCCGCCCAGTCGCTGAGGTTGTCCTCCTGGAACTCGGTCGCGGTGCGTTTGATCGTCGCCCACCAGCCGCTCTGCGCGGCGGCGCCGTCGGGCGCGTAGTCGCGCCGCGGGCCGCCGTTGCTGTCGCGGAACTCGGCGTCGCTCTCGGTCCGCTGCTCGCTCATCGGCGCAGCAGCCTCCACAGCACCAGCAGCGCGACCAGGGCGCCGGCGATCGCCAGCTGCGGGTTCTGCGCGGCGAGCGTGCGCGCCTGCTGGACGCCTTCGGCCGGGGATTCCGGCGCGGCCTCTTTGGCCTTGTCGCCGAGCTCCTTGGCTTTGTCCTTCGCCTCGTCGGCTTTCGCTGAGGCCTGCGACTTGACGTCGTCGACCTTGGCCTTCGCCTGTTTCTTGACGTCGGTCTTCTCGGCCACCGCGGCGACCGTATCGCCGAGTTCCTCGCGGGTCTCCCCGATCTCGGCCCGGATCTCCTCAGGGCTCTTTTCCTCGGTCCCGGTCTGGCCGCCGTTCGGGGCCTGTTTCGCTGAATCGCTCTCGCTCATGCTCTGCCTTCTTTCGCTCGCAACTTGGTTTGCTCGACGTCTTGCTTGACACTTGCCACCGCTCGCTCGGGCACCGGCGGCGTCGCGCTTTCGACCTTCGACTTGCCCATCAAGGCCAGGGCGCCGGCGACCGCCAGGTAGATGACGGCGACGATCAGTGCCGCCAGCCAGCCAGCCATCGCGGTATCCAATGCCAGGATCACTGCCGCGGTCAGGGCTCCGAGCCCGAACAGGGCGACAAGCCCCGCACCGCCGAAGGCGCCGGCGCCGATTCCCAGGCGCTTGCCCTTGACGGTCATCTCCGCTTTCGCCAGCTCGACCTCCTGCCGGGCCAGCCGCGAAGCCTGCTCGCCGAGCTGCTGGACCAGCTCGGAAACCGAGGCGTCCTGGGAGCTGGAGTTGGGGTGGGTAATGGTCGGGTCTTGTGGCATCGCTCTTCCCTCTTCGTGTTGAAGTGCTCTCCGTTTGTGTGCCCCCGATCCGGGAACTCAATCCGGTGATGCCCCAATTGAGACCAAGTGCGACAAATGAGACCGGGAGCTCGTCGCACTACCGCTGGGATGGCCGGTGAGCTCCAGGTCCGAAGAAAGCCGGCGGGCCGACTCGCTGCGAAACGAACACCGGATTCTGGAAGCGGCGCGGCGGCTGCTCGAGCAGGCGCCAGACGCGACCTTCTCGGAAATCGCCGCCGCCGCGGGCGTCTCGCGCTCCACCGTCTATCGGCGCTTCGCCGACCGCGGTCAGCTGATCGAGGCGCTCGAGGCGAGGCCCGAGGACGGCGGCACCCTGACGCCGGCGGAGGAGCCGCTGCCGGCGGGGCGCCTGGGCCGCCGCCGCGGCGTCGAGCTCGACGCGATCCAGGTCCTCGACGTGGTGCCGCCGGCGCTCCTGCCCGAGCAGCTCGTGGCCGAGGCGCAGCGGATCGCCGGGGTGCCGGTGGCCCTCTACGTGCTCGACATCGACGGCAGTCACCTGCTCCACATGGCGGGGCCCGACCGGCTCGGAGCCGAACTGCCGGCACCGCTGGCGATCGGGCCCGAGCTCGACGCCGCCGGGGTCTCGATGCTGCGCGCCGACCTCGCCCGCCTGCCCGGGGTGGAGCTCTTCGCGCTCTGGTTGCGCGGCCGGGCGATCGGCGCCCTGATCGCTTTCGGCCGGCCGCGGACCCCCTTGACCGAGCTGGCGCGGCAGGCGACCGCGGCGATCACCCTCGCCGATCGCTACACCGACGCGTTCGCCGGCGCCCAGCGCCGCAAACAGCCACACCCCGCCGCCGAGATTCAGCAGAGCCTGCTGCCGCCGCGGATCTCCCGGGTCACCGGCGGCGAAGTCGCCGGCAACGTCCTGCCCAGCTACGAGGTGGCCGGCGACTGGTTCGACGTGGTCGAGAACGCCGACGGCGTGCTGGTGACGCTCGCCGACGGTCTCGGCCCGACGACGCGCTCGGCGGCGAGTAGCGCCATTGCCCTCGGCGCTCTGCGCGCCAGCCGCCGCAGTGGCGCGACGATCTCCGAATCGCTCCTGGTCATGCACCGGACGCTCTCTGAGATGCCCGGCCCGAAGGCGGAGATGACCGCGGTGATCGCCCACTGGGACCCGACCACGAACGAGCTGCGGATCGCCAACTGCGGCCACCTGGCGCCGGTGGTCCTGCGCGAGGGCGGCGAGGCCGAGCTGCTCGAGTTCGCTCCCAGCCGCGGGCTCGGTGGCCGCTCGACCCCGAAACCGGCAGAGCAGCGTTCCCGCCTGGCCTCCGGCGACCGCATGCTGATGGTCTCCGATGGCGTCGTCTCCAGCGGCAAGGGGGGTGCCGGGATCGGCATCGAGGCCACGATCGAGGCGGCGCTGCGCTCGCGCCACGGCTCGGCCTCGGACACCGTTCGCGAGGTGCACCGCGCCGTCCTCGCCGGAACCGGCGGGTCCCTCGCCGACGACGCCACCGCGGTCTGCCTGGCGGCTGGGTGAGGGAGCTGACGGTGAGGCGGCCGCAAGTCGCGCCCGAGCAACTGCTGGCGGCGATCGCCGAGGCCGTCGACGACGGCTTCTACCCGACCTCCTCGCTCGCCTCGGCCTTCCCGAAGCTGACTCATCGCGACCTGGTCCGGCTCGAAAAGCGAGCCCTGCGACAGGGCCTGCTGCTGCAGCGCCGGGGCCCCGACGGGCGGGCCTACCTGGCCCTGACCAGCGAGGGTTGGCGCGCCCTGCGCACTCGCCCCTAGCGCTCTTCCCGCACCTTGACGCCCTCGAGAAACCAGACCCGCCGCCCGTCGGGATAGGTCGCCGCCGGGCCGTCGTCGCGGTGGCGCAGGCCTCGGTGGTACCACTTCTCGGTGCCGTTGACGTAGACGCAGGCCGGCGCGCCCTCGCGGTGGCGGACGCCGTCGACGTAGTACTTGACCGAGCCGTTCGCGTGTTCGACGGCGGGGCCGTCCTCGCGGTGGAGACGACCATGCCGGAACCACTCCTGGCGGCCGCCGGGGAAGACGCGCGCCGGGCCGCCGACGCGGTGCAGCCGGCCCTCCGCGTCTCGCCACTCGATCGTGCCGTCGACCCCGATCGTGCCCGCGTCGTCCGCCGCCACGACAGTCCTCACCGGCGGCGCCGGCGCCGGCCTTCTCCGCGGCGCAGGGTGTCCCCGATCAGCCAGAACATCGGCGGCCAGAGGCCGACGAAGAGGGCGCGGCGTTCGGCGTTGCCGCGTTCGTCCTCGCCGACCGTCTTGGCGCGCAGCCAGAGCCCTATGCAGAGCTGGATCGCTCCGAGGGAGAGCGCGTAAAAGTGATGGCTGCGGGGCTTCAGCTGCTCGGGGCGGGGACGTGGCAGGGCCATGCCGAGCACCTACCCGGATGCTCCGGGGTCAACCGGTGCCCGGGCCGGCGAGCGGGTAGGGCAGGGGGATGAGCGCCTCCCATCCCCAGACCCTGCGCCGCCGCTGGTCGACCGCGGCGCGCTGGCCGCTCGGCGTCGGACTCGCCACCTGGCGCTACATGTGGAGCATCACCCCGATGCACCGCTGGGAGATGAGCGGCGGCTGGCCTGCCGACGCGCCGCCGCGGCTGCCGGACGGCACCGATCTCTCGGAGCTGCAGCGCTGGGAGGACGGGGCGGGGCCGCTGATGCACCGGATCTATCGCACGCGGATCGTCGGCTCGACCCTCACGCCCGAGCAGCTGATGGAGAGGATGACCGCGAACCTCGACGGGGTGGCGCCGTCGGAGTTCGCCACCTTTCAGAAGGTGGAGGGGGAGAAGGGCGACCTCAGCGCCGGCAACCGGTATGTGGTCCGGATGCCGGGGCCCTGGGACGGACCGGTCCGGGTCGTTGGGGCCGATGCGACGTCGTTCAAGTTGGCGACCCTGCCGGGACACCTCGAGGCGGGGCAGATCGAGTTCCGGGCCCGTTCGGACTATCGTTCGATCTGGTTCGAAATCGAGTCCTGGGCCCGCAGCGGCGACCGGTTCAGCGACCTCCTCTACTCGCGCCTGCGCTTCTCCAAGGAGGTCCAGCTGCACATGTGGTCCTCGGTCCTGCGCCAGGTGGTCGGTCTGACCGAAGGGAAGATGGAGGGTGGGATCGTGATCACCACTCGGGTGGTCCCGGCCGACTCCCTGCCCGGCGCGCGGGAGAACCGCCGCAGCCGCAGGAGCCGGGCCGGGGTCGCGGCCCTGGCCGAGCGCCGAGTCAACTTCGACCACGAGAGGGCCGAGTCCTACGCCTCGGAGCCGGGCTGGCACCTCGACGACATGGTCGAAGCGCTGCCCCACGAGCGCCCCGGGCCGCCCGCCGAGGAGGAAAGCTGGCAGGTCGCGCGGGAAGTCATGGACAGCTACCAGCTCGCCGACCCGCGAGTGGTCACCGCCTCCTACGACCGGGACCTGCCGCTCTCGGGCCGGAACATGCTGCTGCGGATCCGGTTCGCCGGGCTGCGCCTGCGGGTCGGGGTCAGGGTCGGCGAGGTCTACGAAGAGACGCGCGAGGTCGACGGGCGCGCGGTCCAGGTGTTCGGCTGGAGCTACAGCACCCTGGAAGGCCACTTCGAGGAAGGCCGGATGCACTACGAGCTCTGGAAGTGGCTGGACAGCGGAGACGTCGAGTTCCACCTCAAAGCGATCTCCCGGCCGGCCCGCAACGGCCCGATCCTGCTGCGGATCGGCTTCCGGCTCTTCGGCCGCAGCAATCAGCTGCGCTTCTACCGGCAGGTCTGCAGGCGGATCAAGCGGCTGACGGAGGCCCAGCTCGAGACCCAGCGGGCAGCGTCGGCCCGCTGAGCGCGGGCTTGCGCCAGCCGCCGGTCAGCCGCGCTGCTGGTCGGCGTTCGGTGAGGCCTCCCAGAAGTCCTCGACCTTGGTCGCGTCCTGGCGCTCGATCTGCTGGGAGACGGCCCAGATCTCGACCGGCTCGTCGCCCTCGTTGCGGTGGGAGCGGTTGGTGCCCGGTGCGACGCGGGCGACCGAGCCCGCCTCGACCTTCTCGACCTCGTTGCCGAAGCGCATCGTCAGGGTGCCTCGGCTGACGATGTAGAGCTCCTCGATCTCCTCGTGGTGGTGGCCGTTGCCCTGCTCGAAGTCGGAGTGGGGCGGGACCCGGATCAGGGTCACCGCCACCTGATCCGCGCCCAGGGCATCGGTGAGTTTGCGGAACTCGCCGGGGACGTCGCTGTCCGCGTAGGGGTCCTCGACGTCGTCGGCCCGGACTATGGAGTAGTCGCTCACGCAGCTCTCGGTACCCGGTCAGGCGCAGGCCATGCGGCTGAGTTTCTTTCCTCGTCACATTTCCCTCCTAGCGTTGCGGTCAGAACTCGACGAAGGGAGCAGGATGCTTGGCAGGAAAATGACCGCCGCTCTGGCGACGCTGGCCGTGGGTGGGGCGATCGCCCTCGGTGGCTGCGGCAGCGACGACTCGACCGCCGCAGGAACCACCTCGGCCGGTCAGTCATCCGAAGGGGCGATGAAGCACGAAGACTCGATGAAGGGTCATGACGACGCGATGAAGAGCGACGACGACTCGATGAAGGGTCACGATGCGATGAAGCACGAAGACGCCATGAAAGGCGAAGACGACGCGATGCACGACGAAGGCTCCATGCACGACGAACAGGACGACCACGGCGAGGCGATGAAGGGCAACTGATGGTCCTTTTGGTCCTCTTCGGATTCCTCGCGGGCGCCGCCACCGCTCTCTCGCCGTGCGTGCTGCCGGTGCTGCCGATCGCCCTCTCGGCCGGCGCCACCGGCGGCCGGCGGCGGCCGCTGGGGATCGTCGCCGGGCTGGCGGTCTCCTTCACCTTCGCCACCGTCGCCCTCGTCTATGTCATCTCCGCTCTCGGCCTGCCGGACGACTTCCTCCGCAAGCTGGCGATCGCGGTCCTGATCGGGTTCGGCGTGACCCTGATGATCCCGTCGCTGGCGGCCCGGCTCGAGGCCTGGATCAGCAGCATCGCCAGCCGCGGCGGCGGACCGCGCACTGGCGGGGACGGGTTCTGGTCCGGGATCCTGGTCGGGCTCAGCCTCGGCCTCGTCTACGCCCCCTGCGCCGGCCCGATCCTGGCCGGGGTGATTACCGTCTCCGCCTCGCAGTCCTTCGACACCGGCCGCCTCGCGGTCGCCCTCAGCTACGGGATCGGCTCGGCGGTCGTCCTCTACTTCCTGATGCTCGGCGGACGCCGGGTGATCGCCCCGCTGGCCAAGCGCGGCGTCGGCCTGCAGATCGCGATGGGCGCGGTGATGGTGGTGGTCGGCCTGGCGATGCTCGGCAACTACGACATCCGCTTCCAAAACACGATCGCCAGCGACCTGCCGAGCTTCCTCGTCAACCCCAGCGAAGCGCTGGAGGACAGCGCCTCGGCCCAAGACGCGCTGGACGGCCTGCGCGGCCACGGGACCAAGTTCGCCGTCGAGCACCCGACCCCGGAAGGCAAGGACGGCAAGGTCAGCCTGCCGGTGCTCGGCGAAGCGCCGGAATTCATCGGCAACGAGCACTGGTTCAACACCCCGGGCGACCGGCCGCTGACCCTGAAGCAGCTGCGCGGCCGCGTCGTTCTGGTCGACTTCTGGACCTACAGCTGCATCAACTGCATCCGCACCTTCCCCTACCTCAAGGCCTGGGACCAGCGCTACCGCAAGGACGGGCTGACGATCGTCGGCGTCCACAGTCCCGAGTTCCCCTTTGAGCGCGACCCCGACAACGTCGAGGAAGCGATCGAACGCAACGACATCCGCTATCCCGTCGCCCAGGACAACGAACTGCAGACCTGGAACGCCTACCAAAACGCCTACTGGCCGGCCGAGTACTTCATCGACGCCCGCGGCAGGGTCCGCTACGTCCACTACGGCGAGGGCGAATACGGGGAGAAAGAGCAGGTGATCCGCGAGCTGCTGGCCGAAGCCGGCCACGAAGTCGGCAAGCCGATGGCCGGCGCCCACGGGATCGAAGCCGAAACCGGGGTGACGACGCCGGAGAGCTACCTCGGCTCCGGCCGCGCCGAACGCTTCACCAACGGGCTGCTCTCGCAGGGTCTGCACGACTTCCGCGCTCCCGCGACGGTGCCGCCCGACCACCTCGCCTACCGCGGGCCGTGGCGGATCGAACTCGACTCGGCGACCGCGGCCGGCGGCTCGCTGGACCTCGACTTCGGGGCGAGGCGGGTGTACCTGGTGCTGGGCACGGTCGACGGCAAGCCGCGGCGGGTGAAGGTGACGCTCGACGGCAAGCCGATCGGCGCCGCGGCGGGCAGCGACGTCCACGGCGGCACCGTCACCGTCCGCGCCCAGCGCCTCTACGACCTGGTCGATCTGCCGCAGGTCGGTCACCATCTGCTGCGACTCGAACCCGATGCGGGGACGATGGGCTATGCGTTCACCTTCGGCTAGATCCGCAGGGGGGAGAATCGGGGCGATGGCCGCGACCGCCAACGCCACCGTGCTCGTCGTCGACGACGAGCCGACGATCGTCGAGGTCGTCGGCACCTACCTGGAGCGGGCCGGCTTCGAGGTCGAGCGGGCGATGGACGGGCTCGAGGCCCTGCGGCTGACCGAGCTGCACCGTCCCGACCTCGTCGTCCTCGACCTGATGCTGCCGGGCCTCGACGGGTTCGAGGTCCTGCGCCGCCTGCGCGAGCGGCCGGGCAAGCCGGTGGCGGTGATCATGCTGACCGCGCGCGGGGAGGAGTCCGACCGCCTGGTCGGGCTGCGCCACGGCGCCGACGACTACGTCGTCAAGCCCTTCTCGCCGGCCGAGCTGGTCGCCCGGGTCGAGGCGGTGCTGCGGCGAGTCTCGCCGCCGCCCGAGGAGGAGGATGACGCGCCGCCAATCGAGCACGGACCGTTGCGGATCGAGCCGGCCGGGCGCCGCGCCTTCCTCGACGGGGCCGAACTCGACCTGACGATGCGCGAGTTCGACCTGCTCGCCTACCTCGCCGCCCGCCCCGGCCGCGTCTTCTCCCGCGACCAGCTGATGGAGGCGGTCTGGGAATCCCCCTTCTTCACCGACACCAGCACCGTCACCGTCCACATCCGCCGCCTGCGCGTCAAGCTCGGCGACGACCCGGCCGAGCCCCGCTTCATCGAGACGGTGTGGGGCGTCGGCTACAGGTTCCGGGCATGAGGCGCGCGCTGGCGATAGCCCTTGCCGCCTTCCTCGCCGGCGCCGCCGCGGTGGCGGTGCCGCACGGGATGGGAGCCGAGCAGATCGCCCTCGCCCTGCTGGCCGCCGCCGGGGTCGGGCTGGCCGGCGCCCTCGCTGCGAGGCTGGCGATGGAGGAGCGCGCCGGCCGCGAAGTCGAGGAGGCCCGCCGCCAGCTGGTCGCCGCCGCATCCCACGACCTGCGCACGCCGCTGGCCTCACTGCGGCTGCTGGTCGAGTCGATCGACGACGGGGTCGCCACGGGGGAGACCCGCGAGCGCTACCTGCGGGAGATCCGCACCCACGTCGGCGTCCTCAGCGACCTGATCGACGACCTCTTCGAGCTCTCGCGGATCGAGGCCGGGGACATCTCCTGGACGATGCGCCAGGTCGAGCTGGGGGAGCTGATCGACGAGGCGGTGGCGGCGATGCGCGCCCCGGCGGCCGAGCGCGGGGTGCGGGTCGCGGCCGAGCTGCCGGCCGGCGGCCTGGTCGCCGAGGCCAACGCCGAGAAGGTCCAGCGGGTGCTCTTCAACCTGATCCAGAACGCGATCCGCCACACCCCCGCCGACGGCAGCGTCACCGTCCGGGCAAGGGCCCAGGGCAGGGCGGTCGAGGTCGAGGTCGACGACCAGGGGGAGGGGATCCCCGGCGCCGACGCGGCCCACGTCTTCGAGGCCTTCTACCGCGGCGACGCCTCCCGCGGCGAGGACGGCGCCGGCCTCGGCCTGGCGATCTCCAAGGCGATCGTCGAGGCCCACGGCGGCCGCATCTGGCTCGAGCCGGGGGCTCCCGGGACGCGGGTGCGTTTCACGTTGCCGGCTGTCTGAACCGCGGCTCCAGCTTGCCAGGCGTGCCACGATTGCGGGCGACGATGGCGCGCTCGGCACACACCAGCTCCACGACCGAGATCCGGACATCGCTGGCCGCGCGCCTGCGCGAGCGGCTGGCGGAGATCCAGGGGGCGATCGCGACCCGGGTCTACTCGATCTCCGACCCGCGCAACGTCGCCGACCCCTCCTACCTACAGGGCCTGAACGGCGCCCTCGCCGCCGCGATCGAGTACCGGCTCGCGGTGCTCGAGGCCGGCGAACGGGCGGCGCCGGCGATCCCGACCGCGCTGCTCGGCCAGGCCCGACTCGACGCCCGCGACGGGGTTTCGCTGGACACCGTCCTGCGCCGCTACTTCGCAGGCAACGTCCTCTTCGGCGACTTCCTCGTCAACGAGGCGGAGCGGGCCGAGGTGCCGAGCTCGGTCCTGCGGGCGCTGCTGGCGACGCAGGCGACGGTCGGCGACCGGCTGATCGCCGCGGTCAGCGCCGAGTACGCGCGCGAGGCCGAGAACCGGCCGACCAGCCCGGCCGAGCGGCGGCGGGAGACCGTCAAGCGCCTGCTCGACGGCGAGCTTGTCGACCACTCTGAGCTGGGGTATGAGCTCGACGGCCACCACTTGGCGCTGATGGCAAAAGGCGAGGAGGCGGAGGAGCTGATGCGCGACCTGGCTGGCGCGGTCGACCGGCGGCTGCTCGCGGTCCAGCGCGAGGACGAGCCGACCTGGGCCTGCTGGCTCGGCGGCCGGCGGCAGCTGACGAGCGAGCAGGCGCTCGCCGCCCTCCCCGGCGAGATCCCCGCGGGCGTCTTTGTCAGCGTCGGCGAGCCCGGCGAGGGGCTCGGCGGATGGCGGTTCAGCCACCGGCAGGCGAAGGCGGCGCTGGCGATCGCCGAGCGCCGGGGCCAGTCCATCGTCCGCTATCCCGAGGTAGCCCTGCTGGCGGCGATCGCCGCCGACGACCTCGTCGCCGGCTCGCTGCGTCAGCTCTACCTGGCGCCGCTGGAGCGCTCCCGCGACGGCGGCAAGGTCTCCCGCGAGACTCTCCGCGCCTACTTCGCAGCCGAGCGCAACGTCTCCTCGACTGCGGCCGCGCTGGGAGTCGATCGGCGCACGGTACGCAACCGCCTCGGCGCGATCGAAGACCTCCTCGGCCGCCCGCTGAAGGGTGCCGAGGCGGATCTCGAGGTCGCGCTGCGCCTCGACGAGTAGCCCGCGCCCACGCTTCCCCACATTGGCGAGTTCGCCTGTGCCGGGGAGCTCAAATCGGGGAGGCCGGGACCGTCGCGGGGGAGCAGGATCGGTCCATGAACAGACCTCTGATCCGCCTCAGCCTCGTCCTTGCAGCCCTGGTGCTCGTCTTCGCCGCCGTGGCCAGCGGCAGCCCCAACCGGAGGATCTGGTGTGCGGGCAACATCTGCGTCGCCGACGACGGTGGCATCACGCCCACGGCGCTGCCCAAGCACGAAAAGGCACCGGTCACCGCCCGCCTCAACGGCGCGATCAGCACCAAGGACGGCAGCCACCCGCCCGCCTTCGAATCGGTGGACCTGAAAATCGAGAAGAACATCGCGATCGACTCGGTGGGCCTGCCGACCTGTAGGGCCGGGCAGCTTCAGGCGACCAGCTCGGCGGCGGCCAAACGCGCCTGCGGCGACGCGATCGTCGGTTCCGGGGAAGCCGAAGTCGAGGTCGCCTTTCCAGAACAGGCACCGTTCCGCTCGACCGGTCCGCTGATCCTCTTCAACGGCGGCCAGAAGGGGCCGACGACCACCCTGCTCCTCCATGCCTACGTCAACGTCCCGGCGCCGACCGCGATCGTCGTCGCGGCGACCGTCACCCGCATCCACGAGGGCCGCTTCGGCCTGCGGATCCAGGCGACCGTGCCGAAGATCGCCGGCGGCTCCGGCTCGGTGACCAAGTTCAGCCTCGTGGTCGGCCGCCGGTTCACCTATAGGGGCGAGAAGAAGAGCTTCCTCTCGGCCAGTTGTCCGAACGGCGTCTGGATCGCCAAGGGCGAAGCGAAGTTCGTCGACGACACGACTCTCTACATCTCCCACCCCTTCCCCTGCACGGCGAAGGGCTGAGGACGCTGCCGGCCGGCCGCCCTACCCTCGTAGGCGGTCGGCCAGCGTGGTCAACTCGCCGACGCTCGTGCCGAGAGCTCCGGCCAGGCGCAGCATCGTCGTGTAGCTGGGGTTGCGCACCCCGCGCTCGATCCCGCCGACCTGGGTGAGGTCGGTCTGGGCGCCCTCGGCCAGCTGCTCCTGGCTCAGGCCGGCGTTGCGGCGGAGCTGACGCAGCGCGTCGCCGAGGGCGGCGTGCTCGGGGGAGCGGGGCTTGCTGCGGCGCGGAGGCGGCATTGCGCCACGGAGCCTCTCTATTAAAAGACTCCAGTGTTAGAGTATTTATGCCTTAACATCCTGAGCGCCGGAAACGGGTTCAGCGCTGGATCTTCCGGTCATCTATGCCGCCGACCGCCTCAGAGCTGATCCACGCTGTCAAACACCCGCTCCGGCGGCGGATCCTTTTCGCCTATCTGGATGGATCGGTCGAGTGCCCCTCCACGCAGGAGCTGGCCGCTGCCACGGACCAGCGGGTGGGCCAGGTCGCCTACCACCTGAAGACCCTGGCGAGTGGGGACATCCTGCGGCCTGTCCGGCAGGGGGACCGGCCGCAGGACCCTGGCGGGGACCGCGGCTGGGCCCTGGGGGTCGAGGCGGAGTGGCTGCGGTTGGTGCTCGCAGTCTGGGCCGAGGCCGACGTCTCGGGTTAGACGGCGCCTTCGGCCCGGAGGCGGTCGGCGAGGGTCCAGATCTCACCGAGCTCCGCCTTCAGCCCGTCGGAGACCCGCGCCAGGGTGCGGATGGTCGCGTTGGCGGTACCGCGCTCGACGTCGCTGATCTGGCTGATGTGGACGTCGGCCTCGTCGGCGAGGTCCTCCTGGGTCCAGTCGCGCGCCTCGCGCAGTCGGCGGACCGCCTCGCCGAAGGACGCGTGCCGGGGCGACAGCGGGGTGCTCTCGCGACTGGGAGGCATCCCGCGCACCTTTGCCTCCAGACAAGGTGATTGTTAGAGCATCTACGCCATAACGGGCCGGGGGACTCCCGGCCCGGCGTCAGCCTCCGTCGCCGCCGACGAGATCGCGGAGGCTGTGGAAGTCCTCGGCGCAGGCGGGGCAGCCCTGCAGGTGGGCCCGCATGCCGGGGATCCGCTCGTCCGCCGGCTCGCCGGCGACCACCAGCTCGACGTAGCGGTCGAGCTCGGCGAAGCACTGCTCGCAGGTCAGCTCCGGTGCGTCGGGACCGAGCATCCGGCCCAGCAGCTCGTCGCGCTTCATCAGGTCTCCTCTCCGTCTCCGATTGCGAACCCGCGCGCCGCCAGCGCTGCTCGCAGGCTGCGGCGGGCGTCGTGCAGGTTCTTGTAGAGAGCGCCGCGGGTCGAGCCGAGGCGCTCGGCGAGGACGTCGATCGGCACCCCGTTGAGGGCGACGGCGACCAGCACCTCGCGCTGGCGCGGGGTCAAGCCCTCGATCTCCTCCCGCAGCGCCGCCAGCAGCTCGGCATCTTCGGCACCGCGCCCGGCCGAGCCGGCGGCGGCTAGGGTCGCCCAGGCCTCGTCCTCGAGCGGGACCTCGCGCCCCTGCCAGGCGCGCCGCCGGACCTTCACCGCGGCCTCGAGCAGGGCGAACTTGTAGGCCCAGGTGGTGAAGCGGCTTTCGCCGCGGAAGTCGTCGAGCTTGCCCAGTAGGGCCAGCAGGGCGTCGTCGGCCGCTTGCTGGGCGAGGTCCTCGAGATCGCCGCCGCGCAAGTGCGGCAGCTGGGCCGCCCGCCGCCGGAGCTCGAAGCGGGCCGCCTTCAGCAGCAGCCGGTGGAGGTCGGCGACCGCCGCCTGCCCCCTTGCGCCGTCGCTGCGCAGCTCCTCCAGCCACGGCCTTGCCATGGCGTCATCCGGGTGGGGGGTCTGCATCGGCGTTGGCATCGCGGCGGTCGCCATGCATTGTTAGCGACGCGGGGCGCCGACTTCTTACCGTGCGTATCCCGGGGGTAAGAAACCCGGCCGCGACGACGCAGATGGGACACACCGCAATCCGAGACCAGGAGGTCCCATGTCAACCGCAACCACCATCGACCCGCGCGAAGCAAGCCTCGCGCCGAGCTTCGGCGAACGACTGAAAAGCGACCCGGCCTACCAGGCGTTCACTCTTCTCCGCATCGCCTTCACCGTCGCGCCGATCCTCTTCGGCCTCGACAAGTTCTTCAACGTGATGGTCGACTGGGAGCAGTACCTGGCTCCGTGGATCAACGACATCGTCCCCGGCAGCGCCGCCACCGCGATGCACCTGGTCGGCGTGGTCGAGATCCTCGCCGGCGTCTTCGTCGCGCTGAAGCCGCGCTACGGCGCCTACGTAGTCGCGGCCTGGCTGGGCGGGATCATCCTCGACCTGCTCACCTACTCCGGCTACTACGACGTCGCCCTGCGGGACTTCGGCCTGATGCTCGGGGCGCTGACGCTGGCCCGGCTGGCGTCCGTCTATGACCCGCCAGGGGTCGAGATCCGGTTCTGAGGAGGCGCTGGGGCGCCCTGCCGCTCCTAGACTGACCGCGTGCCGTCGCTGCTCGAGCGCATCGGGGTGGAGCTGCCCGTCGTCCAGGCCGGGATGGGCGGCGGGCTGAGCCGGCACGAGCTGGCAGCCGCGGTCTCCGATGCCGGCGGTCTGGGGACGATCGCGGTCGGCGGCGCGGCGGCGATCCGCCGTGAGCTGGCGGCAGGGCGGGCGCTGACCGGCCGGCCGCTGGCGGTCAACCTGCTACTGCCGTTCGCGCGGCGGGACTGGTTCGAGGCCGCGGCCGGGGCGGACGTCGTCGTCACCTTCTGGGGCAGGCCGCGCCGCCGAACGCCGGGGGTCTGGCTGCACCAGTGCGGCTCGGTCGCTGAGGCGCGTGAGGCGCAGGCGGCGGGCGCCGACGGGGTCATCGTTCAGGGAGTCGAGGCCGGCGGGCACGTGCGCGGCACGGTTCCGGCGCTGCGGCTGCTGGAGCAGGCGCGCGCCGCCCTGCCGCCGGACTACCCGCTGCTGCTCGCCGGCGGCATCGCCGAGGCGAGCGATGTGCGCGCGGCGCTGGAGGCCGGGGCGAGCGCCGCGGTCGCCGGCACCCGCTTCCTCCTCGCCGAGGAGAGCCGCGCCCATCCCGGCTACCGGCAGCGCCTGGTCGAGGCGAAGGAGACGGTCCTCACCGACCTCTTCGGCGCCGCCTGGCCGGCGCCGCACCGGGTGGTCCCCAACGCGGCAACGGAGCGTTGGCTTACATCCGCTCGGCGTTCGTCCTTTGTCAACCACAGGGCTACAAAGGACGAACGCCGATTGGTTCGGGCGCCGCTGGCGAACCGCGCCCTCAACCGGCTGCTCGCTCCCGGCGCGCGGTACACGCCTCCCTCACTGCAGCTGGGGATGATGCGCCGCCAGCGCCCGGGCAGCCGGCTGCTGACCCCGGCCGGGCCGACGGATGACGGGCCGGCGAACCTGCTCGATTCCCGCGCCCTCTACGCGGGGGAGACGGTGAGGCGGATCGACTCGGTTCGTCCCGCCGCCGAGCTGGTCCGCGAGCTGGCCGGCTGAAGCCCGCCCGTCTGGCCGAGCTATCGACCCTGGGACAATCAGCGGCATGGCGGGGGCCTCGATCCTGCAGATTGCCGAGAGCGATCTCGGCACATCGCGCTGCGAGCTGCGGCTCGACGGCGAGCTCGATCTCTGGAGCGCCGACCGGCTGCAGGCGGTGCTGCAGCGGGTCGCCCGCGGCAACGCCGCCGTCCTCGTCGACCTCGAGCGCTGCGAGTTCGTCGACTCCACCGGCATCGCCCTCTTCCTCCAGGTCCGCCGCCAGCTGGAAGAGAAGGGCGGCCGCCTCCTCCTCTATGGCTGCTCCGACCAGGTCCAGCGGATCTTCACCGTCGCCGGCCTAACCGACGCGGGTATGGTTTTCGCCGACCGAGGCGAAGCGCTCAGAGAGCTGGCGGGGGTGGAGTGATGGCGGTCGCTCAGGGAAACCCGGCGACCATCTGACCGCGCAGCCAAGCGCACCAGGCTGCGAATAGGCCCATTGCCAGTACCACGCCCGCCCAGTGCAGCCCGACGAGGACGGCAATCAGGCTTGGCAGCCCGGCGAGGGCAGCTCCGATCAGGGTCAGGCGCAACGGCAGGCGCAGAAAATAGGCGGTGATGGCGGCGCACAGCATCCAGGAGAGCGGACCGGCGATCCAGCCCCAGTTCTCGAAGAAGCTGTGTGGAAGAGCGGCGCCGAGCGCTCCCGCCAGCAGCAGGACCGCCAGAAACTGAATCGATGCGGCTCGGACGAAGGTGCGCAGGCTCATCCCCGCGAGGCTATTCGACGACGATCTTGCCCTTCATGAAGGGGTGGATCTTGCAGTGGAAGGCGAAGGTCCCCTTCTTGTTGAAGTGGACCGTCTTCGTCGTGCCCGGCGCGATGTTTTTGGTGTCGAAGCCAGCGCTCGTCGCGGTGTGGGTGGTGCCGGAGGTGGTGTTGGAGAAGCCGACGCTGGCCCCGCGCTTGACCGTCAGCGTGCCCGGCTTGAATGCGAAGTTGACGATCGAGACCGTCTTGGCGCCACTGGCCTGGGCGCTCGGCCCGGCGGCATCCCCCCGGTTGACGGCGACGAAGCCGAGGAGGAAGAGCGCCAGGAGCGCGCCGAGGAACCAGAACTTGGGCCGCTGCAGTGAGGTCGTCATGGCCCTGAATACGCACCCGGCGCCGGGCAGGTTCACCCGAATCGCGGTCGAGCCATAATGGGAGCCTCGGGCGGTTAGCTCAGTTGGGAGAGCATTCGGTTTACACCCGAAAGGTCACTGGTTCGAGCCCAGTACCGCCCATCTCCTCTCCCGGTCCACGTGTCAGCCGAAGGCACGCACCGCCAGCACCGCGGCGACGGCGAGCCCGAAGATCGCGATTGAGATCCGCAGCGGGTCGGGCGGGATGCGGCGGGCGTAGTGAGCCCCGACCCGGCCGCCGAGCAGCGAGGCGACCATCAGCACCGCGACGTAGCTCCAGTCGACCGGGGCAAGGAAGGCGTAGATGAGAGCGGCGAGGAGGTTGGAGCAGCCGGCGATGAGGATCTTCATCCCGTTCAGGTGCTGCATGGTGTCGGCGACGAAGAGGGCGAGGATTGCGAGGACCAGGATGCTGACGGCGGAGCCGAAATAGGCCTGGTAGGCACCGCAGAAGGCGATGCCGGCGAGCAGGTAGGGCGAGTGTTCGTTGCCGGCGTGGGAGATGTGGGGGACCAGGCGCGGCTGCGCCAGCAGGAGCAGGCAGGAGGTGGCGACCAGGATCGGCACGATCGCTTCGAAGGCCTCGCTGGAGGTGAGCAGGAGCGCTGCCGAGCCGAGCGCCGCTCCGAGCAGCAGTGGCGGCAGCAGGCGGCGGAAGCGCTGGCCCTGCTCGCGCAGCAGATCGCGGTAGCCGAGCGCCCCGCCGATTGAGGCGGGGACGATCCCGACCGTGTTGGTGACGTTGGCGGAGAGCGGCGGCAGGCCCAGCGCCACCATCGTCGGGAAGGTGATCAGCGCGCCGCCGCCGGCGACGGAGTTGGCTGCCCCCGCCGCGGCGCCGGCCGCCGCGACGGCGAGCAGCTCGAGCATGGCGCGGAAGTCTGGCGTAAACGGCGGGGCCGCTCAGGCGACGCTTGAGATCTGCGGCGTGGGAGTGCCGCCGCGGCGCTTCTCCCGCTGGGTGACGACCTTGAAGAAGTAGTCATTGCGGCCGCGGCGCATCGGGCGCGGCATCGCCGGCCTGGCGCGGCGGTGGGCCGTGGTGATCGAGCGGAAGGCGGTCTCGTGCGCGGCGGTCCAGCGGATGCCGAAGATCTGCCGCACGCGTTCGGGAAGCGTCCCCTTGACGAGCAGGTTCTGCGCCTCCAGGTTGAGGCGGGCCGGCAGCGGCACTGGCTGGCGGAAGGCGACCAGCGGGGCCATCTCCAGCGCGTGCTCGGTGGCGTGCAGGTCGGGCGAGGCGATTTTGCCGTCGAACCACGCCTTGAACTCGCGGTGGGTGGCGGGCATCGCCTCACGCGGGAGGAGGAAGAGCTCGCCGAAGCGGACGTAGTCCTGCCAGAGGTCCTCCAGCTCGGGCTCGCTCAGCGGCCGCACCATCGCCTCGTACATCGCCCGGCCGGAGTCGGCGATCACCGCCAGCGTCCACAGCATCAGCTCCGGGTCGAAGGCCGAGTAGGCGGCGCCGGCGGGGTGGGGGCCGGCGGGCTCGGCCAGCTCGCCCTTGATCCGCTCATGCAGGCGATGGACCGCGGCGAGCGCCTTGTCGGCTTCGGCTTTGGTGCCGAGGAAGACGGTCTCCTGGATCTTCGCCGTGCGCGCCAGGCGGGTGAAGGGAAAGTCGCCGGCGTTGGTCGAAGCCATCGTGCCGGTGTAGGTGAGGGGTTCCAGCGCCCCGATCAGCAGCGCCCGCTGGCCGTAGAGGAGGCCGACCGAGCGCTCGCCGTGGACGCGGCGGGCCATCGACCTGCCGGGGGGGAAGTAGTACTCGTCGGCGCCCGCCATCGGCGAAGGGTACCGCGGAAACTGGCCAGCCGGCCAGGAGTGCCGCTAGGCGGGCGGTCGCTGGGAAGTGGTCTCGCGGCTCAAGGCCACCAGGGCCGCACCGGAGCCTGGCGTCTCGACCAGCCCCCGCAGCTCGTGCGCGGCGAAGATCTCGTCCAGTTCCTCGCGGGTAAGCGTCTCGCGCTCCAGAGCCAGCACCGCCAGGTGGTCGAGGACCTCGAGGTTGGCGGCGAGCAGCGCCTGCGCCCGGCGGTAGGCCCCGCGCGCCAGCGTCATCGCCGCCTGGTCGACCTCGCGGCGGGTCTGGTCGGAGACCGCGTAGTCGCCGGTCGGCAGCGCGATCGGCGCCGGCCCATCGTGGTCGCGGGCAACACCCATGCCGAATTGGGAGACCATCTGCTTGCAGACCAGGTGCACGCGATTGAGGTCGTCGGCGGCGCCGGAGTAGGTCTCGCCCAGCACCACCTCCTCGGCGGCGCGGCCACCGAGCAGCGTCACCACCTCGTCGAGCAGTTCGTCGCGGGACTTCAGATAGCTGTCCTCCTGCGGGGAGTGGGCGACGAAGCCCAGCGCCGGGCCGCGGGGGACGATGCTGAGGATCTCCGGCGGGTCGAGCCCGAGCAGCCGGCGGCAGAGGGCGTGGCCGGCCTCGTGGTAGGCGACGATCCGCCGCTCCTTGGCGTTCAGGCGGCGCGCCTGCTGGGAGCCGACGGCCTGGCGCAGCAGCGCCTCGTCGAGGTCCTCGCGGGTCATCGCGAAGCGGCCGGCGCGGCCGGCGATGATCGCGCCCTCGTTGAGCGCGTTGGCGAGCTGGGCGCCGGTCATCCCGGTCGTCTTGCGGGCGACGTCGCCGAGGTCGAGGTCGGCCGCCAGCGGCTTGTCCTTGGCGTGGCTGCGGAGGATCGCTTCGCGGCCGTCGCGGTCGGGTGGGGCGACGAGGACGAGGCGATCGAAGCGGCCGGGACGCAGCAGCGCTTTGTCGAGCTTCTCGACGTAGTTGGAGGCGGCGATCACGATCACCATCCCCGGGTCTTTCTCGAAGCCGTCGAGCTCGACCAGCAACTGGTTCAGGGCCTGCTCGCGCTCGCTGCTGCCGCCGTCGCCACCGCCGGCGCCGCGGGAGCCGCCGATCGCGTCGAGCTCGTCGATGAAGATCACCGCGCGGCCGGACTTGCGCGCCTCTTTGAAGAGGCGGCGGATGCGGGCGGCGCCGCGGCCGACGAACATCTCGACGAAGCTGGAGCCGGAGGCGGCGAAGAAGTCGACCCCGGCCTGGGCGGCGACGGCGCGGGCCAGCATCGTCTTGCCGGTGCCGGGCGGGCCGTGGAGGAGGACGCCGCGCGGCGCCTTGGCGCCGAGGGCGGAGAAGCGGGCCGGTTCGCGCAGCCAGGCGGCGACATCCATCAGCTCGGCTTTGGCCGCGTCGACGCCCTGGACCTCTTCCCAGAGGACCGGCTCGGTGCGGGACGCCTTCACCGTCTCCGGCTTGGTCGTCCCCATCATCCCCCGCATCATTTTGAGGAAGATGAAGAGCAGCAGGGCCATGAAGAAGACCCCGAAAACCGGGTACCAGTTAAAAAAGAATTCCTGTATGCCTTCCGCCATCCATGCAGCTTGAAGACGAACGTGCGAATTCTGAATCGCACATTCGTCCAATTTGGCGCCCAGGGCTAAAGATCGTGCCTGGGCGGTGACGAAAAGGCGACGTTTTAGCTACCGCTCGACCTGCGAACCGCCGACGATCGCGTCCTCTCCCGAGTCGCCGAAGACGACCCAGGCCTTGTTGCCGCCGTCGTAGTCGGGCGCCCAGAGCTTCAAGGTCGCCGGCCGGCCCCAGACGGTGACGGCCTCCTCGCCGGTCGAATCGAGGCCGCGCCAGATCCGCACGAAGGGGTTCTGCTCCCACTCGGCTGCGATCGTGGTCGGCTCTTTGTGGCCGGGGTGGACGGTGGTGTTCGGCGGCAGCTCCATCAGCCGCATCACCGAGGCCTGCAGGTCGGCGAAGCCGCTGGCGCCGGGGGCCATCGTCCCCCCGACGGTGCCCTTGAAGAGGACGTCGGCGGTGAAGACGTCGGAGCCGTTGACGAGGAAGGCGAGGTGACCGGCGGCGTGGCCGGGGGTGTAGATCGCTTCGATCTCGAGCCCGCCGGCCTCGAGCTTCTCGCCGTCGCCGAGGACGATCTCGACCTCGTCGTCGAGCTCGGCCGCGCACTCGGCGTGCGCCACCAGCGGCGGGTTGCCGAGCTTGGCCCGCGCCTCGGCGAGGCCGGCGACGTGGTCGCCGTGCGGGTGGGTGACGAGGACGTGGGTGATCTCGATCCCGTCGCGGTCGGCCCGCTCCAGCAGCGGCCCCAGATCGTCGTTGCCGTCGATCAGGACGCCGGTGCCACGGTCGGGGTCGGCGACCAGGTAGGCGTTCGACAGCCACATCGGGTTCTCGGTCCTCTCGACGATCAAAGCTCCTCCTCGGTTGCGGAAACGGCCGCTGGGGAGCTTACGGCGCTTCCCTCGAGCAGGGTGCGGGCGACCAGCTCGGGGTCGTCCCAGGTGGGGGTATGGCCGACGTCGGGGAGGACGAGGAAGCGGGCGCCGGCGGGGCGGCGGTGAGCCTTCGGCGGGCCGAGCAGGCGGTCGCGCTCGCACCAGGCGATCGTCACCGGCACGTCGGTGGGATAGCCGGCCGGGTCGAAGACGTGGCTGCGCATCGCCCGGTTGGCGGCGTCGTAGCCCTCGCCATCGAGCCAGCCGAGCGCCAGCTCGTGGGCCGCGTCCGGGGGGATCCGCTCCGGGTGGGCGGCGATCGACTGGAAGGCGGCGCGGCGGGTCTGCGGAAATCGCAGGGCGAGGGAGAGGAACGGCTGCGCGACCTTGACCCAGGGCGAGCCGCGCAGCAGCATCCGGGCGCCGCCGCCCGAGGGTTCGCCGAGCGGGGGTTGCCAGAGCCCGGCCGGGGAGAGGGTCGTCACCGATGCCGCCCAGCCGAAGCGCCCCATTTCCAGGGCCACCCAGCCGCCGAGCGAGTTGCCGGCGACGTGCGGGCGCTCGACCCCGTTCCGCAGGCACTCCTCGTGCACGGCGCGGGCCAGGTTGGCGGCGCTCGCCTCTTCGCCCTCGGGCAGCGGCGGCGTGGTTCCGAAGCCCGGCATGTCGACCGCGTGCACCTCGCGCTCGGCCTCGAGCAGCGGGATCACCGGCTCCCAGATGCTGCGGGTGCCGCCCAGCCCGTGGATCAGCAGCAGCGGCTCGCGGCCGCCACCCGTCTCGCTCACCGCGCGCCCGGCTTCGCGAACAGCGCCTGCACGTCGCCGATCCGCCGCTCGCGGAAGCCCGCCTCCGAGGAGGAGAGGTAGAAGTCCCAGAGACGGCGGAAGCGCTCGTCGTAGCCGCGCTCGCGGAGCCGCTCCCAGGCGTCGAAGAAGCGCTCGCGCCAGGCGGCAAGGGTGGGCGGGTAGTGGGTGGTGATGTCGTCGATCCAGACCTGCTTCATGCTGGTCACGCGTTCCAGGCAGTTCGCGATCAGTCCCTCGGAGGGTAGGCAGCCGCCCGGGAAGACGTGGGTGTTGGCGAAGCTCTTCGCCCCCTTCTCGATCTCGTAGATGCCGTCGTCGATCGTGATCGCCTGCAGCAGCATCAGCCCATCGTCGCTCAGCAGCTCGTCGCAGCGGCGGAAGAAGTCATCGAAGTACTGCCAGCCGACCGCCTCGATCATCTCGACGCTGACCAGCCGGTCGTAGCGCCCCTCCAGGTCGCGGTAGTCCTCCAGCAGCACCGTCACCTGGTCCTCGAGGCCGGCGTCGCGCACCCGCTGCCGCGCCAGCTCGCACTGCTCGCGGGAGATCGTCGTCGTCGTCACCCGGCAGCCGCTGCGCCGGGCGGCGTGGATCGCCATCCCGCCCCAGCCGGTGCCGATCTCCAGCAGGTGGTTCTCCGGGCCGAGCCGGAGGTGGTCGCAGATCCGGTCGAGCTTGGCCAGTTGCGCGTCCTCGAGGCTCGTCGCCGCGTCGGGAAAGTAGGCGCAGGAATACATCATCCGCTCGTCGAGAAAGGCGGCGAAGAGGTCGTTGCCGAGGTCGTAGTGGGCGGAGATGTTGCGGCGGGCGCCGCCGCGGTCGTTCTCGGGGACGAGGCCGCGGACCCGGTGCCAGAGGCCGCGCGGGCGGGCGACGAGGCCGCGGACGCCGTCCATCTGGCGCAGCTCGCGGGCGGCGATCTGAATTAGGGCGACCAGGTCGTCGGTCTCCCAGAGGCCGTCGACGTAGGTCTCGCCGAGCCCGACGCTGCCGCGCAGCGGCCCGCGCCAGGCGGCAGGGTCGTTGATCTGCAGGGTGGTGCGGAGGTCGGCATCGGCCGGTCCGTAGCTGCGTTCGCGCGCGCCTTCGACCACGTCGATGCGGCCGCTGCTGACCCGGCCGAGGACGGCCCCGATGCCGGCCCGGGCGAGGGCGTCCCTCATGGCGAGACGAACCCCCGCGGCCGGCTGCCGTCGGGGTGGGGGTGGTATTTGGCGCCCTTGAGCTTCAGCCGCAGCGACTGGGCGTAGATCTTTGCCACCACCTGCAGCGACATCGCCGGGTAGCGGGCGAGCAGGCCGGTGAGGGTGCGGCGGCTGAGCGGCCGGCGGCGCAGGCTGAGGGTCGCGTCGAAGCTCTTGCCGGCGGCGGCTTCGGCGCGCGGGCGCGACTCGATGTGGGCGACGAGGCGGTCGCCCGGCTCGGTTGCGCGGAAGGCGTAGGTCTGGTCCATCCCCATCAGCGGCGAGACGTGGAAGCTCTTCTCGAACTCGTCTCCGAGGACGGTACCGCGGCGCTCGCCGCGTGCCAAGACGTAGGGATGGCGCTCGCCCCAGGGGATGTTCTTGACGTCGGCGACGACCGCCTCGACCTGCTCGCCGGCCGGGTCGAAGCAGTAGTAGAAGGAGACCGGGTTGAAGGAGTGGCCGAAGCAGCGCAGGCCGGCGAGCAAACGGACCGGGCCGGTGGGACGGGCGCCGGTGACCTCGGCGACCGCGTCGCGCACGCACTCGTCGAGCGGCCGCTCCGGGTCGCCCATGAAGTCCTCGCGGCGGAAGCGGGCGAGGGCGCGGCGCCGGGCCGAGAAGAACGGAAAGGGATCGAGCACCCCTGGCAGCTCGGCCAGGTCCAGGTACATGAGGAAGAGCGGGTAGCGGAACTCATGCTCGACCGGCTCGAAGCGCCGGTGGCGGACCCAACCCTCGTAGGCAGCCGAGGCGGTCACGCGGCCAGCGCCTCCTCGCCGGGGGTGTCTGAGTTTTCCCCTCGTATATGACGGTCAAAGTCAGACACATCTGTGGGCGTTGCGATCTCGTCGCAGACTCGTAACGCACTCGTGACCCCGTCCTCGTGGAAGCCCCAGCCCCAGTAGGCGCCGCAGTAGTGGGTGCGGTGAGCGGGGCCGGAGATGTCGGCGTGGCGGGACTGAGCCGCGACGCCCTCCTTGGTGTAGACGGGGTGGTCGTAGGAGATGCGGCGGATCGCCTTCTCCGGGTCGATCCGGTCGCCGCGGTTGAGGGTGACGAAGTACTGCTCCGCGGTCCGCAGGCGCTGCAGCTTGTTCATCCAGTAGGTGACGGTCGATCCCGGCGCCGGCTCCTCGCTGAGGTGGAAGTTCCAGCTCGACCAGGCGGCCCGCCGCCGCGGCATCAGCGAGGCGTCGGTGTGGAGGACGGCTTCGTTGCGCTGGTAGGGAATCGCGCCGAGGACCTCGAGCTCGGCCGCGCTCGGGTCGCCGAGCAGCGCCAGGGCCTGGTCGGAGTGGGTGGCGATCACCACCCGGTCGAAGACCTCGCTCTCGCAGCCGTCGGCCTCGATCCGCACCCCGTCCGGCAAGCGCTGGATCCGCCATACCGCCGCCCGGGTCCGCACCCGGTCGCGCCACGGCGCGACGATCGCCTCGACGTAGCTGCGCGAGCCGCCGCTGACGGTCCGCCAGCGCGGCCGGTCGCGGAGGCTGTACATGCCGTGGTTGTCGAAGAACTCGGCCATGAAGCTGGCCGGGAAGCTCCACATCTGGGCCGGGTCCGCCGACCAGACGGCGCTCGCCTGAGGGACGATCAGCCGCTCGACGAAGAGACGCGAGAAGCCCTGCTGCTCGAGCCAGTGGCCGAGCGAGGGCGCGGTCCCGTTCATCCCGATCAGCGCCTGTGCCTCGCGGTTGAAGCGGCGCCAGTCGCGCAGCATGCCGAGGAAGGCGGGGCTGACGAGGTGCGCGGGGCGGGCGAATAGTCCCCACGGGGTGCCGGAGTACTCGAAGCGGTCGCCGTCGGAGACCGAGAAACCCATGTGGGAGGGCTGGCTGGCGACCCCCAACTCGGCCAGCAGCGCTTCGAAGTTGGGGTAGTTGCGGTCGTTGAAGACGATGAAGCCGGTGTCGATCCAGTGGGGCCCGTCGGCGGCCTCGACCGGCACCGTGTGGGTGTGCCCACCGATCCGCTCACCCGCCTCATAGACGGTGATCTCGTGCTTGCGGTGCAGCTTGTGGGCAGCCACCAGCCCGGAGATGCCCGTCCCGACGATCGCGATCTTCATCGCCCTCTTTCTACGGGGGAATTCGAGGATCGGTTGCATCGGATCGCCAAACCGGTACCCGCAGCATCGCGGCCACTACCGTGTTGGGACCGGTTGTGAGGACCCTGCCTTTGAGAGGACGCGGCGCGCTGGCGCTGCTCGCTGCCCTCGTCGCGCTCGCCGCGGCGGCGCTTGCGCCTGCCTGGGGGGCGGCGGAAACCGGCGGCGCCGGTCAGGTCGAAGGCGGCGGCAACCTCAGCAACACGGCCTTCGACCGGCAGGGTATGTGGGTCTGGTACGTCTCCCACTCCGAGGGCGGCAGCGTCCCCGCGATCGTCGCCCGCGCCAAGCGCAACGACGTCGGCACCGTCTACGTCAAGTCCGGCGACGGCGGCACCTACTGGAGCCAGTTCAACCGCGGCCTGGTCGGCGCCCTCCACGCCGCCGGCCTCAGCGTCTGCGCCTGGCAGTTCGTTTACGGAGACGCCCCGGTGGCCGAGGCCAAGGTCGCAGCCGCAGCGGTCAAGCGCGGCGCCGACTGCTTCGTGATCGACGCCGAGGCCGACTACGAGGGCAAGTACGCCTCCGCCGACACCTACGTCCGCGCCCTGCGCGCCCGGGTCGGCGACGCCTATCCCGTCGCCCTCGCCGGCTTCCCTTATGTCGACTACCACCCGTCCTTCCCCTACTCGGTGTTCTTCGGACCCGGCGGCGCCACCTACAACCAGCCGCAGATGTACTGGAAGACGATCGGCACCTCGGTGCGCGAGGTCTACGAACACACCTACCTCTACAACCGCGTCTACGGCCACCCGATCTACCCGATCGGCCAGACCTACGAAGCGCCCGGCAGCGGCGCGATCCGGCTCTTCCGCCGCTTCGCCGCAAGCTACGGCGGCCTGCCGCCGAGCTGGTGGTCCTGGCAGGAGACCAACGGCCAGGAGTGGGGGGCAGTCGGCGCCGACAGCGCCAACCTGCCGGTCGCCGGCTTCCGCCAGGAAGTCGTCCACCCGCTGCTGCGGCGCAAAGCCCGCGGCGACCTCGTCGTCTGGGCCCAGGAGCACCTCGTCGCCGCCGGCGCAGAGCTGCCGATCACCGGCATCTTCGGCCCCCAAACCGCCCGCGCAGTGCGCGCCTTTAAGGAAGCCCGCGCCCTCCCCGCCAACGCGATCGTCGACACCGAAACCTGGAACGCCCTTCTGGCCTTCACCCCCTACCGGCCACGCTGGACCGCAGCGGGGGCGAGCGCCGCCAAAGCGGACGCAGTTGTCCCCGGTATGCGGGGACAACTGCGTTCGGTCAGCCGCCCGCTCTCGGCGAGCCTGCCGGCGAAGGCCTACGAGATCCCGCCGGGCCCTAAGCGCTAGCCGCGGAGGCTGGTTGACAGCTCCTCGAGCAGCGCCTTCAGGTCCGGGCTCCCCTCGAGGTCCAGCGGCGCGACCTGAGCGGTTTTTCCCTTCAGGTTCAGCTGGGATTCGGTTGCATCGATCAGAACCTTCGCCGGCTCCCGAGCGCCGCTGGCTCCCGCGTAGCTGGCGCGATCGAATTCGCCGACGTAGATGGCCGTCAGCTCTCCCGAACGCTTGCCGTCCGTCTCGCGTCTGATGGCGAGAATCAGGATCGTCTCCGTCCCCGGCGCAACTGCAAACGCCTCCTTGACGGTGGCTAGAACGTTGCTGCCTAGCGCCTCGAGATAGAGAGCGTTGACCTCCGTTTTCGTGCGTTTCTTCAGCGTGCGTTTGCCGGTGGGCGTCCTTGCCGGTTTGCGCTCGGGAACGATCGCCTCCACCGCCGAGAACTGCATAACCACGGTCGTCTGATCGCCCTCGCAATCGATTGCCGCCGCCGGCGCCTCGTTGTCGGCGAAGGCTTCCTCGAGAGTCGGAAGCGTGACCTCGGGATCGTTCGCCTGCAGCTTCGCCCAGGCGGCATCCAGCACCTGCTGCTCCTCCGTGCGGGCGGCGTCGCGCCTCCCTTTCTCCGCCGCGATCTCCTGCGGCAGCCGCTGGGCGACCGTGGCCCGCGCCTGCTGTAACTCATCCCAAAGTCGGTCGACCTCGACCTGGGCTGCGGCCTGTGCGGCTCGACGCTCCTCAGCCTCCTTCTCAGCTGCCGCCTCGGCTTCGCCGTCTGCCTCTCGCGCCGCATCGATCTGCGCTCGAAGCTGCCAGAAGGGGATTCCCTCACGCCGGCGCTTGCGGTATTCGCGCATCAGGTGATAGCGGTCGACAGGCTCGGGGTCTGGGGCGACAGGCGGCGCATCGCCCCCGCCCAACCCGCTTACAAGCGCCGGGATGCCAGCCTCTTTTTCCAGAGCTTCCCGGACAGGGCCTGGGTCTACCGAATCGGGTTGTGGCAGGACGGCCCGCTCGGCGTCGGGGAACGACTGCCGGTGAACCCCGACCAGTGACTTTTCCAGGGTTGCGACCTTGTCGATGTCGGCTTCGCGCTGGGCGGCTTTCAGCTGTCGTTCATGGGCGGCAATCGAGGCCTTGGTCGGGGCAGAAGAGGTTCGCGATCCACCGCGCGGGCTGCGGCGCTGCGTGGTCCCGAAGCGGGTGTACGTGGAGACCGGACCGACGCCGCTGGAGAGGCCAACCCCGCGGCTATTCACATGGACGCGCGCGGCTCGGGGACCGAAGCTGCTGCTCAGTCCTCGCTTGGAGGCCGTGACGCGAACCCCGGGGGCGACCTTGAAGCTCTTCCTCACGGGTCACAGCCAATTCCGTCGCCGTCATCGTCCAGTTCGTATTCGTCGTAGCCGGTCACTTCGACGGTCCCGGTGTACTCGGGGCCGTCGCCGCTGCCTCCCGCGCAGTCATAGTCGGAGGCATACGGGTCCAGGCAGCCGCTGTAGTTCGGGTTGCACTGTTCGGCAGCTTCTTCTTCCTGTCGTTCGATGAGTTTGGCTTCTTCGCGCGCCAATTCTTCGGCTTCCTGTTCGGCTTCCAGCGCTTCCTTGCGTTCCGCGGCCAGCAACCGCCGAGTGAACGAGCGCTCGCTGGCTTCGGCGCGGGCACGTGCGTGCCTGACGTTTCGCAGTTCTCCTCTGGTATCGGCCAGCGCTTCCTGGGCGGCGCTGCGACGGGCCAAGGGGGATGACGCCTTTCGTTCAGCTTCGGCAACGGCTGCCATCGTCGCTTCGAGTTCTTCGGCTCCCCGACCTGCGGAGGTTGCTTCGGCTTCTTCCTTGAGCTGGGCCGAGATCGGTTGCGAGGAGGCATCGTCGGCGAACAGCGCCGAGCCGGTTCCGGCGAGGAAGAGGAGGAGCATCGCGCAGGCGGTCCCGATCGAGACCCAGCTGGGCAGCCGTTCGCGTCGCAGGAGCGGCTTGGCGCGTCCCCTCTGCACTTCCGCGGAGTGACGGGCCAACAGAAAGGCGGTCGGCAGGATCAATCCGAGCCAAAACAGAAACGAACCGACCGCGCCCAGGGCACCATCTGAGCTGCCGATTACCACGCCGACGACCACCAGCAAGAGTCCTCCGCCGACGCAGACGCCGATCGCCTGGCCGAGTTCGATCCGAGTCAGGGCAGCGACGGGAGCGGTTGCTCTGAACCAGCCCCAAGCGACCGCGATCAGGCCGGCGATGAGTGCGGCCAGACCAAAGCCGACACCCTCTCGGACTTGCTGGTCGTGATCTTCGCCTTCTTCTTGGCGCTGGTCTTCGAGCTGTGAGATGTGGGCGCCCGCATCCCCTTCCTTAGTTGCCAAGGATTCGCGCAGGTGCCTGGCGTTCGCGCGCCGCTCGCTCAGGTTCTCGACCAGAGGAGCCGTCTCCTTTGCGGCCGCTCGGTAACGGGCTTCGGCCGCCTCAAGCTGCTGTTCACTTTCGGCGGTGGCTTCTTCGGCGCCGGCCACTTGCTGTTCGGCGGCCGCCAGCCCGCTGCTGAGATCGGCTGCGAATGCGCTGGACCCTCCGGCCCCCAGGGCAAGCACCGCGCCCAGGAGGAGCGCCAGCGTCATCCTCTTGATTGAAGTCTCCCCTTCGTTCACCAAAAGTCACGGCAATCTAAACGAAGCCGTCCGAATTGGGTACTGCGAGGTCCCGCTAAGCGCTGATTCGGGTGACTAGCCGGCCGAGGGTCGGCGACTCGATCGCGATCTCGTCCCCGTCGGCGAGCCAGACGCGGGGGTTGCGGCCCATGCCGACGCCCTCGGGAGTCCCGGTGGAGACGATGTCTCCCGGCTCCAGGGTCATCAGGCGGGACAGCTGCGCGACCAGCTGGGGGACGCTGAAGATCAGGTCGTCGGTGGCGCCGCTCTGCATCTCCTCGCCGTTGAGGGTGAGGCGGATCTCGATCGCATCGGCCGGCCCCGCCTCGTCTGACGTCACCAAATAGGGACCGCACGGGGCCGAGCCGTCGAAGATCTTGCCCGGCATCCACTGCGGGGTCGCCCCCTGCAGGTCTCGGGCCGAGAGGTCGTTGAGCAGGGTGTAGCCGGCGACATGGTCGAGCGCCTCCGCCTCGTCGACATCCTTGGCGCGGCGGCCGACGACGAACGCCACCTCGGCCTCGTAGTCGGTCTTCGCGGTCGGCACCCGCACCGTCGCCCCGTCGGGGACTAGCGCGTTGGGGTACTTGGCGAAGATCGTCGGCATCTGCGGCAGCTCCTCGACCCCGACCTCGGCCGCGTGCTTGCGGTAGTTGAGGCCGATGCAGACGATCTTCTCCGGGTCTGGGATCGGCGCCAGCAGCCTCACGGCGGAGAGCGGGTGCGCGGGCGCACCGGTGTCGCCCAGCCGGCCGTGCAGCTCCTCGACTCGCCCCGCCGCGATCAGCTCCCGCAGGCGGCCGCGGTGCGGCTCGCCGAGCAGCGCCCAAGCGTCGAGGACCCGTTCGTCCTCCACCACGCCAGCGCGTGGTCCGTCCCCGGCGTCGAAGGTCACCAGCTTCACGGCCGCAGCGTATCTGTGCACAAACCGGTGGACACATTCTCACCGATCAGATCGTTTTGTCAGGCTTCCTGACTGTACGCTTAGGAAACCATGATTGGTTCAAATATCGCCCCGTCTCCGCTCCCGCTTCACGGCCTGCTCGAATTCGCCTTCGATGCGATCATCCTTGAGTTCCGGCAAGAGCTCGAGCGCGGAGAGTTCAGCGACATCCGCCCCACCCACGGCGTTGTCTTCCGCTACATGGACAAGCGGGGTCTGCGCCTGACCGAGATCGCCGAGCGGGGCAACATGACGAAGCAGTCGGCGGGGGAGGTGGTCGATTACCTGGTCGCACGCGGCTACGTCGAGCGCTGCCCCGATCCCGACGACCGGCGGGCGAAGCTCGTCTGTCTAACGGAGAGAGGGGAAGCCGCCCAGGTATACGGCTTCGACCTCCTCGCCGAAATCGAGAAGCGCTGGGGAGAGCGCTATGGCGCCGAGCGGATAGCCGGCCTGCGAGCGGTGCTGGAGGAGATCGCCGCGGTCGAGGCTCCGTTCGCGATGCCGGAGGCCGTCTCGGCCGTCCCGGCGCACCTCTGAGCGAGATGCGCAGCCACCTCAGCCCGCTCGACGCGACCTTCCTCGAGATCGAGGAGGCCGACGCCGTGACCCACATGCATGTCGGCGCGGCGCTGGTCTTCGATCCTGTCCCGGGGAGCAGACCGCCCTCGCTGGCGAGGCTGCGCGCTCAGCTCCGCGCCCGCATTGAGGACGTCTCGATCCTTCGCCGGCACCTCTCGCTGCCCGGGACCGGGCACGCGTTGCCGGTCTGGATCCCCGATCCCTCGCTGGACATCGGCCAGCTGATCCGGCGCGAGTCCGTTCCGCAGCCTGGGGGAGAGAGCGAGCTGATGGAGTGGGTCGGCGACTACCTTTCGGTCCGCCTCGATCGATCGCTGCCGCTGTGGGAGGTCGTCCTGCTGGAAGGGCTGGAGGACGGCCGCTGGGCCCTCGTCTTCAAGTTCCACCACTGCCTTGTGGACGGGATCAGCGGGGTCAACCTGATCGCCGCGCTGCTCGACGCCCAGCCCGAGCCTGAGGAGGGGACGACGACCCTCGCCCAGCTGGTCACCTCCCTGGGGGAGGAGGAAAACCGGGCGGTCCTGGCCCGCCTGCGTGGCGTCGTCGGCGAGGATCTGAGCGGCGGCATCGACGCGGCGATCCGGCCGCACGACGTGTCCCAGATCCTCGACGAGTCGCGGGCGATGGCGGCGAGGCTGGCGCGCGAGGAGCCCACGAAGGCGCCGCCGACCAGCATCAACCGGCCGATCGGGGCCGGGCGGCGGCTGGCCGCCGTCGACGTGCCGCTGGGGCAGCTGGAGCGGGTCAGCCGCGGGCTGGGAGGGACGGTGGGCGACGTGGTCACGGCGGCGACCGCCGGCGGGCTGCGGGCGCTCTTCGCCGCCCGCGGCGAGCACGTCAGCCAGTTGCGCGCGGTGGTGCCGATCGGGCTGCGCCAGGCGACCGAGTCGCTGGCGCTCGGCAACTCGCTCTCCTCCCTGCTGATCGACCTGGCGATCGCCGAGGACGACCCGCTGCGCCGCTACCGCATGGTCGCGGCGGCGACCAGCGAGCTAAGGGGGGCGAGCGGCTCGGTCCTCGGCCGCCTCGCGGCCGAGCTCTCCGACATCAGCCCGCCGGTGGTCCAGAGCGTGATGGCCCGGCTGGCCTTCACCCCGAACCTCTTCAACGTCCTGATCGCCAACGGCCCCGGCGCCCCGATCACCCTCTACTCGCTGGGGGCGCCGCTGCGCCGCATCGTCCCCACCGTCCCGATCTTCTCCGGCCAGGCCATCAGCGCCGCCGCGATGGGCTACGACGGCCGCGTCTTCTTCGGCCTCAACGCCGACCGCGACTCCGTCCCCGACCTCGACCTGATGCGCGCCGGGATCGAGGAGACCCTGCACGACCTCTCGCGCGTGGCGGCCTGACGGAATGCGCTAGTTTTGCCCCGGGCCGCACCCCACCTGGCCCGCCGCAGTTCCCTGGGGGCGTAGCTCAGCTGGTTAGAGCGCCGGCCTGTCACGCCGGAGGTCGCGGGTTCGAGTCCCGTCGCTCCCGCTTCGGCCTGTCGCTTTCTGATGCGGATGGCCAGGTTCTCCGCTCCCGTCGATCGACGCCCCTGGGTAGCAACCTGGGTAACCAGACCAATTTCACGGATCAGCAGAATTGATCAGATGCGAGCGCCGAGGCGCGATTGCCGGGGGGTCCATGAAACGTAGAGCAGGTGGTGACGGGCAAAGGCCCGGCAGCCTGTCGCAAACCGTTCATTGCTGCTGGGTCCGGAATGGAACAGCTTCTCTGACTTCTCGAATGGATAAGTTGAGCGCCGACATCCCGAAGCCGACTACCTGAGACCAAGCCAGATGCTTACTTTCCTTCAGCTTTCCGACATTCACTTCCGCGGCGAGTCTGGCGAGCGTGAGGAAGAGGACGAGAACGCGCTGGACTACGAGTTCCGCGAGCTCTTGATCACGGACGCACGCTCGGTCGTCGAGGATCTTGGCGGTGCATCTGGGGTACTCGTTTGCGGCGATATTGCCAACGCTGGTGAGGGGTCCCAATTCACCCAGGCGAGCGATTGGCTGCAAAACCTCTGTGCTGCCATTGGTGTCGACCCTTGGCTCGTCTGGGTGGTGCCGGGCAACCACGACTTAGACCAAACGAAGGTCGAGGCCGATCAGGAGCGCTTGCGTGTGCGGATGCGTGCTGCGCCCCCGATCGATGTCAACACCACCTTTCAGACGATCCTCGCCGACCCTGGCGACCGCGAGGCCCTCTTAGCTCCGCTCTTCAACTACTTGGAGTTTGCCGCCGCCTACGCTTGCGGCTTCGGTGCTGACATGTACTGGAGCGAGGAGATAGATTTGGGCAGCCACAGGGTCAGCTTGCGAGGGTTAAATTCGGCGCTGATCTGTGGTCCCGGCAGGGATGATGAATCTAAGAAGAAGCTGGTGATCGGTGACCGTCAGGCAAGGTTCGCATCCCAAGCAGACCTCCTCCACTACACCCTCTGCCACCATCCGCACCAGTGGCTGATGGACCTCCCCCCGGTTGAGCAGTGCTTTATCGACGGTGTCCATTTTCGTGTTACCGGGCATCTGCACCTTCGCTGGCTTGATCAGACCCCGCTCGGTCTTCACCTCGGCGCCGGCGCCGTGTCGCCTAACCGGGGTCAAGACGGCAAGTTCACTGATCCCTGCATCCCGCGCTATGAGGTGATCAGCATTGGCGTGGCCGATGTAGGAGGCATCCCACATCTCGATCTAATCGTTCGCGGGCGCCTCTGGCAAGAAGGCGGTTGGGTCGAGGATCGCGGCCCTGACGGTACGGTCTCGAGACGCTATGAGATCGGCAAGCCGAACTCGGGCCGAGACATCCCGCTACCCGCAGGGGAAGGGGCGTTTGAGATTTCCCGACCCGAGCGCGAGCTGCGCTTCCGCCTGGCTCGATTCCAGGCGTATGATCGCGAGCAGTGCGCGGCGAGGATCGGCGTGCCACTTGACGAAATCGTTCAGGCTCCGTCTCATCGCCAGGTCGATGTCCTCTATGAGTGGGCAGCGGCCAACGACAAACTGGCAGACCTCTGGACTGCGATGACCGAAGCCGCTCAGCTGAAACCCTCGCCAAACAACCCATTCGCCTAGATGTCAGACCCATTCCTAGACAGACTTAGGGAGGCCGCAGTCAGCCCCGAGCAACTCGAGCGCGATGCGCTGGCTCGAGCGGCAGCGAACGCCTCGGTTGAGCTCGGCGCAGACCGAGCTCTCACGCTCGTCCGTCTCGCACATGGCCGGTCGGTGCGGCCGGAGTTGGAATTGAATATTCGCCAGCGGCTCAACTTCGAGGGCGAGGTAATTCCGATGAGCGGCTCCGATCAGATGCTTTCCGTGTTGGCAGCCGAGTCGTTGATTGATCTCTTTGGACGCCGTATCCAGGATGTGGGGCTGATCCCGGCGCTTGCCGTACGTTGCGCCGCTCATGCTGGGTGGCGTGTCGTCCACCCTGACCTAGCGTTGCGAAGCGATGCCTATCTCGCTCGCCGCTCAATAGAGGCGCGTCAGCCGCTCTACCCAGAGGTGTCACTCGTCAAGCCCAAACCCCGTGCCGAGGCGGGGGCCGATCTGGTCGCCGAGCAGCTTGAGTACCTGCGCCAGATCGTCGCGTTTGATCGGCGCGTCCTCTATGAGCGCGACCGGCTGCTCTGGTGGCTGGCCTCGGAGACCCGGGCTACCACCTCGGTCGATCTCGCTGGCGATTTTCTCGACTGCCTCGTCTTCATGCCTGAGCCCGCGGCGGCCAAGGAACTGATCGCCGCCAAGCTGAAACGGGAGCCGACCGAATCCGGGGCGCGCCCACCCGTCGAATCGCCCGCCGAACTCGCAGATCTATGTCCAGATCTGAGCGCTGGGGCACCCGCGCGGGAGGTTCCGGCCACCGTCGAGTCCTCATGCCGTGTGCTAGATCAGCTCTTGCTGATCCGAACCTACGAAGAAGCAAAACGATGACCGAGACCCCCGAGCAGCCCGACGTGGCCCCCGAGCCGCCAGCTTCCGTTGAGCCGGCCGAGACCGACTCCTTCGACGACGCGCAGGAGCGATCCGGGGCTGCCGAGGAGGCCGCCTTTGCCCGTGGTGAGGCCCTTTCCTGGCTTGGTGCCGAACCGATTGCAGCCGGACGCCGGGCGACCGTCGTGGTCTTGATGGGAAATTCGGATTGTGGCAAGACGACCCTTCTGGCTTCCTTGTATGAGCGCTTCGGCCTCGGTCGGCTGGCTGGCCACTGGTTCCTCGGCTCGCGCACCTTGCACGGCTTCGAGCTCAGGTGTCATCGCAGCTGCTTTGGCGAGGGCCCTGGGGGTGGTAGCGATGGTCACACGGCAGGCGACGCTCCGCCTTGGCTGCACCTGCGCACCTCGCGCCAAGAGCGCCCGCGCCAGATCTACGAGCTCCTCCTCGGCGATTTTTCGGGTGACCACCACAGCAAGCCGATTGCTGACGGCTCACGCAAGGCGATCGAGTTCACTGCCTTGCGGCGTGCCGATCACGTCTGCGTAGCGATCGACGGCGGCAGGATGTCGGATCCGGCTCGCCAAGAAGCAGAGCAGCGCTTTATTCGCGATCTGCTGACTGGCCTTCTCCATAACCCCGAGGCACTGGCCTCCCCTTCGGCGATTAGCTTTGTAGTGACCAAGTGGGACCTGGTCGATGCGAGCGAGACCGGGCGCGACTCGATCGAGGGCCTGTTCTCAGAACTTCGCGAGCTGGTGCCGGAGGGTGATCGGGTCGGCTTTCTGGAGACCGCGGCGCGCTCTTCAACGCCCGATTTCCCCATTGGATACGGCGTGGGCGATTTGCTCAGCCGCTGGACGGATCGGGCTGCCCTGCATATCCGTCATCCACTTCCTCCGGCGCCCGAGGCCAGTGATCCGCTGCATCGCTTTGAGTACGCCGGGCCTGACCAAGAACCTCAGCCCACACTCGAGAGACAGAGGGCGAAGGCATGAACTTGGGGCTGATGATGGCCGGATTTCAGGCCTCGGGAAAGACGACCTTTCTCGCCGCGCTCTACGAGTGGGTACAGGCCGGTGTGGAGAACGGTCTGCGGCTGCGCCATGAGCCTGAGGACCGCGAGTACTTCTTTGATATTTCTCAGCAGTGGCTACAGCTCGAAGAGCTCGCTCGCACCGACATAGCCGCGCCTCGCAACACCGAGTTGCCGCTCCTTGATGCATCGGGTTTTGCGTTCGATCTACAAATCCCCGATGTGGTCGGCGAGCACTTCGGCCAGGCTTGGGAGCGTGACGACTGGCCCGAGGAGGTCTCGCAGATAGCGATGTCGGCCGACGGGCTTCTTCTGTTCGTCCGTGGCTTCGACCTTAAGCCACCGCTGCGCCTGCCTCCTGGTGAATCGGTTGCCGACCACCTTCATTCCGACGAGGATGTCCCTGACTCCAAGTCCGCGCACCGCGAGTGGGAGGCCTCCGAGGCTCCGACCCAGACCATCCTCGCCGATCTGCTCGAGGGTATCCGCGATCGCCGCGAATCCATGCCGGTCGCAGTCGTTATCTCGGCCTGGGACCGCGTCCTTGACGAATCTGCGATGACCCCCGACACCTGGCTGCAGTCGAACCTGCCGTTGCTTTGGCAGATGCTCGAGGGGCGCTCGGAGGAGATTCGCTATCGCGTCTTCGGCATCAGCGCCCAGGGGGGCGATCTGACTCAGCCTGAGAAGCATGATGAACTGGCTCAGGTGCGCCCCCCCTATAAACGAATCATTGTCCAGGAGGGCGAGACCAGGACGTCGGACATTGGGGCTCCGATCAGCTGGCTCCTGGAGCAGTCCCGTGGCACCGCCTAGCTCATCTGCTGTCCAGCAGGCACTTCACGGGTACCGCGACGGCCACCGAATTCTTGCCGCCTCCGTTTCCCTGGACGACGCCGACCGGCGACAGATGCTGACGCTCTCTGATAGTCCCGACGCCAAACAGATCGCACCTGACGCGCCCCTCTTCAACGGCTATCCGCTGCCGAGCGGCGAATTCTTCGTGTTGGCGATGACCTGGCCGGCGAGCGAGATCAGAAGGCCCGGGTGCGTCTGGACCCATTCGCTGTTGCTCACGCCCGAGACTCTTGAGCAGCCGAGCCTCGTTCCGCTGCTTGGCTCCTTTCGTCGTCCGCATGGCGAAGAGTCCTTCAGCGACTATGCGCACGAACTCAACCCGAGCCCTACCGCCGGGGTCCCACGCTGGGACTGCCCCGAGATACTCGCCACGGCGCTCTGGTCTCTCTATGACCCTCCGGCGCCTCCGGTAGACCTGCGCTCTTCCATCAAAGGGGTTGACAGGCACCGTTTCCTTCTGGCCCTGTGGGAACAGCAGTGGCCTGCCCTCCGGGCTACTTTCTCATTCGCGGAATCGCCGAGAACCGCTCGGCGTCTCGATTCGCATCTAATGGACCTGCAGGTGACCGGATCGCCACAAGCGAGCAGCTGGGAGGTAGGTCGGGGTGAAGCACAGCCGCGCAGCGTCACGAAGCCCCTCGATCGCACCCCGAAATGGTGCCAAGCGCTGGCGGCCGACATCGTTCAAGTAGGGGAGATGCGGGACTTCATCTGGCATTTCTCTTCAGCTGTGCCCCCGCGCCGAACCAGCCTCTGGGCGCTTGCCTCCGTCTGGGCCTCACTCGACGGCGACAAGTCCGCCGCAGGCCTGACTGCGGCTCTCGGTGTCCTTGCTCGCGAGTTCCCTGAGCCGGAGCAAGCTGCCGATCTCAAGCGTGCGCTGCTTGGTCCAGTTCGGGACCCGAGGCTGCCCAGGCAGATCGATGAGACCGAGGCACTGTTCGCTCTTAGCGAGGCCGATCTTGGTGAGGGCGTTCCCCTCGATGGACTTGACTTGAGAGAGCGCGCAGCTCAGCTCCTCAAACGGGACCGCGCCGCAGCTGTCCGCATCGTCGAAAGCATGTCGGCCGGTCGTGTCAGCCGCGCCGGCCGCGCAGTCCTCGGAGCGATCGGGGCAGCGCTCACTGATGCCCAGTTGCATGAGTGGGCGAAGAGCCGACCCGCCGAGCTCGCTCTTCTCGCAGCAAGCTCCACCGAGCTTCTCGCACGGCCTGACCTTTACCTCGTTGTCGAGCCGGATGCTCTTTGGCCCGACATCGGGAAGCCGTACGCGGCTCGGGCGCGACGCTTGGTAATGCTTGAGGCGATGCTAGACGCAGATGCGAGTGAATACGCCGAACTCGCACTCACCGATTGGAGTGATGGCGGCGATTTGCTCTTGGAGGCGATCTCACGCGCGGAGGGGTCCTACAAAGACCCCGGCCTACTAGCGTCGCTCAAGGTTCAGTTCGTCCTCGACTGGCTCAGTGAGAACGGCCCGGAGCCCTGGGTCGCAGCCGCATTACCTGAAGCTTGGAAGGCAAAGAAGCTGTCTCGTGTTCCGGCCCGCGAGTGGAACGCACTGCTCGAACTCGGAGCCACGCTACCTGAAGTACCACTGGTCAGCCTGTTCGTGGCTGCCTGCGATCCGGACTCGAAGCTCGGGTCAAAACGTGCTCTTTCACTGTTTTCTGAGCTCTATCGGCGATTTGGGAAGCAGAAATCACTCAAGCGCCGCGCTCGGGAACTTCTCGCAGACACATCCGCAGCGAACTCGGATGACCCATGGCTCGACCTGGCCGCTGCGATCCTTGCTGGCGGTTATGTGGCCGGCAACTGGGACGCCATGGAACTTCTCCAGCTCGATTCGCTTGAGGGGCTGAAGGCGGTTATACGTGGCGATCCGAGTACCACCCTTCTCCGAGAGCTTGTTACCGCTCTGAAGAAATCACCACAGCTCGCAACTGAGGAGCAGGGCAACGTTATCTGGGATGCTCTGATGGATACCGAGAATCCGCTTACTCTGAAGAGCGCACTGAAGGCCGTGGGGCGAAAGATGCTTGGCATTTGAAGGAGGGACCGATTGGAGTCACCTCCAGAGTTGACGGCATGATGCTTGCAGGCAAGACGCCACTGTTAATGAAGGTACTCGTCATTTTCGCGATGTCCCTGGACGCGGCTCGAGTGAAGGTAACGCTCGGTCGTAGTCAGTTTCGAATGGCCCACCATGTCCTCACCGCGACTAGTCGAACTGCTGGGATCGCCAGGCTGCCGAAGGTGTGGCGTAGGTCATGGAAGCGACGCACTCGGACGCCAGCCTGTTTCTGGGCAGGGATGAAGCGGCCGCGGACGGCGGAGCGATCAAACCGAGCGCCGGGAGGCCTGTCACGCTGAGTCGCTCCCGCTTCGTCGTGCCGCGATGGCAACCGGTCCGTTCGCTATCCGTGTCGCATGCGGCAGGGGACAACCGGATGAAAGTGCAGGCCGTTGCGGAACTCGGGGCCAGCGACCGGGCCGCGCTGCAGAGCCTCGTCCCGCTTGCCGGTGCGCTCGGGGCGGGGACGATCTTCGGCCTGTTCTTCGGCGGCAGGAAACGGGCAGGCTTTGCCGTCTTCGAAGTCTTCGCGATGGTCGCGGTGCTGGTCGCCGTCGGGTCGACGGCGTACCTCTGCATCGCCCTGCTGCACAACGACGAGCCGATCACGAATTCGGACCTGACCCAGACGGCGACGCCGCTGATCCTGGCCGCTTTCTTGCTCGTCTTCGTCAGCATCTTCTCGCGGCTCCCGGGCTCCTTCGAGCGCTTGCTGTTTCTCGTTCCGCTCGCGTTTGCGGCGGCGGAGCTTGGCGGCCCTGATCGTCGCCGTGTTAGCCACGAGCACCGACCCCGCCCATGCCAGCTTGGTGGCCTTCATCGTCCTGGCAATCGGCGCGTTGCTTGGCCTCCTGACCAACTGGGTCGATCGAATGGACCTGAGCTGGGAAAGGCGGTCGGGATACAAGCGAATGATCCGCTTGGCGGGCGAGGGCTACCTCTCCGAGCGGCGGGCGCTGCGATTCGGCATGCCGGCGGAACGTGCAGACGGGGAGCAGCCGACGATCTCCTGCTGGGTCCGACGGGGCCGCTTCTATCTCGATACCGCGGCGCTGCGGCGTCTACGAACCTATGCCGACGCGGGTTGGGACGACCACGTCCAGTCCAGAGCACCGGCCCCCGGCGGTCCGAGACTTCTGCTGCGGGTGAAGGTCGGAATCTGGCTTCCGGTAATCCGCCCCAGGATCCGAGCGCGGCTGGTGACGCTCGAATCGGGCGAGCGCCGGGATCACGACCTCAGAGCCAACGAGGACGGCCTCTTCGACGTGAGCCCGCTCGGGCTCTTCGCCTAGTACCGGGTCGAAGCTTCGACTCAGGACTTGGTCGGACGCGGAGTGCGCTTGGTCTGTCCGAGATCCCGCTCGAATCGGTCGAGGAGATCGAAGAGGCCGACGCTCTCCCAGGCTCGGTTGCGTTTACCCACGCTCGTCTGGCGCACCACGCCCGCCTGTTCGAGCCGGGTGAGAGCCTGGCGGGAGCGCTCTGCGCTGCCCCCGAGCAGATCGGCTGCCGTCTTTACGTCGACGATTGGCTGGGAGGGGAGCAGTTCGATCAGCCGCCGTGGCCCGGAGCCGCGGCGAGGGCCACCTGCCTCCTTCATCCAGCGCGCCTGCAGGGAGGCGACATCGGCAGCGAACTGCTGCGCGCCTGCCGCGGCGCGGTAGAGCGCATCGATGAAGACCTGGTACCAGTCGTCCTCGTCGCCGCGGCGCCAGCTGTTGAGGCCGGCCACGTAGCGGTCGGCATCGCCGGCCAGCACCAAGCTGACCGGCGGCAGGTAGCTTCGGGCCAGGCCGCGGCGCCGCAGGACGATGAGGATCAGGGCCCGACCGACTCGGCCATTGCCGTCGAAAAATGGATGGATCGTCTCGAACTGGGCGTGGGCGATTCCCGCCTGGATCGAGGCCGGAAGATCTGCCCGGTTACAGAACTGGCAGAGGTCGTCGACCAGGTCGGGGACGAGGTCGGGTGGGGGTGGGATGAACTCGGCGTCGCGGGGGCTCGAGGCCGAGCCGCCGATCCAGTTCTGCTCGGTCCGCACCCGGCCGCCCCGCTCCTCGTCGCGGGTTCCTGCAAAGAGGATGCGGTGCACCTCTTCCAGGTGCTCTCGTTCGAGCTCGGCGACGCTCTCGCCGAGTTCGACGGCCCGCTCCAGCGCCCGGATATTCGCCAGCACACTCTGGGCGGAGATGTCATGGGTGCCCGAGAAGGCCGCTTTGGCGAGGCGCCGATGGGAGAGGACCAGTCCCTCGATTCGGGAAGAGGCGACCGACTCGGCGCGCAGGAGCTGGCGCGCTAGCGGCTCGAAGTTGCTGAGGTCCGGAGGCTCCCGATCCAGGTCGCGGCAGGCGGCCTCCGCGTTAGCCGCCGCGGCGGCGAGGTCGGACTCGAGAGTGAAGCCCTGGTCCGCGATCGGCGCCGGCAAATAGGCCTCGAAGGTGAAGCCGCGACGGGCCGACCGTCCCTCGAGCGCCTCCATGTGCGGGTCCCAGCGTTGGCTGGTGAGGATCCCTCGTCGAGGTGGGATCGAAGCCTCGCCCGTCATTGCTCGTTGTCCAAACTTAAGAACATAAGTTTGGATACTAGCTCAGACTGCCAACCTTGAGACCTCCACACGGAGGTTGTGAATCCGGGGTCCCTCTCGGAGACGCCTGCCTAGTACTAGTACCGCGGCGGCTGTTCGCGAACTTCGCGGCGTTCTTCGACCGGTGGGACTTCGCCCGGGGCTACCTGGCGCCCGCGGCGGGACCAGACGATTTCCTGGAAGAGGCCGATCAGAAGGCCTACGGCGCCGGCGACCATGAGGATCACGCCGATGGTGTCTATGGAGACGCCCTTGACGTGGAAGTTGGTCGCGAACTTGAGGATCGCTCCTACGGCTATGAGGAAGATGCCTGCTCCGATAGTCATGGGGCTTCGATACCCCGGGGTTGGATCGACAAACCGGAGCAGTTGTTTGGAGGCTGTTAGGCGGACGAATCGCTGAGGGCGGTCCAGAGGCGGCGCTCGGCCTCGAGCACGCTCTGGGCACTCGCGCCCACCGCATCCCACAGCTCGGGCCGCGGCTCCTCGCTCTCGCTCGCCAGCCGGAACGTCTCGGCCAGCTCGGTCCAGCGCGTCGCCGCCTCGCCCGCCAGCGGCGCCTCGTCCCGCCCCGCCGCCTCCAGGAAGCGCGAGTACATCAGCCGGAAGCAGCCACCTCCGGTCCCACGCCGCTCGATCACCTGGTAGGCGAAGCGGGCGCACCACTGCCAGTCCTCAACAGCCTCGGGCCAGGAGGCCGCCTCGGCCGCCAGGCGCTCCAGTGCCGGCACGCCGCCGAACTCGCCGAAGGGCGGCTCCAGCATCTCGCTCGTCGCCCGGGCGATCGCCCGCGGCACCGCCGACTCCAACTGCGCCCGGTCGATCTCCTCGCCGACGGTGAACATGTGGCCTTCCAGCGGGTAGGCGGGATGGCCGCTGTGGCGCGCCCGCGCCAGGTTCTCCAGCCGCGTCCGCTGCAGCTTTTCGAAGCCGGTGTCGGAGAGGTGCGCGACCTCCTCGTCGTAGCCCGCCAGCACCACCGCGTGCCCGGGGAAGTGGGCCGAGCTGCCGTAGTGGTCGAGGTAATAGATGTCAGTGAGGAGCAGCGTGGGTTTGCCCGCGTCGACCTCGCCCCGCGCCGCCTCCCAGGCCGCCGGCCCGTCCTCCTCGGCGAAGGTGCGCATCTCCAGCGCCGCCCCGGTCAGCTCGCGGAAGCTCTCCTCCAGCCGCGCCGTGCGCCCGTTGAACCAGCGGCTGGGCGAGGTGTCGTCGAGCGCCAGGTAATAGAAGCCCGCTCCCGCCCCGAGCCCGAAGGCCATCTCCTCGCTGACCTCCACCCCGTGGAAGGCGAGCAGGTTGCGCAGCGCGGTAGAGCCGCAGTGGTTGCCGGGGGGTGTGGACGAAGCCGGGGACGGTTGCCATCGCCCAATAGTCTCTCGCGCCGATGCGGGAACTGGATCTGAAGCTGCTGCGCTGGATGCGTACCCACGGCCACACGCCCGCCGTGGAGGACGCCGCGATCGCTCTCGGCAAGGCCGGCAACAACGCCCTCGTCTGGTTCCTACTCGGCGCCGCCCTGGCGAGCCTCGACAACGACCGCTGGAAGCAGTGGCTCGTCTGCGCCCTGCTTGGCCCAATCGCGATCGGCCTCAACTACGTGATCAAGCTGATCGTCAAGCGCCCGCGACCGGTGCTCGAGGGTCTGCCGCCGCTCGGCGGCGCTCCCAGCAGCCTCAGCTTCCCGTCCGCCCACGCGACCTCGTCCTTCGCGGTGGCGACGGCGATGGTCCGGGTCGACCCGGCAATGTCGGCCGCCTTCCTCGTCGCCTTCGCCCTGTCCCTCGGCCGCCCCTACCTCGGCATGCACTACCCCTCCGACGTCGTCGCTGGTGCCCTGCTCGGCGTCGTCCTCGGCGTGATCGTGCCGCTGCCCTCATGAAGGTCGGCATCGTCGGCCTGCCGAACGCGGGCAAGTCCACCCTCTTCAACGCCCTGACCAAGGGCGGCGCCCAGACCGGCGACTACCCGTTCACGACGATCGAGCCGAACGTCGCCGTCGCCCTGGTTCCAGACGAGCGCCTGGAGAAGGTCGCCGAGACGGTGAAGAGCTCCGAGCTGGTGCCGGCCAAAATCGACTTCCACGACATCGCCGGCCTGGTCAAGGGCGCCTCCGAAGGGGAGGGGCTCGGCAACCAGTTCCTCGCCTCGATCCGCGAGACCGACGCGATCTGCCACGTGGTCCGCTGCCACACCGAATCCGACGTGCCGCATCCCGACGGCCGGGTCGACCCGCTGGCCGACATCGAGACGATCGAGACTGAGCTGGTCCTCGCCGACTACGAGCAGGTCGAGCGCCGCCTCGGCCGGGTCGGCAAGCAGGCGAAGACCGGCGACGTCGAGGCGATCGCCGAGCACGGCTGGCTGACCGCGGTGCACGAGGCGCTTGCCGCCGGCAGGCCGGCGCGCTCGATCCCGGTCCCCGACGCGGCCCCGCACGCCGCCCGCAACCTGCAGGGGCTGACGACCAAGCCGATCCTCTACGTCGCCAACGTCGACGAGGGCGACGCCGAGGCGCCGGAAGCGGTCGTCTCCCACGCCAACTCGGTCGGCGCCGGGGTGGTCGCGGTCAGCGCCCGGATCGAGGGCGAGCTGGCCGAGCTCGACCCCGCCGAAGCCGAGGAAATGCGCGAGTCCTACGGGGTCGAGGGCTCGGGCCTGGCGCGCCTGGTCCGCGCCGCCTACGACCTGCTGGAGCTGATCACCTTCTTCACCGCCGGCGAGGGCAAGGAGGCGGTCGCCCGGCCGCTGCATCGCGGCGCCACCGCCCTGGAAGCCGCCGGCACGATCCACACCGAGATCATGGAAGCGTTCATCAAAGCCGAAGCGATCGGCTGGCAGCAGCTGGTCGAGTGCGGCGGCTACGCGGCGGCTCGCGACAAGGGCCTGCTGCGGATCGAGGGTCGCGACTACCTCGTCCAGGACGGCGACGTGATCACGATCAAGGTCTGAGCGCCGGTCGATCCCGACCGCCCCGCCGATCGCATCGGGGCGGCCGCGTCAGCCCTCAGCCCCCCTTGTGAATCGAGGTTGCCGGGTACGCCTCACTGCATCCGCTGAGCCTCACAACGCATCACCTCCTTCCCTCACCGGAAGCGTCCTTCGCGGCGATGCAGTGGTTCTTATTGCTTCGAGTCGGCTCAGTAAAGGGCTCTAGCTAGCCATTTTCCTGCATCTTCCGAGCATTTATGCCTTATCGTGATCGCTGCCAATCAGTCGATCAATCGAAAGGGCTTGGGGATGGCGGGGACCGAAGGCGACGCGAAGAAGCGCAGGGAAACGATCAGCAATGCCCTCAAGCACCCGCTGCGGGTGCGCATTCTCGAAGTGCTCAACGAAGGCCCTCGCAGCCCCAGTCAGTTCGTCGAGGAAGGGCTGATCCCGAAGGAGCACTACGCGACCTACCAGCAGGCCCTCTCGCTCGCCTCCTACCACTTCCGCGAGCTGCAGAAGGAAGGCTGCCTGGAGGTGATCGAATCGATCCCGCGGCGCGGCGCCGTCGAGCACGTCTACGAAGGCCTCGCCCGCGTCTACTTCGACGACGCCGAGTTCGAAGCGATGCCGCGGCCGACCCGCCGCAAGCTCTCGCGCGTCTCCCTGCAGGGCATGGTCGCGCGGGCCGACCGGGCGATCGCCGAGGACACCTTCGACGAGCGACCGGACCGCCACCTGACCTGGATGCCGATGCAGCTCGACCAGCGCGGCTGGGACGAAGTGATCGCCAAGCTGGCCGAGACCTTCACCGAGCTGGGCCGGATCCGGGTCGACGCCCGCGACCGGATCGCCGCCTCCGGCGGCGAGGTGATGCCGGCGACGGTGGCGATGCTGGGCTTCAAATCGCCGCCACCCCCGCCGTTGCGCGATTCCGAGGACTGACTAGAGTCCTCCGGAATGGAGGAACGGGCGCGGTTTCCGGAGGTCGCCGCCAAGGCCGGCCACTACGAGAGCTTCTACCTCAAGGCCTGCCAGCCGGGCGGCGGCAAAGGGATCTGGATCCGGCACACGGTCCACCAGCGCCCCGGCGCCGAGCCCAACGCTTCGATCTGGTTCTGCCTCTTCGACCGCGCCGCCGAGGGGCCGCGGGCGACCAAGGTGACGGTCCCAGCGGCGCAGCTGGAGGCGCCGGCCGACGAGTGGATTCGCGTCGCCGACGCGGTGATCGGCCCCGGCCGGGCCGAGGGCTCGGTCGACACGGAGGCGCTCAGCGCCGCCTGGTCCTTCACCTTCGCCGGCGACGCCGAGCCCTGCAAGTACCTGCCGGCCGACTGGCTCTACAAGGCGCCGCTGCCGAAGACGAAGTTCCTCGCGCCCTTCCCCGACGCCCGCTTCGAGGGCCGCCTGGTGGTCGACGACGAACCCTTCGAGCTCTCCGGCTGGCCGGGGATGATCGGCCACAACTGGGGCACCGAGCACGCCGAGCGCTGGGTCTGGCTCGAGGGCACCGGCTTCCCCGACGCGCCCGGCACCTACTTCGACGCCGGCGCCGCCCGCGTCCGCCTCGGCTCCCGCCCCAGCCCCTGGATACCCTCCGGGATGCTGGTCCTCGACGGGGTGGCGCACCGGCTCGGCGGCCTCGGCGCGATCCGCTCAGCCGAGATCGTCGAGCAGCCGACCGTCTGCAGCTTCACCCTGCCGGGCAAGGACGTCGTCGTCCACGGTCGCGTCGCCGCGCCGGAGAAGGACTTCGTCGGCTGGGTCTACGCCGACCCCAAGGGCCCCGAGCACCACACCGTCAACTGCTCGGTCGCCGACCTCGAGCTGACCGTCGAACGCCCCGGCCTACCGCCGCGCGAGATGACCCTCCCCGGCGGCGGCGCCTACGAGCTGGGGATGCGGGAGGCCCCTGATCATCAACAGGGTCACGGCATCCCGATCCAGCCCTATCCCGACGGCTGAGCGACCTTTTCGAACGTCATCCAGGTGTCGTAGCCGCCGAGCGCGACCGAGAGCTCGGAGCCGGTGACGGTCGTGGTGCCGCCGGTGCCGACCAGCTTGGCGCTGATGATCCGCGGCGAGACGCCGGTCTTGACGATTACCACCTGTTTCAGTTTCCCCTGCAGGTAGGCGCCGAGGCGGGAGCTGATTTCTGGGCCGCTGAAGTCGAGGGTCCACTTGTGCAGGGGGCAGTAGTAGTCGTAGGGATCGGGGACGCCGACCAGGTAGGGGACCGGCGAGCCGAAGACGTTGACGGCGCTCTCGGTGTGGCCGCCCGAGCAGGCCGAGTAGAGGGTCTGGGCGACTGCGCCGCCGTACATCACGACCTGGCCGCGGGTCGCGGCGACCGCTTCGTTGGTGCGGTCGTACTCGCTTTCCAGCCCTTTGTAGACCTGGCTGCGGGTGTCGGAGTAGAGGTCGAAGCCGTTTCCGCCGACGTCGCTAGTGAGGGCGATCGAGCGGATCGCCAGCGCCTGCGCCTTCAGCTCCTCGATCGGCCAGGAGGGCGGCACCTCGTTCGGCATCACGCCTTTGACGTATTGCTCCAGCGCCAGAGCGTTGACGATGTTGAGCGAGCCGGCGTCGCTTTCGGTCGCCACCGTCTCCAGGGCGCCCCGGTAGGTGCCGTGGCCGGCGATCGCGATCTGGCCGCGGCCGGCGGCGCGTAGTCGGTGGCCGCAGTTGGCCAGCGGTTTGCCGCCGGAGCTGCGCAGCACGACCGCGCCTCCCTTGCGGTGCGCCTCGTAGCTGCGGGCCGGTTCGAGCGTCTCGCCGCAGGCGCTGGTCGCGCCGCTGAATTCGACGTCGGTGGGGGAGATGTCCAGCAGCACCCGCACCACCCGCGGCTTTTCGATCGTCCCGATCGCCGTCCCCTTGAAGTAGTGGCCGAGGATGAAGCTGTAGTTCTTGCCGGCCTTGGCGTAGCCGTAGGCGCCGTAGGCGCTCATCCCGACGCCGTGGCCGAAGCCGCGGCCGTGGACCACCCAGCTGACGCTGGCCTGGGCGCCGACCGGGTAGAGGAGGGTCAGCCCCACCAGGGTCGTGAGCAGCTTTATCGCGAACTTGGACATCTCTGAGCCAACAGATTCAACGAAGAGGAGTAGCGGCCTGCATCGGCGGGGGCGTACGCTGGATAGACACGAAATTTGGAGGAGGAAGCGATGGCGACGCAGACCGTAGAGGCAACCGACCACAAGCTACTCGCCGCCGGTGAGTGGACCGCGACGGGCGAGTGGGCCGAGGTGAAGAGCCCCTACGACGGCAGTGTCGTCGGGCGGGTCGCACAGGGCGACGAAGCGCTGGTCGAGCGGGCGATCGAGGCTGCGCACGAGGCCTTCGAGAACGCCGACTTCCCCCAGCACAAGCGGGCCGCGGTGCTGGAGCGGGCGGCCGAGCTGGTCGCCGAGCGCCGCGACGAGCTGGCGGCGGCGATCGCCGCCGAGGCGGGCAAGCCGATCAAGACCGCCACGGTCGAGGCCGAACGCTGCGTCTCCACGCTGGAGTTCTCCGCGGTCGAGGCGCGCAAGCTGACCGGGGGCACGGTGCCGATGGACGCCGCTGCGGCCGGGGCCGGCAAGCTCGGCGTGATGCTGCGCGTCCCCTACGGCGTGGTCGGCGCGATCAGCCCCTTCAACTTCCCACTCAACCTCGTCGCCCACAAGCTCGGCCCGGCGATCGCCGCCGGCAACTCGGTGGTCCTCAAGCCTGCCGGGCAGACGCCGATCTCGGCCCTAAAGCTGGCCGAGATCCTGGTCAAGGCGGGGCTGCCGGAGAACTGGCTCTCGGTCATCCCCGGTCCCGGCTCCAAGGTCGGCAACAAGATCGTCGAGCACCCGCTAACCAAGGCGCTGACCTTCACCGGCTCGGCTCCGGTCGGCTGGGACATCCGCGCCAAGGTCCCGCACAAGAAGGTGAACCTGGAGCTCGGCTCCAACGCGCCGCTGATCGTCAACGACGACGGCGACTGGGAAACGGCGGCCGACAAAGCCCAGATTCACGCCTTCTCCCACGCCGGCCAGAGCTGCATCTCGATCCAGCGGATCCTCGTCCACGAGGCCGTCGCCGACGAGTTCATCGCGCGGCTGGTCGCCAACGTCGAGAAGCTGACGGTCGGCGACCCGCTCGACGAGGGCACCGACGTCGGGCCGCTGATCACCCCCGATGACCGCGACCGGGTGAAGGAGTGGATCGACGAGGCGGTCACCGGCGGAGCCGAGCTGCTGACCGGGGGGGAACTGGTCGACGAGGGTCGCTGTTTGGCGCCGACCCTGCTGAAGGCGCCGGCGAAAGAGGCAAAGGTCTGGTGCGAGGAGATCTTCGGCCCGGTGGCGACGATCGACACCTTCAGCGATTTCGACGAGGCGCTGCGCCTCGCCAACGACTCCAAGTTCGGCCTACAGGCCGGAGTCTTCACCCGCGACATCGGCCGCGGCCTACAGGCCGGCCGCACGCTCGAGTTCGGCGGCGTCCTGATCAACGAGGTGCCGACCTTCCGCACCGACCAGCAGCCCTACGGCGGCGTCAAGGACTCCGGCAACACCCGCGAGGGCCCGGCCTACGCGGTCTACGAGCTGACCGAGGAGCGCTTCGTCACTTTGCAGGGGTAGCCGTATACCGCAAAGTGTTTCTCGCTTAAAACTGGGTAGAGTGCTGACCAGTCCAGTCCTTCGTCCAGAGGTGGGAAATGAAGCTTTGGGGAGCGGTTGTGCGGTTCGGTGTCCTGGTTCTCGCCTTGGCGGCGCTTGCGATCGGCGCGACTGCGGCCGTCGCCGCGGTCTCCGACACGGAAGGGAAGACGACCGTCGAACAGCGGGTCGTTCCGGCCGGCGCGGGGGCGTTCAGGTTCCTCCAGCTTGGCGCGGGTGAGCCCTACACCGTCCGCCAGGAACTGGCCGCGGCGCAGGCGGGACGCGAAGCCCGCCGCACCTCGCTGGTCTACTTCGGCCAGCTCTCTGACTTCCAGCTCGCCGACGAGGAGTCGCCAGCGCGGGTCGAGGTGATCGATCCGCTTTCGACCCCGCTGAACCTTCCCTTCGGCGCCGCTTGGCGGCCCTGGGAGGCGCTGGAGCCGCAGATCGACGAGTCGATGATCCGTCAGGTCAACCGCTTCGCCGGCGCCAGCCCGGTCGCCGACGGCAGCGGCTCCCACCGGCCGATGGACTTCACCATCGACACCGGCGACTCGACCGACAGCCAGCAGCTGAACGAGACGCTCTGGGTGCGGACCCTGCTCGAGGGCGGCAACCTCAATCCAAACAGCGGTGTCAGGAAGGCGACTTACTCGAACCCGCTCTGCCCCAACTTCTTCGTCCCCGGCGCCGCCGAGGCCGCCCGCTACACCGGTGTCCAGGACTACAACGACTACCTCGAGGGTCCCTATCCCGAGTTCTACGACCCCAACTCGCCGGCCGGTCCGCACTCGGCCTGGCCGAAATATCCGGGGCTGATGGACCGCGCCCAGCAGGCGTTCGCCGCCAGCGGGCTGAAAGTCCCCTCCTACGTCGCCTTCGGCAACCACGACGCGCTGGTCCAGGGCAACGCCGCCGCCAACGCGGCGTTCGAGCAGGTCGCGACCGGCTGCCTGAAGCCGATCGGGCCGGTCTCCAATCCCGAAAACGCGAGCGCCCTGCTCTCAGCGCTGTTCAACCCGGTGACGCTGCTGTCCTCGTTCCTGACCAGCCCGCAGAACACGATCGTCGTTCCTGGCGATCCCAACCGCCGCTTCGTCTCCAAGAAGCAGTACAAGGACATCTTCAAGGCCGGCTCGCAGGCCGACGGCCATGGCTTCGGGCTGATCGATCCGGCACAGGAAACCGCCTCCAAAGGCGCCGCCGGCTACTACGCCTGGAGCCCGAAGCCGGGAATGCGTTTCATCGCCCTGGACACCGTCGCCGAGGCGGGGACGATCCTCACCCCGAGCGGCAAATCGACCTCCGACGGCAACATCGACGACCCGCAATTCAAATGGCTGCGCGGCCAGCTTGAAGCCGCAACCGCCGCCGACCAGCTGGTGGTGATCTTCAGCCACCACGCTCCGGAGAGTCTGGTCGCCGACGTCCCCGACGAGCTGGCGCCGCCCTGCACGGTCAACGACTCCCACGGTCACGACATCAACCCCGGCTGCGATCTCGACCCGCGGCTCTCGTTCCCGATCCACCTCGAGGCCGACGCGGTCAACCTCCTGCACGAATTCCCCAACGTCATCGCCTGGGTCGCCGGCCACTCGCACGACAACGTCGTCGACGCCTTCCCCGACCCGAAAGGCAACGGCGGCTTCTGGAGCATCCGGGTCGCGGCCGAGGCCGACTGGCCGCAGCAGAGCCGGCTGCTCCAGGTCTTCGACAACCACGACGGCACCCTCTCGATCTTCGGCACGATCCTCGACCACACCGGCCAGGCAGCGGCGCCGGCCCCCGGCACGCCGGCCTCCTCGATGGACTTCAACGACCTGACCTCAGCGGCCAGGACGATGAGCTTCAACGACTTCCAGTCAGGCGCTCCGCTGGGCGAAGGCACCCCGCAGGACCGCAACGTCGAGTTGCTGCTTCCCGACCCGCGCTGACGACTCCGAACTTTGGGCCCCTATAGCGGCCCAAAGTTCGGAGCGGCTTACTCGTGCGGCCGGGCCATCCGCCGGTGGTCGAGTGCCTCCTCGAGCACCGAGGGCTCGACGCCCTGCTCCAGCGCCACCTCGCGCAGCGAGCGGCCCGACTCCGCCGCGGTCTTGACGATGTCCGCGGCGCGGTCGTAGCCGATGTGGGGGTTGAGGGCGGTGGCCGTCGCGAGAGTGCTCTCCGCGTGGCGGGTGGTCATCTCCTCGTTGGCCTCGACCCCGGCGACGCATTTTTGGTTCAGCAGGCGCGAGGCGCTGCCGAGCAGCTTGATCGAGTCGAGCAGGTTGCGGGCGATCAGCGGCACCCGGACGTTGAGCTCGAACTGGCCCTGGCTGCCGGCGACGGTGATCGCGGTGTCGTTGCCGATCACCTGGGCGGCGACCTGGATCACCACCTCCGGGATCACCGGGTTGACCTTGCCGGGCATGATCGAGGAGCCCTTCTGCAGCTCCGGCAGGCGCAGCTCGGCGAGGCCGGCGCGGGGCCCGGAGCCCATCAGCGCCAAGTCATTGGCGATCTTGTTGAGCGAGACGGCGTAGACCTTAAGCGCGCCCGAGAGCTCGACCAGCGCATCGCGGTTGCCCTGCGCCTCGAAGGCGTCGAGCGGGGCCGAGATCGCCAGGCCGGTGTCGGCCGCGAGCCTCTCGCGCACCTTGGCGGCGAACTCGGGGTGGGTGTTGAGGCCGGTGCCGGTGGCGGTGCCGCCGAGCGGGATCTGGCCGACCCGCCGCAGGGTGCCCTCGATCCGCTGCACCCCGAGCCGCACCTGCGCGGCGTAGCCGCCGAACTCCTGGCCGAGGGTGACCGGGACCGCGTCCATCAGGTGGGTGCGACCGGCCTTGACGACGTCGGCGAACTGCTTCGCTTTCTCTTCCAGCGCCGCCTCGAGGCCGCCCATCGAGGGCAGCAGGTCGCGGGTCACCTCGTCCAGCGCCGCCAGGTGCACGGCGGAAGGGAAGACGTCGTTGGAGGACTGGCCCATGTTGACGTGGTCGTTGGGATGGGCCTCCTCGCCGGCGAGGTTGGCGATCACCTCGTTGGCGTTCATGTTCGAGGAGGTGCCGGAGCCGGTCTGGAAGACGTCGACCGGGAACTGGTCGTCGTGCTCGCCTTCGGCGACGGCCTGGCCAGCGGCTGCGATCTGCGCCGCGAGCTCGCCGTCGAGCAGGTCCAGCGCGCCGTTGGCCTCGGCTGCGGCGGACTTGATCCGGCCCAGCCAGCGCACCACCGGCACCGGTACCCGCTCGCCCGAGACGGGGAAGTTGTCAACGGCCTTGGTGGTCTCGCCACCCCAGAGCTGCTCAGTCAAAGATGCCTCCATGGGAAAAGTTCGCGTCCCGGGAGCGTATTGACCGGGCGCCACGGACGACTGCTCAGCGGCCGGCTTCGAAGCCTTCTTTGTAGGCGGCGAGGAAATCCTGGGAGAGGGGTTCTTTGCCGGGCGCGAAGCGGGCGGCGACGGTGAGCCGGCGGACGAGGTCGGTGTGGATCCCTTCGCTCTCCTCAGACCCCCGCTCGGCCGCGCCGAGCAGGTAGCCGAGCTGAACGGCAGCCGCGCCGCCGTTCTGAGCGCGGGCCTTGGCGTTGAGCTCGGTTGCGGTTTCGATCAGCGCTTCACCGACCTGGGTCAGTTCGCCTGCGGCCTGGTTGGGGGCGAGGCAGTCGCTGATCGGGGTCTCACCGGCTAGCCGCACTTCGTCGGGAGCCGCTTGGAGTGCCTTCTTGTAAGCCGCGGCGCCTTCTAGGCACGCCACCGGGGTCGAGTCGTCCTGGCTGCCACAGCCGGCGGCGATCAGGCCGAGGGCAGCAAGCAGGGAGGCGGCGAAGAAGCGCACCGCCGCATCCTACGAAGCGAGGGTCGCCGGGGAACTAGTCGCCGACCCGGGCCGAGATGCCGCCGGTCGAGGCCCGGGCGATGCCGCCGGGCGGGCCCGCGGGGGCTTTCGGCTTGGCCTTGCGCTTGCGCTTGGGGGTCGCTTCGGTTTCGGCGACGGTGCCGACCGGGAAGGTTTCGACCCATTCGGCGAGCTGAAACATCGGCGCGGTCGCGTGGTTCCAGGAGAGATGCAGGTGGTTGCCGCAGCCGTGGCCGGCGTCGCCTTCGTAGCCGACCCAGCGGAAGGGCGGTTTCGGTTCGTTCTGGACCGGCTCAGCCCAGAGGGCGAGGCGGGTGATCCCGGCCCAGTTGGCGTCGCATTTGGAGCTCGGGTTGGTCGGGACGAGGTCGACAGCGAGACCGTTGTAGTGATCGGAGTTCTTGACGTGGCATTCGTCGCAGCCGACGTGTTCGCCGTTCGGCAGCGGGCCGGAGTAGCCGTCGGTGACGTAGATCGGGAAGCGCTGGGCGATCCAGCGCAGGTCGGGGACGATCCGGCGGTCGACCATGTCGCCTTCGGCATGGGGGATCGAGGCCGGAATCGGGACGATCCTGCCGGGGCCGAAGAGGATCTTCGTCGGGCCGGGGGGCGCCGCCTCGGCATAGGCGACGATCGCGAAGAGGGGGGCCAGGGACGCGACGAAGACGGCAAGGAAGCGGACCCAGGCGCTGGCGCTGAGGCGGTGGCTCACCCCCGCTTTATCGGCCCTACGACGCTCGCGCCTTGAATCCTGCTTGGAAAGCCTCACCGACATGCCATCACCAACATGAGTGAGTTGGAACACGGCTGGATAGGGTTCGATTCATGCCCTCTGTCCGCGAAGCAACCTTTGACCTATTCCGCGCCCACGGAATGACGACGATGTTCGGCAATCCGGGCTCGACCGAGCTGCCGATGCTCGCCGACTTCCCGTCGGACTTCAGGTACGTGCTCGGTCTACAGGAGGCGGTCGTGGTCGGGATGGCCGACGGCTACGCCCAAGCCTCAGGCAAGACCACCGTGGTCAATCTCCACACCGCCCCGGGGGTTGGCAACGCGATGGGGGCGATCTTCAATGCCCAGGCCAACCACTCGCCGCTGCTGATCACCGCCGGCCAGCAGGCGCGGGCGCAGATCACCCTGCAGGCCAACCTCACCAACCGCGACGCGACCCGGATGCCGCATCCGCTGGTCAAGTGGTCCTACGAGCCGCCGCGGGCCGAGGACGTGCCGCTGGCGCTCGCCCACGGCGCCCACCTCGCCGGCCTGGCGCCACGCGGGCCGGTCTTCGTCTCGCTGCCGATGGACGACTGGTACGCCAAGGTCGACGAGGCCGACGCGAAGGCGGCAATCGAGCGCAAGGTCGGCGGCCGCGCCGTCGCCGACCCCGAGGCGGTCCGCGCCCTCGCCGAGCGGCTCGACGCGGCCTCGAACCCGGTCCTCGTCGCCGGCCCCGACGTCGACACCGTCGGTGCCTGGGACACCGCCGTCGCCCTCGCCGAGCGCCAGCGCCTGCCGGTCTGGGCCTCGCCCGCCACCGGCGGCCACCGCCTCGGCTTCCCCGAGAACCACCCCAACTTCCGCGGTGTCCTGCCGCCGGCGATCGGCCCCGTCGGCCAGACGCTGGAGGGGCACGACCTGATCGTCGTCGTCGGCAGCTCGGTCTTCCCTTACTACCCCTATATCCCGGGGCCATTATTGCCCGAGGGGGCGAGCCTGGTGGCGATCACCAGCGATCCCGACGAGGCGGTTCGAGCGCCGATGGGCGACGCGATCGTCGCCGACGTCGGCCTCACCCTGGCGGCGCTGGTCGAGGCGGTGCCCGAGTCGAGCCGCCCGGCGCCGGAGCCGAATCCCGGACCCCAGGAAATCCCGGCTGAGGACCCGCTCAACCCCTCGACCGTCCACACCGCCCTCGCCGAAGTGATGCCCGAGGACGCGATCGTCGTCCTCGAGTCGCCCTCGAGCACGCTGGCGCTGCGCAACCAGCTGCGGATCTCGCGACCCGGCAGCTACTACTTCAGCGCCGGCGGCGGTCTCGGCTTCGGCCTCGCGGCCGCGGTCGGCGTCCAGCTCGCCCAGCCCGACCGTCCGGTCGTCTGTGTCCTCGGCGAGGGCTCGGCCCAGTACGCGATCACCGCCTTCTGGAGCGCCGTCGCCTACCAGGCCCCGGTCACCTTCCTCGTCCTGCAGAACTCCGAGTACGCGATCCTCAAGTGGTTCGCCGAAGTCGAGCAGGTGAATGGCGCCCCCGGCCTCGATCTGCCGAAGCTCGACGTCGCCTCGGTGGCGGAGGGGTACGGGGTCAAGGCGCACCGGGCGAAGGGGCGCGACGAGGTCGCGGGCGCGCTCAGCGCCGCGCTCGCCTCCTCGCAGCCGGAGCTGGTCGAAGTCCCGGTGGCGCCCGGGATGTCCCTCTTCTAGGAGATGTCCGTGCAGGCTGGAGAGAGCCGGGGGGATACTCGCCGGAGAACAGCGGGGAGGCTCCGTCGAGCATCCCCCCGGCTCTCGTCACCGGCCCCGCCGCCCCCGAGCCAGGTGGCAGACGATCGTGCTCCGGACTCGCTGGCAGATGGGGTTGTCGAGCCGCTGCGCGGCGACCTCGAGGAGCTGCTCGGCGCCGACCGGGTCCTGCACCGCGTCAGCGACCTGGTCGCCTACGCCTCCGACGCCAGCCCCTACCGGCGCTTCCCGCGGGCGGTGGTCGAGGCGCGCGACGCCGACGACGTCGCCAAGGTGCTCCGCTTCGGCCGGGAGCGGGACATCCCCGTCACCTTCCGCGCCGGCGGCACCAGCCTCAACGGCCAGGGCCAGAGCGACGGCATCCTCGTCGACGTCCGCAAGCACTTCGGCGGCGTCGCGGTCACCGACGAGGGCGCCCGGGCGCGGGTCAAGCCGGGGACGATCCTCGGCCACGCCAACCGCGTCCTCGCCCCCTACGGCCGCAAGCTCGGCCCCGACCCGGCCAGCACCGACGTCTGCACGGTCGGCGGCGTCGTCGCCAACAACTCGGGCGGGATGCGCTGCGGCGTCACCAAGGACTCCTACTCGACCGTCCGCGAACTGACCTTCGTCCTTCCCTCGGGGACCAAAATCGACACCGGTGCGCCGAGCGCCGCCGAGCGCTTCGCCGCCGCCGAGCCGGAGCTGGTCGCCGGCCTGGAGGCGATCCGCGACGAGATCCGCGCCGACGCCGAGCTCGCCGAGCGGATCCGCCGCAAGTTCGCGATCAAGAACACCACCGGCTACCGCCTCTGCGCCTTCCTCGACGCCGACGAGCCGCTGGAGATCTTCCGCCGCCTGCTGGTCGGCTCCGAGGGGACGCTCGCCTTCGTCGCCGAGGTCGTCTTCGAGACCGTGCCGCAGCCGCCGGCTACGACCACCGCCTGGGTCCACTTCCCCGGCATCGACGAGGCGGTCGCGCCGGTCCAGGACCTGGTCGCCTCCGGCGCCACCGCGGTCGAGCTGATGGTCGCGCCGGCGCTGATCACCGCCGCCTGGAACATGGTCGGCGCGCCACAGGAGTGGAAAGAGCTGCCGCCCGAGTCGGCGGTGCTGCTGGTCGAGTTCGGCGGCGCCGACGAGGGCGAGGTGGCCGCCCAGGTCCTGCGCGCCGAAGCGATCCTCGGCTCCCACGAGACGATCCGCCCGCTCGACTTCACCCGCGACCCCGAGGCGATCGAGCTGGCCTGGCGGGTGCGCGAGGGCCTGCACGGGCTGATCGGCCGGGTGCGGCCGGAGGGGACGGCGCTGATCGTCGAGGACGTCTGCGTGCCGCCGGAGCGGATCGCCGAGGGGGCTAAGGACCTGCAGGCGCTGCTCGGCCAGCACGGCTTCCTGGCGGGCGTTGCGGGCCACGCCTCGGCCGGGAACCTGCACTTCATGCTGACCCCGGACTTCGCCAAACAGGAGGACCTCGACCGCTACGAGGCCTTCATGGGAGGCCTGGTCGAGCTGATCGTCGACAAGTACGACGGTTCGCTCAAGGCCGAGCACGGGACCGGGGTCAACATGGCCCCTTATGTGGAGCGCGAGTGGGGCGAGAAGGCGACCGAGCTGATGTGGCGAGTGAAGCGGCTGGCCGACACGGACGCGGTGCTCTCGCCCGACGTCCTCCTCAGCCGCGACCCCGGCGTCCACCTGCGCGACCTGAAAACGACGCCGGCGATCGAGGACTGGGGCGGGGCCACGACCTGCGTCGAGTGCGGCTTCTGCGAGCCGGTCTGCCCGAGCCGCAACTTGACGACGACGCCGCGGCAGCGGATCGTCCTGCGGCGGGAGATGGCGCGGCAGCCCGAGGGCTCGCCGGTGCAGCAGGCGCTGCTGGCGGAGTACGACTACGACGCGCTGGAGACGTGCGCGACGGACGGGTCCTGCCAGATCGCCTGCCCGCTGGGAATCGATACCGGGCGGATGGTCAAGGAGCTGCGGGTGGCGCAGCATTCGGAGCGGGCTGAAAAGCGGGCTTTGGCGGCGGCGAAGCGTTGGAAGGCTGTCGAGAAGGCATCGCGGATCGGGCTGAAATTCGGTGGGCCGTTGGCGCGGAGGACTAAGCGCGGGAAGGGTCTGCCTGGTCCGGCTGCTTGGGGAGGAGTCGGTGACCCCTCCCGGACAACAGCGGGGAGGGTCCGGGAGGGGTCACCGACTCCTCCATCCGAGGCCGCTGCGGTTTACGTGCCTAGCTGCACGAATCGCATCTTTGATGGGAATCCGATCGAGGCGTTGATGGCGGTCTCGGCGAGGGCCGGGTTGCCGGTTTGGGTTCCAGATGGGGTGGACGGGAGCTGTTGTGGGCTGCCTTGGGGCTCGAAAGGGTTTGCGGCTGCTCAGGCGCACAAGGCGAATGAGATGGTGGAGCGGCTTTGGGAGTGGAGTGGGGGAGGGGCGCTGCCGGTGGTGATCGATGCTGCCTCTTGCACCGGGGCGATTGCTGAACCCGCTGACGGCGTCCTCAGTGAGGAGAACTCGGAGCGGCTTTCGAAGATGGAGATCGTCGATTCGGTTGCCTGGGCGCTGCGGCTGCTGCCAGAGCTGGAGCTGAGTGGGAAGGTCGGTTCGGCCGCCGTGCATCCAACCTGCGCGACCCGGCGGCTCGGTCTCACTCACCCGCTGCGGGTGCTTGCCTCGGCTCTTGCCGAGGATGTCTATGTGCCCCCGTCGGCGACCTGCTGCGGGTTCGCCGGCGATCGCGGCATCTCCCACCCGGAGCTGACCGCGTCGGCCACCCGGCCGCAGGCCGAAGAGCTGGCCGGACGCAGCTTCGACGCCCACCTTTCCAGCAACCGCACCTGCGAGATCGCGATGACTCGCGCCACCGGCGAGCCCTATGAGTCGGTCGTCTGCCTGCTCGAGCGGCTCAGCCGCTGAGCGCTACGCGGCGTCCTCGGCCTGCACCTTGCCCGCATCGACGGTCTTGCCGTCGATGTACTTCACCAGGTCGGCGTATTTCGGTTCCGCCTCCATCCGCTTGTCGAGCAACGGGTTGACGAGACCGCGGAAGGCCGACATGTAGCGCCACCACTTGGGGACGAAGATCCGCGGCGCCTGTTCTTCGATGCCGCGCACCAGTCCGGCACCGGCCTCGGCCGGGGTGATCCGTTTCATCAGCCAGTCGGGGCTGAGTTTGCGAACCCGCTCGGCGTCTTCCTGGGCGAAGGCGTCCTGGACCAGTTTGGTGTCGACCCAGCCGAAGTAGGCGACGCTGGCGCTCGCCCCGTGCGCTTTCAGCTCCACCCGCAGCGCCCGGCCGAGCGACTCGATCCCCGCCTTGGCGACCGCATAGGGGGTGTTGCCGAAGCCGTTGGCGAAGGCGTAGACGGAGGAGACGACGATCATCTGCCCCTGGCGCTCGACGATCTGCGGCAGCGCCGCGCGCACCGTCCGCCAGACCCCGAGCAGGTCGACCTCGAAGACCCGCTCCCACTCCTCGCCGGAGATGCCGCGCACGGTCGCGAACTGCTTCTGGGCGATGCCGGCGTTGGCGACGGCGACGTCGAGCCCGCCGAGCTTTTCGACGATCTCGGCGACCGCGTTCATCATCGCGCTCTGGTCGGTGACGTCGCCGCCGAGCCCGATTGCCCGCGGCCCGATCCGCTCCGCCGCCTCGCGCGCCTCGTCGGCGTCGATGTCCAGCACCGCCACTGAGGCGCCGCGCAGGTGCATCTGCCGCGCGGTCTCGAAGCCGATTCCGCGGGCGCCGCCGGTCACCAGGGCGACCTTTCCGTTCAAGTCGTATCTGTCCATGGCCGGGACCCTAACGCCGCCCGCATCCATACGCTGCGGCCGTGTCCGACCCTGCCGCCGCCTACGCCGAGCTGGCCGCCGACCGCGGGCTCGAGCAGCTGCCGGGCTTCGACCCCGGCCCGCTGACGCCGCTGCTGGTCGAGGCCGCCGGAGCGGGGCTGCGGCCGGCGCTGCGCGGCGCGCTCGGCGAGGCGGTCGCCGGCACGGTCGGCCAGCTCGCCTACCGGCGCAACAAGACCTTTCGCTTCCAGGTGGCGCTGACCGAGGTGCCGGCGGCGACCGCCTTCGCGCCGCGCGTCTTCTGCATCCGCCGCGGCCGCAGCACCCGCGACGACGAGTTCTACGGCTTCGAGGCGCGCCACTCGAAGCTCTGGACCGAGAGCACGGCCCTGAACGAGCGCTACACGATCAGCACCAGCCCCTTCCAGGACCCCAACTGGCTGCGGCAGCTGTTCTCGCCCAGCCTGGTCGACTGGCTCGGGATCAAAGCGCCGGCCGACTTCTCCTTCGAGCTCGCCTACGGCGCCCTGCTCGGCAGCATCGAGGCCGACGACCCGGGCGCCGCGGGCCTAGCCGCGCTCTGCGAGGCAACCGCCCACGTCGCCACCCGGGTCCGCGAGGAGTGTGAGGAGTAATGCAGCTGAACCGGGTCGGGATCGGCCTGATCGCCTTCTTCGGCCTCGCCGGCGCGGCGCTGGCGATCGTCCCGCTCCTGGCCGGAGCGCCGGGCGAGGTCGCCGGGATCCTCGCCTCGATCGGGGTCATCTGGGTCCTCGTCGCCGGCGGGCTGCTCTGGTACGCGCGGCGCCAGGAGCGCAAGGCCGCGCACCAGGACTGGATCTTCCGGCAGGGGCTGCGCGGCACCGCGACGGTCCTCGCCGCCTCCAGCCACGCCGAAGTGAACGAGATGCCGCTGATGAGCTTGCGGCTCGAGCTCGACCTGCCGGGGTTCGGCACTCGGGAGGCAAAGCGGCGGGAGATCATGCCCGTCTTCGCCGCCAGGCGGATGGAGGCGGGACTGGTCCTGCCCGTCTACGTCCACCCCGATGATCCGGAGGACTTCGTCCTCGTTTGGTGAGTCGCGCCTGACCCGCAGCGGGGGTTTGGCCCACCCCTCCTAGAATCCTCAGCTTCATGCCTGGATTCGATCCCGTCGACCCGAAGCAGTCCTTTCCCGAGCTGGAGGAGCGGGTGCTGGCGCGCTGGCGCGAGGACGATGTCTTCGCCCGCTCGCTGGCGGCCCGCGCCGGGGCGCCGGTCTGGAGCTTCTACGAGGGCCCGCCGACCGCCAACGGCAAGCCCGGCTCCCACCACGTCCTCGCCCGGGTCTTCAAGGACGTCTACCCCCGCTACAAGACGATGTGCGGGTACCGGGTGCCGCGCAAGGCGGGCTGGGACTGCCACGGGCTGCCGGTCGAGCTCGAGGTCGAAAAGCAGCTGGGAATCTCCTCCAAGCAGGAGATCGAGGAGTTCGGGATCGCCGAGTTCAACCAGCGCTGCCGCGAATCGGTCTTCGAGTACGTCGAGGACTGGAACAAGCTGACCGAGCGGATCGGGTTCTGGATCGATCTTGACGACCCCTACGTCACCCTCGAGGACGACTACATCGAGTCGGTCTGGTGGTCGCTGAAGAAGCTCTGGGACGAGGAGCGCCTCTACGAGGGCCACAAGGTCGTCCCCTACTGCCCGCGCTGCGGGACGGCGCTCTCCTCGCACGAGGTGGCGCTGGGCTACGAGGACGTCGAGGATCCCTCCATATACGTGCGCTTCCCGTTGCTGGGCGATGACGGGAGCGAGGCGGGCGAGTCGCTCCTGGTCTGGACGACGACCCCGTGGACCCTGCCGGGCAACGTCGCCGTCGCGGTCGCGCCCGAGGTGACCTACGTGCGGGCGCGGGTCGGCGACGAGACGGTGATCCTGGCCGAGCCGCTGGTCGAGAAGGTGCTGGGGGAGGGGGCCGAGGTCGTTGACCGGTTCGCCGGGACCGACCTGGTCGGCCGCGCCTACCGCGGTCCGGTCTTCGCGCTCAGCGATGGTGGCCCGGCCAACGCTTTCCGGGTCCTAGCCGGCGACTTCGTCACCACCGAGGACGGCACCGGCCTCGTCCACATCGCGCCGGCCTTCGGTGAAGACGACTACGCGGTCGCCGCCGCCAACTGCGTCTTCGACCCGACCGACGCCGGCACCCTCTACAACCCGGTCGGCCTCGACGGTCGCTTCGACGGCCGCGTCAGCGGCTTCGAGGGGCAGTTCGTCAAGGACTCGGCAACGACCAAAGCGCTGATCGCCGACCTCGAGTCCCGCGGCCTGCTCTTCCGCGAGCAGGTCTACGAGCACTCCTATCCACACTGCTGGCGCTGCGGCACCCCGCTCCTCTACTACGCGAAGTCGAGCTGGTACATCGCCACCTCCCAAGTCCGCGACCAGCTGCTCGCCAACAACGAGGAGATCGGCTGGCACCCGGAGCACATCAAGCACGGCCGCTTCGGCAAATGGCTGGAGAACAACGTCGACTGGGCGCTCTCGCGCGACCGCTACTGGGGGACCCCGCTGCCGATCTGGGAGTGCACTGAAGAGGGATGCGACGGCCGCTTCTGCGCCGGCTCGGTCGCCGAGCTGCGCGAGCGCGCCAAGGGCGCCGTCCCCGAGGATCTTCACCGGCCCCACATCGACGGCGTCGTCCTCGACTGCGCCGAGTGCGGCGGCGAGATGCGGCGGGTCGCCTCGGTGATCGACACCTGGTACGACAGCGGCGCGATGCCATTCGCGCAGTTCCATTACCCGTTCGAGGGCACCGAGGAGTTCGAGGAGCGCTTCCCGGCCGACTACATCTGCGAGGCCCAGGACCAGACCCGCGGCTGGTTCTACACCCTGCTCGCCGAGTCGACCCTGCTGTTCGACACCTCCAGCTACAAGAACTGCGTCTGTCTCGGACTGATCCTCGATCCCGAGGGGCAGAAGATGTCGAAGAGCCGCGGCAACGTCGTCGACCCCTGGGACGTGCTGAACGCCCACGGCGCCGACGCCTTCCGCTGGTACTACCTGACCGCCCAGCAGCCCTGGGCCGGCTACCGCTTCAGCGTCGACACGGTCGGCGAATCGGTCCGCCAGTTCCTCCTCACCCTCTGGAACACCTACTCCTTCTGGGTCCTCTACGCGAACGCGGAGGGATTGTCCGCGAGCGACTTCGGCCCAACCCCGGGGACCGCCAACGACCTCGACCGCTGGGCACTGTCCCGCCTACAGGCGACGACCGCGACCGTGCGCGAGCGGATGGATGACTTCGACTGCACCGCCGCCGGGCGGGCGATCGCCGATTACGTCGAGGAGCTCTCCAACTGGTACGTGCGGCTCTCGCGGCGCCGCTTCTGGGATGGGGACCGGGCGGCATTCGCGACCCTGCGCCACAGCCTGTTGGAGACGGTGGCGATGCTGGCCCCGTTCACGCCCTTCCTCGCCGACGAGATCCACCGCAACCTCGCCGGCCCCGACGCCGAACCCTCGGTCCACCTGCGCGACTTCCCAGAGGTCGACGAGTCATTGGCCGACCCAGAGCTGGAGCAGGGGATGGAGGCGGTCCGCCTCACCGTCGAGCTCGGCCGTGCCGCCCGCGCCCAGGCCAAGGCCAAGGTGCGCCAGCCGCTGCGCCGGGCGGTGATCGTCGCCAACGACGCCGAGCGCGCCGCGATCGAAGCCCGCGCCGCCCTGGTCACCGCCGAGCTCAACGTCAAGGAGCTCGACTTCGTCACCGACGAGTCAGAGCTCCTCCGGTACAGCGTCAAACCCAACTACCGCGCTCTCGGCCCCCGCTTCGGCAAGAAGATGCCGCAGGTCGCCGCCGCGGTCGAGTCGCTCGACGCCGCCAACGTCGGCGGCGTCCTCGCCGAAGGCGGCGAAGTAGGGATCGCGATCGACGGAACCGACCACAGCCTCGGCGCGGACGACGTCACCCTCGCCCTCGAACCGCTCGAGGGCTACGAGGTCGAGGCCGAGGCCGGCCACGCCGTAGCCCTCCAGCTCGAGCTCGACGACGACCTCCGCCGCGAGGGCCTAGCCCGCGAGATCGTCCACGCCGTCCAGAACGCCCGCAAAGCAGCGGGCCTGGAGATCACCGACCGCATCACGCTTGCGCTCCACGGCGACCTGGAGCTGATCGAGGCGGCTCAGGCACACGAGGGCTACCTGGCGGGCGAGGTTCTAGCCGTCACCGTGAACTACGACAGCCTGATCGAGGCCGCCGCCGCCAAGATTGACGGCCGCGACCTCAGCATCGGCGTCAGCCGCGCTTAGTCCTGCGGCTTCTCGCCGATAATGAAGTCAGCTTTGGAGGAGTCGTCGAACTTCACCCAGCAGTGATCCGGGGAGACTCCCGCCACCTCGATGAGAGCCGCTTCGATCCGTTTGGCGATCTCCGCCTTCTGCTCGTCGGAGCGGCCCTCGTACCAGTGGACGTGAACGAAAGGCATTAGTTGGGAGGGAGGCGCCCGCTCTAGGCGAGCGCCGGCTCCAGCTCGGCCTCGAGGCGACGCTTGGGCATCGCGCCGACGACTTTCTTGGCAATCGCGCCGTCCTTGAAGAGGATCATCGTCGGGATCGAGAGGACCTCGTAGTTGGCCGCCGTCTGCTGGTTCTCGTCGACGTTGATCGAGACGATCTTGAGGTCATCGCGCTCGGCGTCGATCTCCTCCAGAACCGGATGGACGACCCGGCACGGACCGCACCAGGGTGCCCAGAAGTCGACGAGGACAGGGCCCTCGGCGTCGAGCACGTCGGCTTTGAAGGTGGCGTCGGTCACGTCGGTCAATTTGCCAGTCACGGTTCGGTCTCCCGGTCGAAGTTTCGCTTCAGCTCAATACTTCAGAAAGTATAGCGCCAGTCCCCAAGCTCGGAAAACGGCGTTTTCTCCCCCTACCCAGCTGCCCGGCAATGGTATTCCTTGCGGGGTGACGAACGCCGAGATCGCCGCCGCGCTGGAAGAGCTGGGAGTCCTCTACGAGCTCGACGGCGCCGACAGGTACCGGGTCCTCGCCTACGGCACCGCCGCCAAGGCGATCCGCGAGAGCCCGGTCTCGGTCGCCGAGCTGGCCGCCAGGGGCGAGGCGACCAAGGTCCCCGGCGTCGGCAAGACGCTGGCGGAGAAGATCGATGCGCTGATCGCGACCGGCGAGATCCCCGCGGCGGTGAAGCTGAAGGCGAAGTTCCCGCCGACCCTGATCGAGGTGACCCGCGTCCCCGGCGTCGGTCCGAAGACCGCCCGCCGCCTCTTCGAAGAGCTGGAAATCTCCTCGATGGAGGACCTCAAGGCCGCGGCCGAGGGGGAGAAGATCCGCGACGTCAAAGGGCTCGGTGCGAAGGCCGAGGAGAACATCCTCGCCTCGCTGGAGCGTCTCGGCGAGCCTGGCGAGGGACCCGGCCGCCTCCTGCTCTCGAAGGTGAAGCCGATCGCAGAGGAACTGGCGGCGGCGCTGCGTGAGCATCCGGCTGCCAACAGGGTGGAGGTGGCCGGCTCGGTCCGGCGCTGGGGCGAGACCTGCAAGGACATCGACCTGATCGCAACCGCGGAGGAGCCGGCGGCCCTGGCCGAGCACCTCGCCTCCCATCCGCTGATCGCCGCCGCCGGCAAGCCCGGCCCCAACGGTCTTCGCGCCCAGACCCACAACGGCGTCTCGGTCGATCTGCGGATCGTCCCGCCCGCCGCCTTCGGCAACCTGCTGCAGCACTTCACCGGCTCCAAGGCCCACAACGTGCAGCTGCGCGAAGAGGCGGTCGGCCGTGGCCTCTCGGTCTCCGAGCACGGAATCACCGAGACCGAGAGCGGCGACGTCCAGACCTGCGCGATCGAGGCGGAGGTCTACGAGCGGCTCGGCTACGCCTACATCGAGCCGGAGCTGCGCGAGGGTCGCGGCGAGCTGAAGGCGGCCCGCGAAGGGAAGCTCCCGGACCTGGTCGAGATCGGGGACATCAAGGGCGACCTCCACTCCCACACCACTCTCTCCGACGGGCGCAACAGCCTCGAGGAGATGGCCGAGGCAGCCCGGGACCGCGGCTACAAGTACCTGGCGATCACCGACCACTCCGCCAGTCACGGCTTCGGCGACCACGTCACCCCCGAGCGCCTCTGGGACCGGATCGAGGAGGTCCAGGCCTGGAACAAGGGCAGCGGTCAGAAGGGCTTCCGCCTGCTCTCCGGCTCGGAGATCAACATCGGCCTCGACGGCTCGCTGGACTACCCCGACGATCTGGTCGCCGCGCTCGACTGGGTCGTCGCCAGTGTCCACACCTCCTTCAGCGTCTCCGAAAAGCAGATGACCGAGCGGGTCCTCGCTGCGATCGAGAACCCCAACGTCGACTGCATCGGCCATCTCACCGGCCGGCTGATCGGCCGCCGCGAGCCCTACGGGATCGATATCGAGGCGGTCGCCGAGGCAGCGGCCCGGGCCGGGACGATGATCGAGATCAACGGCAACCCCAACCGCCGCGACCTCTCCGACCTCCACGCTCGCCTCGCGGCCGAAGCCGGGGTGAAGATCGTCCTCAACACCGACGCCCACGGCGTCGACACGCTCGACAACATGGCCTACGCGGTGGCCACCGCCCGCCGCGCCTGGCTGACCGCCGCCGACGTCGCCAACACCCATAGCTGGGCCGCGATCAAGAAACTGAGGAAGGGCTAGTACGCGCCGAGCTGGTCGCTGCGCAGCCCCGGCGTCCGCACCAGCTCGATCGGTTTCAGTGGGTGGGAGGGGACGACGTAGAACTTGACCCCGTCGCGCTGCTCGATCCCCAGCACCGCCGCCTCGCGGGTGTGCCAGGCGAGGGAGACGATCAGGGCGTAGCCGGCGCCGACCGCGGCCACGCCGGGGAAGAAGATGCCCAGCACGCCGGCAGCGACAGCGGTGAAGGGGATCGGCCAAAGGCGGGTGAAGGCGATCCGGGCCGGGCTCTGGTCGGGCAACTGGGTGGCGGTCTTGGCGCGGGCGAGAGCGTCGCGGACGTCGTCGGCGGCGTGCTGGGGCCGGCTCAGGTAGGAGCCGATCGCCAGGGCGATCAGCCACCAGGCGGCGGCGATGAGGACGATCGTGGTTTCGGAGTCGCGGTTGGCGCCGACCGCGGTGATCGCCCCCAGGGCCGTCGCCTCGGCGGCGGTGATGAAGACGCTGAGGCGGAGCAGGTCGGTGTAGGGCATCAGCCGATCGCTTCTCCCGGCTCCGCCAACCACTGGAGGATCGCCAGCCAGCCGTCGAGCCCGCCTACGGTGACGTCGGACTCCTCGGCCAGCTCGGCCGGCGCCTCGGCCGAGAGCACGCCGACGCAGACTGCGGTGCTCAGCTGCCCCTCCTCCTGCAACTCGCGCAGGCGGCGGAAGGCGTCGAGGTCGGTGCGGTCGTCGCCGGCGTAGGTGGCGCGGTCGAGCGGGGCGTCGGCGAGCAGCGAGGCCACGGCCCCGTCCTTGCCGCCGCCGCCCAGCGGGCGCAGCTCCAGCACCTTGCGCCCCCAGCGCGGTTCCAACCCGGCCTTGCCGGCCTCGATCGCGATCTCCCGCGCTCGCGCTTCGGCTGCCGCCTCGTCGGGGCTGCCGCGCCAGTGCAGCGCCTGGATCGGGCCCTTGTCCTCCTGCCGCAGCCCGATTGCGAACCGGGCGCCGTCGAGGCCGGCGAGGAACTCGCTCGCTTCGCTCTCGCGGCCGGCCACCGAAGGGTCCGCCTGGACTGCATCCGCGCCGGGCAGCAGCAGCTCCAAGCCGTGGTTGCCGGCGTAGGCGAGTGTGTCGAGCCCGACCAGCCGCCGCGCCTCCTCCGCCCGCCGGCCGGAGATGCAGCCGACCAGCGCATAGCGCTCGCTCAGCGCCTCCAGCACCTCGCGCGCCGCCGCCGGCACCGCCGCGTCCTCGGCCCGCGCGACGATCGGTGCCAGGGTGCCGTCGACGTCGGTGAGGATCGCTGCGCACTCGGGATCGCGGCGCAGCGGCGCCAGGCGCGCCGCCCAGTCGCCACCCCCGCTCTCTGGGTCGTGGGGCACGGCTCTAGTATCGCGAGATGCCCGCCGGCGACGCGACTCCGGACCACGCGCTCTGGAAGCTGGCGGCGATCGGCACCCTGGCCGGCGTCTTCAGCGGCCTCTTCGGGGTCGGCGGCGGGACGGTGATCGTGCCGCTGCTGATCTTCTGGTTCGCCTACGGCGAGCGCCTCGCCACCGGCACCAGCCTCGCGGCGATCATCGCCATCGGCCTGATCGGCGCGGTCGCCCAGGGCGGGATCTATGGCAACGTCCACGTCGGCACCGGCCTGCTGCTGGCGATCCCCGCGATCGCCGGCGTCGTGATCGGGACCGCGATCCAGCAGCGGATCCCGCAGCGCGCCGTCTCCTACCTCTTCGCCCTGCTGCTGGTGGCGATCGCCGTTGAGCTGATCCTCTCGTGAGCGGAGCCGCCTGATGGACGTCGTGCTCGCCGCCCTGATCTGCCTTTTCGGCGGGCTGACCGGCGGCCTCGTCGGGGTCGGCGGCGGCATTCTCTTCGTGCCGGCGCTGACGATCTTCATCGGCCTCAGCCAGGTCGAGGCGGAGGCGACTTCGCTGCTGATGATCGTCGTCGTCGCGATCGTCGGCGCCTATCGCCAGTACGGCTACGGCAACGTCCGCCTGCGCGAGGCGGCGATCATCGGCGTCCTCTCCCCGCTCGGCGTCCTGGTCGGGGTGGCGATCTCCAACAACGTCTCCGAACGGATCCTGCAGCTCTCCTTCGCCGCCCTGGCGCTGTTCATGGCGACCCAGCTGGTGCGCCGCGCACGCTCCGCCTAGGTCGAATCCGGGCAATCGGCATCGTCTACGCTCGTAAGCGTGGATTCGCTCATCTGGGAAGGTGATTTGCCCGCTCTGCGCTCGCCGGTAATGGTTTGCGCCTTCCGCGGCTGGAACGACGCCGCCGCCTCCGCCTCGACCGCGCTGACCTCGATCGCGACCGCACTCGACGCCGACCTCGTGGCCCGGGTCGATCCCGAGGACTACTTCGACTTCCAGTCGACCCGGCCGACGATCAGTCTCGACGAAGGCCAGACCCGCCGCATCGAGTGGCCGGAGAACGACATCTACGCCGCCCGCGTCCCCAGCGCCGACCGCGACGTGGTCCTGCTCGACGGGACCGAGCCGAACCTGCGCTGGCGCACCTTCTCGGAGACGATCGCGACCGCCGCCGATGCGCTCGGGGTGGAGATGGTCGTCACCCTCGGGGCGCTGATCGCCGAGGTCTCCCACACCCTGCCGGTGCCGATCACCGGGCTCGCCTCGAGCGCCGCGCTGGTCGAGGAGCTCGACCTCGAGCGCTCCAGCTACGAGGGGCCGACCGGGATCGTCGGCGTCGTCCACGATCTCTGCGGCCAGGGCGGCATCGACTCCGCCTCGCTTTGGGCCGCGGTGCCCCACTACGTCGCCGCTGTCCCCAACCCGAAGGCGGCGCTGGCTCTGCTGCGCCGGCTCGAGGGGCTGACCGGGATTGCGGTCGAGGCGGCTGAGCTGGAGGAGGAAACCGCCGACTACGAAGAGCAGATCGGCCGCGCCGTCGCCGCCAACCCGGAGATCGAGGAGCTGGTCACGCGGATCGAGGCCGAGCAGTCGGAGCTGCTCGACGAGGAGGGCGAGCTCCCCTCAGCCGACACCCTCGCCCAGGACTTCCAACGCTTCCTCCGCCAACGCGGCAACGACTCTTCTTAAACAGCAACAACCTCAGGGACCAACCATCCCGGCCGGCGGGTCCCGTCTCCAGCTGATGGGGGTCACCTGCGCTGGATGCTCGGTAACCCCCACACTGGAGCCACCCGCCGGAGGAGCGCCGCACCGGGACGGAGTCGGTAGGTCCCACCCTGGTTTCTTCCGGTGGGTGGCGACGATCGGGAGGACTCTCCCGGTAGGGAGAGCCCCCGATCGGAGACAGGACCCGCCGGCCGATGGCATGGTCCCAGCTGTTTTCAGGCTTCGGCTGCTGGGCAGATGAGGCGGTAGTCGCACCAGCTGCAGACGGTGGGTGAGGGTCGTGGCTCGAAGTCCTGGGAGAGAATGCCCTCGCCTACCTGGAGGACGGTGCGCTCCACTCGCTCGGCGTCGTCCGGCTTGGTCGGCGCCGCGACTTTGTCGCCGTCGAGGACGTAGTAGTAGCTGCCGGTGCCGGCCTCGATCCCCCAGGCCTCGCGGGCGGCCATCCGGTAGAGCGCCAGCTGCAGGTCGTCGTCGAGGTCTTCGGCGCTCTTCCGTTCGCCGGTCTTGTAGTCGATCAGCTCGTAGTCGCCGTCGGGCAGGCGGTCGACCCGGTCGACCCGGCCGCGGACGTGGTGGTCGCCGACCTTGAAGTCGAACTTTTTCTCCAGCCAGACCGGCTCGCCCTCTGACTCGCGCTCGTTCTCCCAGTAGAGCCGCAATGCCTCGCGGGCGCGGTCGCGGAACTGCAGCTCGTCGTCGCTGGAGCCGAACCCGGTCCGTCGCCAGCCGGACTCAAACAGGCGATTCAGCTCACGCAGGCCATCCTCGGGGTTTTCTGGCGGCTCCTTGTGGAAGCGTTCGAGGACGTTGTGGAAGAGGATCCCGAAGCGCTGGTTGATCGTTGGCTCCTGGGGAATGCCGAAGACGCGGGCGAACTTGTACTTCAATGGGCAGGTCAGGTACAGGCTGAGGTCGGAGGCCGAGAGGCTTAGCTTGCCGTCGCCGCGGCGCGGGAGGAAGGCCGCCAGCGAGGGCTCCTCGCGCGCCGCCACCAGGTCCAGCCGGCGGCCGCGCTCGCGCTCGGAGTCGAGTAGGTACCCGTCGAGCGAGGAGGCGTCGAGCTCGGCCTGCTGCTCCGGGGTCGCCACCTGCCGCAGCAGCCCGTTGACCGCCTCGATCGCCTCAGCGGTCGGCTCGTCGCCCGGGCGCTGGGCGAGGGCTGCCAGCTTCAGCAGCTCCAGATAACGGGCGATTGCCCGGTTGACGTCGATCGCGGTGTCGAGCCGCGGCTCCGAGAGCTCCCGCCCTGCCCGCCAGGAGTCCTCCAGCACCTGCTCGCGCAGGGCTCGGTAGGTCGCGTGCAGCCCCTCGGCCGGGCCGAACAGCTCCTCCTCGTGCGCCTGCTCCGTCACGCCGTCGGCAGCCGCCGTCTCCAGCGCCCGCTCGTAGTAATGGGAGGGACGCGCCGCCTCGCCGCTGCCGCCGCGCTCCAGGCGCGAGAGGACGAGCCCGCTGCGCGCCGGCCAGCCGATCTCCGCCCAGTCGCGCTCCTCCTCCAGCCCGAGGACGAAGACGTGGTCGAAGCCGAGCCCCTTCACAGCGGCCGCCGCCATCACGTTGACCGCCCCCGGCGAGCGCGGCTGCTCGGCGTCCTCGCGCTCGACCCCGGCCTCGGCGACGGCGCTCAAGTAGGAGACGAAGCCGCGGGTCGAGCCGTGCGGCTCGCGCCGCGACCAGGCGGTCGCTAGCTCGGCCAAGCGCGAGAGGCCGAGCAGGCGCTCGGCGACCTCCGGCTGGGCGGCGAAGAGGCGCTGGCGGCGCAGCCCGACCTGCTCGATCAGCCGCCGCACGAAGACGTCGGCGCGCCGTTCCTCCATCACCGCCGCGGCGGCGTTGTAGAGCCTGAGGAAGGTGCCGATCCGCTCCCGCGCCTCGGGCTGGAACTGGGGGCTCTCGAGCGCCGCTTCGCAGCCGGCGACCATGTCGAGCTTGCGGCGGCGGGCGATGGTCGTCAGCCGCGCCAGGTCGGCGGAGCGCAGCTCGACCGGCGGCCGGGTCAGGGCCCGGGCCGCGGCGGCGGAGTCGTCGGGGGCGGCGAGCACCCTCAACCAGGCGATCGCGTCGCGCACCTCCGGCCGCTGGAACAGGGCCGTCGGGCCGGAGAGGTGGAGCGGGATGCCGCGCTCTTCCATCGCCGCGGCAACCGCGACCCCCTGCTTGCCGGGATCGGCGACGAGGACGCAGATCTCTTCCGCGGCGCTGCCCCCGGCGACCAGGTGCTCGACCTCGCGCGCCACCGCCTGCGCCTGGGCGCGCTCGTTGCCGCAGCGCCAGAAGGAGAGCTTGGGGTCGCGGAAGCGCCGCTCCAGCAGGATCCTCTCCCCGTCCGGGTGAAGGCCGGCGAACCACTCGTCGCCGAGCTTCGCCTCGGCCTCGGCGTCGCCCTCCTCAAGGGCGAAGACCTGGTTCGGGTTGTCGGCTGCGAGCGACTCCAGCACCGCCCGCTGCGCCGCGGTCGTCTCCTCGAGTTCGTCGACGGCGAGGAACTCGAATCGCTCGGCGATCCGCCGCCGCACGTCGGGGCGCTCGACCAGCAGGCAGTCGAGGGCGAGGAAGACATCACCGTGGTCGAGACTGCCGGACTCGGCGAGGATCCGGTCGTGGGCGGAGTAGAGCTCGGCGAACTCGAGCTCCCGCCGTGCCGCCTCGCGCGCGGCCTCGTCAGCGGCGCCCGCCTCCTTCTCCTGCGCCCGTTCGGAGAGCGTCGTCGGGCCGACGCGTTCGGACTTCAGCCCGTCGATCCGGGCCAGCAGCCGGGCCAGCAGCCCGGCCGGGTTGCCGCGGATCTCGTGGCGGCGCAGCGGCAGCCGGTCGAGCCGGTCGAGCAGCATCGCCAGCCGCTCGCCCCGGCTCAGGACGTCGAAGAAGGGGTCGAGGCCGGCCTCCTCGGGGTGGTCGCGCAGGATCCGCTCGCCGATCGCGTTCCAGCTGCCGACCCAGAGCTCCTCGAAGGACCCCTCCAGCAGCGCCTCGCAGCGTTCGCGCAGGCGGCCGGCGGTGGCCTGGCGGGAGGCGAGCATCAGCACGCTCTCGGGCCGGGACCCGGCGGCGACCAGGTGGGCGAGGCGACGGGCCAGCAGCTCGGTCTTGCCGGTGCCGGGCGCGCCGAGGATCAGCAACGGCCCGTCGGGGTGGGCGACGGCGCGCTCGCGCTCGGAAGCGCCGCTGGCGGTGGCGGAGTGGTCCTCGGGCATCGCCCAAAGCTAGCCGCTACGTAGCATTGGGTCGATGGATCTCCTCTCCGCCGACTGGCCGGCGATCTGCCGCCGCATCGTCGCTGCCCAGCGCCCGATCTTCGAGGCGGCGCGGACCAGCGGGGAGCGGACTGTCTACGAGGGGGTGGGGGAGGGGGGCGACCGCACCCTGGTGATCGACCGGGAATGCGAGGACGCGGTCTTTGCCGAGCTCGAGCAGCTGGCCGAGCAGGGCGCCTCCTTCGTCGCCGTCTCCGAGGAGCGCGGCGAAGTCACCTTCAACTCTGGGGGTGAGCAGCGGGTGGTGATCGACCCGATCGACGGCTCGCTCAACGCCCGCCGCACGATTCCCTCCTTCGCGGTCTCGATCGCCATCGCCTCCGGCCCCTCGATGGCCGACGTCGAGCTCGGCTTCGTCCACGACTTCGGCGCCGACGAGGAGTTCCTTTCCAGTCGCGGCGAGGGCGCCCAGTTGAACGGCTTCCCGGCCCAGGTGTCGGGAGAGGCGGAGCCGCTCGAGGTCGTTGGCATCGAGTCGGTCGAGCCCGAGTGGGCGCTGCCGGCCCTCGAGGCGCTCGCCGGCAAGGTCTTCCGCCTGCGCGTCGTCGGCGCGATCGCGATCACCGCCGCCTATGTCGCCGCCGGCCGCTTCGACGCGATGCTGAGCCTCCGCTCTTGCCGCTCGGTCGACGCCGCCGCCGCCCAGCTGATCGTCCGCGAGGCCGGCGGCACGGTCGCTTTCGGCGACGGCGGGCTGGAGGAGGCGATGCTGGATCTCGACGCGCGCTACCCGATCGCCGCGGCCAACGGCGCGGACGGCCTCGCCGCGGTCCGCGCGGCGCAGCTCGCGAAGACCGCGTAACCCTTTCCGCAAAGCGGTTTACAAACACCCGTTCCCACGAACTTACGTTCGCTACACTCCGGGCTTTCCCAGCCCCAAATCCCGATCTAAGAGGTGTTTTCTCCAGATGGCAACGAGTAAAAACGGCAGCAAATCGAAAACTCAGGCGAAACGCGCCACCACCGAAGCGAAAAAATCGGCGGCGAAAACCGCTTCCGCTTCCAAGCGCGCCGCCACCAACGCCGCGGCTGCTGAGAAGAACCAGGTCCAGACCGTCGTCCAGACCGCCGTCGACTTCCCCGTCGGCGCCGTCCTCACCGTCAGCGACCGGGTCTCCGACCTGGTCGAGCCCTGGACCGACCGCAGCAAGGCCCAGAAACAGGTCAAGAGCTACCGCAGCAACCTGCGCAAATCGCTGAAGAGGACCGAGCGCCGTGGCTCCACCGCCCGCCGCAAAGCGATCTCCGAGGCGCGCAAGACCCGCAACCAGGTCGAGCGCGAGGCCCGCAAGCGCCAGCGCGACGTCGAGACCTCGCTGAAGCGCAACCGCAACGAAGTCGAGACCCGCGTCCGCAAGGCGGTCGAGGAGCAGGCTTCCCGCGCCCAGGGCGTCGTCGGCAGCGCCCAGGGTCTGGTCGGCAGCGTGAGCGACCAGCTCGCCGCCCTCCGCTAGAGCATTTCCAACCGGCTACCGGCCGGTGACGCTTACAGGCCGCGAGGTGCCTGGTCCATAGGGCCAGCCCTCGCGGCCTTTTACGTAGGCGCGGAACTGGAAGCGGACGCCGCGGCTGTCGTCGTCGCTGAAGCGGTAGCGGTAGCGGAAGCGCCCGCGGGCATTCGCCTCGACGGTGCGGAACTCGCTCCAGGGGCTGCGGCCGAAGCGGAACTGCAGCTCAACCGGGAGGCCGGCGGCGGCGCCGGCCACGATGCCGCGATGGGCGATCTTGCCGCTGAAGACGACCGGGCCACCGCCGACCCTGGCGCTCGAGCTCGAGGTCCGCAGCCGGATCTTGGTCGCGGCGTCGAAATGGCTGCTGCGACTGGCGGCCCGGCTGAGGACCGGCGTGCCGGCGAAGCGGGCAACGATGTCGCGGCTCGGCCCCGGCCGCAAGCGCAGTGCGAACGCCCCCTGCCGATCGGTGCCGACCACGGTGGTGCGTTGTCGCGGCTCCGACCCTGCGGCGAAGCTCTCGGTGACGACGACGTCCCGGCTCGCGAGTGGACCGCCGCCGAATCGGCGCAGCCCGCCGGTGAGGAGCTTGCCGCTGAGTCCGGCCGTCAGCTCGACCTGGGCCTTGAGTGGATTGACCAGAACCATCCGCGCCCCGTGGGCGCGATCGGTGCCGGCTGCCGAATTGCCGGTTACGTCGAAACCGGTGGCGATCAGCTCGTACTTCCCGGGCGGATAGGAGTCGGAGTCCCAGTGCGCAACGAGCCGGTCGCCGGCGTTGCGGGTCGGCAGTTGCTCGTAACGGGCGCGGGTGCCGGCGGGACGGATTCCGATCGAGCCGCGGTCCGGGCTCGGACCGGAGAGCGGATCGCTGACCGCAGCTTCGATCCGCTCCGGTTCGGCCGGATCCTGGGCGGCCGAAAAGGCGACGAGGGGCGGGTCTTCGTCGATCCGGACCGCTGACAACCCTGCGCTGCTGAGGTTGCCGGCCGCGTCGCGGGCGAAGTATTCGACCAGGTGCAAGCCGCTGCCGCCGATCCAGGCGCTCACCGCGTCGCCGAGCGTGCGTCCCGGCGCTCCCCCGTCGACGGCGATCGCGGTGAACGGGCCGAGAAGCCCGCTCGCCGCCATCCCGGAGAGCCCGTCGGTCGCGCGGGCCGTGACCCGCAGCGGTCCGCTGCTCCAGCCTGCCGGCGTGCCATCGAGGGAGACGAGCGGAGCGCTGGCGTCGACCCGGACCGTGGCCGCCATCACTGCCGACGGCACTCCCGACCCCGAGACCGCTGCCGCGCGCACCGTGTGGATTCCCTCGGGAACGGTTCCGAGCGACAGTGCGCCGCCTTTGCTTCCCGGCAGGTCGATCTCGCTGGGCAGGCAGCGGCCGGCCTGGCCGCAGGGTGAGCTGCCGGCGTCGGCGTCGACCGAGACCGCATAGCCGGCGATGCTGGACAGCGGCAGCGGGTCGGCGGGCGCCCCGATCTCCACGACCGCGGCGTCGGCACCGAGGACCCATCCGGAAGGAGGGTCGACGATGGGTGCGCCAGGGGCGGCGTTGTCGAAGCGAAGGGTTGCGACCGAATGCGGGCCGGTTTCGCCGTTGGCGTTCGCGAGCCAGGCTTCGAGCGTGTAGGCGTCCGGCACTGGCGGCACTTCGATGTCGTCGCGCATCCGGTCCAGCGATCGGCTCATTTCCGCGACCAGCGCGCCAGCGGAGTCGCGGAGCTTGTAGATGGCTCCGGTGGGATTCGGAGGAGCGATCGGATCCCAATCGATCGCAAACGCCCGCCGCGGCTGCCAGGAGGAGCCTGCCTCGGGGGTGAGCTGGCCGCTTGCTGCCTGGGTTCCTGCCGGGACCACAAGGCAGATTGCCAGCGCTGCGGCGAGAAGCTTCGACGTAGCCGGTCTCCCGGCCCTCATGGGCCGAACTCCCCAGCGGGACTGCCGCCGCCACTTTCGGCCGGGGCCGGTTCCGCCACCGGTTCGGCGGTCGGCGCCGATTCGACGGCGGCGCTTTCGACCGGCGCCGGTTCGCTGGGAACCGGGGCGGCTTCGACCGGCTCCTGGCTATGAGGCTCTTGTTTGGGCTTCGGCTGCGGGGTCGGCTCGGGCTTGGCCGGTTGGTATTCGACCTGCGGCACGGGATCGGGGGTCGACTGCGCGTCGACCAGACGCTCCACCCGCGGTCTCTCGCGATCTCCGCCGTCGATTGGGGAGTGCACCAGGCCGCCGGCGACACAGGCGGCGGCGCCCCCTGCGGTGCCGATGCATACCGCGGCGACCTTGACGAAAGCGGCGGCGCCACTGCCGGCGCCGCCGGCAGTGGCAGGCGAGGCAGCTGCCCCGCCGGAGACACGACCTGCCAGCGAGGAAAGGGCCTCCTGGGCCCGTTCCCAGAGGCTGCTGTGGAGGGGGAGGATTGGCGCGAGCGCCGCGGCTGCCGCCGGCGCCGCCCGGTAGGCCCGCAGCGTCGCCCGGCAGTGGGCGCAGGCCCGCAGGTGCTCACGCAGCATCGCGACCCCCGCCGGGTCGGCCGTCCCGTCGCAGAACGAGGAGAGCAGCGGGCGCAGCTCGGCGCAGCGCTCGCCAGCCTCGCTGCGGGCGACCAGCTGGCGGAACCGCTCGCGGCCCTCGGCCAGGCAGCGGTTGATCTTGGTGTGGGTCCAGCCGGTGATCTCGCCGATCTCGACGTAGGAGTAGCCCTCGCCGAACAGGGTCAGGGCGCGCAGCTCCTGCGGCTTCAGCGCCTGCAGAGCCTCGCGGCTGCGAGCGATCTCCTCACGACGCTCGGTCTGCTCGGCCGGACCGTCGGCGGCGGCCGGGACCAGGGCGACCCAGTCCTCGCCCTCGCCCGCGGCGGCGGGGCCGGCGAGGATTCGCTCGCGCTCCCGCCTCAGCGCCAGCGCCTCGTGCTTGACGACCGTCTGGGTCCACTTGATCAGTTCGCGCGGGTCCGCGCTGGGGGCCTTGCTGAGGAGGATCTCGAGGCTCCGCTGCAGGGCTTCGTCGACGTCGTCGGCGCAGAGCGAGTAGCGGCGAGCGGTCCGCCGCAGGACCGCTTCGTTCTGCGAATAGGTCTTGATCGCCGCCCGCTTGCGGGCCGCGGCGTCGTCGGGTTCTGGCCGCCGCGGCTCGCGCTCGGCATCGATCTGGTTCACCACTCAGTTTCTCCCTGCCACTTCAGTTCTTCGCATCGGACACTGGCAGCGCTAAGTACGAGCGCGGTGAATCTCTCCCCCCTTCTGGACGGATTCCCCAATCCAAAATCCGGAAATTGCGACAGCGTGGGCGGCGGCGCCTGCCGGCCTAGGCTCGCTAGGATCGCCGCGTGAGCACTTGCGTAGTCACCGGCGGCGCCGGCTTTCTCGGGTCGCATCTCTGCGAACGGCTGCTTGGCGACGGGCACCGGGTGATCTGCCTCGACAACCTCGAGACCGGGTCGCTGGAGAACATCGCTCATATCCGCGACGAGCGGTTCGAGTTCCGCAACATCGACATTACCGAGAAGGTCGACATCCCCGAGGACGTCGACTTCGTCTACCACCTCGCCTCGCCGGCGAGCCCGATCGACTACCTGCGGCTGCCGCTGCACACCCTCAAGGTCGGCTCCCACGGGACCCACCACATGCTCGGCGTCGCCAAGTTCAAGCGCGCCCGCTTCCTGATCGCATCGACCAGCGAGGTCTACGGCGACCCCCAGGTCCACCCGCAGAAGGAGGACTACTGGGGCCACGTCAACCCGATCGGCCCGCGCGGGGTCTACGACGAGGCGAAGCGCTACGCCGAGGCGCTGACGATGGCCTACCACCGCCAGCAGGGCCTCGACACGGCGATCGTCCGCATCTTCAACACCTACGGCCCGAGGATGCGCGCCCACGACGGCCGCGCGATCCCGACCTTCCTGCGCCAGGCGCTGCAGGATCGGCCGCTGACCGTGTTCGGAGACGGCAGCCAGACGCGCAGCTTCTGTTACGTCGACGACCTGATCGACGGCATCGTCCGGCTTGCCGAGTCGGACATCCACACCCCGGTCAACGTCGGCAACCCGAACGAGTTCACGCTGCTGGAGCTGGCCAAGGCGGTGATCGAGGTGACCGAGTCCCGCTCGGAGATCGTCTACGAGCCGCTGCCCACCGACGACCCGCAGCAGCGCCAGCCCGACATCGGTCGCGCCCGCGACCTGCTCGGCTGGGAACCGAAGGTCGAGCTGAACGAGGGCCTGCGGCGGACGATCGACCAGAGCGGCGTCGAGCGCCTGGTCGGCGCCGGCGACTGAGCCCCCGCTCCGTGGCGACCGGCGGCAGCCGCGTCTCAATATCCTCCCGGGCGATGGCGAGCAGCGACGCAACTGGATCCTCCGAGGCCCACCGCACGATCGCGCCCCTGGTCGGGCCCGACGACGAGCGGGTTTTCACCGACTCCGGAATCGAGATCCAGCCCCTTTACGACGAGGGGGACGTCGGCCCCGGCCTCGAGGAGCGCCTTGGCGAGCCCGGCGCGCCGCCCTTCACCCGCGGCATCCACGAGCGGATGTATCGCGACCGGCTCTGGACGATGCGCCAGTACGCCGGCTTCGCCTCTCCCGAGGACACCAACGAGCGCTACCGCTACCTGATCGAGCACGGCTCGACCGGGCTCTCGATGGCCTTCGACCTGCCGACCCAGCTCGGCCGCGACTCCGACGACCCGCTCTGCCACGGCGAGGTCGGCCGCACCGGGGTCCCGATCGACACGATCGAGGACATGCGGATCTGCTTCGACCAGATCCCGCTCGACGGCGTCTCAACCTCGATGACGATCAATGCCCCGGCGGCGATCCTGCTGCTGCTCTACGAGCTGGTCGGCGAGGAACAGGGCGTCCCCTCCGAGAAGCTGCGCGGCACGGTCCAGAACGACGTGCTGAAGGAGTACATGGCGCGCGGCAACTACATCTACCCAGCCGAGCCGACGATGCGGCTGACGACCGACATCTTCGAGTACTGCAACGAGAACGTGCCGAAATGGAACACGATCTCGATCTCCGGGTACCACATCCGCGAGAAGGGCTGCTCGGCCGTGCAGGAGGTTGCCTTCACCCTCTCCAACGCGATCGCCTACGTCGAGGCGGCGCTGGCGCGGGGGCTGAAGATCGACGAATTCGCGCCGCGGCTGGCCTTCTTCTTCAACGGCCACAACAACGTCTTCCAGGAGATCGCCAAGTTCCGCGCCGTGCGGCGGATGTGGGCCGAGATCGTCAAGGAGCGGTTCGGGGCCGAGAACGAGAAATCGATGCAGATCCGCTTCCACACCCAGACCGGCGGGGTGACGCTGCAGGCCCAGCAGCCCGAGGTCAACATCATCCGCGTCGCCCTCCAGGGCTTCGCCGCGGTCTGCGGTGGCACTCAGTCGCTTCACACCAACGGCTTCGACGAGGCGTTGGCGCTGCCGACCGAGCGTTCGGCCCGGATCGCCCTGCGCACCCAGCAGGTGATCGCGTACGAGTCCGGCGCCGCCGACACCGTCGACCCCTTCGCCGGCTCCTACTTCGTCGAGTCGCTAACCGACGAGATCGAACTGCGCGCCAAGGAGCTGATGGAGAAGGTCGAAGAGATGGGCGGCTCGGTCGAGGCGCTGGAGTTCATGCAGCGCGAGATCGAGGAGTCCGCCCTCAGCTACCACGAGCGCTACAAGAGCGGCCAGGACGTGATCGTCGGGGTGAACAAATTCGTCACCGACCAGGTCGACGACGTCGACATCCTCAAGGTCGACCCCGAGGCCGAGCAGCGCCAGCTGGCCCGGCTGGCGGCCTTCAAGGAGAACCGCGACCAGGCCGAGGTGGAGGCCAGGCTCGAGTCCCTCCGCGACGTCGCCCGGGGCGAGGGCAACCTCCTGCACCCGATCCGCGCCGCGCTCGCCGCCAATGCCTCGATCGGCGAGGTCTGCGGCGCCATGCGCGAGGTCTTCGGCGAATACAAGGGCGGCGCTTTCTTCTAGCGATTGGTGAATTTCGGGCGCTATAGCGCCCGAAATTCACCAAGCGTCATCTGAACGGTCTCTCTCATTCCGCCCGCCGGGGAGGAACGGCGCCTACCCGGTTGAAGCGGGAGCCGATGATCGAGGTATCGAGGACGCTGATGAAGTCCGAGCCCGAGCTGGCTGAGCTGATTCGGGAGGTCGACGGAGTCGAGGTGACGATGGCCGAGAAGGGCTTCGGCACCCGCGTCGCGATCCGCGCCGGCGAGGAGACCGGCCTGGCCGAGGCCGACCTCGAGGCCGTCCTCGACCGCCTCGCCGAGCCCCAGCGCCGACCTTTCGTCTGACAACGAAGTCCAACAAGGAGACCCGAAGAGTGAAGATCCTGAAGCGGCACCTCACGGTTGCCAACGTCTTGTCCATCACCGCAGTCTTCATTGCCCTCAGCGCAACCGCGGTCGCCGCGACCAAGCTCGGCGCCGGCCAGGTGAAGTCGGTCAACATCGCCAAGCAGGCGGTCACCAACTCCAAAATCAAGACCCAGGCCGTCACCTCCGGGAAGATCAAGAACAACGGGGTCGTCACCGCCGACCTCGGCAACGGCGCCGTCTCCGGCGTGAAACTCGCCAACGGCGCGGTCACCTCGGCCAAGTTCGGCAAGGAAGCCGTGCCCAGCAAGGCCCTGGCCAAGAACTCGGTCACCAACGCCAAGATCGGTCCGGAAGCGGTCGCCACCGGCAAGATCGGCAACGAAGCCATCACCTCCGGGAAGCTGTCCGCGAGCCTCTACGCGCAGCTGCTGAAGAACGTCACCTACGTGACGGAAACGAGCGCCAACAACTCCGATCTGTCCAAGTCGATCACCGCCACCTGCCCCTCCGGCAAGGAAGCCCTCGGCGGCGGCGTGCGGATTAACGGCGGCGGCACCTCCTCCGAAGGCGGCGTCGTCGTCAACGAATCGGCTCCGGTCGTGGCCTCGAACAACGCTCGCACCGGCTGGGTCGCCGGCGGCCGCGAGATCGGTAAAGAAGACAACAGCTGGCAGGTCGTCGCTTACGCCGTTTGCGCCGAGCTCTAATCTGCATCCGCATCGTGGAAACGAAGGGCCCGCCTCGGCGGGCCCTTCGGCTATCTGAGGACGCCGAAAACGCGGCCTAAATAGACTTCCGCGCCCGATGCGCGAGAGAAACCCGGAAACCCACGACGAGAAGCTCTCCTACCTGCGCGAGCTGCGCGAGGCCGCGGTCAACTCCGCCTCCGAGGCGGCGGTCGAGAAGCAGCACGCGAAGGGCAAGATGACCGCCCGCGAGCGGATCGAGAAGCTGCTCGACCCCGGCTCCTTCGAGGAGCTCGACACCTTCGTCCGCCATCGCACCTACGACTTCGAGATGCAGAAAAACCGCCCCTGGGGCGACGCCGTCGTCACCGGGCACGGCACGATCGACGGCCGCACCGTCTTCGTCTTCAGCCAAGACTTCACCGTGTTCGGCGGCAGCCTCGGCGAGGTGATGGCGGAGAAGATGTGCAAGGTGATGGACCTCGCCGCGCAGGTCGGGGCGCCGGTGATCGGCATCAATGACTCCGGCGGCGCGCGGATCCAAGAGGGCGTCGTCTCGCTCGGCGCTTACGGCGACGTCTTCGTCCGCAACGTCAAGTGCTCGGGCGTGATTCCGCAGATCAGCCTGATCATGGGCCCCTGCGCCGGCGGCGCCGTCTACTCGCCGGCGATGACCGACTTCATCTTCATGGTCAAAGAGACCTCGCACATGTTCATCACCGGCCCGGAAGTGATCAAAACCGTGACCGGCGAGGAAGTCGAGTTTGAGGAGCTCGGTGGGGCGATGAGCCACAACTCAAAGTCGGGGGTGGCGCACTTCGCCTCCGAGGACGAGGAGAGCTGCTTGGAGGACGTGCGCTACCTGATGAGCTTCCTGCCCTCGAACAACCTCGAGGCACCGCCGCGGTTCGAGCCCTCCGACGACCCCGAGCGCGAAGACGAGGCCCTCGACACGGTCGTGCCAGACGATCCTCAGAAGCCCTACGACATGAGGAACGTGATCTCCCTCGTCGTCGACGACGAGGAGTTCTTCGAGGTCCACGAGCACTTCGCCAAAAACATCGTCTGCGGCTTCTCCCGCCTCGACGGCTATCCGGTCGGAATCGTCGGCAACCAGCCGGCCTTCCTCGCCGGCGTGCTCGACATAGAGGCCTCCGAGAAGGCAGCCCGCTTCGTCCGTACCTGCGATTGCTACAACATCCCGATCCTGACCTTCACGGACGTTCCGGGCTTCCTCCCGGGCACCGACCAGGAGTGGAACGGGATCATCCGCCACGGCGCCAAGCTGCTCTACGCCTTCACCGAGGCGACGGTGCCGAAGCTCACCGTCGTTACCCGCAAGGCCTACGGCGGCGCCTACGACGTGATGAACTCGAAGCACATGCTGGCCGACTACAACGTCGCCTGGCCGACGGCTGAGGTCGCGGTGATGGGTCCCGAGGGCGCGGTCAACATCATCTACCGCAAGGACATCGCCAACTCGCCAACTCCCGACGAGCGCCGCCAGAAACTGATCGACGACTACAAAGCCCACTTCGCCAACCCCTACTCGGCGGCGGAGCGCGGCTACATCGACGACGTCATCGAGCCCCGCCAGACCCGTCCGAAGCTGATCCGCGCCCTGCGGATGCTGCAGACCAAGCGGGTCGAGCAGCCGAAGCGCAAGCACGGCAACATCCCGCTCTAGGGATCGGCCTCCCAGCCGAGTTCCGCGGCCCGCTCGCTGCGTTCGCGTTCGCGCCTGGCGACGCGTTCCTGGTGCGCGATCCAGATCAGGAGCGCCAGGAGGAGCAAGGACGGCGCCAGAACAAGCGGCGAGGGCCCGATCGACGCGGTGAGGAGAAGGGCCCCCGCAAGGAGCATGTGGAGGACTCCAGGATGGGAGAGCAATTCCGCCGCCGAACCCCGCCGCCGTCCGAGGAAGTAGGCGTAGAGCGCTCGCGAGGCAAGCAGTAGGCCGAAGGCAAGGAGAGCGAGCTCGTACCACATGATCGGTCTATCGGCAGGCGTGACGCTTTCTCAACACGCCGGCGCTTCTAGGGGATGGCAGTTGCCTCGGGGTCGATGTTGCCTCCTGCCCCGCGGCCGGCGGTGGGGCCCTCCTCGCCGCCGAGGCGGTGGGCGAGGTAGACGGGGATGATTGAGATCAGGATTACGATCACCGCGACGGCGTTGACAATCGGCAGTTCGTGGGGGCGGAAGAGGTTGGAGAAGATCCAGATCGGCAGGGTCTGTTCGCCGGCGCCGATCGTGAAGTTGGTGACGATGATCTCGTCGAAGGAGAGGGCGAAGGCGAGCAGGCCTCCGGCGATGAGGGCGCTTTTCATCCCCGGGAAGGTGACGTAGCGGAAGGTCTGCCAAGTGTGGGCACCGAGGTCGGCCGAGGCCTCCTCGAAGGAGCCCGAGAGGCGGCGCAGGCGGGCGACTGCGTTGTTGTAGACGACGACGATGCAGAAGGTGGCATGGCCGACGATCACGGTGAAGAGGCTGAGCGGGATTTCGAACACCTGGGTGAAGGTGTTGCTAATCGCCACACCGGTGACGATCCCCGGCAGGGCGATCGGCAGGATGACCAGGAAGCTGATCGTCTCGCGGCCGAAGAACCGGAACCGGGCAACGGCCAGCGAGGCCAGGGTGCCGAGCACCAGGGCGATCGCGCTCGCCGCCACCCCCGCCTTCAGCGAGGTGAAGAAGGCGTCCTTCGCGGCTTCGTCGTTGAACGCCTGGTGGAACCAGTGGGTGGTGTAGCTCGGCGGCGGCCACTCGAGGATCCGGCTCGAGTTGAAGGCGTAGACGACGATCACGACCAACGGGATGTAGATGAAGGCGAGGCCGACCGCGACTGCGATCCGCAGCAGCATTCGGGAGCGTTTCGAGAGTCTCATCGCATGCTCACCTAGACATGCTCGAAGGCTCCCAGCCGGCGAGCGACCAGGAGGTAGGCGATCATTACCACGATCGGGACCATGGCCAGGGCCGCGGCGAAGGGTTGGTTGTTGGCGATGTTGCTGTAGATGACGTTGCCGATGAACTGGTCGTTGGAGACCAGGCGGGGGGTGATGTAGTCGCCGAGGGTGAGCGAGAAAGTGAAGATCGAGCCGGCGACGACAGCTGGGAAGGCGAGTGGCAGGATCACCCGCCGGAAGGTGGTGAAGGGGGAGGCGCCGAGGTCCTCGGAGGCGCTGATCAGCGAGTTGGGGATCCGCTCCAGCCCGGCGTAGATCGGCAGAATCATGTACGGCAGCCAGAGGTAGCTGAACACCAGCCAGACCGCCGTCTGGCCGTAGCCGGGGCCGTGCAGCCCGATCGGTTCCAGCGCCCAGTTAAGCGCCCCGTTGGCCGAGAGCAGCGTCCGCCAGGCGTAGACCTTGACCAGGTAGCTCGACCAGAGCGGCAGCAGGATCGCGATCACCAGCAGCGCTTTGCCCCGGCGGCTCGCCAGCTTTGCCATGTAGAAGGCGATCGGGAAGGCGATCACCGCATCAGTCAGGGTGACCAGGATCGCGGTGCGGACGGTCCGCCAGACGATGTCGCGGTAGACCGGTTCGTTGATCAGCGCTTCGAAGTTTTCGAGGGTGAATTCCTTGATCGTCAGCCCGCTGAGCGGGTCGACGGACCAGAAGGCTGCGACCAGCAGCAGGGCCAGCGAGCCCAGGTAGCCGACCACCAGCCAGCCGACCGGGCCGGCCAGCAGCGCCCCTACCTGCAGGCGCCGGCGGCCGTGGAAGAGGCCGGCCAGGCGATGCCCGACCGACCTCCTCTCGACGACCGCTTCAGATGCCATGAGTCAGACCGCGATCAGCCTTTGATCGAGGTCCAGGCTTTGACCCAGTCGTTGTAGTCCATGCAATCTTCTTCGCCGTTGCCGCAGTCTGCGAGCGGGGTTTCCCAGTAGTAGACCCGTTCCCAGAACTTCGGTTCTTCGGCGTGGTATTCAGCGCAGAAATTCTTGTTTTCGGTTTCCTTGCAGGCGAGTTCCTGGGCCGGCGCCTCGCCGAACCATTCGGCGACTTCGGCGTTGACTTTCGGTTCAATGATCCAGTTCATCCACTCGTACATGCAGTTTGGATGCTGGGCCCTCTTGGAGAGCATCCAGGTGTCCGACCAGCCGGTTGCGCCCTCCTTCGGAAGGAAGCCCTGGCTTGCCGGGCTGGCCTGCACCGGCACCCCTTCGCCCTTCAGGGTGAAGTACTGGTACTGCCAGGTGGTTCCGACCATGACGTCGCCATTCGCATATTCGGAGATCTGCTTGGCGGCTTCGGACCAATAGCTGGGGTCGGCCGACTGCTGTTCCTTCAACAGGTCGATCGCCGCGTTGAACTGTTCTTCGTTCAGCTCGTAGGGGTTTTCGATCCCCAAGTCCGGCTGGTGGAACTTGAGGTACATCGCGGCGTCGGCGATGTAGCTGGATTCGTCATAGACGCTGATCTTGCCCTTGTACTTGGCTGCAACCTTGGGGTCGAACATCACGTTCCAGGAGTCGGGCGCGGGCTTGACATCGTCACCGTTCCACATCAGCAGGTTGGCGCCGCGGCCGTGCGGGATGCCGTAGTTCACGCCTTCGAAGGTGTTGTACGGCTGGTCCTTGAGGTCAGCAAAGACGGTCTTGTAGTTGGGCACCAGGTCGGTGTTGACCGGAGCGACGACACCAGAGGCAACAAGGCGCGCGGTGGCGTTCCCCGAAGCTGAGACGCCGTCGAACTGGCCGGATTTCATCAGCTCGACCATTTCGTCGGAAGTGCCAGCTTCCTTGTTGTTGATCTTGCAGCCCGTCTTCTGTTCGAACGGCTTGCTCCATCCTGGTTCCACGTAGCCGGCCCAGGAGATCAGCGAGAGTTCACCCTCTCCCTTGCCGAGCTTCTGCAGCGCTTCGTCGCTACTGCCGCCGCTGGTCGAGTCGCTGCCGCCGCCACAACCGGCGAGGACGAGCATGAAAACGACCAGGCCGGCGACGACGAGCCACGCCGTGCGGGCGGGGTTGCCATCCCTTTTCCTCATGATGGTGCTACCTCCTGTTTGGTTGACTTCCCGCCGACGGCGGCCGCGTGCTCGGGTCGCCACCCGACCAGGACTTCGTTGCCCTGCTCCGGCAGCGCGCCCGAGGACGCGCTCTCCACGTTCTGCTTGACCAGCTGGAGCTTCTCCCCGGAGTCCAACTGCACGGTGTAGCGGGTGATCGAGCCGGCGTAGGCGACGTCGAGGATGCGGCCGCTCGCGGTCTCGAGGCTTTGGGTGGCGGCGCCGGGGGCGAGAAGCTCAATCTTCTCGGGGCGGATCGTCATCCGCTGCCCATCGCGCTCGATCAGGTTGGAGACGCCGACGAAACCGGCGACGAACTCGTTGGCCGGGCGCTCGTAGAGCTCGAGCGGCGGACTCACCTGCTCGATCCGGCCGTTGTTGAAGACGGCGATCCGGTCGCTCATCGTCAGCGCCTCGTCCTGGTCGTGGGTGACGTAGACGAAGGTGATCCCGACCTCGCCCTGGATCGACTTCAGCTCGGTCTGCATCTCCTCGCGCAGCTTCAGGTCCAGCGCCCCGAGCGGCTCGTCGAGCAGCAGCACTTTGGGGCGGTTGACGATCGCCCGCGCCAGGGCGACGCGCTGGCGCTGACCGCCGGAGAGCTCGCCCGGCTTGCGCTCGCCATAGCCGGGCAGGCGGACCATCTCCAGTGCCTCGTCGCGGCGCTTGGCCCGCTCGGCCTTGTCGACGCCGGCGACCTTCAGTCCGTAGGCGACGTTGTCGCCGACGCTCATGTGAGGAAAGAGGGCGTAGTCCTGGAAGACGGTGTTGACCGCGCGGTCGTAGGGCGGGACGCCGCTGACGTCCTCGCCGGCGAGCTCGATCGTCCCCTCGCTCGGGTCCTCGAAGCCCGCGATCATCCGCAGCGTCGTCGTCTTCCCCGAACCCGACGGTCCCAACATCGTGAAGAACTCCCCCTGGGCGATCTCCAGGTCGATCCCAGCGACCGCGGACACCTCGCCGTAGTACTTGGTCAGGCCGGTGAGACGGATGTCAGGAGTTGCAGCGTCTATGCCCGTGACGTTATCCGCGCCGTCCGGGAATGCAAGGCCAAACTAGACCGCGCGGCTTAGCCGCAGTGGAGCACTAGTTAATAACCGGCGGGGTGGCGCGGGACGAAGCCGACGTTGTCGCGCAGGTCTTCGTGCCAGCGCGGGCCGGTTTCGCCGCCGCTGTCGCCGGAGGTGTCCCAGCGGAAGCCGGCGACTTCGGCGTAGGCGTGGCCGGCGTTGCTCCAGACGGTGATCCAGCGGCCGGTGCCTTCTTCCTCCCACTTCATCAGCGGGCCGGAAGGCAGCGGGCTTTCGAGGAATTCGCCGCCGTGGAGGGCGAAGCTGACGGCGCCGGAGCAGTCGTAGCCACGGTCCCACCAGCGGGCGTGGCCGCCGCCCCAGACATACGGTTTGCTGCGGATTTTGTTCGCCGCGGCGATCACCGCTTTGACCTTGGTGGGTGCGCTCGCGGGCGGCACCAGCATCCCGTTGGGGAGCAGCTTCGCCTTCGCGGTCGGCGTGCACATGTCCACTTCGGAGGGTGAGGCGCCGCCGCTGGTGCAGCGCGCCGAGGCGGAGCCAGGCACGAACAGAGCGGTGGCAAAGAGGGCGATGACGAACACAAGCCCAGCCAACCTGAAGTTGTGACGCAAACCGATTCTCCTTCGTCGGCCTACGGGGTTAGCTGTCGGGCTGGCGCGAAAGGAGCTTGCGCCTCCGCCTGAGTGGCGGACTCGCCCCGAAAACGTGGTTCCCCCGCTCCCCAAACGCTCTTTGCGCTGGGGACTCGGCGTTTCGGTGATCGAACGCGGGCAGTGTAGACGATCGCCCGGCGTTCTGCTCATAAAACGCAAATATTTGGTCGAGATTCCCTCTCCCATCAAGGATCTGTTCGACGCCTGTGCTGATAGCTTGCGCCTTGGGATGAACCTTTCGGGCCGAAAAGCGCTGCTAACTGGGGCAACCGGGGGGCTCGGGAGGGCAATCGCCCGCTCGTTGGCCGAGCGCGGAGCGCAGGTTGCGCTCAGTGCTCGCAACCGCGAGGCATTGGACCTGCTGGCGGCCGAGCTACCCGGTAGCGGCCACTCGGTGCTGCCCGCCGACCTGGCCGAGCCGGATGCCGCCGAGCGCCTCGCGGTCGAGGCCGCCGGCACCGAGATCCTGATCGCCAACGCCGGCCTGCCCGGCGCCGGCAAGCTCGACGAGTTCAGCGCCGAGGAGGTGAAGCGGGCCCTGCGGGTCAACCTCGAGGCGCCGATGCTGCTCGCTCGCGCCCTCTACCCGGCGATGCTCGAGGCCGGTAGCGGCCACCTTGTCTTCGTCGCCTCGCTCTCCGGCAAGGCCGCCAGCCCCCGCAGCTCCATCTACAACGCCACCAAGTTTGGCCTGCGGGGCTTCTCGCTCGGCCTGCGCGCCGACCTCGACCCCCGTGGTGTCGGCGTCTCAATCGTCTCCCCAGGCTTCATCCGCGAAGCCGGAATGTTCGCCGACGCCGGAGCCAAGCCACCGCCGGGAATGGGCACTTCGACGCCGGAGCAGGTTGGCGCCGCGACCGTCAAGGCAATCGAGAAGAACAAGGTAGAGGTGACCATCGCGCCCCTCGCCCAGCGTGCCGGCGCCCACCTAGCTCTCGTCAGCCCTTCACTCAGCGTCAAAGTTCAGAGCGGCAGCGCCGGCCAGAAGGCAGCCAAAGACATCGCCTCCGGCCACTCCGCCGACAAGCGCTGATTTGCCCCCTCGCCGGTTTTCCTAGGATGGACCTGTGAGCAGCGATTCCTTTGGCGCCCGTTCGACCCTCCAGGTAGGAAGCCGCGAGTTCGAGATCTTCCGCCTCGATGCGCTGCAGGAGCGCTTCGACGTAGCCCGCCTGCCTTACTCGATCAAGGTCCTGCTGGAGAACGTGCTGCGGCTCGAGGACGGCGTCTCGGTCAGCGCCGCCGACGTCGAGGCGATCGCCTCCTGGGACGCGGCGGCCGAGCCAAGCGCTGAGATCCCATTCCAGCCGGCCCGCGTCCTGATGCAGGACTTCACTGGCGTTCCCGCCGTCGTCGACCTGGCGGCGATGCGCGACGCGATGGAGGAGATCGGCGGCGACCCGGCGGCGATCAACCCGCTGGTCGACGTCGACCTGGTGATCGACCACTCGGTCCAGGTCGACGCCTTCGGCAACGAGCGTGCCTTCGCCGTCAACGCCGAGCACGACTTCGAGCGCAACCTCGAGCGCTACTCGTTCCTCAAATGGGGACAGAAGTCGTTCGACAACTTCCGCGTCGTCCCGCCGGCCACCGGAATCTGCCACCAGGTCAACCTCGAGTACCTCTCGCAGGTCGTCTACAGCCGCGAGAACGGCGGCGTCCTGCAGGCCTATCCCGACACCCTGGTCGGCACCGACTCGCACACGACGATGGTCAACGGTCTGGGCGTCCTCGGCTGGGGTGTGGGGGGGATCGAGGCCGAGGCGGCGATGCTGGGCCAGCCGATCTCGATGCTGCTGCCGCAGGTCGTCGGCTTCAAGCTCGCCGGTGAGCTGCCGGAGGGCGCGACGGCGACCGACCTGGTCCTGACGGTGACCGAGATGCTGCGTGAGCGCGGCGTCGTCTCCAAGTTCGTCGAGTTCTTCGGTCCCGGCCTGGCGACCCTCGGCCTCGCCGATCGCGCCACCCTCGGCAACATGTCGCCGGAGTTCGGCTCGACCTGCGCGATCTTCCCGGTCGACGCCGAGACCCTCCGCTACCTCGATCTCACCGGCCGCCCGACCGAGACGATCGAGCTGGTCGATGCCTACGCCCGAGAGCAGGGGATGTTCGCCGATTCTTCCAGCCAGGACCCGGTCTTCTCCGACCTGCTGGAGCTCGACCTCGGCGACGTCGTCCCCAGCCTCGCCGGCCCGAAACGTCCGCAGGACCGGGTGCCGCTCTCCGAGGCCAAAGAGTCCTTCCTCGAGGTGATGTCCGAATTCAACGCCGAGGCCGCCGAGCAGATGACCTCCGGTCTCGACGAGGCGATTGAGGAGTCGTTCCCCGCCTCGGACCCGCCGGCCGAGGACCACGACAACGGCAACAGCAAGCCGCGTCCGGCGGTCAGCGGGACCGCGGTCGACCTGACCCGCAGCAACGACGCGATAACGGTCGCCCTCGCCGACGGCAGCGAGGTCGAGCTCGACCACGGCCACGTGGTGATCGCGGCGATCACCAGCTGCACCAACACCTCCAACCCCAGCGTCATGGTCGGCGCCGGGCTGCTTGCCCGCAACGCAGTCCAGCGCGGGCTGCAGCGCCAGCCCTGGGTGAAGACCTCGCTGGCGCCGGGATCGACCGTCGTCACCGACTACCTCGACCGCGCCGGCCTGACCGAGTACCTCGACGCCCTCCAGTTCAACCTCGTCGGCTACGGCTGCACCACCTGCATCGGCAACTCCGGCCCGCTGGCGCCGGAAATCTCCGCCGCGATCGCCGAGAACGACCTCGCGGTCTGCGCCGTTCTCTCCGGCAACCGCAACTTCGAGGGCCGGATCAACCAGGACGTCAAGGCCAACTACCTGGCCAGCCCGCCGCTGGTGGTTGCCTACGCGCTCGCCGGCCGGATGGACATCGACCTCCAGACCGAGCCGCTGGGCGAGGGCTCCGACGGGGAGCCGGTCTACCTGAAGGACGTCTGGCCCAGCTCGGAGGAGATCAAGCAGGTCGTCGGCGACTCGGTCAAGTCCGAGATGTACGAGCGCAACTACGCCGGGGTCTTCTCCGGCGACGAGATGTGGAACGGGGTCGACGTCCCCGCGGGCGACCGCTACACCTGGCCTGACTCGACCTACGTCCGCCGCCCCAGCTTCTTCGAAGAGATGCCGGCCGAGGCTCCCGGAGTCGAGCCGATCGCCGGCGCTCGCGCCCTCGCCCTGCTCGGCGACTCGATTACCACCGACCACATCTCCCCGGCCGGGGCGATCAAAAAGGAAAGCCCCGCCGGTCGCTGGTTGACGGACCAGGGTGTGGACGTCAGCGATTTCAACTCCTACGGCTCCCGCCGCGGCAATCACGAGGTGATGGTCCGCGGCACCTTCGCCAACATCCGACTCCGCAACCAGCTGGTCGAGCGCGCCGGCGGCTTCACCCGCCACTTCCCCGACGGCGAGGAGACGACGATCTACGAGGCCGCCATGGCCTATTCCGCCGAAGGCGTGCCGCTGGTCGTCCTCGCCGGCAAGGAGTACGGCTCCGGCTCCTCCCGCGACTGGGCGGCGAAGGGGACGCGACTGCTCGGGGTGCGGGCGGTGATCGCCGAGAGCTACGAGCGCATCCACCGCTCCAACCTGATCGGGATGGGGGTCCTGCCGCTGCAGTTCGCCGACGGCGAGAGCGCGGCTTCCCTCGGCCTCACCGGCGCCGAGAGCTTCGACGTCGGCGACCTCGAAGCGGGGGAGGCGAAGAAGGTGACTGTTACCGCGCGCGGCGACGATGGCAGTGAGAAGGCTTTCGAGGCGACGGTCAGGCTCGACACCCCGAACGAGGTCACCTACTTCAGAAACAGCGGTATCTTGCAGACCGTCCTGCGCAAGCTAAAAGGGTAGGCGCAGCGGGGCCGCGGGAGGCAGGGGGGTCCGCGCGACCCACACTGCACCTGCGCGTCGGTAGCCAGGGAGGGATGCCGACGCGAGCCGTTCCCCCTGGCGGGACTGCCCTGAGGAACAGTCAGGAGTTAGCTATAGCGTCTCGAACCCGCTCGGTCAAGCGGAATCGAGCGCTTTAGCCGCGTTCGGGGGCGCTTTCCACCTGGGTTTTGTGCGAACCGGGGCGTACGGCGACTCCCCAGCCCCTCCGCTCGATGAGTTCGATTCCGATCACGCTTCCGACCGGGCCGACCGGGGTAAGGGTGGCGGCGAGCAAGGTGTAGGGCGCCTCCTTGCGCACGCAGGCGACCCAGATCACCACGCAGAGGGCGATGAAGCCAAGGCCGTGGGCCCAGCCGAACAGCATCGTCTCGGTTTCGAACCCAGGCAGCAGCCAGAACAGCAGCAGGCCGCTGAAGATCGCCAGCTCGACCCAGGAAAACCGCTTCACCCAGACGAACAGCTCGCCCGGGACGGGCTTCTCGAACGGCTTGCGGGCCAAGGTCAGCTACCGGGGGAGAGCGCGGTGAGCACGATGCGCTCCTGCTCGCGCGCGTGGGCGCCCGAGTAGCCCTCGCCGGTGCTGGCCCGGCCCTGACGGCCGATGTAGGTCAGCTTGACCCCCTCGGGGAGGACGTCGGGCATGCGCCGCGACATCACCTTCCAGGCGCCCATGTTGCGCGGCTCCTCCTGGACCCAGGCAATCTCCTTCAGGTTCGGGTAGGAGGCGATGAGCCGCTCGAGGTGTTCGCGGGCGAAGGGGTAGAGGACCTCAACCCGGGCGATGGCGACATTCTCGGCGCCGGCGCGGCGGTCGCTGTTGTCCATGTCGTAGTAGACCTTGCCGGTGCAGAGCACCAGGCGCTCGACCTTCTCCCGGCGCTCGCCGGCGGTGGGGTCGTCGAGGATGAACTGAAGTTCGCCGTCGGTCAGCTGCTCGATGTTGGCGGTGGCCTTGTCAAGGCGCAGCAGGCCCTTCGGGGTGAAGACGATCAGCGGCCGCGGCTTCTTGATCAGCGCCTGGCGGCGCAGCAGGTGGAAGTACTGGGCGGCGGTGGTCGGGTTGGCGATGCGAATGTTGCCCTCGGCGCCGAGGGCGAGGAAGCGCTCGATCCGGGCGCTGGAGTGCTCCGGGCCCGAGCCCTCGTAGCCGTGGGGCAGGAGCAGGGTGAGGCGGGTCTGCTGGCCCCACTTCGACTCGCCGGAGACAATGAAGCTGTCGATGATCACCTGGCCGGCGTTGGCGAAGTCGCCGAACTGCGCCTCCCAGAGGACCAGGGCGCTGGGGCTGGCCGCCGAGTAGCCGTACTCGAAGCCAAGGCAGGCGGTCTCCGAGAGGGGGCTGTTGTAGAGCTCGAAGGGGGCGGAGGCGTCCTCGAGGTGCTGCATCGGCGTGTACTCGAGGCCGGTGTTCTCGTCGTGGAGGACGAGGTGTCGATGGGAGAAGGTCCCGCGCTCGGTGTCCTGGCCGGTGAGGCGGATGTGGACGCCATCGGTCAGCAGGGTGCCGAAGGCGAGCGCCTCGGCCTGGCCGAAGTCGATCCCGCCCTCCTCCAGAGCCTCGACCCGGCGCGCCAGCGGGCGCCGCAGCTTGCGGTGGACGTTGAATCCTTCCGGCGTCTTCAGCAGCTCCTCGTTGATCGCCCGCAGCTTGTCGGCCTCGACCGCGGTGTGGACCGGCGGGCTGGCGGTGCGGTCGAGCAGTTCGCCGGTCTGGGTGGTGGCGCCGGTGACGGTCGGATCCTCGTACTCGCCGGCCGCCATCTTCTCCCGCAGGCCTTTCAGCGCCCCGGACATCTCCGCGTGGCGCTCGTCGGAGACCCTGCCGACCTCCTCGGCCGAGACCGTCCCCTCCTCGATCAGCTTCTCGGCGTAGATCTCCGAGACCGGCGGGTGCGCCTTGATCTTCGCCGCCACCGTCGGCTGCGTGTAGGCGGGCTCGTCGGTCTCGTTGTGGCCGAAGCGGCGGTAGCCGATCACGTCGATGACCACGTCTCGGCACCAGCGCTCGCGGTAGGCCATCGCCAGCCGGACGGCGTCGATGCAGGCCTCGACGTCGTCGGCGTTGACGTGGATGATCGGCACGTTGAACCCCTTCGCCATGTCGGCGGCGTAGGGGGTCGAGCGGGCGTCCGAGGGGTCGGTGGTGAAGCCGACCTGGTTGTTCTGGATGAGGTGGATCGTGCCGCCGGTCGAGTAGCCGGGCAGCGACTGCAGGTTGAGCGTCTCGGCGACCACGCCCTGGGCGGGGAAGGCGGCGTCGCCGTGGAGCAGCACCGGCACCGCGCGCACCGGGTCGTGTGTGAGGTTCGGGCCCTCGAAGTCCTGCTGCAGGAAGCGGGTGCCGCCGGTGACGACCGGGTCGACGAACTCGAGGTGGCTGGGGTTGGGGTAGAGCCGGACCGAGATCTTGTTGCCGTCGAAGGTCTCGTAGATGCCGCGGTGGCCGTAGTGGTACTTGACGTCGCCGGTGCCGCCGTGGGGGATCGCGGCGACCGCCTTGACCGCGTCGATCTGCTTCGAGCCCTCAAACTCGGCGAGGATCGACTCGACCGGGCGACCGAGGTTGTGAGCGAGGACGCTGAGGCGGCCGCGGTGGGCCATTCCGAAGACGACCTCCTCGGCCCCGGCGCGCTGGGAGAGGGTGACTGCTTCGTCGAGCATCGGCACAACCGCGTCGAGTCCCTCAATCGAGAAGATCTTCTGTCCCAAATACGCTTTCTCGAGGAAACGCTCGAACTGGAAGACGTCGATCAGCCGGTTCAGCAGGCGTTTTTTCTCCTCGTCGGTGAGCGGCTGGCGGTGGGCGCCGGTCTCGATCATCTCCCGCAGCCAGATCCGCTGCTGGTGGGAGGAGAGGTGCTCGACCTGATAGCCGATCGTGCCGCAGTAGGAGTCGCGCATCCGCGGCAGCGCCTCCAGCAGGGTTTCGCCGGGGACGCCGATGCGGAGGATCGAGGCCGGGATCCGGGCCATCAGCTCCGGAGTGAGGTTGACGTTCTCGGGCTGCAGCGCGGGATCCCCCTTCGGCTCGGAGCCGAGTGGGTCGAGCTGGGCGGCGAGGTGGCCGTGGGTGCGGTAGGCCTTCAGCAGCGAGGTCGCGGCCTGGACCGCCTGCAGCAGCTCTTCGTCGATCTCCCCAGGCGCGGTGGTGGGTTCGGCGCTGGGCGCGGCGGCGCTCAGCGGCGGCGCCGAGGCCGAAGCCGGGTGGGCGTTGGTGACGGTCGCGGCGTCGAAGCCGAGGTCGGCGGCGACCGCCTCGTAGAAGCCGTCCTCGCCCTGCAGCAGTTCCTCCACCCGGCGCAGGAAGGCGCCCGACTCGGCGCCCTGGATGACGCGGTGGTCGTAGGTCGAGGTCAGGGTCATCACCTTGCTGACGCCCAGCTGCTTCAGCCGTTCCGGCGAGGCGTGCTTCCACTCCGGCGGGTAGGCGATCGAGCCGGTGGCGATGATCGCGCTCTGGCCGCTCAGCAGGCGCGGGACCGAGGCCATCGTCCCGATCCCGCCGGGGTTAGTGAGGCTGACGTTGGTGCCCTGGAAGTCGTCGGCGGAGAGCTTGTTTTCGCGCGTCTTCGCGATCAGCTCTTCGTAGTTGGAGTGGAAACCGGTGAAGTCGAGCCCGTCGGCGCCCTTGATCGCCGGCACCATCAGGCTGTGGGAGCCGTCCTTTTTCTCGACGTCGACGGCGATCCCGAGGTTGACCGGATTGCCCTCGATCGCGAACGGCTTGCCGTCCTCGGTGGCGAAGACGCGGGTCATCACCGGGAAGTCCTTGGTCGCCCGCACGATCGCCCAGGCGACCAGGTGGGTGAAGGAGACCTTCAGCCCCCGGTCTTTGAGCACCGCATTGATCGCCCGCCGCTTCGCATCCAGCGTGTCCACCGCAATCGTCCTGAACGAGGTAGCCGTAGGCACCTGGCGACTTTCATCCATCGCATTAGCGAGCATCGCCGCAGCCCCCCGAAGCTGCTTAGCCTCACCCTGAGCAACCCCAGCGCTCGCGCCATTCCCGCCACCGTGCCCAGCAGCCAACACGTCGTCCTTGGTCACCTTCGCCCCGTGTCCAGAACCACTGACCGAAGCAAGGTCGACCCCGGTGGCCTCAGCAATCCTTCGCGCAACGGGCGTCGCCCGCACATCGGCGCCGCCATTTCCGCCATTCGAACCTGCACTGGAAAGCGACTCTCCCGTGGGTGGCGACGATGCGGGACCCTCCCCGGTCGGGGAGGGGGACGTATCGGAGACAGGACCCGCGGCTGAGGGCGCTTGTCCCTCGCCCCCGGATTCCATCTCGGCCAACGGAGCCCCCACAGGCACCTCGTCGTCAACCTGCGCAATCAGCTTGGTAATGACCCCATCAGCAGGCGCCGGCACCTCAGCGTCGACCTTGTCAGTCGAGACCTCAACGACGGTATCGCCCTCCTTGACGGAGTCCCCCTCGGCGACGTGCCATTCGAGCACGATGCCCTCGGTGACCGACTCGCCCATCTCGGGCATCGTGATCTGGACGGTGGCCGTCTCTGGCATCTCTGGGCTCAGTCTAAGGAAAGAGGTTTGCGGGCAGCGCCAGGCAGATACCCTGCAAGCTAATGAGCTACTTCGTCACCGGGGCAACCGGATTCATCGGCCGCAATCTCGTCCAGAAACTGCTCCAGCGGGAGGGCACGATCTTCGCCCTGGTGCGGGCCGGCTCGCGCGGGCGGCTGGAGGAGCTGCGGACCAGCTTCGGTGCCGACGGCGCCCGCATCGTGCCGATTACCGGCGACCTCTCCCAGCCCGGCCTCGGCGTCTCCGAGGAGGACATGCTGGAGATGCGGGGCGAGATCGACCACTTCTTCCACCTGGCGGCGATCTATGACCTGACCGCCGACGCCGCCGCCCAGGAGGTCGCCAACGTCGAGGGCACGCGCCACGCGATCGAGCTCGCCGGCGCGGTCGAGGCGGGCTGCTTCCACCAGGTCAGCTCGATCGCGGCTGCCGGGCTCTACCGCGGCGAGTGGACCGAGGAGATGTTCGAGGAGGCCGAGCGGCTCGACAACAACCCCTACTTCCGCACCAAGCACGAGTCCGAGCGCCTGGTCCGCGACGAGTGCACGCGCCCCTGGCGGGTCTACCGGCCGGGGATCGTGGTCGGCGACTCCCGCACCGGGGAGATCGACAAGATCGACGGGCCCTACTACTTCTTCAAGAGCCTGCAGCGGCTGCGGCGGGTGGCGCCCTCGTGGCTGCCGGTGCTGGGGATCGAGGGCGGCGAGATCAACATCGTCCCGGTCGACTACGTCGCCGCGGCGATCGACCACATCGCCCACAAACCGCGCCTCAACGGCCGCGCCTTCCACCTCACCGACCCCCACCCACACACCGCGGGCGAGGTGATCAACATTTTCGCCAAGGCCGCCGACGCGCCGCAGATGAGCTTCCGTCTCGACACCGACGTAACCGAGCCGGCGAGCGGAGCGCTGCGGACGGCGCTGAAGCTCTTTCCGCCGGCCAAGCGCGTCGCCAAGACCGCGCTCGACCAGCTGGGCCTGCCGGCCGAGCTGCTCAGCTACGTCGACTACCCGACCACCTTCGACTCGACCCAGACGCAGAAAGCACTGAAGGGCTCGGGGATCGAGGTGCCGCGGCTGGAGTCCTACGCGGCGCGGGTCTGGGACTACTGGGAGCGCAACCTCGATCCCGACCTGTTCAAGGACCGCTCGCTCTCGGCTGCGGTGCGGGGCAAGATCATCCTCATCACCGGCGCCTCCTCGGGAATCGGCAAAGCGACCGCGGTCAAGGTCGCCGACGCCGGCGCCACGGTGCTGCTGGTCGCCCGCTCGCTGGACAAGCTGGAGGAGACCAAGGAGGAGATCGTCGCCGGCGGGGGCAGCGCCCACATCCACCAGTGCGATCTGGCCGACATCGACGACATCGAGCGGATGGCCGAGGAGGTGCTGACCTACCACGGTCACGTCGACATCCTCGTCAACAACGCTGGCCGCTCGATCCGCCGCTCGATCTCCCTTTCCTACGACCGCTACCATGACTTCGAGCGCACGATTCAGCTCAATTACCTCGGCGCAGTGCGGCTGATCCTGGCCCTGATGCCGGCGATGCGAGGTCGCAAGAGCGGCCACATAATCAACATCAGCTCGATCGGGACGCAGACCAACCCGCCGCGCTTCTCGGCCTACGTTGCCTCGAAGGCCGCGCTCGACGCCTTCAGCCGGGTGATCGCCTCCGAGGTGGTCGAAGACGACGTTCACCTGACGACGATCCACATGCCGCTGGTGCGGACGCCGATGATCGCGCCGACCCGGATGTACGACATGTTCCCGGCGATCACGCCGGAGGAGGCCGCCGAGATGATCACCAAGGCGATGATCCGCCGCCCGAAGAAGGTTGCGACGCGGCTCGGCAACTTCGGCGAGCTGGTCTACGCGGTGGCGCCGAAGGCGAGCGATTCGCTGCTCAACACGGCCTACAAGCTGTTTCCGGATTCTCAGGCGGCCAAAGGGAAGAAGGACGAGGCTCGCGACAAGGCTCCCTCCACCGAGGCCGTGGCTTTTGCGCACCTGATGAAAGGCGTGCACTGGTAGCGAGGTAGGTTGGGCCGGTGACCGAACGGCGGCTCAAGCACTGGGGGTGGGGGTACGAGGACCAGGCTCCCACGGCGACACAGCTGCGGGAGGCTGGGGAAGGGATTCGGGCTCGGTTCGGGTTCGGGGGCGAGGTCCAGAAGCCAGTGCCTCTCGACGAGGTTGAGCTGCGCGAGGTTCGGTTGAAGGCGCCGAGCGGGCTTGGGGATCTGTTCTCCGATGGGCACTACGAGCGGGTGTTCCATTCGCTTGGGAGTGCTTATCGGGATGTGGTGCGGGGGTTCTACGGGAAGTTCGAGAACCCGCCGGACCTGGTCGCGTTTCCGCAGGACGAGTCGGAGATCGAGGTGGTCCTGGGCTGGGCCGAGGCCGAGGGGGCGGCGGTGATTCCGTTCGGTGGTGGGACGAGCGTTTGCGGCGGGGTCGAGCCGCGGCTGGAGGAGCGGCCTTCGGTCTCCCTGGACCTGCGGCGGCTGGACCGGGTCTTGGAGGTCGACGCGACTTCGCTGGCGGCCCGGATACAGGCCGGTGCGACGGGGCCGGGTCTCGAGGAGCAGCTAAAGGAGCACGGGCTCACCCTGCGCCACTTTCCCCAGTCGTTCGAGTACTCGACCCTCGGTGGCTGGGTCGCGACCCGGGCGGGCGGCCACTTCGCGACCCTTGAGACCCACATCGACGACCTGGTCGAGTCGGTGCGGGCGATCACTCCGCGGGGGACCTGGGAGAGCCGCCGGCTGCCGGCCTCCGGCGCGGGTCCTTCGCCGGATCGGATGCTGATCGGCTCGGAGGGGATCCTCGGCGTGATCGCCGAGGCCTGGGTCAGGGTGCGGCCGCGCCCCGTGCACAAGGCCTCGGCCAGTGTCGCTTTCGGCGACTTCGGCGCTGCCGCTCACGCGGTTCGCGCGGTTGCCCAGTCCGGCCTCCATCCCGCCAACTGTCGCCTCCTCGATGCAAGCGAGGCCGAGCTGACCGGTGCGGGCGACGGCAGCGCCGACCTCCTGATTCTCGGCTTCGAGTCCGCCGACCATCCGGTGGACGCCTGGATGGACCTGGCGCTGGAGATCGCCCGGGAGCACGGCGGCGACCCGGGCAAGGTCCGCACCTCGGGCGACGGCGGGGACGCGGTGGGGCAGTGGCGCGGAGCCTTCCTCCTCGCGCCCTACCTCCGCGACACCTTCGTCGCTTGCGGCGTCCTCTCCGAGACCTGCGAGACGTCGATCACCTGGGACCGCTTCGAGGAGTTCCACGCGACGGTGATGGAGACCGCCCGCCGCGCCGCAGCCGAGGCCAGCGGGGTTGCCGCCGACGGCCCCGGCGCCCCCCGGGTCAGCTGCCGCTTCACCCACGTCTACCCCGACGGCGTCGCCCCCTACTTCACGGTCATCGCCCCGGCAATCCGTGGCGGCGAGGTCGAGCAGTGGGACGAGATCAAGGCCGCCGTCTCCGAGGCGCTGATAGACGCCGGCGGCACGATCACCCACCACCACGCGGTCGGCCGCGACCACCGACCCTGGTACGACCGCCAGCGCCCGGCCCCCTTCGCCGCCTCCCTCCGCGCCGCCAAGGCGGAGCTCGACCCTGCAGGAATGCTGAATCCCGGCGTGCTGCTCGACCCCTGACGATGAGGACGCCGCCGCTCGTCGGTACCCTGTCGCGACTCGCATTCCCGGTCGGGCAGCCAGATACGGCGCCCGCACCGCCCTCCCGCGATGGAAACGATCACCTCCGAACAGCCCACCGTGCCGGCTGAGCCGGCCCAGCCCGGACAGGATCCTGTGGCGCCGCGTCGCTCGCCGCTGCGCGCCGCGATCAAGACCGGGCGGCCGAAGGAGTGGGTCAAAAACGTTTTCGTCTTCGCCGGGCTGCTGTTCTCCGGCAAGTTCACCGAGGGTCACGCGATTGCCGAGGCGCTGATCACCTTCGTCGCCTTCTGCATGATCTCCAGCGCCGGCTACTTCCTCAACGACCTGATCGACGTCGAGCTCGACCGCAAGCACCCGAAGAAGCGCTTCCGGCCGCTGGCCGCCGGCGAGCTCTCCGAGCGGGCGGCGATGACGATCTCCCCGATCCTCGCCCTCCTCGCCATCGCGCTCGCCTTCGGCGCGGTCAACTGGGAAGTCGGGCTGATGGCGGTCGGCTACGGCGTCGCCCAGACCGCCTACAGCCTCGGCCTCAAGCAGATCGTGATCGTCGACGTGATGACCCTGGCGGGGCTCTTCATCCTCCGCGTCGCCGCTGGCGCCAGCGCCGTCGACGCCCACGCCTCCGAATGGCTGCTGCTCTGCACCGGCATGCTCGCCGCCTTCCTCGGTTTCACCAAGCGCCGCCAGGAGGCGGTCTCCGAGCTGCACGAGGGCACCTCGACCCGGCCGGTCCTCGAGCACTACTCGCTGCCCTTCCTCGACCAGATGGTCTCCCTGGTCACCACCGGCACCGTGCTCAGCTACGCGATCTACACCGTCAACTCACCGCTGATCGGCAGCCAGATGATGCTCACCATTCCGCCCGCGGTCTACGGCATCTTCCGCTACCTCTACCTGATCTACGACCGCAACGACGACCGCTCGATGTCAGGAATCATCGCCGGCGACCGCGGCATCCAGGCAGCCGGCGCGGCATTCGCGCTCATAGCCTTCCTGCTGCTCTACGTCTTCAACTAGGCGAGCCCGACTTCGGGCATCTCGCCTTCCATCAGGTAAAACCGGGCGCGGCCGATCTCCTCGCCGTTGACCTGGGCCACGGCGGCGTGGGGTCCGGCGGTGGCGAAGCTGGCGGTGGCGGCGATCGACATGACCAGGCGCTGCTCCTGGCCTTCGGGGAGGCCCGGTGGGCGGCCGGTCTCGAAGTTGGCGGTCAGACCCTCGCCCAGCTCAACCCCGTCGGGGTCCTGGACGGTGACGACCAGCTCGTGGGGTTTGTTGGTCTCGTGCCAGGCGACGTCGATGCCGAGGCCGATCGAGAAGGACCAGTCGGCGGGCAGCTCGGGGAGGCGGAGGACGTTCCAGCCGCCGCCGGTCAGGTAGAGCTTGCCGTTGACGGCCTCGCTGTGGTCGCAGAGGAGGAGGAAGCCGATGTTCACGGGCCCTCGCCCTCGGCGTAGGGGATGACCGGCAGGTCGGAGCGCAGTTCGACCTTGCCGCCCTTTCTGAACTGGACGTCGATCGTCTCGTTCTTGCGGTAGGTGCCGAAGAGGCCCAGGTACATCGCCAGCCAGCGCCCGGTGCCGACCTTCTCCTTGACGATCGGGCGGCCGAAGAGGATCTCTGAGGCTTCGATCCGGTAGCTCTGCTTCGGCTGCTCGATGCCGTTGATGAAGACCGTGAAGGGCGGTTCGGCGCCAGCCGGCAGCTTCACTCGCTCGCCGGCGGCGTAGCTGCCCTTGGGGATCTCGGTCTCGGTGCTCATCGTTGCTCCGCCTCCAGAGTCTCGCGCACGAGGTCGAACGGCGTGTCGTGGTCGGTCGGGTCGAGCTCCTCCCGGGTTACCCCGCCCTTGAAGGGGACGAACGTGCCGTCGCCGCGCACGTCCACCCCGGCGACCGACTTGCGCAGGAAGCCGCCGCTGCTGAGCTGCAGGCGGGCGTGGACCTGGGCCGAGGGCTCGAAGTCCCGCAGCGACTGCACCGGGCGCACCGGCCCCTCGCTGCGGATTGCCAGCGCCCGCTCGCGCATCGCCGCCACGGCCTCGCCGAGGTCGTCATAGGACTGGTGGTCCACGTCCGAGCCGAGGCGCACGGTCAACTTCCAGCGAGACACGGGACGAGGCTAACTCGAAACGAGTGCTGCTAGGCGCCGCGCCGCGGCCGTTTCGGCCGTTTCGCCGGCGGGCCGACGATTTTCTCCGGCCCCTCGCGCTGCTCGACGGGCACGTACTCCAGCTCCCGCTCGCCGGTGTAGATCTGCCGTGGCCGGGCGATTTTCTTCTCTGGGTCTTCTTGCATCTCCATCCACTGGGCGACCCAGCCGGCGGTGCGGGGGATGGCGAAGATGACCGTGAACATATCGGTCGGGATCCCCATCGCCTCGTAGATGATCCCCGAGTAGTAGTCGACATTCGGGTAGAGCTTGCGCTCGGTGAAGAACTCGTCGTCGAGGGCGCGCTTCTCCAGCTCCTGCGCGATCTCGACCAGCGGGTTGTACTCGGTCGCCTCGAAGACCGGCTCCAGGTACTTCTGGATGATCCGCGCCCGCGGGTCGTAGTTTTTGTAGACCCGGTGGCCGAAGCCCATCAGTTTCTCCTCGCGCTGCTTCACCCGCTCGAGGAAGTCCGGGATGTTCTCCGGCGACTCGATCCTCCGCAGCATCCGCAGCACCGCCTCGTTGGCGCCGCCGTGCAGCGGTCCGTAGAGCGCTGCCACGCCGGCCGCGACGGCGGAGTAAGGATCGACGTCGGAGGAGCCGACCCCGCGCACGGCGCTGGTCGAGCAGTTCTGTTCGTGGTCGGCGTGGAGGATGAAGAGGACGTCGAGCGCCTTGGTCAGCGCCTCTTTGGGGATGTGGCGGTCCTCGGTCTTCTTGAAGACCATCGAGAGGAAGTTCTCGGCGTAGTTCAGCTCGTTGTCCGGGTAGACGTAGGGCAGCCCCATGTTGTGCCGGTAGGAGAAGGCGGCGAGGGTCGGCACCTTGGCGATCAGCCGCACCGCGGCCATGTAGCGCTCTTCCGGGTCGTCGATCTGCTTCGCGTCGGGGTAGAAGGTAGAGAGCGCGCCGACCCCGGCCAGCAGCATCCCCATCGGGTGGGCGTCGTAGCGGAAGCCCTCGAAGAAGTGCTTCAGATCCTCGTGGACGAAGGTGTGGTGGGTGATGTCGTAGACCCAGCGGTCGAGCTGGGGCGCGGTCGGCAGCTGGCCGAAGACCAGCAGGTAGGCAACCTCGAGGAAGGTCGACTTCTCGCACAGCTGCTCGATCGAGTAGCCGCGGTGTTCGAGGATGCCGGCGGCGCCGTCGATGTAGGTGACCGAGGAGCGGCAGGCGGCGGTGTTGGTGAAGGCCGGGTCGTAGGCCATCAGCCCGAATTCGCCCTCGTCGACTTTGATCTGGCGCAGGTCCATCGCCCGCACCGTGCCGTCGGAGATCGGCACCTCGTAGCTCTCGCCGGTGCGGTTGTCGGTGATCGTCAGCGAGTCGGAAGCCATGGGGCGGCGCCCATTCTGTCACTTCGCCCGCGTCGGCTGTTAAGAGGTCGGGGCGAAACCCCTACGAGGTGGCGGGACCCTCGAACTGGGTCATCGCCCGCAGCTGCTCGAAGCGCGAGTTGATCTCTTCGCGGGTCAGCCGCGCAACCCGCTCGGTGCCGAACTCCTCGACGTTGAAGGAGGCGAGCACGGTCCCGTAGCCCATCGCCCGCCGCAACTCGTCGTCGTCGATCTCCTCGACGCTGTCGAGGTAGCCGAAGAAGCCGCCGGCGAAGCTGTCGCCGGCGCCGGTCGGGTCGCGCACGTCCTCCAGCGGGAAGCCCGGCAGAGCGAAGAAGCCGGACTCGGTGAAGAGGGCAGCCCCGTACTCGCCCTGCTTGGCGATCACCGCGCGCGGCCCCATGTCCATCACCTGACGGGCGGCGCGGGCGAGGTTCGATTCGCCGGTCAGCATGCGGATCTCGGCGTCGTTGACGACCAGGCAGTCGACCTCGGCGATCGCTGCCGTGAGCGAGTCCTTCGCGGTTTCGATCCAGAGGTTCATCGAATCGAGGCCGCTGAGCCGCGCCGCCCCGCACTGGGCGCGGACCTGGCGCTGCAGGTCCGGCTGGATGTTGGCGAGGAAGAGGGTGTCGGCTTCCTGTGAGGCCGCCGAGAGCTTCGGCTCGAACTCGGCGAAGACACCGAGCTGGGTGTCCTCGGTGTGGGCGACGTTGAGGTCGTACTCGTAGCGGCCGCGCCAGAAGAACGACTGGCCGCCGGCGACCCGCTCGACGTCGTCGACGAGGACGCCCCGGCCTTCCAGCACCGCGAACTCCTCGGCGCCGAAGTCCTCGCCGACCGGCCCGACCGGGCGCACCTTGGTGAAGAAGCTGGCGGCGAGGGAGAAGTGGACGGCGGCGCCGCCGAGCATCCGCTCGCGCTCCCCGAACGGGGTCTTGACTGCATCAAAGGCGATTGAGCCGACGACGGTGAGCGACATGCGGACGGCAGCCTAACGCCTGTCCTGCGAGACTCACCGTCCGATGAAAGCGATCCAGATCGACGAGTTCGGCGGTCCCGAGGTTCTCGACTATCGCGACGTCCCGGACCCGAGCCCGAAACTCGCCGAGATCGTCGTCAACGTCAAGCGCAGCGGCATTAATTTCGCCGACACCCACGCCTCCCGCAACGACTATCTCGCCGAGCAGACCCTGCCTCTGATCCCGGGGGCGGAGATCGCCGGCCAGACCGACGACGGCCGCCGCGTGGTCGCCCTGGTCGGCACGGGCGGCTACGCGGAGCAGGTCGCCGTCCCGGAGGCGCAGCTGATCGAGCTGCCGGAGGGGGTCGACTACGACCAGGCCGCGGGCGGGCTGCTGCAGGGACTGACCGCGATGGCGCTGGTTCACCGCTGCGCCCGGATCGAGCCCGGAGAGACGATCGTCGTCGAGGCCGCCGCCGGCGGCACCGGCACCCTCTCGGTGCAGCTGGCCAAGCGGGCCGGCGCCAAGGTGATCGGGCTCGCCTCCAGCGACGAGAAGCGCGAGCTGGTGCAGAGTCTCGGCGCCGACGCCACCGTCGACTCCCGTGCCGAGGACCTCGGCACGGCGATCCGCGAGGCCAACGATGGCAAGCGGGTCGACGCCGTCCTTCACATGGGCGGCGGTGCCGCCTTCGATGCCGAGATGGACGTGCTGGCGCCGCTGGGGCGGATGGTCGTCTTCGGCATTGCCTCGCGCGAACAGCGCGAGATCTCCACCGCTTCGCTGCTGCGCGGCTCCAAGGCGGTGATTGGCTTCTGGCTCGCCCACCTGCTGAGCCGTCCCGACCTGCTGGTGCCGATGATCGGCGAGTTGCTCGGGACGATCGCCAAAGGCGAGCTGGCGGTTACGATCGGCGAGGTCTACCCACTGTCGGAAGCAAAGCGGGCGCACGAAGACCTGATCGCCCGCCGCACCACCGGCAAGCTCCTGCTGGACCCCAGTAAGTGAACCTCTCCTCAGTACCGCCCACTAAGTGACCACCTTCAAAGACCTAGGCCTCTCGCCTGACGTTCAGCAGGCGCTGGACGAGCTCGGCTTCGAGGAGCCGACGCCGATCCAGGAGCAGGCGATCCCCGAGCTGCTCGGCGGCCACGACGTGATCGGCCAGGCCCAGACCGGGACCGGTAAGACGGCGGCCTTCGGCCTGCCGCTGCTGCAGTACCTCGACCCGGAGAACAACGAGGTGCAGGCGATCGTGATGACGCCGACCCGCGAGCTCTGCATCCAGGTGACCCAGGCGCTGCGCACCTTCGCCGAGCACCTCGACATCGAGATCGTCGCCGTCTTCGGCGGCGCCCCGATTCGATCCCAGCAGTCGCAGCTGCGCTCCGGCGCCCATGTTGTCGTCGCCACCGTCGGTCGGATGATGGACCTGATGTCCCGCCGCTCGCTGGTCCTCACCGCGGCCCGCTACGTGGTCCTCGACGAGGCCGACGAGATGCTCGACCTCGGCTTCATCGAGGACGTCGAGAAGATCCTGCGGATGTGCCCGAGCGGGCGCCAGACGGCGCTCTTCTCGGCGACGATGCCGCCGCCGATCCAGAAGCTGGCCGAGGGCTACATGTACGACCCGGTGACGATCAAAATCACCCCGAAACAGCTGACGGTCGACAAGATCTCCCAGGCCTTCGTCGAGGTTCCCGCCAAGGAGAAGGCCGCGCGCCTGGTCGAGTTGCTGAAGACCGAAGAACCCGAGCAGGCGATCATCTTCACCCGGACCAAAATCGGCGCATCGAAGCTGGAGAAGCTGCTGAAGGACAAAGGCCTCGACGTGAAGGCGCTGCACGGCGACCTCAGCCAGGGCGTCCGCGACGGGGTGATGATCTCCTTCAAGGACCACCGCGTGAAGCTGCTGGTGGCGACCGACATCGCCGCCCGCGGGCTCGACGTCGAGCACGTCACCCACGTCATCAACTACGACGTGCCGAACTCCTCCGAGACCTACGTGCACCGGATCGGCCGCACCGGCCGGGTGGGGCGGACCGGGCGCGCGATCACCTTCGTCACCCCCGACCAGCGCGACGAGATCTCCCGCATCGAGCGCGACGTGAAGACCACGATCGGCGAGTGGGAGACCCCGGAGGAGCGGCTCGAACACGCGCCGCGGCCACGGCGTCGCGAGCGCGAGCGGGGGGAGCGGCGCGAGCGCAAGCCGAAGCCGGCCGCCGAGTCCAACGGCGATGCCGACGCCGACGCCGAGAAGTCCGAGACCACCAAGCTCTTCGTCAACCGCGGCGAGAACAGCGGCATCGACGAGCAGGCGCTGCGCTGGGCGCTGCGCGAGGGCGCCGTCCTTCCCGAGGAGGCGATCCACGACGTCCGCGTCCTGCACCGCTTTTCCTTCGTCGAGGTCGACCCGGACGTGGCCGAGCGCACCGTCGAGTTCCTCGACGGCACCAAGCTCGAGGGCAAAGAGATCCGCCTCGAGATCGCCAAGAGCTGACCGCTCCGAGTTTCGGTCCCCTATCGGGGCCCTAAGTTCGGAACCGCTACGCAGTCAGCTCGGCGATCGTTTCCAGCAGGCGATCGAAGTCGATCGGCTTGGTGACGAAGGCCTCGATCCCTAGATCGGTCGGGGCGTCGGCGTCACCGGCGTTCTGGTGGGCGCTGACGATCAGCGCGGGGACCTCCCAGCCGGCGCTGCGCAGCTCGCGCAGGGCGTCGATCCCGGACTTGCGCGGCATCATCGCGTCGAGCAGGAGCATGTCGGGGACGACGCCGTTGGCGATGTGATCCAGGACCTCCTGGCCGTCGGCGGCGGTCTCGACCGTGTGGCCGGCCATCTCCAGGCGCGTCCGCATCAGCAGCAGGATCGTCTCCGAGTCGTCGGCGACGAGGACGGTGGCCATCAGTTCGCCTCCGCCGCGGTCCGGTCCTGACCGTCGCCGGACCCGCCGCCTAGCGCCGGTCGCGGCGCGATCGGCAGCCGCAGCCGGAAGGTGGAGCCGGCGCCGACGGTCGACTCGACCTCGATGCCGCCACCGTGCAGCTCGGCCAGCGATTTCGAGATCGCCAGACCCAGGCCGGTGCCGCCCACCCGCTGGGTGAGGCCGGCGTCGCCGCGGGTGAAGCGGTCGAAGATGCGGCCGATCTGGTCCTCGGGGATGCCCTGTCCGTCGTCGCTCACGCTGATCTCCACCTCGGCACCGATCCGGCGGGCCGCGACCGCGATGGACGCTCCTTCGGGCGAGTACTCATGCGCATTCGTAAGCAGGTTCACGAGTATTTGTCTTATCCGGTCGGGCTCGACATTTATGGGAGGCAGGTCTGGCGGAAGGTCTTCCGTCAGCGACTGGTGCCCCGCCTCGGTCTGGGCGCGCATCGTACGCACGACGTCTTCGACGAGCGGTGCGACCTCGGTCGGCTGTGGCTGGATCGCCAGGCGGCCGACGTCGGAGCGGGCGAGGTCGAGCAGGTTGTTCAGCAGCCGCACCAGGTGGCGACAGTTGTCGAGGATGATTTCCACCGTCTCGGCCTGCTGGGGGCTGAGCGACTCGCGGTCGAGCATCAGCAGCTCGGCGAACCCCTGGACCGAGGTCAGCGGGCTGCGCAGCTCGTGCGAAGCAGTGAGCACGAACTCGTCTTTGAGGCGGTCGAGCTCTTCGCGCCTGCTCTCCTCCTGCTCGAGCTCCTCGGCCATCTCGTTGAAGGCGGCGCCGAGGGTGGCGGTCTCGGCCAGGCCGCCGACCTCGACCCGGGCGCTTCGGTCCCCGGAGGCAAGGCGCCCGGCCGCGGCGACCAGCTCCTCCAGGGGGCGGCGCATCGAGGAGATCAGGCCGCTGAAGAGGAGCAGCGCTCCGGTCAGACCGGCGATCAGCCCGGCGGCGACGAGCAGCGCCGTGTCGCGCGTGTCACCGGAGATCTCGTCCTGCAGTTCTTCTCGATGGTCGATCTGCTGACGGACCGTCTGGCGCGCCTCGCGGCCGCCGCCGCCCGCGGCTATTTCGACCCGCGCTTCCATCTCCACCTGGTAGGAGCGGGCGATCGAATCCTCGTAGTCCTGGCGCTGCTGGATGAAGCGGCCGACGCCGATCACCGCCATCGCGGTGAGCACGGCAAAGCCGATCGCGAACCCGATCCGCAGCCGGTTGGCGAGCGAGGGGCTCAGCCGTCGATTGGATCGTGAATATGCTTGAGGCGCGATGGCTGACGAGGCTACCGAGCAAGACGGAACCGTCGCGGTTCCGGACGGAATCAATCCTGAGCCGCTCGGTGTTTGGTTCGGCGAGCACGTCCCCGCGGTCGAGCTGCCGCTGCGCTTCGAGCGCATCGCCGGCGGTCACTCCAACCTCACCTACCGGGTCACGGATGCCGCCGGCGGCAAGTGGGCGCTGCGGCGGCCGCCGCTGGGCAAGCGGCTCGGCTCGGCCCACGACATGGGCCGCGAGTTCAAGGTCGTCTCGGCGCTGGGCGGTACCGAGGTGCCGGTGGCGCCGGTGGTCGGGCTCTGCGAGGACGAGAGCGTCAACGGCGCCCCCTTCTACGCGATGGAGTTCGTCGAGGGCCCTGTCCTGCGGGGTTTGGCGGAGGCGGAGATCTTTCCCGACGAGGGCGCCCGGCGGGCGATCGGCGAGCGCGTCGCCGACACCCTGGTCCAGATCCACGCCGTCGACCCCGACGCCGCCGGGCTCAGCGACCTCGGCCGCAAGGAGGACTACGTCGCCCGCCAGCTGCACCGCTGGCAGGGACAGTGGGAGAAGTCGAAGACCCGCGAGCTGGAGCCGATCGACCGCGTCCACGCGGCGCTTTCGGCCCGCATCCCCGAGCAGGGCCCAGCGACGATCGTCCACGGCGACTACCGGCTGGACAACATGATCCTCAGCCCCGCCGGCGAGGTGGCGGCTGTGGTCGACTGGGAGCTCTGCACCCTCGGCGACCCGCTCGCCGACGTCGGCCTGCTGATGGCCTACTGGCCCGAACGCGGCGACGACGTCGTCGCCCTCGGCATGCCCGCCAACCTCGCCCCCGGCTTCCCGACCCAGCAGGAGATCGCCACGCGCTACGCCGAGCGCAGCGGCCGCGACCTCTCCGATCTGGGCTTCTACGTCGCCCTCGGCTACTGGAAGCTGGCGATCATCCTCGAGGGCGTCTACGCCCGCTACGTCGCCGGCGGCTACGGCAAGGTCGACGACGGCATCCACGCCTTCGCCAAGCTGGTCGAGCGCCTGGCCGAAGAGGCCGAGCGCGCCGAGCGGGCGGGATAACGCCTACCAGACGGTCTCGATCCCGTAGTCGGCGAGGTCGGCGTCGGCGGTGACGAGCAGGAGTTCGTCGCTCTCGGCCTGGGCGACGAGCAGGCGGTCGAAGGGGTCGCGGTGGTGCATCGGCAGCGCCGCGACCCGATCGGCATGCCGGGGCGTGATCGGCAGTAGGTCGACCTCGGCTTTCTCGAGCTGACCGAGCAGGTCGTCGGGAGCGTCGAGCTTGCCGAGGCGACGCTTGATCGCGACCTCCCAGAGGACGACGGCGCTGACTAGGACCGGCGTCCCCATTTCGATCGCCGCCCTTGCTTCCTCGCCGACGAGATCCTGTTCCCCCGCCATCCACCAGAGAACCACGTAGGTGTCCAGCAGCAGAATCAGGGCTTCATTCCCAAGGGCTCGGCTAGATCGTCCGGCAGCTCGTCGAAATCCTCGGCGATCCGCACCCGGTCCTTCCAGGACCCGGCGAGCGCCGCGAAGCCCTGGCCCCGGCGCTCCGGTACGAGCCGGGCGGCCGGCTTGCCGCGCCGAGTGATGACGATCTCCTCGCCCGCTTCGACCCGCTCCACCAGCTTGGAGAGTTGAGTCTTTGCCTGATGCATCCCTATCTCAGCCATGCCCGACAGCCTAACACCCCTAGCTAGATAACTAGCTAGGGGTGCCTTCGGGAAGAGGCCGAGAAGCGATGGGGCGGGGTGGACGCTGTCGGGCGAACCTGAGAGGGTGCGACAACCAGTCAAGGAAGGCCAACAGACCTTTCTCCAACCAAGTACAAGAGGGAGAGACTTTGTGAAGCAGATCAGGAAGCGGCTCACGTACGCGAACGTGATGTCGTCACTTGCAGTGTTCCTCGTCCTGGGCGGTGCCACCGCCTTTGCGGCCGGCCTCGCCAAGAACAGCGTCGGTTCCAAGCAGATCAAGAAGAACGCTGTGACGACGGCAAAAATCAAGAACAACGCCGTGACCACCGGCAAGCTCAAGAATGGCGCCGTGACCGGGCCGAAGCTGGCTGCGGGTGCGGTTGGTGGCTCGGCGATCGGAGCCGGTTCGATCACCAACGACAAGCTGGCTGATGGAGCGGTCACCGGCAACAAAGTGGCTGCCGGCACGATCACCGGCAACAAACTGGCTTCCGGCACGGTTGCCCGCAGCAACCTGTCAGAAAATGAGTTCCTGCCGCGCGCATTCGGTCTGGTCGAATCTGACGGAGGCGTGAATCCTGGCCTCACCAGGGGACTTCCCAATGCCACCATGGTTGGCGATGCGTATTGCTTCAACCTGCCATTTCCGGTCCTCCACGCTCAGGCTACGGGCGAGGGCGATGGCGAAGGCAATGACATGGCTAGCGTCGTCATTGCCGGGTCGAATTCGGGCTTCATCGAATGCCCCGGCGGTACCGACGTCGAAGTCGAAATGTGGGACACCGGCTCCGATTCGGAAACGACCGAAGAGTTCTATCTCGTCGTCTGGTAGTCGACCGACAGCGTTGCTTCGTTTGCGAGCAGTTGGAGAGGGCCGGGGATCTTCCCGGCCCTCTCCTTTGGTCCTCTCAGCCGTCGTTGTCGCCTTTGTCCTGGCTGGCTGCGGGGGCTCGGGTGGGGACACGACCGACGGAACCACCCAGGCTGGGGAGGCGAAAGGCATTCCATCCGAGCCAGCCCAGCGCCCGACTGGCAAGAATGAATCTCAACGCGCTGAAAAGAGCAACTACCCCATGCCGGTGGACGAGGGAGCTGGCAGGCCTCGGCTTAGCCAGTCCGGCGCAAATCAGCGATCCAGCGTCGGGACACACCCGAGCGCTGAAAGGCACTCCACTGGTGAGAATCAGCGCTCTGATGGGCTAAAGCAAGGGCCGAATCGGGATAACGAAAGCCAGCAGCCAACCGACCCGCCGGATTCGGGGCCAGCGCCCGACCCTCCGCCAAGCGATCCCTCCACCCCTCCGAGCACCGAGCGGGACCAGGGTCGCAGCGACCCGGTCTCCTAACTTTTCGCCTCAGACCATCCGGGCGGCGTGCCGGGGCTCGAGGTTGCCTTCAGCCTCGGCCTCGGCGCGCTTCGCCCAGCGGTTCAGCTCGCGGCGGGCGAGGACCATCTTGTGGACCTCGTCGGGGCCGTCGGCAAGGCGCAGCATGCGGCTGAAGCGCCACATGATCGCCAGCGGCGTGTCGTCGGTCATGCCGAGGGAACCATGGATCTGGATCGCCCGGTCGAGCACGTCCATCACCATGTTGGCGGCGACGATCTTGATCGCGGAAATGGACTGGCGGGCGGCGCGCTTGCCCTCGGTGTCCATCTTCCAGGCGGCGTAGAGGGTCAGCAGGCGGGCCTGGTCGATCTCCATCCGGCTGGCGGCGATCGACTCCTGGACGAACTGCTTCTCACCCAGCGGGCCGCCGAAGGCGGTGCGCTCGTTGGCGCGGCGGCACATCATCTCGTGCGCTCGCTCGGCGGTCCCGATTGCCCGCATGCAGTGGTGGATGCGGCCTGGGCCGAGGCGGTCCTGGGCGACGGCGAAGCCGGCGCCGCGCTCGCCGAGCAGGTTCTCCTTCGGCACCCGGCACTCTTCGTAGCGGATCTCGCAGTGGCCGGGGCCGCCGTCGTGGCCCATCACCGAGATCGGTCGCACCAGGTTGAAGCCGGGGTTGTCGGTGGGCACGCAGATCATCGAGGCGCGCGCGTAGGGGTGGGCGTCGGGGTCGGTAACGACCATCGCGATCGCCAAGTCGGCGCCCACCGCGCCCGAGGTGAACCACTTGTGGCCGTCGATCACCCACTCGTCTCCGTCGAGTCGGGCCTGGGCCTGCAGCAGGGTTGGGTCGGAGCCGGATACCTCGGGCTCGGTCATCGAGAAGCAGGAGCGGATCCTGCCCTCGAGCAGCGGCTCAAGCCACTGCTCGCGCTGCTCCGGGGTGCCGTGCTCGGCGAGGATCTCCATGTTGCCGGTGTCCGGCGCCGAGCAGTTGAAGGCCATTGGCGCCGCCATCGGGCTGCGACCCATCTCCTCGCAGAGCAGCCCGTACTCCCAGTTCTTCAGCCCCGGCCCGAAACGCTCGTCGGGCATGAACAGGTTCCAGAGGCCGTCTCCCCGCGCCTTGTCACGCACAGCGGTCAGGTTGGCGGGATAGGGGACCCCGGGCCCGACCTCGTCGTCGAGCGCCTCCATCAGCTCCCGCTCCTGCGGGTAGATCTCGGCGTCCATGAAGTCGAGCACGCGCTCACGCAGCTCGGCGACCTCGGGGCTGGGGGTGAAGTCCATCGGTTCCTCTCCTCGTCCTCTTTGGGAGACGAAAGCTAATCGATAGGTCGACTCAGGTCCGCCGGTAGCGGGCGAAGAGCTCGCCGTCTTCCTCCAGTAGCCAGGCCAGCTCCAGCCCGATCACCTCCGGCAGTGCCCCCTCCACGATCCGGGGAGCCGCATCGCCGCCGCTCAGTTTCGGCGCGATCGTCAGGAACAGCTCGTCGACCAGCCCGGCCGCCTGCAGTGACCCGTGCAGCGTCGGCCCGCCCTCGCACATCACCGCGCGCACGCCTTCCTCCTTCAGCGAGCGCAGTAGGTCTGCCGGGTCGGTCCACTCGCCGCCGTGGCTTTCGACCACCACCAGCCGCTTCTCGAGGTCGGCGTAGCGCTCGGCCCGCATCGTCCCGGCGCCGATCATCACCGCGTCGAAGCGCTTGCGCAAGCCGGCTAGCATCGCCGTGTCGGTCTCCGAGCCGATCGGCCCCGAGACGCCGCCGATCGTCGCCCGCCCGTCCACGGTGGTGGCGAAGTTCATCGCTACGAAGGGTCGTCCCTCGCGCTCGACCTCCCAGGGTCGGTAGGTCTCCAGCTGCTCGGAGATCGTGGTCATGCCCGGGTCGGGCATCAAGCGCCGCATCGGCGGCAGGCTACCCGGGCCGGCTCAGCTGTAGTCGTGCCAGCCGGCGAACTCGCGACCGGCGAATTTCTGCAGCTCGGCGACGTCCTCGGTGAAGCGGCCGCGGACCGTCTCGAAAAGATCGTCCGGCAGCTTCGGCTTCTCCGCCGGCGGCTTGTCGGGATCGTGAACGACCTTCTCGACGATCCAGCGCAGCGACTCCGGCAGGCGGTCGAAGTTGCGGTCGAAGGAGCGCAGCCCGGGAAGTTTCACCAGCTTCTCCATCAGCTGGTATTTGTCGCCCTCCTTGGCGCTGGACTTCTCCCACTCACGGTCGAACTGCTCGGAGGTGAAGCTCTCATCGACGCCGGCGAAGGCGAAGGCCTTGCGCATCGTCTCTTCGCGTTCGGTCTGCAGCTCCTCCTGGGTGATGATCTCGATCTGGGAGCGGTCGAAGCGCTCGAGGTAGGGCTGCAGCTGCATCCAGAACTTGGAGCGGTTCATGTAGGAGGTGTCGGGTCGGGAGAGGACCTCGACCAGGTCGCCGGTCTCATACCCGGCGCCGGTCGCGTGGACCCAGTGGGAGAGGATCCGCTTGATCGGGTCGCGCACCATGTAGAGCAGGCGCGCGTCTGGGGTGTGCTGCTTGATCCGCTCGGCGACCCCCTCGTAGCGGGGCAGGTTGGTGTAGTGGGGAGAGGACTCGCCGCGGACCTTGAAGCGGTCGTCGAAGCGGCTCGCGTACCAGTCGAGCCCGAGGTCCCAGTTCAGCTCCTCGACGAAGAAGTTCAGCTCCTTCGGCTTCGACATCTGGATTTCCGGATGGAGGCCGAGGTAGTGGTGGATGCTCGTCGTTCCGCACTTCAGCCCGCCGATGATGATCAGGTTCGGCAGCTGCGCGTGACGTTTGCGTCGGCGCCGCCAGCGGCTCTTGCGATCGCCCGCGTAGCGCTCGCGGGCACGGTCGCACATCGCCATGTCGGCGGGATCATTGGCAGCGGTGCTGGGGAGGGTGTGCGTGTCGGTATCCGGCACGAGCGTGGCTAGTCTAGCTGCGATGGTCTCCGCTGATCTCCAGGGCAACTTCGAGGCGTTCTTCAGCCGCGCCGCCGAATTCTTCCGTCATCTGTCGGAAATCGACTGGACCGCTTTCGGGATTGCCCTGGTTTTTCTGCTGGCGATGCAGCTGGCGCGGGCCTGGGCCTGGCGCAACGTCCTCCAGGCGGCCTATCCGGGCAAGCGGATCCCATACCTGGGCGTCGCCGGCTCCTACCTCGCCGGGGCCGGGATCAACGCGATCGTCCCCGCCCACGCGGGCGACGCGACCAAGGTCTTCCTGGTCAAACGCCAGATCCCCGAATCCTCCTATCCGGCGGTCACCTCCTCCTTCCTGGTCCAGACCGTGTTCGACACTACGGTCGGGATCCTGGTCCTGCTCTATGCGATCAGCCAAGGGCTTTTGCCGCCACTGCCGCAGATCCCGGAGCTGCCCGCCTTCGAGCTCTCCTTCTGGGCCGAAAACCCGAAGCTGTTCTTCATCGCCGTTGGGGCGACTCTGCTGGCGATCGCGATCGGGATCTACTACCTGGCCCACCACGTGCGCCGTTTCTGGGCCCGGGTGCGGCAGGGGGTGGTGATCCTCGCCGAGCCGCGGCGCTACCTGCGCGAGGTCGCCGCCTGGCAGGGGGTCGGCTGGCTCTGCCGCTTCGCCGCCTTCTGGTTCTTCCTTGAGGCGTTCGGAATCGGCGGCTCGATTGGCAGCGTGATGCTGGTGATGAGCTGCCAGGCGATCGCCAACGTCGTCCCCTTCACCCCTGGCGGCGCCGGCGCCCAGCAAGCATTGTTGGTGGCGACCCTGCACGGCCCGACCCGGACCGCGGTCCTCTCCTTCTCGGTCGGCACCCAGATCGCGATGGCGGCTTGGTCGGTGGTGCTCGGCTTCATGGCGATGCTGCTGGTCTTCCGGACGACGGACTGGAGGGGCCTGATCCGCCAGGCCGAGGCGGACGCCGAGAGCGACAAAGCGGCTCAGGCAGCGAGCACCAGCTAGCTCGACCAGCCGGGGTAGCGGCCGGCGACCCGCCACTGCCAAGGCGGTCGTTCGCCTGGGGGGAACTCGTAGTGATTGCGCCCGGGGAGCGTCTCCAGCGGGACCAGCGCCGGGTCGTCCTCGGCCAGCACTTCCGTTCCGGCCGCGGCTTCGATATCAGCGCGGGTGGCGCGGCGGGCGATCCGCTCCCAGCTGAGCGTGGGGCGGTAGAGCCAGTAGACGACTTCGACCCAACCCGCCTCGGCGCGCCTGTCGATCATCTCGGTGAAGGCGGTCGTGCGGCGACCTGAAGTGGTCAGGTGGGGGCCGGCGGCGACCGCGCAGCTCTCTCGCCGGCAGCGGCGGAAGTCGACCGGCATCAGCGGCAGACCCGATGGGCCCGGCAGCGCGACCGGCGCCGGCGCCAGCGTCCGTGCCAGCCGCGCCAGCGGCCAGCCGTAGGCGGGGACGAGCGGGTGGTGGCGGCAGCCGTCGGGCAGGCGCGGCGCGCAGCCGATCTTCCTGGCGATCGCGCCCGCCAGCCCGCGGCCGGCGTCGACCTCCCCGCCGGCCGATACCGCGGCGATCGCGGCGATCAGGAGCAGGGCGACGAGGGCCGCCAGCCCCGCCTGCTCGACCGTCGCCGACCCACGCTCCCGGTCTCCGTCCCTTCCCATGGAAGAAACGCTAGGCCGGCCGGGCGCACGCGTGACGCGCAGAACGTGCCGATTTGGTCTCGGCGGGGTCGCGGTTCTGCTTACATGGGAGTCGATGGAGGGCTTCAACCTGTTTGGCGATCCCGAGGAGTTCCGCGCTCGCATGGAGGAGCTGTCGGAGCAGATGCAGTCCTCGCAGCGCGTCGCCTGGGCCGACAACGCGATCAAGCTGGCGGTTGAGATGACCGTCGCCTCGATCAACCGCCTCGACCTGACCGGCACCGCCGACGAGCAGGCGATGCAGGTCCGCGACGCGATCCGCGTCCTCTTCCCCGAGGCTGTGACGCTGGTGCGTGAGGCCAGGGAAGGCTTGAGCTAGTTCTCTAGAACAGCTCGACGCGAATCCGGATCACTGCACCGCGGCCGCTGAGGCCGCCGGCCAGCTCGACCGGAATCGTGACCAGCAGCGCCGGGACCGCGAGGATGACGCTGGCGAGGACGTCGATCCGCCGCTGCCAGGGCTTTGCGGCCTTCACCGAGGGCATGTCGCGAATCGCGCCAAGGGCGACGTTGCGGCCGAAGGTGACGCTGTTCAGCAGCGTCTGCCAGGTGGCGGCGAGGCCCGCGAGCGGAGCCCAGCGCCGGGACTTGACGACCTGGTCGCGGTGGGCGACGAGCCGGCGCACCGACTCGACCGTGAAGAGGTGGCTCGCATCGGGTTGCAGCCCCGACCAGCCGGCACCGCCGAGCGAACAACCAAAGCCGGCGCGGTTCTCGATCTGGATCGTGTCCCCGTGGCGCAGGCGGTCCAGGTTGCGCAGCGCCGCCTCGGGACCAGCGGGCTCGCCGACGATCCCCAGCCCGCAGCTCTCGCACCGGCGCACCGGGCCGCCCAGCCCGCGCTTCTCGCCGATCCAGCCGAAGAGCGGCTCGCCGCAGGCGGGGCAGGGGGGGTTGTCGGGTCCCGCGCCGGCCTCCAGCGGGACCACGTGGGTGGGCTCGACCTCGCTCATGCTCGGGTAGCGTACGCGCCGTACTGCCCGAGCCACTGCCACGAGAGGGATAGATGAGAAAGAGCAAGGCCGAGATCACGGCCTGGGAGTCCCGCTGGTCTGTGCCGGTGGCGCTGGCGACCGTGGCGGCGATCGCCCTGTTTGTCGCTTCGCGCTTCGTCAACGAGGCGAACGGCGACGGGACGGCGGAGCTGCTGCGCTCGATCGACGCCCACAGCGGTTCGGTCACCTTCGCGGGGGTGCTGCAGGCGGTGGCCTTCGCGCTCCTCGCCTTCCCCATCGTCTATCTCTTCCGCGCCGCGAGCGCCCGCAGCGACCGGGTCCGGGCCCAGCTGATCGGGTTGATCGTCGCCGCACCCCTCTTCCTCGGTCTCTCTGCCGGGCTCAACGGGCTGGCGCAGCAGGAAGCGGCGGACCAGTTCGTCGCCGGCGAAGCGAAGTCGACCCTGACCCCCGCCGAAGCGAAGAAGGAATGCCGCGAAGACCTGAAGGACGAAGGCGCCAAGGACTTCGCCGACGAATACGAACCGGAAAAGGGCGAGGCCGCGGCGGCCGCCTGCGAAGAGCGCAAGATCGAAGACGACGAAGCCTCGAACGCGCGCGCCGAAGCCTCGCTGGCTGGGATCGTCACCGGGTTCGGGATCGCCGGCGCCCTCGGCCTCGTGGTCGCCCTCTTCTACACCTGCCTCTGGGCGATGCGGACCGGCCTGCTGACGCGCTTCTGGGGATCCTTGGGGATGGCGCTCGGCGTCGTCACCCTGCTCGGCCTGCTGCCCTTCCTGATGATCTGGCTGGTCTACGTCGCCCTGCTGGCGATGGGCTGGCTTCCCGGCGGCCGGCCACCGGCCTGGGCCGCGGGGGAAGCGATTCCCTGGCCAACCCCGGGCGAGAAAGCCGCCGCGGAATTGGAACCGGAGGACGGCTGGGAGGAGCCCGAATCCGATCCTGACGAGGGCGGGGACCCGGACGACGGCGCCCCGAAACGCAAGCGCAAGCAGCGCGAGTAGGCCGCCGGACTACTCCGCGTGGCCGGCGCCGACCTGCTTGCGGTGGGTGCGGATCTCGCTCATGATCCGCTCCAGTCGCGGCTCGACCGAGGTGTCGACGTGGGACATCGCGGCCGCCACGCCGGGGTGGACGGCGGCGATCCGCTCATGCATCGCCTGCGCCACGGCGCGATAGGTGGGGTGGCCCTCGCGGCCTGAACGCAGCTCGATCAGGTGCATCGCCTCGCGGGCGTTGAGGTCGAGCGTGTAGCGGATCCGGTAGGCGAGGCTGAGCGCGTAGGGCGCCTGCTCGACGAGGCCGGCGCCGTGCAGGCGCTCGTACTCCTCGCGGGAGATCTCCAGCGCCCGCTCGAACTCCCCGCCGACGCCCGCTTCGCGCACCTCCTCGGGGATCCCGGCGCCGAGGTCGGGGGTCAGGGTCTGCCACTGGCAGGTCAGCATCCGGTGGCGCTGCAGGTCGCGGAAGGCGCCGTAGTCGGAGACGATCTCGAAGCGGTAGCGCAGCGCCTCGAAGCCGCGGCCAGGCCGGTGGCGGCGGTTGGCGCGGTCGCCGATCAGGGCGGCCAGCAGCTCGGCCCGCTCGTCGCGGTCGAGGACGTCGATGCGGGCGAGGATCTCGGTCTCGGGCGCGCTGGCCGACTCGAACAGGGAGGAGGCGAGCAGGTCCTCTTCGCTGCCGTCGACGTGCAGCAGCTCGACCGACGGGGCGTCGCCGCCGCCGCGGCGGTCGAGCCCGAGCCGGGCGACCCAGCTCTCGGTCTGCTCGCGGCGCCGCTCCAGGTAGGCGATCCACTCGCCGCCGCGGTCGGGGCGGTCGACGCGGGAGACGAAGCTCGGCACCACCTGTTTCAGCTCGGTGAGGATCATCGAGCCGTAGTTGCGCGCCTCCGGCAGCGGCGAGGACAGCAGCCGCATGATCAGCTGCTCGTACGCCTGGCCGGTGGCGTAGATGCCGACGTGGCTCAGGGTCGCGGCCGGCAGCAGCCCCCGCAGCAGGTCCAGCGCCTTGGCCCGGATCGAGCGCTGCCAGGCGCCCTCGGGCTCTTCGCCGCGCGGCCAGCGCTCCGCCGCCCACTCCTCGACTGCGGTCAGCGAGCGCGAGTAGATCGCGAAGATTTCGTCCATCGCGGTGGCGAACTGCGGTCCGAGCTCTTCGTCGCGATAGAAGCGATAGCCGCCGTCGGGCAGCGGCTTGTCGTAGGGGATGTAGCGGGTCGACTGCTCGAGGTAGGCGGCGAGGCGGCCGCGCTGGAGCGCCTTGGTGAGGATGTTCGAGACCCACTCGCAGGCGACGTGGGCGCCTCCGAGCTGGGCGATCGAGTCGTCGCCGTAGCCGGCGAAGACGCGCTCGTAGAGGCCAGCGGCGCGGGCCCCCTCGTCGTGGTCGAAGGGGCGGCCGCCGGCCGGCGCGTCGGCGGCGAACTCGTCGAGGTAGAGCCGGCGCACCGTCCCGGAATACCGTGAATAGCGGGCAAAAAGCGCCCCTTTGACGGTCTCGGGGAGGTTGACGAGGGCGAAGACCGGACGGTCGAGATTGGTGAAGTGGGGGGCGAGCAGGGCTCGCTCCTCGGCAGTGAACTCTTCGACCGGGTAGCGCACCGGCGCATCGTAGTGCGTGACGCGGCGGGCGCGGCTACGTAACCTTTGGGCATCGGTCCCGATGGCAAACGGCTCCTCCCGCTCGGCGCCGCCTATCTGCTGGCGGCACTGTCTGCGATCGCGCTGGGGCTGCTGGCGCCGCTGGTCCTCGGCGACTACTCACGGACCCAGGAGGCGATCCTGGCGATCGCCGAGGGGGCCTGTCTGCTGGCGGTCGGCGCCGGCATCGTCCTCCTGGTCCGCCGCCTGCGGGCGAGCAACGAGGCGCTCTGGGCGCAGGCCCGGCGCGACGAGCTGACCGGGGTCGGCAACTACCGCGCCCTGCACGAGCGGCTGGCGGCAGAAATCGCCCGCCACGAGCGTCACGGCCGCGAGTTCGCCCTGATCCTCCTCGACCTCGACGGCTTCAAGCAGGTCAACGAGCGCTACGGGCATCTCGAAGGCGACCGCCTGCTGGCCGAGATCGGCGGCTCGCTGCGCAAGGAGCTGCGAGTCGAAGACTCGGTCTTCCGTCAGGGCGGCGACGAGTTCGCGGTGATCGTCCCCGAGGTCAATGCCGAGGAGGCCGGCGAAGTCGGCAAGCGGCTGCGCGCCCGCGTTACCCAGCGCGGTTTCGGCAGCGACGAGCTGCGCCCGCTCTCGGCGGCGACCGGGTTCGCGATGTTCCCCGCCGACGGTCGCAGCGTCGACGAGCTGCTCGGCGTCGCCGACGCCGATCTCTTCGCCGCCAAGCCCGGCGAGCGGCGGACGCGCGGCCGGGCTTAGGCCTGCGGCTCCGGCGGGGCGGCCATCAGCTCGACCCGGTGGCCGCCGGGGGCGATCGCGAGGGCTCGGGGCTGCCCCCAGTGTTCGCCTTTGGGTTCGACCGCGAAGCCGGCGTCCCGCAGCCGGGCGACGGTGGCGTCGAAGTCGGGTGCGACGAGGGCGATGTGGCCCGGGGAGGGAACCATCGGTTCGTACTCCGGCATCAGATGAACCTGCGTGCCCTCCCGCTCGAGCCAGGTGTACCTGCGCAGCGCCTCCGGCGGCTCGACCCGCGCGAAGCCAACCAACTCGAAGAAGCCGGCAAGGGCCTCGACCTCCGCGGGCGCGACCTCGATTCCGACGTGGTGGAGCACCCCAGGAAATTTACAGAGATCGCTCAGTTACGTATGCTTTTGTCTGCTACGGTGATCTAACGATGGAGGCAGCGGTCGCAGAGAGGGAGACAGGGATGACGGAGTGGAACGACGATCGGTTCGACGAATTCAAGCAGCGGGTTGATGAGGGTTTCACCGAGGTTGGCCAGCGCGTCGGCAAGTTGGATCAGAAGGTCGACGCGGGCTTTGCCCGGCTCGACAAGAAGATCGACGATGGAATCGGACGGCTCGACAAGAAGATCGACGATGGAATCGGACGGCTCGACAAGAAGATCAACGATGGGCTCTTGCGCATCGACAAAAGGTTCGATGCACTCGACGGCAAGTTCGATGCGTTCTATCGACTGCTGATTCAAGCAGCGGTTGCGATGACCGTAGGGATCTTGGGTCTGCTTGGTGTCTTGATCGGCCTGGTCGGCACCAAACTCTGATCAGATCAGCAAGGACCCCAGCGCCGCCAGGACCACGATCGCGGTGGACCAGGCGACGGCCTCGGCGGTGATCTCCATGTCGAGGCCGTAGGCGTGGGCGATGACCAGGGAGTTGAGGCCTGAGGGCATCGCCGATAGGAGGCGGTAGGCGGGGGGCAGGTCGATCAGGGGCCAGGCCAGGAGCATCAGCAGGCCAGGGACGATCGCCAGGCGGGTGACGATCACGAGCATCACCGGGCGGGTCAGCGGCGGTGGCATCGGCAGCTCGCCGTGTTCGGCGTTCTCGGCCAGGGTGGCGCCGACGGCGAAGAAGCCGATTGGGAGGATGGCGACGATCAGGACCTGGGAGAGGCCGACGAGCAGGCTGGGCGCGAGGGCGCTCGGCGCCAGCAGGCCGGCGATCGCCGCGTAGAGCGGCGGGTTGCGGGTGAAGAAGGCGACCACGCGCTGGCGCGGGGTTTCGCCCGCCTTGGTCCCGAAGGCGGCGCCCACCGCGAAGGCGCCGAGCAGCAGGCAGGGCCCGGTGACGAGAACGTCGTACAGGACCGCGGTCGAGAGTTCGCCCCGGCCCAGCAGCGCCACCGCCAGGGGGTAGCCAAGGTAGCCGGTGTTGACGCTGAGCACGGTGCAGACCACCGCTCCCACGGCCGGCCGGGAGAGGTGCAGGAACCTGGTTGCCAGCGAGTAGGCAAAGAAGGCCCCAAGCGAGGAGGCGACGATCCCCAGCACCAGCCCGACTCCGTGGCTGACGTCGATGTTCGCCGCGGCGGTGTTGAAGAAGATCACCGGCGGCAGCAGTACGTAGAGCAGCAGCGTCAGGGCACTGCGCGCGGCTCCGGCCGCCGCCTGCGGCCAGCGGCCCTCGGACCAGACGCCGACGGCGACGGCTACGACGATCGCGCCGGTGGTAAGGAGGACTCCGATCGGGCGTTTCTACCCGAAGAGCGATGCGCCCGCGTGACTGGCGAAGTCCACCAGCGGCTGCGGGATCACTCCGAAGAAGACCGTCGCCGCGGAGGCGAGGATCGCCGGCCCGACGATGTACCAGCGGCGACCGGCCTCCGGATCGACCGGATCGACCTCCGGGGAGGCGCCGGCGATCACCGGAGTCGCGCCCGGCGCGGGGGACGCGGCTTCGCCGCCGGGCATCCACATTGCCGCCACCACCCGCAGGTAGTAGGCGAGGGAGATCATCGTCCCGACCGCGATGAAGACCGCCAGCCAGGTGTAGTCGCCTTCGACCAGAGCCTCGATCAGGTAGAGCTTGCCGATGAAGCCCGCCGTCGCCGGCAGCCCGGCCAGGGCCAGCATCGAGATCGTCAGCGGCCAGGCCAGCAGCGGCCGCTCGGCCGCGAGCCCGCGCACGGAGCGGATGTCGTCGCCGAAGATCGTTTCCCGCTCGCGGGCGACGATCACCGCGAAGGCGGCGAGGTTCATGAAGGCGTAGGCGGCGAGGTAGAAGATCAGCGAGCTCGTCCCCGAGCTGGAGAGGACGACGACTCCGCCGAGCATGTAGCCGGCCTGGGCGATGCCCGAGTAGCCGAGTAGCCGCTTCAGCGAGTCCTGGCCGAGGGCGCCGACGTTGCCGACGACGATCGAGATCGCCGCCAGGGCCGCCAGCGCCGGCTGCCAGGTGTCGGCCTGCGAGCCGAGGGCGACGTCGAAGAAGCGGAGGAAGACGGCGAAGGCGGCGGCCTTGGTCGCCACCGCCATGAAGCTCGTGATCGGAGTCGGGGCGCCCTGATAGACGTCGGGCGTCCACTGGTGGAAAGGGGCGACCGAGGTCTTGAAGGCGAGGCCGACCGCCGCCATCGCGATCCCGATCAGAATCAGCGGGTCGCCGTCGAGCCCGTTCTGGGCGATCCCGTCGGCGATGCCGGCGAAGTTGGTCGCGCCGCTGCCGCCGTAGATGAAGGCCATCCCGTAAAGCAGCGTCGCCGAGCCGACCGAGCCGACGATCAGGTACTTCAGCCCCGACTCGAGCGAGCCCTCGCGGCGCAGGTTGGTGGCGCAGAGGATGTAGAGCGGGATCGAGAGCGTCTCGATGGCGACGAAGAAGGTGACCAGGTTGGTCGCCTGCGAGAGCAGCACCATGCCGAGCACCGAGCCGAGCAGCAGCGCGTGGTACTCGCCCGAGCCGGCTTCCTCGGCCGCCTTCTCGCGAATCGAGAGCAGGACGCAGAAGACCGCCATCAGGATCGCGATCAGGGAGATCGAGATCGCCAGGTCGTCGAGGCGCAGGGCACCGGTGACGAGCGTCTTCGGGTCGTCCCACTGGCCGATCAGCAGCCCGGCGGTGATGAGCAGGGTGCTCGTCGTCATCGCCGGGGCGCTGCGCTTGAACGGCTTGAAGACGGCGCTGAGCAGGACCAGGCAGAGTCCGACCGTGAGCGCGATCAGCGGCGAGATGCCGGCGTAGTCGATGTGGGGATCGTGGAAGTTCATGGCTGGTAGGTGAGTTCCAGGCTGCCGTTCTCGACTTCTGCCTTTTCGTCCTTGGACATCTTTGAGACCTGCGATGCCAATCGCGCCGACGGCGCTTCTCCCCCGGTCACCCGCGAGACCGTCTGCTCGACGGTCGGCGCGGTTCGCTTGAGGATCAGCTGCGGGTAGAGCGCGAGGGCGAGGATGCAGAGCACCAGCGGCACCAGCACCAGAGCGTCGCGCACCCCGATCTCGCGTGAGAGAAGCCCGTCCGGCTTTCGGTTGTGCATCGTCCCCTGGTAGAGGCGCAGCGCGTAGTAGGCCGACATCGCGACGCCGCTGATCGCGACGAAGGCGAAGACGATCTTCGCCTGGAAGAGGCCGTTGAGGATGTAGAACTCGCCGACGAAGTTGGCCGAGCCCGGCATCGCCAGGGTCGCCAAGGCGACGATCAGGAAGAGTGCCGCCAGGACCGGCGCCCGCAGCGCCATCCCGCCCATCTCGCGGATGTCCTCGGTCCCGGTCCGCTCGACGAGGATCGCGACGATGATGAAGACCGGGGCGACGACGAGGCCGTGGTTGACCATCTGCAGGACCGCCCCGTCGGAGCCGTCGGCGCGCAGGGCAAAGATCCCGGCGGTGATGAAGCCCAGCTGGGCGACCGAGCTGTAGCCGGCGATCAGCCGCACGTTGGTCTGGGTGAAGGCCATCACCGAGCCGTAGAGGATCGAGGCCAGACTGATGAGCAGGATCACCTCCTGGAATTCGACGGTCGCATCCGGGAAAAGCGGCAGCACCACCCGCAGGAAGCCGTAGGCGCCGACCTTGGCGAGGACGCCGGAGAAGACCACCAGGACCGGCAGCGGCGCCGCCCGGTAGGCGTCGGGCATCCAGCCGTGGAGGAGGAAGGCGGGCATCTTGACCAGGAAGGCGGCGGCAAAGAACCAGAAGATCCACTGCTGGCTGCCGTGGCTGAGGCCGTGTTCGGTCAGGGCGGCGATCGAGAAGGTGATCTGGCCGCCTTCGGCGGCGAGGACCGCGGCGGCGATCGCCGCGACCAGCATCAGCAGCGAGCCGATCAGGGTGTAGACGAGCATCTTCAGGGTCGCCGCGGGCGCAGTCAGGCCGCCTTCGCCCGAACGGTCGTGGCCCCAGGCGCCGAAGAGGAAGTAGAACGGCACCAGCATCAGGTCGAAGAAGAGGACGAAGAGCAGCAGGTCCTGGGCGAGGAAGGCGCCCAGCGTCGCGGTCTCGGCGACCAGCATCAGGAAGTAGAAGGTCTTCGGGTTCCGCTGCTCGCGGAAGGCGGCGAAGACGACGCCGCCGGTCCACAGCACCGCGGTCAGCAGCAGCAGGAAGAGGTTGAGGCCGTCGATCCCGAGGCTGTAGTCGACCCCGAGCCCGGAGATCCAGGGCTCATCGACCGCGTACTGCAGCGCGGCGCTGCCGGAGTCGAAGCCGAGGGCGATCGCGATCGCGATGCCGAGGGTGACGACCGTGCCCAGCGCCGCCCACCAGCCGACGATGCGGTTCGGCAGGAAGAGGCCGACGAGCCCGAAGGCGAGAGGTGCCCAGAGGAGCGTGCTGCTCATGAGCTGCTCAGCAGGAAGTAGAGGGCCAACCCGGCGAAGCCGGCGATCAGGAGCAGCGCGTAGCTGCGGACGAACCCGTTCTGGACGGCGCGAACGACGCCGCCGGCGCCGCGCACCGTCCCCTCGGTGCCGTTGACCAGGCCGTCAACGACGACCCGCTCGAAGACCCGGTTGGCGAAGCGGCCGATCGCCAGCGCCGGGCGGACGACGAGGAAGTCAATCGCCTCGTCGAAGTACCACTTGTTGAAGAGGAAGATGTGCAGCGGGCGCAGGCGCGCTTCGAGGACCTTCGGCGCTCCGGGGTTGACCCGGTAGAGCCAGTAGGCGATCGCGATCCCGGCCAGCGAGATGATGCCGCCGATGCCGAGCCCGAACCAGTCGGCCCCGGTCGAGGGGACGATCTCGGAGAGCGGCGAGTCGGCGAAGACGGGGTCGAGGAAGTGGGTCACTGCCTCGTCGATGCCGGGGATCTGGATCACCCCGGCGAAGAGCGCAAGGAAGGCGAGCACGCCCATCGCCGCCCGCATCGGCCAGGACTGCTCCGCGATGTGGTGCTCGGCCCCGGGGAAGCCGACATCGGTGTCCTCCTCTTCGCCGGTGGCGGGGTTGAACGGGTGGGCGTGGTGGACGTGCCCGGTGTCGATCAGCTCCTGGGCCTCTGGGCAGGGCCTGCCGGGGAGGACTCGGAAGATCAGGCGGAAGGTGTAGATCGCGGTCAGCAGGGCGCCGAAGTAGCCGAGCACGGTGAAGATCTCGTACATCCCGCCGCGCGCGGTCGCGTAGGCGAGGATCTCGTCCTTGGAGAAGAAGCCCGAGGTGCCGGGGAAGGCGGCGAGGGCGAGGCCGCCGCAGAGCATCGTGATCGAGGTGAAGCGCATCGCCCGGCCGAAGCCGCTCATCTTGTCGATGTTCTGCTCGTTTGCCATCGCGGCGATGATCGAGCCGGCGGCCATGAACAGCAGCGCCTTGAAGAAGGCGTGGGTCATCAGGTGGAACATCCCGGCGCTGTAGGCGCCGATCGAGACGCCCATGATCATGTAGCCGATCTGGCTCATCGTCGAGTAGGCGATCGCCCGCTTCAGGTCGGTCATCACCAGGGCGATCGTGCCGGCGACCAGCAGCGTCGCCAGGCCGACGAAGGCGGAGATGTCGGCGGCGGTGGGGGCGAGGATGAAGAGGGTGTGGGTGCGGGCGATCAGGTAGACGCCGGCGGTAACCATCGTCGCCGCGTGGATCAGCGAGGAGACCGGGGTCGGTCCCTCCATTGCGTCGGGCAGCCAGGTGTGGAGCGGCAGCTGGGCGGACTTGGCGAAGGCGCCGACCAGCAGCAGCAGGCAGATCGCGGTGATCGACCACTGGTTGGTGCTGAACACTTCCGGCGCCCGCTCGAAGACCGTTCCGTAGTCGAACGATCCGAGTTCGCGGAAGATGAGGAAGGCGGCGAGCACGAGGCCGATGTCGCCGACGACGTTGATCACGAAGGCCTTCATCCCCGCCCGGGTCGCCGTCTCGCGCCGGTACCAGAAGCTGATCAGCGCGTAGGAGGCGAATCCGACGAAAGCCCAGCCGACGATCAGCAGGACGAAGTTGCCGGCGAGGACCAGCAGCAGCATCGAGAAGACGAAGAAGTTGAGGTAGCTGAAGAAGCGGTGGTAGCCCTCGTCGGACTGCATGTAGCCGTAGGAGTAGAGGTGGATCAGGGTCGAGACGCCGGTGACGACGAGGACCATGAAGACCGAGAGCGGGTCGACGAAGATCCCCAGCTTGATGTCGAGGCCGGCGACGCTGGCGTAGTCCCAGAGCGAGGAGGCGTGGTGGCGCGCCTCAGGGTCTTCGCCGAGCAGGCTGATCAGGGCAGCGACGCCGCAGGCGAAGGCGAGGCCGATCGCGGCGGTGCCGATGATGCCGGCGGCCTTCGCCGGCAGCGCCCTGAAGCCGACCCCGATCGCGATCGAGCCGAGCAGCGGGAAGAGCAGGACCAGCCAGGCCCAAGATGAAACGCTCACGCTGTCCTCCTGGCGCTCATCCGCGCAGCTCCCGCAGGTCGTCGACGTCGAGCGGCAGGCGGCGGCGGAAGATGGCGACGATCAGGCCGAGGCCGACGACCACCTCGCAGGCGGCGATCACCATCACGATCACCGCGAAGACCTGCCCCTGCCCATTGCCGACCATGCGGCTGAAGGCGACCAGGGCAAGGTTGCCGGCGTTCAGCATCAACTCCAGGCAGAGCAGGATCACCATCGGGCTGCGGCGGATCAGGATGCCGACAGCGCCGGTGGCGAAGAGCAGAGCGGAGAGGACGATGTACCACTCGATGTTCACGCGTCAGCCCCCCGGCGGTTGCCGGCGAGGACGATCGCTCCCACTGCGGCGAGCAGGAGGAGGATCGAGCTGGCCTCGAAGGGGATCAGGAACTTCTCCAGCAGCAGCCAGCCGATCGCGGCCGGGTCGCCGAAGCCCGCCTGGACGTCGGGGCCGTCGGTGCCGAGCGCCAGCAGGGCGGAGCTGAGGACCGCCACCGAGAGCTCGACGAAGAGGGCGATGCCGAGCAGCGGGGCGAGAAAGCGCTGGCCCGGGATCGGCTCCCAGGCCGACTCGCCGCCGCCGCCGACGTAGGCGACGACGAAGACGTAGAGGACCATCACCGCGCCGGCGTAGACGACCACTTGGGCGGCGGCGACGAAGGCCGAGGTGAGCAGCAGGAAGAGCGCCGCCAGGCTGAAGAGGTGGACGATCAGCGCCAGCACCGAGTAGAAGGGGTTGCGCATCGCGATCACGCCGAGCGCGCCGCCGAGCGCCCCCAGCGCGGAGGCGAAGAAGAGGACCGCTTCCACTATTCGCCCTCGCTTTTCAGCGGCGTCCGCTCGACCGGCTCGGCGAGCAGCATCTCCTTGGTGAAGATCAGGTCGCGGCGGTCGTAGTCGGCCATCTCGTAGTCGTGGCCCATCGTGATCGCGTCGAAGGGGCAGGCGATCTCGCAGTAGCCGCAGAAGATGCAGCGGCTGAGGTTGATCTCGTAGACGGCGGCGAAGCGCTCGCCGGCCGAGACCCGTCCGCCGGGAATGTTCTCCGCCGCGACGACGCGGATGCAGTCGGCCGGGCAGGCGGCGGCGCAGAGGCTGCAGCCGACGCATTTCTCCAGGCCGGTGTCCTCGAACTTGTGCAGTTTGTGGCGGCCGCGGAAGCGCGGGTAGACCGGCGTCTTCTCCTCCGGATACTCGATCGTCATCGGCCCCTCGATCAGCCGCGCCATCGTCGTCTTCAGCCCGCGCAGGGTCTCGCCGAAGGCGCGGTAGGCGCCGCCGACGCCGCCCGGCTCGGGGCCGCGCTGGACCTCGACTACCTCGATCGAGTCGAGGTAGGAGGCCGACTTCGGGTCGAACCCGTTGCCGTCGCTCACGAGAACGCCACCACCAGGATCGCGGTGACGAGGACGTTGAGGGTGGCAAGGGGCAGCAGGATCTTCCAGCCGAGGCTCATCAGCTGGTCATATCGAAGACGCGGCAGCGTCGCCCGCACCCAGATGAAGACGAGGACCAGGCCGATCATCTTGGCCAGCATCCAGATCGGGTCCAGCCAGCTCGGGCCGGGGCCCATCCAGCCGCCGAGGAACATCGCCGCTGCAATCCCCGAGACGACGAGGATCTCCATGTATTCCACCAGGAGGAAGGATCCGAAGCGCATGCCGCCGTACTCGGTCATGAACCCCTGGACCAGCTCGGCGTCGGCCTCGGGCATGTCGAACGGCGTGCGGTTGGTCTCGGCGAAGCCGGCCAGCATGAAGATCAGGAAGCCGACGAACTGCGGCACGATGAACCAGATCGCGCCCTGGGCTTCGACGATGTCGACCAGCGAGAGCGAGCCGCCCATGATGATTACGCCGAGTAGGGCCAGGCCCATCGCGACCTCGTAGGAGATCAGCTGCGCGGCCGAGCGCATCGATCGCAGGAGTCTGTATTTGGAGCCCGAGGACCAGCCGCCGAGCAGCAGCCCGTAAAAGGCGATCGAGCCGACGGCGAAGAAGTAGAGGATC
>JBJMKP010000003.1:0-27721 GCA_045805745.1 Solirubrobacterales bacterium
GCGCCACTTCGCCAGCTGCGAGTCGGTGCTCGCCGACTGCAAGGAGCCGCACCGGATGCTGGAGGTGATGCAGCGCTTCAAGCCCGACGTGGTCTTCCACGCCGCCGCCTACAAGCACGTGCCGCTGATGGAGTCCAACCCCCTGGAGGCGGTCCGCAACAACGCGATCGCCACCCGGGTCACGGCCGAGACCGCTGCCGCCTCGAAGGTCGAGCGCTTCGTCCTCATCTCCACCGACAAGGCGGTCAACCCGAAGACGGTGATGGGCGCCTCGAAGGCGATGGCCGAGTGGATCGTTGAGGCGGCCGGGCACAAATACCCGAAGACGCGATTCGCCTCGGTCCGCTTCGGCAACGTCCTCGCCTCCTCAGGCAGCGTGGTGCCGATCTTCCGCAGCCAGATCGAGCGGGGGGGACCGGTGACCGTCACCCACCCGGAGATGACCCGCTATTTCATGACCATCCCGGAGGCGGTGCAGCTGGTGATCCGCGCCGGTGACATCGGCACTGGCAAGGGCGAGGTCTTCGTCCTCGACATGGGCGAGCCGGTGAAGATCGTCGACCTCGCCCACAACATGATCCGCCTCGCCGGCTACGAGCCGGAGCGCGACATCGCGGTCGAGTTCACCAAGCCGCGGCCCGGCGAGAAGCTGCACGAGACGCTCTTCTCCAGCAACGAGGAAGGGCAGCCGACGGCGGCGCGCCGGATCAACCGCGCGGTGCGGCAGGCGCCGCTCGACCAGGAGTGGGTCGAGTCGACCCTGAACTCCCTCGAGCACCTGGTGATGGCCGGCGACGAGGCCAATCTGGCGGAGCGGGTCGTGGAGATGATCGCCTCACCGGGCGGCGACGCCGCGACGGTCGTCCCCAACGAATAGCCTCTCGCAGCCACTTTGATCCATGCGGTCGAACAAATCGGCGCCTTCGCTGGCCTGGCTGCCTTTCTCGGGCTCGCTGTGCTGGCCCTGATCTCGTTCACCCAGGGACGGGACATCCGCCGGCTGCGCGAGTGGGCGGGGTCGGCGCCCGAGCGCGACGCCGAGCGCAAGGAGCAGACCTCGACCATCGCCGCCCAGCGGGCGGAGGAGCTGAGGGCGCTGGAGGAGGCGCGGACGGCAGAACAGGAGGCGGTCTCCAATCGCGAGGAACGGCGCAAACGGCGCGAGGAGGGGCTGCCGGAGGAGACCGTCGGCGAGCGCTTCCGCGGTCGCTTCTCGAGCTTCGGCGAGATCGCCTCAAAGCCGGGCACGCTGATCGCCCTCTTCGTGGTGATCATCGTGATCGTCGTCGGGGTCGCCTACCTGCTGGTCAGCGGCGGCGACGAAAGCTCCAGCGGCGGTGGCGGTTCCAAGCAGGCGGCGGCGAAGCTGAAGCCGGCCGAAATCGAAGTCAGCGTGCTCAACGGGACCTCGGTGCCGGGTCTTGCCGCCACCTACGGCGACAAGGTCGAGGGCAAGGGCTTCAGCCTCGGCGCCGTCACCAACAGCAGCGCCAGCTTTGCCGAAAGCGTGGTGATGTTCAAACGCGGGCACAAGACCGAAGCGCGCCAGGTGGCCAAGCCCCTGGGGATCGCCAAGGTGCAGCTGATGAGCGGGGAAATCGAATCGGTCTCGGCAGGCGCCGACGTCGCGGTCGTCGTCGGCGAGGACAATGCCGAAACGGTTGAATGATTCTCGTTCCGCCGCGATCGTCTTCGCGCTCCTCGTCTTCGCGACGCTAGCCGCCTTCGCCTACGCCCAGCGCGTCAAGCGCGACCCCCTGGTCCTCGACCGGGTCAGCTTCTCCGGCGCCCCTCGCCACAAAGGCCAGCCGGTCGTCCACGCCTTCACCCCGAATCGCGACTGCCGCCTCGACCTGATGCGGATTCGCTTCCGCACCACCATCTCCGGCCAGGGCACGGTCCAGGTGATCAAGCCCGGCGGCCGGGTCGTCTACACCCTGGCCCGCGACGAATTCCTCAAGCGCTACACCTTCCACACCTACTTCTGGGACGGTCGTCAGCGCGGCGGCGGCACCGCCCACCCCGGCCGCTACAAGCTGCGGGTCCAGTTCGGCGACCGCACCCTGGTGACGCCCGGCGTGATCCGCCTCCACCCGGCCCCGAAGGGGGTTAAGGGCAAGTGCTGAGCGACGTCCTCGCCGGAGTCGGTCTGGTCGTCGCGGCCGGCGCTAGCGCGGCGGCGATCCTGCTGCCCCCGGGGCGGCCGCGCAGCGGCGCGATGGTCCTGGCGATGGTCCTCTTCCCGGTCCTGATCGCCGGCGACCAGTGGCACACCACCCAGATCGTCGACCTGCGTCACGACGAGGGGCGGATCGTGGTGCTGCTGGCGCTCGCCGCGGTTGCGATTGGAGGGCTCACCCTCGCCTTCCGCCGCTGGCCAATCTTGATGCCGCTGGCGATCGTCGTCGCCCTCCCGTTCCGGGTGCCGCTGCACGCCGGCGGCGACACCGCCAACCTGCTGGTGCCGCTCTACCTGGTGATCGCTGCCGCGGTGGTGGCGACGGCGTTGCGCGACTGGTCGGACCCCTCGCCGGCGCATGCCCCCAGGGCGTTGGCCTGGCTGCTGGCCGCGGGGGTCGTCCTCTACGCCCTGCAGACGCTTTACTCGGAGGACTTCTCCAAGGGGCTGCAGAACGTCTGCTTCTTCTTCATCCCCTTCACCGTCGCCTACCGGCTGTTGCGCGAGGTCGAGTGGGACCGCCGCCTGCTGCGCTGGGCGCTGATCGTTCTTGCTGTGGAGGCGGCGGCGTTCGTCCTCGTCGGCACGGTCGAGCTGGCTACCCGCAGCCTCTTCTGGAACGACCAGATCATCCGCTCGAACGAATTCCACACCTACTTCCGGGTCAACTCGGTCTTCTGGGACCCGAACGTCTTCGGGCGGTATCTGGCGCTGGTCGCCGTCCTGGCCACGGCGGCGATGCTCTGGGCGCGGACGCGACAGACCTTCTGGCTGCTCACCGGCCTGCTCGTCGTCCTCTGGGTCGGCCTCGTCCCGACCTACTCGCAGTCGAGCTTCCTGGCGCTGCTGGCCGGACTGGCGGTGCTCGCAGCGATCCGCTGGAGCTGGCGCTGGACCATGGCCGCAGTCGCGGTTGGAACGGTCGGCGCGATCCTGGTCATTCTCTTCGCTGGCGGCTCCGGAAAGATCACCAGCGACCGCCTCAACGTGGACCTAAGTGGCCGAGGCAGCCTGGTCTCGGGCGGCCTCGGCCTCTTCGCCGACCGACCGGGCTGGGGTTACGGGTCAGGCTCTTTCCAAGAGGCCTACCGGCAGACCAGGGCGAATAAGGATGCGCCGGTAATCGTCTCCCACACCGAGCCGGTAACGGTTGCAGCAGAGCAGGGCCTCCTAGGACTGCTCATCTACTTCTCCCTGGTCATAGTCGCGCTGGTAACTCTTGGTCGTGGACTCTTCCGCGTTCCTCGGGTGGGTGGCGACGATCGGGAGGACTCCCCCGGTAGGGGGAGCCCCCGATCGGAGACAGGACCCGCCCGCCAGGTGGCCCGAGCAGCGATCCTTGCCGCCTTCGTAGCCCTCCTAGTCCACACCCTGGCCTACGCCGGCTTCTTCGAGGACCCAATCACCTGGGTCCTGCTGGCTGTGGGTGCCTCCCTGGCGTGGGCTGAGGCACCGACGGTCCGCGACCCGGCGTAGGGTCCCCGCATGTCGGGATACCTGCGCCGCCTGGCGACGACCGGCGCCGCCTACACCGCGGCCAGCATCCTCAGCAAGGTCATCGCGGTCGCCCTGCTGCCGCTCTATACGCGGTACCTCACGCAGAGTGACTACGGCGCCGCGGAGGTGCTCTTCGCCGCAACCGTCACCGCCAGCATCATCGTCCGCCTCGGCCTGATCGAGGCGATCCTGCGGTTCTACTACCTGCCCGACGAGAACCCCGACCGGGTCGTCTCCAGCACCTTCGCGGGCCTCTTCTGGCTCTCGACGTTGGGCGCCCTGGTCGCGTTGCCGCTTGCCGGGCCCCTCTCCGAACTGCTGCTTCCCGACCCCGGAAAGCTCGGCGGATCTGCACCGGAACTCGTCCGGATCGCGATCGGCGGGCTGTGGGTGCTGACGATGTGGGAGTACATGCTCACCCTGTTCCGGCTCGAGGAGCGGGCCCGGGCCTACTTCGTCACCACGATCCTCAGCGTCCTCGCGGCGATCGCCCTGACCGTCGTCCTCGTCGTCGGTCGCGAAGAAGGCGCCCGGGGCCTGCTGCTCGGGAGCTACGCCAGCGGAGCCGCCTTCGTCGTCGCCCTCATCGCCATGCAGTGGCGTCGCCTCTCGCTGCGCTTCGATCCGGCGTTGCTGCGGCGTCTCTTCCGCTTCGGCCTGCCGACGATGCCGGCCGAGGTTTCCCTCTACGCGCTCAACTTCGTCGATCGCCTGATCATCGTCCGCTCGCTCGGCCTCGCTGAGGCCGGCCTCTACTCCCTCGGGGTCAAGTTCGCGCAGGCGGTCAACGTCCTCGTCCGCGGCTTCCAGCTCGCCTGGCCGCCCCTCGCCTACTCGATCCGCGACGACGGCGAGGCGCGGCGCATCTACGCCACCGTGGTCACCCTGTTCGTCGCCGGCTGCGCCTTCGTCGTCGCCGGCATGTGGCTCTTCTCGCGCTGGATCGTCCGCGCCCTGGCCGCACCGAAGTTCTTCGACTCCTACGAAGTGATCGGCCTGATCGCCGCCGCGGTCACCCTCTACGCCCTCTACCTGGTCCTGGTCGTGATCCTCGGCCGCACCGGTCGCACCGAGTTCAACCTCCCCGCCGCGGTCGCCGCCCTCGTCGTCAACGTCGCCCTCAACCTCCTCCTCGTGCCGCAGCTGGAAATCGTCGGCGCCGCCCTTGCCCTCGTCGCCTCCTACCTGGTGGTGCTGGGTCTGATGTACGTCTTCACCCAGCGGCTCTTCCCGGTCCCCTACGAGTGGGGCCGGCTGCTGCGGGTGGTGCTCAGCGTGGCGGCGATCGTCGGCCTCGCCGAACTCCTGGTCCCCACCTCGGGGGTCGAGGGGCTGCTGCTGCGCGCCGTCCTGCTCGCCGCCTACCCGCTGGCGCTCTGGGCCACCGGCTTCTTCAGCGAGGAAGAGCGCCGCTGGCTCGGGTACCTGCGCCGCCCGGGGATCCTGCTGGCCTCGCTCCAGGCCGAGCCCGCGGTCGACGGCAACGTCTCCGAGATCTACGAGGTCGAGCGCATGGACGAAGACCTCAGATCCTGAGCGGTTAGCTCCGGACCCTGTCCCTGATCGATTCGCCGCGCCCCGGGAACAGCGCCTGGCGAGCGTGGGCCCACATGATTCGCGGCGATCGGCCGGGACGGACGCTCGCCCCCAGCGCCCGCAGCGCGTAGGTCCAGGCGGTGAGGAGGCGCACCGCCATCGCCGCGACCCTCCCATGGTGCTTCCGCATATAGAGGTTGCGGTTGCGGTGGAATTCGACGATCCGCGGCAGGCCCTTGGCGAGGTCGGTCGAGAGCTGGTCGTGGTGGACGGCCTCGGCCGCGGGGACAAACAGCGAGTGCCAGCCGGCGTCGGCCAGTCGCCTGGCGAAGTCGCACTCGTCGTAATAAACGAAGAAGGCCGGGTCCATGTAGCCGACCCCGGTTGCCGCCTCGCGCCGGACCAGCAGCGCGCTCGACTGCGCCCAGTCGACCCGGCGGGTCACCCCACCCACGCTCTGCACGGTGAAGCGGCGGTGCAGGAGGAGCGCCCCGATCGCCGCGGTGCCCACCCCGGGGAAGCGCCAGGCGGTGGGGACCGGATGGCCCTCGGAATCGAGCAGCTGGGGACTCGCGGCTGCCGCCTTCGGGTCAGCCTCCACCGCCGCGACCAGCGCCGCCACCGCTCCCGGCAGCAGCTCGGAGTCCTCGTTCAGCAGCAGGCAGAACTCGCCCTGGGCCTCCCGCATCAGGGTCGAGTCGTTCTCCGCCTTGCCGGTCCGTTGCTCCAGCGCGATCAGCCGGATATCGCCGCCGAGCCGCCGCACTGCCTCGGCCGAGCCGTCCTCGGAGGCGTTGTCGAGGACGAGGATCTCGCACTCCAGTCTCGCCGGATGGGTGCGCTCGATCGCCGCCAGGCAGGCGAGCAGGTAATCGCGGCCGTTCGTGTTCACGACGCAGTAGGAGAGCGTGGGGGCCAAGGGGGTCACGATAATCCCGCCCTGCGATGAAGGTGCAGCTCGTCGACCCCTCGGCGTTCACGCCGCCATACGACCGCGCGCTCGCGGCGGCGCTCGCCCGTGCCGGCGCCGAGGTCGAGCTGCTGACCACCCACTTCCTCTACGGGCCGGTGCCGCCGGCCGAGGGCTACCGGGTCGAGGAGCGCTTCTACCGCCGCAGCGCCGCCCGCGGACTGGAGGCGCCGGTGCGCCTTCCTTTCAAGGCGCTGGAGCACATCCCGGACATGCTCCGCCTCCGCCGGGAGACCGGCGCTGACGTCCTCCACTACCAGTGGCTGACCGTCCCCTCGCTCGACGTCCGCCTGCTGGGGCCGCAGCGCCCCCGGGCGATGACCGCCCACTACATCCTGCCGCCGCAGCCGAGTCGCCGCCAGGTACGCGCCGCCCACCGCGTCTTCGGCGCGATGGACGCCGTCGTCGCCCACTCCGAGCACAGCGCAACCCGGCTGCGCGACGAGGTCGGTCTCGACCCGGACCGGGTCCACGTCATCCCCCACGGCGCCTTCGACTACCTGACCCGGCTGCCGGAGGAGAAGCCGCTGCCGGCCGAGCTGGAGGGGGCCGAGGGCCCGGTGATCCTCTGCTTCGGCCTGCTGCGCCCCTACAAGGGAATCGAGAATCTGCTCGAGGCATATAGCCGCGTCGCCGGCGGCGCCGAGCTGTGGGTCGTCGGCAACCCGCGGATGGACGTCGGCCCCCTCCAGCGACGAGCGGAGGAGGCTGGCGGCCGCGTTCGCTTCGTCACCCGCTTCGTCGACGAGGCCGAGATCCCGGCGATCTTCCGCCGCGCCGCCCTCGTCGTCCTCCCCTATCTCGACGCCGAGCACTCCGGCGTCCTCTACACCGGCCTAGCCTTCGGCAAGCCCCTGGTCCTCAGCGCCGTCGGCGGCTTCCCCGATGTGGCCGCGGCGGGAGCAGCCCGACTCGTCCCGCCGGGCGATACCGACGCCCTCGCCTCCACCCTGGCCGAGCTGATCGAAGACGAGACCGCCCGCGCTGAGCTGGCCGCCGCCGCAACCCGAGCCGCCACCGGCCCCTTCTCCTGGCAGCGATCCGCCCAACTCCACCTAGACCTCTACCGCAAGCTGATCGAGGCCCACCAGTGACCACCCTCGCCGCCACCCTCTTCTGGCTCAGCTGCAGCCTCCTGGTCTACACGCATCTGGGCTACCCCCTGGTGCTCTGGCTGTTAGTCCATCTGAGAGTCCCCTCAGCGGGTGGCGACGATCGGGAGGACTCTCCCGGTAGGGAGAGCCCCCGATCGGAGACAGGACCCGCTGCCGCCACGCCCCCCGTCTCCCTAGTCATCCCCGCCTACGATGAGCAGGACGTAATCGCCGCCAAAGTTGCCAACGCCCTAGCCCTCGACTACCCGCGCGACCGCCTGCAGATCGTCGTCGCCTCTGACGGCTCCGCCGACGCGACCGCCGAGCGCGCCCGCGCCGCCGGCGCCGACCTCGTCCTCGAGCTGCCGCCCGGCGGCAAGGTCGCCGCCCTCAACGCCGGCGCCGAGACGGCAACCGGCGAGCTCCTCGCCTTCTCCGACGCCAACAGTGTCTGGGCGCCCGACGCGCTGCGCCGTCTCGTCGCCCCCTTCGCCCACCCGAAGGTCGGCTACGTCTGCGGACAGGTCCGCTTCCTCGACCCCGGGGGCGGCAACCTGGAGGGCGCCTACTGGCGCTACGAGATGGCGGTGCGGGAGATGGAGTCCGCGCTGGCCGGCGTCACCGCCGGCAACGGCGCCATTTACGCGGTCCGCCGCGACGCCTACATCCCGCTCGCCCCCTCCGGCAGCCACGACCTCAGCTTCCCCTTCGCCTTCGCCAAGCGCGGCCTGCGCTCGCTCTACGAGCCGACCGCCCGCGCTGAGGAGAAGATGGTCCCGACGCTGGAGGGCGAGTTCGCCCGCAAACGGCGGATGATGGTCGGCCTCTGGGACATCGTCGCAGGGGAGGGCATGCTCTCCCCGCGCGGCTACCCGCCGCTGTTCGCCTTCGAGATCGTCTCCCACCGTCTGCTCCGTTACCTGAGCCCGTTCCTTCACCTGATTGCGCTCCTCGCCAACGTTTTCCTCCTCGGCGACGGGTGGGTATACACCCTCGCCTTTGCCTTCCAGCTGGGCTTCATCGCCGCCGCACTGCTCGCCGGCGTCCTGCCGATCGCCCCGTTCCGGATCGCCCGCTACTACGTCCTGACCACCGCCTCGATCGTCGCCGGCTTCTGGGACCGCTGGCGCCGCGGGGCTGGTGGGCGCTGGGAGAAGGCCGAGGGGACCCGCTGATGCCGCGCGCCCTCGACGTCCTCATCGCCGCCCTCGCCCTCGCGATCCTCTCGCCGGTCCTGCTCGTCGCCGCGATTGCGATCAAGCTGACCAGCTCCGGCCCGGTGGTCTACCGGCAGCGTCGCGTCGGTCTTGGCGGCCGCGAGTTCGAGATGTGGAAGCTGCGGACGATGGTCCGCGGCTCCGATCCGGTCGGGGTCGGCAAGGTCGTCTACCGCGACGACCCCCGCGTCACCGCCTCCGGTCGCCTGCTCCGCCGCACCTCACTCGACGAGCTCCCCAACCTGGCCAACGTGCTGCGCGGCGAGATGGCGATCGTCGGCCCGCGCCCGACGATCAAGGCCCAGGTCGACGACTACACCCCGCAGCAGAAACGCCGCCACGAGGTGCTGCCGGGGATCACCGGCTGGGCCCAGGTGCAGGGGCGCGCCGGCATCCCCTGGGAGGAGCGGATCGAGCTCGACCTCTGGTACGTCGACCACCGCAGCTTTGCCCTCGACCTTCGCATCCTCGCCAAGACCGCTTGGTTAGTTCTCAGCGGCCAAGGCCTTGCCCCGGAGTGAGCGGGATAGGGTTTTTGCGATGAGCGCCGATCGTCCCGCCGTTCGCCTGCGCCCATTCGAGTCCGGAGATGCGCCCGCCGTCCACCGCTGGTTCAACAACCCGGAGGCGATCCAGACTTTGATGGAGCAGCGCGACGAGTTCACCGTCGAGCAGGCCGAGGCCTGGACGCAGCGGGCGATGGACGACTCCGGCGAGGACCGCAAGTTCGCGATCGTCGTCGAGGGCTACGAGGAGCCGATCGGCTTCACCGCCCTCTACGGCCTCTTCCGCCAGACTGCGCCGGAGCTCGGCGCCCTGATCGGCGACGACGTGCGCGGCAAGGGGGTCGGCCGCCGCGCCGAGGCGCTGACGATCGCCAAGGCCTTCGACGAGTACGGTGCCCACCGCGTCTACGGCCGCATCCCGGCCCGCAACGAGGTGGCGAAGAAGACCGTCGCCGGCCTCGGCTGGAAGCACGAGGGGACGATGCGCGCCCACCTCGCCCGCCGCGACGCTCCGCCCGACGACTGCGAGGTCTGGGGCGTCCTGCCGGACGAGTTTCGGGCAGCAGCCGCGGACCTGCTCGAGTGAGCGCCTTTGCGGCAAGGGCCGAGCTGATCGAGGACGGCGGCGAGGCTGCCGCCGACGACCAGTTCTTCCGCTCCCGCCCCTTTCTCGACGCCGAGGGCGCCACCCACACGCTGCGGATCGAGAGCGAGGCGCGAGAGCTGCTCGCACCCCTGATCGTCCGCGAGATCGAGGGCACTGGCGAGCGCGACGCGATCTCTCCTTATGGATATCCGGGATTGGTTTGGGGGGAGAGGCGGGGGTGTCTCCTACCGGACCCGCTCGCTTCGCTCGCTCCATGTGTCCGTACGGAGACACCCCCGCCTCTCGATCCAGACGCGATTGATTTTTCCGAGACTGGGCTGGTCAGCGTCTTTCTGCGACACACGCTCGGACCGCCGCCGTTGGTTGACACGAGCGAGCGGAATGTGGTTCAGATTGCTGACCCTTCTTTGCCGCCGAAGAGTCGGCCGAGCGACCGCCGCCAGGTCCGCCGCAACCTCGAAGCCGGCTACGTCCTCGACCTCATTCCCGGCGCCGAGACGACCGCCGAGCAGCGCGCCGGCTTCCTCGACGTCTACGAACAGACGATGCGGCGCACCGAAGCGGCCCCGCACTACTTCTTCGCCCCCGCCTACTTCGACCGCGTCCTCGAAGCTGAGCGCGCCTGGCTCGCTTTTGCCACCGCCGCAGGTGGCGCCCTCGCCGCCGCCTCGATTGCCGCGGTCAGCGACGGCTACCTCCACTACTACCTGAGCGGCAGCGCCGACTCGCACCTGCGCGAGGCGCCGATGAAGAACATCGTCACCCGCCTGGTCGAGCACTCCGCCGAGCTTGGGCTGCCGCTCAACCTCGGCGGCGGCATCTCCCCGGGGGATGCCCTGGAGGAGTTCAAGCGGGGCTTTGCCAACCGCAGCCAGCCTTGGGTCACCTCCGAGCTCGTCTGCGATGCGGACGCCTATGCGCGCCTCAGCGACGGTCGCGAGGCCGGGGGCTTCTTCCCCGCCTACCGTGCTTAGAGCTAGCTACTCGGTTCGGCCGGGGTCGGGCCGGTGAATTTGAAAGCGAAGACGGGCTCGCCGCCGTATTTGCCCCAGGTTTCCTTGCCGAAGGCGCGGATCGCGTCCAGCGTCGCCTGGCCTTTGTAGGTGCGGCAGGTGAGCAGGTTGGTCCAGGTCGCCGCGGCGACGTCGTAGACCATTTCGTCGTAGGGGAACATCAGTGCGGCGCCGTACATCGTGTCGTAGAGCCCCTTCAGTTCCAGCTGGGCCTTTTCGGGCAGGTCCGGCGAGTACTCGATCGCCAGCCGCCCGTGCTCGAGCGAGTGGACGACGTCGAGCTGTTCCGGTTCCTCCGAGTAGGCCCCATCGGCCTGCTGGTAGGGCGGTTCGACGTGGTTGCCGGAGCTCGGCGGGCTGGTCTTGTAGTCAGGTTCGGCCGCGCCGCGCGGCAGGTGGGTGTGCCCCTCGTCGGGCAGTTTCAGCTTCAGTTCACAGCCCGCCTTGCTCGCGGCTGCGTTCAAGCTGGTGGCCTTGGCCGCAGCAGGCACGATCCCGGCACGTTCGTCCGGCGACACCCCGTTGGTGTTGCCGTAGTTTTCGTCGCCGTTGATGTGGGCGCCACCGTCGTCGGTGTTGCCGTTGACGCTGCTGTCGCTGCCACCTCCACCGCTGACGAGGACGAAGACCAGGACCGCGACGGCAATCACCACGGTGGAGGCGATCGCGTAGCCGACGATCATGCGGTTGCCGCCGCCGCGCGATTCGCGCTTTTCGGCGTCGATCCGCTCCTGACGAAGCCGCTCTCGTTCCCGCTCTCCCTTGCCCATGTGCCGGGATTATGCAGCTTGCGACCGTTCGGCGGCTACTTGGAGCTCGCCGGCTGCTCCGGGTCCGCCGGCGTGGGTCCTTCGAACGGGAACGACTCCACCGGTTGACTCCCACCTTTCCCCCAGGTCGCCTTGCCGAAGGCGCGGATCGCGTCGAGCGTGTGCTGGGTGTCATAAGACGGGCACCCGAGGAGGTTGGTCCAGGTCGTCGCCGCCACAGCGAACTGCATTTCGTCGTTGGGGAAGAACAGCGTCGCCCCGTACATCGTGTCGTAGAGGCCCTTCAGCTCCAGTTGACTCTTTTCGGCAAGGTCGGGTGCGTACTGAATGGTCATCCGCCCATGGTCTAGGGCGCCGACTTGATCGATCCTGGCGGGCAAATTCAGGTATGCCCCATCCGCCTGTTGGTAGGGCGGTTTGACGTATGGCCCTGAGACCGGCGGGTTAGTCCGATATTCGGGGGTCTTGGTACCCGGAGAAACCTGCTTTCCTTCCTTCGGCGCGGCACCGCGGAGCAGGAAGCAGTTCGCTTCTTCCGCCGCTTTGGCCAGGTTCTCGATCTTGACGGGCGGTGGGGCCGGTCCCGTCCGTTCATCCGGGATCAGTTCGTGAGTAGAACCGGATTCGTGATTGATGTGAGCATTGCTGCCCGACCCGTCGGAGCTGCCGCCGCAGCCAGAGGCCGCCAGCATTGCTGCGACCAGTGCCGCTACAACTCCCAAAACACCCTTACGCATCATTCCCCCTCCATTGCTCATGGCGAGGGATCTTATTCAAAAAGTCCTAACCGTGGGCGAAACGTCTGGCCGATCCCAGGGGCGGGAGGCCTTCAGCGCCCCCAGCACCGCCCGCGTCGCCGGTGCCCGGTTGAGCGCGTAGAAGTGAATCCCAGGCGCGCCGGCGATCAGCAGCTCGGTGCACTGCTGGGCGGCGAAGGCGATCCCCAGCTCGAACTCGCGCTCGGGATCGCCGCCGGCGGCTTCGAACGCGGCTTCCAGCGGCGCCGGGATGGTCGCGTCGCAGAGATCGCAGATCCGCTTCGTCTGGGCGAAGCCGGCAACCGGAATGACGCCCGCCAGGATCGGCACCTCGATCCCCTGCTCGCGCGCCGCCCGCACGAAGTCAAAGTAGACCTGGTTGTCGAAGAAGAGCTGGGTGACGAGGAAGCCGGCGCCGGAGTCGACCTTGGTTTTCAGGTAGCGCAGGTCGGTCTCGAGGTCGGGCGCCTCGGGGTGGACCTCCGGGAAGCAGGCGCCGCCGATCCCGAAGTCCCAGCCCTCCGAGATGAAGGCCGCCAGCTCCGCCGCGCTGCCCAGGCCGCCCTCGAGCTGGACGAAGTCCTCTTGGCCGCGGGGCGGATCGCCGCGCAGGGCGAAGACGTTCTCGATCCCGGCCGCCGCGATCCGGTCGAGCGTCGCCGCCAGCCCCTCGGTGGTCTCGCCGACGCAGCTGAGGTGGGCCATCGTCTCGAAGCCGATCTCTTCCTTCAGCGCCTTGGTGACCTCGACGGTCCCGTCCCGGTTTGCACCGCCGGCCCCGTAGGTGACGGAGACGAAGTCCGGCTCCAGGGCCCGCAGCTCGCGCGCGGTCTCGTAGAGCTGCTCGGTCGCCTCAGCGGTCTTCGGCGGGAAGAACTCGACCGAGAAGGTCGGCCGGCGCTCGGAGATGATGTCGTCGATCCGCACCCGGTGAGGGTAGCCGGACTCAATACCTGCGGTGTTTGCGGGAAGGTCGTGAGGCCACCCCTAGCGCGCCTGTGAGTGCGGAGCTATGTTCGTTCTGCGACCGAGAGAGACCGGTCCCGCGGAAGCCAAACGGGAGCGAAGTCTCGAAGGCGGCGCAACGAGCTTCTGAGCGCGAAGGCTACGCGCAAGGCAGGCGACGAGCGTCACCCCCGGTCGTTTTTTCGTTGTCCGCTCCGACACCTACGGTTGCTGGCGATCTTGGAGATCCTGCCCATCCAAGATCGGCGACCGGGGCGCATTTCCGGGGAGCCGGGCGTCGTCGCGAACCCCGTGATCCGCGCGCCGACTAGCCCGCCCGCTTCCCCCTGTGGAACGATCTGCGAATGAGTCGCGACGAGGTGCGCTACGAGCGGCAGGGAGCGGCGGCGGTCCTGACGATCGACCGTCCCGAGCGCCGCAATGCCGTCGACGCCGCCACCGCTTTGGCCCTTCGCCAGGGCCTGGAGAACTTCGAGGCCGACGCCGAGGCCCGGGTCTTGGTCCTGACCGGAGCCGGCGGAGAGGCCTTCTGCGCCGGGGCCGATCTGAAGGCGATCGACCTCGACGTCGACCATCCCGCCGGCCCAATGGGCTTCACCCGCCTGACGCCTTCGAAGCCGACGATCGCGGCTATCGATGGCTGGTGCCTGGCCGGGGGTCTCGAGCTCGCCCTCTGGTGCGACCTGCGGATCGCCACCGCGGGCTCGGTCTTCGGCTGCTTCGAGCGTCGCTGGGGGGTGCCGCTGATCGACGGGGGCACCCAGCGGTTGCCGCGGGTGATCGGAATGGGCCGGGCGATGGACTTAATGCTCACCGGCCGCCCGGTCGAGACCGAGGAGGCGCTGCGGATCGGTCTCTTGACGGAGGTCGTCGGACTGGGCGGGCATCTCGAGCGATCGCTGCAGCTGGCCGAGAAGCTCGCCACCTTCCCCCAGGAGACGATGCTGAGCGACCGCCGCGCGGCGCTCGAGGGCGCTGGGATGCCGCTCGACGCCGGCTTGGAGCTGGAGCATCGCCTCGGCCGAGAGGTACTCAGCGTCGCCGCGGCGGGGGCGTCCCGCTTTGCCGCCGGCGAGGGACGCCACGGCAAGGGCGTCTAGGAGCAACCCCCGTCGGCCGCGTCGAAGTCGAGCTCCTCGGCAGCCGCCTCGGCCCCGAAGTAGGGGAGCACGGCGAGGTACATCAACTCCGGCAGCAGCAGCTCGAAGTCGCCCCTTCGCCCTCCCGCCAGACGGGTGTGGAGGACGGCGAGAATGCCGGCGACGACTGCCTCGGCGGAAATGGCGGGCGCGTCGCCGTCTCCTTCTGCGCGTGCCAGGTCGATCAGGCTCGCGGCCCGTGCCATCGCCTCGGTCCGCCTCTCGACCGCCCGCGGTCCGGCGGCGTGGACCTCCACCAGCAGCGCCCGTCCGACCTGCGGGCGGGTGTCGAGAAAGCCGAGCAGCCCGCGCAGCGAGCCACGCATCTGTCCTCTCCAGCCCGCTTCCTCCGCGGCCGCCTCGCGCATCACCGCTTCGACCCAGGCGACCCCGGCGTCGAGCGCCTGGAGGTAGCAGTCCTCCTTGTCGCTGAAGCTGTCGTAGAAGGCCTGCCTGTAGAGACCAGCGGCCTCGATCGCATCCTGGACCGTGGTCTGCTCGTAACCCTCCCTGCCCACTGCTTCGAGCATTCCCTCGAGAATGCGTTCACGCTTTCCGGTCAAATTCCCCGCCCGGTAGAAATTAAAGTAATAAAACAGGTTGTCTGTCTTTCGGTACCTAAACGGTATCTTTTCGAAGGGCGTGATGGCGCGGTGATGTGAGTTCGGTACTCTCCCGTTCGTGGCTTCAAGGTCAACAACGCGTCCACTTCCGGGTCGGCAGCCTCTCTCGCGTGAGTTCATCGCCCAGCACCAGCGCGCCCGGATCGTCGCGGCCCTCGCTCAAGAGACCGCTGAGAAGGGCTATCGGGCGGTGACCGTCGCCCACATCGTCAAGCGCGCCGGGATCGCCCGCAACACGTTCTACGAAAACTTCGGCTCGAAGGAGGAGTGCTTCCTCGAAGCGCAGCAATATGCGATGTCTGCTGCCCTGGAGCGGGTCGTGGCGGCCGCGGGAGAGATCGACGACTGGCCACGTCGGATTCGCGCTGGGCTCGCCGCGTTCCTCGTCTATGTGGCTGAAGAGCCGGCCCTCGCCCGCACCTGCATGGTGGAGGCGCTCTCCGCCGGTACCGCCTCCGTCCGGTACTACGAGGAGTCACAACAGGCCTTCGTCTCTCTCTTCAAACTTGGACGCGATGTCTCGCCGCGCGGCGACGACCTGCCGGAGACACTCGAGGAAGCGCTGATCGGCGGCGTCTTTTGGATCATCTACCAGCGCCTAACTAGCCCCCAGGCAGATGAGATCGTCGAGCTGCTCCCGAGTCTGACTGAGTTCATCCTCACCCCGTACCTGGGGCCGAAGGCCGCGGCCGAAGTCGCCGCTGACAACGGCAAGGCATGAGCCGCTCGGAGCGTCTGGATCGGTATCGTCGGTTCTCTTGAGAGATCGAGCCAACCCGCCTACCGAGTCGCCTGAGTATCCACCGGAGTTGGCCCGGCTTCCGCCGGGGCGACACGGTCTTCCCCGCGAGTTCGTCGCTCACAACCAGCGCGAGCGCCTGATCGCCGGCCTCGCCGAGGCGGTCGCCGAAAACGGCTACGCCGGGACGACGATTGCCCACATCACCAGCCACGCCGCTGTTTCGCGCCGCACTTTCTACGAGCACTTCGACAGCAAGGACGAGTGTTTCGTCGTCGCCTACGACACGGTGATGGCGCAGCTCCGGGAGCGGGTGGACGATGCCTTCGACCAGGAGGACGAGTGGCCGGAGGCGGTCCGCGCGGGCATTGCGGCGATGCTCGGTTTCCTCGCATCGGAGCCGCACCTCGCCCGGCTCAGCATGGTCGAGGCGCTGGTCGCCGGCCCGGTCGTGGTCGAGCGCTACGACGAGGCGATTCAGAGCCTCGTCCCCTACTTCCACGCGGGCCGTGAGGGTCGCCCGCCCGAGGTTCTGGCCGGTCTTTCGCCGACCACCGAGGAGGCACTGGTCGGCGGCATGGTCTCGCTGATCTCGCGCCGGATTTTCGCCGACCGCACGGAGGAGCTGGAGTCCCTGCTCCCCGACCTAGTCGAGTTCACGCTGACCCCTTATCTGGGCAGCGCCGAGGCGGCCAAGGTCGCCCGCCGGTCCTAGAGCCCACCTCCCCCTCGAAGGTTAAGAAGTTTGCAGTTGGGCTCAAGTGCGCTTGAAATCGCTATCCTCAATACCGAACATATGTTCGTATGGAGATCGCCTGCGTCACCGATGTCATCGGCACTGCCGGTGAAGGCCTGGCGTCTCCGCCGCGCCCGGATCGTGCCGGGGGGCCTCGGTCCGGGCGCGCCGTTCTTCCTCTAGCCGACCCGGTCGCGGCGCTGGAGGCGACTGAGGCGATGGTGCGCGCGCTCGAGTCGATCGGCGCTGCGGTCGAGTCGGAGGCGGTGGGGGAGGCGTTCTTCGCCGTCGACGGCCTCCGCCCGATCTACGGCGGTTCCTCCCGGGGGGTGCTCGCCGCCGCGCGAGGTGCACTGGGAGAGGGACCGGCGATCGCCATCGGCAACTCGCGCTTCGCCGCCTTCCTCGCGGCCGGCGGGTGGCGGCGGCCGGTCCCAATCGGGGCGCTGCGGACCCGGCTGGGGGTGCGGGACCGGCAGGCCGACGAGCTGATCGAGGCCCTGGAGCGCCTCGGCATCTCAACCTTGAAGGCGTTCGCTCGCCTCAGCGACGATCAGGTCGCCGACCGCTTCGGACCGCTCGGCCTGCGGGCGCTGCAGCTCTGCCGGGGCGAGGAGGAGCCGCTGCGGCCGCGCAGGCCCCACGAGGAGATCGCCGCAGAGATCGAGTTGCCCGAAGGGACCGCCGGCCGCCAGCTCGACCGCGCTCTCGAGCTCCTCGTCGACCGGCTGCTGGCGGCGACGCTGCGGAAGGAGAGGACGCTGCTCGGCCTTCGCCTCGGCGCGCGCCTCGCCGCCGGTGGCAGCTGGAGCATCGAGCAGGGACTGGGCCGGCCGAGCGCCTCGCCGCCGGTCCTGCGCAACGTCCTTGTCCCGAGGCTGGAGGAGCTGCCGGGCCCGGCGACGGCACTACGTCTGCGGGCGGTCGGGCTCGGACCGCCGGGGCGGGATCAGCTCGAGCTCTCGGTCGGCGGCTCGGAGCCGCGACGGCGCCGGCTCGGCGCCGCGGTGCGCGAGGTGCGAGCGGCGCAGGGGACGGAGGCGCTGCTGAAGATCCTCCCGGTCGACGGCTGCTCGCGGGTGCCGGAGCGCTGGGCGATGCTGACCCCCTTCCCGGAGCTCTGATGCCCGGCCTCCGCCGCCTCTACGCCCCCCAGCGGGTGGCGGTCAGGACCGACCCCGGCGGCGCCCCACTGCTGGTCGAGGGCATCCCAGTCGAGGCCGTCCGCGAGGAGTGGCTGGTCGAGGACCGCTGGTGGACGCGGCAGCCGCTGCGCCGCCACTACTTCGAGCTGGCGCTCGGTGACGGCCGCGCCCTGACCGTTTTCCGCACCGCCCGCGCCCAGCGCTGGTACCGGCAGCGGGCCTGATGTACGTCGAGCTGCACGCCCACTCCGCCTTCTCCTTTCTCGACGGGGCTTCTACTCCGATGGAGCTGGCCGCTGCCGCGGCGGCGCAGGGGTATCCCGCGTTTGCCATGACCGATCACGACGGGATTTGGGGATCGATGGAGTTTGCCCATGCCTGCAAGGGGTTCGGGGTGCGGCCGATGACCGGGGCGGAGTTGACGGTGGCGGTTGGGCCGGCGGGTCCTGTCTCCGATCGAGGGCTCTCCCTAGCGGGAGAGTCCTCTCGATCGTCGCCACCCCCCGGCAGAGGCGCTCACGTCACTCTGCTGGCGGAAGACGAGGCCGGATACCGGAACTTGTGCAGGTTGCTGACTTTGGCTCATGCGCATACGCGAGACAACACCGGGCGCACTCAGGGTCAGCCTTGGGCGACTCTCGAGCAGGTTGAGGAGCATGCGGAGGGGCTGGTTTGCCTTTCTGGATGTGCTCGGGACGGGGTGCTTGCGGGGGCTTTTGAAAGAGGTGACACCGCGGCGGGGGAGCGGGTTGGGCGGCGGTTGCTTGGGGCCTTTGGACCTGAGCGTTTTCGGGTTGAGCTGCAGCGGCCTTACTGGCGGCGAGACCGGGCTCGCAACCGGTGGCTGGCGTTGTTGGCCGAGCGGCTTGGGGTTTCCTGTGTCGCCACCGGTAACGTCCACTGCCACGACCGCCGCCGGGCGCCGCTGCAGGACGCGCTGGTCGCGATCGGCCTCTGCGAGACCCTGGAGGAGTCCGAGCCGCGCCGTCGCGGCAACTCGACCTCGGCCTTGACCTCGCCGGCGGCGATGGCAGCGCGCTTCGCCGAATACCCCGAGGCGGTGGCCGAGACCGAACGCCTCGCCGAACGCCTCCGCTTCGACCTCACCGAGCAGCTCGGCTACCGCTACCCCGGCAGCGAGAACGCCGGCGCCGACAGCGAGCTGGCCCGGGTCTGCAACCACTTCCTCGGCGAGCGCTACGCCGGCAGCTCGCGCCTGCTCGAAGCGCAGTGGCGGCTGGAGGAGGAGCTGACGACGATTCGCAAGCTCGGCCTCTCCGGCTTCTTCCTCCTCCACCGCGACCTGCTGGAGCTGGCGCGCGAGGTTGCCGCCGAGGTGCGCGGGCCGGAGTCCGCCCGCGCGGTCCTGCCGCCGGGCCGCGGCCGCGGCTCCAGCGTCAGCTCGATTGTCTGCTACCTGACCGGTCTTTCCCACGTTGACCCGGTCGAGGCTGACCTCTTCTCAGGCCGCTTCCTCAACGAGGAAACGACCTCGATGCCGGACATCGACCTCGACTTCCCCCGCGACATCCGCGCGGTCCTGATCCCCCGCGTGCACGACCGCTACGGCGCCGACCGCTCCGCCCTCGTTGCCGCCTTCCCCACCTACCGCCCCAAGGGAGCGGTCCGTGACCTCGGCAAGGCCCTCGGCCTGCCGGCGGCGGAGATCGACCGGGTGGCGAAGACGGTCGGCTTCCACGAGACCGCGGCGGAGATCGAGCGCGACCTGGTTGCCTCGCTCGGCGCCGAGCGGGCGAAGGAGCCGCGCTGGCGGGTGCTGCTGGAGCTCGCCGGCGAGATCATGGGGCTGCCGCGCCACTCCTCTCAGCACCCGGGCGGGATGGTGATCTCGAGCCGGTCGCTGATCGACGTCTGCCCCGTCGTGCCGGCGGCGATGGAGGGGCGGCAGACGGTGCAGTGGGACAAGGACTCCTGCGCCGACGCCGGCTTCCTCAAGATCGACCTGCTGGGCCTGGGGATGCTCTCGGCGGTCGAGCGCTGCGTCGAGGAGATCGGCCGCGCCCGGGGCGAGCGGCTCGACCTCTCGCGGATCCCGCTCGACGACGTCGAGACCTTCGAATCGATCCGCGCTGCCGAGACCACCGGCGTCTTCCAGATCGAGAGCCGGGCGCAGATGCAGATGCTGCCGCGGACTCAGCCACGCGACATCGACGACGTCGTCGTCCAGGTGGCGCTGGTGCGACCGGGGCCGATCCAGGGCGGTGCCATCCATCCCTATATAGAGAGGCGCAAGGCGCGGCGCGAAGACCCCGGCTTCAAGATCCCCTACGAGCACCCGCTGCTGGAGCCGGTCTTGGAGGAGACGCTGGGGACGATCGTCTTTCAGGAGCAGGTGATCGAGGTGGCGATGGCGCTCTCCGGCTTCAGCTCCTCCGAAGCCGAGGGGCTGCGACGGGCGATGAGCCGCAAGCGCTCCGAGCAGGCGATCGAAGAGCACCGGCGGCGGTTCCTCGCCGGGGCGGCGGAGAACGGCGTCTCCGAGGAGGTCGCCGAACGGGTCTGGGACCAAATCAAGGGCTTCTCCGGTTTCGGCTTCCCGAAGGCGCACTCGGCCGCCTTCGGCCTGCTCGCCTATCAGTCGGCCTGGCTGCGGATCCACTACGGGCCTGAGTTCCTCTGCTCGCTGCTGAACGAGCAGCCGATGGGCTTCTACCCGCCCGACTCGCTGGTCCACGAGGCCCAGCGCCGCGGCATCCGGGTAGCGCCGCCGTGCGTCAACCGCAGCCGGGCGCTGTGCCACGTCGAGACGCCGCGGACCGAAGGCGAGGTGCGCGGCGGGCTGACGGTGCGGGTCGGGCTCGGCTACGTCAAGGGGGTGCACGAGGAGGAGATGGAGGCGCTGATGGTCGAGCGCGAGCGAGGCGGTCCTTATAAGGGGATCGCCGAGCTGGCCTCCCGCTCCGGCGTCGGCCTGCCGAGCCTCGAGCGCCTCGCCTGGGCCGGCGCTCTCGACGCCGTCGCCGCGGATTCCGGCGACGACCGGCGCCAGGCGCTCTGGCGGGTCGGGGTCACCGGCGCCGGCCGGACCGCTGGCAACTCAACCCAGCTGGCGCTGGCGATGGAGCCGCCGCCCTCACCCGAGCTGGAGCCGCTGGGCGAGTGGGGGACGCTGATCGCCGACTACCGCGCGACCGGGATGACGGTCGCCAAGCACCCGCTGAAGCTGCTCCGTCCAGGGCTAGCCCCCTGGCTACTGCGCAGCTCCGACCTCGAGCGCACAGACCACGGCGCTGAGGTCGAGATCGCCGGCATGGTCACCGCCCGCCAGCGGCCGGAGACCGCCAACGGGATCACCTTCATGCTGCTCGAGGACGAGCGCGGCGCGGTCAACCTCGTCGTTCCGCCCCCCGTCTACGACCGCCACCGGCCCCTCGTTCGCACCGCGCCCCTGCTCCGCGCCCGCGGCCGCCTCGAGCGCCGCGAAGGCACGGTCAACGTCGTCGTCGCCGACCTGGCGCCGCTGGAGCCGATCGAGCCTCGGGATCCCGCTCCCCAAGCGCCACCCGCGCCCTCTGCCGCCGAGCTCCAGGCGGTCGCCCCCGCCAGCCACGCCTTCGGCCGCCGCGGACGCTGAGGCGTTGCTAGCGTCGAGCCCATGAAGCGGATCAACATCGAAGCGCCCGAGTTCGAGTACGACGGCGAAGATCCCGAGGGCTTTCGCTCAGGACTGGCCCGCCTCGGCAAGCTGCTCGGCGGTGCCGAGGAGACGGGCCTCAGCGTCTACGAGCTGCCGTCGGGCCAGGCGATCTGCCCCTACCACTACGAGGTCGGCGAGGAGGAGTGGCTGCTGGTACTGGCGGGCAACCCGACCCTGCGTCACCCGGAAGGAGAAGACCGGCTCGATCCCTGGGACGTCGTCTTCTTCCCCAAGGGCGCCGCCGGTGCCCACGGCGTCTACAACAAGACCGAGGAGACCGTCCGGGTCCTGATGTTCTCCACCGTCGTCGTCCCCACCGCAACCGTTTACCCCGACAGCGACAAGGTCGGTGTCTGGACCGGCGACCCCGAGGCCGACGTGATCGTCCGGCGCGAGAGCAAGGTCGACTACTTCGATGGCGAGAGCTGAGGAAGCCGAGTTCGAGCGGCTGGTGGCCCCGCACCGCCGCGAGCTGCACGCGCACTGCTACCGGATGCTCGGTTCCCTACACGACACCGAGGAAGCGATGCAGGAGGCGATGCTGCGAGCCTGGCGCGGCCTCGAGCGCTTCGAGGAACGCAGCTCGTTGCGCTCCTGGCTGTACAGGATCGCCACCAACACCTGCCTCGACACGATCGCCCGCCGCAAACGGAGGCTGCTGCCGGACGAGTACGGCCCGAAGGCCGATCCCAACCTGCCGCCAGGCGAGCCAGTCGCGGAGGGAGCCTGGATCGAGCCCTACCCGGACGAGAAGTTCGAGGTCGAGGACGGCTACGCCTCGCCCGACGCCACCTACGAGGAGCACGAGGCCGTCGAGCTTGCCTTCGTCGCCGCGATGCAGCACCTGCTGCCTCGCCAGCGCGCGGTGCTGATCTTGCGCGAGGTGCTCGGCTTCTCCGCCAAGGAGGTCGGCGAGACCCTCGAGACCTCGGTCCCCTCCGTCAACAGCGCCCTGCAGCGGGCCCGCAAGATCGTCGCCGAGCGCCTCCCCGAGCGCAGCCAGCAGGTCACGCTGCGCCAGATCGGCGACGCCCGGATGAAGGAGATCGTCGAGCAGTACATGGAGGCGATGCGCAACGGCGACGTCCAGCGGGTGGTCTCGATGCTGACCGAGGACGTCGCCTGGTCGATGCCGCCGCTGGCCAGCTGGTACGGCGGGATCGACGAGGTCGAGGTCTTCCTCCGCACCAAGCCGCTCTCCGGCGAGTGGCGCTGGCAGCACCGCCCGGCCGTCGCCAACGGCCAACTTGCGGTCGGCACCTACACCTGGATGGAGGGGGAGAAGACGCACCGCCCGTTCTCACTCGACGTGCTCACCCTGGAGGGCGACCGGATCCGGGAAGTGACCGCTTTCGTCGTCCGGCCGGCGGACACGGCTGATGGTTATTCTCGGTGGCCCGACCGCGCTGCCGACCCCAGCCGCGTGGATGCCGTCTTCCGGCGCTTCGGCCTGCCGGATCGCGTCGATTGACGCCGGCGGCGATTAGTTTCCCCCAGTCCAGGAGTCCTTACTCGCATGAACGCAACTGAGCACGACCGCACCCGCTGGCTAGCCCTCTACGTCCTCTGCGCGGGGATGCTGATGATCGTCCTCGACGCGACGATCGTCAACGTCGCCCTGCCCTCGATCCAGGACGACCTCGGCTTCTCCCAGAACAACCTCGCCTGGGTGATCAACGCCTACATGATCCCCTTCGGCGGGCTGCTGCTGCTGGCGGGGCGGATGGGCGATCTACTCGGCCAGCGGCGAATCTTCCTCTTCGGCTTGACGATCTTCACCTGCGCTTCGCTGGTCTGCGCCGTCTCGCAGGGCCAGGAGATGCTGATCGGCGCCCGCTTCATCCAGGGCATCGGCGGGGCGCTGGCCTCGGCGGTGATCCTGGGGATGATCGTGACGATGTTCCCCGAGCCGGCCTCGCAGGCGAAAGCGATCGGCGTCTACGGCTTCGTCGCCTCGGCGGGCGGCTCGATCGGGCTGCTGCTCGGCGGCGTCCTCACCGACGCGATCAGCTGGCACTGGATCTTCCTCATCAACCTGCCGATCGGGGTCGCCGTCGCCTACATGGCGAAACGGCTGGTTGCTAACCCGGATGGGATCGGGCTCAGCGAGGGCGCCGACTTCCCCGGCGCCCTGCTGCTGACCAGCTCGCTGATGCTGGGCGTGTTCACGATCCTGCAGATCAGCAAGTGGGGCTGGGGCGACTCCCGCACCCTCATCCTCAGCGCGATCTCGGCGGTCTTGCTGGCGCTGTTCATCTTCCGCCAGGCGCGGATCGCCAACCCGCTGATGCCGCTGCGCCTGTTCCGCTCGCGCAACGTCGCCGGCGCTAACGTCCTGCAGGCACTGCTGGTCGCCGGCATGTTCGGGATGTTTTTCCTCGGTGCCCTTTACTTGGGGAAAGTCCTGAAGTACAGCCCGCTCGAGGTCGGCCTCGCCTTCCTGCCGACCACGATCGTGATGGGCGGTCTCTCGCTCGGCTTCTCGGAAAAACTGATCATGCGCTTCGGCCCGCGCACCACCCTCATCCCGGGCGTCTGCCTGGTCGTCGTCGCCCTGCTCCTTTTCGCCCGCACGCCGGTCGAGGGCAACTACCTGACCGACCTGCTGCCGCCCTTCCTGCTGATCGGGATCGGGGTCGGCACCTCGTTCCCGGCGATCATGACCCTGGCGATGTCGGGGGCAACCCCCGAGGACGCCGGCCTTGCCTCGGGTCTGGTCAACACCAGCATGCAGGTGGGCGGCTCGATCGGGCTGGCGGTGCTGGCAACGCTCTCGACCCAACGGACCAACTCGCTGATCGCCGACGGCGAGGGCCATCTGCAGGCGCTCAACTCCGGCTACCACGTCGCCTACCTGATCGGCGCCGGGCTGGCCGCCATCGCCGTGGCGATCGCGGTCTTCGTCCTACGCTCGCCGGCGCCGGCGGAGATGCCGGCGCACGCGCCGGAGCCGGAACGGGCGGACGAGCCGGAGCCCGCCTATTCCGAGGCCGGCTGAGTCAGCCTTCGAGCGAGGCCGACTCGAGCACGCCGAGGATCTGGGTCACCCGGCAGACCAGCAGCCGCTCCTCGTCGACCTCGACCCAGACTCCGGCGCTGGAGGGGAAGACAACGTGGTCGCCGGGCTGGACCGGCATCTCGACCCCGGCGCCGGCCCACCAGTCGAGGCCGGGGCCGACCGCGAGCACGATGCCCTGCTCGGGCGGCGGCTCGTGCGTGCCCGGCGGCACCACCAGCCCGGAGCGACGGACCCGGTCCTGGTCGAGCTCCTTGATCACGATCTGGTCGAACAGCGGCCGCAGCTGATGGCGGACCGACTCGGTCGGGTCTGGTCTCTGCGCGGTGCCCACGCCCACAGTCTGTCGCATCGCGGGGACTAAGATCGGTCGATGCCGCAGGAGAAGAAGCCGGTCAACTGGCGTGCCTGGCTGGTCGGGATCCTCGTTGCCCTGGTCCTGATCGTTGCCCTGCAGAACTCGCAGGAGGTCAGCTTCGACGTCCTTTTCGCCAGCTTCAAGGCGCCGCTGATCGTCGTCATCCTCCTCGCCGCAGGCGTCGGCGCCCTGATCGGCTACGTCGCTCCCCTGGTCCGGCGCCACCGCCGCGAGGAGCGCCAGCAACACAGCTCCTGATCTTTTAATCTTCGTTGTGTAATCGGAGCTAGGCTAGGGGGAGGAAGATGACCGTTCTTCAGGAGGAGATTCCGCAGGACTGGTACGCCACCGCGTTCGACGGCATGAGCGCCGAGATGGCCTGGACCGAGCGGACCGAGTCGGAAATCAAACGCGCCCTGACGATGCTGCGCCCGCGGGGCGGTGAGCGGATCCTCGACCTGGCCTGCGGTACCGGCCGCCACTCCCTGGAGTTGGTGCGCCAGGGCTTCTCGGTGGTCGGCGTCGAGATCTCCGCCGAGCTGGTGGAGATCGCCAACCGGGACGCCGCCGAGCAGGGCCTGGAGGCGACCTTCATCGAGGGGGACCTGCGCGAGCTCGAGTTCGAGGAAGAGTTCGACATCGTCCTCAACCTCAATGACGGCGCGGTCGGTTACTTCGAGACCGACGAGGAGAACCACCGCACCTTCGAGGTCATCTCCCGGGCCCTCAAGGCCGGCGGCCAGAACCTGATCCAGGTCCCCAACGTCCTCTACGCCCGCGCCCGTCTGCCACAGCGCTCCTGGATTCCCAGCGAGACCATGGTCGAACTCGTCGAGCACCGCTGGAACAAGAAGAACAGCTATATGGAAGGGGCGATGATCCCGGTCCGTTTCGGCGAGGTACTGGAGAACCTCGACAAACGGATCGAATTCCGCCAGCGCCTCTACACCGTCGACGAGCTGCGCAGCCTCTACGACTCCGTCGGCATGACCTTCGAGCGCGCCTTCCACGGCAACGGCCGACCGAAGGAACCGACCGAGAACCAGTTCGAGATCTTCGCGACGGCAAAGAAGACCGGTTAGAAAGAAACGCATAAATACTCGGGTTTCTTTGTGGTAATCTCCCGCCGATCCGGCACCAGCCGGCCGAAAGGGGGTAGTAGATGCGAACAGGGGAGAGGGCTCTGTCCCTGCTCTCGGCGCCTCTCAACGTCCACATTCTGAAGGCGTTGGAAGAAGAGGAACGCGGCCTGACCGACCTGACCCGGGCCGTGGGGCTGCCGCCCGCGAGCACGATGCGCTCCTACCTGCGGTCGCTGGTCGAGACGGGAGTCCTTGTTCGGCAGAGGGAAGGCGGCTTCCCCGGAGGCGTCAGTTTCGCCCTCACTCCAGCGGGCCGGGGTCTGCTCGAGGTCGGGAAGGTTCTGGAGCAGTGGCTGAGAGAGGCGCCCGAGCTGCCGATCTCCCTCGGTAGCACCGCCTCGAAGAGCGCCACCAAGGCTTTGATCGACGGCTGGTCCGCCAACATAGTCCGCGCCCTCGCCTCCCGGCCAATGCCGCTGACGAAGCTCGACCGGCTGATCCCGCAGGTCAGCTACCCCACCCTTGAGCGGAGGCTTACGGCGATGCGGCTGGTCGGATTGGTCGAGGCCAGGCGCCAGGGCTCCGGCCGGGGCACGCCTTATAGCGTCACTCCCTGGCTGCGCCGGGCGGTCGCGACCCTGGTGGCAGCGGCCGCCTGGGAAAGCCGCTACTTCGCCGAGGCTCCGGTCGAACGTCTCGACGTTGAGGCAAGTTTCCTTCTCGCGATCCCGCTGCTCGAGCTGCCGCCGGGGCTCACTGGGACCTGTCGACTGACGATCGCGATGAAAGTCGGAGCGGACCCTGACCACGCCGGCGTGACCGTCGCCATGGAGGAAAGCCGAATCGCCTCCTGCGTTACGCGCCTCGATGGCGAGGTGGATGCCTGGATCGCCGGCTCCCCGACCGACTGGTTCTGCTGCATGAATGGGTTCGAGGACAGCCGGATCGATTTCGGCGGTGACGTCTGTGTGGGCCGGGGCATGATGGCGAGCTTGCGCGAGCTGCTCATGCCGCTTCCCGCCAGGGTCCGCTGACCATGGTCGCCGGTCCCTACAGCCCGCCGTCCGGCACCCGCGCAAAACCGTCGCGGGCGATTTGGAGGCACTTTGCCATCCTTCCTCCGCAACTGTTCATCAGTTAATCGTCAGAAACTCAAATGTTCTTGACTATCGGCAGTCAAGGCGTTAAGACTTTCCTTGTACCCAACGCTCCGGAGGGACCGGAGCAGATACAAGGAGAAAATCACATGAAGTATCTGAAGATGCTCGGCCTCGCGGCCGTGGCGGCGATGGCCTTCGCGGCGTTTGCCGCCTCCAGCGCCTCGGCGACCACACTCGAGGTCAACGGCGCCACACAGAACAAAGCCGTGACCCTTACAGCCACCCTCGACACGGAAGCGACCGTGCTCCTTTCGACCACAGGTGGGGCCTTCTCCAACACATGCAAAGAATCGCATGTCGAAGGGACCACGGTGTCTCCCTTCAGCGGCACCACCGTCGGCGGACCGATCGCTAAACTGTCGTTCGGCAAATGTGACCCTGAAGGAGTGACCGTCCTCAAAAACGGTAGCCTCACGGTGGAAAACATCGGCGGCACAAACGGCACAGTGCGGTCGATCGGAGCTGAAGTGAAAGTTCCGCAGACAGAACTCCCGACCGTTAACTGCATCACCGCGACCGGAGCCGGCACCGATATCGGCACCCTCACAGGTGCCACAAACGGCACCACCAACAAAACCGCGACCGCCACAATGGACATCCACGCAGTCCTCAACTGCGGGTTCCTCCTGCCCTCCGCACTCTGGGATGGCAAGTACGTGGTCACAACTCCAAGCGAGCTGGCCGTTAGTCCGTAGTCAGTTGCCGTGGAGAGCTGAGAATGCTCTTGGAGCCGCCCCGGCAACGGGGCGGCTCCGTGTTTGCTCTGGTGCGGTGTGTCGAACCCAGCTGTTCTTGACCGAGGCCCGGGCAGCGCGGTAAGACTCTCCTCGTACCCAACGCTCCGGAGGGACCGGAGCAGATACAAGGAGAAAATCACATGAAGTATCTGAAGATGCTCGGCCTCGCGGCCGTGGCGGCGATGGCCTTCGCGGCGTTTGCCGCCTCCAGCGCC
>JBJMKP010000004.1:0-226072 GCA_045805745.1 Solirubrobacterales bacterium
CCGTAGAGCCGGTCTCCCTCGACCCGAGGCTCGAATTGCCCGGGCAGGCCGGGGACGACGTCGAGATGCCCGTGAAGGACAACCGTCGGGGCACCCTCCGGCCCAACCTCGGCCCGCAGCACCGGCAACCCCCGAATCTCGTCGTGAGAAGCCTCGATCCCCCGCGCCTCCAGCCACCCTTTGACGAACCCGGCAGCTTCAAGCACCCCCTCCGGCTCGGAGGTGTCGTAGCCAAGCAGCTGCCTGGCCAGCGCTACGACCTCATCGCTCATCCGGAGGTTGCTCCTGCAGCCAGGCGTCGTGAGATTCGAGCGTTCATGCCGAAGCGGACGGTATTTGAACCACGAGATCGCTGCCTGCATCGCCCCACCAGGGGACGCTTGCTCCGTTCGGGTCCCCATAGAGACGAAACGGAGCAAGCAAAGCAGGAAGTCGTGAGAGCCGACGTAACTTTGCTGAGGCGGCTCGGCCCGTCAGCCCTGGGCGATCGCCAGGAAGGCTTCGGCCCGTTCGCGGTCTTTTTGGGCGCGGGCCTCGGCGCCGCCTCCTCCGGCCTCGGCTAGGCGCTGTTCGGCGTCGGCCAGTTGCTCTTTTAGCTTTGCCTGGTCGAGCTCGTCGGGGGCGATTGCCTCCTCGAGGAGGAGCTTGGCGTGGTTGCCGAAGACCTGTAGCCAGCCGTGGGCCTGGGCGTAGCGCTTCGTCTCGGAATCGCTGACGTGGAGGCGTAGCTCGGTTGGCTTCAGCGCTGCCAGCAGCGGTGCGTGATTGGCGAGGATGCCTACCTCGCCGACCGCGGTGCGGGTCGAGACCTGGCGGACTTCGCCGTTGAAGACCTCGCCCTCGGGGGTGAGGACTTCGACGTCGACCATGTGCTCGGCGGCCATCGTCTCCCCTAGGCGGCCGCGGCCGCTCCGGCGTCGGCGGTGACCTGGTCGATGCCGCCCTTCATGTAGAAGGCGCCCTCGGAGAGTTCGTCGTGCTCGCCGTCGAGGATCTCGCGGAAGCCGCGTACCGTCTCGCTGACCGGCACGTACTCGCCGCTACGGCCGGTGAACTGCTCGGCGACGAAGAACGGCTGCGAGAGGAAGCGCTCGATCTTGCGGGCGCGCGTGACCGTCTGCTTGTCCTCGTCGGAGAGCTCGTCGATGCCAAGGATGGCGATGATGTCCTGCAGCTCCTTGTAGCGCTGCAGCACCTCCTGGACCTCGGTCGCGGTGCGGTAGTGCTCCTCGCCGACGACGTCGGGCTTGAGGATCGTCGAGGTCGAGTCGAGCGGGTCGACCGCCGGGTAGATCCCTTTCTCGGAGATCGACCGCGACAGCGCCGTGGTGGCGTTGAGGTGGGCGAACACGGAGGCCGGGGCCGGGTCGGTGTAGTCGTCAGCCGGCACGTAGACCGCCTGGATCGAGGTCACCGAGCCGCGGTCGGTCGAGGTGATCCGCTCCTGCAGACCGCCCATCTCGGTCTCCAGCGTCGGCTGGTAGCCGACCGCCGAGGGCATCCGCCCGAGCAGGGCCGAGACCTCGGAGCCCGCCTGGACGAAGCGGAAGATGTTGTCGATGAACAGGAGCACGTCCTGGCCGCCCTGCTCGCGGTAGTACTCGGCCATCGTCAGCCCGGAGAGGGCGACGCGCAGGCGGGCGCCCGGGGGCTCGTTCATCTGACCGAAGACGAGCATGGTCTTGTCGATCACGCCCGACTCTTTCATCTCGAGCCAGAGGTCGTTCCCCTCTCGCGAGCGCTCGCCGACGCCGACGAAGGCGGAGAGGCCGGAGTGCTCCTCGGCGATGTTGCGGATCAGCTCCTGGATCAGCACGGTCTTGCCGACGCCGGCGCCGCCGAACAGCCCGACCTTGCCGCCTTTGGCGTAGGGGGCGAGGAGGTCGATGACCTTGATCCCGGTCTCGAGCATCTCCTGGGTCGGGGTCAGGTCGGAGGCCTTGGGGGCGGGACGGTGGATCGGCCAGCGCTCCTCGACCTGGACCTCGGGGCCGTTGTCGATCGGCTCGCCGAGCAGGTTGAAGATCCGGCCGAGGGTGGCGTCGCCGACCGGGACCGTGATCGGGCCGCCGGTGTCGGTGACGACGGCGCCGCGCTCGATCCCGTCGGTGGCGTCCATCGCGACCGCGCGGACGCGGTCGTCGCCGAGGTGCTGCTGCACCTCGCAGACGAGGACGGCCGATTCGCCGTCGTTGTCGCCACCGCTGGTCTCGATCGTCACCGCGGAGAAGATCTCCGGCAGTTCATCGGGGAAGACGGCGTCGATCACCACTCCGGTGACCTGCTCGACGCGCCCTTTGTTGCTTCCGTTTCCGTTGCTCTCAGCCATGGGTTCCTTTTCTCGTCCTTTGAAGTCCTGTGGTGATCCTGGGCCTGTCGCCTAGCCGAGCGCCTCCGCGCCGCCGACGACCTCCAGGATCTCCTGGGTGATTTCCGCCTGCCGCGCCCGGTTCATCTCCAGGGTCAGCGAGCCGATCATGTCTTCGGCGTTCTCCGCCGCGCTCCGCATCGCCGTCATCCGCGCCCCCAGCTCCGAGGCCGCCGACTCCAGCAGCGCCCGGTAGACCGAAATCGTCACGTACTCCGGGATCAGCCGCGCCAGCAGCTCCTCGGGGTCGGGCTCGTAGACCCACTCGGAGCGGCTCTGAGCCTTCTCCGCCTCGGTTTCCTCTTCGTCGGAGGCGGCCTCCTCGCCGGCGCCCTCGCCGATCACCTCGGCTTGCTGCAAGGGCAGCAGGGTCTGGCGCCAGACGTGCTGGGTGAGGGGCGAGACGAAGCGGTTATAGATCAGCTCGACCCGGTCGAGGTCCTGGTCGACGTAGCGGGCGGTCAGCGCCTCGCCGATTTCGCGGGCGTCGGCGAAGGCCGGGCGGTCGGTGAAGCCGACGTAGGAGTCCGTCACCTCCTGTTTGCGGAAGGTCAGGGCGGAGACTCCCTTGCGGCCGACCACGGCGAAGGCAGGCTCAGCGCCCTCCTCGCGGACCTTGGCCGCCATCCGCATCCCCTCGCGGATGATGTTCGAGTTGAAGGCGCCGGCCAGGCCGCGGTCGCCGGTGACGAGGACGATCCCGACCCGGTTGACGTTCTCGCGCTCTTCGAGGACCGGGACCCGCGGGATGCCGCCCGCCTGGGCGGCGGCGCGGCGGGTCAGCTTGCGCATCCCCTCGGCGTAGGGCCGCATGTCGGAGATCCGCTGTTCGGCCCGGCGCAGGCGCGCCGCCGCAACCATCTCCATCGCCCGCGTGATCTTGTTGATGTTCTTGACCGACGCGATGCGGTTCTTGACTTCCTTCTGCGATGCCATGGGGGATCAGCTCCCGGGCTCTAGGCCGGGGTCGCTGCCTCCTCGTCCTCGCTGCCCTCGGACTCGGACTCGGACCCGGTCCGGGCCGGGGCCTCGCGCTCCTCTTTGGAGTGGACGCGGTCGGACTCGCCCTCCTCGAGCGGCTCGCCATGCTCGTCGAAGTCGGGACCGAAGTCGTCGACGAAGTCGGCGATCGCCTTGCCCAGCGCTTTCTCGTCGTCGTCCTCGAGCTTGCCGGTCTCTTCGATCCGGCTCAGCAGCTCGGCCTCCTCGGAGTGCAGGCGGACCCGCAGGTCGGCGAGGAACTCGCCGACACGCTCGACTTTGATCCGGTCGAGGTAGCCGCCGGTGCCCGAGTAGATCGAGGCGACCTGGTCGCCGACGCTGAGCGGTTCGCGCTCTTTCTGTTTCAGCAGCTCGACCAGCCGTTCTCCGCGGGTCAGCGCTTTCTGGGTCTCGGCGTCGAGCTCGGAGCCGAACTGGGCGAAGGCCTCGAGGTCGCGGTACTGGGAGAGGTCGAGGCGCAGTTTTCCGGCGACCTTCTTCATCGCCTTGGTCTGCGCGTTACCGCCGACCCGGGAGACCGAGATGCCGACGTTGATCGCCGGCCGGACGCCGGAGAAGAAGAGATCGGACTCGAGGAAGATCTGGCCGTCGGTGATCGAGATCACGTTGGTCGGGATGTAGGCGGAGACGTCGGAGGCCTGGGTCTCGATGATCGGCAGCGCCGTCAGCGAGCCGCCGCCCAGCTCGTCGTTCAGTTTCACCGCGCGCTCCAGCAGCCGCGAGTGCAGGTAGAAGACGTCGCCCGGGTAGGCCTCGCGACCCGGCGGGCGCCGCAGCAGCAGCGACATCTGCCGGTAGGCGGAGGCGTGTTTGGTGAGGTCGTCGTAGACGCAGAGCGCGGCTTTGCCGTTGTAGAGGAAGTGCTCGCCCATCGCGCAGCCGGCGTAGGGGGCGATGTACTTGATCGGCGCCGCCTCGTCGGCGGGGGCGGCGACGATGATGGTGTTCTCCATCGCGCCGTTTTCCTCCAGCGTCTCTTTCAGCTGGACCACGGTGGACATCCGCTGCCCGATCGCGACGTAGATGCAGATCAGGTCCTTGTCCTTGTTGTTGATGATCGTGTCGATTGCGATCGCGGTCTTGCCGGTCTGGCGATCGCCGATGATCAGCTCTCGCTGGCCACGACCGATCGGGATCATCCCGTCGATCGACATCAGGCCGGTCTGGACGGGTTCCTCGACCGGCTGGCGCTGGACGACGCCGGGGGCTTTGAACTCGGCCGGGCGGGTCTCGGTGGTGTTGATGTCACCGCGGTCGTCGAGCGGGCGGCCGAGCGGGTCGACCATGCGGCCGAGCAGCTCGTCGCCGACGGGGATCTCGAGCAGGCGGCTGGTGCGCTTGACCGTGTCGCCCTCGACGATCTTGTCCCAGTCGCCGAACAGCACGGCGCCGACGTTGTCGGCCTCGAGGTTCAGCGCCAGGCCGGTGACCCCGTGCGGCAGCTCGAGCATCTCCAGCGCCATGCAGTTGTCGAGGCCATGGATGCGGGCGATGCCGTCGGCGACGGACAGGACCGTGCCGACCTCGGAGAGGTCGGCGGAATCGGTCTCCAGTCCCTCGATCCGTTCGCGCAGAATGCTTGCGATCTCGTCGGGCTTGATCTCCATCGGGTGCTCTATGCCTCCTTACGCCGCGGTGGCGACGCTCTTTCGAAGTTTCTCCAGGCGACTGCGGATGCTCGCGTCCAGGACCATGTTGCCGACCTGCAGGACGATGCCGCCGAGGATCTGGTCGTCGACGGTGCTCGCGAGGTCGACCTCCTCACCGGTCTGGCGTTCGACCTCCTGGCCGATTTTCTCGACCACCGCGGGGTCCAGCTCGACGGCGCTGGTCACGGTCACGTCGATGCGGCGGTTCTCGTGCTTCCAGAGCTCGTCGAGCTCGCGCCGGATGCGGAAGATCTCCGGCATCCGGTGCTTGTCGACGAGCAGCTCGAGGAAGTTGATCAGCTCGGGCTCGGCGCCCGTGATCGCCCGCTCCAGCCCCTGCACCTTCTCCTCGGAAGATAGATAGGGGCTGAAGAGGAAGACCTGCAGCTCGTGATTGCCGGAAACGGCATCCGTGAACTCGCCCAGCTGCTGCTGCAGCGAGTCCAGCTTGCCCCTGTCGCGGCCCGCCTCGAAGAGGGCCTCGGCGTATACGCGAGCTGCGTCGGCCATCTAGCTCTTCTCCGCTCCCGAGAGGGCAGAGAAGTCGACCTCGCTGAGGGCCTCCTCGACGAGGCGTTTCTGGTCCTCGTCGGTGAGCGATTTGCGGGTCACCCGCTCGGTGGCGAGCACGGTCAGGTCGGCGACCTCCTGGCGGATCTGGTCGAGCGAGCGGCGGGTCTCCGCCTCGATGTCGCGCTTGGCCGCGTCGACCAGCTCCTCGCGCTTCTCCTTGCCGGCCGCGGCCGCCTCGGATTCGGCCGTCTCGGCCGCTTTGCGAGCCCGGGCCATGATGTCGTCGGCCTGCTCCCGCGCCTCTGCCAGACGGGCGCGGTACTCGACAAGCAGCTCGTCCGATTCCCTGCGCTGCCTTTCGGCAGCGTCGATCGACTCGGCGATCGTCTTGGCGCGTCGGTCGAGCGCCTCTTGGATTTTCGGGAAGGCGAGCTTGCTCAGGACCCACATCGTGAACAGGAACAGCACCAGGGTCCAGATCATCAGACCGAGACCCGGCGAGACGAGGAAGCTGCCACCGCCTTCCTCTCCTGCCTTCTCAGCCGCGAGCGGGATCGCGGTTATGTAGCCGAGCAACTCCATCTGCCTAGAGGAAGAAGGCGATCAGGCCGAAGATGAACGTGTAGAAGGCCACGGCCTCGGTCAGGGCGAAGCCGAGCCAGCGGATGCTCTGGAGCTCGTCTTTCATCTCCGGCTGGCGGGCAACCGACTCGATCTCCTTGCCGAAGATGAAGCCGATGCCGATACCGGCGCCGATCGAGCCGAGCCCGGCGCCTACGCCGAGGGCAATCGCCTTGCCGGCGGATTCGATGCCTTCATCTGAGATGGCGGCGACGACAGGGGACAGGTCCATGGAAAAAGTGCTCCTTTTCTAATGACTGGCGGAGGTAGCTCCGCCGAGATAGATGGCAGTGAGAGTCGAGAAGATAAATGCCTGGAGGGTGGCGATCAGGCCGACCTCGAGGATGAAGAAGAAGAAGGCGAGCGGGAAGGTGAGGGCGCCGAGGGCGGCGATCCCGAGCAGCACCGCGAGCCCGCCGCCCATGAACAGCAGCAGCAGGTGGCCGGCCAGGATGTTGGCGAAAAGTCGGACGGAGAGCGAGATCAGCCGGGCGAAGTGGGAGATCGCCTCGATCACGAAGATGAAGCCCTTGGCGAGCGGGTTCATGTCCTCGAGACCCGGCGGGAGCCAGCTGGCGAGGTACTTGAAGAGGCCCTTGGCCCGGATTCCCTCGACGTGGTAGGAGATCCAGACGACGAGGGTCAGCGCCAGCGGGATCGAGAGGTTGGCGGTGGCGGCGTAGATCGCGAAGGAGGGGATTTCGGCGCCGAAGACGTTGACGGTGTGCTCGGTGTTGGTCGGCAGCGGCAGGAAGCCGATGATGTTCGAGAACCAGATCCAGAAGAAGAGCGCGGCCAGGAAGGGAAACCATTTCTTCGCCATCTCCCCCTCGAGGCTGCCGCCGGTGATCGTGTTCTTGGTCATGTCGTAGGCGACCTCGACCACGGTCTGGACCCGGTTCGGCTTCTGCTGCATGCGGCGGGCGATCCAGACCATCGTGGCGATCGTCAGGACGCTGGCGAGCAGCAGGTAGAAGACCGCCTTGTTGATGCTGAGGTCGACTCCGCCGAGGTGGATCGAGATCCACGGTTCGAGCTTGAACTCGTTCTGCGGCTGGAAGGATTCGTTCTTGCCCCCGCTGCCGAAGATCAGCAGCAGCAGGATCGCGATCGCCAGGTAGACGCCAAGCCCGATGAAGACTTTCGCCTTGGTGCTGAGACCGCTCTTCTCGGGGTCGCCGCTGGATGCGGCGCCGCCTGGCGCCTGGATCGTCGCCGACTCCATGCCTAGACCCCCTGGCCCTCGGGCTGGTCGTCGAACAGGTGGTTGAGGCCCTGCGCGGCGATCGAGATCGTGAAGAGGGCCAGCAGCAGGATCGCCGCGGCCAGGCCGGATTCGCGTTCGGCGATTCCGACCAGGAGCACGGCGGTGGACATCAGCCAGACCCGGCCCAGGGTGCTGCCGGCGACGATGCCCATCGCCTTCTGGCGGTTGCCGGCGGCCAACTCCTGCTTCATCCGCCGCTGGGCGAGCATCTGGACCCCCCGCTGCAGCAGCCAGACTGCCGCCGCTACGGCATAACCGAGCATGGGCAGATCGCCGATCAGGAAAACGGCGAGCGCGGCGAGCAGCGCGATTAGATCGACGTACTTGGGAGGAGACATAACAAGGAATTGCGCCTCACTCGGGGCAGAGCGAGCGCAGGGGCGACTATAGCCAAAAGGTCCCTGGAATGGCTTTGTGAAGCCACTTCGTGAGGGTTGCCACTACCGCTCGATCGCCTCGAACTCCCCCGTCTCGGGATCGACCGCCGGGAAGGTGCCGGTCTCCAGCTCCTCTTCCACCGCCCGCTCCACCTCCTGAGGCTGCGGCTCGGGGCCGCCGACCTGACGGCGCAGGGTGATCAGCTGGCGCAGGCGGGTCTGGCGCAGCTTGAAGATCTCCAGCACCTCGACCAGATAGACGCTGGCGGCGAGCGCGAGGATGCCGAAGAGGGCGATCACCGCGGTCCAGAGCGGGTCGAAGTTGCCGTGGTCGTCGCTGTAGGGGACGAAGCGCAGCCCCAGGGCCAGCAGCGCCATCACCGCGGTCCAGCCGTAGAGGTAGAGCAGGGTGCGGCGCTGGGAGAAGCCAATGTCCGCCATCCGGTGGTGGAAGTGCCAGCGATCGGCTTTGTAGACCGGGCGCCCGTATTTGAGCCGTTTGGCGACGACGAAGCCGGTGTCGAGGATCGGCACTGCAAGGATGATCAGCGGCAGGAAGAGGGCGATCACCGCGTTGGTCTTCAGCGCCCCCTGCACCGCCACCGCCCCGAGGAGGAAGCCGAGCAGGTTGGAGCCGGTGTCCCCCATGAAGACGCTGGCCGGGGGGAAGCCCCAGCGGAGGAAGCCGAGGGCGGCGCCGGCGGTCAGCGCGGCGAGGACGCCGGCGGCGTTACGGTCGAGCGAGAGGGCGATCGTCGCCAGGGTGACGCCTGAGATCACCGCTACCCCTGCCGCCAGGCCGTCGACGCCGTCGATCAGGTTGATCACGTTGATCACCGCGACGATCGCGATCACGGTGCCGACGTCGCCGAGGTGTACGACCCCTCCCCCGGGCAAGGTCAGCAGATCGACGGTCCCCGGGGTGAGGCGGCCGAAGAAGGGAAAGGTGAATTCGTCGACGGTGACCCCGGCGGCGACCGGGATCACCACCGCGGCGGTCTGGCCCAGCAGCTTCACCGCCGCCGGCAGGTCGAAGACGTCGTCGATGACGCCGACCGCGGCGATCGCCAGCGCGCCGATCAGGATCGCGTGGCTTTCGCCGTCGCCGGGGAGGAAGACGAAGCCGGCGACGACGGCGCCGCCGAGGATCCCGAGGCCGCCGAGCTTCGGGGTCGGCACGGTGTGCAGCGAGCGCTCGTTGGGGTGGTCGATCGCCCCGATCCGGACCGCCAGGCGCCGGGTCAGCGGCACCAGCAGGAGCGTCAGCGCTCCGGCGAGGAGGAAGGCAAAGAAGGCGTCGAGGTCAGTGGGCATAGCGGTCGAACCAGAGGGTAAGCGCCATCAGACCCCAGATCTGGCGGCTGAGGTCCTCCCGGCCGGAGATGTGGCGGTCGAGGATCGGGGTCACGGCGGCGGGGTCGAGCAGCCCCTGGCGCTCAATTGCCCCCGGGGCCAGGGTCTCGCGGGCGAAGGGCTCCAGCGGCCCCCGCAACCAGGCCGCGATCGGGATCGAGAACCCCTGCTTGCGGCCGTGGACGATCTCCTCCGGCAGCAGCGGCTCCAGCGCCCGGCGCAGCACCCGCTTCTTGCCGAAGCCGCGGACTTTCATTCGGGTCGGGAGCGAGAAGGCGAACTCGGCGACCCTCTGGTCGAGGAAGGGGACGCGCAGCTCCAGCGAGTGGGCCATGCTCAGCCGGTCGGTCTTGACCAGCAGGTCGTCGACCATGTAGATGCCGAGGTCGAGGTCCTGCATCCGCGCCAGCGGCGCGGCGCCCTCGGTCTCCGCGTAGCGCTCTCGGTAGAGGTCGAGCGGGTCCCAGGCGGAGGCCGCCGGGCCGGCGAGGCCGGCGCGGGCCTCGGCGGAGAAGATCTCCTTCCAGCCGTGGTGGCGTTCCAGCGGCGGCAGTGCCGCGGCGCGGGCGAAGCGCTTGGCTTTGTAGTCGAAGCCGACCCGGTCGGATCGGCTCGGCAGCGCCTCGGCCAATGGCCGGGCGAGCGGCGCGAGGCGGCCGACGCGGCGGGCGAGCAGGTCGGCGACGTAGGTGTAGTAACCGCCGAAGAGCTCGTCGCCCCCCTCTCCCGAGAGGGCCGTCTTGACCTCGCCCGCGGCCAGCTCCGAGACGATGTAGGTGGGCAGCGCCGAGGAGTCGCCGAAGGGCTCGTCGAAGGCCTCGACCAGCCGCGGCAGCAGCTCGATGGCGTCCGGGCGGAGGATCAGCTCGTGGTGGTCGGTGCCGTAGCGCTCGGCGACCAGGCGGGCGCGGGAGAGCTCGTCGAAGCCGGCCTCCTCGAAGCCGATCGAGAAGGTCCGCAGGGGTTCGCCGGCGTGGGCGCTGGCGAGAGCCGCGAGGCCACCGGAATCGACCCCGCCGGAAAGCAGGACGCCGACCGGGACGTCGGCGACCAGGTGGGCGCGGACGCTGTCGTCGAGCACCTCGCGCAGCTCGGCGGCGAGGGCGTCCATCGAGCCGCGGCGCTCATCGCCTCCCGGGGGCGGACCGGGCCGCGCGTAACGGCGTAGCCGCACCTCTCCCCCCTCCCAGCTCAGCAGGTGGCCCGGGGGGAGCTTCCGCGCCTCGGCGAAGATCGTCAGCGGCGCCGGGATCGAGTTGAAGGCGAGATAGGCGGAGACCGCTTTGGGGTCGATCTGCCGCGAGAAGCCGGGCAGCTCCAGCATCGCCTTCAGCTCCGAGGCGAAAGCGAGGCCGCCGCCCGCCTCGCGGTAGTAGAGCGGCTTGATCCCGAAACGGTCGCGGGCGAGCAGCAGGCGGCGACGGCGCTTGTCCCAGAGGGCGATCGCGAACATCCCCCGCAGCCGCTCGACGAACTCCTCGCCGTGCTCCTCGTAGAGGTGGACGAGGACCTCGGTGTCGCAGTCGGTGGCGAAGGTGTGGCCGCGGCCCTCGAGCTCGCGCTTCAGCTCGCGATAGTTGTAGATCTCCCCGTTCTGGACCACCACCGCGCTGCGGTCCTCGTTCTCGATCGGCTGGTGGCCGTGGTCGAGGTCGATGATCGAGAGCCGTCGCGCCGCCAGCGCCACCGGCCCCTCGTGGAAGAGGCCGTCATCGTCAGGGCCGCGGTGGACGAGGCGACGGCTCATCCGCCCAACGGCCTCGAGGTCCGGCACACCATCGGAGCGGACGACGCCGCAGATACCGCACATGGGCGGCAGTCTCGCAGGGGCGCCGGGCTACGAAGTGGGCTGCCCGCGCCCCAGCACCTTGGCGACGGTCGCCAGCAACACCTGCACGTAGAGGGAGACCGAGCGGTCGGCGATGTACTCCATGTCGTGGGCGAGCTTGTCGGCCCAGGACTCCTCGCGGGTGATCCTGGTCTGGGCGAAGCCGGTGACCCCCGGCCGCACGACCAGGCGCTGCCAGTACTGGGGGATCTCGCGGCAGAGTTCGGCGTAGAAGGCAGGACGGATCGGGCGCGGCCCGACGACCGCCATGTCGCCGCGCAGCACGTTCCAGAGCTGTGGCACCTCGTCGAGGTGGGTCTTGCGCAGGATGCCACCGATCCGGGTCCGCTCTTCCTCGGTGCGGCGGGTCAGCTCCTCGCCGTAGTAGGGCCCGAGGCGGGTCTCGGCGTCGGGCTTCAGGGTGCGGAACTTGTACATCCAGAAGAGGTGCCCGGCGCGGCCGACACGGGCGCCGCGGTAGAGGAGCGGGCGGCCGGAGTCGATCAGGATCAACAGCGCGACCAGCGCCAGCAGCGGCGAGAGGACCAGCAGGATCGAGGCCGAGATCAGGATGTCGAGCCCCCGCAGCACCCGGTCGATCGGCCGAGGATCGCCTTCGGCCGCGGGCGCGACGAGTTCTTCGAGGCCGGGCTCGGCCTCGGGCAGGTCGCTTAGGACGGGGTTACGGGATGAGGCTCTTCGCGCAATGGTGAGGCTCCGACGGTACCGAGGATGGTCTCGACCAGATAGGACGGATCGCGCTTGGTCGGCGCAGCCTCGGCGGTCCGCTTCTGCAGCTCCACCGCCCGGGGGTCGGTCAAGGGCCGCAGCCGGCCCGACTTGATCAGCGCTTCGTCGACGCCGCCGAGACGGCCGCCGTAGGTGGTGTAGACCGGAGTGGCGAGCGCAGCGGCCTCGCGGTTCATCGTCCCGCCGGCGGAGACGACCAGGTCGGCGAGGGCGACCAGGCTCTGGGCCTCGACGGCCCCCTCGGGGACGATTACCGAGGGCAAGGCGAGGCCGGTGATGAACTCGCGCTGGGCTTCGGTGCGGGGCAGGACCACCGCCTGCACCCCCTCGTCGCGGCCGAGCCGGTCGAGGACCTTGGGGAAGAGCGGGTTCGACTTGCGGTGGTAGAGCGAGACGTCGGGCGGCGGGCGGACGATGACCACGACCCGCTCCTCGTCGACGCCGAGCTTGCGCAGGGCCTCGGCGTCAGGCTCGAAGTCGTAGAGGTAGTACTCCTCCTTCAGGCCCGGATAGGGGAAGTACTTCTCCTCGGTCACCCCGAAACGCCGCAGCCGCTCCAGCGGCACCGAGTCGGGGAACATCACCCGGCGGGCGAGGCGGCAGCCGATCCGGTGCTGGGTGACCGCGTACTCGTAGTCGTGCAGGTTGGCCTCGGGGACGCCCAGCATCTTGGCCGCGATCGCCAGGTCGTTGGAGCCGTGGGCGAGGGCGAGGTCGAAGCCGCGGCCCCGTCCGTAGCGCAGCATTCCGGAGCTGCGCGAGGCGAGGCTGACCGCCTTGCGCAGCCGCGAGGCGCCGCCGTGGCGGCCGATCGGCGTGTGCTCCATCCGGTGCAGCTCGAGCAGCTGCTGGGTCTGGGCGTAGTCGCGCGAGGTGATCTCGACCTCGTGGCCTTCGGCCCGCAGGCGCTCAATGATCGGGCGCAGGACCAGCACGTGCGCGGGTGCGCTCATGTCCACCCAGACCTTCATGGGCCTAAACGGTCGCCGCGAGCTCGGCGTAGAGCGGGAAGCGGTCCATCAGGGCGCCGGTCCGGGCGCGGAGCTCCTCCTTGGAGGACTCGAAGTCTGGCCCGAGGGCGGCGACGATCACCGCGGCGATCTCCTCCATCTCCTCGGTCCCCATGCCGCGGGTGGTCAGCGCCGGGGTGCCGATCCGCAGGCCCGAGGGATTCATCGGCGGGCGCGGGTCGAAGGGAATCGCGTTGCGGTTGACCGTGATCCCAACCTCGTCGAGGCGGTCCTCTCCGGTTTGGCCGTCGAGGCCGGTCGGGGTGAGATCGACGAGGACGAGGTGGACGTCGGTGCCGCCGGTGATCACCGGCACGCCGCCTGCTTCGAGCCCGGCGGCGAAAGCCTGCGCGTTGGCGATCGTCTGCCGCTGGCGCTGCTTGAACTCCTCGCTGGCGGCGATCTTGAAGGCGACCGCCTTGGCGGCGACGGTGTGCATCAGCGGCCCGCCCTGCTGGCCGGGGAAGATCGCTTTGTCGATCGCTTTCGCGTGCTCGGGGCGGCAGAGGATCATGCCGCTGCGCGGGCCGCAGAGGGTCTTGTGGATCGTCGTGGTGACAACGTCGGCGTGCTCGACCGGGTTGGGGTGCTCGCCGGCGGCGACGAGGCCGGCGAAGTGGGCCATGTCGACCATCAGCTTGGCGCCGACCGAGTCGGCGATCTCGCGAAAGGCGGCGAAGTCGAGCTGGCGCGGGTAAGCGGACCAGCCGGTGACGATCAGCGCCGGCTTGTGCTCCTGCGCCAGGCGCTCGACCTCGTCCATGTCGACCAGGAAGTCGTCCCTGCGCACGTGGTAGGGCACCGGGTTGTAGAGCGTGCCGCTGACATTGATCTTCATCCCGTGGCTGAGGTGGCCGCCGTGGTCGAGGGCGAGGCCAAGGAAGGTGTCGCCCGGTTTCAGCAACGCCATGTAGACGGCGTTGTTGGCCTGGGCGCCGGCGTGGGCCTGGACGTTGGCGTGCTCGGCGCCGAACAGGCCCTTGGCCCGCTCGATCGCCAGTTCCTCGGCGACGTCGACCTCCTCGCAGCCGCCGTAGTAGCGGCGACCAGGGTAGCCCTCGGCGTACTTGTTGGTCAGCACCGAGCCGACCGCTTCCAGCACCGCCTGCGGGACGAAGTTCTCCGAGGCGATCATCTCCAGAGTGCGCTGCTGGCGCCGCAGCTCGGCGTCGAGGACCCCGGCGATCTCGGGATCGACCTCGCTCAGCGGCGCGGTCTGGAAGTTGTCCGGCAAGTCGGCCATGGGTCGGGCGACGATAGCAACGGCTCGGGATAGTCTGGGGCCGGTGAGAGCCCGCATTTTCCTCCTGGCCCTGACCCTGCTGGCGCTGGCCGCGCCGACCGCAAGCGCCGCCGCCGTCGAGAACCCCTGCGAAGGGGCCGAAGCGCGCTTCCTCCTCTGCCCGAACCTGCGAATCGGGCCGCCGAGCGAAATCTACGCGCAGAAGTCCGGCGGCCACGTGCTGCTGCGGGCGACCAGCGACGTGCGGAGCCGCGGCAAGGGCCCGATGGAGCTGCGCGGCCGCCGCGACGGCCCGCGCAGCATGAAGACCAATCAGCGGATCTACAAAAAGGGCGGCGGCCACATCACCGTGCCGAGCGAAGCGAAGCTGCACTTCACCTACGTCGGCACCTACTTCGGCGGCTCCTACTGGAAGGTCCACCAGCTGGCCAACTTCGAGCTGCGCCGGGTCGCCCCGGACGGGACCGTGGGAGAAGTGGTCCGCCAGAGCCCGAAGCTCAACTACTGCCTGCGTGACCTCTACCGCACCCAGCCCAGCAGCAAATCACCGGACGGCCGCGTCTATCCCGGCTGTAACCAGAACCCCTTCCAGGACCGGGTCAGACTCGGCACCTCGGTCGGCTGGTCGGACATCTACCCGGCCGCCTACCACCAGCAGTGGATCGACGTCGCCGGTCTGCGCGGCTGCTTCGCCTACCGGATGATCGTCGACCCGAAGAACCACCTCTTCGAGTCGAACGAGAACGACAACATGTCCCAGCGCCTGGTCCACCTGCCCTATAAGGGCACGTCTGGCTGCTAAGCCTGGGCGCAGCCCAGGTGTTTACCCGAGGCCGACGGAGGCCAGCCGGCTGGCCAGGTCACCGGGCGAGAGGGCGCCGTCGCGGAGGATCCGCCAGTGGCCGTCCTCCTCGATCGAAGCAAGGTCGACCACCGTCGAGGGCAGGCCGGGCAGCTCGCCGGCATCGATCGCCAGGTCAGCGCCGTCGACGATCGAACGCGGGACGTCCTCGAAGCGAGCGGCCGGCGGCTCGCCGCTGAGGTTGGCGGAGGTCTGGAAGACCGGGCACATCGCTCCCCGCAGGACGCCGTCGATCAGGCGGATGCCGATCCGCTCCGGGTCCTGCCCGCAGGCAAGCGGATAGCGGTGCTTGGGGTTGGAAATCACCAGCGTCACCGGGCCGGGCATCAGGGCGCTGATCGCGGCTTTGGTGCGCGGACCGAGCTCGGAGACGATCTCGCGGATCGCCAGCGGCGAGAAGTACATCACCGCCGAGGGCTTGCCCTCGTCCCGCCCCTTGAGGCGGTGGATCTTGGCGATCGCCCCCCGGTCGAGCGGGTCGCAGGCGAGCCCGTAGAGGCCGTCGGCCGGAAAGACCGCGACGCCGCCACCGGAGATCGTGCGTTCGAGCGCCTTGCGGGCGACCTGCGCCTCGCCGCTCCGCAGTTGGATCACCTCGCTCACGCCGCACCTTCATCGCAACGGCCGATGACGACGCGCTCGATCCCGGCCAGGTCGCGACGTGCCTCTATCTCCCCGAAGCCCGCATTGGCCATCAGCTCCGCCACCGCCGGCGCCTGCCCCTCCCCCACCTCGACGGCGACCGCGGCAGAGCTTTTCCGTCTATTGGAGGCAAAAGCTCTGCCGCACTCCGGAATGAGGGCACGGTAGGCATCAAGGCCGTCGGCGCCGCCGAGGAGAGCCTCGCGCGGCTCCCATTTGGTGACCTCGGGCTGGAGGGCGGGCCAGTCGCGCTCGGCGACGTAAGGGAGGTTGGCGAGGATCAGCTCGAAGCTCTCGCCCTCGGGCAAGGTGCCGTCGAGGAAGCGAACGCGATCTGCGAGGCCGAGGCGCTTGGCGTTCGCTCGTGCGACTTCCAGCGCCGCCGGCGAAGTGTCGGTGGCCGTGACCTCGCATCCCGGCAGCTCGTCGGCCACCGCCAAGGCGATCGCGCCGGAGCCGGTGCCGACGTCGAGTACGCTCGCGGGGGCCGCCTCGACGGCCACTTCGACCAGCAGCTCCGTCTCGGGCCGGGGGACCAACACCCGGGAATCCACTGTCAGCTCGATGTCGCGAAAGCCTTTGCGGCCGAGGATGTAGGCGACCGGCTCGTGCCGCAACCGCCGCCTCACCATCTCGCCGAATAACCGCGCTGCCGGCGGTGGCACTTCCGCCCCGCCGTCGGCGATCAGCGCAGCCCGCTCACACCCCATCGCCTCGCTCAGCAGCAGTTCGGCGTCCAGCCGCGGGTCTTCGACCCCGGCCGCGCGCAGCGCGTCGACCGCCGAGCCCAGCGCCTCGCGAACTTCCGCCCCGGTCATCGTTGCCATCGGCTCAGGCGGCCGAAGCGGCGGCCTCTAGGCGCTGCCGCTTCTCCTCCGCCGCGAGGGCGTCGGTGAACTCGCCCAGCTGGCCCGCCAGCACGCCCTCGAGATTGTGGGAGGTGTGCTTGATCCGGTGGTCGGTAACCCGGCCTTGGGGGAAGTTGTAGGTGCGGATCTTCTCCGAGCGCTCGCCGCTGCCGACCTGGGCCTTGCGCTCGGAGGCAATCTTCGCCTGCTGTTCGGCCAGCTCGCGCTCGTACAGCCGCGCCCGCAGCACCCGCATCGCCCGGTCCTTGTTCTGAAGCTGAGACTTCTCGTCCTGCATCGAGACCACGATCCCGGTCGGTTTGTGGGTGATCCGCACCGCCGAGTCGGTCGTGTTGACCGACTGACCGCCCGGCCCGGAGGAGCGGTAGACGTCGATCTGCAGGTCGTTCTGGTTGACCTCGACCTCGACCTCCTCGGCCTCGGGCAGCACCGCGACCGTCGCGGTCGAGGTGTGGATCCGGCCCTGGGACTCGGTCTCCGGCACCCGCTGCACGCGGTGCGTCCCGCCCTCGAACTTGAAGACCGAGTAGGCGCCCTCGCCCTTGACCTCGAAGGTGACCTCCTTGAAGCCGCCCGCCTCCGAGCCGGACTGCGAGAGGACTTCGGTCGAGTACCCGAGCTCGTCGGCGTAGCGGGTCAGCATCTTGTAGAGGTCGCCGGCGAAGAGGGCCGCCTCGTCGCCACCGGCGCCGCCGCGGATCTCGACGATCACGTTCTTGGCGTCGTTGGGGTCGCGCTCGACCATCGCCAGGCGGATCTCCTCTTCCAGCTCCTCCAGCTGACCAGGTGCCTCCTCGACCAGCTGCCGCATTTCCTCGTCCTCGCCCTCGGCCAGCAGCTCCCGCGCGCCTTCGAGGTCGTCGCGCAGGGTCCGCCATTTCCCGGCCAGCTCGCTCGCCTCCCGCAGCTCGCGGTATTCGCGCCCGACCTCGGCGTAGCGGGCCCGGTCGGAGATCACCGCCGGGTCGGACATCTGGGCCTCGAGCTCGGAGAAGCGCGCCTCTATCTGGTCGACCAGCTGCTCGATCATGGGACCGAAGAGTAGAGCGGCGCCGGCTAGGCGACGATCTCGATGTGCGGCTTCTTCGCCGCCTCCTCGGGGGTCTCCCGGGCAAGGACTGCGTTGAGGGAGGCGATCGCGACCGCGAGCTGCTCTTCGTCGGGCTCGCGGGTGGTGAGGTTCTGCAGCATCAGCCCCGGCCACATGATCGTCCGCACCCAGCGTTTGCGCCGGTTCTTGCCGGCCCACTTGATCACCTCGTAGGAGAGGCCGGCGATCAGCGGGATGCCGAGGATCCGCGAGGCCAGCAGCCAGTACCAGGCCGGCAGGCCGAGCGGGGCAAAGACGAAGATCGCCAGCACCATCACGATCAGCAGGAAGCTGGTCCCGCAGCGCGGGTGCAGGCGCGAGTAGAGCTTGGCCCGCGAGGGAATCAGCTCGTCTTCGGCCTCATAACAGGAGATCGTCTTGTGCTCGGCCCCGTGGTACTCGAAGACCCGCCGCAGGTCGGGCATTTTGCTGATCGCGAGGATGTAGCCGATGAAGATCGAAGTGCGCAGGACGCCCTCGACCAGCCAGAAGAGGAACGGCGAGCCGAGCTGGTCCTTGATCAGGCTGGTGAGGCCGACCGGGACGACGAAGAAGAGGCCGATCGCCATCACCATCGAGAAGAGGATCGTCAGGCCCCAGATCCAGCCGCCGATCTCCTCTTTCTCGCCCTCCTCGTCCTCCTCCATCTGCGCGTTGGCGGAGATGGCAAGCGCCTTGAAGCCGATCTTCAGCGACTCACCGAGGGCGACGACGCCGCGGATCACCGGCAGGCGCCAGATCCGGTGCCGCTGCGCCCAGGGAACGAGCGGCTCGGACTCGACCTCGATCTGCCCCTCGGGGCTGCGGACCGCAACGGCCCAGACGGAGATGCCCCGCATCATCACGCCCTCGAGCACGGCCTGGCCGCCCACGGGGGCGTCGCGCTTGGCCACCAGCGCCCCATCGGGCATGCGCACGGGGTCCCCTCCGTTGGTCGCGGAGGGGGAGTTCTGGGATGCCAGTGCCGAGCCCGACGGCGGGCTCACGAGCTACTTCCCGGCCCTGTGCTTGGCGGCGCGGCGCTGGAAGCGCTCGACGCGGCCACCGGTGTCGACCAACTTTTGCTTGCCCGTGTAAAAGGGGTGGCACTCGGAGCAGAGCTCTACATGCAAGTCATCTTTCGTGGAGCGCGTGTAGAACTGGTTGCCGCACGAGCAATGCACGTTGGCGAGCGTGTATTCGGGGTGGATTTCAGCCTTCATCTCTACTCAGTCTAGAGAACCGCGCAAGCTGCCGATGAAGCCCTTGTGCGGAAAGCGATCGGAGCAGTCCTCTTCGGCGGCACGGCCCTCGTCGTCCTCTACGACTGGGTCGGAGTCGGCGGCGCCGGCCTCGACGTCGCGATCAACAGCGTCATCTATGACGCGGTAGTCGTCTGCGCCGGTCTCGGCTGCCTGATCAGGGCCCTGCGAGGCGGCCCCGAACGCGGTGCCTGGCTGGCGATCTCGGCCTCGATCCTGGCCTGGGCGGCGGGCGAGATCTGGTGGACCGCTTACATCGAAGGCGCTGCCTCCGCCCCCTATCCCTCCCCGGCCGACATCGGCTACATCGCTTTCTACCCGCTCGCGATCCTCGGCCTGTGGCTGCTGGTGAGGGCGCGGGCCAGTCAGCTCGACCGGCGGTTGTGGATGGACGGGGCGATCGCCGCGCTCGGCACCGCCGCCCTGGGCGCGGCCCTTCTGCTCGAGTTCGTCGCCGATCGCGCCTCGGGGACGAGCGCCGAAATGGTGACCACGCTGGCCTACCCCTTCGGCGACATCGTCCTGATCTCGCTGATCGTCGGTGTAATCGCCCTGACCCGCTGGCGGCCGGGCAGGACCCTGACGCTGCTGCTCGCCGGCCTCGCTGTGATGGCGGTCGCAGACGTCGCCTTCACCCTGCAGACCTACGGCGCGATCCCGGGCGGCGACTGGGTCGAACCGCTCTATCTAATCTCGGCGGTGCTGCTCGGATCCGAGGCCTGGCAGCCGCCGACGAACCCGATCCATGCCGACGCCCGCTTCGACGGCTGGCGGGAAATGATCGTTCCCGGGATCGTCGCCGGGGCGATGATGGTCCTCGGCGCCCTTCAGTACATGCACAGCTCGAGTGCGCTGACCACGGTGCTGTGGTCGTTGACCATGCTGGCGGTGCTCGGCCGGCTGGCGCTAAGCCTGCGCGAGAACACCCGCCTGCTGGAGATGGTTCGCACCGACCATCTGACCGGGCTCGGCAGCCAGGCACGGCTGAAGATGGACCTCGAGGCCGGCGGGCTGGGTGACTCGGAACGGCCGCTGACGCTGATCCTGCTCGACCTCAACGGCTTCAAGCACTACAACGACACCTTCGGTCATCCGGCGGGCGACAAGATGCTCGGCCTGCTGGGCGGACGGCTGCGCGGGGCCGCCGCGCCCGAGGGGGTCGGCTACCGGCTCGGCGGCGACGAGTTCGTCGTCCTCGTCGAGGGCCGCGTGCCCGACCGCGACGCGATCGCGGTCCGGGCCGCGGAAGCGCTCACTTCGCAGGGGGGCGGGTTCGAGCTCAGCGCCGCCTGGGGGATCGCCTCGGTGCCGGAGGAGGCCGACTCGGCCGCCGCGGCGATGCAGCTCGCCGACGTGCGGATGTACGCGCAGAAGGAGTCGCGCCGGCTGGCGGGGCCACTAACCGCGCTCGACCGCGAAGCTCTCGAGCAGAGCAACTAGGACCTCGGTCACCTCGGCGCGGCCCTCGGGCCGGTCCTCGCGGGCGATCAGCATCGCCGCCTCGTCGAGGGCGCCAAGCAAAAGGTGCGCCAGCGGCGTGACCGGCAGCTCCCGCATCTCCCCGGCTTCGATCGCGGCGGCGAGGCTCGCTTCGATCAGCCCGAGTCCGTTGGCGGCGCCAATTTCGCGCCACAGCTCCCAGCCGAGGACCGCGGGTGCGTCGTGGAGGGCGATCTGGCGCAGTTCCGGCTGCGCGCACTCGTCGAGGAAGGCCTCGATCCCGGCCCGCATCGCCGCCAGCGGGCTGTGCAGCTCGGAGCCGAGGACGACGCGGGCGACGCGCTCGGTCGATTCCGCCTCGATCCGTTCGTAGACCGCCTGCAGCAGGCTCGCCTTGTCGCCGAACTGGTGGTAGAGGGCGCCGCGGGTGACGCCGGCGGCGCGGACGATCTCCTCGGTGCCGACCGCGTCATAGCCTCGTTTGGTGAAGAGCGTGCGGGCGGCGGCGATCAGGGCCTCCCGGGTTGCCTGGGTGCGCTCGGCCTGGGTTCGCCGTTTCGAAGGGTCCGAGTTCACATTCATACAGTCTGTATCTTAATAGGCACCGACATCGACCGAGAGGATTCATCGTGACGGACGAGCGCAAGGAATTACAGCTGCCGCAGGGACCGATCCGCTACCGCGAGGCCGGTGAGGGCAAACCGGTCGTTTTCGTCCATGGCTACCTGGTCGACGGCCGCCTCTGGGGCGGCGTGGTCGACAACCTCTCCGACCGCTTCCGCTGCATCGCGCCGGACTGGCCGATCGCCGCCCACCGGACTCCGATGAGCTCCGACGCCGACCTCACCCCTCCCGGCATCGCCAAGCTGATCGCCGACTTCCTCGCCAAGCTCGAGTTGGAGGACGTAACGATCGTCGGCAACGACTCCGGTGGGGCGATGTCGCAGGTGCTGGTGACCAGCCACCCGGAGCGGATCGGCCGGTTGGTGCTGACCAACTGCGACACCCACGAGAACTTCCCGCCCGGGGCGTTCAAGGCAATGCCCCCGATCGCCAAGCTGCCAGGAGGGATGTCCCTCCTCGCGGCCCCGTTCCGGATCGAAGCCCTGGCCCGGCATGCCTTCAAGGCATTCGCGAAGACCAAGATTCCGGACGAGCTGGTGGCGTCCTGGATGGAGCCGGCGAAGACCGACCGGGCGATTCTCCGCGACGCCGCCAAGGTCACCGCCGGGATGAACAAGCGCCACACCCTCGCGGCGGCGGAGAAGCTGCGGAGCTCGCAGCTGCCGATCCTGCTGACCTGGGCGCCAGGTGACAAGTACTTCCCGATCTCCTACGCCGAGCGCTTGGTCGGCGAAGCGGGGAACGCGAAGCTGGTGCGGATTCCCGACGCGAAGACCTTCGTCGCGCTCGACCAGCCGCAGCGGCTCGCCGACGAGATCGCCGAGTTTGCGGCTTCCTCCTGAGCGCCTGAGCGAACAAGCGTTCCCAAACAATCGCAAACTGCATATTTTTCGTCCGACGGGCAGGGGGAAACTTCACTCACCCCCCTACAGGAGGACGGAGATGTCCAAGCAGATCTTCGACCAGCATCGCCCCCGCAGCACCATGGCCCAACGCCTCGACGAAGCCTTCGCCGGCTGCGACGAGTGGACCGTGATCGCCGCCCCGAAGCGCCGCAGCACGCTGGAGTTCAGCCCCGGCGCAGCGAGCGCCGCTCAGATCTTCGACGGCGCGGCGCTGCTGCGAACCGAGGAAGCCGAAGCGGCTTAGCTCAGGTCTCCTGATACAGCGGGCCGTCGCCGCCCTCGGGCAGCGTCAGCCTGCCGCCCTTGGCGGTGATCGCGCCGCACTGGACGCAGTTGGAGGCGGTGACGTGGACGTCGACCTCGGTCGCTCCGCTCTCCAGCTGGTCCTCGGGGATCTCGTAGACCTGAGCCGGGCACATCGAGACCCAAGTCTGGGCGATCTCACGCGGCACGTGGGTCTGGATCCGAACGTGGTTGGGGGCGTCGTCGCGGGTGGCGTTGCCGGAGAGGAAGACCGAGTCGAGCTTGTTGAAGGTCACCTCGTTGTCCGGCTTCGGATAGCGCTCTGAAGCATTGCCGATAAAGACGGCGGGCTCGGCATTGTTCTCGACCTTCATGTGGCCAGGCGGGAAGTTGCCTTTGCTCGCCACCAGCATGTTGGCGATGATTCCGCCTTTGATCAGCCCCTTGGTCAGCGGCTGCTTCATGTTGCGCGACTTGTAGAGATCCTTCTCGATCTCGGAGCCCCGGATCATCCCGTCATAGCTTTCGAAGTTAACCGAGTCGATGTCCTTCTTGAGGGACTCGACGATCGCTTCCGCCGCGAACATGCCGGCGTGCATCGCGTAGTGGACGCCTGCCAGCTCGGCGATGTTGACCATCCCGGCGTTGTCGCCGGCAACCAGCATGCCCGGCACCGAGAAGCGCTTCGGTAGCGCCCAGTAGCCGCCGGAGGGAATCGTCTTCGCTCCCCAGCCGACCCGTTTGCCGCCCTCGATGATCTTGGCGATGAAGGGGTGCTGCTTGAAGCGCTGCAGCTCGTCGTGGACGGAGAAGGTGGCGTCGGTGGTATCGAGGCCGACGACGAGGCCGAAGCAGACCTTGTCCTCGCCCATCGGATAGATGAAGCTGCCACCCGCCTCCTTGTATTTGCCGCCCCAGCGCAGGGGCCAGCCGAGCGTGTGGATGACCCGGTCGAGCGGCTTGGGCACCTCCCAGATCTCCTTCACCCCGAGCTCCCAGGCCTGGGGGTCGGAACCCTCGCGCATGTTGAAGTAGTCGTAGGCCGCGTAGGTGAGGTGGCCGATCGTGCCCTCGGCCAGGACGGTCGCCTTGGCGACGACGTCGGAGCCGGGCTCGAAGTTGCCGAGCTCCTGACCCTCCTTGCCGCGACCGCGATCGCCGGAACGCACGCCTTTGACGATCCGGTCCTCGACCAGCAGCTGGGTCGCGGCGGTCTCGGCGAGGATGTAGACGCCGGCCTCTTCGGCTTTTTCAGAGAGGAAACGGCCGAGTTTGGAGACCGACATCGTGTAGGTCCCCTCTTTGCGGAAGTTGGGCGGCGGCGGCTTCAGCGGGAAGGCTTTGCTCTTGGTGAGGAAGTAGGTCGCGTCCTTCGTCACCTCCTGGTACACCGGTGGCCACTCGGCCGGCGGCAGATCGGGGAAGAGCCGTTCCAGCGCCGAGGGGTCGACGTTGGCGCCGGAGAGCAGGTGGGCGCCGGGGACTTTGCCCTTCTCGATCACCGCGACTGGTACTTCGCCCAGCTTCTCCAGCAGCTCCGGCTCGTCCTCGAGCAGCTGCATCAGTTTGTTGGCACAGGCGAGTCCGGCGGGCCCGCCGCCGACGATTGCGACTCCTACCTCGATTCGATCCTCGGGCGCATCGGTCGGCGGACCGATGACGTCGTTGGAGTCGAAGGGGGGCGGGAAATCGATTGGGGCGACGGCGGGCATGGGGACTCCTTTCAGCCCTTCTTGGCTTTGATCGCCTCGGTCAGCTTGGGCACGATCTTGTGCAGATCGCCGACCACGCCGAGGTCGGAGAACTCGAATATCGGGGCGTTCGGGTCCTTGTTGATCGCCAGGATGTTCTCCGAGTTCTGCATCCCGACCTTGTGCTGGATCGCCCCGGAGACGCCGGCGGCGAGGTACAGCTTCGGCGCCACCGTCTTGCCGGTCTGGCCGATCTGGGCCGCGTAGGGGTACCAGCCGGCGTCGACGACCGCGCGGGTCGCGGCGACGGCGCCGCCCATCGACTCGGCGAGTTCCTCGCAGAGGCCGAAGCCCTCTTTGGCGCCCAGGCCGCGGCCACCGCCGACGAGGATGTCTGCGTCCTCGATGTTGACGTCGGCGCCGCGCTGCTCGCCGCGCTGGACCAGCTTGGCCTTGGAGGACCACTCGGAGAGCTCGACGTCGACGTCGACGACCTCAGCCGTGCCGCCGGACTCCTTGGCGTCGAAGGCGTTGAGGCGGCCGATGATGATGCCGGGCTCGGAGACGTAGCCGACGTCGGCGATCTCGGAGTCCTGCAGGATCGGGCGCTCGACGACCAGCTTGCCGCCGTCGACTTTGACCGCGGTGACCTCCATGGTCACGCCGGCGCCGAGGCGGGCGGTAAGGCCGGCCCCGATCTCGAAGCCGAGCAGGCCGCCGCCGAAGAGAGCGTAAGAGAAGCCCTCGTCCTGGATGACCTTGGCCATCGCGTCGACGATCGGCTGGGCCAGGCCCTCCGGCACGCTCTTGGCCCGGTAGACCTTGGCGGCGCCGTAGTTGCCAAGCGAGGCGCAGGCGTCGTCGGCGATGTCGCCGACGACGATCGCGGCGGCCTCGCCGCCGATTTCACCGGCCAGCTTGGCGGCCTCGGAGATCGCCCCGAGTGAGTTCTTGTTGAAGTTGCCCTCGTCGTCGTGGAGGGCGTAAACCAGGATGCCTGCCATCTAGATCAGCTTCCTCTCGTCGAGCCACGCGACGATCTTTTCGACCGTCTCGTTGGTGTCCTCGTCCTCGATGATCTCGCCGGCTTCCTTCGCCGGCGGCGGGTTCAGGGCGAGAACCTTGGTCTTCGAACCGCTCTCGCCGACCTGGCCGGCGTCGATGCCGACGTCGCCGGTCGCCTTTGAGTCGAGCGGTTTCTTTTTCGCGCCCATGATCGCTTTCAGGCTCGGGTAGCGCGGCTCGTTGATCGCGTCGCCGACGCTGATCACGGCCGGCAGTTCGATCTCGACCGTGTCGTACCCGTACTCGGCCTGGCGCTCGCAGCGCAGCTTGCCGTCGGTGACGTCGATCTGGATCACCTGGGTCAGCGAAGGCATCTTCAGGTGGTCGGCGACGACGGCGCCGATCGTGTAGCACTCGCCGTCGTCCGACTGCTGGCCCAGCAGGACCAGGTCGGGGCTCTCGGACTCGAGCACCTTCGCCAGCGAGTAGCCGGTGGCGCAGACGTCGGAGCCGGACAGCGCATCGTCGGAGAGGTGGACCGAGCGGTCGGCGCCGAGGGCGACGGCCTTGTGCAGAGCACGGACAGCCGAGTCCGGGCCCATCGTCACTGCCACGACCTCCTCGACCGGGATCGCGCCACCCTCCTTGATCTGCATCGCCGCCTCGAGGGCGTGCGTGTCGAAGGGGTTGAGATTTTTCTCGCCGCCTCGGTCCAGCCGCATCGTGTTGGGATCGATGCGCTTCTGAACGGCGGCGTCCGGTACCTCCTTGACCAGGACGCAGATCTTCAAAGCAAAGCCTCCTTGGGGATGATTCTGCAGGTCTTAGCGGGGCGTGATCTTAACGCTTCGCCGCGGTTGACTGACGAGTCAATCAGGACTATACCCGGCGCACCGGTACCTATGCACCGATCTGTGTCGAATGCACTATTCGCCGCTTGCGTGGCGGGCGGTGGCCCGCTCCTGGATGAACTCGACGATGTCGTCGGTTCCCGAGCCGGGCGTGAAAACCTCGGCTACCCCGAGCTGCTTCAGCTCGGGGATGTCGTCGGCCGGGATCGTGCCGCCGACCGTGACCAGGACGTCGTCGACCCCCTGCGCTTGCAGCAGCTCGACCACTTTCGGGACCAGGGTCATGTGGGCGCCGGAGAGGATCGAGAGGCCGACGGCGTCGGCGTCCTCCTGGATCACCGTCTCGGCGATCTGCTCGGGCGTCTGGTGCAGCCCGGTGTAGATCACCTCCATGCCGGCGTCGCGCAGGGCGCGAGCGATGATCTTGGCGCCACGGTCGTGCCCATCGAGGCCGGGCTTGGCGACGACGACGCGGATCTTGCGTGCGGTTGCTGCCTCCATCCGGCCCGGAACCCTAGCGTGGGCGCAGTCGCCGCGGCGGCGGAACGCGACGGCGGGCAACAACTCGCTTGGCGCCGAAGCCGGCGACGGTCGCCAGCAGGGTCACCGCGATTGCGACCAGGCGGCGGCCGAGGCGCTCGAAGCGCAGGGTCTGCCAGCCCTCCTCGCGGGCGATCGCGGCCAGCGGCGGATCGGGGTTGACCGCGACCGGGTTGCCCACCGCGCGCAGCATCGGCAGGTCGGAGAGCGAGTCGGAGTAGGCGTAGGAGGCGGAGAGCTCGATCTCGTGGCGAGCGGCGAATTCCCGCATCGCCTCGACCTTGCCCTCGCCATAGACGAAGGGGCCGTCAAGGCGGCCGGTGAAGTTGCCCTCGGCGTCGACTTCGTAGCGGGTGCCGATGCCGCCGTCCATCCCCAGCACGTGGGCCAACTGCTCGACGACGCCGTTGCCGGCGGCGCTGACGATGAAGGTCGGCCGGCCGGCGTCCTGATGGGAGTAGACCTCGGCCAGCATCTGCGGGAAGACCCGGGGCAGGATCGCCGCCATCACTTCCGGTCCCATCCGGTCGATCGATCTCGCCGGCACACCCTTGATCAGCTCCCGCGCCACCTTCAGCACCTCGGCGGTGCGCTCGTCGGTGGTGCCGCGAAGGCGATAGCGCAGGTGCTCGAACCCCCAGCTGGCCAGCTGCCGCTTGCCGACGATCCCCTGCTTGGCGGCGATGCGGGCGAACTGCATCCCGCTCGACCCCGCCATCAGGGTCTTATCGAGGTCGAAGAAAGCGGCAGCCCGCGGCGCCGCTTCGCTCGCGGGCTGCTCGCTCAAAGGGAGATCAGCCCCCGTTGACCTCGATCACGATCGCGTCGCCCTGCCCGCCGCCGGAGCAGATCGCGGCGACGCCGAGACCGCCGCCGCGGCGGCGCAGCTCGTGCACCAGGGCGCCGACGATGCGAGCGCCGGAAGCGCCGATCGGGTGCCCGAGGGCGATCGCGCCGCCGTTGACGTTGACCTTCTCCTCGTCAACGCCGAGCATCCGCACCGAGTTGAGGGCGACCGAGGCGAAGGCCTCGTTGATCTCCCAGAGGTCGACCTCGTCGGCGCTCTTGCCGATCTTCTCCAGCGCCTGCTTGGCGGCGTTGGCCGGCGTTTTCGCCAGGTAGGGGAAGTCGTCGGCGACGGTGCCGTAGGAGAGGATCCGGGCCAGCGGCGCCTTGCCTTCCTTCTCGGCCCACTCCTCGGAGGCGACGACGATCGCGCCGGCACCGTCGTTGACGCCCGGGGCGTTGCCGGCCGTGTGGGTCGCGTCGGGGCCGCCGATCCCCTTCAGGCCGGCCAGCGTCTCCAGGGTGGTGTCCGGGCGGATCGCCTCGTCGGCCTCGACCGTGCTCTCGCCCTTGCGGGACTTGACGGTGACGCCGACGATCTCGTCGGCGAGGCGGCCGGCTTCGGTCGCCTCGTGGGCGAGACGGTGCGAGCGCTCGGCGAAGCGGTCCATGTCGACGCGGGTGATCTCGAGCTCGTTTGAGACCTCGCTCGCCTCGTTGATCATCTGCTTATCGGTGAAGGGATTGGTCAGCCCGTCATGGGTCATCGCGTCGATCGCCTTGACGTCGCCCATCCGGAAGCCGAAGCGGGCACCCGGCAACAGGTAGGGAGCCTGGCTCATCGACTCCATGCCGCCGGTAACGGCGAGGTTCGAGTCGCCAGCGCGGATCGCCTGATCGGCAAGACCGAGCGCGCGCATGCCCGAGGCGCAGACCTTGTTGATCGTCTCCGAGGGGACCTCCTTGGGGATCCCGCCCTTGATCTGGGCCTGGCGCGAGGGGATCTGCCCCTGGCCGGCCTGCAGGACCTGGCCGAAGACGACCTGCTCGACCTGCTCGGGGGCTACGCCGGAGCGGTCCAGAGCGGCCTCGATGACGGTGCCGCCGAGGTCGGTGGCGTCGAGGGAGGAGAGTCCGCCGCCCATCTTCCCGAAGGGGGTGCGTGCGGTACCGAGGATCACTGAGCTGGGCATTTACTGCCTTTCCTTTCCGAAGTTCGCTGGCCTGGCCCCTGTCCGCCAGGTCCAGCGGATGACGATACCGACAGGGCGTAGACTCGCGGCCGATGAAGGTCGATGTGAAGCAGGTCGAGCTGGCGGAGGTCGGTACCGACCTGCTCGCGCTCGGGCTCGTCGAGGGCGGTGCGCTGCCGGCGGCAATCGCCTCCGCGCAAGGCGCCGCCGGTGCGGAGCCAGGCTTCAAGAAGACGACGCTGCTGCGGCCGGACGGCTTCCCGCCGGTGCTGGTCGTGGGGCTTGGCGAGAGCGACGAGCTCGACGCCGAGCGGCTGCGCGTCGCCGCCGCGGTCGCCGCCAAGGAGGCCTCGCGCCTGATCGCCGGCTCGCTCGCCTGGGCCGTCCCGGAGTTCGACGATGCCGGCGCGGCGGCCGAAGCCCTGGTCGCGGGGACGATCCTCGCCGCCTACCGCTTCGACCGCTTCAAGTCCGGCAGCGAGGACAACTCGCCGCGGCTCGAAGCTCTGACCCTGGTCGGGCCGGCCGAGCTGGGAGATGCCGCCAAGATCGCCCGCATCGCCGCCGAAGCCCAGAACCGGGCCCGCGACCTGCAGAACACCCCCGCCAACGTCGCCACCCCCACCTTTCTCGCCGAGCGCGCCGAGGAGATCGCCGCCGACTCCGAGGCCCTTTCGACTGAGACCCTTGGCCAAGTCGAGCTCGAAGCTAAAGGTATGGGCGGCATCCTCGCGGTCAGCCAGGGCGGGCCCGAGAAGCCGAAGCTGGTCGTCCTCCGCTACCGCGGCGGCGGCTCCGGCCCGACCCTCGCGCTGGTCGGCAAGGGCGTCACCTTCGACACCGGCGGCATCTCGCTCAAGCCCGGCGCCGGCATGCAGGAGATGAAGATGGACATGTCCGGAGCCGCCGCGGTGCTGGAGGCCGTCGCCGCGATCGCCGAGCTGGAGCTCCCGCTCGACCTGATCGCCCTCGTCCCCACCACCGAGAACATGCCTTCCGGGACCGCGATCAAGCCCGGCGACGTCATCACCCAGTTCAACGGCAAGACGGTCGAGGTCAACAACACCGACGCCGAGGGCCGGCTGATCCTCGCCGACGCCCTCGCCTACGCGGTCGAGCTGGGCGCCGGGCGAATCGTCGACCTCGCCACCCTGACTGGCGCGGTGACCATCGCCCTCGGCTCGACCTACGCCGCGGTGATCGCCAACGACGACGACCTCGCCGGCGAGGTGATCGCGGCCGCAGAGCGCAGCGGCGAGCTGGTCTGGCGCCTGCCGCTGCACCCCGAGTACAAGGAGCTGATGAAGGGCAAGGTCGCCGACCTCTCCAACCTCGCCTCGCAGCGCAAGGCCGGGACGATCACCGCCGGCTCCTTCCTCGAGGAGTTCGTCGGCGAGACGCCCTGGGCGCACGTCGACATCGCCGGCACCGCCTGGGACACCGGCCGCGAGTACGTCGGCAAGGGCGCCAACGGGATGGGCGTGCGGCTCCTGGTCGAGCTCGCGCGCCAACACGCGTCTTAGCCCTCCCCCAGCAGCATGCAGGTGGCGATCCCGTGGGCGAGCAGCTTGTTGCTGTCGGCAGCCACGAGGTTCGCCTCCGCGGTGGCCTGCTTCCGGCCGCGGTAGAGGACGTTCGCCTCGCAGAGGACGCGGCCGGTGTCGCGCGTGATCGGCCGCACGTACTTCGCCTCCAGCCCCAGCGAGGTGTAGCCGACGCCGGCGGGAAGAGTCGTGTGCACGGCGCAGCCGAGGGCGGAGTCGAGCAGGGTCGCGGCGTAGCCGCCGTGGACGACGCCGATCGGGTTGTAGTGCTCCTCCCCCGGTTCGCCCTCGAAGATCACCCTCCCCTCCTCCAGCTCGACCGGCCGCAGCCGCATCGTCACCGCGATCGGGGGAGGCGGCATCGTGCCGGTGACGACCGCGGTCATGTACTCCATGCCGGTCATCGTCGCCCCGGCCGCCGCGGTCGGCACCGGGTCCTGCCAGGTAAGGGTGCGGGTCCTGGTGTCCTGCGGGCGGTCGGCGGCGAAGGCCTCCGCGACCTCGGCGGCGGTTCCCTCCGGCGCGGTCACCACACCGTTGTCGCTCACCTGATCTCCAGCCTATGGACGTCGGCGGCGCGGCGCGGCCGGGACGGCTGAGCCGGGTAATGCAGGTCGGCGCTGATCTCCGCCTCGCTGATCGCGATCCGCGGGCCCTTGGGGCGCCGGTAGTGGTGCCTGTGTCGTGGAATCAGCCTCATCTGAGGGCCTCCGATCGGACTTGGTTGCATGAAGCAACTCTGGACGGCCGCAGCCTACCGGAGTCGGTTGCTTGATGCAACCAAGTGTGCGAAGATCACATCGTGCTGCATCGCGACTACCCCGCTCTCGACTGCTCGGTTGCCAAGGCGCTGGAGGTGATCGGGGAGCGCTGGTCGCTTCTCATCGTCCGCTCGGTGATGCATGGCAACCGTCGCTTCGGAGAGATGCAGGGATCGCTCGGGATCGCCCGCAACGTCCTCTCGGCGCGGCTGCAAAGGCTGGTCGACGAGGAGATCCTCGAACGCCGCGCCTATCAGGAAAGCCCGCCGCGCTACGAGTACTTCCTCACCCAGAAGGGCCTCGACCTCTGGCCGGCCCTGATCGCCCTGCTCAACTGGGGCGACCGCTACTCCCCCAGCCCTGAGGGCCCACGGCGGCTGATCGTCCACAAGGAGTGCGGCGGCACCGTCAGCGAGCGCGGCATCTGCGAAAGCTGCGGCCAGTTGCTCACGGCGCGGGACGCAAAGCAGGTGCCGGGACCGGGTGCGCAGCAGCCGGTTGCCGCCGGTGCTGCCTCGAGCCGGTAGCCGTTAGCTTTGTTGAGCAAGTAGTCAACGAGAGGGGCGGCATGGCGACGGCGGCTGAGCTTCAGGTCAAAGGCAGGATCTTCATCGGCGGCGAGTGGGTCGAGCCTGCGGGCGCCGATCCGATCGAGGTCGTCAACCCCACCACCGAGGAGGTCATCGGCACGATCCCCGGCTGCTCCGCCGTCGATGCCGACCGGGCCGTGGATGCCGCCCGCGCCGCCTTCGAGAGCTGGTCGCAGACGTCCCGCGAGGAGCGCGCGCGCTTCATCGTCGCAATCGCCGAGGGACTGAACGAGCGCGGCGACGAGATCGCGGCGACGATCACCCAGGAGCTGGGGATGCCGCTGAAGCTGAGCCGGATCATCCAGGTCGGCCTCCCCGCCTCGCAGTTCGCCTCGATGCCGACGCTGATGGAGGAGATCGCCTGGGAGGAGGAGATCGGCAGCTCGCGGGTGCTGCGCGAGCCAGTCGGCGTGCTCGGCGCAATCACCCCCTGGAACTACCCGCTGAACCAGATCGCCGCCAAGGTCGCCCCCGCTCTGGCCGCCGGTTGCACGGTGGTCCTTAAGCCGAGCGAGGTGACGCCGCTCAACGCGTTCATGCTGGCCGAGGTGGTCGAGGCGGCCGGCCTCCCGGCGGGAGTCTTCAACCTCGCCACCGGCGTCGGCCCGGTGGTCGGCGAGGCGATCGCGGCCCACCCGGGAGTCGACATGGTCTCCTTCACCGGCTCGACCCGTGCCGGGCGCCGGGTCAGCGAGCTGGCTTCGGCGACGGTCAAGCCGGTGGCGATGGAGCTCGGCGGCAAGTCCCCGAACCTGATCCTCGACGACGCCGATCTCGAGAAGGCGGTCCCCGACGGGGTCGCCAAGTGCTTTCTCAACTCCGGCCAGACCTGCAGCGCCCTGACCAGGATGCTGGTCCCGCGCCAGCGCCTCGCCGAGGCCGAGCAGCTGGCCAAAGCCACGGCCGAGACCTTCACGCCCGGCGATCCCTTCGACGGGGCGACCCGGCTGGGTCCGCTGGTCTCCGATGTCCAGCGCGACCGCGTCCGCGGCTACATCGAGAAAGGCGTCGCCGAGGGCGCGCGCTTGATCGCCGGCGGCGCCGAGGCGCCGGACGGGCTCGAGCGCGGCTTCTTCGTCCGCCCCACGGTTTTCTCCGAGGTCGAGGCCGAGATGACGATCGGCCAGGAGGAGATTTTCGGGCCGGTGCTGGCGATCCAGCCCTACGAGGGCGAGGACGACGCGGTGCGAATCGCCAACTCAACCCCCTATGGCCTGGCCGGCGGCGTCTGGTCGGCCGACAGCGAGCGGGCGATCGCCGTCGCCCGTCGCATCCGCACCGGCCAGATTGAGATCAACGGCGGCGCCTTCAACCCCCTCGCCCCGTTCGGCGGCTACGGGCAGTCCGGGCACGGCCGCGAGAATGGCCGCTACGGGATCGAGGAGTTGCTGCAGGTCAAGAGCCTGCAGCTGTAGGCAGGCGCCCCCCTTGTCATCGAGGTTGCGGCAAGCTGTTGGTGAGCAGTTCCGAAACGGGCATTTCCTGCTTGATCCACCCCTGTTCGTTCATCCAACCGATCAGACCGGCTGCCTGGTGCGGATCCATATAACCGTCCTGCGAGAGCAAGGGTAGGGTCGCAGTCAGCTCGGCTTCCGTCTGCTTGCGGGTCAGCCTTTCGTCGGGTTTGGAGCTTTCCTCGATGACTTTCAATGCAGCCTCTGGGTTCTTGGCGGCCGCAGCCGCACCGCGCTTCACAGCCGACATGAAACCCCGCAACGCCTTCGGATTCGCAGCCACGCGATCGCTGCGGGCCACTACGACCAGTTCGTCGTAGGGGGGAACTCCAAAGCTCTGGACGCGCTTGATCACCGGTTCGGCCCCCCGGGCCTCCAGAGTCGCACCCTCGATGTTCCAAGTACCCCCGAAGATCGCGTCTACCCGCCCGCTGAGCAGCGCCGGCACCAGTAGGTAGCCAAGCGGCTGGACATCGACATCGTCGAGCGTCAAACCCGCTTTCTCCAGAACGCTCCCCAGCAAATCTTCCTGAAAGGGAATGCCGGGGACGCCGATGGTCTTCCCCTCGAGGTCGGCCATGGTCTTGACGTCAGACCCTTTGAGCCAGATCAGCGCAGCGGTCGGCTGAGAGATAACGCTCCCCACGGCCTCGATCGGAAGTCCTTCATCCCTTGCAAGCGCTACCTGCGGAGCCTGAACCACGCCAAGCTCATCGATGTGGGTGACTACGTAGGGCACCGTGTTGCTGGGCCTCACCGGGGAGCCGAGCCAGACCTTCAGGCCGGCGTCTTCGAAGTAACCTCGCTTTTCCGCCATCAAGAACGCCACGTTCTCGGCCCCCATATGGCTATCCAGCGACACCCGAATTTCAGGGGGAAGCGGAGGAGCCTTCGTCGGCGTGGCAATGGTCCTCGCAGAATCGGTAGTGGCTTCGGTAGTGGGAGTTGCTTCGCTGGTGGGAGTGGTCTCGGTAGATCCCCCACAGCCGGCGAGTGCCGCGGCAACAAGAGCCCCCATCAAAATTCGACGGCATCCCCTCATTAATCAGACTTTACCGCTCTTTAGTTCGCCGGGGGAGCGGCGGTGATCCCGCCCTCCGCGCGAGCGAGAACCTCGGCCGCCCGCCCGACCTTCTTGCCGATCCCGAAGTGGGCGCAGATAGTCAGCTCGTGCTCGCGGCGCAAGGGCCGGGTCGGGTCGACCACGGGGGCACTGCGGATCCCGTCGGCTCCCTGCCCCACCCACACCCCGAACGGGGCGCCGGCGCAGTTTGAGAAGGGGACAGCGACAACACGGGCGCGGCGACGGCGTCCGAGACGCGCGATCAGCCAGGCGGGCTCCCCGCTCTTGGCGTCGACGTAGAAGCCCTGGACCTGGCCAATGGCTGAGCCGTCCATCTCGGCCAGATCGGCTCCGACCCAGCCCAGTGCCTCGGCGGCGTCAGTCATCGACGTGCTTCTCCAGCAGCTGGCTTGCCGCGGTCGCGGGGTCGAGTTCGCGCTTGACCACCCGGTCGAGCAGCCCCGCCGTCTCCGGGTCCTCGGAGACCGTCTGCTCGAGGCGGCGGCGCATCCGCGAGGTGGCGATCCCCAGCACCTCGCTGCGCAGGTTGCGGGCGCGGCGCTCGGCCAGGGTTCCGGCGTTCTCGATGAAGGCGCGATGCTCGTCGATCGCCGCCGCGAGCTCGTCGACCCCCTCGCCGCGGGCCGCCTCGGTGCGCAGGATCGGCACCTTCCAGCCCTCCGGATCCTGAGAGAGAGCGAGGACGCCGCGGACCTCGCGGACCATCGTGTCGGTCATCGGGTGGTCGGCCTTGTTGACGACGATCACGTCGGGAATCTCCATCACCCCCGCCTTCAGCGCCTGGATCGAGTCGCCGGAGCCGGGCATCAGCGCCAGGACGATCGTGTCGGCGTGATCGACGATGTCGATCTCCGCCTGGCCGACGCCGACGGTCTCGATCAGGACGTCCTCTTTGCCGGCCGCGTCCATGATCAGCGCCACCTGCAGGGCCGCCTCGGAGAGGCCGCCGAGGGCACCGCGGGAAGCCATCGAGCGGATGAACACGCCGGGATCGAGGAAGTGGTCGGTGAGCCGGATCCGGTCGCCGAGCAGGGCGCCACGGGTAAAGGGGCTGGAGGGGTCGATCGAGAGCACCGCGACCTCGCGCTCGGCTTTGCGCAGCTCGCCGGTCAGAGCGCCGATCAGGGTGCTCTTGCCGACCCCGGGTGGCCCGGTGAAGCCGATGATGCGCGCCTTGCCGGTGCGTGGGTAGACCTCGCGGACCAGCTCCCAACCGGCCGGGTCGTCCGACTCGATCAGGGTGATCGCCCGCGCCAGGGCCCGCTTTTCGCCGGCCAGTAGGCGCTCGGCGAGCGGGGCGGTTTTGGCGAGGTCGGCCAAGGGCGGCCCAGTCTAAGAGGTCGTCCGGGAACCAGCGCGTGCGGCTGGCGAGTGCCGGACCGAGCGGGAGTAGGACGCAGGAAGGCCGAATAGCAGAGCTATTTGGCCGACCGAGGACGACGCCCCGCGAAGTGTCCGGTGCCGCCAGCCGTGCGTGGGGGTTCCCGGACGACCTCTCCAGGCGGCCTTTAAAGTTGCCCCGCCATGCTCCGCTTCCTGGCCCGCAACCGGATGCTCAACCCGCGCTCCGCGCGGCTCCTCTGGCGCTACCTCTGGCGCCGCCTGCTGACGCCGGCGGGGTGGCGCTGGCGCTCGGACGGGCTCTTCTTCTTCGGTCGGGGCCTGGAACTGAAGATCGAGCCGCGCGGCGAGATCCGCTTCGGCCGCTTCGTCTGGATCGGCGACGGGACCAAGATCCGCTGCCACGAGGGTGTGGTCGAGATCGGTTCCAAGACGGTGATGGGACAGGAGTGCACGATCTCCGCCTACCAGCGGGTGCGGATCGGCGAGCAGTGCGTGATCGCCGACCGGGCGATGTTCATCGATTTCGATCACGGCATCGTCGAGGTCGAGCGCCCGATTCGCTCGCAGGGCATTTACAAGCGCGACGTCGAGGTCGGCAACAACGTCTGGATCGGCTACGGCGCCTGCGTCCTGCGCGGCGTCAGCGTCGGCGACAACTCGGTGATCGGCACCAACTCGGTCGTCACCAAGGACGTGCCGGCCAACGCGGTCGTCGGCGGCATCCCGGCCCGGATCATCCGCATGCGCGAGGCGCCTGTGGAGCTGCGTTGGGAGCGACCGGTGGAACCGGACCCGGAGGCCTGGACGACGATGCAGGCACCGCAGCTCACCGGGCACGGCGAGTAGGGAAGCGGCGGCGCGGGTAGGCCTTGGCCATGTCCGACCAAGAAGAGAAGCTCGACAAGAAAGAGGCGGTGAAGCGCCTCAACGTGGCGCTGGAGCTGCAATACCGATCCGCCCTGCAGTACTCGATCGTCGCCTCCAGCGTGACCGGGATCGAGGCGCTGGCGCTGGGATCGAAGCTGACCGAGTTCGGCGATGCCGAGCTGGCGGACGTGCGGCGGCTGATCGAGAAGATCGTCTCCTTCGGCGGCGAGCCGACCACCGAGGTTGCCGAGCTGCGCTTCGACCGCAGCGCCGAGGACTCCCTTCGCTGGCTGAGCAAGTGCGAGGAGGCTGCGGTCGAAGCGCTGCAGGAAGCGATCGAGCCGACCGGCCGCGAGGGTCGCTCGGAGGCCCTGGAGCATCTGATGGAGCACCTGATCCTGCGCAAGCAGACCCAGGTCGACTTCCTCCAGCGGGCAATCGCTTAAGTCCGAAAGCCGTTGTCTGCAAGGATTCCGTCGGGACTGAAATGTATTGTCTGGCCGACAATGCGCCGGTCGCGAAACAGTGCCTGCATGGCCCCCGACGGGAGACTCAGATCGGAGGAGGTCGCCGTCCGTTTCGGACGCAACCTTCACCGCTGCCGGCGCCGCGCGGCGATGTCCCAGGAAGAACTGGGAGCGCTCGCCGCGCTGCACCGGACCGAGATCGGGATGCTCGAGAACGGCACCCGCCTGGCCCGGGTGGACACGCTGATGAAGATCGCCGGCGCCCTCGCCGTCTCCCCCGCCGAGCTCCTGGAGGGCATCGACTGGATCCCCGGCAACTCGAGCGAGGGCAGCTTCAGCATCACCGAGCGCGCCCTGCAGCGGCGCCGCGGCGAGTGTTGAGCGAGGCGAGAAGCTAAGCGGTCTTGGCGCCGGCCAGGTCGGCGTAGACGGCAGCAGTCTGCTCGGCGACGTCGCCCCAGTCGAAGCGGCGCAGGTGCTCGTAGGCTTCGGCGACCAGGCGGCGGCCGAGCTCGTCGTCGGAGAGGACGCGGATCGCGACCTCGGCCAGCGCTTCGGGATCGTGGGCGCGGAAACGCAGCCCGGCCTCCTCGTGCGGAACGACCTCGCGCAGGCCGCCGGTGTCGGCGACGATGCAGGGACAGCCCGAGGCCATCGCCTCCAGCGCCACCAGGCCGAAGGGCTCGTAGATTGAGGGAACCACGGTCAGGTCGGCGATCCGGTAGAGCGAGTGCAGCACGTCGTCGCCGATCCAGCCGAGGAAGGTGCCGTGCTCCATCAGTCCCAGCTCCTCGGCCTGGCGCTTCAGTTCCGCCTCATGGGTGCCGGAGCCGGCGACCAGGAACCGCGTTCCCGGCGCCTCTTCGATCACCCGCGGCATCGCCTCCAGCGCCAGCTGGAAGCCCTTCTCGTAGACCAGGCGGCCGATCAGCAGGACGAGCTTCTCGTCCGGGGTGGCGAACTCAGAGCGCAACCGCGCCAGGTCCTCGGCCGGCTGGGCGGGCAGGTCGTCGGGGTCGATTCCGTTGGGGATGACGCTGATCCGTGCCTCCTCGACGCCGAAGATGTCGGCGACCTGTTCGCGCATGTAGTGGGAGCAGGTGATGACCCGGTTGGAGCGGTTGGTGATCCAGCGCTCGACCCCGTGGATGTAGGTCTGGGGGTGCTTGTCCACCCAACCCTGATGGCGGCCGTACTCGGTGGCGTGGATCGTCGTCACCAGCGGCGCTTCGAACCGCTTGGCGAGGTGGTCGCAGGCGTTGGCGACGAGCCAGTCGTGGCCGTGGACGAGGTCGTAGCTGTAGCGGTCGCCGAGCTCGACCCCGGCGGCGAGCATGTCGGAGTTCATCCGTTCGATCCAGGCGACGAACTCGCCCAGGTCGGTCGGTCGCTTGGGCTCGCGGATGCGGTGAATGATCACCCCGTTGCGGCGCTCCTCCGCCGGCGACTCCTCGCCGCCGCGGGTCAGCACGTGGACCTCGACGTCGCGGTCGACCAGCGCCTCGGAGAGCTTGCGGACGTGCCGCGCGAGGCCACCCTCGATCAGTGGCGGGTACTCCCAGGAGAGGATCAGTACGCGGGTCAAGTCGTGGCTGGTCCGGAGTGGTGGTGGTTAAGGCTCCAGGAGGGGGGCGATGCTGAGTTCCGGGGCAAGTGATCGCATGCGGGGGTCGGTGGCGCCGCCGCAGTCTATGGCCTCCAAGAGTGCCCGCCCGTGATCGGTCGCCCGCTGGTAGGCGTAGTCGCCAGCCTGCCCCCGCCGGTCGAGGAAGGCCCAGTCGCTCGACTGGACGGCGAGCAGCTCGCGCGCGGCGCGCTCCAGCGCGGGCCCGCGCAGGCCGCCGCCGATCGCCCGCAGCAACCGCAGCTCGAGCCGGCGGGCACCGGTGGCGAGGTCGGCCACGGGGGGCGAGTCCCAGGTGCTGAGATCCTTCTCCTCGCCCCAGGTCGAGGCGCTCAGCGGCCGCTCGACCGGCTCGTGCTCGGCCAGCGCCTGCGGCACGGTGAGCAGGCGCACCCCGGCGGCCTCCGCCCCCTCGAGCACCCCGCGCAGCCAGAGCGGCCCCTCCGACCACCAGTGGCCGAGCAGCTCAGTGTCGATCGCGAAGACGAGCAGGCCGCGGCGGTCGTGGCGCTCGGCGTACGTCCGCAGCCGAGCGGCTGCCGCGGCGAGGAACTCCTCCGCCTGGCGTTGCGCAGCGGCCGCCGCTGCGCCCGGGTCGTAGGCGCCTCCCCCGACCCGCCAGATCCGGATCCCGCGCAGCGATTTGCCGGCGAACTGAGCGTGGGCCGGGTCGGAGGGGTAACCGTCGAGCGACCAGAGCCAGGAGATCGCCTCCCAGTCGATCGGCAGCGCCACCGGCCCGGCGTCGGTCTGGACGGGAGCGAGTGCGTCGAGTGGATCCTCGTGGGCGCTCTGGTCGGTGCAGAACCACCTGACCCCCTGCTCGGCCAACCCCCACTCCAAACCTGGGACGTAGGCGCACTCCGGCAGCCAGAAGCCGCCGTCCCAGCCGAAGCGCCGGCGATGGGAGCGGATCCCGGTCTCGAGCTGCAGCCGCAGGCCCTCGCGGGTGGCCAGCAGCGGCAGCACGGCGTGGGTGGCAGCCGAGGTGGCCAGCGCGATCCGGCCCTCGGCCGCGGCGCGCTGGAAGGACGCCAGCGGGTCGCCGCCGGCCGCATCGAGCAGCGCCAAGGCCTGCTGGTAGCGCTCGCGCTCGCCTTCGCAGGCGGCGCGGCACTCGGGCGCGACCTGGGGGAGGTCGGCCTCGGCGGCGCCGATCCGCCATTCGACCAGGAAGCGCCGCAGTCGCTCGGCGGCGCCTGCGTCCTCGAGCTGGTCGGCCAGGACAGGGGTCACGGTCATCGTCAGGTCGCGGGCCATCTCCAGCACCGGCAGGTAGGAGCGGATCACCGCGTCGAACAGCCACTCCTCGCCGAACGGATAGGTGCCGAAGCCCTCGACGTAGGGCATGTGGCTGTGCAGGACGATCGCCAGGTCCCCGGCGGTCCCCTCGTGGCTCATTACTCCGAGTGGCAGACCGCGACGAAGTCGAGGGCGCGGTCGAGATTCCCCTGCCGCAGGCTGAAGTCGGAGGCGGCGATCGCCGGGGTGAAGCGGTCGTAAAAGGGCTTGGTCAGGTGCAGCGTTTTGTGGACCGTGTCCCAGCCGAGCCTGATCGCCAGCTCGTGCGCGCGCAGCTTGCGGGCGTGGAAGAGGCCCAGCATCTCGACCCGCGGGAAGCGGTCCTCGCAGAGCGCCCGGAACTCCTCCGCCCGGTACTCCTTCACATGCCAGGGATTGCCGGACTTCTCCGCCCCCGGCGGCGCCAGGGTCAGCAGGTTGGGGGTCGAGACATAGGCGACGCCGCCCGGCGCCAGCATCGACTTGAAGTGCTCGAGGATCGCGCCCGGGTCCTGGACGTGCTCGATCGTCTGCAGGAAGACGACGGCGTCGCAGGGCTCGGCGAAGCTTTCGACCAGGTCGCGCTCGAAGCGCAGGTTGGGACGGGTGTAGCGGAGCCGGGCGTGGTCGTGGGCTTCGGGGTTGGCATCGACGCCGATGACGCTCTCGGCGGCGCCGGCGAGGACGTCGGAGCCGTAGCCCTCGCCGCAGGCCATGTCGACCACCCGCTTGCCCTTTACTCGCGCAGCGATCCACTCATAGACGACCAGGTGGCGGCGGAACCAGTAGTTCTCCTCCGGCACGTCGGGCAGCGTCCGCTCGCCAGTCAGCGGCAGCGGCGGCACCCCCGCGGGCTGGTTCAGCTGGACGTACTCGCGCTCCACGGGCGGGACGCTATTAGAGTTCCCCGCCATGCCAGCCTCCCCCACCGCCACTCACGAGCACATCAAGGACGTCAACACCCGCTACCACGACGCAGCCGCCGAGGAGTACGACGCCAAGTGGGGCATCGACTTCGGCGACGTCGGCCAGCGCCAGGTGAGGCTGAAGCTGGTCAAGGCCCTGGGCGGGCAGAAGGGCCGCTCCTTCGGCGACGCGCTGGAGATCGGCTCGGGCACCGGCTACTTCTCTCTCAACCTGGTCCAGCTCGGGGTGATCGAGCGGCTGACCGCGACCGACATCTCGCCGGGGATGCTGAAGCGGCTAGCGGCGACGGCCGAGGCGCTCGGACTGGAGCACGTGACCACGGTCGAGACCGAGGCCGAGATCCTGCCCTTCGAGGACGAAAGCTTCGACCTCGTCCTCGGCCACGCCGTCCTCCACCACATTCCCGACCTCGACAAGGCCTTCGCCGAATTCCGCCGCGTCCTGCGGCCCGGGGGGATGATCGCCTTCGCCGGCGAGCCCTCCCGCTACGGCGACACCCTGGCGGCCCTGCCCAAGCGCGCCGGGCTGACCCTGGCGCCGCTCTGGCGGCGGGCGATCGGCGCCCAGGAGCGCGCGGTTGCCGAAGGCGATCAGTCCCACGACCACTCCCTCGAGGCCGAGGTCGACGTCCACGCCTTCGCTCCGGCCGACCTCCGCCGCCTGCTCCGCCGGGCCGGTTTCGAGCACCGCCACGTCGGCGGCGAGGAGCTGCTCTCCAACGCCTGGGGCTGGGGCCTGCGCACGGTCGAGTCCAGCGCTGAGCCGGAATCGATCTCCTTCGGCTGGCGCCGCTTCGCCTTCCGCAGCTACATCGCCCTGCAGAAGGTCGACACCCGAGTACTCGAGCCATATCTCCCAGCCGAGCTCTTCTACAACCTGCTCGTTTCAGCGCGCAAGCCGCTCTAGCGCTCTCCTGTAGGGAGGGACGGGTGTCCCCTTTCCTCCCTGGGATTTTCGCCTTTAAGTTCCCATCTCTCGCCGACTCAGCGAGCACGAAAATCAGGGACGCCGGTCGGGAAGGGGACACCCGTCCCTCCTAGCGACAGCTATTGGAGGAACAGCCGTCAGACGGAAGCTGTTGAGGAGGCTCAGCCTCAGCGCTTCTTTTCGCCGGCCAACCGAGCCCGGAAGAGCTTTGGCTTGGCGTCGATTCCCTTCAGCCGGCGCTCGCCTATGTAGGTGTAGTCGAAGGCATCTCCGGCGGCGTCTTTGACTGCGGCGTCGACTACGACCGAGCCTGGTCGGGCGACTCCGGTTATGCGGCTGGCGAGGTTGACCGGGCGGCCGTAGTAGTCGCCTGACTGGGGCAAGACGTCGCCGCAGGCGAGGCCGCCGCGGAGCCAGGGGAACTCGTCGCCTTCGGCCTCGGCGGCGGCGATCAGGGCCAGGGCGGCGCGCAGCATCGGCTCGGCCTCGGGCGAGACGAACATCACCGCGTCGCCGATCGTCTTCACCAGCCGCACCGGCGGCTCGGCGACGGCGCTGGCCATCTCCTCCAGCCGGCCGGCGACGAGACCCAGCTCCTCGGCCGGAATCTCCTCGCCGAGGCGGGTGAACTCGACCAGGTCGGCGAAGCAGACGGTGAGGTTGGCGGTGCCGCCGATCGCGCCAGAGGCCAAGTCGGCGTGGCCGATCACGTCGCGGCGGATCTGCTCCAGCATGTTCGCCTGCAGGGCGTGGACCACGGTCGGGCCGACCAGCGGCATCATCGCCTCGGCCGCCGCCGCGAAGCGCAGGGCGACATCGCGCTCGCTGTCGCCCGGCTGGGTCAGGGTGCGGATCACCAGCTCGCGGTTGGCCTCGGCGATCCGCGAGGCACCCATCCCGATCGTCCGCGCCACCTGCAGCATCCCCTCCTCGGGCAGGCCGGCATCGAGGAAAGCCTTTATGCGTTGCGCCGCTTCGAGGTCGGCCTCGGTTCCGCGCGGTTCGTCGGGGTCGGCGTAGGGGACGCCGAGGGCGGCGCTGAATCGCCGCAGCTGCTCGAGGTCGATACCGACGACATCGGCGATCTCGCGGGCGGTGTAACGGCGGCCAGGCCCGGCCAGAGCGCGCTCGACCGGCAGCAGCGCAAGGCGTCCAGCGCCAACTGCATCCCGCAGTTCCTCCAGCGGCACCCCTTCGGCGGCGAGCCGCTGCAACAGGTCCAGGCGCGCCTCGCGCGCCGCGCTGTCCAGTTCGTCAAGCAGCCCCTCGGCCTCGAAGTCGATGTCCGGCGCCGCCATGGCGGCCATTCTCCTAGCTCAGTCGGCGTAGGCGACGGCGCCACCGCGGCGGGGGTCGCCGCCGCCGCTCAGCTCGCCCGTGCGGGGGTCCCGCGCCACCGCCTGGGTGCCGCCGAAGAAAAGGTTGAGGGACGGCCAGCGGGCCACCTGCAGACCTCGCTCTTCCAGGCGGTCGAGCGCGTCAGGGTCGACTCCCAGCTCGGCCTGGACGATGCCCGCCTCGAAATGCAGCCGCGGCGCCTCGACCGCGGCGGCGACCGGGTAACCCTGCTCGACCGCGCGAACCACCGTCTGCAGGATCGCCGAGCGGATCCGGTTCGAACCGGCGCTGCCGACCGCCAGGACCGGCTCCCCGTCGCGCAGGACCACGGTCGGGGCCATCATCGACGGCACCCGCCGCCCCGGCGCGATGCTGTGGAACCCGCCCGGATTGAGATCCTCCTCGCCCAGCATGTTGTTGAGGATCACCCCGGTGCCGGGCACCAGAACCCCCGATCCTGAGCCGTTGGAACAGGTGACGCTGGCGCAATTGCCGTGCGCGTCGAGGACCGAGATGTGGGTGGTGGAGCCGAGCAGGTCGGCCGCGGCGAGGTCGAGCCCTACCGGGTTGAGGAAGCTCTCGTGCATCCCCTCCTCGTAGAGCGCCTCGGCGAAGGCGAGGTCGCGGCGATCGTTCGCCGCCTCCATCGCCAGGACCAGCTGCTCGGGACCGCTGCGCTCGCCGAAGCGCTCTAGCAGCCCGAGGCAGTAGGCGATCAGGATCCCGCCCGAGGAGGGCGGCGGGTTGGTCAGCACCTCTGCCCCCCGGAACGGGGCCACGATCGGCGGCCGCTCGACCGCTTGGTAGGAGGCAAGATCGCCGGGCCCGAGCGTGCCGCCGCCGCTGACGACGAAGTCGCAGATTCGGGCCCCGACTTCGCCGCGATAGAACGGCTCGGCTCCCTCGGCCGCGAACCGTTCCAGCGCCTCGGCAAGCTCGGGAAAGCGGAAGACGTCGCCCTCGCCGAGGAAGCGGCCCTCCGGTGCGTAGAGCTCGCGCGTCCCGGCCATCTGCTCGTGGATAGGCGCGAGGATCTCGAGGATGTAGGCCTGGCCGGTGTTGATCGGCGCCCCCTCGCGGGCGAGCTTGACACCGGGACCAACCAGATCGGCGAGCGGCATCGAGCCGAACCTCTCCAGCGCATGCGCCAACCCCGCCGCGGTGCCGGGCACCCCGCAGGACGCCGGTCCGACGTAGAACGTCTGCGTCGTCTCCGCGTCGAAGCGGACCGGGACCGGGACCAGCTCGGCCTGGCGCTCGATCCCGTCGAGGCCGGGGGCGGCGACGAAGAAGTCGATCAGCGTCGTCTCCCCGTCGCCGTGGACCATCATGTGGCCGCCGGCGCCGAACCCGGTCAGCGGGCTCTCGACGGCGAAGGAGGCGAGCACCGCGCAGACGGCGGCGTCGACCGCGTTGCCGCCCTCGCGCAGGACCGAGGCGCCGGCCTCGGCGGTCAGCGGATGCCCGGCTGCGACGACCCCGCGCATTGGGGTTCGGGCTCAGCCGGGGAGAAACTCTGGAACGTCTATTCCGAGCTCGCGGTCGCCCCCGCGCCCGCGGCGACCGGCATCCGCGTCTTTGGCACGGCGGATCGTGGGCTCGGCGGCGCGGCGCTGCGGCTGCGGCCGGCCGTCGAAGCGGGTGGCGACGACGGTGACCCAGATCTGGTCCGAGATCTCCTCGTCGACGTTGGCGCCGAAGATGATGTTGGCGTCCGGATGGGCCGCCTCGCCGACCACCTTGGCGGCCTCGGAGACCTCAACCAGCGAGAGGTCGGCGCCGCCGGTGATCGAGAGCAGGATCGAACGGGCGCCCTCCATCGAGGTCTCGAGCAGAGGCGAGGAGATCGCTTTTTCGGCGGCCAGCACGGCGCGCTCGTCGCCGTAGGCCATGCCGATCCCGAGCAGGGCGCGACCGGCGTCGGCCATGATCGAGCGTACGTCGGCGAAGTCGAGGTTGATCACGGCCGGCAAGGTGACCAGGTCGGAGATCCCCTGCACGCCCTGGCGGAGGACGTCGTCGGCGACCTTGAAGGCCTCGACCATCGAGGTCTGCTGGTCGAGCACCTCGAGCAGGCGGTCGTTGGGGACGACGATCAGGGTGTCGACCTCGGCGGCGAGCTCGTCGATCCCCTTGTCGGCCTGGCCGGCGCGGCGGCTGCCCTCAAAGCTGAACGGCTTGGTGACGATTCCGACGGTCAGGGCGCCGACCTCGCGGGCGAGGCGGGCGACGACCGGGGCGGCGCCCGAGCCGGTGCCGCCACCGGCACCGGCGGCGACGAAGACCATGTCGGAGCCCTTGAGCAGGCGCTTGATCTTGTCCTGCTCCTCGAAGGCGGAGCGGTGGCCGACGTCGGGATCGGCGCCGGCGCCGAGGCCACGCGTCTGCTCGTCGCCGATGTGGACGGTGACGTCAGCGACGCAGAGCTGCAGCGACTGAAGGTCGGTGTTGACGGCCATGAACTCGATCCCGGGGATGCGCGCATCGACCATTCGGTTGACCGCGTTGACGCCAGCGCCGCCGACGCCGACGACTTTGATCACTGGCTGGTGGGGCTCGCCGCTTCCCGGCGGCTCATAAGCCGGCTCGTCGCGCCCGTAGCGCGGGTTTTCCGGCTGAAACTGATCTTTGCGCGGCAGCGGCTCCTCGTTGAAGACCCGCTTCAGCCGCTCCGGCGCGGATTCAGTCGTCTCGCTGGGCTGCTCCTGGTCGAAGAGCGCCGGGGCCTCTTCCGTGGGTGGCGACGATGCGGGATCCTCGCCAGTTGGCGAGGAGGACGTATCGGAGACAGGACCCGCGGGCTGAGGGCGATCGTCCTCGACCCTCTTCGCCTCGGCCGGATCGTCGCGTCCGTACCGAGGAGCCTCGGGCGGATCGACCGGAGCGTCGTCGGAGGTCGACCGGAAAAGGTCGGACAGCGGCCCCTCGCGCATGCTTGCCCGCTTGTTACGCCGAGCCATGGGACAGAACCTCCTTCGCCAGCTCCCGGTAGTAGTTCGCCGCGCTCGAAGCTGAATCGTACTTGAGCACGGAGGACCCCTTGACGGGCGCCTCGGCGAATTTGATCGCCTTTTTGATCCGGGACTGGAAAACGAGGTCGCCGAAGTTCTCCTCGAGGATCTCCACCGCCTCCTTGGCGTGGATCGTCCGCGAGTCGAGCATCGTCGGCAGGATCCCCTCGATCCGCACGTCGGGATTGAGGTTCTCCTGGATCATCCGCAGGGTGTTCTGGAGCTGCACCAGGCCGCGCATCGAGAGGTACTCGCACTGGACCGGGACGATCACCTTGTCGGCGGCGGTGAGCGCGTTGATGGTCAGCAGGCCGAGGCTCGGCGGGGTGTCGATGCAGACGAAGTCGTAGTCCCCCTCCACCTCTTTCAGCGCTTTCTCCAGCGAGCGCTCGCGGCCGATCTTGGTGCTCATCGCGATCTCGGCGCCGGCCAGGTCGATCGAGGCGACAGCGATGTCGATCTCCCGCTTGACGATGATCTCGGAGATCGGCATGTCGTTGACCAGCACGTCGTAGAGGCTCTTCTCGACCTTGTCGGGGTCGATCCCCTGGCTCATCGTCAGGTTCCCCTGCGGGTCGAGGTCGATGCAGAGCACGCGGTAGCCGGACTCGGCGAAGGCGACGGCCAGGTTCAGGGTCGTGGTCGTCTTCGCAACCCCGCCCTTCTGGTTGGCAAAGACAAAGACTTCAGCCGTCTTGACCGGCTTCTCCTCAGCCTCGGCCTTCTCGTTGAGGAAATCGAGCCGAGTGGGCGCAATCAAATCCACAGCCCGCATCCGCCCATCGCCCCCCTCATCAGGGTCCTCCTCCTCAACCTCAGGAGCAACAGCCTCGAAAACGGTGGTGGGCTGCTCGTCGACGACCATCTCGGACGGCTCAATCTCGTCCACCGAAATCTCCCCTCCCGCGGGTGGCGACGATTCCGAGGACTCTCCCGATAGGGAGAGCCCGGAATCGGAGACAGGACCCGCGGGCCGGGGTGCTTCGTCCCTGGGCCGCTCGGGTACAGCTTCTTCCATACCCTGAAGCTCGTCCTCCATAGGACGCTCCTCATGAATGTCGACGGGTGCAGGCTTCGGCTTCTTGCGGCTTAGAAATCCCATTGCGCGGATATTCGTATGGGACCCCGCTTTTCCTGCCGCCCCTCGAAATTGCTAGGAATCAGCCAATCCCCGATCTTCTGGACAAGCGGCTCGTAATCGTCACCGGCAAGGGTGGCGTCGGCAAGACGACGGTTGCGGTGGCGCTCGGCCTGCGCGCCGCAAGCGAAGGCAAGCGGACGATCGTCTGCGAGGTCGCCTCGCAGGAGAACGCCTCGAGGATGTTCGACCACACCGAGGTCGGCTTCCACGAGGTCGAGATGGAGGAGAACCTCTGGTCGATCTCGATCGATCCCGACGAGTCGATGCGCGAGTACGTGCTGCTGCAGCTGAAGGTGCGGGCGATGCGGGACATGCTCTTCCGCAGCCGCATCTTCAACTACCTCGCCGCGTCAACGCCCGGGCTGAAGGAGCTGGTGACGATCGGCAAAATCTGGGAGCTCGCCCAGCTTGACCGCAAGGTGAAGAAGGGGCGCAAGTACGACCTGGTGATTGTCGACGCGCCGGCCACCGGCCACGGGGTCGGCTTCCTGCAGACGCCGCGGACCTTCGCCTCGATCGCCCGGGTCGGCCCGATCCACTCCCAGGCCGAGACCCTGGACCGCTTCATCACCGACCACGAGAACACCGGCACCGCGATCGTCGCCCTGCCGGAGGAGATGCCCGTCAACGAGACGATGGCGCTAGAGAAGGACCTGCGCGAAGAGGTCGGGGTCGCGGTCGACCGCGTCTACCTCAACGGCCTCTACCCGGAGCGCTTCAAAAAAGGCGAGGCCGAGAGCCTGGCGCAACTGGCCGAGAACGAGAACGGCGCCGCCAGGGCGGCGGCGCGGGCGGCGCTGTCGGAGTTCGGCCGCGCCCGCTCGCAGCGCCAGCAGCTCTCGCGGCTAAAACGCGGCGTCGAGGCGCCGGTCAAGTCCCTCCCCTTCCTCTTCGAGCCCGAGCTCGACGTGACGGCGGCGCGCAAGCTGGCGGGAAAGCTCTCCTGATGGCCTCGGTCGGTGAAGTCCTCGAGGGGAAATCGATCTGCATCTGTGCCGGCTCCGGCGGGGTCGGCAAGACCACCACCTCGGCGGCGATCGCGACCGGGATGGCCGCCCAGGGGCTGAAGGTCTGCGTGCTGACGATCGACCCGGCGAAGCGGCTGGCCGACTCGCTGGGACTGGCCGAGCTGGGCAACGAGGCGCGCCAGGTCGATCCCGCCCTCTTCGAGGAGCAGGGCGTCGAGATAAAGGGCGAGCTGTGGGCGATGATGCTGGATGCCAAAGCGACCTTCGACGAGCTGATCGCCCGCCAGGCGCCGGACGAGGAGTCGCGCGACCGGGTACTGAACAACCGGATCTACCAGCAGATCTCCAGCGCCCTGGCCGGCTCGCAGGAGTACATGGCGATGGAGAAGCTGTTCGAGCTGCATACCGAAGGCGGCTTCGACCTCCTCGTCCTCGACACGCCGCCGACCCGCAACGCGCTCGACTTCCTCGAGGCGCCGAAACGGCTGACCCAGTTCATCGAGGGCAAATCGCTGCGCATGTTCATGAAACCGACCGGGCTCGCCGCCAAGGTCACCGGCCGCGGCGTCTCGGTGATGCTCGGCGTCTTCAAGAAGCTTGTGGGCTTCGACCTGATCGCCGACCTGGCCGAGTTCTTCAACGCCTTCAGCAGCATGGTCGACGGCTTCCAAGCCCGGGCCAAGCGGGTCAACAAACTGCTGGCCGACCCGGAGACCTGCTTCCTCGTCGTCTGCGGCCCACAGGGCGAGCCGATCAACGAGGCCGTCTACTTCCACCGCAAACTAGTCGAGGCGAAGCTGCCCTTCGGCGGCGTGATCGTCAACAAGGTCCACTACCCGGCCGACCAGCTGCAGGCCGAGGTCGACGACCTAGAGGAGAAGCTCGGCGACGCCAAGCTCGCCAAGCGGGTCGCCGACAACTTCGCCGACTACCAAGCTCTCGCTGAGCGCGATGCTCGCAACATCGACCACTTGGCTAACGAGCTGCGCACCAGTTGCGTGATCCGCGTCCCCTACCTCGACGAAGACGTCCACGACCTCCGCGGCCTCACCGAGATCGACCGCTACCTCTTCGCCACCTCAGAGGAGCGGATTGAGATCGCGGCGGGAAGGGCTTAGCGCCGCTCAGCTGATGCGGTTGCGCGAGTACTCGAACTCGAGGTGCTCGACATCCCAATCGGAGTCCGGCACCGGGAAGAGATGGCGAACGCGGGGGGTGTCGACCTTTTCGCGGTGCTGGAGGTCGCGCTCAGCGTCGGCCGGCCACTGGATCGTGTCGCCGCCGCGGGGGTCGGAGACCTCCTCCAGCCACGGGGTGGCGGTGATCCTGATCTCGTCTTCGGCCGGGACCGGCTCCATGATGCGGGTCTCCTGCTCCACGTCTTCCTCCTCGGGTAGCTCGTCGAAGGGCAGCGAAAGTTCGGCGGAGGGCTCGGGCTCGATCGCTTCGATCGAGATCTCACCTTCCTCGGGCTCGGGGGCGAAGTCGCTCGCCGCCTCGATCTCGATCTCCGGCTCTAGTTCGGGTTCGGGCTCGAAGCTCTCGGAGACAGTGATCTGGGCGTCGCCTTCGGCCAGGCCCTCGACGATCAGGGTCTCGTCGGCGACGGTGCTGAGATCGTTGCCGAGCTCGCCCAGCGCCGCCTGGCGCAGCAGGCCGCGGACACTCTCCTCGCTCCAGCCCGCCAGCTCGACAGCGTGCTCTACGGGGCGGCCGTTCATCATCGCCCGCTCCAGCTCCAGCACCGCCTCGACCTTTTCGCCGGCCTCGATCCGGTCCATCTGCTCGCCGGCGATCAGTGCCGCCGCACGCAGCGGCAGCGAGGCGCCGACCGGGCCGTGGCCCTCGAGCACGGCGCGCATCGCCAGCAGGTGGTCGCTCAGTCCCTCCAGGGCGGTGGGGCGCTCGCAACCCATCTCGAAGCGGCCGACCGCCCAGCTGAGGGCGCTGTCGGGGTCGGGACGGGCCTCGAGCGTGGTCCCGAAGGCGATCAGCTCCTCGGCCTCCTCCTCGCTCAGGCGGTAGCCGCCCGGCCGCGTCGCCGGCGCGCCGGTAGCGACCCGGCGCCAGCACCCCTCGCCGGTCGGGGCGAAGGCGTAGGGGCCGAGGCCGATGCCGCCGCCCTTGAAGAGCCTCATCACGCTAATCAGCTCACGCAGCTGCTGCAGGGCCGACTCGACCCCGCCCTCGGAGTCCTGCTCGGCGACCGCCAGGTACTGCGGCTCCCAGGCCGCGCGTCCCATGCCCTCGCTGCGCATCGCCTCGACCGGAGCTTCGATCGAGTCGGCGCGGACGATCCGCATGCCGTGCGGCAGTTGCAGGCGCGGCATCGCCATCCGCAGCCCGACGACCGGGGCCAGCAGCGTCTCCGCCTCGTCGGCGTCCCGGCTTTCGGCGTCGAGGGTGGCGAGCGCCGTCTCCAGGCGCTCGCGGTCGAGGGTGAACGCGGCAGAGCCCTCCCAAAGCTCGGAGAAGAAGGTGATCAGCAGCAGCTCGGCACGGGCGCCGGGGTCGGCGGGCACCTGCTCGCCCCGCGCCTCCAGGTAGGAGGCGGCGACGCCGGCTTCGACCGCGGCCTCGCGGGCGGGGGCGAAGCTCGGCAGGGCGCGCAGCTCATCGCCATGCTCGGCGACGTAGCGGCCGCTCATCGGCACGTAGCTGTAGAAGGCCGAGTCGTCGCCGCTCTCGGCGGCGACGTCGAACGGGATCTCCTCCCCCATCGCGACCAGCGAGCTGAGCCGGGTCGCCACCTCGGAGGCGAGCCGCTTGACCGATTCGTTCAGGAGGAAATCACGCACGTCCCAGGCTTCCGGCCGCGCCTAGGCCCTCCTGCGTGTGAAAGATCGCTTGCAGTCGGAGAACTAGAGCGCGGCAACCGGCTGCTCGGCCGCGTCGCCCAGCAGCCAGCGCATGCCGTAGCTGCGCATGTCCTCGACCAGCGGCACCAGGGCCGTGCCCTTGGCGGTCAGCGCATACTCGACCCGCGGCGGCACCTCGGGGTAGGTGTGGCGCTCGACGATCCCCTCCTCCTCCAGCGCCCGCAGGCGCAGGGAGAGGGTACGGGGGCTGATGCCCTCCAGCGAGCGCTCGAGCTCGCAGAACCGGGCGCTGCCCTCGGCCAGATCGCGGATCAGCAGCAAGGTCCACTTACCGCAGACGACTTCGGCGGTCCTACAGACGGGGCAGGAAGAGTTGCTCTCGGCGCTCATGATCAAGGAGAAGGGCAACCTGACCCTTCGCTTCAGCAAGTGTAGCGCCATTGCTTCACTTATTGAAGCATTGGCAAAAGCCTGCTCTGCTCAGAATTTCCCGGCGGTCACGGGGAAGATCTTCAGCACCGTGATCTTGTACCTGGCACTCCCCGGCCCGTAGACGAAGGTGAGCGGCAGCCCGGGTTCGACTTCGAGCAGCTGGCAGGTTTTGTCGCCGGAGAGGCATTTGGCTTCGCCGAAGACGGAGGTCACTTCGTCGGAGACGAGGAAGAGCGGGTTCTTGGTCTTCGGGCTGATCCCGGCATAGGTCACGACCTGGGTCTTCTCCCCCGGCAGCGGCGCCGGGGAGAGGACGCGGGAGCGGGTCACCGGGTCGTCGGAGACGGTGCTGCCGTCGGGCGCGGTCGTCGCCTTCTTGATGCGGACGTCGATCGCGAAGGCGAAGAGGGTGATGTCCCCGCTGGGCGGCTGTTCTCCCTGACCACCCGATTCGCCGGGTTCGGTCTTGGTTTCCGTTTCCGTGGTGACGACCCCGTCCTTCTTGGTCGTCTTGGTGGATTCGGTCGTGGTCGCGTTCGAGGTCGTGGTGGTCGAGCTGGATGAGGAGGTGACTTCGCTCGATTCGAAACCGTTGTTCCCTTCCGAGCCGAGCTGTGCGTCGGAGAGATTCGGCTTGGTTTCCGGCTTCCTGAACGGATCTTTCGGCGAACGTCCCTCGAGCCGCTTGCGGTAGTCGCGCAGGCCGGGAGTGGCGCGGACCACGGTCAGCTGCGAGGCGTTGACGCTCGAATCGCCGACGGGGGGCTTGACTCGCGGCGGGCCGGATTCGTCCGAGCCGCCCGAAAGGAGAATGGGGACGGCGACGATCGCGACCAGGACGAAGGCGACCAGCGGCAGCAATCGCCGGTCCCGCAGGTCGTAATAGAGATCGCTGACGAAGCCCGGCACCTTCAGGTCCGGCATCTTCAGGTCTGGTCCTTTGAGCTTTTTCATGGCGCCGTTCCGGTCGTGGTCGAGGTCAGGGTCGTCACTTCTTCGGGGCCGGTGGGCGACGCGCCTGCCGTCAGGCCCTGCCCCGGTGGGGTCAGGTAGGTGGTGACCGTGAAGCTGGCCTGCAGCTGATCCCCGCCCCCGGCGGCGTCGGCCGTCGAGAGCGAGAAGCTGCTGACCGTGATCAACCTGCCGTTGACGGCAACGTCGGCGTTGTTCGTCTTGACCAGGTCGTCGAGCTTTTCGATGAACGAAGCAATCTGAAAGAAGTCTCCTTCGAAGCTGAGTTCGTAGGGCATGACGGCAAGGCCTGCGGGCCCAATCGATGCGCCGAGCGGCAGCAGGGCGGCTTCGGCCTCGGTCGGGCTGGTCACCGTCCCGGCCGCCGGCGCTTCTTCGGATTCAGATGAGCCGCTGAGAGTCAGGGCTTCGAATCGCGCGTGGGATCGACGGGCGAGATGATTCAGCTGCACCAGCAGCGAGGCGGTTTCGTCGCCGCCCGGCACCGCCTTGCCGAGGACGACCAACCGCGCGTATTCCTGCGGGTACAAGCGTTTCGCGGCGGCGGCGGCCTCGGCTTCGCTGCGGTGCTGGGAGAGCGAGGCTTCGGCAGCTTCGACCTGGGTGGTCAGCTTGGCGGCTTCTTCGCGCTTGGGGCTGAGCAGCATCATCCAAAAGGCCCCGGCCAGCGCCGCGACGACCAGCATCCCGATGAGCAGGAGGTTGGTTCGCTTCTTGTCCTTTGCTTTCACCGGTCAGCCCTGCGCTTCTTCTTCGCCAGATTCGCCAGATTCGCTGGATTCAGCTGGTTCTTCCGGCGCGGCTTCGGCTTCGGTCCCGGCCACAGGCACCGGCGCGGCGTCGAAGGCAACGACGAGATCGAACTGAGCCTCGAGTCCGGAGTCCTGGCAGCCTTCGCCGCCCGAGCCTTCTCCGCTGCCGGCCGCCGAGGTGCTGAGGCCGACACGGGTGACCCCGTCGATGTCCTTGAGCGCGGTGATAAAGCCGGCAACGGAATCCTGCCCGGCCGTGCAGCCTTTCAGTTCAAGCGAGGGTCCCAGAACCCCACCGAGCGTTCCGCCGCCGCTTTCGCCGGATTCGGGCCCGGCGCTCGCTATGAGATCGGTGAGAACGACGTCGTCGGGGAGAACCAGGGCCAGTTCGCGCATCACCCGCGGCCAGTCGAAGCGGCTGTCGGCGAGGCTGCTGACGGTTTCCACCCGCTGCTGGCTCATCATTTGAAACTGGGTGTAGGGCGCCAGCGCTTCCGCCCGCGCTTTGGCTGCAGCGTCTTCGCGGTGCAGGGTGACGAGTTCGTCCTTCTTTTCATTCACCTCGTTGGAGGTGAGCACGAGCATCGTCACCCCGAGGAGAACGAGCGCCAAAGCACCGACGACTATGTAGGCGAGGGGACCGGTTCGCAGCGGCGCGTTGTCGCCGCGGCGCATGTCCGGAGGTATGAGATTGACCGGCCGCATTGCTCAGCCCTCCAACGCCAGGCCGTAGGAGAGGGTGAGCCGGGCGGCGGATGCGTCGTCATAGCCGAGCAGCGCCGCCGGGCGGGCGACCTGGATCGGTATCCCCAGGCGCTCCTCCATCGTCGGCGCCAAACCTCGGATCGAGCTGCCGGCGCCGCTGAGGACGACCTGGCGAACCGGCAGCGCGGTTTCCTGCGCTCCGTAATAGTCCAGCGAGAGGCGCAGCTCGTCTAGCAGGGAGGCGACCCCGTCCTCGAGCGCCCGACGTGCCTCGGCGACGGTGCCTGGATCCCCTTCGAGTGCATCGACGGGCTGATCGAGGCCGACGTAGGAGAGCCACTGGAAAGCGTGTTCCGGGGTAAGGCCGCTGGCCGCCGCGAGCCGGGCGGAGATCGCCTCGAAGCCGACGTGGGAGACCCGGGTGAAGAGGCAGGATCGCCCGCGGGCGACGGCGAGGTTGGTGAGATCGCCTACGTCGCAATAAAGGACGGCATCGTGGGGCTGCTCTTCCCCGGCACCCCCGGTGGCGGCGGCGACGTCGGCGAGCGCGCGGATCATCGCGAAGGCCGAGAGATCGATCCCCACCGGCTCCAGCCCGGCGCGGCGGGCAGAGTCGAGGAAAGAGGAGATCATCTCCCGCCTGGCGGCGACGACGACCACGTCGATTTGGGGCGCCGCCCCCTCCTCGGCCGCGACGCCGCCGACCACCTGATGCTCGAGGACTGCCTGGTCGAGGGGCATCGGAATCTGCTCCTGGGCCTGGAAGCGGACCGCCGCCTCCAGTTCTTTTGGATCCTCGATCGCCGGCAGGCGCACGGTGCGGACGACGACCTGCTGGTTGCCGATCCCGAGACGCACCCGCTTGGAGATCTTGTGGTCGTTGAAGAGCGACTTGAGGGCCCCGGCGAGAGCCTCGGAGTCGAGGACTTCTCCCTCGTGGAAGACGTCAGCGGGCAGGGGCGCGATCGCCGTGCCGGCAACCTGCACCGAGCCGTTGACCTGCACCTCGGTCGCGGCGACGCTGCCCGCCCCGATGTCGAGGCCGGCAACTGCGGTGGGCGTCTTCTTTCTGGTCAGCTGGAATTCCATGAGGGAAGGTGGCCCCGCGGAGGGGGCCGCATTCCCTCAATCGACAGATGAGCCGCAGAACTTTCGCCCTGCAAGTACTCATTTCTCGAAGAACCTGGACGTCTCTACGAGAAGGTGCTCGTGTAGAGGTCGATCAGCTCACTGCCGAGTAGCAATCCGATCACCCCTCCTAATGCAAGAAAGGGACCGAAAGGGATCGCCCGCTTGCGGGCGTCGGCGCCCTCGCGGGCGATCATCGCCAGCCCCACCACGGAGCCGGCCAGCAGTGCCACCAGGATCGCCGGGGCGACCTCACGGCCTAGGAAGAGGCCCATCGTCGCCGCCAGCTTGACGTCCCCGAGGCCCATGCCCCGCGGATAGGCGAGCGCCGCGAGGAAGAAAAGGCCCCCGGCTGCGACCGCGGCGATCGCCCGCTCTGGCAGGCTGCCCGGATCGCCAACCGCGACGATCGCGACCCCGATCACGGCGGCAACGAGGAGGATCTTGTTGGGGATGATCCGCCGCTCGAGGTCGGTCAGCGTCACCGCCACCAGCATCGTCACGAAGACGAGGCCGAGGGCGATCTCGGTTGTGTCGTCCCAGAGGACAACGACGGTGACGGCGTAGAGGACCGCCATCGTCAGCTCGGTCAGGGGATAGCGAACCGAGATCGCGGTGCCGCAGCAGCGAGACCGTCCCCGCAAGAGCACCCAGGAGAGCACCGGGACGTTGTCGTAAGCGGCGATCTGTGCGCCGCAGCCGGGACAGCGCGAGCGTCCGACTACGACCGATTCCCCGCGCGGCACCCGGTGGGCGACGACGGTGATGAAGCTGCCGAGGAGCAGGCCCCCGAGGAAGGCCACGAGGGCGGCGATTCCCACCGCCTATTCCCCTTCGAGCGGGGTGGTGGTATCGACCTCGATCCGGGTCGGGTAGTTGGGGTGGTCGTACATCACCGGAATTGCGTCGGCCGGAGTCGTGCCGGCGTCGACGCTGAGTGCGACCCCGAGGCGTTCTTTTTCTTTCACGCCCCTGGGCAGGGTCCCGCCGATGTTCATTTTCAGCCTCAACCTGGTCCATTCGGTTCGCGGCCAGGACCCGGTTCCCTGCGAGGAGTAGCTCCAGAACAGTTTTTTCGTTTCGCTGTTTTCCAGCAGCGTGTCGGTGGCCACCGTCGATTCACCGGAGCCGGTTTCACTGCGGGTGAAGAGGTAGACGCAGATGGTTCCGGGATAGCTGGCTTCGTTCAGGGTCCGCGAGTAGAACTCGAGCGTGACCGTGCCGCTGAGCTTGAATTCCTTCGGCATCGGGTCAGTCACCCAGCGGTGGACCTTGGCCTCCGGGTGGACGCTGCTTTTCGGCACGTAGTTGCAGCCGGCGGAGTCGTCGTGGAGGATCTGCACCCCCTTGTCAGTGTCCGGGGTGGGCTCCAGGTAGGAATCGCTGGAGTAGTCGTAGAGCAGCGGGTTGGCTTCGTCGGCGGGGTCGGGATCGGGCGGCGAACCGAGCAGGAGGGCGTCGGGGGCTCCGTTTTTGGTCTGTCCGTTGCGCAGCCCGCTGGCGCAGGTTCCGAGCGTGTTGTGGAGGAGGTGGTCGCCTTCGATGACCTGTCGACCGGTGGTGCCGGTGGGGGAGCACGGCGTGTCGGTGAGGAAGAACTGCTGGGCGGTGATCGCTTTGCCGGTGCCCGAGCCGGCGGTTTCGTCTTCGGCTGCTTCTTTTTCTTCCCGCGCTTTTTTTTCGGCTTCGGTTTCGTTGCCGGTTCCCCCTTCGCCCACTTTGCCTTCGCGGGTCGAGCGCTGGGCCTGGGTGCTCGGGTTGGAGACCTGCGACTGGACTTCGACGTAGTTGCGCTCCGCCTGCTGGTTGCCCGGCGTGTCGAGCTTGGCCGCGACGATGATCTGTTTGTAGTCGTGGTTGCCGGGACAGAAGTCTTCGCTGCCGACTTCGCTTTCCGGGCACTGGGGATCGTTGCGCCAGACCACGTAGCGATAGAGCTTGCCGCTGACATTGCCCTCTTCGAAGGGGATCGGGCCCGGAGTGACCACACCCGTTTCGAGATTGACGTCCATCGTCGCGTACTGGCTCAGGGGTTCCCGCTGCACGGCATACCTGCTGTTGTCGGCAGAGACCCGGTAGTTGGGACTGAGCGGGTCGGGCGAGGGCGAGGGCGAGCGGTCGAGGGCCAGTTCGTCGTAGGAGAGGGTGTGCAGCTTCTCGATCTCTTCCTGGGCCTTGTCGAGGGCGACCTGGGTCGCCTGAGCCCGCTGGGCGTTGCGCGTCGCTGCCGCCAGCACGCCGAAAGTTGCAAGCGCCGCCAGCGCCAGGATGATCGATGCGACCAGGACCTCGATCAGGGTGAACCCGTCCTCCCGGCCGGCCTGTCGCAGCCATCTGTCGAAGCGCGCGATCATGAGCTGTGGAAGGCGGCGGTACGCAGGGTCGCGCCGTCGGAGATGGTGAGCAGACCGGGGCCTTCGGGGTTGGGGACTTCGAGATTCACGCCGACGTAGGTCGGGGTAGTTTCGGCTTTGGGGGGGCCGCACCGGGTTGGATCGGTTTCGGCGCTCGGCACGAAGCAGAAGACTTCGAGGTCTCCCAGGCCGCTGGCGGCGACCGTGGTGGGGCCGACCGGCGTCCCCGCCAGGGTCGCTTCGCGGCGGGTGCACGAGCTACCGCTGCAGCGGTAGACGATCCGGCACTGCACCGGTTCGGCACCGGGGCTGGTCTGAACCGCGCCGCCGCAGGCGACCCGCCGCACACGGGCGACCAGGGTCAATTCCGACGGGGTCATGGTTTCTAGCTGGACGCCGTTGCGGATCTCACGAACCATCCGTTCGAGCTCGTAGCGGGCGGTGGTGACGTTCTGCGACTTCTTGCTCAGCCCGGGCTGGTCACGAACTGCGCCGATCAGCATCGCGCAGGAGGCGCCGACGATGATCACGCTCATCAGCGCCGCGACCAGCATCTCGATCAGCGTCATCCCGGACTCCTGACGGCGGAGCCGCCGCATCGCGCTTCTCATCGGGGCACCACCTTGAACACCCGCTTGACGGGCTTCGGCTCCACCTGACCGGCGCCGTTGATGGCTTTGACCTCGACCACGTGATTGCCGCGGCTCAGTCGCTTCAAGTGCAACGGCGACCTGCAGCGGCGCCACGGCTTGTGGTCGACCTTGCACTGGAAGGTGGTTCCCGACTGTCCGGTGGAGTCGGTGAAGCGGAAAACAGGACTGCGAGATCGGGTCTTCGAGGCCGGGGCGAAGGTGATTCGGGTGTGAGGAATGAGGAATTCGGGGCCGGGCGGCGCGACGACCACCTGCCCCCCCACGACCGGGACCTGATCGACCGCTTCGCCTACCACGACTTCTTCGCCGGGCGCTTCCGCTTCGGGCAGGTTCTGGTAGGCGAGCGGCTGCGAGCAGTCGGAGACGAAGCCTTCCGCTTCGGCGGTGGCCCGGAAGGTAGTCAGCGAGTCTGGGAGCACCGAGACCTGCAGTCCCGGATCGGTCAACGCCGCCGCGGTACCGGTGGCAACGGGTTCGCCGGCGCAGTCTTCGCTGGTGTAGATCTTCACCGCCGCACCCGTCGCTTCGCCGAGGATTCGCAGGGTCGTCGCCGCGTCCGGCGATTCAGGATCGGTTCCGGTCAGTTCCGGAGGCGCAGGGCCGAGGTCGAGGTTCGGGTCGTTGCCGGTCGAGACGAGCCGGGTCACCTCTTCGCTCGGGTTTTCGCCGAGGAAACGTTCGTAGACGTCCGCTTCGTTGTCGCCGTCTTCGAGGGTGAAGCGCTCGACCGTGCGGAAGAAGACGTGCAGGCCGTCCTCGGAGGAACCGACGAAGGTGGCGCCGCAGTTGCCTTTTTTCAGCGGGCAGTAGCTGGGCGCGATCGTGATCAGGCTGCTGCTGCCGGCGTCGACGTCGCGCAGGTAGATGTCGTCTTCGCCGTCTTTGTCTTCGGCGAGGACGCCCTCGGCGGTGGTGAAGACCACCCGGGAAGCATCTGCCGAGGCCTGGTTGAAGCGGGCGTCGAAGTCGCCTTCCCAGCAACCGAGGCAGCTGTCTTCGCCCCGGGAGACGAGGACCGGCGAGCCGCCAGCGACAGCCTGGCGGTAGATGTCGTCGCTCGTATCCTTGTCCGCCGGCACCAAGGCGCCCGCAGTGCTGAACAGGACCTGGGTGGAGTCGGCGCTGACCGCGTCGAAGTTGGCGCCGCAGAAGTTCGTACAGGCAGCCGAGGTGATCAATTTCAGCGTCCCGCCGGTCCACTCGTAGACGTCGTTGACGCCGTCTTCATCGGCTTCGAGGAGATCCTCGGCGCTGGTGAAGAAGACGTGCAAGCCGTCGGCCGAGGCGGCGGAGAAGCTGGCGGTGACGTCTTTGCTGCCGTCCGAGATCAGGATCGTCGGGCCGGCCGGGAGGTCCCGGGCGTAGACGTCGGTGGCTTTGTCGCCATCGGCCCCGACCAGCTTTTCTTCGCTGCTGAAGAAGACCCGGGACCCGTCGGCCGAGCTGCCGTCGAAGATCGGCACCGCACCGCCGTCCCCGCAGCCGGCGCAGCTGCCGGTCGAGACGAGCGAGGTGACACCGGCTTCGAGGTCGCGGGCGTAGATGTCTGCGGCGACGTCGCCGTCGGCGCTGGAAAGCGGCTCGGAGGTGATGAAGTAGGCGACGCTGCCGTCACTCGAGATCCCTCGGCGAGAAACCTCGAAGCCGCCGTTGCCGCAGCCCGGCAGGCAGCCGGTTTCGCCGCTGGAGACCAGTTCCGTCTCCCCCGCCACCAGGTCGCGCACGTAGAGATCGGTGGAGGTGTCGGCGTCGGCGCCACTGAGCTGCTCTTTGGTTTCGAAGAAAACCCGGTTGCCTTCTGCATCGGCATCGGCAAAGAGGGCGGCGAAGGCTTTGTTGCCACATCCCGGTGCGCAGGCCGAAGCTCCCTGGGTGACGAGTTCGGTGCTCCCGTCTGCGAGGTCGCGAACGTAGACGTCGACGCTGCGATCGGTGTCCTCGGCGACCAGCCGCTCTTCGGTTGAGAAGAAGACGAGGCCGCCGACGTCGTCGGCGCCCTCGAACTGGGCCGGGTAGGCGTCGTTGCCGCCGGCCGGGCCCAGCGAGACCTCGCGGGTGACGTAGGCGCCGCCTGCGGCGACGTCTTTGTCGAAGGAGCGCTCGTAGACGTCGCGCTTGGTGTCGGTGTCGCCGGGAACCAGCTGCTCTTCGGTTTCGAAGAAGACGATCGAGCCATCGGCGGAGGAGCCCTTGAAGTTCGGTACGGCGGCATCGGCTGCCGACCCGAAGACAAGGGGGACAAGGATCGCCGCCAGGACGGCGAATCCCAGGCGTGGAGACAGCGGTGAGGACATCATCGATCTATCGGCCACATTGGACGTTTCGCTTAGCACTTTGCAAAAACTCGGTAGCCGAAAAGCGAAAGGCGGACCAAGTGGCCCGCCTTTCGCTCAATACGGTTCGGTTGATCACGCTGGGCTATTCGCCCCAGTTACCGCCATTGGGACAGCCGCCGCCGCCGGTGGTGGGCGTGCATTCGAACGTCAGGCTGCCTTCGTCATTCACGATCGTGAACGTGTGTTCCGTCGAAGATTCCGACGTAATGGTGTAACCGTTGGCATCACCATTGAGCACCGTGATCGTTGCGCTCGCCAGCGTGGGCTCGATTTCTTCGAGTTCCGAAAGTCCTTCGGTAGCACCAACTCCATCTGCGTATTCGTTGTGTTCGGTGAAGTAAGTCTCCTGCGCGACCTGCGCGGAGTGGGCGTACTCCTTCGCCTTTGCGTCACCGGCCTTCTCCTTCTGGTTGAAGAAAGCGGGCAGGGCGATCGCGGCGAGGATGCCGAGGATCAGCATCACGACGAGGAGCTCGATCAAGGTGAAACCGGCCTCCTTGTCACCGTTGAGCCGGGCGCCTACTTTGGCCCGGAGATTCTGGGAAAACATTAGTGACCTCCTATGGTCCTAATCGTTTGCGCCAGAGCCCCGTCGCTGGAAGCCACGTGGTGTCTGTCGACCCCGGTGGTAGCCCGGCCAACTCCTGAATCGGAGTCCCGATGGCTTTGCGCCCCCGCCTCGCAGCGGGTTTGCCTTTTGCACCGAAGCACTGGCAGATTCATCACAGGGAGGTCATCGGCCATAACTCCAAGACCTTGATCCCTGAAATTTGGACTTCGTGTCCCGAAAACTGGGGAATTTGCTGCTCAGCGGATCTTTTCGTAGATGCTGAACATCGGCAGATACATCGAGATCACGATGAAGCCGACGATGCCGCCGACGAAGACGATCATCACCGGCTCGAGCAGCGCCGTCAACGCCTTCACCTTGGCGTCGACCTCGGCCTCGTAGAAGTCGGCGACTTTGCTCATCATGTGTTCCAGCTGACCGGTCTCCTCGCCGACCGAGACCATGTGGCCGACCATCGGCGGGAAGATGTCGTTCGCCTGGATCGGCGCCGCCAGCGAGCCGCCCCGCTTGGCCGAGGCGTAGACGTCGTCCATCGCCTGCTCGATGACGACGTTGCCGGCGGTTTCGCCGGTGAGTTTGATCGCCTGCAGCATCGGTACTCCGGCCGAAACCGCGCCGGAGAAGGTGCGGGACCAGCGGGCCAGCGCCACCTTCTGGATCACGTCGCCGATTTTGAACGGGATCCGCAGGGTGAGGCGGGTCCAGGCCTCCTGGCCCCGTTCGGTCCGCTTCCACTGCATCAGGGCGAAGACGCCGATGACGATCACGGGGAGGATCACGAACCAGTAGCCGGTGATCGCTTTCGAGGCGCTGACGCAGATCTGGGTCGGCAGCGGCAACGCCGCGCTTTCTTCGTTTTCTTCCCCGAGCTGTTCGAAGATACCGGCGAAGACCGGGATCACAAAGGCGACGATCGCGACCAGGACCACGGTGGCGAAGCCGAAGATCAGGGCCGGGTACATCAGCGCCGATTTGACCTGGCGACGCAGGGCGTCGGATTTCTCCACCTGGTAGGCGATCCGGTCGAGCGCTTCGTCGAGGCGCCCCGATTCCTCGCCGGAGCGGATCATCGCCCGGTAGAGGCGGTCGAAGACCTGCGGGTGGCGTGCCATCCCCTGCTCGAGCGTGCTGCCGGCCTCGATGTCGGCGCGGAGGCCGGCGGCGGCCTCCTTGATCATCTCGTCCTGGGTCTGCTCCTCGAGCGTGTGCAAGGTTCGAAGCATCGGCATTCCCGAGGCGACGAGGGTCGCGAACTGGCGCGAGAAGATCGCCAGCTCGCGCATGTCGACCTTTTTGAAGCGCTTGAAGAAGTCCTCGAGATTGAGCGGATTGGCCTTCTCGGTGACGTCGAGGACGATCAGGCCGCGCTGACGCAGCTGCTCGGTGACCTGGGCCTTGGAATCGGCTTCGACCTCGCCGGTCGAGGCGACGCCGGAGAGGTCCATCGCCCGGAAGGCAAAGGTGCTCGCAGCCATCGCCTACCCCACCTGCGTGTACTGGGGCGGCGCCACGGCGCTGCCGCCCAGCAGTCGTTTCAGCTCCTCCGGGACCGAGGCGCGCTGCTCGGCCAGGGAGCGAGTGATCCGGCCATTGCGGACCAGGCGCGCCAGGTCGGCGTCCATGGTCTGCATCCCGACCGCACCGGAGGTCTGCACGGCGGCGTAGATCTGGTGGGTCTTGCCCTCGCGGATCAGGTTGCGGATCGCCGGCGTGGGCACCAGCACCTCGGTGGCGACCGTCCGGCCCATGCCATCGGCGGTCGGCAGCAGCTGTTGGGTGACGATCCCCTGCAGGGCGATCGAGAGCTGGGTCCGCACCTGGCCTTGCTGCTGGGGCGGGAAGACGTCGATGATCCGGTCGACCGTCTGCGCGGTCGACTGGGTGTGGAGGGTGGCGAAGACGAGGTGGCCGGTCTCGGCCGCGGTCAGCGCCGTGGAGACCGTCTCCAGGTCCCTCATCTCGCCGACCAGGATCACGTCGGGGTCCTCTCGCAGGGCGGCGCGCAGGCCGCGGGCGAAGTCGATCGCGTCGGAGCCGACCTCACGCTGGTTGACGATCGAGCTTTTGTGGTGGTGGAGGAACTCGATCGGATCCTCGATCGTGAGGATGTGGTCGCGGCGCTCGGAGTTGATCACGTCGATCATCGCCGCCAGGGTCGTGCTCTTGCCTGAGCCGGTGGGGCCGGTGACGAGGACGAAGCCACGCGGTTTGGCGGCCAGCTCGCGCAGCACCGGCGGCACCCCGAGCGTGTCGAGCGCCGGGATGTCCTGCGGCACAAGCCGGAAGGCGGCGCTGACCGAGCCGCGCTGGAAGAAGCAGTTGACGCGGAAGCGGGCGACCTGGGGTATCGCGTAGGCGAAGTCGAGCTGTTTCTCGGTCTCGAACCGTTTGCGCTGGTCGTCGTTGAGGATGCTGTAGACGACCTCGCGCGTGTGCTGCCCGCTCAGCACCGGATAGCCCTCCATCGGCTGGATCTGGCCTTTTTCGCGGATCGCAGGGGCAAAGCCCGGCGTCAGGTGGACGTCGGAGGCCTTGACGGCGACCATGTGGGCGAGTACCTCGGAAAAGTCGAATTCCATGGGCTTTAAATCGGCAGCGCGGCCGATTTCCTCGATACCTGTTTTCCGCTATGCAGTGACACGGAGGATCTCCTCGAGGCTGGTCAGCCCCGCCCGCACCTTGCCGAGGCCATCCTCGCGCAGCGTGCACATACCTTCTTCGCGGGCGACGGCGCCGATCTCCGCCTCCGGCGCGGCTGCCACCGCCATCTCCTTGATCCGCTCGCTCAGCTGCATCACCGAGTAGAGCCCGACCCGGCCGCGGTAGCCGCTCTGGCTGCAGCGGGGGCAGCCGACCGGCTCATAGGCCTCGATCTCCACCCCGGCCCGCAGGTCGGCTTCCTCCAGCGCCTGGGGCGGGATCACCGTGCGGCGCTTGCAGTGGCTGCAGAGCTTGCGGGCGAGGCGCTGGGCGACGACGCAGTCGACTGCTGAGGCGATCAGGAAGGCCTCGATCCCCATCTTGGTCAGGCGGGTGATCGCGCCAGGGGCGTCGTTGGTGTGCAGGGTGGTGAGCATCATGTGCCCGGTCAGCGCCGCCTCGATCGCGATCCGCGCCGTCTCGCCGTCCCGGATCTCGCCGACCATGACGATGTCGGGATCGGCCCGCAGCATCGATCGCAGGCCGGTGGCGAAGTCGAGGCCGGCCTTGCGGTTGACGTTGATCTGGTTGATCCCCGGCAGCCGGTACTCGACCGGGTCCTCGATCGTGATGATGTTTTTCTCGACCTGGTTCAACTCCTGCAGCGCCGCGTACAGCGTCGTGCTCTTTCCGGAGCCGGTCGGGCCGGTCACCAGCACCGCCCCGTAGGACTGCTGGAACGCCTGCTCGAACCGCTCGCGCGCTTCGCCGCCCATGCCGAGCTCGTCGAGCGAGCGCTGGGCGTTGTCCTTGTCGAGGATGCGAATCGTGGCTCCCTCGCCGCGCTGGGTCGGCAGGGTGGTGACGCGCAGGTCGACGCGACGGTCGTCCACGGTCACGCTGACCCGACCGTCCTGGGGGACCCGCTTCTCGGCGATGTTGAGGTCGCTCATGATCTTCACCCGGGAGATCACCGCGTTGACCATCCGCTTCGGAACGTGGGCTGCCTCGCGGAGGACGCCGTCGATCCGGAAGCGGACTCGCATGTCGTCCTCGCCGGACTCGAAGTGGACGTCGGAGGCACCCTCCCCCACCGCCTGGCCGAGGATGCTGTAAACGAGCTTGATCACCGGCGCGTCTTCGGCCGAGACTTCGATGTCGCTGACCTCGGCCAACTCCTCTTCGGCCAGCGCGTCCTCGGTCACTGCCTCGGTGACCGCGCTCTGCAGCGTATTGAGGCGGCCGAGCAACGCCTCGATGTCCTCCTCGGTGGCGACCGCGACCCGGCAATCGAGTGCGGTCGCGATCTGGATGTCGTCGACAGCGAGGACGTTGGTCGGATCAGCCATTGCCACGAGCAGGGTCTTCTTGCCGGCGTAGCCGACCGGCAGGGCTTTGTAGCGGCGGGCGGTGTTGACCGGGATCAGGTTGGCCGCCACCATGTCGACCTGAAAGGCCGAGAGGTCGATGTGGTCGAGGCCGTAGCGCTCGGCGACCGCGCGCGAGAACTGGTCGGCGTCGACCGCCCCCTGCTCGAGCAGCAGCCGCTCGGGAGGGCGGCCCGCGGTGCGGGCTTCTTCGATCGCCTGCCGGGCGCGGTCTTCGCCGACGAAACCGAGGTCGACGAGCACGTCGGCGACGAAGCCGCTGGAGCGGCCGCGGGAGACCGGCGGGGTCAGGCCGGGGGTGCCGCTCTGCTCAGCCGGCAGCGCCGGGGCGGTCGAATCGCCTGAGTCGGGAACCGGCCGCAGGTGGCTGGGGAAGTCCCGGCCGTCCATGCTCACGGGTGATATTCGAGGGTCGGGCCCTTGTAGCCGGCGTCGATGACGGCCTGTTCGATGCTGTTGCCGTCCTGGAAGCCGTAGCTGACAGAGGCGGTTGGGACCGCTTCGTCGAGCTTCTTCGGGCGGAGCACGACGAGGGCCGGCACCCGGTCGACGCCGACGCCCTGGGTGATCGCGGCGTAGCGGGCGATCTGGCTCGCGGGGACAGTGAAGGTGGTGACCGCGGCCATCCCGTCGAGGCGTGCGCCGGCGAGCTTGACGAGGTCGTTGTCGATGACACCGTCGTGGACGATCAGCAGCACCACGGTCCGGTTCGCGTTCCAAGCATCCATCACGGGACGCGGCAGGGGCTGGCTGGCGAGGGCCGGCGCGACAGCAGAGGAGGTCGCGGCAGGGGGCGCTGCTTCGCCGGGCGAGGGCGCCGGGCCTTCGCCGGGGGCGGTGGCCGCGATCGAGCCGGATTCCGATTCGCCCCCTTCTTCCCCGCCCCCTCCCATCGAGGTCAGGAGGAAGACGGCGCCGACCAGCAGCAGAGCTGCGATCGCGCCCATCTGCACCAGAGGATTGTTGTTGAGCCGCTCGCGCATACCTACCTAGACTTAGCTCGGCAGGCGCGAGCGACAGCTTGAATGGCGGGCGGGAGAGTCCGCTCGAGCAGGCTCAGCAGTTGCCGTTGGGCGCGCCGCCGGCCGGGGGGAGGCCGATGCACTCGAAGTACGCCTGAGGGGTGAAATAGATCGCGGAGCGGTTGGTCTGTTCTTTTTCTTTTGCTTCGCGTTCTTCTTTTTCGGTCTGCCAGCGAAGTTCTTTTTCTTCCAGCGTTTCTTCTTCCTGGCCTTCGCTGGCTTCTTCTTCTTCGCCGCCGACCCCTTCTTCTTCGGTCGCACCGGGGTTGAGCTCGGGCGGGACCGGGAAGCCGGCATCCTGTTCGACCTTGCCATTACCGCTCATCGCGATCTGCCTGCCGACGAGGATGCCTTTGAAGGTCGCGTTGCCGCTGATGTTGATGTAGGTGTCGGGGCCGTAGACGACCATCTCGTTAACGGTGCCGAAGTTCCCCGAGAGGTTGATCTGGCTGGCAACCGTCGGCGAGCCGAGGAAGTAGAAGCCCGGCACGTCGAACTGGCCGAGGCCGGGCTGGTAGCCGGTCGCCGAGATCCGGTTGTTGCCGCTGAGGGTCATCTGATTGCCGTTGTTGCCGCAGTGCTCGGGAGTGTCGAAGAAGAAGCGCACGCGCGAGCCGGTGGCCATGATCAGCTGCGAGTTGCCGCTCATGCTGATCGAGCAGATCCAGTAGTCGCCGCCGCCGACCGTCAGGGTGTCGTTGCTGCTCAGGGTGATCGCCCGGGTTTTGGGGGCGAACGGCGGCTTCGAGCTCCATTTCCCGGTGTAGGCGTCTTTCTGGCAGTCCACCGGGACGTTGGTTTTGGTGCAGGCGGTGATCCGGTTGTTCGAATTCACAGTGGCGATATTGGTCGGGATGAAGCTGCTGACCGGGGGCAGGTCGACATTCCCTTCCTTCACCGCGTAACCGCTGCACTGGGAGGCGTTTCCGCTTTTGCTCCATTTTTTCCCGACCCCGACGCGGATGTCGCCGCAGATGCTGGCGTTGCCGGAGGTGCTCAGGTTGCCGTTGGTGCCGAGCCCGACACGGATGTCGGCGTTGCCGCTGAGGGTGATCCCGTCACGTCCGACGAAGCCCTCGACCGCGGCGCGTTTCGATTCTTCTTCTTTTTCCCGCTGGATTTTTTCTTCGAGTTCTTTGGCGTGCTGCGATTCTTCTTTTTCCAGCGCTTCTCTCAGTTCACGTTCGGTGTGTTCGATCTGTTCGCGACTTTCACGGCCGATATTTTCCGATTCGTTGGTGACCAGGCCGGAGCGGTTGTAGGTCACCTCGATCCGGCGGCTGAGCTGGTCGGCGGTGCCGGTGGAGACGACGCAGAGTTCGTAGGAGCCGCAGTTTTTCCCGACCGGGCTGACCCGGTAGACATAGCTGGAATCGCCCACCGTGCCGGAGACCGGCGGGCACCACTGCTGGCCGCCGACGGTTTCAGCCGGGCCTTTGGTCAGCTTGCCGCTCGAGCCGACGCTTAGGCACGGGTTCAAGTTGTTGAGCACGAAGCCGTATCGGGTTTGGCGCTCGCGAGCTACGTTGGCGCCGGCGTCGGCAGCTGCGATCGCGGCCTTTGAGGAATTGTCGCGCTGTGCCCCCTGCTGAACATCCGTGGTGGCGACGACCGCGGCGCCGGCCAGAGCCATGCTGGAAATCATCGCGAAGAGCGCGACCGGCAGGGCCATGCCCGCCTCGTTACGGCGGAGCTGTCGAACCAGAAGCAGGAATTGGTTGATCGCGGCCATTGGCCTTATCTCATCGTCAGACATGCGATCGACTTAAACGAGAAACGGCCCGTTGCAGCAATTTGGACGCCCGTCCTACTCAGTTGCGGGTGCAAGTTGCTCGATTCCGCTCGCCCGCTGGCCGCCCGCGGCCAGCATCAGTTTGAAGTCGTGCGGGTTCGAGGCGTACTCCAGGGCCACGCTCTCGGCCACCTTGCCCTCCATCACATAGCCGAGTAGCGACTGGTCAAAGGTGCGCATGCCGTAGTACTCGCCCTCGGCGATCACTTCGGTGATCTTGCCGGTCTCCTCAGGGTTCATGATCAGGTCCTTGACCCGGCCGGTGACGACGAGGATCTCGGAGGCCGGGACCCGGCCGTCGCCGGTGACGTCGGGGACGAGGCGCTGAGCGATCGCCCCCTTCAGGGTCGCCGCCAGCATCACCCGCGCCTGGTGCTGCAGGTGCGGCGGGAAGAAGTCGACGATGCGGTTGATCGTCTCGGTCGCGTCCAGGGTGTGGACGGTGGAGAGCACGAGGTGGCCGGTCTCGGCCGCAGACAGCGCGGTGCGGACGGTCTCCTCGTCGCGCATCTCGCCGATCAGGATCGCGTCGGGATCCTGGCGCAGGACGCGGCGCATGGCGCGGGCGAAGCTTTCGGTGTCGGAACCGACTTCGCGCTGGTTGACGATCGAGTTTTTGTCCTGGTGCAGGTACTCGATCGGGTCCTCGAGGGTGACGATGTGATCGGTCCGGGTGCGGTTGATGTGGTCGATCATCGCCGCCAGGGTCGTGCTCTTGCCCGAGCCGGTGGTGCCGGTGACGAGGATGATTCCCCGCTGTTCCTCGGCCAGCTTGGTGACGACCGGCGGCAGGCCGAGATCCTCTACCGAGCGGATTTCAAAGGGGATCGCGCGGCAGACGATCGAGATCGAGCCGCGCTGCTTGAAGGCGTTGACGCGGAAGCGCGAGAGGCCGGGGATCGAGTAGCTGAAGTCGGCCTCGCCGCATTCCTCGAACTCGGTCAGCGACCGAACCTCGGCGATGTCGTTGAAAGCGTGTTCGGTGTCTTTCGGCTCCAGGGCGGGATAACCCTCGAGCGGCGCCAGCTCACCATGCAGCCGCGCGGTGGGTGGCACGCCGACCTTGACGTGCAAATCCGAGCCACCCCGCTCAACCAGGATGCGCAGCGCTGAATCGATCTCGAACATCCCGGCCTATATCGACCGGGATGTTCGATCACTTAATTCTGGTTACGCGACCTCGCGCAGTTTCTGGGCCTCGCCCAGGGACTGCAGCTTTTTGAGGCTCTGGTTCTCGATCTGGCGGATCCGCTCGCGGGTGACGTTGAAGGTGCGGCCGACCTCGTCCAGGGTCCGCGGGTGCTCGCCGCCGAGCCCGTAACGGAGCTCGAGCACGCGGCGCTCGCGGTAGGAGAGGTTCTCGAGGGCCTCTTTGAGGGCCTCTTTGGTCAGCAGGTCCGCGGCCCGGTCGAACGGGCTCTCGGCCTTCTCGTCGGCGATGAACTGGCCGAACTCCGACTCCTCCTCGTCGCCGACCGGCTTCTCGAGGGAGACCGGGGCCTGGGCGGAGCGCTTGATCGAGTCGACCTCCTCGGGATCGATCCCCGTTACCTCGGCGATCTCCTCCGGGGTGGGCTCGCGGCCCAGCTCGGTTACCAGCTTGCGCTCGGCACGGCCGATCTTGTTCAGCTTCTCGACGACGTGAACCGGGATCCGGATCGTCCGCGCCTTGTCAGCGAGCGCACGGGCGATCGCCTGGCGGATCCACCAGGTCGCGTAGGTGGAGAACTTGAACCCCTTGCGGTAGTCGAACTTCTCCGCCGCGCGGACCAGGCCCAGCGTCCCCTCCTGGATCAGATCGAGGAAGGGCAGGCCCTGGTTCCGATAATTTTTTGCGATCGAGACGACCAGTCGCAGGTTCGACTCGACCATTTTCTGCTTCGCGTCGAGGTCGCCGCGCTCGATGCGTTTGGCGAGTTCGACCTCCTCCTGCGCAGTCAGCAGGCGGACTTTGCCGATGTCCTTGAGGAACAGCTGCAAGGAGTCCGTGGTCATGTCCGGTTTCAGGTCGAGCGCCTGTTTCTGGCGCCGGCGGCCTTTTTTGCCGGTGTCGACGGGAAGCGCTTCGGCAGCGGCTTTCTGAGCCGGGTCCATGTCCTCGACGAGCTCGATCCCTGACTTCTCGAGGTGCCCGTAGAGGTCCTCGACATCCGACTCGTCGAGATCGACCTCGGAGACCGCCGAGGCGACGTCGCCGAAGGTCAGTACGCCAAGCTGCTGCCCGCGATTCAGGAGGTTTTTGACCTCCTCAAGTTCCTGAAGCTCTGCTACCAGCATCCGTTTCTACTCGTTCCCTTGCGCTCGATGTTTAGTTCTGGGCGATGAAGTTCTGGGCGATGAAATGCCCCCGCGACCCGAAAGTCGCGCTGTACCGACAAAAAGCGGACCGAAGAGGTGGCCCGCGAAGTAGCGTCTACATCGTCATTGTGCCCAGTTGGGCGGGCGTCCGAAACAGGTCAAACGCCTGTTCGCATGGTACCCGCTTCAGTTTGTGAAGTCAATGCCTGAAAACCACCGACACCCGAAACCCTGGCTGCGCGCTTTCTGGAACCGTGCCTACCGGGAGAACGTCACCGGCCTCTCGGCGATGGTCGCCTACAACCTGATGCTCTCGGTCTTCCCTTTCGCCCTCCTGGTCCTCTTCGTCTTCGGCCAGGTGCTGAAGATCGGAGGGGTCGAGAGCAGCGTCCTCGCCGACCTCCAGCGCCTTTTCCCGAACACCGAGCAACAGACCCTGACCGACGCCCTAACCCGGATCGAGAACAACTCGACCACGATCGGGATCGCCGCCTTCGCCGGCTCGCTCTGGATCGGGGCATCTTTCTGGGGGGCGATGGACACCGCCTTCTGCCGCATCTACCACGTCGAATGCCGCGGCTGGGTCGAGCAGAAGCGCTTTTCCTTCGCAATGCTCGCAGTGGTCCTTCTCTTTATCGCCGCCAGCATCTTCGTACCCACGGTCGAGAGCACCCTGCTCTCCAGCACCGACCGGCTGCCGCTGGGCCTCTCGGACATCAAGGCGATCGACACGATCCTGCTGCTCGGCGCGGCTCTGCTGGTCACCTTCGGCATCTGCTGCGTGATCTTCTGGGCGGTCCCCAAGGGCCACATGCCCTGGCGGGCGGTCTGGCCTGGTGCCCTCTTTGTCACCGTAGGCGCGGGCCTCGCCAACTGGCTGTTCCCCATCTATCTCTCCAACGTGTCCAGTCTCTCGCGGTTTGGCTCAACCCTCGGATTCATCCTCATCGCCCTGCTCTGGTTCTACGTCCTCAGCCTTGCGCTGACCGCCGGAGCGGTGATCAACTCACTGCGCTTCGAGTACGACGACACCGGAGAAATCCCTTACCACTCGCGACAGCCGGCGAAGCCGTGCCAGGGCTGCGACGAGGAGCGTGCGGCGCCAAAAAGCGGCGCCACCCCCACCAGTTAATAAAAACTGTCGTATCCTCCCTCTCCGGTGAATTACTGCCGCATTGGACCAGCGGTCCAATGACCGGGGAAGGTGGGAGAATCGGCATTGATGCAAAAACATCGGAGTTCTGAAGAGCCCGGCAATGTTTTGCGTCCGACCATTTCGGCCGACATCGCCAACCAGTCGCAGCGTCAGCGGATCGTCGACGCGATCGTCGAGAGCTGCGCGGAGAAGACCTACGCGGCGACGACGATCAGCGACATAGTCGCCCGCGCCCACATCTCCCGCACCACCTTCTACAAGCACTTCGACGACAAGCGGGCCTGCTTCGACGCTGCCCTGGACCACTGCCTCGCCGAGCTGCAGGAGATCGCCGCCGACTCCCACACCGACGCCGATCCTCCGGCCGACGCCGCCCGCAAGGCGGCGACGGCGGTGCTCGAGACGCTGGCCGCCCGGCCCGGCCTCGCCCAGCTGGTGACCGGCGACGCGATCGCGCTGCAGCCGAAGGTGGTCGAGCGCTACCGCCAGGCGACCGTTCCCGCCCTCGAGGGTCTCTGGCGCCGCAATGGCGGCACGCCGCAGGCCCACACCGACGCCCGCCTCGCCTTCGGCCAGGCGCAGGTCCTGATCCTCAATCAGATCGCAATCGGCGAGGCCGACCACCTGCCGGACCTGCGCGGCGAGATCGTCTATCTGGCGGTGAGCTCCTATGGCGGCCACGAGGAGGCGCTTGAGCAGGCTCGGATCGCCCGGGAGACCGAAATCAGCGGCGCCGGATGCCGGTGAGCGACGAGCCCGAGGACCTGCGCCAGTGGCGCCTTCCGCGCGGTAGACACGGCCTGCCGCGGGAGCTCGTCGAACGCTCGCAGCGGGAAAGGCTGCTGGTCGCCGTGGTCCGGGTGACCGTCGCCAACGGATACGAGTCGACCACCGTGGGCGACATCCTCGGCGAGGCCGGGGTAGGCCGCGAGAGCTTCTACGAACTCTTCGACGACAAACTCGGCTGCATGGCCGCCGCGCACGAGATCCTCCTCGACGATCTCGAGCAGCGGATTCGAGACGTTTACCTGGGCGACGGCGCCTGGGCGCCGCGGCTGCGGGAAGGGCTGCGAGTGGCGCTCGAGTGGTTCGCCGCCGATCCGGAGGCCACGCGCTTCCTTCTCGTCGAGACGAGCACTCTCGGACCGGCCTTTCGCTCGATTTTCAAACGCGAGTACGGACGCTTCACCGGCCTGCTCGACGAGGGCTTCGACGACTCGGCGCCGGGGCCGGAGCTGACCCAGGCGACCAGGCTCGGGGTCGGCGCCCTGCTGGCCAAGCTCTACGAAGAGATCCTGCTCGACCGGGTGGCCGAGCTTCCCAGTCTGCTTCCCGGCCTCACCTACGAGTTCCTGGTCCCGTTCGTCGGCGAAGAGGCCGCGCGGGAGCAGCAGCGGGCGGCAGCCGCCTAATCCCTCTAAAGCTTGCCGGACGCCGCCTGTCGCAGCGCCGGCTGCAGCGGGGTGCGCTCGACCGCCTCGAACAGCTCCATGCCAGAGGGGTCGCTGACAATCGTCTCGGTCGCCAGACCCTCGATCAGCGGCCGGGCGACGCCGGAGTCGACCGGGGTCACCAGTCCAATCCAGAGCGAGGAGAGCCACGGCGTCAGCAGCGGCACGGTGATCCGGCGCGGCGGGTGACGGCCGAGGGCGCGGGCCAGCTCGTCGATCATGCCGCCATAGGTAGTGATGTCGGGACCGCCGATTTCGATCTCCCGGTCGACCGGCAGCCCGAGGTCCGCAGCGGCGGCGAGGTAGGCGACCGCGTCGGCGACCGCGATCGGCTGGGTGCGGGTGACCACCCAGCGCGGGGTGATCATCAGCGGCAGGCGGCGGACCAGGTAGAAGGTGGTGCGAAAGGACTCGCTGCCGGCGCCGATCACCGCGGCGGCGCGAAAGTAGGTGACGGGCACCTCGCCCTCGCGCAGGGTTTCCGCCGTGGCGTGGCGGCTGTCGAGGTGCTTGGAGCCCTCCCCCAGCCCACCGAGGTAGACGATCCGCTTCACCCCCGCGGCGGCGGCGGCGCGGGCGAAGTTCTCCGCCCCTTCGTGGTCGCGCTCGGCGAAGTCGCCGCCGGAGCCCCGGCCCATCGAGTGGACCAGGTAATAGGCGACCTCGACCCCCTCCAGGGCAGAGCCGAGGGTCTCCGGCTCCAGCACGTCGGCGCGGACCAGCTCACAGCCGGCCTCCTTCAGCTCCCCCGCCCGCTCCGGGTGGCGCGCCAGCGCCCGCACCGCGCGGCCTTCCTCCCGCAGGCGCCTGCAGAGCAGGCCCCCGATGTAGCCGGTCGATCCAGCAACGGCGATCACGCCGTTCACCTACCCGACCGGGGGGAAATCAGCCGTAGCGCTCACCGGTTACGGCGCGGAGCTTCGAGCGGTCGTGGCGAGCGTGGACGCGGCGCACGGTGCCGGAGCGAGAACGCATCACCAGCGATTCGGTGGTGGCGCCGTTGCCGCGGTAGCGGACGCCCTGGAGGACGTCGCCGTCGGTGACGCCGGTGGCGGAGAAGAAGACGTCCTCGCCCGAGCAGAGGTCGTTGGCGGTGAGGATGCGGTCGAGGTCGTAGCCCTCGTCGACAGCGGCCGAGCGCTCCTCCTCGTTGCGCGGCCAGAGGCGGCCAAGCAACTCGCCGCCCATCGACTTCAGCGCCGCCGCCGAGAGCACTCCCTCCGGGGTGCCGCCGATTCCCCAGAGCAGATCGACCGGGGAGCGTTCGCTGACCGCCAGCAGCGCCGCCGAAACGTCGCCGTCGCTGATCAGACGGATGCGGGCGCCGGCCTCGCGGATTTCGCGGATCGTGTCCTCGTGGCGCGGGCGGTCGAGCACGACGACGCTGACGTCGCCGATGCTGCCACCCTTGCGCTCGGCAATCAGCTTCAGAGTCTCGGGCAGCGGCCGGTCGAGGTCGAGCAGGTCGGCGATTTCCTCGCCACCGGCCATCTTTTCCATGTAGACGCAGGGGCCCGGGTCGAACATCGAACCGCGCTCGGCTAGAGCGATCACCGCGAGTGCGCTGGGCATCCCCTTGGCGCAGAGGGTCGTCCCCTCCAGCGGGTCGACAGCGATGTCGACAACCGGTGGGCTGCCGTCGCCGATCTGCTCGCCGTTGAAGAGCATCGGTGCTTCGTCCTTCTCGCCCTCGCCGATGACAACCACCCCGTCCATCGCGACCGAGTCGAGGACGAACCGCATCGCGTCCACCGCGGCGCCGTCGGCGGCGAGCTTGTCGCCGCGACCGACCCAGCGGGCGGCGGCCAGCGCGGCCGCCTCGGTGACGCGGACGAGCTCCAGCGCGAGGTTGCGATCCGGCTTGGCGGTCGGGGAGGCCTCCATGCGCCCGCAACCCTATTGGAACGATTAGGGTCAGAGCATGGACCGTTGGGGCTTGACGCTGCCGCTGGCCGGGACGACGCTCGCCGGCCACGAGGAGCTGGTCAAGCGCGCCGAGGCCGCCGGCTACACCGATCTCTGGACGGGCGAGACCGCCGGCCCCGACGGCTTCACGCCGCTGGCGCTAAGCGCCGCCTGGACCGAGCGGGCGCGCCTGGGCACCGGGATCGTCGGCGTCTTCCAGCGCGGCCCGGCGCTGCTGGCCCAGCAGGCGGCGGCGCTCGCCGACGCCTCGGGCGGGCGCTTCGTGCTCGGGATCGGCTCCTCCTCGGACCGGATCGTCGAAGGCTGGAACCGGATCCCCTTCGAGAAACCGCTGAGCAAGGTGCGCGAGACGCTCGACTTCCTCGAACCGGCGCTGGCCGGCGAGCGGACCGAGACCGGGTTCAAGCTGGAACAGAAGCCGGCGCACCGGGTGCCGATCGTGCTGGCGGCGCTGCGGGGCAAGATGCTCGAGCTGGCGGTCGAGCGAGCTGATGGCGCCTTCACCAACTTCCTGCCGCTGGCCGGCCTGCCGAAGGTGACCGCCCAGCTGGCCGACGCGCCAGATGGCTTCGAGCTGCTCTGCCGCTTCTTCTGCATCCCGGGCGAGCGCGAGCAGGTCGAGCCGCTGGCCCGCTTCATGTTCTCCTCCTACATCACCGTCCCGGTCTATGCCGAGTTCTATCGCTGGCTCGGCTACGGCGAGCAGATCCAGCCGATGGTCGAGGCCTGGGAGGCCGGCGACCGCCAGGCAGCCGCCGCAGCGGCGCCCTGGGAGGCAATCGAGGAGATGTTCATCTTCGGCACGCCTGAGCAGATGAAGGAGCGCCTCGGCGAGTTCGTCGCCGGCGGCATCACCCTCCCGATCCTCACCCCGATCGTTACTCCTGACAAGCTGGCGGAGACGATCGATGCGCTGGCTCCTAACTAAACAGCTGTGAGTACAAACCTTCTGCGGTAGGGAGGGACGGGTGTCCCCTTCCCTCCCTGGGATTTTCGCCTTTAACTCTTTATCTCTCGCCGACTCAGCGAGCACGAAAATCAGGGACGCCGGTCGGGAAGGGGACACCCATCCCTCCTAGCGACAGCGTTCTAGATACAGCCGAACTACGGAAAGCTGTCGTAAAGAGGGTGCCGGCTAGTCCTCAGCAAGAGAGCCGTAGGCGTCGGGGCGCCTGGTGGTTAGGAAGGGGAACAGCTCCAGCCAGTCCCTTCTTTGATCCAGGTCCAGGTCGGCAACGAGTACTGCTGGTTCGTCGCGAGGGGCTTGGGCGAGGATTCGGCCGTAGGGGTCGGAGATGAAGGAGGAGCCGTAGAAGGTGAGGGGCGGCTCGTTGCCGATCCGGTTAACGGTGACCATGAAGACGCCGTTGGCGATGCCGTTGCCGACGATCACCTGCTGCCAAAGCGGCTGGGTGTCGAACTCGGGGTGGTCGGGCTCGGAGCCGATCGCGGTCGGGTAGACGAGCACGTCGGCGCCCTCGAGGCTGTAGGCGCGGGCGACCTCGGGGAACCACTGGTCCCAGCAGGTCGGCAGGCCGAGCCGAAGGTCGCCGAGGCCGACCAGGGGGAAGGCCTCGGAGCCCGCCGGGCCGGGCCGGAAGTAGCGGTCCTCGTGGTAGCCGGCGGTGACCGGGATGTGGAGCTTGCGGGTGCGGGCGACGAGCTCGCCCTGCGGGGAGACGACGATCGCGGTGTTGAAGCCGAGGCCGTCCTCGTCCCCGGCGCGCTCGTAGAGCGAGGCGTGGACGTGGATCCCGTGCGCAGTCGCCATTCGTGCGGCGAACTCGAAGGTGGGGCCGCCCGGCAACTGCTCGGGCTCGGCTCCGGCGGCCTCGGGCCCCGCCGGGTCGACCGCGAAGTAGCGGCTCAGGGTCAGCTCCTGCAGGCAGACCAGCGCCGCCCCCTCCTCGGCCGCGCCGCGAATCCCCTCCTCCAGCGCCGCCTCGTGCTCGGCGGGATCGGGGTGCCAGCGATGCTGGACGGCGGCGATCCGGAACGGCTGCCGCTGCGGGTCGCGGGTGCGGGCCGGTGAGGCGGGAGACCGCTCGGCACGGATCAGGCGCAACTCGTCCACTGGTTCAAGATAGAGGCAGGTGACCGCGACCCTCAAATCCACTCCCGCCGAAGACGGCTTCCGCATGCCTGGCGAGTTCGAGCCCCACAGCGGCTGCTGGATGGCCTGGCCCGAGCGGCCAGACAACTGGCGGCTGGGGGCGAAGCCGGCGCAGGAGGCCTACGCCGCGGTCGCCGAGGCGATCGCCGGATCCGAGCCGGTGACGATGGCGGTCTCCGACGCCCAGTTCGAGAACGCGCGGGCACTGCTGCCGCCGCAGGTGCGGGTGGTCGAGGTCTCGACCGACGACGCCTGGATCCGCGACCACGGCCCGACCTTCCTCGTCGACGGCGAGGGCGGACGCCGCGGGGTCGACTGGCGCTTCAATGCCTGGGGCGGGACCGAGGGCGGGCTCTACTTCCCCTGGGACCGCGACGAACGGGTCGCGGCCAAGGTTCTGGAGGTCGAGGGCGACGACCGCTACCGGGCGCCGATCGTGCTCGAGGGCGGCTCGATCCACGTCGACGGCGAGGGAACGGTCCTGACCACCGAAGAGTGCCTGCTCAACCCCAACCGCAACCCGGACCTCTCCAGGAAGCAGATCGAGCGCGTCCTACTCGAATACCTCGGGGCCGAGAAGGTCGTCTGGCTTGGTGCCGGGGTGTTCGAGGACGAGACCGACGGCCACGTCGACAACCTCGCCTGCTTCGCCGCGCCGGGGAAGGTGCTGCTGACCTGGACCGACGACAGGGACGACCCCCAGCAGGCAATTTCCCGCGACGCGCGCGAGCGGCTCGAAGCTGCCACCGACGCCCGCGGCCGTCCCTTCGAGGTGGTGCTCCTCCCCTCCCCCGGCCCGCTGCAGACCTCAGCCGAGGAGGCGGCAGGGGTCGATGCCGCCGAGGGCAGCCAGCCGCGCCGGGCCGGCTCCCGCCTGGCTGCCTCCTACGTCAACTTCTACCTAGGCAACTCGCGGGTGGTGATGCCGCTGCTCGACCCGCGCCACGATGAGGAGGCGGCGGCGATCCTGCGGCGCGCCTTCCCCGGGCGCGAGATTGTCGGGGTGCCGGCGCGCGAGATCCTCCTCGGCGGCGGCAACATCCACTGCATCACCCAGCAGGACCCGCGAGGCTGAGCGCGTAGTCGCCCGCCTCGTCGGTGAACCAGCCGCGCAGCTCGAGCCCGGCGCCGGCGTATACGTCCTCCAGCCGCTCGCGGGTGAACTTGGTCGAAATCTCGGTCCGCATCTCCTCGCCCGCGGCGAAGGAGATCTCGAGATCGAGGTCGTCGAGCCGCACTTCCTGGTCGGTAAGTGAGCGCAGGCGGATATCCATCCGCTCCGCCTCGGCGTCGTAGCGGGCGACGTGCTCGAAGGCCTCGAGGTCGAAGTCGGCGCCGAGCTGGTTGTTAAGCACGGCGAGGACGTTCTTGTTGAACTCGGCGGTGACGCCGGCGGCGTCGTCGTAGGCGGCCTCGAGGCGGGCCCGGTCCTTGATCAGGTCGGTGCCGAGCAAGAGGTGGTCGCCGGGCCCGAGCAACGCCGCGATCCGCTCCAGGAAGGCGTGGCGCTGGCGCGGGTAGAGGTTGCCGATCGTGCCGCCGAGGAAGGCGATCATCCGCCGGTCGGTTCCGTCGGGGATTCGCTCCAGGTGCTGCTCGAAGTCGCAGACCAGGCCGCGAACGTGGAGGCCCGGGTACTCGTCGACCAGCTCGTTCGCCGTCCGCTCGGTGATCTCCTCGGAGATGTCGACCGGAACGTAGGTGTGGAGGCTGCTGCGGTCGCGCATCGCGTCCAGCAGGTGGCGGGTCTTCGCCGCCGAGCCGGAGCCGAGCTCAACCAGGGTGTTGGGGCGGCCGGCGGAGTCGAGGATCTCGCCCGAGCGGGCGGCGAGGATCTCGCGCTCGGCCCGGGTCGGGTAGTACTCGGGCAGCTCGGTTATCTGCTCGAACAGCTGCGAGCCGCGCTCGTCGTAGAAGTATTTCGGCGCCACCTCCTTGGGGTAGACGCAGAGGCCGGCGCAGACGTCGCGCGCCATCTTCGCCGCGGCGTCGGCGTCGAGGTGGACGTCGATCGCGATCGTCATACGTCCCTCGCGCAGCGTAGGCCGGCGAAGATCTGGCTTCGCTGCGGCAGGTCCCAGTTGCGGAAGCTCGGCCGGGCGACCCGCGGGTGGGTGGCCCAGGAGCTGCCGCGCAGCACCTTGTGTTCGTCGCCGAAGAAGGCCTGGGAGTACTCCGGGTAGGGGAAGGCTTCGAAGCCGGGGTAGGCGAGGAAGTCCGACGAGGTCCACTCCCAGCCATGGCCGACGCCGTCGAGCCGGTCGTGGGCGGCCTCCCACTCGCGCTCGCTCGGCAGCCGCTTGCCGGCCCAGCGGGCGAAGGCATCGGCCTGCACCCAGGAGACGTGGATGACGGGGTCGTTCAAGTCGATTGGATTGCGCCCGCCGCGCGCAGTCTCGACCCATCCCTCATCCTCGCGCTGCCAGTAGAGCGGCGGCTCGGCGCCGGTGTCCTCCATGAAGGAGATGTACGCGCCGTTGCTGACGGGGGTTCGATCGATTTCGAACTCGGCCACCGCAACGGCGTGGCCGGGGCGCTCGTTGTCGTAGGCGAAGCCGCGAGCGGGGGCGCCGATCGCGTGCTCGCCGGCCTCGATCCTGAGCATCTCCTCTTCGCCAAATGCACTCGTCGCCGAGACGCGGGCGGAGCTGCGTTCGGCTTCGACCTGCGCCGGCAGCTCGTAGCCCTCGACCAGCTGCAGCAACTGCAGCATCGTCTCGTTGTGCTGCAGCTCGTGGGCGAGCAGCATCTCGTAGACGAACCCATCCCGCAGCAGCGGGTCTTCGACGTCGGGACCGATCTCCACGCCCTCCAGTACGTCGAGAGTCCGCTCGCGGACGTCCGCCATGTAGGCACGCAGCTTCGAGTCGCGCAGGATCGGCAGCTCGCCGCGGAGCTTGCGGGGATTCTCGATCGCGTCGTAGAAGCGCCCGAGGTCGCCGTGCAGCGGCTCTCGGCCACCAATCGTCTGCACCAGCCACAGCTCCTCGAAGTTGGCGATGTGCCCCAGGTCCCAGGCAAGCGGGCTGAGAATCGGCGAGTAGACCGTGTTCAGCTGCCCGTCGTCGAGCGGCTCGACCAGGGCCAGGGTCCGCTCCCGCGCCTCGGAAAGTGCGTCCGCAATCGCTGCCTTCGACTGTGAGGTCACGTCGGTGGCGATGGGACGACCCTACCCACTTACATATTTCCGATGTGTGAACAGTCTCGTTTACTCAATCGGTCCCCGCTGCCTCGGGGTCGCGCCACACCTGCTTCAGCCAGGGAGGCGAGATCGCGAAGCGGGCGTCGCTTTCGGCGCCGATCCCCTCGAGCGGGATCAGGTGGACACGACTGCCGGGGGTGTAGCGGTCGACATCCGGCATGCCGACGGCGTTGCCGGCGTGGCTGCCGCCCGAGACGATCAGCAGGTGGGTCTCCGGGCCCCAGCCGTCGTGCGAGGCGATGCCGGCGTCCGACATCCAGTTGAGGTCGGAGAGGAAGTAGTTGTAGCCGTGGTGGGAGGAGGCGCGCTCGTCGACCTTGCCGTCGGCTCCGAAGCGGAGTTGGACCCCCTCCCAGTCGTCGTGATGGTACCCCTTGGCCCCGGCGATCGGCACCCCGCGCAGGGTGGCCGAGTCGGCGTAGTAGGTCCAGTACTGGACGTAGAGGTTTCCGGCGCGCTCGCCCGAGCAGTCGGCCCCGGAGGCTTCGGCCTGTTCCGCCTCGTCGGCACGGCAGTCGACCACGTGGACGAAGACGGTGACCGGGAGGCGCTCGTCGGTTCGGTGGACCAGGCCCTCGCCCTCGGCGTCGCCGCAGCTGCTGGCGCGGCAGCGGCGGAAGTCGACCGGCACCGCCCGCGAGCCGTGCTCGAATGCGAGCATCGGCATGTGCCGGCGAACCAGCGCACCGACCTCGCTGCCGTAGGCGGCGATCAGGGTCGGCTCGTCGCCGCAGCCGTCGGCCAGCGACACCGCGCAGAGCATCCGGTCGGCGAGCGCCCGGGCGAGCGGCGCCCCCGGCACCCGCGCCCCGGCCGCGACCAGGACGAGCATCGCCGCCGAGACGAGCAGCAGCAGTCCCACCCACTCGACCGTCCCCTGTCCCCGCTCGGACCGCATGGGCCGACGCTAGGGAGAAAGAATTCACGCGTGTGAGACTCAGGTGCCGACTCTGCGCCGCCTTCGTCGCGGCTTTCTCGCTCGCCGGCCTGGCCGTCCCGGCCACCGGCGCGATGGCGGCCAAGCGGCAGGTGATCGGCCATTCGGTTCAGGGCCGGCCGATCGTAAGCGTGCGCAGCGGCGCGGATGATGCAGCGCTGAAGGTCCTGGTGGTCGGCGCGATCCACGGCAACGAGACGGCGGGGATGCGGATCGCGCGACGGCTGATTCGCGCCGGCGCGCCCCGCGGCGCCGAGCTGACCGTGGTTCCGACGATCAACCCCGACGGCGTCGCCGCCGGCACCCGCGGCAATGCCCACGGCGTCGACCTCAACCGCAACTTCCCCTACGACTGGCGACCGCTGGGAGCCGGCGAATACTCCGGCACCGGCCCGCTCTCGGAGCCGGAGTCCCGCGCCGCCCGGCAGCTGATCCTCGACGAGAGACCCGACGTGACCATCTGGTTCCACCAGCCCTTCGGCCTGATCGACCGCCCGCGCGGCAACCCGTTCGCCGCCCGCCGCTTCTCAGAGTTGATCGGCCTCCCCCTCCACCACCTCCCCGGCCCCTACCCCGGCAGCGCCTCCCGCTGGCAGAACCACACCTTCCCCCAGAGCACCGCATTCGTGGCCGAGCTGCCGCCCAGTGTCACCCCCTCTCTCATCAGACGAGGAACCACAGCCGTCTTGGACCTGGCCTCCGAGCTAGCGAGTCCCGACGTGCGTCCCCACCGGCGGGTGGCGACGATCGGGAGGACTCTCCCGGTAGGGAGAGCCCCCGATCGGAGACAGGACCCGCCGGCCGGCGGCCCCCGTCCCTAGCCGGTTCTAGAGGTTGCCGATCTCGGCTGCGATTTCCGCCGCGGCCGCTTTGGCGTCGGCGAAGAGCATCGAGGTGTTCGGTTCGTAAAAGAGGTCGTTGTCGATGCCGGCGAAGCCGGGGCTGAGGGACCGCTTGATCACGATCACCTCTTGGGCTTCGGAGACCTCGATGATCGGCATCCCGGCGATTGGCGAATCGGGGTCGTTTTTGGCTGCCGGGTTGGTGACGTCGTTGGCGCCGACGACGACGGCGACGCTGGTGCGCGCCATCTCCGGGTTGATCTCCTCCATCTCTTTGAGGTTCTCGTAGGCGACATCGGCCTCGGCGAGAAGGACGTTCATGTGGCCAGGCATGCGGCCGGCGACCGGATGGATCGCGTAGTTGACGGTGACGCCGCGCGCTTCGAGCTCGTCGGCGACCTCCTTGATCGCGTGCTGGGCCTGGGCGACGGCGAGGCCGTAGCCGGGGACGATCACGACCGTGTCGGCGTAGGCGAGCTTGATCGCCGCGTCCTGTGCACCGATCGAGACGTGGGGCCTTTCCTCGCCGCTGCCACCGCCGCCGCCGGCTGGCGCGCCGCCGAAGCCGGAGAAGAGGATGTTGGAGACCGAGCGGTTCATCGCGGTCGCCATCTCCATGGTGAGGATCGTTCCCGAGGAGCCGACCAGGGTGCCCGCGACGATCAGCGCGACGTTGTCCAGCGCGAAACCGGCGGCCGCGGCGGAGAGGCCGGTGAAGGCGTTCAGCAGCGAGATCACCACCGGCATGTCCGCCCCGCCGATCGGCAGGACGACGAGGTTGCCGAGGATCGCGGCCAGGACCAGGAGAAGAATGAAGAGACCCTGCGAGGGGGACTCGTGGTCGACCGCGAGGACGACGCAGATGGTGACGATCGCGATCAGCAGCACCCCGTTGATCAGCTGCTGTCCCGGCACCGCCAGCGGCCGGGTCGGGATCAGGTCCTGGAGCTTGGCGAAGGCGATGTTCGAGCCCCAGAAGGAGACCGAGCCGACGACGCCGGCGAAGATGATCGGGATCAGCGAGTCGAGCGGGAAGTCCTCGCCGATCGAGATCCCGTGGCGGATCTCCGACCAGGCGATCAGGGCGACCGCGCCGCCGCCGACACCGTTGTAGAGGGCGACCATCTGCGGCATCTCGGTCATCTGCACCCGGATCGAGGCGATCACGCCGACCGCGGTGCCGATTCCGAGGCCGAGGGCGATCAGGCCCCAGTTGCCCATCCCGTCGAGCAGCAGGGTGGTGATGACCGCGATCGCCATGCCGCCGGCGGCGATCAGGTTGCCGCGCTTGGCGGTGGTCGGGTGGGTGCCCTGTTTGAGCCCGATGATGAACAGGGAGAAGGCGACGATGTAGAGCGCGGTGGCGCCGTCGCCACCCGGTCGGAGAACGGCCTGGATCATTTCTCCGAGCCCTTCTCAGACCCGGACGCCCCCGGACGCGAAGCGGAGGAGGCGGCCGGCTTTGGTCGTTTGGCGAACATGCCGAGCATCCGGTCGGTGACCATGAAGCCGCCGACGATGTTGATCGCGCCGAAGGCGACGGCGATCGTGCCAATCACGTACTCGATCCCGTCGTTGGCGAAGCCGAGCACGATCAGGCCGCCGAGCATGACGATGCCGTGGATCGCATTGGTCTGCGACATCAGCGGCGTGTGCAGGGTGGTCGGCACCTTGGAGATCACCTCGAAGCCGACGAAGACGGCGAGGACGAAGATCGTGATCTCGGTCATCAGGCTCATTTCGCGGCCCTCTCGTTCTTGATCTCCCCGCCCTGGGCGATGCAGGCGGCGGCGATGATGTCGTCCTCGAAGTCAACCTGGACCTCACCCTCCTCGGTGACGATCAGGCCAAGCAGGTTCTCGAGGTTCTTGGCGTAGAGCTGGGAGGCGGGCGCCGGCATCTCCGAGGGGAGGTTGCGGCTGCCGATCACCTTGACGCCGCCCTCGACCACGGTCTGGCCCGCCTGGGTCAGCTCGCAGTTACCGCCAGTCTCGGCGGCGAGGTCGACGATCACCGAGCCTGGGGCCATGTTGCTGACCGCCTCGGCGGTGATCAGCAGCGGCGCCGGGCGACCGGGGATCGCGGCGGTGGTGACGATGATGTCCTGTTTGGCAGCGTTCGCAGCGAGGGCGTCGCGCACCTGCGCGTTCTCCTCGTCGGTCAGCGGCCGGGCGTAGCCGCCCTCTCCCTCGGCGTCGGGGATGAAGTCCAGTTCCAGCGGCCGGCCGCCGAGCGAGGCGATCTGCTCCCAGGCGGCGCGGCGGATGTCGAAACCGGTGACGATCGCGCCGAGGCGCTTGGCGGTGGCGACCGCCTGCAGCCCGGCGACGCCGGCGCCGAGGACGAGGACCTTGGCCGGCGGCACGGTGCCGGCGGCGGTGGTCATCATCCCGAAGAAGCGGCCTGACTCGCGGGCACCGATCAGGGTCGCCGCGTAGCCGGCGGCGGCTGCCTGCGAGGAGAGCGCGTCCATCGCCTGGGCGCGGGTGGTGCGCGGGATCGCCTCCATCGCGAAGGCGGTCACCCCGGCGCCGGCCAGCGCTTTGTTGGTGTCGGCCGCGACCCAGGGGTTGAGGTGGGAGATCAGCAGCTGATTGCCGTTGAGACGGCCGATCGAGTCGACGCTCGGCACCGCGACGTGGAGGACGATGTCGGCTCCCCAGGCGGCGTCGGCGGCGGCGATCTCGGCCCCCGCCTCCCGGTAAGCCTCGTCGGTGTGCCCGGCAGCCTCGCCGGCGCCCGACTCGACGACGACGTCGACCTTCTCGTTTTTCTTCAGCGATTTGACGACGTCAGGAATCAGAGCGACGCGGCGCTCCCCTTCGGCGGTCTCTTTCGGTACTCCGATCTTCATAAGCGGCGCGGAAGATTATGCGATTGGGCCGGGTGGGTGTCCCGACCCCCGCCTCTCAGGCAGAGACCCCCGCCAGCGACGCCAGTCGCTCCAGGGTGTGCAGCTGCTGGTCGCGCTCGACGTGGACCGGGGAGCAGATCAGGCGGTCGATGCCGGCGCCGCGGAAGCGCTCGACCCGCTCGGCGACTTCGGCCTCGGTCCCGACCAGCGAGGTTGCCTCGACGATCTCGTCCGGCATCGCCTCGAAGGCACCGGCGCGGTCGCCGTCCTGGAAGCGCTTCTGCACCTCGTCGGCGACGTCGCCGAAGCCGAAGCGGTGGGCGAGGTCGACGTAGAAATTCGTTTTGCGGCTGCCCATGCCGCCGAAATAGAGGACGAGGCCGGCCTTGACCACGTTCTTGGCTGCCTCTAGGTCGCCGTCGATCGCGACCTGCAGCGAGGGGCTGACCTCGAGGTCGGAGCGCTGGCGGCCGCCCTTGGCGAAGCCCGCCTCCAGATGCTCGCCCCAGGTTGCCTCGAAGGCGTCGACGCTGAAGAAGATCGGGATCCAGCCGTCGCAGATCTCGGCCGCCATCTCGACCGATTTGCGCCCGATCGCGCCGACGAAGACCGGGATCTCGTTGCGCAGCGGGTGGAAGTTGAGCTTCAGCGGCTTGCCCTCGCCACCCGGCAGCGGCAGCGTGTAGTGCTCGCCCTGGTGGTCGACCGGGCCCTCGCGGGCGATGATCTCGCGGACGACTTCGATGTACTCGCGGGTCCGCCCCCAGGGCTTGGCGTACGGCACGCCGTACCAGCCCTCGGAGACCTGCGGGCCGGACGGCCCGAAGCCGAAGAGGAAGCGGCCGCCGGAGAGTTTGTCGATCGTCGCCCCGGCCATCGCCGCCGCGGCGGGTGGGCGGGCCGGCACCTGCAGGATCGCCGCGCCGAGGTTGATCTTCTCCGTCTTCGCCGCCAGCCAGGCGAGCACGCTGACCACGTCAGAGCCGTAGGACTCCGCCGCCCAGACCGACTCGTAGCCGAGCCCCTCGGCGGCGAGCACGACTTCCGCGGCGTCCTCGCCGGCGGGGCCGATCCCCCAATACCCCAGGTTGAGTCCAAGCTTCAGGCCCATCGGCCTCGCACCCTATTGAATAGGGGCGGAATGGGTACCGGCGCTGCCAGCATGGATCAAGGGCTTTCCAGCAAGGAGGCGGCGAAGCGGCTGCGCAAACTCGGGTCTCCGTCCGAGACCTCGTCGCGCTCGCTTTCGAGCATCGTCGCCGGCAACGTCTTCACCCTGTTCAACGCGATCATCGGCGCCTTCTTCCTGCTCGACCTCGGGCTGGGGCTCTACGCCGACTCGATCTTCGGCTTGATCGCCGTCATCAACTCCAGCATCGGCATCTATCAGGAGAAGAAGGCGAAGGAAACGCTGGACGAGATCGCCGTCCTCGTCGCTCCCCACGCGCGGGTGATCCGCGACGGCGCCGAGGTCGAGCTGACCGCCAACGAGGTGGTGCCGGGCGACGTGATCGCGGTCGGCCCCGGCGACCAGCTGATCGCCGACGGCGAGACGATCGCCTCCCGCGGGATGACGATGGACGAGTCGCTGCTGACCGGCGAGGCCGACGGGGTCCAGAAGACCGAGGGCGACCGCGTGCTCTCCGGCTCCTTCTGCGTCTCGGGCTCCGGCCACTACCTGGTCGACGCGGTGCGCGAGGAGAGCTACGCCGGCCGCATCGCCGGCGAGGCGAAAACCTTCCGACACCCGCCCTCGCCGCTGCAGGAGGAGGTCAACCGGGTGATTCTCGCCGCCACCTACGTGATGGCGCCGCTGGCGGTCCTGCTGATCGTCAGCTTCAAGGTCCGCGGCACCGACCTCCAGGAAGCCGCACAGACGGCGACCGCCGGCCTCGTGACCCTGATCCCCGAGGGCCTGGTGCTGCTGATGAGCGTCACCTTCGCGGTGGCGGCGGTGCGCCTGGCGAAGCGCAACACCCTGGTCCAGCAGATGAGCGCGACCGAGAGCCTCGCCTCGGTCGACCTGATCTGCGTCGACAAGACCGGGACCCTGACCGCCGGCGAGCTGCACCTCGCCGGGGTCGAGTACGCCGACGGGGTCGACCCCGAGTCCGGCGCGGCGGCGCTGGGGCGCTTCGCCGCCAGCGCCGGCGACCGCAACAAGACCCTGGAGACGATCGCCGCCGAGTTCCCGGGCAAAGCCGGGACGGTCCGCTCCGAGGTCCCCTTCTCCTCGGAGTGGAAGTGGAGCGGCGTCGCCCTCGACGGGACCGACGGCGGCACCTACCTGCTCGGAGCCCCGGACATCCTCGCCGAGGCGGGCGCCCTGACCCTGCCGCCCCGCCTTGCCGCCAAGCTCGAGGAGGAGACCGCGGCGGGCCGGCGGGTGGTCGCCTTCGGCCAGACCGGCGAGGCGCTGCCCGACGATCCGGGCTCGGCGGGGGCGCCTTCGATGCAACCGCTGGCGCTAGTCGTGCTGGAGGAGACCCTGAGACCCGACGCAGCGGAGACGGTCGCCTACATGCGCGAGCAGGAAGTCGATCTGAAGCTGATCTCCGGCGACGCCGCCGCGACCGTGACCGCGGTCGCCTACGCGGTAGGCGTGCCGCGCGACGCCGGCGTGGTCGAGGGGCCTGATCTGCCCGAGGACCCCGAGCAGCTGGCCGAGGTGGCGGAGGCGAACACGATCTTCTGCCGGATCAAGCCGGAGCAGAAGAAAGCCCTGGTCGGGGCGCTGGTCGCCGCCGGCCGCTATGTGGCGATGATCGGCGACGGGGTCAACGACGTGCCGGCGCTGAAGCGGGCGCGGATGGCGGTGGCGATGGGCTCCGGCGCCCAGGTGACCAAAGGCGTCGCCGACGTGGTGCTGATGAAAGACCAGTTCGCGCGGCTGCCCGAGGCGGTCGGCGAAGGTCGCCGGATCGCCCGCAACGTCCACCGCCTTGGTCGCCTCTACCTGACCAAGACCGTCTACGCGGCGGCGCTGATCCTGCTGGTCGCGGTTCCCGGCTTCGCCTTCCCCTTCCTGCCCCGCCACCTGACGATCGCCGCCCTGCTGACGATCGGGATCCCCTCCTTCGTGCTGGCGCTGCTGCCCTCCGACGGGCCGCTCTACCGCGGCCGCCTGCTGCGGGCGCTGGCCGCCTTCGCGGTCCCGGCGGGACTGGGGACGGCGCTCGGCTCGATCCTCTCCTTCTTCCTCGTCGACACCGTCGCCGGCGCCAGCCTGGAAGCCGGGCGCACCGCGGCGACCACGACCCTGATCGTCCTCGGGCTGGCCTTCGTGCTGCTACTGGAGCGCGGTCCCGGCCGCGAGCACATCGCGATTCAGGGCTACATGCTGGTGATGGTGATCAGCCTCGCCTCGGTCTTCGCCCTGATCCTCGGGGTCGGGCCGATCCGCGAATTCTTTGACCTCGTCTTGCTCAACTCGACGCAGTGGTTCCTCGCCCTGCTCTCGGCAGCGTTCGGCCTGATCGTCGCCAGCCTGATGTGGAAACTGCCCCAGATCGAACGGCTCGAAATGCCCGAGGAACGGGTTGAAGCCGAACCCGCCTCGACGACCGGCTAGCCCTCAGCCGGCGGCAAGACGAACTGGCTGACGATCAGGTTGGCCGCGAGGCGCGGCTCCTTGCCCTCGCGCCGGCGCTCGATCCTGACCTCGATCACGACCGTGCTCTTGCCGACGTGCAGGGGCTCGGCTTTGGCCTCGATCTCGTCACCGAGGATGCCGGCGGCGAAGACGTTCAGCTTCAGCTCGATCGTGGTGAAGTTGTGGCCGGCGGGGATGCAGCGGAAGGTCGACCAGGCGGCGACGGTGTCGCCGAGCGCGGTCCAGACGCCGCCGTGGACGAAGCCGCCGGGGTGCAGGTGGCGCTGGTCGACAACGATCTTGCCGCGGGCGTGGGTCTCCTCGACCTCCAGCGGCTCGATCCCGAGGTCGCCGGGGAAGCTCCCGGGAAGGAAGGCCCGGACCGACTCCGGGGTGATCGCCGAGCTGGGGTGCGGGGCGTCGCTCATCGCCGCGGCAGCCTCTCATAAGGAACAAGATCTAAGGATCGAGGCCGAAACCCTCGAGCCCGTGGTCGCCGTAGGGCTCGTCGCGCTCGCGAACCGCCTCGCGGAAGCCAGACTCGGCAGCGCGGCGGACGAAGCCGTGGCCCTCCTCGGTGTGGCGGGCGATGCCGTCGAAGAAGGTGCCGAGAACCTGGGTCTGAGCGAGGCCCTGGGCGTGGACCGTCTGGTTGACCAGCAGCTTCATCATCACCAGCTGGTTGATCGGCATCCGCGCGACCCGCTCCAGCAGGCGCTCGAAACGCTTGTCGAGCTCGGCGGCGGGCGCGGCCTCGGTCGCCAGCCCCCACTCCGCCGCCTCGGCGCCGGTCAGCGAGTCGCCGGTCAGCAGCAGGCGCTTGGCCCGCATCGGTCCCAGCCGGCCGGCCCACATGGCGGTGGTCGGCGAGCCCCAGACGCGAGCCGGTGGGTAGCCGATCTTGGCGTCCTCGGCGATCACCAGAAGGTCGGAGCAGAGCGCCATGTCGGTGCCACCGGCGACGCAGTAGCCGTGGACCTTGCAGAGGACCGGCTTCTCGGAGTGGAAGAGGCTCATGAAGCCGCGCACGTTGCGGCTCATGAACTGGTAGTCGACGACCGGGTCCCAGTTGGTGTCCGGGACGTGGTTCTTCCCGATCGTCGCCGGGTCCAGCGGCGAGCCGGCGGGCGCCTCCCCGCCCAGCTCGCTCATGTCGCCCTCGGCCGAAGCGACCAGGTCGTAGCCGCCGCAGAAGCCGGTGCCGTTGCCGGCGAGGGCGATGACGTGGACGGCGGGGTCGAGGTTGGCCCGCTCGACGCACTCGGCCAGCTCGACCGGCATTCGGGTGGTGATCCCGTTCCCCCGCTCGGGGCGGTTCAGGGTGATGCGCGCGACTCGATCGCCGGTCTCGTAGGTGAGGGTCTCGAGCTCCATCGCCATTGGTGAGTTATGGGCGTCATAGCGCCCATAACTCACCACACGCTGCTTAGTTCATCCGCTCTACAAGCATCGCCTTGCCCTGTCCGCCCGCTACGCACATCGTCTCCAGGCCGACCTGCTGGTCGTCGGTCTCGAGCACGTTCAGAAGGGTGCCCATGATCCGGGCGCCGGTCATCCCGAAGGGATGGCCGAGGGCGATCGCGCCGCCGTGGGTGTTGAGCTTGTCTTCCTCGATTCCGCATTCGGCCATGATCGGGATCACCTGGGCGGCGAAGGCCTCGTTCAGCTCGACCCGGTCGACGTCGCCGATCGACATTCCGGCGCGGTCGAGGACCTTCTTGATCGCGCCGATCGGGGCGACGCCCATCAGCTCCGGCTCGTTGCCGTGGGTGGCGGCGGTGATGATCCGGGCGCGCGGCTTGAGGCCGAGCTCCTTGGCCTTGTCGGCGCTCATCAGCAGCACCGCGGCGGCGCCGTCGTTGAGCGGGCAGGAGTTGCCGGCGGTGACGCCGCCGCCGCCCTCGAAGGCCTCCGGCAGTTCGGAGAGCTTCTCCAGGGTCGAGGAGGCGCGGGGGCCGTCGTCCTTGGTCACCTCGGTGCCGTCCTCGAGCTTGACCGGGACGATTTCGCGGTCGAAGAAGCCGTCTTCCTGCGACTGGACGGCGCGTTCCTGCGAGCGCTGCGCGAACTTGTCCATGTCGGCGCGGCTGACCTCGTATTTCTTCGCCACGTTGACGGCGGTGATGCCCATGTCGATGTAGGCGTTGGGCTGGCCGTTCTCGCCGATCAGGTTGGGGTTGCGGTCGTCGACCCGGACCGGCTCGGAGGCTTCGTTGAACTTGCTGACCCACTCGACCCCGACGGCCAGGTAGGCGTCGCCCTCGCCCGCCTTGATCGCGTTGCCGGCGTGGCGGATCGCGTCGAGGCTGGAGGAGCAGTAGCGGGAGACGGTGACCCCGTTGACCTCCTGCGGCAGCTTCTCGCTGAGCAGGGAGATGATCCGGCCGATGTTGAAGGCCTGCAGGCCCTGCGGCATGCCGACGCCGCAGAAGACGTCCTCGATCAGGGTGGGGTCGACGCCCGGGTTGCGCTCGAGCAGCTGGTCGACCACGAAGGCGCCCGTCTCCTCGGGGCGCAGGGAGGCCAGCGACCCCTTGAAGGCACGGCCGATCGGCGTGCGGATGGTGTCGACGATGACTGCTTCGGGCATTCCTTATCTCCTTGAAAGCTTGGGAAGGGCTTGTGACTGCGGCAGGAGGGTAGTTGACGGGCGATACGGGCGTTTCGTGCGGATTCGCACGAACTTTCGCAGCAGCGTCATGGGGCTGCGTTACATTCGCCTCAATCCACCTCGCCCCCAAGGCGAGATTTGTCGCACAGCGGCAACGAAAGGAGGGCCCCTTCATGCCTGAGGGTTACTGCGTCAAAGAGCGTAAGAAGGTCGAGATCAAAGACGCCAAACAGGTGACGATGAAGAACGGTCGACCGGCGATCCAGGGAGTCTGCCCGGACTGCGGGACGAAAATCTTCAAGATCGGAAAACTCGAATAGGGGCCTCTCTGAGAGGCATTTGAACCCGGCTCCGCCGGGGAGCGTATGCCGGGTCGGATGATCCAGTTAGGAACTTCGACCCGGGGTGCGCTCAGCCGCGAACGCGACGTCCGCGAGGCCTACGCCGCCCATGCCGGCGAGCTGTATGGCTTCGCGGTTCGTTCGCTGGGGGACTCCGGGCTGGCCGAAGAGGCGGTCCAGGAGACCTTCGTCCGGGCCTGGCGCGCAGGCGATCGCTTCGACCCGAAGATCGGCTCGCTGCGGACCTGGCTGTTCGCGATCCTCCGCAACGTCGTCATCGACCTCGGCCGGGCGCGGTCGATCCGGCCCGGCGTCGCCGAGGGCGGCGTCGAGCCGAGCGTCGAGCCGCTGGAGGACGCGCTGCTCGCCTGGCAGGTGGAGGAGGCGATGCGGCGCCTCGGCGACGACCACCGGCGGGTGATCGTCGAGACCTATTACAAGGGCCGTCCCTACGCCGAGGTGGCGGAGGAGCTAGGCGTGCCCGAGGGAACGATCAAGAGCCGCGTCTACTACGGGCTGCGAGCGCTGCGGGTCGTACTGGAGGAGATGGGCTATGAAGAGTAGGCGGGACTGCCGGGAATGGCGCGAGCTGCTTGGCGCCTTTGCGCTGGGGCACCTCGACGGCGCCGAGCGGATCGGCCTGGAGGCGCACCTCGACGGCTGCGCCGAGTGCCGCGCCGAGCTGGCGACGCTGGCGCCGGTCGCGAAGATGCTTCCCTACGCCGACCCGGAGCGCTTCGAGTCGGCGCCGTTGCCGCCGCCGGAGCTGGGGCGGCGGATCGCGGCGACGATCGAGGGCGAAAAGGAGCGCACCCGCAAGCGCCGGCAGCGGCGCCGCTTCGGCGGCTTCGCCCTCGGCGGCGCGGCGGCGGCGCTGGCCACGGCCGTCCTCCTGCTCTTCGTTCTCGGCGGCGAGGATCCGAGCCCCGAGCAGCAGGTCAGGTTCGCCGCGCTGCCGGCCGGGATCAAGATCGACGCGACCCTGGAGCCGCACTCCTACGGAACCGAGATCCACATGTATGTACACGGGGTCGAGTCGGGGACGCTCTGCCGGGTGGCGCTGCGCGGGCCGAAAGGCGTCGCCTATCCGGCTGGAACCTTCCGTTATCGCTGGGGAGACGATTCGGACGCCGTGCTCAGCTCGGCGCTCGATCTTTCGCGGACCCGTGCGGTCGTTGTCCACGCGGGCAAGCAGACCTTCGTCGCGCCGGTGAACCCGTCGGCGGTGGCGTTCGACACCCCAAGCAAGGAGGAAGCAACGTGAAACGGATGACCTATGCGGTGGCGCTGATGGCGGTGCTGGCGCTCGCCGTCGCCGGCTGCGGCAGCGACTCGAGCAGCTCGGGCGGCGCCTACGGCGGCAAGAGCGGCGGCGGATCCGGCAGCGAAACCTCGACCGCCGGCGCGGAAACGAAGCCGGCCTCGAGTGGCGCTGCCGGCGGTGACGGAATCGTCTCGGCGGCGAAGGTCGGCGACCTCGGCACGGTCATCGTCAACTCCGATGGACTCACCCTCTACGACTTCCACAAGGACAAGGGCGGCACGTCCTCCTGCTACGGCGCCTGCGCCGCCGCCTGGCCCCCGCTGCTGACCGAAGGCAACCCGCAGGCGCAGGGCGCGGCGCAGCGGAACATGCTGGGCACGACCAAGCGCAAAGACGGGACCCTTCAGGTCACCTACAACGGCTGGCCGCTCTACACCTACGTCGCCGATCAAGCGCCCGGCGAAGCCAACGGCAACGACATCAGCCAGTTCGGCGCCCAGTGGTACGCCCTCCTGCCCAACGGCGAAGAGGCCGGGGACTAGGGCTCCTCCGTCTTTGACCACGGTGTGGATCCATTGAATAGATCCACACCGTTTAAAGAGTTTCGCGGTAAAGTTCCCCCCGCTGTGCGAGGTAGTGGAATCGAGGGGGAGGAACCGACGTGCACAGAATCATCGCTTCACTCTGCGTGATGGCCATGCTGGCATTCGGGCTGACCGCCTGCGGTGGCGACAACGGCAGCTCGACCGACAACGGCAGCTCGACTGCCGAAGCCTCCGCGCAGGACGGGTCCGGCGGAGGGGAAGGCAACAGCGCGCCGGCGGGGGTCTACCGAGCCGATACCGAAAAATTCCAGGAACTCCTCTTCGACGAATTTGGCTACACCCTGTATCGCTTCGACAAAGACAAGGGATCGACTTCGACCTGCTACGGCGCCTGTGCAAAGGAGTGGCCGCCCCTTCTGACCGAAGGCAAGCCGGTCGCCTACGCCGTCATCCCAAGCAAGCTGGGGACCACGGAACGCAACGACGGCACCACCCAGGTCACCTATTTCGGCCACCCTCTCTACAACTTCGTCGGCGACCAGAAAAAGGGAACTGCGACGGGTGAAGTCAACGGTCAGGGAGTGAAGTCGTTCGGCGGCACGTGGTACGCGATCCACCGCAACGGCAAAGACCTCAGCCATTAGGCCGGAGATGACCAGAACCAGCTACCCGTTGCTTCTTCTCGTCGCGCTCGCGTTGGCAATCGCCGGATGCGGAAGCTCGGACGACGGAGGCCCGGGCCCCGGCGCCTATGGCCTTGACACCGGGACCGGCACCGAGAGCGAAAAGCCCGCACCCGAAGAACCGCACGAACGCGAAAAGGGGGCCTGGGGCGTCGCTTTCGGAGCCGGAACCGAAAAGCTCGGAATCATCCTCGTCGACCTCTCGGGACACACCCTCTACACCTTCGAAAAGGACAGGGGCGGCAAGTCGACCTGTTATGGATCCTGCGCCAAGACCTGGCCGCCGGCCCTCACCGAAGGCAAACCGAGGGCCGGGGGCGCGGCGCTTCCCGCCAAGGTCGGCGCGACCAAGCGCAAGGACGGCACCGTTCAGCTGACCTATGCCGGCCACCCCCTTTATCGGTACTCCCAAGATAGGTCGGCCGAGATAAACGGCAACGGCGTCGAATCATTCGGCGGGGAGTGGTACGCGATCCGCCCGAATGGCGAAAAGCCCTAACGAACGCGCGCAGCGCCTCAGTCTTCAGCGGCGCCGCTGAGCTTGGCGCGCTTGCGGTAGCTGAGCTTGGGCGGGACGAGCTCGCGGATCTCCGCGAGGAGGCGGGCGGAGAGCTCGCCGGGGTCCTCGTCAGGCCGCGGCTGACCGCCGACCGGATCGAAGAAGCGGACGCTGAGACGGGGGCGGCGGGGGAATCCGGTCAGCTCGGTGGTGCCCTCGATCGCTACCAGGGCGACGTGGGCCTCGGGCACCTCGAGCGCCAGGCGGCCGATGCCGCTGCGCGCCCGCAGCACCTTGCCCTTGGAGCGGGTGCCCTCGGGGAAGACGCCGATGCAGGCCCCCGCCCGCAGCGTCTCGATCGCTTTCGCCAGCGCGTCCTTGTCTCCCTTGCCGCGCTGGATAGGGATCTGCCCCATGCCGTTGAGGATCGGGGCCAGGCCGCGCACGTCCCAGAGCTCCGATTTGGCCAGGGCGCGGATCTGCCGCCGCTTACGGGCGGCGATGCCGACCATCACCGGGTCCCAGTGGCTGTCGTGATTGCCGAGGATCAGCAGCGGGCCGGACTCGGGCAAGGCATCCAAGCCCTCGACCCGTAACCGGCCCCACCAGGCCACCGGCCGGTTGACTGCCATCGCCACTGCGTAGGTGCGGGTTCGCTCGCGCATAGGACGGGGATTTCTACTGGATAGCCTGCAAAGAATGACTGAGACCCCACGCAGCGGCGGCATCGAGGTCGAAGGCCTCGTCCGCGAGTTCAAGAACGGGCCGCGGGCCGTCGACGGCATCGACCTCGAGGTCGCCCAGGGCGAGATCTACGGCTTCCTCGGCCCCAACGGCGCCGGCAAGTCGACGACGGTGCTGATGCTGACCACCCTCCTCCCTCCCACCGCCGGCACCGCCCGGGTGGCGGGGTTTGACGTGGTCGAAGATGGGCCCAAGGTGCGCGCCTCGATCGGCGCCGCCCTACAGGAGGCCGCCCTCGACCCGCTGCTGACCGGGCGCGAGCACATGCGCCTGCAGACCGCCCTCCACGGGCTCGGCAAGGGCGAGCGGGAAAGCCGCGGCAACGAACTGCTGGAGCGGGTCGGCCTCTCGCAGGCGGCCGACCGCAAGGTGGGCGGCTACTCGGGCGGGATGAAGCGCCGGCTCGACCTCGCCCTCGCCCTCGCCCACCGGCCACGCATCCTCTTCCTCGACGAGCCGACCACCGGCCTCGACATCCAGAGCCGCACCGCGCTCTGGGAAGAGGTCGCCCGGCTCGCCGCCGAGGACGGAGTGACCGTCTTCCTCACCACCCAGTACCTCGAGGAGGCCGACGCGCTCGCCAACCGGGTCGGGATCATCGACCACGGCCACATCGTCGCCGAGGGCACGCCGGCCGAGCTGAAGGCCGAAATCGGCCGCCCGACGGTCGAAGCGGTCCCCCGCGAGGAGTCCGAGCGCGAGCGGATGGCCGCCGTCCTGGAGCGCTTCGGACAGCCCGCTGGCTCCTCGCCGCGGGGCGTCGCCGTCCGCCTCGACGGCGGCGAGTCGCAGCTGGCCGAGGTGGTGCGGGCACTCGACTCGGAGGGGATCGCGATCGAGCACCTACAGCTGCACGCACCCTCGCTCGACGACGTCTTCCTCGCCAAGACCGGCCGCTCGCTGGAGGGCTCCGAGGGCGCGGAGGACGAGGCCGAGACGCCCGACGCTGAGACGGTCGCGGCGCGGTGAACGACGGCCTCCGCGTCCAGGTCGGCCAGCTCGCCCGCCGCTCGGTCCTGCGGACGATGCGCCAGCCGGCGCAGATCGTCCCCTCGCTGATCTTTCCGATGTTCCTGCTCGCGGTCAACGCCGGCGGGCTCAAAGACGCGACCAACCTGCCGGGCTTCCCGACCGACTCCTACATCACCTTCATCCTCGCCGTGCCCTTCATTCAGGGCGCCCTCTTCTCGGTGATGAACTCGGGCACCGACCTCGCCCGCGACATCGAAACCGGCTTCCTCAACCGGCTGGCCCTCACGCCCCTGCGCGGCGCCGCCCTGCTCAGCGGCCTGCTGGCCGGGTCGTTCCTGCTGGGGATCGTGCAGGCCGTCGTCTACCTCTCGGTCGGGCTGCTGGCCGGCGCCGACCTCGCCGCCGGCCCGGCGGGGGCGCTGGTCATCCTCGCCCTCTCGGTCTCAATCACCGTCGCCTTCGGCACGATCGGCCTCTTCTTCGCCCTGCGCTTCGGCTCCGGCGAGGCGGTCCAGGGCCTCTTCCCGGTCTTCTTCGTCTTCCTCTTCCTCTCGGCGATGGCGCTGCCGCTCGACCTGCTGACCACCGACTGGTTCCACGCGATCGCCAGCGTCAACCCCATCACCTACCTGCTGCAGGCGTTTCGCTCATTGCTGATCGAAGGCTGGAACATTCCCGACCTGGCGCTCGGCTTCGCGATCGCGGCGGCGATCTTCGTCCTCGGGATGCTGGCCGCGACCACCGCGCTCAAATCAAGGCTGGTGCGCACGTGAGCGCCGCCTCCGCCGAAAACCGACCCGTCAACCGGATCACCATCGCCCGCGCGGTCGCCTGGCGCAGCATCCACAACTTCCTCACCAACCCCGCCTTCTTCTTCCCGGCGATCCTCTTCCCGCTCTTCTTCTTCGTCTCCTTCGCCGGCGGCCTGGCGGCGATCGGCAACGTGCCCGGCTTCGACTTCCCCAGCGGCTATACCGCCTTCCAGTTCGTCTTCGTGCTGCTGCAGTCAGCGGCCTTCGGCGGGGTCTTCACCGGTTTCGCGATGGCGCGCGATTTCGAGACCGGCTTCGGCCGCCGCTACATGCTCGCCGCTTCGCGCCGCAGCGGCATCGTCCTCGGCTACGCGATGGCGGCACTGGTCCGCTCCTTCCTCACCTGGGCGATCCTCACCACGGTGGCGCTGGTCGCCGGGATGGAGATCGCCGGCAGCGCGGCCGAACTCGTCGCCCTCTACGCCCTGGCGGTGCTGGTCAACGTCGCGGCGACGATGTGGGCGGCGGGAGTGGCGCTGCGAGTGCGCTCGATCCAGGGCGGCCCGCTGATGCAGTTCCCGGTCTTCCTGATTCTCTTCCTGGCTCCCGTCTACGTCCCCCTCGACCTGCTCAGCGGCTGGATCCACACGGTTGCCTCGATCAACCCGGTAACCGCGATCCTCGAGGCAGGCCGAGGCTTCATCAGCGGCGACCCGGTCCTGGTAGGAGCAGCCTTCGCCATCGGCCTTGCCCTCTCAGCCCTCTTCGCCCTCTGGGCCCGCGGCGGCCTACGCGCAGCCGAAGCCGCCGGCTAGCTGTCGCACTAGTTCGCCATTTCTAAGTGACGAAAGTCACGCCTCGACAGGCCCAACAAAGCGAACCTCCATCTTCTTGGCTCTCTGCGGCGAAATCCGGCATCCCCAGATCCGCACTTGAAGATCTAAAGTGTCATTTGTGACGCAGAGACCGCTGGAGTTGATTCTCGCCCGCAACCTGATGTCGGCCCTCTCGACGCCGGCCTTCCTGGTCGACGAGGGCGGCCTCCTGGTCTTCTACAACGAAGCGGCGGGAATGCTGCTCGGCAAACGCTTCGAGGAGCTCGGCGCCGTCGGGCCGCAGGAGTGGGGCACGCTGTTCGGCCCCTTCGACGACGGCGGCGAGCCGATCCCCTACGACGACCTGCCGATCGTCCGCGCCATCCGCGCCGGCCGTCCCGCCCACGCGGAGATGACCGTGCGCTCGACCGACGGCAGCGAGCACGAGGTCGAGGTCTCGGCCTTCCCGATCCTCACCGCCCACGGCTCGCAGGGTGCGATCGCCGTCTTCTGGCCTTCGCTTCGCAACGGCAACGGAGCGCTGCCGGCGTGAAGGTCAAGCTCTGGGGCACGCGCGGCTCGATCCCCGCCCCGGGGCCGGAAACCATTCGCTACGGCGGCAACACCTCCTGCGTAGGCATCACCCTCAGCGACGGCTCGATGCTGGCCCTCGACGCCGGCACCGGCATCCGCTGCCTTGGGCTCTCGTTGCCCGATGAGCCAACCCGGCTGCACATCCTCCTCACCCACCTCCACCTCGACCACATACAGGGGCTCGTCTTCTTCGCTCCCGCCTTCCGCCCGCAGACCGAGATCGTGATCTGGGGACCGGCCTCGCCCGAGGCCTCGCTGCGCGACCGCATCTCCCGCTACGTCTCGGCACCTCTTTCGCCGGTCGAGGTGCGCGAGTTGCCCTGCGACGTCTCCTTCCTCCACTGCCCCGAGAGCGAGTGGGAGATCGGCTCGGCCAGGATCCGCTCCGCCTCGGTCTCCCACCGCGGCCCGACCCTCGGCTACCGGATCGACGACGGAGGTTCCTCGCTCGCCTATATCCCCGACCACGAGCCGGCGCTGGGCGCCGACCTCGACCAGCTCGAGGAGGACTGGATCTCCGGCTTCGCCCTGGCCAAGGACGCCTCGCTGCTGATCCACGACGGCCAGTACACCGACGCCGAGTACCCCAACCACGTCGGCTGGGGCCACTCCGCCACCTCCCATGCGCTGAGCTTCGCCCGGCGGACCGGCGCCGAGCGCACGGTCCTCTTCCATCACGACCCGCTGCACTCCGACGAGCAGCTCGACGGCCTCGCGGCCGAGGCGCGGGAACAGTGGCTGGCGATGGGCGGCGACCCGGCGACATTGGAGCTGGCCGCCGAGCGGGCCGAGTACGAGCTGCCGGCGCGGGCCGCGGCGCCGGCCTGAGCCGCGGATCATCTACCCTGGCGGCGTGTCCCCGGCCGAGAGGATCGAGGCAGCCGCAGAGCGCTCGCCGCTTGTGCACGCGGCGCTGGAGAAGACCCGCGCGGCACACGAGGGACAGGTCCGCAACGGCAGCGGCGGGATGCCCTACATCGAGCACCCGATCGCCGTCGCCGCCAGGCTCGAGCAGCACGGCTACGGCGACGAGGTGCTGGCGGCGGCGCTGCTGCACGACGTGGTCGAGGACTCCGGGACGACGCTCGACGAGCTGCGCCGGCTGTTCGGCGAAGAGGTGGCCGGCCTGGTCGGGGCGCTGACCGACGACGAATCGCTCGAGTCCTACCGCGAGCGCAAGGCCGAGCACCGCCAGCGGGTCGCCGCGGCACCGGCTGACGCGCTGGCGATCTACGGCGCAGACAAGCTGACCAACGTCACCGCCCTGCGCGACGCCTACGCGGTCGAAGGCGACGCGGTCCGCGACGAATTCAAGGTCCCGGTCGAGCTCAAGGTCGAGATCTGGGAAGCCGACCTCGAGCTGCTGCGCGAGAAGGCGCCGGAGCTGGCCTTCCTCGACCCCCTCGACGAGGGGCTCAGCCGGCTTCGGGCTTCACTAGAGGCTCCTGCCCCGCCGCCAGCCTGAGCCGCCGCTGCAACGGCAGCGCGAACCAGAAGAAGCCGAAGAAGACCGCCGCCAGGGAGGTGACGACTATCGTCGCCGTGGTGCCGAAGAGGACGTCGGTGATCAGCATGATCGCCCCGGTCATCGCCAGCGCCAGGAAGACGAGGCCGACGATCGAGAAGCGGTTGGCGTAGAAGACGAGCCGGCGCTTCTGCTGGTAGCGGAAGGTGACGCGGTGGTAGGCGGAGGGCGAGATCAGCATCACCGCGGCGATCGCGGTGCAGATCAGGGTCCCGAAGTACGCACCCTTTTGAAAGCTGGTGATCTTTTCGAAGCCCTGCTGGAATGGGACCGCGAGCAGGAAGGCGAAGAGAACCTGGACCCCGGGCAGGGCGACGCGCAGCTCCTGCAGCAGCTCGGAGAGGTTGCGGTCGAGGCGTTCCTCCTCGGTCTCGTCGCGACCCGAGTCGCGGCCGTGTTGATCCTTCTCCCCGGCGGATCCGTTCACCATGGCAGCACCATATGGCAATCGATACCGCCTCCCATGGGATCTGAAACCGCCCTCGTCCTCTTCAACCGCGACCTCCGGGTCCACGACCATCCGGCCTTGGCGGCGGCCGCGCAGGCCGAGCGCACGGTGCCGCTGTTCGTCTTCGACGAGCGTCTGCTGGGGTCGCGTTTCGCGGCGCCGAACCGGGTCGCGTTCATGCTCGAGGCCCTGAGCGACCTCGACGGGCGGCTGCGGAAGATGGGGGCGCGACTCTTCGTCCGGCGCGGCGACCCGGTGCGGGAGGCGATCGTGGCGGCGCGCGAGTGCGGCGCGACGCAGCTGCACGTCAGCGCCGACTGGAGTGCCTACGCGCGGGAGCGGGAGCAGCGCCTGGCGCGCGCCTGCGAGGAGGAACGGATCGAGTTCGTAGCGCACCCGGGGGTGACCGTGGTTCCGCCCGGCGCGGTGACGCCGACCGGCGGCGACCATTTCAAGGTCTTCAGCCCTTACCACCGGGCCTGGGGCGACCTGCCATGGCGCGAGCAGCTGGGGGCGCCGCGCAAGCTGACACCGCCGTCGAAGCTGAAGGCGGGCAGGCTGCCGGCGCTCGACTCGCTCATCGACGGCACGCCCTCGCCGCGCCGGATGCCCGGCGGCGAGGGCGAGGGACGGAAGCTGATGCGGGCCTTCCTCGGCGACGGGGTGGGGCGCTACGAAGACCGCCACGACGATCTGCCCGGCGACGCCACCTCGCGACTCAGTGCATACATCCGCTGGGGCTGCGTCTCGCCGCTGGAGCTGGCCCGGGAGGCAAGTGAGCGGCGGGGCGGGGCGGCCTTCGTGCGGCAGCTCTGCTGGCGCGACTTCCACCACCAGGTGCTGGCCGCGACCCCCTCCCTCCCCCGCCGCGACTACCGCCCGCGCCGCGACCGCTGGTCGCGCTCGGAGCGGGCGCTCGAGGCCTGGCGCGAGGGGCGCACCGGCTACCCGCTAGTCGACGCGGCGATGCGCCAGCTGGCCGAGGAGGGCTTCATGCACAACCGGGCGCGGATGACCGTAGCTTCCTTCCTTTGCAAGGACCTCTACGTCGATTGGCGCGAGGGCGCGTGGCACTTCTGGGACCTGCTCTCCGACGGCGAGATCGCCAACAACGCCGGCAACTGGCAGTGGGTGGCGGGGACCGGCAACGACACCCGTCCCAACCGGGTGCTGAACCCCGTGCGCCAGGCCAAGCGCTTCGACCCCGACGGGGTCTACGTGCGGCGCTACCTACCGGAACTGGAGTCGGTGCGCGGCAAGGCGATCTTCGAACCGTGGCGGATGGAAGGTTTCGAGCGCCTCGACTATCCCGAGCCGATCGTCGACCACGACGAGGCCGCGGCGGCGTTCAAGGCCCATCGCGGCGGCTGAGGCGTCATAGGATCGGCGGATGGGACGGCTCGCCGTCATCCTCGGCAGCAACGCGCTCGGCCCGGGCGGCGAGGAGATCGCCGCCGCCGCGGCGGCGCAGGGGGCGGCGATCGTCCAGCGCCACAGCGCCGACGGCGCCTTCGTCCTCCCCCACGCGATCGACCACGAGGCGAACCTGCGGCCGCTGCTGGAGCAGGGCTGCGACCGGGTGCTGGGGATCGGCTCGGTCGGCTCGCTGAAGCCGGGCGAGCTCGAGGTCGGGGCCCTGGTCTGCCCCGACGACCTCATCGCCCTCGGCCTCGGCGACTCGATCTTCGGCGACGAGCGCGCCCACTCGGCACCGGGCTTCGCGCCGCGCTGGCGCGAAGAAGTGATCGCCGCCTGGAGCGAGAGCGGCCAGGCGCCCCGCGACGGCGGCGTCTACTGGCAGGCGCGCGGGCCACGCTTCGAGACCCCGGCCGAGATCCGGCTGATCGCGGCGCACGCCGACGTGGTCGGGATGACGATCGGCTCCGAGTGCATCGTCGCGCGCGAGCTCGGCCTCGACTACGCCGCGCTCTGCGTGGTCGACAACCTCGCCAACGGCCTCGCCGAGGAGACGGTCAGCACCGCCGGGATGGAAGCCGACCGGCTGATCAACGCCGAGCGGCTGCGCGAGGGCCTAGAGGCCGTGCTGCCGCGCCTCGGGGCGGTGGGGCGATGAGCCTGGCGGTGACCGGGGCGCTGCTCGACGGCGAGACCGTCGGGGTCCGCTGCGAGGACGGGACGATCGCCTCGATCGGGCCCGGGGTCTCGCCGGCGCCGGGGGACGAGACGATCGAGGCCGGCGGGGCGCACCTGGTGCCGCCGCTGGTCAACGGCCACACGCATGCGGCGATGACCCTGTTCCGCGGCTCCGGCGGCGACCTGCCGCTGATGCCCTGGCTGGAAGAGAGGATCTGGCCGATCGAGGTGAAGCTCGACGACGAGGACGTCTATTGGGGGGCGCGGCTCGCCTGCGCCGAGATGCTGCGCAGCGGCACCACCCGCTTCTGGGACATGTACTGGCACCCGGCCGCGACGGCGCGGGCGGTGTCCGACGCCGGGATCCGGGCGACGATCGGCGCGCCGCTCTTCGACCTCCACGGCAGTCCCGAGCAGCTGCGGGAGATGGCTCAGCGTGGCCTTGAGGCCCTAAGTGGGTATGGACCCGAGATCGCCCCCGCCCTCGCCCCCCACGCGATCTACACCGTCAGCGAAGAGTCGCTGCGCTGGATCGCCGAGCTCAGCGCCGAACGCGACCTGCCGGTCCAGATCCACCTCTCCGAGACCGAGCAGGAGGTTCAGGACTGCCTCGCCGAGCACGGCGAGCGGCCGGCCTTCTACCTCGACCGCCTGGGGCTGCTGAGCGAGCGCACCGTCCTCGCCCACGGGGTCTGGCTCGACCCCGACGAGCTGGCGCTGGTCGCGGAGCGCGGCGCCACCGTGGTCACCAACCCGGTGGCCAACATGAAGCTTGCGGTCGGCGGCGTCTTCCCGCACCCCGCCGCAAAGGCCGCCGGCGTCGCGGTCGGGCTCGGCACCGACGGCGCCGGCTCCAACGACTCGCTCGACCTGCTCGCCGACCTGAAGACCTTCGCCTTGGCCCAGAAGCACGCCGCGGCCGACCCGAGCGCGATCGACGCCGGCGAGGCCTGGGCCGTCGCGACCGGTGCCCGCGCGCCGCGGCTCGGCGCGACCCCGCTGCAGCCCGGCGCGCCGGCCGACTTCCTCCTTCTCCGCGCCGATGTGCCGGAGCTGGGGATCGGCGACCTCACCGCCGACCTGGTCTACGCCGCCTCGGGCCAGGTTGTCGACACGACGGTGGTCGGCGGCGAAATCCTGATGCGCGGCGGGCAGGTCCCGGACCTCGAGGAAATCGTCGCCCGCGCCGCCGAGCGAGCCGAAAGACTGGGCCTATGAGCGACGCCCCGGCTGCCTCTTCGGTCCGCTACGAGGAGACCACCAAGATCTATCCCGGCGCCTCCGAGCCCGCGGTCGACCACCTCAGCCTCGAGGTCCCGGCGGGCGAGATCTGCGTCCTGGTCGGCCCCTCCGGCTGCGGCAAGACGACGGCGATGCGGATGGTCAATCGCACGGTGGAGATCACCTCCGGCGACGTGCTGATCGGCGAGAGCTCGGTCCGCGACCGGGAGCCGGCCCAGCTGCGACGGGAGATCGGCTATGTGATCCAGCAGATCGGGCTCTTCCCCCACCGCACGATCAGCGAGAACATCGGCGCCGTCCCGCAACTGCTCGGCTGGAAGAAGGACCGGATCCGCGAGCGCGCGGCGGAGCTGTTGGAGCTGATCGGGCTCGATCCCGAGCTCGGCGACCGCTATCCCGCCCAGCTCTCCGGCGGCCAGCAGCAGCGGGTCGGGGTGGCGCGGGCGCTGGCGGCGGACCCGCTGGTGATGCTGATGGACGAGCCCTTCGGGGCGATCGACCCGATCAATCGCGAGCGCCTGCAGAACGAGTTCCTCCGCCTCCAGGTGGAGATCCAGAAGACCGTCCTCTTTGTCACCCACGACATCGACGAGGCGATCAAGATGGGCGACCGGATCGCGGTGATGCGCGAGGGCGGCCGGGTCGAGCAGTACGCGACCCCGGCGGAGCTGCTGATGGCGCCGGCCAACGAGTTCGTCGAGGACTTCGTCGGCGCCGACCGGGCGCTGAAGCGGCTGGCGCTGATGCGGGTGCGGGACATCAACCTCTGGGAGGCGCCGCTGGCGCACGTCGGCCAGGCGACCGCCGAGGTGCGGGCCAAGCTCGACTCGCCCGACGTCGAAGTCGCCTACCCGCTGCTGGTCGACAGCGAGCGGCGGCCGCTCGGCTGGCTCAGCGAGCGCGACCTGGCGGCGGAGACCGTCCCGCGGCGTCCCGACTCGCCGCTCGGGCCGGTGCTGGAGCTCGACGACGTGATGCGCGACGCCCTCGCCGACCTGCTCCAGGGCGAGGCCCAGTACGCGCCGGTGGTGGATCACCAGCGGCGGATCGTCGGCGTTCTCTCGGTCGAGATCATCTCCGAGTTCCTCAAATCGCCGGAGGCCAAGAGCGACGAGCACCCGGCGGTGGAGCGACCCCATGGCTAGCCCCTTCCTGCTAGCCGCCGGCGGCCAGGTCGGCGGCGACTTCTTCAAAGAACGCGACGTGGGCGACCTCTGCCAGGCGCAGCCCGAACACGTCTTCTGCTTCGACTGGGCGAAGGAAAACATCGACCGGTTCGGGACCCCCACCGTCCAGCACCTGCAGATCGTGATCCCGTCCATCGTCATCGGCTTCGTCGTCGCCTTCGTCCTGGCGCTGCTTGCCCACCGGGTCCGCTGGCTGCAGCCGCCGCTGCTCGCCGCCACCGGCATCCTCTACACGATCCCCAGCATCGCCTTCTTCTTCCTGCTGCTGCCGGTGACGGGGCTGGGTCGCGACACGGCGATCGTCGTCCTCAGCGCGTACACCCTGCAGATCATCTTCCGCAACACGGTTCTCGGCCTGAATAACGTCCCGGATTCGGTCAAAGACGCCGCCCGGGGCATGGGGCTGACCCCCAATCAGATCCTCTGGAAGGTCGAGCTGCCGCTGGCGATCCCCGAGATCATCGCCGGGCTCCGGGTCGCGGTGGTCAGCACGATCGCGATCGCGACCCTCGCCGTCCTGATCAGCGCCGGCGGGCTGGGCACGCAGATGTACGGGTCGAACCTGACCTTTCCGACCAGCATCATCATCGCCGCGGCGATCGTGATCCTGATGGCGCTGACCCTCGACACGATCCTGCTGCTGGTGCAGCGATTCACCACGCCGTGGCGAAGGGTGGCCGAGGCATGACCGCCGCACTGCCTCTCGCCTCGTTCTCCGGGGCGATCGAATTCATCTTCGCCCCGCAGGAGTCGAACGTGACCGGCGGCAAAAAGGTGGGCGGCTTCGACAAGGTGCTCGAACTGATGCTGAAGCAGCTCGAGGTGACGCTGATCGCCCTGGCGATCGCCCTCGTCATCGCTCTGCCGCTCGGCCTCTACCTGGGTCATCGGGGCAAGGGCGAGCAGCTCGCCATCGGCCTCGGCAACGCCGGCCGCGCGATTCCCGAGCTGGCGGTGATCGCTCTGGTTGCGGTGCTGATCGGTGTCGGCCTGCAGAATGTCGCGCCCGTCCTGGCGATCCTCGGGCTTCCACCGATCCTCAACAACTCCTACGTCGGCGTCCAGCAGGTCGACCGCGCCACCGTCGACGCCGCCCGCGGCATCGGGATGAGCGAGGCGGCGATCATCCGCAGGGTCGAGTTGCCGATCGCTATCCCGACCGTAATGGGCGGCATCCGCAGTGCCGCGATCGCGATCCTTGCGACCGCCACCATCGCCCCCCTGGCCGGCGTGGAAACGCTCGGCGACTTCATCATCAACCGCAACGTCTACGGCGAAAGCGGGCTCCTCGCCGGCGCGATTCTTGTCGCCCTGCTCGCCCTTTCCCTCGAGGGCCTCCTCGCCCTCCTGCAGCATCGCCTGACTTCCGACGGGCTGAAGGTAAAGACTGCGTAACAACGACTCACCGACTCGTCCACCCAATCCACCCAATTAGGAGGCATCAAGTGAGGACCCACCAGACGAGACTCCGCGTGCTGCTTGCGGCAATCGCGGCGCTCGCGCTGACGCTGAGCGTCGCCGCGTGCGGCAGCAGCGACGACACCACCAGCTCCGGCTCGACCGAAGGCGGCGCAGCCGGCGCGATCCAGTCCAATCCGGAAAACGGGAAGGTGAGCCTGACGATCGGCTCGAAGAACTTCCCCGAACAGGAAATCCTCGGCGAAATCTACGCCCAGGCCCTGGCGGCGGCGGGCTACAAGGTGAAGAGCGCCCTCAACCTCGGCTCCGAAACGGTGGCCCTGAAAGCGGTGAAGACGGGGCAGATCTCCGGCTACCCGGAGTACGCCTCGACGGCGCTGACCTCGTTCTTCGGCCTCGAACCCGAAGAAGTCCCCTCCGACGCCGCCGAAGCGTGGGAAAAGGCCAACGCGGAATTCGAAAAGGAAGGCCTGCAGGCGTTCGAACCGACGCCGTTCGCCAGCGCCAACGCGGTCGGCACGACCAAGGAAACGGCTGAAAAGTACGGCCTGAAGACGATCTCCGACCTCGAAGGCGTCTCCGAAGAACTGTCCCTCTACGGCTCCCCCGAGTGCCGCCAGCGGATCGACTGCCTGGCCGGACTGGAAGAACTGTACGGGCTGAAGTTCAAGTCGTTTACCCCGGTCGACATCGCCCTCCGTTACACGGTGCTGGAAAAGGGTCAGGCGGATCTCTCGATCCTCTTCACCACCGACCCGCAGCTCTCGGCCGAGAGCAACAAGTTCGTCATCCTCGAAGACGACAAGGAAGTCTTCCCGTCCGGCAACGTCATCTTCGTGACCAAGAAGTCGGTCGCCGAAAAGGCTGGGCCGGATTACGAAAAGACGATCCTGCAGGTACAGGAAGGGCTTGACCTGAAGGTCGTACAGGAGCTCGATGCTCGGGTCGAACTCGAAAAGGAAACGCCTAAGCAGGCTGCGACGGCGTACCTCGAATCGGCTGGTTACATCGGCAGCTAGGGATTGAGTTTTTCCGGGGGAGGGCGTGCGTGCCTTCCCCCGGAATTCGACTTCGACCTGTTGCGGTAGAGGGTGCCGGTGTCCCTCTCCGGAATTGAACTCCCCTCCGCTTCGCTACGGGGAGAACATGCTGCGCGCTCCGCGCGCAATAGCCAGATTGCATATCGCCGAACATTCCTCCGAAGGACACCGGCACCCTCTGCGACAGCTTTCCGTAGTTCGGCTGTATCTAGACGCTGTCGCTAGGAGGGCGCTTATGCCACAGCGTGTTCGCCCGTCGCCGCCTCGTGGTGGCCCCTGATGTGGTTGAAGCTGACGTGGGCCGCCCAGGCTGCGAGGAGGCCCGAGGCTCCGGCGAGGACCAGGGCTACTCGGGGGTCGTAGTGCTGGGCCAACCAGCCGGTCAGGGGGGCACCTATCGGGGTCGAGCCCAGGAAGACGACGCTGTAGAGGGCCATCACCCTGCCTCGCATCTCGGGGGTCACCGCCAGTTGGAGGGTGGAGTTGATCGTGGCGGCGAAGGTGACCGCGGCGGCGCCGAGGAGAGCGAGCATGACTATCTCCAGGGCGAGGCTGGGCATCGCCGCCGCCAACAGGGCAGAGGCCCCGAAGGCGAGGGCGCCGCCGGCGATCAGGCGCGGGCCGGTGCGGCCGCGGTGGCCGTTGACCAGGGCGCCGGCGATCGAGCCGACCGCCATCGCCGAGACCAGGGCGGCGTAGGTCATCGCCCCCGATTCGAAGCTGAACTTGGCGAGCAGCGGCAGCACTACCTGGAAGTTGAAGCCGAGCGTCCCGACCAGCGCCATCAGCGCCAGCGGGACCAGCAGCTCCGGGGTGCCGCGGACGTAGCGCAGGCCGGCGCGGATCGCGCCCGGCTCGCGCGGCGCCACCGGGCCGGCGTGCAACCGCTGCGGGTCCATTCCCCGCAGGGCGAGGATCATCGCCACGAAGGTGAGGGCGTTGAGGGCGAAGACGGGGGCGACGCCGACGGTGGCGATCAGCACCCCGGCGATTCCCGGGCCGACGATCCGGGCCGCCTGGACGAGAACGCTGTTGAGGCTGACCGCGTTGACCACCCGGTCGGGGCCGACCATCTCGTAGACGAAGCTCTGGCGGGTCGGGTTATCGATCGCGTTCAGGGTGCCGAAGGCGAAGACCGCGAGGTAGACCATCCACGGCGTCGCCACCCCGGTGGCGGTGACGGCGAAGAGGCCGACGGCGGGGATCGCCATCAGCGCCTGCGTGGTCATCAGCAGCCGGCGCTTAGGGATGCGGTCGGCGAGCAGCCCTCCCCAGGCGCCGATCAGCAGCATCGGCAGGAACTGCAGGGCGGTGGTCAGGCCGACGGCGACTCCGCTGTCGGTCAGGGTGAGGATCACCCAGATCGCGGCGACGGTCTGCATCCAGGTCCCCGACAGGGAGATCAGCTGGCCGGCGAAGTAGCGGCGGTAGTTGGGGACCTCCAGCGAATTGAATGAGTGGCGGATCGCGGCTGTCAAGACCGCTCTCCCTCCCGCATCCGCTCGAGGATCTCGGCCGCCCGCTCGAGCGTCTCGACCTCCTCGTCGGTGAGGTCGCGCATGCGGCGTGCCAGGTAGGCGTTCTTGCGGCCGCGCAATCGCCGCAGCCGCTCGCGGCCGGCGCCATTGACGCTGACCAGGGAGCTGCGGCCGTCGGCCGGGTCGGGGGCGCGGTCGATCAGCCCCTCGCGTTCGAGGCAGCCGAGGGTGCGGGTGATGGTCGGCCGCTTGACCCGCTCGATCGCAGCGATCTCGCTCGGGGTCAGCGGGCCGTGGCGCTCGATCGTCGCCAGGGCCGCGACCGAGGTCGGGGTCAGGCCGGAGGTCTCCGCCGCCGCCTCCTGGCGCAGGCGCCGGGCGGTGCGAACGATCGCCGTGCGCAGATGCGCGGCACGCTCGCTGAGAGGGATGGCTTGGGTCTTCGTCTGCATTGATTAGCTCTGGTAATTAGTTTAGCAAACTAGTTGTGTGTGACCAAGTGCCTGTAACAACGGCTCTCCCCGGACTAGGCTGCGGGCATGGCGCAAGACGCAGGCGAGTACGACGTTGCGATCGTCGGCGCCAGCCTTGCCGGATGCACCGCGGCAATCCTCCTCGCCCGCGCCGGAGCGCGGATCGCCCTGATCGAGAAGAGTCCCGATTCGAACGCCTACAAGCACGTCTGCTCGCACTTCATCCAAGCCTCGGCGGTGCCGACGATCGAACGACTCGGCCTCTACGAGCCGATTCTTGCCGCGGGCGGACTCCGGTCCCGCTTCCACTCCTGGACGCGCTGGGGCTGGATCGAACCGACCGAGAAGCAAGAGGCCTTCTGCCTCAACCTGCGCAGAGAGCTGCTCGACCCTATGCTGCGCGAGCGGGCAGCCGCTCAACCTGGCGTCGAGCTGATGCTGGGACTGAGGGCGGAGGAGCTGATCGGGGACGGGGGGACCTGCCGCGGCGTTGTCGTCCACGATCGCGAGGGGAGCCAGCGCGAGATCAGGGCAAAGCTCACGGTCGGGGCCGACGGGCGCGACTCGGCGGTCGGGGCGATGGCCGCGGTCAAGGAGACGACCCTCCCCCACGATCGCCTCGCCTACGGCGGCTACTTCGAGGGGCCGAAGCCGAGGTTCTGGCCCGACGGTGCAGTCTGGCTCCTCGATCCCGACATGGCCGCCGCCTTTCCCACCGATGGCGGACTCATCTTCTACATCGCGATGACGAGCAAGGACCGCGCACCGGAGTTCAAGGCGGACGCCGAGCGGGCACTGGTCGACCATGTCGCCGCCGTGCCGGAACCGCCGCCGATCCGCGCGAGCAGGTTGGTCGGTGTGCCGACCGGCAAGATCGAGATGCCCAACCGCATCCGCGGGCCGATCGCCCCCGGACTGGCGCTGATCGGCGATGCCGCCCTGGCCACCGACCCGCTCTTCGGAGTCGGCTGCGGATTCGCATTTCAGTCCGGCGAATGGCTGGCCGACAGCGTCTCCCCGGCCCTGCGGGGGATCGAGTCCCTGCAGAACGGGCTGCGCCGCTACCGCAGGCGCCACCGCCGGCAGCTGGGGATGCACGCCCGCCTCATCCACGACTACTCCACCGGCCGCAAGTTCGACCTCGTTGAACGGCTGATGATTTCCACCGCGGCTCGCGACCCACGCGCGGCCGCCCTCTTCGAGTCGATGGGCACCCGCCGCAGGCGACCGGAGGAAATGCTGGCACCGATGGCGGGGCGGATCGCGGCCGTCAACCTCCGCCGGGTCGTCGCCCGCTAGTCCCCGCGGGAAGAGGCGGCGACCAGACGGTCGATCATCTCCAGCATCTTCTCGTGGTAGGCGATGCCGGCGATCAGGGTCCGTTCCGAGGCTCCGAACCCCTCGCCCTCCCGGGCCAGGGCCAGGTAACCGCGCAGCTCCTCGAGCTTCCTGCGGTGCCACTCGACCCGGTCGGCGACCAGAGCCGCCGGGTCGGCACCGGCGAAGACCTTGAGCATCACTTCGTCGCGCAGCTGCGGCGGCGCCGTCTCCGTCTCTGCGGCCCACTCGGCGAGAGCCCGGCTCCCGGCCTCGGTCAGCGAGTACACGCGGCGACGGCGACCCCCCGCCTCCTGCCTCGCCGCCAGGTAGCCGGCGACGGCGAGCCGGGCCGGCTCCTCATAAGCGGTGGTGTGGGGCACGGGCCAGAAGTTCTGGATCGAGCTCTCCATCGCCTGCTTGATGTCGTAGGAGGTCATCTCGCCGAACTCGTGCAGGACGGCCATCAGGGCGTAAGAGGTGCCGGTGAGCTTGATCTTTTTGGCCTTGCTTTTCATAGTTCGATGCGTATAGTACGGGACGAATGATATAGCGATCGAGGGAGGCAGCCATGTCCGACACCGTTTCCCAGTCCCCCATCATCGACGAGCAAGCGGCGTACGACGCGGTCATCGTCGGCGCCAGCCTCGCCGGTTGCGCCGCCGCGATCCGGCTCGGGCGCGCCGGTTTGCGGGTTGCCTTGGTCGAGAAGCAACCCGACCCGAACGCCTTCAAGCGGATGTGCTCGCACTTCATCCAGGCCTCGGGGGTGCCGGCGATCGAGCGCCTCGGGCTGCTCGAGCCGATCGAAGCGGCCGGCGGGCTGCGCCCGCAGATGCACATGTGGACGCGATGGGGATGGGTCGAAGCGCCGCCCGATCGTGCCGGCCGCGGAGTCAACCTGCGCCGCGAGGTACTCGACCCGCTGGTCCGCACCACCGCGGCCGACACCCCCGGCGTCGACCTGATGCTCGGCTGGAGCGTCGAGCGGCTGCTGCGCGGCGACGGCGGCTTCGGCGGGGTCGTGGCCCGCAACCGCGAGGGGACCGAGCGGGAACTGCGCGGGCGCCTGATGATCGGCGCCGACGGGCGCGACTCGAAGGTCGCCGAGCTCTCCGAGGTGCCGGTCAAGACCTACCCGCACAACCGCATCGCCTATGGCGGCTACTTCGAAGGACCGCCGCCGAAGCACTCCCCCGACAGCACGATCTGGTTTCTCGACCCGCACTGGGCGGCGGCCTTCCCCACCGACAGCGACCTCACCTTCTACGCGGCGATGCCGACCAAGGACCGCTTGCCCGAATTCAAGCGCGACCCCGAGGCGGCACTGGTCCGGTTCGTCGCCGACGTGCCCGAGGCGCCCCCGATCCTCGAATCGCGCTCGATCGAACCGGTCCTCGGCAAGATCGAGATGACCAACCGGATGCGCAAGCCGGTGGCCCCGGGGCTGGCGCTGATCGGCGATGCCGCCCTTGCCACCGACCCCCTCTTCGGCGTCGGCTGTGGCTGGGCCTTCCAGTCGGCGGAGTGGCTCGCCGACGCGGTCCAGCCGGCCCTGCAGGGAGGAGAGTCGCTCGAGCAGGGACTCGAGCACTACCGCCGCCGCCACGCCCGCGAGCTGGGCGGCCACGCCTTCCTGATCCACGACTACGCGACGGGGCGGCCGATGAGCGCGGTCGAACGGCTGATGTTCTCCGCTGCGGCCCAGGACCCGAAGGCGGCCGAGCTGCTCGACCGGATGGGAACCCGCCGGACCAGGCCGCAGCAGACGATGCCGCGCCTGCTGCCCCGCGCGATCGCCGTCCACGCCCGCCACGCCCTGGCCCGATGAGCGCCGCGGTGGAACACACGACCCTGCTCGCCGGCGGCACCAGAACGCGGCTGGTGCAGGCCGGACCGGTCGCCGCGACCGAGGCCGTCGTCTTCGTCCACGGCAACCCCGGCTCGGCCGACGACTGGGAGCGCTTGGCCGCCGCCGCGGGCGCGGCTGGCCACCGGGCAGTCGCCTTCGACCTGCCCGACTTCGGCGAGACGATCGCCCCCGACGGCTTCGAGCACACCCCGTTCGGCTACGCGGAGTTCCTCGCCGAAGCGCTGCAGGAGCTGGGGATCGGGCGGGCGCAGCTGGTTCTGCACGACTTCGGCGGCCCGATCGGGCTGGTCTGGGCGATGGCACACCCCGACGCCCTCGCCGGCATCGTCCTGATCGACACCGGCGTCCTCCCCGGCTACACCTGGCACAGCCTGGCGCGGATTTGGCGCACCCCGGTCCTCGGCGAGCTCTTCCAGGCGATCACCAACCGCCGTGGCTACCGCTTCGCGCTCAACCGCAACGAGCCGCGTGGCCTGCCGCGCGAGTTCGTCGAAACGATGTACGACCACTACGACCGGCGCACGCGGCGGGCGGTGCTGAAGCTCTACCGGGCGACGCCGGACCCTGGCGGCATGTCCGAGAACCTGATCGGGCTGCTCGCCCCGCGCCGGATCCCGGCGCTGGTGATCTGGGGCGAGCACGACGCCTACCTGCCGGCCTCCTACGCCCACCAGCAGGAGAAGGCCTTCCCCGGCGCCGACGTCCACGTGCTGGCGACCAGCGGCCACTGGCCGTTCGCCGACGCGCCCGAGACGGTCGAGCGGCTGCTGGTCGAATTCCTCGACCGGGTTGCAGCACCGGCCGAGGAGCCGGCCGGCTAGCTACGCCGCGAAGCGCGCTTCCGAGCGGGCCTTGGCCTTGGCGGCCTCGACCTCGCGGTCCTTCGGCGGGGCATTGGTGACGAGGCGGCCCAGCAGCGCATGGGTGGCGGCGGCCACCGCCTCGACCGCCTCGTCAAAGGCCTCGGCATTGGCCTGCGACGGCTTGGTCGAGCCGCTGATCTTGCGCACGTACTGCAACGCCGAGGCCTGGATCTCCTCGTCGGTCGCGGGTGGGTCGAAATTGTGGAGGGTTCTGATGTTTCTGCACATGGGTCGATCTTAGGCGCGCCTCCGCGGCTCGCAACCGCCGTCGGCGAAAACAGCAGCTTTCGAGAAGAGCCGGCGGAGTCGATGTGAAATCCTCAGCGGCGATGGAGCTCGTCCGATGACCGACGCCGCCGAGGCCCGCGACAAGCGCTGGATCGCCCTGATCCTGCTCTGCTCGGCGCAGTTCGTCGTCGTCCTCGATGCCTCGATCGTCAACGTCGCCCTGCCGACGATCGGCGACGCCCTGAACTTCACCGAGAGCGGCCTGCCCTGGGTGGTCAACGCCTACGTGCTGACCTTCGGCGGCTTCCTGTTGCTCGGCGGCCGGCTGGCCGACCTGCTCGGACGCCGCCGCGTCTTCATGTTCGGGCTGGTGCTGTTCGCCCTGGCCTCGCTGGCCGGCGGCCTGGCCAGCACCTCCGGGCAGCTGATCGCGGCGCGGGCGGTGCAGGGCCTGGGGGCCGCGATCCTCTCCCCCGCCGCCCTCTCGATCGTCGCCACCACCTTCCGCGACGGCGCCGAGCGCAACAAAGCCCTCGGCATCTGGGGGGCGGTCGCGGGCTCCGGCGGCGCCGCCGGCGTCCTCCTCGGGGGCGTCCTGACCGAATACCTCGGCTGGGAGTGGGTCCTCTGGGTCAACGTCCCGATCGGGATCGCCGCCGCTGCGCTGAGCCCGAGCCTGATCGCCGAATCGCGCAACGAGGGCGAGGAGCGGAACTTCGACGTCGCCGGCGCGGTGACGATCACCCTCGGCCTCTCGGCCCTGGTCTTCGCCCTGCTCGACGCCGAAGACGCCGGCTGGGGATCGGCGCAGACGATCGGCACCCTCGTCGCCTCGGCGATCCTGCTGATCGCCTTCGTCGCGATCGAGCGCCGCTCGCGCGCCCCCCTCGTACCCTTCTCGATTTTCCGCATACGGACGATCACCGGCGCCAACGTGGTCGGGATCCTGGTCGGCGCATCGCTGTTCTCGATGTTCTTCTTCATCTCGCTCTACATGCAGCAGGTGCTCGGCTTCAGCGCGATCAAGGCCGGCCTCTCCTACCTGCCGCTGGCGATCGCGATCATGCTCTCGGCCGGAATCGCCTCGAGCCTGGTGACCAAGGTCGGCTTCAAGCCGATCCTCGCCGCCGGCATGGCCTTCATCGCCATCGGCCTCGTCTGGTTCTCCCAGATCTCGGTCCACGGGAGCTTCCTCGTCGACATCCTCGGCCCCTCGCTGTTCGCCGCCGTCGGGCTCGGCTTCGCCTTCGTCCCGGTCACGATCGCCGCCGTCTCTGGGGTCGAAGACCGCGAGCAGGGTCTGGCCAGCGGCCTGATCAACACCTCCCAGCAGGTCGGCGGCGCCCTCGGCCTCGCCGTCCTCGCCGCGATCGCCAACTCGCAGATCGGCAACTCCCACGACCCCGCCGTCCTCACCGACGGCTTCTCCTCCGCCTTCCTCGTCGGCGCCGGGTTCGCCGTAATCGGCCTCCTCGCCACCCTCTTCCTGATCCGCAGCGCCGACAGCAAGGCACACGTCGGGCTGGGCGCCGAACCAGTCACGGAATCCAGCTCCTAGGTACCGAACTGAGCCGAAGTGACATGGAAGTGTCACATCTTTGAGCCAATTTAGTGACACCTATTGACTGAGGTAAATCCGTCCCTAAGATCGGCCGCCGGAGGGTGATGGAGGCAGGTGCCTTCGGGCGATTGACACTCGCTCCGCCCGGTTCACCGCCGGGTCCGGTTCGAGTCCGGTGCCCTCCGCAGACATACCGCGTCATGCGGGTCGAGATGGGGCGATCGTGCTAACTTGAGGGCGCGAGTGTCAATCGTCTGCGGGGTGGTTCCCCGCGTCACCAGACTCGACCCGCCTCGCGGCGGGTCTTGTCGTTTCTAGGGTCGCCTTCCGAAGCGGCGAGTAAGGTGTTCCGGCCTTGTCCCTGCGCCTGACGAAGACCCTCGGCCTTGCAGCTCTGCTGCTGACCGCGGTCGCGCTCTTTGCCTTCGGCGGCAACAGTGGCGCCGCCGGGCCGGCAGCGACTCCGGTCGCGTCCTCGACCTGCGGCGCCCTCCAGTACGGCGGCCAGGGAGCTCCCGAGGCGATCGTCGTCTCCGACCTGCCGCTGCAGGGCGACTCGAAGCAGCGCTCGCTGCAGATGAACGACGCGATCCGGCTCGTCCTCGAAGGCGCCAACTGGCAGGCGGGTGGGGTCACGGTCGGCTTCCAGGCCTGCGACGACTCCAGCGCCAAGACCGGCCTCTGGACCAAGGCCCTGTGCCAGGCCAACGCCCGCGCCTACGCCGCCGACGCCAGCGTCCTCGGCGTGATCGGCACCTACAACTCGGGCTGCGCCGAAGCGATGATCCCGATTCTCAGCCAGGCGCCCGGCGGCGGGGTGGCGATGGTCTCCCCCGGCAACACCCTGATCTGCCTAACCCAGACGAGCCCCAGCTGCGGCAAGGGCGAGCCCAAGAGCCTCTACCCGGGGCGGCGGAACTATGCCCGCGTCGTTCCCAACGACGCCTACCAGGGCGCCGGCCTGGCGAGCTTCGCCAAGAAGCAGGGAATCGAGGACACCTACGTGCTCTACGCCGGCCACGACCCGACCAGCCTCGGTCAGGCGAAGACCTTCCGCGGGGCTGCCCGCAAGCTCGGCATCAACGTCGCCGGCTTCAAGGCCTGGAACGTCAACGCCTCGAGCTACCGAGGGCTGATGGGGATGGTCGCCGACGCCGCTCCCGATGCGGTCCTGCTCGCCGGCCTCACCGAGGAGAACGGCGCCCGGCTGATCAAGGACAAGGTCGCGGTGCTCGGTCCCAACAGCGGCGTCAAGCTGCTCGCCCCCGACGGGTTCGCCCAGCAGTCGACGATCGACCTGGCAGGCAAGGCCTCGAAGGGAATGTTCGCCAGCGTTCCGGGCCAGGTGCCGCAGAACCTCACCGGGCCCGGCAAGAAGCTGGTCGGCGAACTCGAAAAAGAGCTCGGAGGGCCGGTCGAACTGTATGCGCCCTACGCCGGTCAGGCTGCAAACGTCGTCCTCGGCGCGATCGGCAAGGGCCGCGACCGCAGCGGCACGATCGACGCCGTCCGCGCAACCTCAGTCCACAACGGCATCACCGGCAGTTTCGAGATCCTTCCCAGCGGCGACCCCAGCGTCGGCCCGATCACCGTCTCGGTCGCGAAGAAGAGCTTCGTCCCGTTCCAGGTGATGAAGCCGGGAGCGTCGCTGGTCAAGGCCGCCCGCCAGGGCTAGCGCCACCCCGCCGCGAAAGGCACCAGGGCTCCCGCGTCGAAGCAGACGCGGATGGACGAGCGCAGTATTCGCATCCGCGAAAAGTTGAACACGCCGATGCTGATCGCGGCGGCGCTGACCGTGCCGATGGTGGCGATCACCGAGTCGAAGCCCGGCGGGACGCTCGAGGACGTGGCGGTGGTCCTCAACTGGGTCACCTGGGTGGCCTTCCTGATCGAGCTGGTGGTGATGCTGTGGGTCGTCCCCGACCGGAAGGCGTGGCTGCGGCACCACCCGCTGGACGTGGTGATCGTGGTCCTGACCCCGCCGGTGCTGCCGGCCGCCCTGCAGAGCCTGCGTGCCCTGCGGCTTCTGCGGCTCCTCCGCCTGCTGCGCGTGGCTGAACTCTCGCGCGAGGTCTTCTCCCTAGAGGGCGTCCGCTACGCCCTGCTGCTGGCCCTGCTGACCGTGGTCGCCGGCGGCGCCGCCTTCACCGGCTTCGAGCGCAGCCAGCACCTCAGCTTCTGGGAAGGCTGCTACTGGGCGCTGACGACGATGACCACGCTTGGGTCCGACATCTACCCGACGACGCCCGGCGGCGACATCGTCTCCACCGTGATCCTGCTGATCGGGATCGGCTTCGTCGCCCTCCTCACCGGCTCCTTCGCGCAGCGCTTCCTCGCGCCAGAAATCGCCGAGATCGAGGAGGAGATGGAGGAAGAGCAGCTGAGCGCGGAGGCGCTCGCCCTGCGCGAACTGAAAAGCGTCCAGGAGCAGCTGCAGGCGCTCGAGTTGGCGATCGAGCGGATGGCCGTTACTCGGCCTGAGCCTGCTCCTCGGCGATCTTCGCCTCCAGCTCCTGCATCACGCCGGGATCCCGCAGGGTCGTGACATCGCCCAGGGCGCGGCCCTCGGCGATGTCGCGCAGGAGGCGGCGCATAATCTTGCCCGAGCGCGTCTTCGGTAGGTCGTCGGCCCAGATGATCCGCTTCGGGCGGGCGAATTTGCCGATCCGCTCGGCGACGGTGGCGCGTATCCCCTCGACCAGCTCGTCGGACTCCTCGATGCCGCCGCGCAAGGTGACGAAGGCGCAGATCGCCTGGCCGGTGTCCTCGTCGGACTGGCCGATCACCGCAGCCTCGGCGACGTCGGGGTGGGCGACGATCGCCGACTCCACCTCGGCGGTCGAGAGCCGGTGGCCGGAGACGTTGACGACGTCGTCGATCCGGCCGATCACCCAAAAGTAGCCGTCCTCGTCGCGGCGGGCGGCGTCACCGACCAGGTAGCGCTCCTTGCCGAAACGGGAGAAGTAGGTCTCGATGAAGCGGTCGTCCTCCTTGTAGAGGCCGCGCAGCATCGAGGGCCACGGCCGCTCAAGGACGAGCAGTCCCTGCCCTTCGTCGATCGGCTCGCCGCTGCGCTCGTCGACCACCGAGGCCTCGACCCCGGGAAACGGCGTGGTCGCCGAGCCCGGCTTGGTCGCGGTGATCCCCGGCAGCGGCGAGATCATGATCCCGCCGGTCTCCGTCTGCCACCAGGTGTCGACGATCGGGCAGCGACCGCCGCCGATCACCTGCTGGTACCAGAGCCAGGCCTTGGGATTGATCGGCTCGCCGACCGAACCCAGCAGCCGCAGCGAGGAGAGGTCGTGTTCGGCCGGGATCTCCTCCCCCCACTTGATGAAGGTGCGGATCGCGGTCGGCGCCGCGTAGAGAATCGTCGCTTTGTAGCGGGCGGCGAGCTCCCACCAGATCCCTTTGTGGGGATAGTCGGGCGCCCCCTCCCACATCACCGAGGTGGCGCCGTTGGCGAGCGGCCCGTAGACGATGTAGGAGTGGCCGGTGACCCAGCCGACGTCGGCCGCGCACCAGTACACGTCGGACTCGGGCTTCAGGTCGAAGACGTAGCGGTGGGTGGCGGTGACGCCGGTCATGTAGCCGCCGGTGGTGTGGAGGATGCCCTTCGGCTTCGCGGTCGAACCCGAGGTGTAGAGGATGTAGAGCGGGTGCTCGGCCTCCATCGGCTCGGCCGGGCACTCGGGGTCGGCGGCGGCCAGCACCTCGTCGTAGAAGACGTCGCGGCCGTCGGTCATCGGGCACTCGATCCCGGTGTGGCGGACGACGATGATCGTCTCCAGCGCCTCGTGGCCGCCCATCTGCTCATCGACCATGGGCTTGATCTGCGCCGTCTTGCCTTTGCGGCGGGCGCCGTCGACGGTGACCAGCGCCTTGGCTTCGGAGAAGTCCATCCGCTCGGCGACCGCCTCGGCCGAGAAGCCGCCGAAGACGACGTTGTGGGGGGCGCCGATCCGGGCGCAGGCGAGCATCGCGACGACGACCTCGGGGATCATCGGCAGGTAGATCCCGACCACATCGCCCTTCTCGACCCCGAGGTCCTTGAGCGCGTTGGCGAAGCGCTGGACGTCGCGGTGGAGGTCGGCGTAGGTGACGTCGCGCTCCTCCCCCTCCTCGCCGCGCCAGTGGAAGGCGACGCGCTCGCCGATCCCGGCCTCGACATGGCGGTCGAGGCAGTTGTAGCTGGCGTTGAGCCGCCCGTCGGCGAACCACTTGTAGAAGGGCGGGTTGGAGTCATCGAGGCCCTGGGTCGGCTCGACATCCCAGTCGAGCACCTCCTTGGCCTGCGCCAGCCACCAGGCCTCCGGGTCGGCGGCAGCCTCCTCGTAGACCTTCGGATCCGACCAGACCGCGTTGGCGCGGAACTCCGCGGGCGGCTCGAAGCGCTCGACCGAGAGCATCTCCTCCAGCTGCTGCTCAAGATCCATGGCGCAAACCTACCCCAGGCGCCACGGCTGAATCAAAGACCTGCCGGATGCCTCGCGATGAACCCTTCCGGGGAGTCGACCCAGGGGTCGTGCCAGCGCGGGCCGGGGCCGCCGACGGTGTCGAAGGCGATCCCGGCGATCACCATCCAGGCGTGGCCGGAGTTGGCGTAGACCGTGATCCAGCGGCCGGGCCCGGGTTCGCCCCAGGTCTCGAGGCCGGTCGAGTCCAGCGGGCTTTCCAGCAGCCCGCCGCCATGCAGCGCGTAGCTGACGGCACCGGAGCAGTCGTAGCCGGATGATTCGAAGGAGCCGTGGCCACCGCCCCAAATGTAAGGCGTAGTGGCGATCGCGTTGCCAGCTGAGATCGCGTCCTTGACCGCCTGCGGCGCCGAGGCGGGCGCGCTGGCTTCGCTTTCGCTCAGCACCTGGGCTTCCTGGCCGGGGTTGAGCGGCGCCGGCATCTGCCCTTCGGTCGCGTCGCCGCCTTCGGAGGCAACCTGTTCGGAGATCGCCGAGAGGTTGTCGCTAAGCGCCGTTTCGCGCGACTGCAGCGCGTCCAGAGCTTCCTGGCGGGCGGCCTGTTCGGCTTTCAGTTCGTGGAAGCGAGCCGAAGCTTCGGCGCTGGCGGCGGCTACTTCGCGCTCCTTGGCGGCGATTTCGTCGCGCGCGGCTTCGATCTCTCCCCGGCGCTTGTCCAGCCGTTCGACCGCGCCGCGGACTTCGTCCCGCAGGCCCTTCACGCGTTCGACGACGGCGTCGTCATAGGCCTGGATCTGGCGCAGGTATTCCGTCTGCGCCGACATCTCGTTCCAGTCTTCGGATTCGAGAATCGCGTTCAGCATGTCCGGCGAGCCCGCCTCGTAGATCGAGACCAGGCGGTTGCCGAGCAGGGCCAGGCCTTTCTGCAGTTTCGCCCGCACCCGCTCGAGGTGTGCTTCTTCGGCTTCCAGCGCAGCGGTGGCGCGGTCCAGCTCGGCCTGCTTTTCCTTCAGTTCGGCCTCGACCGCTTCCTGCTCCTGGCGCAGGCGCGAGACTTCGCCGAGCTTGGCGTCGATCGCGGCGTTCTGGGCGGCGATCGAGGCAGCCAGGTCGCTGCCTTCTTCGCGCACGCTTTCCAGCTTGTCCCGCGTCGCTTCCAGCTTCTGCTGCGGATCGGCAGGGGCCGACGCCGCCCAGGATCCGGCCAGGGCGCAGAGGACCGCGAAAAGCAGCGCGGCAAAGACGAGGGCGCGGCGGCGAACCGCGCTCGGAGAGGAAGCGAACAGCACGGCGGCGGAGGCTAGCGAAGGTGCCTAAAGCCGCCGGGAGTGGTCGATAACCCGCAACTTCCTTTGCAAATTGCGAGTTTTGCAGGAGTCCGGGGGTCTCCATCGACCCCCGGACCGCAGCTTGCCTAGGCCAGCAGCTTGGCCTTGGCCTTGTCGTACTCCTCGGCGCTGAGGGCGCCTTTGTCTTTCAGCTCGGCAAGTTTGTGCAGTTCGTCGGCCGGCGAGGCGGCTTGCGCCTGGTCGCGCACGTATTCGTCGAAATGCTTTTTTGCATCGGCCTGGGCTTTGATCGTTCTGTCCCGCATCCCCTCTCCGCGGGCGATCAGGTAGATCAACGCCGTCAGGAACGGGATGAAGACGAGGAAGAGCACCCAGGCCGCCTTCGCCCAGCCGGATAGCTCGTGGTCGCGGAAGAGGTCGGAGAGGATGGTGATCAGGATCCAAATCCAGATCACGAAGAAGAAGACCTCCAGCGCGATGAGGAGAAGTTCGCCGAAGCTAATGTCGGCGACTGGGAGTGGCAACAAGTTGTTCCTTTCTATGGATAAAGAGCCCTTACGGGTTCCCCATTCTCATCACATATAGCGCGATTGCAACCGACGTCGCGAGGTTGAGGCTGGAAACGCCCGCGCGCATCGGAATGGAGACACGGGCGTCTGCGCGCTCGAAGACCTCGCCGCTGAGGCCGTGACGCTCGGTGCCAAAGGCGAGGATGGCGCGCTGGGGCAGGCGCTCGGGCGCCAGCTCCTCTCCCTCCGGATCGATCGCCAGGAGGGGCCGGTCGCTCTGCGGCAGGACTTTGACGGCGGCGACCGGCAGCGCGAACTGCAGGCCGGCGGCGCCGCGAACTGCATCGGGATGCCAGGGGTCGTTCTCGCCGGTGGTGACGAGCGCCGCGGCGCCGGCGGCGGCGGCGACGCGGATGCAGGCGCCGATATTGCCCATGTTGCGCGGCTGCTCCAGCAGCACCGCCGGGGCCGGAGCGGGGTCGGCGAGCGCGCTGACGAGGTCGACGTCGGGGCGACGGGCGATCGCCGCCACCCCGGTGTGTGGGAGCAGCGGCACCAGATCGGCCAGGGTCTCCTTGTCGACCTGCTCGACCCTCCCGACCAGCTTCCCGGTCAGGTCCGGCGCCAGTTCGCCGGCCATCGCCTCCAGCCCCGGGGGGTCGATTGCAACCGCCTCGACCACCTCGGCGCCGAAGCGCAGCGCATGCTTGAGGGCGTGGAAGCCCTCTATGACGGTCAGGTTCGGGTCGCGGCGGGCGGTGCGGAAGCGCACCGCGCGTTCGTGCTCTGCGCGACCCATGCGCGCATCATGACTGGACCGGCCGGTGCCTGTTCGGGCTAGGCGGTCGGTTCGGCCTGCGCCAGCTGATCGCGGCCGCTGGCCTTGGCCAGGTACAGGGCCTCGTCGGCCCGCCGCAACAGATCGTCGATCGTCTCGGTCTGGTCCCAAAGCGCGAGGCCAACCGAGCAGGTCTGCTCCATCGGGGTCCGCTGGCGCAGTCGCTCGACGATCTCCGCCGCCTGCTCGGGATCGGTGTCGGGGAGCAGGACGAGGAACTCCTCGCCGCCGAAGCGGACCAGGGTGTCTTCGCCCCGCAGGGCGGTGTCCCATTCCCGGGCGCAGGCCCGCAGCACTTCGTCCCCGGCGAGGTGGCCGTGTGTGTCGTTGTAGGCCTTGAAGTGGTCGATGTCGACGATCGCCAGGCAGAGCGGGCTCTCGCGGCGACGGGCGCGAGCCATCTCCCGCGGCAGCTGTTCCTCCAGGGCCCGCCGGTTCGGCAGGCCGGTGAGCGAATCGGTCCGTGCCAGCTCCTGGACCTGACCGAGCAGCTCCTCGCGTTCGGCCTCGATCTGCTTCAGCTCGGTGACGTCGGCGGCGCGACCGTAGATCAGGGACTCGTCGGGAGAGAGCTGGGAGCTCCAGCGCAGCCAATGCCAGGTTCCGTCCTTGGCGAGATATCGATTTTCGAAGGTCAGGGTCTCGCCGCCGTGGAAGAGCGCGGAAGCCTCGGCTTCGGTGCGCTCGCGGTCTTCCGGATGGACACGCTCGACGAACGGTGTGGAACGCAGTTCCTCAGGGCTGTAGCCGAGCTGCTCCCCCCAGGCATCGTTGAGCTCGATGAAGTAGCCATCCATGTTGGCGGTGCAGAGCATGTCGCGGGAGAGGTCGAAGAAGTGACGGGCCCGCTCGTCGGCGCGAGCGCGGCGGGCGATTATCCCGGTGATCAACAGCATCACCACGCCGAGTGAGATCGCCGTGAAGAACCATCGAGTGAGTGGTGAGTACCCAGCCGTGTTTTCGACCAGGAGGAGGACGCAGCCGTAGGAGGCGAGCAGCCAGGCGAGGTGCAGCGCAGCGGTCCGGCGGGGAAAGAAATAGGAGGTGAGCAGGGTCACCCAGACGAAGATCGTTCCGTACTGACCGACCGAGATCCCGCTCTCGTAGATCAGGGCGCAGGTGAGCACCGAGGCCGCACCGAGGAGCAGGTGGGCAGCCGGCCCCGGGATCCTGCTGGAGAAGAGCCAGACGACGCCACCGGCAATTGCCATCGCCAGGGCAGTGAGGACGAGGGAGAATTCGTCGGCTCCCTCCGGATGGGGAAGCACGAGCGAGATTGCAACGAGACCGGCGCCGGCGACAAATAGGACGGCGACAGCACGCGCTCGGATCCGGCTGGCCGGACGGATGCTGGGCTGAACGCTTACCCGATTTTCGGCATTGGCCATGCCCCGACCATCGGCAAACGCGGACGTTTTCTTTAACCCCGAACGACCTCGAACTGGCTCATCAGGCCGTGATCCTCGTGGTCCAGCATGTGACAGTGGATGACGAATTTCCCGGTGTAGTCGGAGAAGTGACCGGCAAGGAGAATTTTTTCGTTGGGGTAGAGGAAAAAGGTCTCCTTGAGGCACTTTTCCCACGGCGGCGGCTCGGCACCGTTTCGCTCCAGCAAGTACCAGTCGCTGTGGTGGAGGTGCATTACGTGGGCGACGTTGGTCTTGTTGTGGATCTCCCAGGTCTCGGTCGAGTTCAGCTTCGGGAACGCCTCGGCGTGGGCCGGGTTGAAGGTGCGGCCGTTGATTTCCCACCGCGTCTTGAAGAAGCCCCCGATCGTGACCGTCCAGAGCTTGTCGGGCTTGTGGCTGGCGTGCCGGGTCCAGGCCGGCAACGGCCGCAGCTTGCGCGGCACGCGGGAGCGGTCAGCGAGGCGATCGGTCCCGACCCGGAACTGCATCAGGGCGCCGCTGTAGGTGTGGGCGCCTTCCGGGTTGCGGCCGGGGTGGCGGGCGCTGCTGCGTAGCTCGATGCTCTCCCCCGCCATCCCGGCGAAGTCGACGATCACCTCGACCCGCTCGGCCGGACCGAGGAGGATTTCGCGGCGGCGGATCGGCTTCGGCATCAGTCCGCTCTCGGTCGCGATCTGGACCATCGGCGCGCCATTGGAGAGCTGCAGGTTGTAGCTGCGGAAGGCGGAGACGTTGAGCAGGCGCAGGCGGTAGCGGCAGGGTCCGACCCGGTGGTAGGGCATGTGGACGCCGTTGACGAGGATCGTCTCAGCGAGTATTCCGTCAGCCGGCGGGCGGCGGTTGGTGAACGGATCGGTCAGCTGGTTGTGGCGGTCGAAGGTGCGGTCGCCGATCATCAGCGGGATGTCGCGCTCGCCCTCGGGCAGCGGCAACGCTTCCTCGAAGGCGTCATCGACGATCCACATCCCGGCCAGCCCTTTCCAGACGTGCTGGGCGGTGCGGTCGAGTCGGTGGTCGTGGTACCACTGGAACGAGGCCCGTTCCGGTCCCCCGTCCTCGACCAGGTCGTAGACGTAGGTTTTGCGCCCGCCCGGCTCGAGCAGCAGGTCGTTGCCCTGCTCGCGGGCCGAGAGTCCGCGCGGGATGTCGCAGAACAGCGAGCTTGGATGGCTCTTGGTTAGACCGCCGGGCTGGCCGTCGAACTGGGTGCGGTTGTGGCCACCGTGAAGGTGGATCGAGAGCTCCCCCACCTTCGCCGGCAGTTGGTGCTCGAAGGTGACGCGGGTGCGCCGGCCGGCGCGGCGGCGGATCGTCGGCCCGGGGAAGCTGCCGCCGAAGGTCCAGAGCTTGGTCTTCGGGCCGGGGAAGATTCGCTGCTCAGCGGCGCGGATCGGGATCCGGATGTGATCGCCGTCGAGGACCTCGGGGATCGGCAGCGGCGAGCGGAAGGGTAAGGCGGCGAGTGCCGGCGGCGGCTCCGCGCTCAGCGGCACGAGGCCGCCGCCCCCGCCCCGGAGGGGCAGGAGCGCGGCCACGGTGCCGCCGCCAAGGGCGCCGAGGAAGACCCGGCGCCCGTAGCGGGGCGTAGCTGAGGGCTGCCCAGCCGTCTTGCTAGCTGGTCGGCGTGGGCAGCGGGACCACCGGGGCCTCGACCTTGACCTGACCGTGCATCCACGGATGCACAGCGCAGATGTAGTAGAGGGTGCTGCCGGCTTCGGCCGTTACTTCCTGGGAGAAGTGGCCGCCTTTGGTTTCGCCGCTGAACCACGAGTCGCCCTTTTTGCCGGTTGCGTTGCCGGCGGTGCTCCAGCCCTCGGGGCCGGCCGTCGCGGGGTTCTTCGTGATCTTTTCGTTTTTCGGGTTGAAACCGTGCCATTGGGCGATCGCCAGGCAGATGTGTTTCGGGGTGAAGCAGCTCTTGCGAGCTCCCGGCGTCTGCGGGACGGAGCCCTTGGTGACCAGCGAGAAGGTGTGCGGGCCGACCTGTTTCGGGTTCGTCTTGTTGACGATTTCCAGCTGATCGCCGACGGTGACCGATTCCGGACCGACGAATTTCAGCTTGCCTTTGGTCAGTTCGATGTTGACCACGTCGGTTTTGCCGGTCGGCGTCGCCGCAGTGGAGACCGAGCCGCTGATCCCGAGCGCGAGGACGGCAGCCGAGGCCACCAGGACGAGTGCCCGCGAGCGGGCGCGTGAAAGCTTCAAAGCGATGCCTTTCTTCGAGTGCAGATTGCGGATGACGGAGCGGCGTGCCCTGCCTCCGGAGACGGCCCCCATCGGCCGACGCGCCACCGTAATACTTCGGTCGGCGGAGTTCAACGGGTCTGGCGCGCGGATACCTGCTTTTGGTGAATCTGCACCCCCGGTAACCTTGACTCCAGCCCATGGCCTCGTTCCTCCACACCTGCTACCGGATCGGCGACATCGATCGCTCGGTCGACTTCTACGAGAAGCTCGGCTTCGAAGAGGTGCACCGGATGCCGATCGGCGACGAGGCGATCAACGTCTTCATGGCGATGCCCGGCGAGGACCCCCGCCTGGAGCTGACCTACAACCACGGCGTCACCGACTACGACCACGGCACCGGCTACAACCACATCGCCCTCGGCGTCGACGACCTCGACGGCACCCTTGAGCAGCTGGCCACTGTCGGCATCGAGCCGGAAAAGCCCCCGTATCGCCCCGGCGGCCGCACCGAGGGCCATCGCATCTGCTTCGTCAGGGACCCCGACGGCTACCGGATCGAGCTAATCGGGGCTTGAGGCTCTAGCCGACGCCGACGCCGCCACCGGCGGGTGGAGTGGGCGTCGGGGTCGGGGCGGGGGTCGCTTCCGGGGTTGGTTCGGGCTCGGGTTCGGCGGCTTCTTCTTCGCCACCTTCGTCGCCGCCCTTTTCCTTGCCCTTCGATTCGTCGCTTTCTTCTTCTTCGCCTTCGTAGCTTTCTTCTTCTTCGTAACCGCTGTAGCTACCCGAAGAGGTGTGTTCGCTGTCGAGACCGGAGAGGTCCGGCAGCGAGCTGGGAGTTTCGAATTCGGGGCAGTCGCCTTCGACCGCTTCCGACATGTAGTTGGCCCAGATCGGGCCGGCGGTGGGGCCGCCGAAGCCGGTGTATTCGCGCGAGGTCGGGTGGCCGACCCAGACCGCGGTCGAGTAGAGCGGGGTGAAGCCGACGAACCAGGCGTCGGAGAGCTCCTCCGAGGTACCGGTCTTGCCGGCCGCGCTGGAGCAGCCCATCGAGGTGTAGCCGGCGCCCGTGCCCTGGGTGATCACGCCCTCGAGGATGCGGGTCACTTCATAGGCCTGGCCCGGGGTGAGGACGCGTTCGCCCGAGTCCTTCTCGAAGTTGTCGACCTTGCCGTCGGGGAACTCGACCTTGCTGACCGCGGTCGGGTCGTGGTGGACGCCGCCGCTGGCCAGGGTCGCGTAGGCGTCGGCCATTTCCAGCGGGGTGACGCCGATCGCGAGGCCGCCGATGCCCTCCGCCGGGACCGACTGCAGCGGCGATTCGATCCCCATCTGCTTCGCCGTCTCGGTCACGTTTTCGGAGCCGACGTCGAGGTCGAGCTGGGCGAAGACGACGTTGACCGAGTCCCAGGTCGCGCTTTCCAGGTTGTAGGTGCCGCCCCCCTCGCCCTCGGAGTTGTTCACCGTCCAGCTGCCGCCGCCGGGGATTTCCAGCGTCTTCGGCGAGGCGCCGTCATAGTAGGTGCTGGCGGGGTCGATGCCCTGCTTGACCGCGGTGGTGAGGACGAAGGTCTTGAACGAGGAACCGGGCTGGCGATGCGCCTGCCAGGCGTAGTTGAACTGGCTTTCGTCGGCATAGCCTTCGGTCGAGGCGAGGGCGACGATCGCGCCGGTCTTCGGGTCGACCGAGGCGAGGCCAGCGGCGGGGCCGCCTTCGGGGTAACAGACGGAGCAGTAATTTTCGACCGCGTATTCGGCCTTTTCCTGCAGGCCGGGGTCGATCGTCGTATACGCCTTCAGCCCGCCCTGGCGAACGGTGTTGATCCCGTATTCCTCGATCAGTTCGTTCTGGACCAGGTCGAAGAGGAACGGGTCCTTGATCACCTGGTACTTGTCGCCGGGGTTGAGGCCGAGGCCGCGGGTCTTCGCCTCGCGGTATTCGTCGCCGGTGATGTAGCCCTGTTCGTTCATCACCAGGAGGACCTCGTTGCGGCGCTTCAGCGCCGCTTTCGGGTCGAGGAAGGGGTTGTATTCGGAGGGCGCCTGCGGCAGCCCGGCGAGCAGCGCCGCCTCGGTCAGGTTGAGGTCCTTGGCCGGCTTCGAGAAGTAGGTCTGCGAGGCGGCCTCGGCGCCGACCGCGGTCTGCCCTTCGACCGTCCCGTAGGGGGCGCTGTTGAGGTACTGGGTGAGGATCCAGTCCTTGTCGTGCGCTTCCTCGAGCTCGACCGCGAGCGAGGCTTCGATCAGCTTTCGCTTCAGCGTGTTTTCCGGGTTGTGGATGTAGAGGTTGCGGACCAGCTGCTGGGTGATCGTCGAGGCGCCCTGGACCGCGGAGCCGGCCTGCAGGTCCTTCCAGGCGGCGCGGGCGATGCCTTCGTAGTCGAGGGCGCCGTGCTTGAAGAAGTTCTTGTCCTCGATCGCGATCGTCGCGTCGCGGAGGACCTGCGGCTGCGCCTTTTCCGGCAGCGGCTGGCGCACGTTTTCGGAGCGGATGAAGCCGATCAGGCTGCCGTCGGCGGCGTAGATCGCCGAGGAACGGCCCTTCTGGACCGGCTTCAGGCTAGAGAGCGGCGGCGCCGAGTTGTAGATGTTGATCGCCCAGGCCGCCGCGATTCCACCAGCGATCATCACAAGCGCGGCGAGGATTCCCAGCGGGATCGCGACCTTGTGCCAGATGGGATGGTGCGGCTTGCGACGCCGCCTGCGAACCCGCGTGGCCATTCCCGCTGATTGTAGGGAGGGGCGATGGTCGACCGCCCCGGTTCGCAGGGTGCCGCAATCCCGCTTGCCGTCCCGATAGGCTCGCGCCGGCAGGCGCTTGACCAACGGGAGAGGAAGGAAAAAGTGAAACTGGTGATCGGGATCGTTCGCCCCGAGCAGGCGAACCAGGTCCTCGAGGCGCTGCACCGGGCCGAGGTCCGGGGCTTCTCGATGAGCCGCGTGCAAGGCCACGGCGGCGAGATGGACCGGGTCGAGACCTACCGCGGCACGACCGTGCAGATGGGCCTCTCGGAGAAGGTCAGGTTCGAGGTCGCGGTCTCCGACGACTTCGTCGACCGTACCGTCGAGGCGATCTGCGAAGGCGGCCGCACCGGCGAAGTCGGCGACGGCAAGATCTTCGTCGTGCCGCTCGACCATGCGGTTCGGATCCGGACCGGCGACGCCGACGAGGGCGCTGTGACGCCGGTGGGCAAATGAGCGGCGTCGACACTGGCGATACCGCCTGGATGCTGGTCGCCACCGCGCTGGTGCTACTGATGACGCCGGCGCTGGGCCTCTTCTACGCCGGCCTGGTGCGCTCCAAGAACGTCCTCAACACCTTCATGATGAGCATCGCCGCGATCGCCGTGGCGACGGTCACCTGGGCGGCGGTCGGCTACTCGCTCGCCTTCGACGGAAACGGAGCTTTGATCGGCGGGCTTGGCAACGCCTTCATGAGCGGGGTCGACTTCGCGCCGCGGGACGGGACGACGATCCCGGAGCTGGTCTTCTTCGCCTTCCAGGCGACCTTCTGCATCATCACCGTGGCGCTGGTCTCCGGCGCCGTGGTCGAGCGGATGCGGTTCGGGGCCTTCCTCGTCTTCGCCGCGCTGTGGTCGGTGCTGGTCTACGCCGTGCTCGCCCACTGGGCCTTCGGCGGCGGCTGGCTGATCTCCGGCGGCACCCTCGACTTCGCCGGCGGCGTCCCGGTCGAGATGGCCTCCGGGTTCTCGGCTCTGGCGGCGGCGCTGGTGGTCGGGGCGCGGAAAGACTACGGCCGCCAGGCGCTCCTCCCCCACAACGCGGTCTTCGTCCTGCTCGGGGCGGGGCTGCTGTGGTTCGGCTGGTTCGGCTTCAACGGCGGCAGCGGCTTCTCGACCGGCAACCCGAGCGTGCTGGCCTTCACCAACACGCTGCTCTGCCCGGCTGCGACCCTGGTCGTCTGGTTCGCCCTCGACCTGATCAACGGCCGCAAGGTGACGGCGATTGGCGCCGCCACCGCGATCATCGTCGGCTGCGTGCTGATCACCCCGGCGGGCGGCTTCGTCAGCCCCGGCTGGGCGATGCTGCTCGGCGCCCTCGGCGCGATCCCCAGCTACTACCTGATCGTCTGGCGGACCCGGACCCGGGTCGACGAGACCCTCGACGTGCTCGCCGCCCACGGCACCGCGGGCTTCTTCGGGATCCTCTTCATCGGCTTCTTCGCCCAGCAAAGCTGGAACGGGGTCTCCGACGGACTCTTCTACGGCAACGCCGCCCAGCTCGGCGACCAGGCGCTTGCCGTCCTAGCGGCGCCGACCTACGCCTTCGTCGCCACCTTCGTGCTGCTGAAGCTGATCGGCGCGGTGATGCCGCTGCGGGCGACCGAGCGCGAAGAGGCCGGCGGCATGGACGTCAACCAGCACGGCGAGGAGGCCTACGTCACCGGCGAGGGAGCGATCCTGCTCCTCCCCGACGACCACGAGAAGATCGCCGTGCCGGTCGCCGATCCTGGCTAGCGGTCAGGCGCGCAGCTTGTAGCCCTGGCTGAAGAGGCGCAGGTTGACGAGGAAGAGGGCGGCGGTCGCCGCGGTCAGGGCCAGCAGCGAGAGCGGGATGCTGACTTCGGTGAAACCGACGAACCCGTAGCGGACCAGATTGATCATGTAGAAGATCGGGTCGAAGCGGGTCAGCGTCTCCCAGGGCTGCGGCAAGAGCGCCGCCGAGTAGAAGACGCCGCCGAGGAAGATCAGCGGCGTCAGCACGAAGGTCTGGGCGAAGGCGACGTCGTCGAACTGCTCGGCGCGGACCCCGATCAGCACCCCCAGCTGGCTGAAGAAGAAGCCAACCAGGAAGAGCGAGGGGACGAGCACCAGGACGTGTTCGACCGGGAGCCCGACTAGGACGACCGAGACGACGAAGGTCAGCATCGCGACGATCAGGCCGCGCATGAAGCCTCCGAGCGAGAAGGCCAGCAGCAGCTCGGCCGGCGATGCGGGCGAGGAGAGCTGGTCCTGGATCGCGCCCTGGAACTTCTGCTGCAGGATCGAGGAGGAGTTGTTGGTGAAGGCGTTGGTCGAGAAGGCCATCATGATCAGCCCCGGGATGACGAAGAGCACGTAGTCGATCCCGTGCAGGTGCTTGATCCGCGAGCCGAGGGCGGCGCCGAAGATCGTGATGTAGAGGAAGGTTTCCAGCAGCGGCGCGCCGAGGGTCTGCTTCTTGATCTTCATGAAGCGGTTGACCTCGCGGCGCCAGAGGGTCGCGAAGCGGATCTGGGCTGCGCTCACGAGGCCACCTCGTCGGCCTCGACCTCGATGTGGGAGCGGGAGAGCTCTTTGCGGCCGACCAGCGCCAGGTAGGCGTCCTCGAGGTTCGGCACGTCGAAGCGCTCGGCGAGGGTGTCGCTGGTCCCCTCGGCGACGATCTGGCCCTCGGCGATGAAGGCGATCCGGTCGCAGAGCTGCTCGGCCTCCTCCAGGTAGTGGGTGGTGAGCAGGATCGTCGTCCCCTCCTGGTTGATTTTCTGGACGTAGTGCCAGAGCTCGAGGCGGAGCTCGACGTCAACGCCGGCGGTCGGCTCGTCGAGAATCAACAGGCGCGGCCGGTGCATCACCGCCCGGGCCAGGATCAGGCGGCGTTTCATCCCGCCCGAGAGGGTGCGGGTGCGTTCGTGGCGCTTCTCGGTCAGCGAGAAGGTCTCCAGCAGCTCCTTGGTCCGCTCGCGGCGTTCCTTGCGCGGCATCCCGAAATAGCCGGCGTGGTAGTCGAGCGTCTCCTCGGCGGTGAGGAACCAGTCGATGTTCGCCTCCTGGGGGGCGAGGCCGACCGCCTGCCGCGCCTCGGCATAGTCGTCGATCGCGTCGTTGCCGAAGATCTCGATCGTGCCGCCGGTCGGTTTCGCCAGCCCGGTCGTGCAGTGGATCAGGGTCGACTTGCCGGCGCCGTTGGGGCCGAGCAGGCCGAACAGCTCTCCCTCCGCGACCTCGAGCGAAACGCCGCGCAGCGCCTCCACCCCGGTCGGGTAGCGCTTCTCCAGGTTCTTGACGTCGAGGGCCTTCATCGCGGTGGACGACTCTAGCCACCCCCGGCGCTCGGTCGTTATAAGTGTCTCCGTGCCCGCCCCGCTGCTTGCCGTCGATACGCCCTCGATGCTGTTCCGCGCCTTCTACGCGCTGCCGAGCAAGATCGTCGGGCCGGACGGGCGGCCGGTCAACGCGCTGCTGGGGACGGCGAACCTGATCCTGCGCGAGGTCGAAGTGCACCGGCCGCGGGCGGTGGTGCTCTGCTTCGGCCCCGACGCCGCCGCCTATCGGACCGAGCTGTATCCCGCCTACCACGCCGAGCGCGAGGAGACGATGCCCGACGAGCTGCCGCACCAGTTCACCGACGCGCGGCCCTTCTTCGAGGCCTTCGGCTGGACGGTGACGACGGCCGAGGACCTCGAGGCCGACGACCTGCTCGGCACCTACGCGACGCTGGAGGCCAAGGCCGGCGGCCAGGCGCTGCTGCTGACCGGTGACCGCGACATGTACCAGTGCGCGGGCAAGGGGGTGACGGTGCTCTACGTCAAAACGGGCGGCGGCAAAGGCGCCGAAGAGGTCGGTCCGGAGGAGGTGCGCGAGCGCTACGGGATCGACCCCGAGCTGGTGCCCGACTTCATCGCCCTGCGCGGCGATCCCTCCGACGGGCTGCCTGGTGCCAAAGGTGTTGGTCCGAAGACGGCGGCGGAGCTGCTGCGCGAGCACGGCTCGCTGGAGGCGATCCTCGACAACGCGATCCGCGAGCGGCGCCCGGCGCTGCGCGGCGCCCTGATCGAGGGCCGCGAGGACCTGCTCAAGTTCAAGGACATCGCCACCCTGCGCGACGCCGGCGTCAAGCGGCCCAAGGACCGCGCCACGGATTGGACCGGCGCCGCCGAGGCGGCGCGCGAGCGGGGGATGAAACGCCTCGCCGAGCGGCTGGAAGCGAACGCCGGCTAGTGACCTGTCGCTTTGCTCCCTGACGGGGAGGAGGAAAGCGCCACCCATAGCCCCCAGGCGCTGACGATCGCCCAGACTCCCTCGAGCAGGAGGAAGCCCCACTGGGTTTCGATCCAGGCGAGCACGGCGAGGATCGCCGAACCGGCCAGGTTGAGCGCCAGGTAGAGGCGCGAATCGGGCCGCATGCGCTCGAACTGGACCGCGGCGAAGCCGGCGAGGATCAGCAGCGCGCCGACGACCTGGATCAACTGGTCCACGCGGCCCAGCGTATTGCCTGTCGCCTTTGTCTCCCCAGGGAGGACAAAAGCGCCACGGCCGAGTACCTTCGCGCGATGGATCCCTCCTCCCTCCCCCTCTTCCGCCAAGGCCAGCTGCGCAAGCGCTGGCGCTACGTCGGGGTCTTCGCCGAGGAGCTGATGCTCTGCGCGGCGCGGGCCGAGGTCGGGCCCGTGAGCCAGTCCTTCTGGATCTTCTGGGACCGGCGGGGACGGAATCACGCGGCGCGCACGATCCTCCTACCGGGCAGCCGCGAGGTGACCCTGAACGGGCCGCGGCTGGAGATCGACAGCCTCGACCTGCGGGCGAGCCTGCAGCTCGGCGAGGTCGCGCCGATCGAGACCACCTGCCCCAGCGGCAGGGCCGAGGCCTGGACGCGCAAGCGGGTCGGAATGCCGGTCGAGGGCACGGTCGAGGTGCCGGGCAAGCGCTGGCAGCTGAGCGGACGCGGGGTCGACGACGAGTCAGCCGGGCACCACCAGCGCGAGACCAGCTGGCGCTGGTCGGCGGGCGTCGGCGAGTCAGCCGACGGCCGTGCGCTCGCCTGGAATTTAGTCGAGGGGATCAACGACCCGCCGAGCGGCAGCGAGCGGGCGATCTGGATCGACGGCGCGCCAGCCGAGCCGCCCCCGGTCCGCTTCGAGCCCGAGGCGATCGACCTCGGCCACGACGAACGCCTCGCCTTCCACGGCGAGGCAGAGCACGTCCACAATGAGAACTACCTGCTGATCCGCTCCGACTACCGCCACCGCTTCGGCAGCTTCAGCGGCTCGCTCGGCGGCGCCGAGCTGGCCCGGGGACTCGGGGTGATGGAGGAGCACGATGCGCTCTGGTAGGCCGCGCAAGCTGACCCGCTTCCAGGTGGCCTGGCTGCGCCGGACGGCCCGCAAGCAGGAGCGCTTCATCGTCCGGTACGAGTTCCCCGACTACCTCTGGCCGCGGGTTCACAAGCGCCTGCCCGACCTCACGCCCGCGGAGATCGAGCTGGTCGAGCGCGGCCTGCGCGAGTGGTTCATCTGCTGCGCCTGCCGCTGGCGCACCGTCCTCGGGATGCCCTCCCGCGCGGTGGACGAGGCCTGGCACGAGTTCATCCTTGACACCCGTGCCTACAGTGGCTTCTGCACGGCGGCGTTCGACGAATTCCTGCACCACACCCCGGACGAGGCGATGACGACGTCGATGGGCAATGCGCTCGGCGAGACCGTGCGCGCCTGGGACCGCTCGGAGGCGGGGCAGGACGAAGAGTCGGTTCTCTGGGATCTCGACCGGAAGCTGGGGATCCGGGAGCCGCTGGGGATCGCCGCGTCCGACCTCACCGCGGCCCGGGCCCGGGGGCCATATCCGGCGGTCGTCGGCTGGGCGGGCGTCGGCTATGCCGGTAGCTGCGATGGCTCCGGTGGCGGCGAAGGCGGGGGCTGTTCAGGTGGCAGCGGCTGCGGAGGGAGCGGTTGCGGTGGCGGCGGGGGATGTGGAGGAGGAGGCGGGGCCTCCTAGACCCGGTGCTCGGGGTTGGGGAGGTCGAAGCGGCAGCCGGCTTTCCACTCTTCGGGCTGATTGCCGTGGGTGGGAATGCCGCCGGCGTCCTTCAGCATTCGCGCCAGGTGCATCAGGTTCCAGGCCGCGAAGGTGGTGTTGCGGTTGGTGAAGTCGTTTTCGGGGCCGCCGGAGCCGTCGTCCAGGTAGGACGGGCCCGGGCCCGCCTCGCCGATCCAGCCGGAGTCGGCCTGCGGGGGGATCGTGTAGCCGAGGTGCTGGAGTGAGTAGAGGACGTTCATCGCGCAGTGCTTGATCCCGTCCTCGTTGCCGGTGACGATGCAGCCGCCGACGCGGCCGTAGTAGGCCCACTGGCCCTTGTCGTTGACCTGGCTGGAGTTGCCGTAGAGGCGCTCGACGACGTGGGTCGCGACCGAGGACTTCTCCCCCAACCAAATCGGCATCCCGAGGACGAGGATGTGGGCGGCCATCACCCGCTCGAAGATCTGCGGCCACTCGTCGCGCTCCCAGCCGTGTTCGGTCATGTCGGGCCAGACGCCGATCGCGATCTCGTGGTCGATCGCGCGGATGCAGTCAACCTCGACCCCCTGCTTGCGCATCACCTCCATCGAGAGGTCCATCAGCCCCTGGGTGTTGGACGTCTCGGGGCTGCGCTTCAGGGTGCAGTTGATGAAGAGTGCTTTCAGATCGCTGTAATCGGTCACGTCTCTCCCTTCGGTTTCCGGCGGCGCGGCGATCCTCTCACGCAGCCCCTTACCAAAGGGTGAACTCGCTACCAGGTGTCGACGAAGCGGTGGCTGCCCGGCGGCCGGGCCTCCCCAGCCGCGGTCAGGGTCGAGGCGATCAGGCCGCGGGTCTCGGCCGGGTCGATCACGTCGTCGAGCTCGAACAGCGCCGCCGCGTTCAGAGCCCTGGCGTTCTCTTCAGCCTGGGCGGTGAGGTCGCGGACGCGCTGCTCGCGCTCGGCCTCGTCGGCGATCGCCTCCAACTCCTTGCGCAGCGCCAGCCGCACCGCCCCCTCCAGCCCCATCGGCCCGAGGTGGGCGCTCGGCCAGGCGACCGTCAGCAGCGGCTCGTGCAGGCTGCCGCCGACCATCGCCTGGGCGCCGAGGCCGTAGCCGCGGCGCAGCACCACCGCAATCAGCGGCACCCGCAGGGCGGCCCCGGCGACCAGCAGGCGCGAGGCGTGGCGGATCAGCCCGGTCGCCTCCGCCTCCGGCCCGACCATGTAGCCGGGGGTGTCGACCAGGGAGAGGACCGGCAGCCCGAAGGCGTCGCAGAGCTGCAGCAGGCGGGCGGCCTTGTCGCTGGCCTCGCTGGTCAACGCGCCGGCGGTGTGGCGGGTGTCGTTGCAGATGATCCCCAGCGGCCGGCCCTCGATCCGCCCTAACGCGGTCGCCATCTCCGGCGCGAAGCGCTGGCGCAGGAAGGTGACCGAGCCCTCGTCGCAGAGGGTCTCTACGATCGGCCGCGGGTCGTAGGCGCGGCGCCTGCGCTCGGGGACCAGCTCGCGCAGACGCGCCTGGTCGGGCGCCGGGCCCGGCTCGGTCGCGCCTTGGAAGTAGGCGAGCAGCTTCTTGGTCGCCGCGGTCGCCTCGGCCTCGTCGGCAACCGCGACGTCGACGACCCCGTTTGCCGCCTGCACCTCCAGCGGCCCGACCGCGTCAGGGTGAACCTCACCGAGGCCGCCGCCGGCGATCATCGCCGGCCCGCCCATCCCCAGGCTGCTGCCCTCAGTGGCGACGATCAGGTCGGCGCAGCCGGCCAGCACCGCGTTGCCGGCGAAGCAGCGGCCGTGGACGATCGCGATCCGCGGGACCAGGCCGGAGAGCTTCGCCCAGAGCGCGAAGGCGCGGGTGTCGAGGGCGGAGACGACGGGGTAATCGGTGTCGCCGGGCCGCCCTCCTCCGCCCTCGGCGTAGAAGACGACGGGCAACCGCATCCGCTCGATCAGCTCGAAGAGGCGGTCCTTCTTGCGATGGCCGAGGACGCCCTGGGTGCCGGCGAGCACGGTGTAGTCGTAGGAGAGGACCGCGCAGGCGGCACGCTCGGGCGCGAAGAGGTCGCCGTTGACCCGGGCGGTGCCGCCGATCAGCCCGTCGGCGGGCGTGCGGGCGATCAGGTCGTCGACCTCACGGCGGCCGCGCTGGGCGGCGATCGCGAAGCGCCCGTACTCGACGAAGGAGCCGGGATCGACCAGATCGGCGAGGTTCTCCCGCGCCGTGCGCCCCCCGGCGACGTGGCGCTTTTCGACCGCGTCGGGCCGCGCCGCGTCCTCGGTCAGCGCCCGCCGCGCCAGCAGCTCGGCCAGGTCGTCTCGCTCCCCCTCGGTCACGCGGGGATCCTCTCAGCCGTCGAGCTGCTTGGCGAGGCGGCGCAGTGCCTTGGCGTTGACCCGCTTGGCGAAGGCGCGGGTCAGAAACGGCGCGAGGCGCTCGGCGCGCGGCAGCTCGAGGAACTCGAGCTCGAACTCGATCCTGGTGCCGTCACCTGCCTCGCTCAGCCGGTAGGTGCCGCGGGTCCTGCGCTTGCCGCCGGCCGAGACGCCCTCCTCGACCAGCAGCCGCGACGGCTCGCGCTCGACGACCTCGAAGTCGAACCAGTCCTGCGAACCCGGCGCCTTGGCGAGAGCTTCGGCCTTGGCGCCGAGGCCGCTTGCCGGCCCGGAGAACTTCCACTTCTCCAGGTAGTGGTCGAGGAAGGCCTCGTGGTTGGCGAGGGTGTCGAGGTGCTCGAAGACCCGCGCCGGCGCTGCGGCGACTTCGGCGGAAACGGTCACCGGCTTCATCGCGCCGGATCCTAGCCCGCCGCGGATTCGGTCAGCCGCGGATCGTCTTGCCGACGAGATGCTTGAGGCGCGTGCGGTCGCGCTGGGTGAGGTTGCCCGGCATGCCCTTGGACTTCTTGATCAGGTTCCAAAACTCGGTCTGTTCCCGCTGGGTCAGGTTGGCCTCGATCCGGTCGCGGCCTTTCTTCAGCAGCCACAGGGACACCACCCAGACTTTCGCCCACGGCACCCGTTTCCAGAGGTGGGGTGCGGCTTTTCGCGCTATCCAGAAAGGCATCGGAGGCGCGGCAGGCTATTCGACCACTTCGACGGTGCCGTGCATCGTCGGGTGGATTTCGCAGAAGTAGGTGTAGGTGCCCGGTTCCTTGAAGGTCGCCGAGCCGAGCTTGCCCTGCTCGATCGTGCCGGTGTCGAAGCTGCCGTCGTCGGCGGTCGCGGTATGGGGCGCGGTGTCCTGGTTCTGCCAGATCACCTTGCCGCCGACCTGGACCACGACCGGGTCGGGTTCGTAGGTGAATTCGACGATTTCGACTTTTTCGGACTTCGCCGCCTCGCCGCTGGGGGCGGGTTCGCTTTCGGTCGATTCTTCGCCGCTAGATTCGGTCGATTCTTCGCTCGCCGGCGGCGCGGTTTCGGCTTCGCCGGAGGTGGAATCGGAGCCGCCACCCCCGCATGCGGCAAGGCCGAGGGAGAGTGCGACCAGGGCAGCGATGAGCAGCGGCTTCAATCCCATGAGATTCCGTTTACCCCTTCGTCGCAGGTCCAATCAGTCGTTTCGGTCATCGGTCCGAATACGCTGCCGCGGTGGCCACCGGATCACGAGGGCGCTGGCTGACGGTCGCCGTCTGGCTTCTGATCGGCGCCGCCGGCCTACTGGCCCACGCCCATATCGGTGACGTTACCGCCGCCGGCCAGAGCAGCTTCCTTCCCGAGGACTCCGAATCGACCCGGGCGCTGGACGCCCTCCAGCACGCCTCCTCCGGGCGAGAAGACGTGCCGGTGGTGATCGTCTTCGAACGGCACGGCGGGCTCGACCGGAGGGACCTCGACGCGATCGGGAAGATCGGCGACGGGCTCGGCGAACTGGGGCTGACCGGGGCGACGCCGATCGTCGACCCGTTCTCGGGCGAACACCGCAACCAGCTGCTGCAGGTGGCGCGGCTGGCGCACGGGGTCGGGCCGATCTCCAAGGACGGAGAAGCGGCGCTGATGGTGCTGGCGATCGACGCCGAGGACCGCGGCGCGGTGGTCAGCGGCGTCGGCAAGATCCGCCGCTACCTGCGGGCGCACCAGCTCCCCGGCGTGCAGGCCTACGTCACCGGCCCGGGAGGGATCGCCGCCGACCTCGAGCAGGTCGCCGAAGACGCCGGCCGCACCCTCCTGATCGCCACCCTCGGCCTCGTCCTCCTCCTGCTGCTGGCGGTCTACCGCGCCCCGATCCTCGCCCTGCTGCCGCTGCTCGTCGTCGGCCTCGCCTATCTAGTCGCGATCGGGGTCATCTATCTCCTGATTAAGGCGAACGCGATCGTCGTCAACACCGAGGGGACGATGCTGCTCCTTGTCCTGATCTTCGGAGCGGGCACCGACTACTCGCTGCTGCTGGTTCACCGCTACCGAGAAGAGCAGTCGCTGGCCGCTGCGATCCGCGAGACCCGGCCCGCGATTCTCGCCTCCGGCGGCACGGTGATCGCCGCGATGCTGGTCCTGCTGGTCGCCGACCTCGAGTCGACCCACTGGCTCGGCCCGGTCCTGGCGATCGGGATCGCGGTGATGCTCGCCGCCGCCTTCACCCTCCTCCCCGCTCTGCTGGCGATCTTCGGCGACCGAGCCTTCTGGCCCGCCAACCGCCATGCGACGGGGGTCAGGGGGGTCCCCGGAGGAGCCTCCCCAAATCGCGACGGAGGGGATCCCCCTGACCCCCGCCCCACGATCTGGACCCGCGCCGCGAACCTGGTCCGCCACCGCTCGGGCCGGATCATCATCGGGGTCCTCGCCCTGCTGGCCGTCCTCTCGCTTGGCAACGCGACCAACTACGAGACGCTCGGCTTCGGCCAGGGGGTGACCAAGCCGACCAACTCCAGCCGCGGGACCGAAGCGCTCGAACGGCACTTCCCCGCCGGGCTCGGCTCGCCGCTGACCGCGGTGGTGAAGACGGCGGAGGCACCGCTGGCGGCCAAGCAGCTGGAACGGCTCGACAGCGTGCAGCTGGTCCTGCCGGCGCCGGTCCCCTCGGACGCGACCGAGGCGGTCATCGTCCTCATCCTCCGCGGCAGCCCCTACGGGGACGAGGCCGAAGCGGCGGTGGAAGAGATCCGCGACCGCCTCCACGAGATCGCCCCAGGCGGGCTACTCGGCGGCATCCCGGTCGAGAACCTCGACGTTGAGGAAACCAACGCCCGCGACACGAAGCTGATCGTGCCCCTGGTCCTGCTCGTCATCGGCTTGATCCTGATCGCGGTCCTGCGGGCGCTGGTCGCGCCGGCCTACCTGATCGCGACCGTGCTCGCCTCCTTCGCCGCCACCCTCGGCCTCGCCACCTTCGCCTTCACCCAGTTATTCGGGGCCGGTGGGCTGGCCTTCAACCTCGAGCTGATGTCGTTCATCTTCCTCGTCGCGCTCGGGGTCGACTACAACATCTTCCTGATGACCAGGGCCCGCGAAGAGGCGGCATCCCGCGGCACCCGCGAGGGGACCCTGGCGGCCCTGGCAAGCACCGGCGGCGTGATCACGGGCGCCGGCCTGATCCTCGCCGGCACCTTCGCCACCCTGACCCTGCTGCCGCTCGAGGAGCTGGTCCAGATCGGCGCCACGGTCGCCGCCGGGGTCCTGCTCGACACCTTCCTCGTCCGCGCCCTGCTGATCCCGGCGATCACCTACCGGCTCGGCGAGCGCGCTTGGTGGCCGGGACGCGCCGCGCCGGACTCCGCCGAGCGCCCCTAGACGCTTGGGCTGCGCTTCATCTGCTCGCGCTCCTGCGGGTGGGCGCCGCCCTTCTTCTCCAGGGTTTGACAGGCCTCATGGATGTCGTCGGCGAGGCGGTCGACCTGGGCCCGGCTCAGCGTCTCCTTGACCAGCGCCCGCAGGATCTTCACGTCTTCGGCTTCCGGCGGCATCGTGTAGGCGGGCAGCATCCAGCCGCGCTCAGCCGAGAGCTGCCAGGAAACGTCGAACTCGTCGTAGTCCTGCTCGCCGGTGAGCTGGAAGGCGACAAGCGGCAGCTGCTCCTTGTCGGCCCCGATCAGATGGAAGTTGCCGTTTTCCTCCAGCTTCTGAGCCAGGGCCTTGGCGTTCTGGTTCATCGCCTCCATCACATGGGTGTAGCCCTCGCGCCCGAGGCGGACGAAGTTGTAGTACTGGGCGAGCACCATCGAGGCGCCGGTCGAAAAGTTGAGGGTGAAGGTCGCATCCGTCTTGCCGAGGTAGTTCTCGTAGAAGACGAGGTCGTCGGCGAGGTCGGCCTTCTCGCGGAAGACGAGCCAGCCGATCCCCGGGTAGACGAGCCCGAACTTGTGGCCGGAGACGTTGATCGAGCGCACCTGCTCGAGCCGGAAGTCCCACTCCGAGTGCGGGTAGAGGAACGGCCAGACGAAGCCGCCGCTGGCGGCGTCGACGTGCAGCGGCACGTCAAGTTCGCGCTCGGTCTTGATCCGCAGCAGCAGGTCGTTGATCCCCTGGATGTCGTCGGCGTGGCCGGTAAAGGTGGTGCCGAGGACGGCGGCGACGCCGATCGTGTTCTCGTCAACGTGGGGCTCGACGTCGTCGGGCCCGATCACGTACTTGTCTTCGCGCAGGCGGACGATCCGCGGTTCGACGTCGAAGTAGCGGCAGAACTTTTCCCAGACCACATGGACGTCGCCGCCGAAGACCAGGTTCGGCTTGTCGACCGGCAGGCCGGCCGCTTCGCGCCGCTGCTTCCATTTCCACTTCAGCGAGAGGGCGCCGAGCATGATCGCCTCCGAGGAGCCCTGGGTGCGGCAGCCGGTCGTCTCCCCCGGCGCGTTGTAGAGGTCGGCGAGCATGCGGATGCAGCGCTGCTCGATCTCGGCCGAGATCGGGTACTCGGCGTGGTCGATGAAGTTGCGGTGCAGGTTCTCGCTGACGATTCGCTGCGCCTCGGGCTCCATCCAGGTGGTGACGAAGGTGGCGAGGTTGCGCCACGGGTCCCCCTCGAGGACCAGTTCCTCGTCGACCAGCCGCATCGCGTCGAGCGCGGGCATGCCGCTCTCGGGGAAATCCTTGGCGGGCGCGTCTTCGGTCAGGAAGCGGTTCCCGTAGAGCTTGGCGGCAGCGGCGGAATCAGGATTCTTGTTCATCGCGCGAGCCTAACCTAGGGTGGGCGGATGGATGTGAAGCTCACCCACGTCGGCGGCCCCACGGTGCTGATCGAGTTCGGCGGCTGGCGGCTGCTGACCGACCCGACCTTCGACCCGGCGGGTGGCAAGTACCGCTTCGGCTGGGGCACCGGCTCGGAAAAACTGACGGCGCCCTCGATCTCCCCCGAGGAGCTGGGCGAGATCGACGCGGTCCTGCTCAGCCACGACCACCACGACGACAACCTCGACAGGGCCGGGCGGGCGCTGCTGCCGCGGGCCGGAACCGTGATCACCACCGAGGCCGGCGCCAAGCGGCTGGGCGGCAACGCCCAGGGCCTGGCGCCCTGGGGGGAGACCGAGCTGCGCGCCGAGGGCAAGCCGCCGATCGAGGTCACCGCCACCCCCTGCCGCCACGGGCCGCCGTTGAGCAAGCCGCTGGTCGGCGAGGTGACCGGCTTCGCACTGCGCTGGGAGGGACAGGAGCACGGGGCGCTGTGGATCTCCGGCGACACCGTCCTCTACGACGGGGTCCGCGAAGTCGCCGACCGCCTCGAGGTCGGCACCGCGCTCCTCCACCTCGGCGGCGTCCGCTTCCCGGTAACCGGCCCACTGCGCTACACGCTGAGCGCCGGCGAGGCGGTCGAGCTGCTCGAAGCGCTGCGCCCCCAGACCACGGTGCCGATCCACTACGAGGGCTGGAAGCACTTCCGCCAGGGCCGCGACGAGCTCGAGGCTGAGCTGGCCGGGGCGCCGGCCGAGGTCCGCGATCGGGTCCGCTGGCTGCCGATCGGCGGCGCCTCCGAGATCGGGGTCTGAGCGCCGACCGGCCAAGCGCTATGTTGGCCAGGGATCGAAAATCTTTTTCAATCAAGGGAGTGGGTCGATGGACGAGAGTGTTGAGATGGGCCCGATCGATTACCTGCTGGTCGAGTGGCCCGGGCGGCAGCCGAACGGCGAGGTGGCGCCGCACCTGATCGACCTGGTCGAGCGCGGCCTGATCCGGATCCTCGACCTGGCCCTGATCGCCAAGGACGAGGACGGCACGGTCGCGGGCATCGAGCTCGAGGACCTCGGCGACGGCGGCATGGAGCTCTCGGTCTTCGAGGGCGCCTCCTCGGGCCTGATCTCCGAGGAGGACCTCGGTGAGGCCGGCGCCGCGCTGGAGCCCGGCACCTCGGCCGCCTTGCTCGTTTTCGAGAACACCTGGGCGGCGCCGTTCGCCGCCGCCGTTCGCCGCTCCGGCGGCCAGCTCGTAGCCAGTGGCCGCATTCCCGTCGAAGCCATCGAGGCCGCGCTGGACGCGGCCGAGGCCAACGCCTAGAGAGGAACACCCATGCCAGGACTACTTCGAGGCGTCGCCCGCACCGCGGTCATCGCCGGTACCGCGACCTCCGTCAGCAACCGCGTCTCCAAACGCCAGGGCGAGCGCTGGGCCCAGCAGGAACAGCAGCAGTACGAGCAGCAGCAGGCGGCGGCTCCCCCGCCTCAGGCCGCCGCCCCCGCGCCGGCTGGCGGCAGCTCGACGATCGAGCAGCTGAAGGAACTGGGCGAGCTGAAAGCGCAGGGCATCCTCACCGAGGAGGAGTTCGCCGCGCAGAAGGCAAAGATCCTCGGCTCTTAGGAGGAGAGCGAGTAGAAGAGGTGGGCGACGCCGTCGCCCTCGACCGCCTGCGTCTGCTCCAGCTTCACGCTCGGCGGGATGCCGTCGAATAGGCGGACGCCGTCGCCAAGGATCACCGCCACCTGGTTGACGAGGATCTCATCGAGGAGGCCGGCGCGGATCAGCTCCTGGATCGCCTCGCCGCCACCGCCGACCGAGACGTCCTTGTCTCCTGCCGCGTCGCGCGCCAACTCGACCGCCCGCTCCGGGCCCTCGGTGACGAAGTGGAAGCTGGTCTCGCCGAGGACGAGCGGCTCGCGCTCGTAGTGGGTGAGGACGAAGACCGGGACCTTGAAGGGAGGGTCGTCGCCCCACCAGCCGTTCCATAGCGGCTCGGTCCAGGGACCGCGGACGGGGCCGAACATATTGCGGCCCATGATCACCGCGCCGGTGTTGCCGGACGCCGCTTCGAAGATCTCGCTGCTGGCGTTGACCTCGCCGCCCTCGTGGCCGTGCGACTGTCGCCAGGCGGAGAGCTTGACGACCCACTCGTGCAGCGCATCGCCGCCTTCGCCGAGCCCGTGCTCCTCGCTCTGATTGGGACCGGCGAGGTAGCCGTCGGCGGAAACCGAGATCTGGCACTTGACCTTGCTCACGTTTGCACCGTAGCGCTTGACGCGGAAACTATCGGCGCTATCCTGTTGGAGGACTAACTACAGAAAGTGAACTTGGTTATGACTTATCGGCTGATAGCGCTCGACGAGGCAATCGTCTTCCCCACCGTCACCGCGACCCTGCCGATCGACGTCGGCGAGGAGGAGCGCGTCTTCCTGATGCCGCGCCGCGACGGCGAGTTCGGCCGCGTCGGCGTCGTCGCCGAGGTGATCGAGACCGGGCTCGGCCGCCGCGGCCGTCCCGTCGCCACCGTCGTCGGCCTGCACCGCGGGCTGATCTCCGGCTCCGCCGAGCCGGGCGAGGGCGAGACGCTGCGGGTCGAGGTGCAGGAGATCCGCGACGGCCACCCCGATGACGAGCACACCCGCGAGCTGAGCACCGAATATCGCGCTGTGGTCGAGGAGATCCTCGAGCACCGCGGCGACGACGGCCGCATCGCCGCCTTCCTGCGCTCGATCGACGAGCCGGGCGCCCTGGCCGACACCTCCGGCCTCTCCCCCGACATCCCCAACGAGGGCAAGCTGCGCCTCCTGGAGGCAATCGACGTCACCGCCCGCCTCGAGCTGGCGGTCGAGCTTCAGCGCGAGCGGCTGACCGAGCTGCAGGTGCGAAGCAAGATCCGCGACGACGTCGAGTCCGGTGCCCAGAAACAGCAGCGCGAGTACTTCCTGCGCAAACAGATGGAGTCGATCCGCAAGGAGCTGGGCGAGGACGAGGCCGACTTGATCGGCGAGTACGAGCGCAAGATCGCCGAGGCGGAGATGCCTGAGGCGGCCGCCGAGCAGGCCGAGAAGGAGCTGCGGCGGCTCGAGCGACAGGGCGAGCAGTCGCCGGAGAGCTCGATGATCCGCAGCTACCTCGACTGGCTGATCGCGGTGCCGTGGAGCAAACGCTCCGAGGAGCGGCTCGACCCGGCCCACACCCGCGAGGTGCTTGACGCCGACCACGCCGGGCTCGAGGACGTGAAGCGACGGATAACCGAGTTCATCGCCGTGCGCAAGCTGCGCGAGGAGCGCCAGATCGAGGAGGACGACCGCGCCAACGGCGCGATCCTCACCCTGGTCGGCCCTCCCGGCACCGGCAAGACCTCGATCGGCGAGTCGATCGCCAACGCCCTCGGGCGCGAGTTCGTCCGCATCAGCCTCGGCGGGATCCGCGACGAGGCCGAGATCCGCGGCCACCGCCGCACCTACATCGGCGCGATGCCGGGCCGGATCGTCCGCGCCCTGCGCGACGCCAAGACGATGAACCCGGTGATCCTCCTCGACGAGGTCGACAAGGTCGGCGCCGACTGGCGAGGCGACCCCTCGGCGGCGCTGCTGGAGGTGCTCGACCCGGCCCAGAACGACACCTTTCGCGACCACTACCTCGACGTCGAGGTCGACCTCTCGCAGGTGGTCTTCATCGCCACCGCGAACCTGGTCGACACGATCCCGGCGCCGCTGCTGGACCGGATGGAGACGATCGCCTTCGACGGCTACACGACCGAAGAGAAGCTGGCGATCGCCCGCGGCTACCTGCTGCCCCGGCAGCTGAAGCGCAACGGGCTGCGGCCGGAGGAGGTCGAGGTCTCCGACGAGGTGCTGCGGGCGGTGATCTCCGAGTACACCCGCGAGGCGGGCGTGCGGCGGCTGGAGCGCGAGATCGGCAAGCTGATCCGCGCCGCGGCGACCAAGGTCGCGGCGGGAGAGGCCGAGGGCAAGGTCGCGATCGACACCGCGGCGCTGCGCGAGGCGCTCGGTCGCCAGAAGTTCTTCCAGGAGTCGGTCGAGCGCACGGCGATCCCGGGCGTCTCCACCGGCCTGGCGGTGACCGGTGCCGGCGGCGACATCCTCTTCATCGAGGCGACCGCGATGGACGGCGACAAGGGCCTGGTGCTGACCGGCCAGCTCGGCGACGTGATGAAGGAGTCGGCGCGGATCGCGCTCAGCTACGTGCGGGCGCACCGCGAGGAGCTCGGCATCGGGCCGGACGCCTTCCAGCGCGAGTTCCACCTCCACGTCCCCGCCGGGGCGATCCCCAAGGACGGCCCCAGCGCCGGCACGGCGATGACCACGGCGCTGGTCAGCCTGCTGACGGGCCGGCCGGTGAAGCACACGGTCGGGATGACCGGTGAGGTCACCCTGCAGGGCCGGGTGCTGCCGATCGGCGGCCTGAAGCAGAAGGTGCTGGCGGCGCACGCCGCCGGGCTGACCGAGGTGATCCTGCCCGAGCGCAACCGCGGCGACCTCGACGAGGTTCCCGAGGAGGTGCGCGAGCAGATGAGCTTCCACCCGGTGATGAGCATCGACGAGGTCCTGGCGCTGGCTCTGGAGCCGGCCGAGAAGGGCCACCGGGCAGTGGCGGCGTAAGGAGCGCCGTGTCCCCCCGCTGCCGCAACTGCTCCCCGGTGCCGCCCGAGATGCGGGCGGCCGCCGGGCTGCTCGAGCGCCGCTGGACGATGGCGACGATCTACGCCTGCTCCAGCGGCGCCGCCCGCTTCAACGAGTTCCGCCAGTCGCTCCCCGGCGTCTCCCCCACCACCCTCTCCGAGCGGCTGGAGCAGCTGGAGGCGGCCGGGATCGTCGAGCGGCGGCTCGTCTCCGGCCGCCCGCCCCACACCGAGTACACGCTGACCCGACGCGGCGAGCAGTTGGCGCAGGCGGTCGCCGGCCTGCTCCGGCACTGAGACCGCAGAAAAGCACCTCGAGGGTGCCTTTTTGCGGTCCCGGCGCGTAGGTTGAGGCGATGAAGGTCCTCGCCTACACCTCGCCCGCCCGCGGGCACCTGAACCCGATGATGGGACCGCTGCTGGAGCTGCGCCGGCGCGGGGCCGAGGTCCACGTGCGGACGCTGGCCTCCGGTGTCGAGGCGGTGCGGGATGCGGGGCTCGAGTGCGAACCGATCGACCCGGCGATCGAGGCGCTGGCGATGGACGACCACCGGGCGCGGTCGCAGAAGGCTGCCGGCGAGCGCGCCTTCGAGGTCTGGGCCGAACGGGCGCCGATCGAGGTGGCGGACTTCGGCGCTGCTTTGGAGGCGGTCAGGCCCGACCTGGCGCTAGTCGACACGACCACCTTCGGGGCCAGGGCGCTGGCCGAGCGCGAGGGCCTGCCCTGGGCCGAGTCGCGTCCCTTCCTGCTCGAAGACCCGGCGCCCGGGGTGCCGCCGTTCGGCTTCGGCCTGCGCCCGAAGGGTGGCCCGCTGGGAAGGCTGCGCGACGGCGCCTTCGGACTCGTCCTCTCCCAGTTCGACAAGCGGGCGCGGCTGCCGACCGTCAACGCCGGCCGGGACGCCGCCGGCCTGGCGCCGCTGGCGCGAATCGGGGAAGCCCGCAGCCGCGCGGCGCTGACCATCTACTTCACCGCCGAGCCGTTTGAGTACCCGCGCCAGCTGCCACCCGGAGTGCTGATGGTCGGCGCCGCCACCTGGGACCCGCCGGCCGAGCTGCCGCTGGAGATACCCGCCGACGGGCGGCCGCTTGCCCTGGTCACCCTCTCCTCGGAGTTCCAGGACGACAGCGCGATCGCCGCCGCCGCGCTGGAGGGGATGAGTGACCGCTGGCGCCTGGTCGTGACCAGCGCCGGGGTCGACCCGGCGAGCCTGCCGCGCCACGGCGACGCGGTGGTCGAGCGCTACCTCCCCCACCGGCCGCTGCTCGAACGCGCCGCGGTGGTCGTCTGCCACGGCGGCATGGGCATCGTCCAGAAGGCGCTTGCCCATGCGGTGCCGGTCTGCGTCGTCCCCTGGGGACGGGACCAGCTCGACGTCGCCGCTCACGTTGAGGGGGCCGGCGCCGGGGTGCGGCTGCCCCGCCGCCGCCTCTCCCCCGCCCGGCTCGCCGAGGCCGCAGCAGCAGCCGAAGGCTGCGCCCCCGGCGCCGCCAGGGTGAAAGCCGGCTACGAGGCGGCGGGCGGCGACTCGACGGCGGCGGACGCGCTGGAATCGCTGGCCGCGGGCGAGTCCCCGATCTCGCGCAGCCGGAAGTAGAGGACCGAGGCGACCAGGGCGGCGACCGGCGCGGTGACGGTCGTCGCCAGCGTTCCCAGCACGATTCGCAGCGGCGGCGCGCTGGCGATGCTGTCGGCCAGCTGAACCAGTGCCAGCGAGGCGGCGGCGCTGAGCACGAAGGAGATGAGGATGCTCCAGAAAACCGGCCAGCCGTTCCCCCGGACCAGCTGGCGCGAGCGGCCAAAGGCGTCGAAGACCGGCCGGCGCTCGACCACGATCACCGGCGCGACGACCGCCCAGACCGCCAGCAGGTACAGGCCCGGGACCACCAGCAGGATCAGACCGCCGGTGATCCCGAGGGCGTAAACGAAGCTCGACCCGAGCAGGCGCCAGAAGACGGGAACCACCCCGGTGATCAGGTCGCGGATGGAGGAGTCGCGGCGCCCGCCCTGCACCTCCCGCACCAGCCCGACAACCATTCCCTCGTAGAAGGTTGCCGCGGTGAGGCTGACGATGGCCCCGAGCCAGAACAGCGCCAGCAGGTCGCTGGTCAGTTCTTCGACGATCCTGGCGAAGAGGAACAGCCAGAACGCCACCGGCAGCAGCACTCCGGCCCGGTCGCGGTAGATCGAGAAGGCAGAGCTGAGAGTCTCGCCGACGCTGAGCCTGCGCTCCATGGCCGCATTCGATCACAGCGGCCAGACCCTCCCTCGCTAGATTCGCCCGATGCTCTACTTCAGCCACCAGACCTGCCACGAGCACGATCCGGGAGAAGGATTGCCGGGGCATCCGGAGCGGCCGGAGAGGTTAATGGCGATCGAGGCTGCTCTCGAAGAGCGGAATTGGTTGGGGTGGGAGCGGAGAGAGGCACCGCGCGCCTCGGAGCAGGACCTGCTGCGGGTCCATCCTCGGGAGCACATAGAGGCAATTCGCGAGCTTTGCGAGAACGGCGGCGGGCTGATCGACATGGATACCTACGCGGGGCCGCGCTCCTGGGAAGCCGCGCTGCGTTCGGCGGGGGGCGCCTGCGCGATGGTGCGGGCGCTGCTGGCGGGCGAGACGAAGGTGGGGTTCAGCGCCGGCCGGCCGCCGGGGCACCACGCCGAGCCCTTGCGGGCGATGGGCTTCTGCCTCTTTGACAACGTCGCCGTCGCCGCGGAGCTGGCGATCGCCGAGCTCGGGGTCGAGCGGGTCTTGGTCCTCGACTGGGACGTCCACCACGGCAACGGCACCGCCGAGATCTTCCGCCAGCGCGCCGACGTCCTCTTCGCCAGCATCCACCAGGGCGGGATCTTTCCGGGGAGCGGCCATCGCGACGACACCGGCTCCGGGCAGGGCCAGGGCTTCACCATCAACCTGCCGGTCCCAGCCGGCAGCGAAGAGGCCGAATGGATGGCGTTGCTCGAGGACGAGGTGCTGCCGGCGGCCGATCGCTTCGCCCCGCAGCTGGTCCTGATCTCGGCCGGCTTCGACGCCCACAGCGAAGACCCGCTGGCCGAGTGCCGGCTCGAGGCGGCCTCATTCGGCCGCATGGCCGCCGCGGTCCGCGACGCGGCCGACGGTTGGGGCGCCCCGGTCGGCGCCGTGCTCGAGGGCGGCTACGCGCTTCCCGCCCTGGCCGAATCGACGCTGGCGACGATGTCGGCCTTGGCCGGGGAGGACGCTGCTCCCGGGGGTCCTTGACCGTCGGGGCCTTTTCCTTTCGGCGGCGTTTGCGGCGGAGCCTGTCCCGGTGATTCAGGGGCCGCCGCCGGCGGAGGGTTTGCCGGCGGTTCCTTCGCCTCCTGTCCCGGCGGGGAATTCGATTGCCCGTGCCCGTGCTCGGACTGAGGCGCCTTTTCGGCCGAGGGGGATTCGGACTTGGCGTCCTCTCCGCTGTCGTCCTCGGGCCGGCCCCCTTCGGCCGCCATTTCCTGCCCTCCCGCGGCGGCGCTCGGCAGCTGCTTTTCCTCGCCGTGGCCCGCTGGGTGCTCGGCCGGGGCGCCCGGCGACTGGTTGCCGGCGGATTCGTTCTTGTGGCCATGGACGCCGCCGCCTGCATGCGCGGCGGTTTCCGTCTGACCGTGACCGCGGGCTGCGCCAGCGCCCTTGGCGCCCGCTCCCTGCGAATTGCCGGTATCGGCGCGACCGGGTCCGGTGCCGTTGCCGGCGGCTTCATGTCCTGGCGCAGACGCCGGCGCCGGGCTTCCCTGGTGCACACCGGCCGGTACCGGCGGCGCCGAGGATGCCGGCTGCGAATGGCTCTCTCCCGGCAGGCCGAGATGGATCGCCCCGGTGCGGTCGGCGGTACCGACCCCGACCGCTGCCACGACGGCGACCGTCGCCACTCCTTTGGCCGCGGCCGAGGCGCTGATCGTTTTCGCCGCGCCGCCGCCCAGCGCCGCCGCCAGGCCGCCTCCGCCCGACGCCCCGGAGCCGCCGACCAGGCCCTGGACCATGCCGGCGACGGCCGCCGCCGGCAGCGGCGAGATCGCCGCCAGGTCGCGGTGGCGGGTCGCGATTTCCTCGCGGAAGGCGCGGCAGCCCGCGCAGGAGCGGAGGTGGGCGCGAACGTCGCGGCGGCGGGTAACCCGACCGTCGCCGTCGGACAGCGCCCTGCTTACCTCGTCGCAGCCCATCTCACGTCCCTCCTCCATCTGGCGCAGGCTCTGCCGCGCCTCGTAGAGGGTCTGCCTGGCAACCGCGCCGGTGGTGTCGAGGGCAGCGCCGATCTCCCCGAAGCCGAGCCCGCCGAGCTCGCGCATCACCAGCACCTCGCGCTGGCGCTCGGGCAGCTCGCCGAGGTCGGTGAGCAGGCGGCGCAGACGTTCGCGCGTCGCCGCGTCCTCGGCCACCCCGTAGCCCGGCGCCGCCTGCTCGACGTCGAGCTGCCCCGTCTCGCGCCGCCGGCGCAGCAGGTCGATCGCCTCGTTGTGGGCGATCCGGTACAGCCAGGGCTTCAGATCGATCGTCCGTTCCTCCCCCGGCAGCGCCCGCATCACCTTCACCATCGTGTTCTGCAGCGCGTCCTGGGCGTCCTCGGGATTGGCGACGATCGCCAGGCAGAAGCGGTAGAGCGGCTGGTGGTAGCGACGGAAGATCGCCGCGAAGGCACGCTCGTCCCCGCTGCAGGCGCGACGCGTCAGGCGCTCGTCGGATTGCCAGCGGCCGAGTCCCGTCGCTGCTGCCGCTTCGCTCATTGGCCGATTTTCCCATCGCGGGCCGTCCGTTCAAGGGTGGATGTACTGCCGACCCTCCTTGAACGCCGCCGCTGCGAACCTGTCAGCGCCTTTTCGGAAATCACCTGACGATTGTGTTTCCCGCCCGTCTGTAAGGGAAACCGATCCAAATGCCCGAAATGCCAGAACTGCTCCTAGGCCCCATCCTCCGCTACGTCTCCGAGACCGAGGCGACCGTCTGGGTCGAGACCAGCGACCCCTGCGAGGTCGAGGTCCTCGGCCACCGCGAGCCGACCTTCCGGGTCGACGGTCATCACTACGCGCTGGTCTGCATCGCCGACCTGGAGCCGGCCTCGCGCTACGAGTACGAGGTGCGGCTGAACGGCGAGGTACGCTGGCCCGAGCCGGGATCGGAGCTGCCGCCGAGCGCGATCCGCACCGTCGACGCCGACCGCTCGCTCGACGTCTGCTTCGGCTCCTGCCGGGTCGCGGTTCCGCATGAGGCCCCCTTCACCGAACCCAAAGACGAGACCGAACTGGGACACGAGGTCGACGCCCTCTGGGTGCTGGCCCAGCAGATGGCGGCGGGCGACCGCGAGGAGTGGCCGGATCAGCTGTTCCTGCTCGGCGACCAGGTCTACGTCGACGAGGGCTCGCCGAAGACCCGCCAGAAGATCCGCGAACGGCGCGGCACCGACACCCCGCCCTACGAGGAGGTGACCGACTTCGAGGAGTACACCTGGCTCTATTGCGAGAGCTGGGAGGAGCCGCTGATCCGCTGGCTGCTCTCCACCGTCTCGGTCTCGATGCTCTGGGACGACCACGACATGAGCGACGACTGGAACATCTCCCGCACCTGGCTGGCGGAGATGCGGCAAAAGTCGTGGTGGCATCGGCGGGTGATCGGCTGCTTCGCCAGCTACTGGATCTACCAGCACATCGGCAACCTCTCGCCGCGCGAGCTGGCCGACAACGAGATCTACCAGCAGGTCCGCGGCAACCAGACCGCCGAGGAGGTGATCTACCCGTGGGCCAACCGGATCCAGTCCAGCGGCGACGGCACCCGCTGGAGCTTCTGCCGCGACCTCGGCCGCACCCGGGCGATCTTCATCGACGCCCGCGCGGCACGGGTGCTGGAGGAGGGCCGGCGGGCGATCGTCGACGACGAGGAGTGGGAATGGATCGTCTCCCACACCGAAGGCGACTTCGACCACCTGATCGTCTGCACGACGATTCCCTGGCTGCTCTCGCCCGCCTTCGCCCGGATCGAGGCCTGGAGCGAGCGTCTGGTCGAGGGCAACGCCTGGGGGAAGCCGGCGGCCTGGGTCAGCGAGAAGCTCCGCCGCGAAGTCGACTTCGACCACTGGCCCGCCTTCGGCGAGTCCTTTGCCAAGCTGCGTGACCTCCTGCATGAGGTCTCCTGCGGCCGGCGCGGCAAGGCACCCGCCTCGATCGTCGTCCTCTCCGGCGACGTTCACCACGCCTACCTGGCAGAGGTCGCCTTCCCGGGCTCGGCCGACCGGGCCCCCGTCTACCAGGCGGTCTGTTCTCCCTACCGCAACCCGCTCGACGAAAACGAGCGCCGGGTCGTGCGCTGGGGCTTCAGCCGGCCGCTGACCGCCGTCGCCACCCTGCTGGCGAAGGCCGCCGGCACCCCGGACCCGGGGATCCGCTGGCGCACCCTCGAGGGGCCCTACTTCGACAACCAGGTCGGGACCCTGGAAATCGACCGCCGCAAGGCGACGATGCGCCTCGACAAGACCGTCCCCGGCGAAGACGGGAAAGAGGCGCTGGAAGAGACCTTCTCCCGCCGCATCGCCTGAACCGGACGCAGTTGTCCCGGCATACCGGGGACAACTGCGTCCGGTCCTGCTTCAGGCCCGCGGTTCGCGGGTATGAGCATCGCGTCGTGAGGATCGAGAGAGCTCGGGGGGTGCTGGGGGTCGCGGCGGCGACGCTGCTGACCGTGCTCGTCCTCGCTCCCGCCGCGCATGCGGCCTTCCCCTCGGTCTATGGGGGCGACCTCGAATGCACGGCGCAGTCTGGCGCCGGAAATGTCCGCCTCTGCGCCGGCGAGACCACCACCTGGGACGGCAAAACCCAGATCGACGTCAACGTGGTCCTGCCGCCGGCACCGGGATCGGGCGATGACGGGCCCTATCCCCTGATCGGCGTCTTCCACGGCTGGGGTGGGAGCAAGATCGGCCTCGAGGACGCCCGCGTCCGCGACTGGGCCGAACGCGGCTACGCCGTCTTCAGCATGAGCGACCGCGGCTGGGGTGACTCCTGCGGCGGCCAGGACCCCGACCGCCTGCTCGAACCAGAAGCCTGCGCCGCCGGCTACAACCACCTGCTCGACGACCGCTACGAGGTCCGCGACGCGCAGTACCTGATCTCAGTCCTGGCCGACGAAGAAGTCGCCGAGCCGGACAGGATCGGCGCCACCGGCGTCTCCTACGGCGGCGGGATGTCGATCGCGCTGGCGGCGCTGCGCAACCGCACGATGCTGCCCGACGGCTCCCTGGTGCCCTGGAAAAGCCCCGGCGGCGTGGCGATGGAAATGGCGGCGGCGGTGCCGCAGTGGCCCTGGACCGACCTCGCCTACTCGCTGATGCCGAACGGCAGCACCCTCGACTACCTCGACGACTCCCCCTACCGCGGCCCCGACGGCAGCGCCCCGATCGGGGTCGAGAAGGCCTCCTACGTGACCGGCCTCTACGGGCTCGGCCTGGCCAGCAGCAACTACGCCCCGCCGGGCGCCGACCCCGGCGCTGACCTAACCGGCTGGTACACGCTGATCAATGCCGGCGAGCCCTACGACTCGAACCCGCTGGCGGCTGCGATCGTCACCGAGATCGACGCCCACCACTCCTCGTATTACATCGACCACTCGCGGCCGCCGGCGCCGCTGCTGATCCAGAACGGCTGGAACGACGACCTCTTCCCGGTCGACGAGGCGGTCCGCTACTACAACCGCACCCGGGCGCAGTACCCCGGCGACCCGATCTCGCTCTTCCTGATGGACGACGGCCACGCCCGCAGCCAGAACAAGGCCGCCGACGAGGAACTCTTCCTGCAGCGCGAGAACGCCTGGTTCGACCACTACCTGAAGGGGGTCGGCCCGGCGCCGAGCTCGCACGCCGAAGCGCTGACCACCACCTGCGGCGGGCCCTCGGAAGGGCCGTTCGAATCCGACTCCTGGCAGAACCTCTCGCCGGGCGAGATCCGCTTCGGCTCCGCCGCGGCCCAGACCGTCCTTGCCTCGGCGGGCGACGCGGCCAGCGGCCAGGCCTTCGACCCGATCGCCGGCAGCGGCGCCTGCGCCACCGCCTCCGGCGCCGACCAGCCCGGGACCGCCAACTACCGCCTGGACGTCCCGGCGCCGGGCTTCACCCTGCTGGGCTCGCCCACCGTGCTCGCCGACCTCGGCGTCCAGAACGCCGACTCGGCCCTCGCCGCACGCCTGCTCGACGTCATGCCTAACGGCGAAGAGCGGCTCGTCGCCCGGGCCTTGCTCCGGCCGGGGGACGGCGGCGAAACGATCTTCCAGCTCCACCCCCAGGGCTACCGCTTCGGCGGCGGGCACAGCGTCAAGCTGGAGCTGCTCCCCTCCGACGCTCCCTACTCGCGCCCGTCCAACCTGCAGTTGCCGATCGCGGTCTCCAATCTGGAACTGCGGCTGCCGGTGCGGGAGCAGCCGGGTGACCTCGGCGGCCTCGTCCAAACCCCGGCGCCGCCGGGACGGGCGCAGACCGCGGCCCCCGCCGAGCCGAAGGTCGGCAAGCCGCTCGGCGTGGCCGGCCTGGCGGGCAAGCTCCTTGCCGGACAGCGGGCGATCCGGGTGCCGCTGCGCTGCGCCGGCGGCGACTGCGCGGGCCAGCTCGTCGTCAAGCTCGGACGCCGGACCGTGGCCACCGATTCCTACTCGCTGCGCGACGGGGCCAAGGAAGGAGCGCCGGTCGCGCTGACCAAGGCGGGCAAGCGAATCGTCCACTCCAGCCGCCGCGCCCATAAGCGCTCGCTACGGATCCGGCTGCGCATCTCCGACCAGGGGCGACCGGCGCCGGTCGACCTGAAGCGCCGCCTTCGCCTCAAGCGCTGAGCGCTACCCGGACCCCTCGGCGGCCAGAGCCTCCGCCGGCAGGTGCGCTTCGCGGCGGCGCTCCCAGAGAGTCCAGGCGCCCATCACCACGCCGGCGTAGATCCAGCCGAGCATCACATCGAAGAACCAGTGCTCTCCGGTCGCCATCAGGGTCAGCCCCATCAGCAGCGGATAGAGCAGCAGCAGCGGCCGCAGCCAGCGACGGCGGACCCGACTCCAGAAAAAGAGCGCGACCAGGGTGACGAAGGCGGTGTGCAGCGAGGGCACCGCGGCGACCAGGTTGCTCGAGCCCTGGCCCTTGGAGAAGAGTGAGGCGGTGCCGACGCTGACCACTTCCCAGCCCTTGCCGGTGGTGCGGTGGACTTCGTTGATCAGGCCCATTTCGCCGGCCAGCCAGGGCGGCGCCGCGGGGAAGGCGACGTAGGTGGCGAGCCCGCAGAGCGCCAGCGTCACCAGCCGCCGGGTGAAGCGCTGGAAGGCGAGCCGGTCGCGCGCCCACAACCAGCCGGCCACCGCGAAGGGGACGATGAAGTACGAGGTGTAGACGAAGGTGAAGAGGACGTCGTACCAGTGGACGACGCCGGGCTCGTAGAGGCGGGCCTGCAGCCATTCGGTCGGTGCCTCGCCGCCGAAGACGAATTTGTCGAAGTCGATCATTGGGTGATAGTGGACGCCGATCCCGATCGAGTCCGCTGCCCCGCGGGTCAGGTCGTAAATCCAGAGCACGGCGACGATCGGCAGCCAGTCGATCACCAGCTGGACGATTTCCCACGGCGGCCGGCCGATCGAGACGCAGGCCAGCGCCCCGCAGGTCCAGAGGATCACCAGCTCCCGCTGGACCGGGATCCCGTAGGTCGCGGTCCAGAGAATCAGGCCGAGGAAGTAGAGCCCGAGCGCGTAGGGCCGCAGCACCGCCCAGGAGGAGAAGCGGAACTCCGGCGCCTGCTCGGCCCTGGTCTCCGAAAATTCACCAGTCGCCATTCCCGCCATGCTAAGTGGGCGCAGGCGGGAACGACTCCGCCCTCAGCAGGCGGCAGCGAGACGGGCCCGCGCCCGGCGCAGCATCGCCTGCCGCTTGCGCTTGGCGGCGCTCAGCCGCTGCCTCGCCTTCGGGCCCTCCGCCCGCGACAGCTTCGCCTCGGCCTTGCGCAGGCCGGTGACCGCGGCCTCGCGGGTGGCTTGCGCGTCCAGGCATGCCTGCGTGGGACCGACGGGCGGTCCGACCAGCAGGGGCGGGCCCGGTGGGTCGGCCTGCTGCGTGCCGCCGCCGGTCCCCGTGCCTCCGCTCTCTTCGTCGGGTTCGGATTCCTGTTCGCCGCCGCCTTCACCTTCGCCGACGATCTTCAGCGTCTGCTCGCCGACGCCGAAGTAGCCCAGCTCCTCCGCCCCGGTCGCCCGCACCAGGTAGGTGCCGGGCTGGTCGTAGACGTGAACCGCTTCGGTGCCGGCGGCTTTCTCGCCGTCACCGAACTCGAGTTCCGGTGAGTAGAGGTCTTCGCTCGGGGTGGAGATTTCGATTTCTTCCCCGACTTCCCCTTCTGCGGGCGCTTCGACTTCGGGTTCGGGCAGACCGTCGGGGTCGTAGCCGGCGGCTTCGATCACATCGCTGTGACAGGGGTCTTCTTTGCCCCCTTCCGGACAGGGAACGACGGCGGAGCTGATCCAAACCGCAGTCGCGTCGCCGTCGGCTGCAGTCGCGCTGCCAGGTGCATCGAGGACCACGACCCCGTCCATCGCGTCCTTGCCTTCTTCGGAGAGACCGACCGGTTCCTCCCATTCTTCGCCGGCCGGCCGGTAAGCAGCCTTCAGAAGCCAGTCGACCCCGTCCCAGCGCTGCCAGACGATCGCCGCGTTGCCGCTCTGGTCGAAGACGACGTCCTGGACGTATCCGTTGGCCCCAGTTTCGGAGAGGTCGACCGGAGCTTCCCAACCTCCGCCGGCCGGCTTGTATGAGGTGTGGACGACGTCGTATTCGCCTTCTTTGGCGAAGTCGCCCGACCAAGCGACCATCGCGTTGCCGGCAGGATCGACTGCAGCCCGCAGCGCGTGAATCTGTTCTCCTTCGGTCGATACGTCGACCGGCGCACCCCAGGTTCCTGCCGCCGGCCGGTAGGCCGCTCGGACGAACTCGTGGCCTTCGTCTTCCCCCCTCCAGACGACGAGGGAGTCGCCGTTGCCGTCGATGGCGACATGGGGATTACCGCCTTCTTCGCCCGACGCGGAGACCAGGGTCGGTTCCCCCCATTCCCCCTGTTCGGGGCGGTAGGCGCTTTCGACCACGTAGCGGCTGCCGTCGAAGTGCATCCAAACCGCAGTGGCATCGCCGCGCGCGTCCATCGCCGTCTCCGGAGTGAAGCTTTCGCCGGGTGAGAGCGGGACGGGTTCTCCCCAGCCGAGGGCGAAGGTCCGGAACGAGCTCATAATCGTTTCCGCCTGCTTCCAGACCACGGTGGTGTTGCCTTCCCAGTCCACCGCGACCCAGGGTTCGGGGTCAGATCCCTGCTGGAATTCGGTGACTTCGACCGGTGCGGTCCATTCCTGGCCGGGCAGGCGGCTGACTGATTCGATCGCGAAGTGGTTGACGCCGGTCCAGCGTTCCCAGACCGCGGTCAGCACCCCGTTGCGGTCGACCACGACCTGGGCCGATTGCGAGTTCGATGGAGAGAGAACTTCCGCTTCACCCCATGGCGCCCCGGCCGGGCGGTAGGCGGTTTCGACCACGGTGGTCGTCCCGTCCGAGCGATCCCAGACCGCGGTCGCGTTCCCTTCCGAGTCGAGTGCGACGTCCGGCACGCCGGCGTGGTTGCCGGATTCCGAGATCGCCACCGGTGGCAGCCACCCCGCCTGTGCGGCCGGCGCAAGCAGGATCGAGACTGCGCCGGCGAGCGCAGCGAGGAATGCCAACCTTCCTGCCAGGGACTTCATCGCCGCCTGACTATATGGGCGAATGCAGAGCGCGACTACTTGAACTGGAAGCTGGCCAGGTCCTGCCCGAACATCGGGCTGACGACGAGCTTGTCAAGGTCGATGTCGGAGGCGACAAAGGTGCCGAGGGCGAGCGTGCCGAACGGCGCCCAGGGCGCCTGCTTCATCACTTCTTCGTCGAGGTTGCCGTATTCGCGTTCCTGCTTCGGTCCCAGCTGTTGGCGAGCGAGCCGATTGATCTTCGCGGTCACCGCGGGATCGTCGAAGTTGGCCCAGTTGGTGTTGCCGTTGGCGACGATGCTTTCGCCCGAGAGCTGCGGCCCGAAGTAGTCGTCGGGGTGCGGGTAGTCGAGGAACCAGTTGGTCCAGCCGGTGTCGAGGTCGGGGGTCGCGGCGTTGCCGATCAGGGTGAAGTAGTTGGCCGCGCTCACCGCTTTCAGCTTGACGTCGAAGCCGAGGTCGGTCAGCACCTGCTGGTAGTACTCGCCCGCTTCGTCGTTGGGCGGCAGGTTGTTGGTCCAGACGGTCACCTGGCGATCGGCCGGGTCGGCTTCATCGACCAGCCGCTTCGCCTTCGCCAGGTTGTGCGGGTAGAGCTCGATCTTTCGGTAGCCGGGCATCTGCGAGGGCAGCACCTGCTGGGTGCGTTCGATCGTGCCGGCGTAGATCCGTTCCAGGGCCTCGGGGTCGATCGCGTAGTTGACCGCCCGCCGCACCTTGAGGTCGTCGAAGGGCGGCTGCCGGGTGTTCATCCAGAAGTAGTAGACGCTGATCGTCGGTTCCTCGCGGAACTGGGTGCCCTCGTAGCGGCGTTTGATTTCGGCGTAGCTGTCGGGCGAAGGCGGGTTTTTCATCCAGTCGACCTTGCCCTTCTCGACTTCGTCGACCTGGGTCGTGGGGTTGGTCTGCACTTCGAACTCGATCCGATCGACGTGGCCGCCCGGCAGCTGCGGCAGCGCCTCGCCGTTGTCCGAGGCCCAGACGGGGTTGCGGCCGTATTCCCAGCCATGACCCGACCGCACCTTGGTGATCACGTAGGGACCGGTCGCCGGCGGCGGCTGGGCGGTCTGGTCCTCGGCCGGCGTGTCGGGCGGCAGCGGCGCCCCGTACATCAGGGCCAGCACGTAGCTGAAGCTGCCGTCCGGTTCGCGCAGGTGGATCGCGATCCGCCCGCTCTCGTCGTCGGCCTCGATCCCGGCGATCCCGCCCTTCTTCGTTTCGGCGAAATGTTCCGCGCCGACGATGTTCATGTAGAAGGAAGTACCGGCGGAGTTGAGCCGGATCAGCCGTTCGACCGCGAAGCGGAAGTCCGAGGCCCGCACCGGCGTCCCGTCGGAGTACTTCAAGCCCGGGCGCAGCCGCAGCCTGTAGCGGCGACCTCCCTGGTCGATCTTCGGCAGCGCCTCGGCCAGGCCGGGAATCAGCTTGGTCCCGGCTTTGCCGCTGGCGTGCTCGTAGGTGAGCAGGGGCAAGTAGGTGTCGGCCAGCGCCGTCGCGCCTTCGAGGCTGAAGTTGAGCGCAGGGTCGAGAGATTCCGGGAAGGCGGCAATGCTCCCGCGCAGCGTCCCGTCTTCCTGCGATCGGCCCGAGCCACAACCGGCAAGGGCGGCGCAGACCAACAAAACGACTCCCACACAGCCAAGCGACTGCCGATTGCAACCCATCGTCCCCATTCCCTTTCCCCGAAGCGGGGCGAACAATAGAGCCAAATCGACAGGGGGACGTTCAGGGGTGAAGTCCACCCCTCCGGCTAGACGCCTCCGGCCGGCCGCCGGTGCTCGGCTTCGACCTCTGCCTTGCGGGGGATCAGCCTGGCGGCGAGGACGAAGCCCAGGGCTGAGAAGGCGGCGGCGACGATCACCGCCAGGTGCATCCCGTTGACGAACCCGGTGGAGGCGACTTCGAGCAGCTGGGCGCCGCCGCTGCCGCCGGCCTTATCGGCCACCGCAACCGCGCCGGAGATGCTCGATTCGGCGGTGTCCTGCGCTTCGGGAGGAAGCTTGGCGAAGATCGAGGAGTCGGTCAGGTGACTGGAGAAGACCGACTGGCCAATGCCGCCCATCACCGCGATCCCGAAGGAGGCACCGATCTGACGGATTGCTGCGTTGGTTCCCGAGGCCATCCCGGCCTTGTCGGCCGAGACCGAGCTCATCATCGCCGCCGAGGCGGGCGGTTGGATCAGCGAGACCCCGGCCCCGGCGAGCAGCAACCCGACCAGGACCACCAGATAGGACGAGTCGGTGTCGGCAGCGAGGAAGGCGAGCAGGCCGGCGGCGAGAACCGCCATCCCGGCCATCACCGTGCGCCGGTCGCCCCGCCGCTCGGCGATTTTCGGCGCCAGCGGAGCGACGATCAGCAGCGAAACCGCGAAGGGAACCAGGGCGACGCCGGCTTTCAGCGGCGAGTAGTCCCGCACCGTCTGCAGGTAGAGGGTCAGCTCGTAGACGAGACCCATCAGGGCGAGAAAGGCAACCGCGATGGCGATGATTCCCGAGGTGAACGGAGCGGAGAGGAAGAGGCGCGGGTCGAGCTCGGGGAACTTTGCCCGCAGCTCGTAGCGGATGAAGACGGTGAGCAGGACCGCGGCGAGGACGAAGGCGCCGAGCACCAGAGCCGAGTCCCAGCCCCGCACCGGCCCCTCGATCAGCCCGTAGAAGAGGGCGAAGAGGCCGGCGAGGGAGAGCAGCGCGCCGGGCACGTCGATCGGCGCCGCCGAGGGGTCCTTCGACTCCTCAACGTTGCGGCGGATCATGATCTGGCCGAGGATCACGATCGGGACGTTGATGTAGAAGATCCAGCCCCAGGCTTCGGTCGAGTTGAGGATCAGGCCGCCGAGGATCGGCCCGACCGCGAGACCGATCGCCGACATCCCCGCCCAGACCCCGATCGCCCGCGCCCGCTCTTTTTCGTCGTCGAAGGTCGAGCGGATCAGCGAGAGGGTCGAGGGCGGGATCGCGCCTGCCCCCAGGCCCTGGATCGCGCGGGCGAAGATCAGGAAGGTGGCGCTGTCGGCCAGGTCCGAGAGCCCCGACAGCACCGAGCCGAGGATGAAGACCAACATCCCCAGCTGCAGCACCCGCTTGCGACCGAACTTATCCCCGATCGAGGCCGAGAGCAGGATCGTCGAGCCGAAGGTGATGATGTAGGCGGAGTTGATCCAGACCAGCTCCGAGGAGCTGGTGTCGAGGTCCCGGGCGATCGTCGGCAGGGCGACGTTAAGGATCGTCCCGTCGATCCCGACCATGATCAGCGGCACCGAGATCGCAACGAGGATGCGCTTCTTGCGACTGTCCATGCGGCGATCCTATGTTCGGCGGCGGCCGGCGCCTGGCCGCGGGGGGCTGAGCGTCCGAGGTCCTATCGTTGCCGCGATGGGAAAGCTTTCGATCCCGCTCTCGATCCTCGACCTCGCCGCGGTCGGCCGCGAGGAGACGGTCGCCGAGAGCTTCGCCGGCAGCGTCGAGCTGGCGCGGGCCGCGGAGCGCCGCGGCTACAAACGCGTCTGGTACGCCGAGCACCACAACATCACCTCGATCGCCTCCTCGGCGACCGCGGTGCTGATCGCCCACGTCGCCGCCCAGACCGAGACGATCCGCCTTGGCGCCGGCGGGGTGATGCTGCCCAACCACTCGCCCCTGGTGATCGCCGAGCAGTTCGGAACCCTGGAGACGCTGCACCCGGGCCGGATCGACCTCGGCCTCGGGCGGGCGCCGGGCACCGATCAGCGCACCTGGATGGCGCTGCGACGCGACCCCGCCGCCTCCGACCGCTTCCCCGAGGACGTGCTCGAGCTGCAGAGGTTCCTCAGCGACGAGGATCCGTTGCCGGGATTGCGGGCGATCCCCGGCCGCGGCACCCACGTCCCGCTCTACCTCCTCGGCTCCTCTCTCTTCGGCGCCGAACTGGCGGCCCAGCTGGGCCTGCCCTACGCCTTCGCCTCCCACTTCGCGCCGCGCTTCCTGCACGAGGCGCTGAAGGCTTACCGCGAGGGGTTCCAGGCATCAGCGCAGCTCAGCGAGCCCTACGCGATCGCCGGCCTCGGGGTGATTGCCGCCGAGACCGAGGAGAGCGCCGCCGAGCAGCTGGAAGCCGCCCGCCGGGTCCGCGCCCGTGCCCTCTTCGGCCGCGGCCGCAAGCTCAGCGAGGACGACGTCACCGCCCTGCTCGCCTCGCCCCAGGCTGCCGTCGTCGACGAAATGCTCGCCTACACCGCCGTCGGCACCGCTGAGGTCGTCGCCGACTACCTCGAGCGCTTCGCCGCCGAGACCGGCGCCGACGAGCTGATCACCGCCCACTACTCCGACTCGGTGGCGAACCGGCTGCGCTCGGTGGAGCTGACTGCATAATGGGAGGGGTGCGCCGCCTCGTTTTTCTGCTCGCAATCGCCGCCGCCCTCCTGGCTCCGACCGCCGCCGGCGCCGTCGAACGCACGGTGAGCGTCGAAGCGACGGTCGAAGGCGAGGTGCCGAACGACGCTGCCAGGGTGAACTTCAACGTCAGCAAGGAACGGCCCGGACGAGCGGCAGCGCTGCACGTCGTCGCGGTGCGGCTGCGGGCCGTGATCGCCGCCGCCCAGGCAACTCCGGGCGTCGGGCCGGGAGACGTCACCACCGGCTCGATCTCGGTCCGGCGGGTCGAGCGCGGCAAGCGCCCGGTCTACCGAGCCAGCGAGGGGGTCACGGTCGTCACCCACGCCCCGGAATCGGCGGGAGACCTCGTCGCGGCCGGAGTCGCGGCCGGGGCGACGAGCACGCGGGGGCCGAGCTTCTTCGTCGGCGACCGCGAAGCCGCCTATGACGCCGCCCTGGTCGAAGCGCTGACCAAGGCGAAAGCGAAGGCAGGTTTGCTGGCGACGGCGGCGGGCGCCACCCTCGGACCGGCGATCACGATCGTCGAGAGCGGCAACGTCGTGTTCACCGGGCCGGCGGCAAAGGAAGTGGCGGCGGATTGCGGCGCCGCCGCGCCGGTCCGTAAGCAGGGCGCGACGACGAGCGTCTGCACCGCACCTTCGCCCCCGGTCAAGCCGGGCAGCTCGACCGTCACCGCGACGGTCGCCGCCACCTTCGCCCTCGAATAGACCCGAAAGGAAGGACAAAGTGAGCGAGCAAACGCCGGCGGAACTGATCGACGCGCGGATCATCGAGCTGAGCGACTGGCGTGGCGAGACCCTCGCTCGCGTACGCGAGCTGCTCAAAGAGGCCGACCCCGAGGTGGTCGAGGAGTGGAAATGGCGCAACCCCGTCTGGTCGCACGACGGGATCATCTGCACCGGCGAGAGCTACAAGGACAAAGTGAAGCTGACCTTCGCCAAGGGCGCCTCCCTAGACGACCCGGCTGGTCTCTTCAACTCCAGCCTCGACGGCAACGTACGCCGCGCGATTGACATCAGTGAGGGCGAAGAGATCGACGCCGAGGCGCTGAAGGACCTGATCCGCGCCGCAGTCGCCCTCAACGCCGGCTAGCGAGGAGCGATGACGCCGGCCTCGCCGGCCGGCGCGGCATAGGCGGCGGCGAGCGTCGCGACGGTCTCGTGGGCGTTGAGACCGCTGGGATTGGGGACCACCCAAAGAGCCGCGCCCGACCACCGTGCGGCGCTGTCGAGCGTCTCGGGCTGCCGGCCCAGGACCGCGCCGCGCTCGCCGAAAGCGTCGCGGTAGGCGGAGATGCCGGCGATCGCGACGACCTCGGGCCGGTGCTCGGCGACGAACCGGAGGAGCCGCTCGCCGCCCTCTCGTAGTTCCTCGCGGGAGAGCTCGGAGGCGCGGGCGGTCGCGTGCGGCACGAGGTTGGTGATCCCCACGCCCTGCGCCAGCAGATGCGCACGGTCGGCATCGGTCATCCCGGCGGCCCGGTCGATTTCGTGCCCGGTGATGCCGGCCGCGGCCAGAGCCGGATAGAAGCGGTTGGTCGGATGGGCGAAATGGGTCTGCACCGCGGCCGTCCACAGACCCGGATTGATGCCGACGAACAGCAGCTTCAGATCTGGCCCGACCAGATCGGCGACCTCCTGGCCCCGGAACGCCTCCAGCTCCTCGCGCGTAAATCGCATATCCGCAATCCTGTCTGAATGGGAAAGCTGATCGCGACCACGCAAGCGACTCTCGACGGCGTCATCGACCCGGTTGGCGAGTGGGTGCAGCCTGACGGCGACCACGGCACCCACTCGTTCGAGCGCCAGGCGAAGTCCGCCGGGATGGTGCTGGGCCGCAAGACCTACGAGGGCCTGGCCGGGTACTGGCCGGACAAATCAGGCAAGTGGGCCGACATGGTCAACCAGATGCACAAGTACGTCGCCTCCACGACGCTATCCGGCGAGATCCCCTGGAACGCGACATTGCTCGAAGGGGCCCTCGAGGACTCGATCCCAAAGCTGAAGAGCGAGGTCGACGGCGACCTCTTCATGCACGGCAGCGGCGAGTTCGCCTACGCCCTCGCCGAGAAGGGCCTCGTCGACGAGTTCGAGGTCTACCTCAACCCGCTGGTCTGGGGCGAAGCAAACCTGCACGTGCTCGGTGACCGCGGGACGGTGCGGATGCAGCTCGAGGACGTCAGGCGCTTCGACTCCGGCGTAGTGCTTCTCACCTACCTGCCGGCCTGAGCCCGCTTCAGCTCAACCGGGCCAACCTGCGGTCTGCGAGCCTGCCGCGGTGACGCTGCTGGCAGCCAAGCTCCTCCTCGCCCCTTTCTGCGTGGCGGCGGTCTCGCTGGCCGGTCGCCGCTGGGGCATCGCCGCCGCCGGTCTGCTCGGCGGGCTGTTGGTCGTCGCTGGACCGATCCTGCTGGTTGAGACCATCCTCCACGGCGGCGAGTTCGGCGCGGACGCCGCCGCCGGCACCCTCCTCGGCCTGATCGCCCTGACCGCGTTCGTCGTCGTCTACGGCCGCGTCGCCGGTGGCGTCGGCCCGATCGGCAGCGTCTTCTGCGGCTGGACCGCATTCCTGTTCACCGTCGCCCTCCTCACGCTTATCCAGCCGCCGTCGGCGATCTCGCTAGCGCTGGCGGTCGCCTGCTTCTGGATCGGGCTGCGCCTGCTCCCCCCGGCGCCCGCCCAGCTGCCGATCGCCGCCCTCCCGCCCTGGTGGGACCTGCCGTTGCGGGCCTTCGCCGCGCTCGTCCTCGTCGTCGTCCTCACCGCCGTCTCCGGCGCCCTCGGCCCGCACCTCAGCGGCCTGCTGGCGCCCTTCCCGATCATCACCAGCGTCCTCGCCGTCTTCACTCACGGTCACCAGGGCGTCCCTGCCCTCAGGGTCCTGCTGCGCAACTTCCTGCTCGGCTTCCACGGGTTCGCGGCCTTCTGCTTTGTCCTCGCGGTGACCCTCGGCGACCTCTCGACCGCCGCCGCCTTCGGCCTCGCCACGGCGACCGCGCTCGCGGTCCAGGCCGCCGTCTTCCTCCTCCGCCCCGCCCCGCAGCGCCCTACGATTGCTCGATGAGCGACCCGCGAATTCCCGGCGGCGCTACGGATCTACCTGTTCTGAGTTGAAAATCGTCGGGCGAAGCGACCGTGACTACTCGCCCGGGGGCGCGTAGCGATGGTGGATCGCCAGCGCGTTTCCGTCCGGGTCGGCGAAGAAGGCCTGGAAGCAGACGCCGGAGTCGAGGGTCTCGCCGCGGAACTCCACCCCGCGCGATTCCAGCTCCAATTTGGCCGCCTCGAAGTCGTCGACGTGAAACTCGATCGGGTGATTGTTGGCCCGGAACTCGATCCCGAAGGCGTCCGATTGCATCACGGCAATCGTCAGGTTCCCGGTCTCGAACTCCCCGGCGGGCATACTGCCCCACCGCTTCGCGAATTCGAGCCCCAGCGTCTCGCCGTAGAAGCTGGCCGCGCGCTCGTAGTCCTGCGTGGCCACGGTGATGAAGTCGGTGCCGCTTATTACCTTTGTCTGGTTAGCCATCTCACTCCTTCGTCATCGGGATGCCTGAATGTCGGTCGTCGCCAAGACTCTTACCATGGCCCCATGAGCAAGCAGCAACTCCCCGGCGGCGTGGTGCACGAGCTGCCCACTGACCTCCGCCAGACGCTGATCGCCAGCGCCACCGCCCTCAACGCCTGGCAGGACATCACGCCCCTGGCCCGCAACGAGTTCATCTGCTGGGTCGAGGACGCCAAACAGGAGAAGACCCGGGAGCGCCGCATCCGCCGCACCAGGGAAGAGCTGGAGGAAGGTCAGCGCCGTCCCTGCTGCTGGCCCGGCTGCAAGCACCGCGAGCGCACCGGCAGGTAACGCTGCGGTCCGCGTTCAGGCGGGCTGCCAGAGCTCGATCCGGTTGCCCTCCGGGTCGGTTACCCAGCCGAACCGACCGACGCCATCCATGTCCTGCGTTTCCTCTGCGACGTCCGCTCCCTTGGCCCGCAGCTGGGCGAGCATCGCGTCCAGGTCGCGGACCCGGAAGTTGATCATCGTCTGCTGAGCGCGGGATCCGAAGTAGTCGGTCTCGGACTCGAACGTCGCGAACACCGTCGGCCCGGCCTCTTGATCCCACAGTCCGTTCTCGTCGGCCCCCAGACCCAGGCAGTCCCGATACCAGGCGCCGAGAGCCACGGGGTCCTCCGCCCGAAGGAAATACCCGCCGATCCCGAGCACCCGCTCCACGGGGGCATCTTGCCAGGACGACGATCGGGTGGCGCGGCGGGCTGTCGTAGGATCGCGCGGTGCCGTTCACGCACCGGAACCTCAAGGACCTGGAGGACGTCGGAGCCAACTTCGACGGCTCCCCGGACCTCGAGTTCCGCCTGGCGACCAAGGCGCTGGAGCTGGAAAAGTCAGGGCTGGGCTACCAACGCATCCCGCCCAACTATCGCTTTCCCTACGGCCACACCCACAAGACCCAGGAGGAGCTGTATGTGGTCCTGCGCGGCAGCGGGCGGATGAAACTCGACGACGAGATCGTCCAGCTGAAGGAGTGGGACGCGGTGCGCGTCCCGCCGGGCGTGTGGCGAGGCTACGAGGCCGGGCCGGAGGGTCTGGAGATCTTCGTCATCGGCGCGCCCAACCTCGGAGATTCTCCGCGCGACGACGTCGAGGGCACGCGCGACTGGTGGTCCGACTAGCTGGTCTCGCAGCGGTTGTTGGTTCCATGTCGAGAAACGCCGCCCGGCTCCGCTCACAGGCAAAGGGCACGATTGGCGCGCCCACCAGACAAGGAGACCACCATGCCGAAGTTCCTGTTGCTCAAGCACTACAGCGGCGGCCCGGAGCCGCATCACCCCTTCCCGCCGCTTGACGAGTGGGACCCCGCAGACGTCGAGGCGCACATGACCTTCCTCGGGCAGGTCAGGGAGATGCTGCAGGAGACCGGCGAGTACGTCGACGGCCAGGCGCTGGCGCAGGCGCAGACCTGGGTCCGCTACGGGGGGCCGGACGCCGCGCCGGTCACCACCGACGGGCCGCTGCCGGAGACCAGCGACTTGGTGGCGGGCTGGTACATGGTCGACGTCGACTCGCGCGAGCGCGCAATCGAGATCGCGGCGCACATCTCCTCCGAGCCCGGCCCGGGCGGCGGGCCGCTATATGAGTGGATCGACGTGCGCGAGGTGATGTCCAAATCGTCCTCGCCTGAAGACTGACCGGCCGTGTCCGGCGAGCCGACCTCCGCCTGGGACGAGAGCGCGCTGCGCGCTCTCGTCCCGCGGGTGCTCGCCGGCCTGGTCCGGCGGGGCGAGGACTTCGACGCCGCCGAGGACGCTCTGCAGGAGGCGCTGATCGAGGCACTGCGAGCCTGGCCCGAGCATCCGCCGCGCGATCCCGACGCTTGGCTCGCAACGGTCGCGACCCGGCGGCTGGTCGATGCCCGCCGCAGCGAGGCCGCCCGTCACCGCCGCGAGGAGGTGACCTACGCCGAACCGCCGCCCGCCGCCACCGAAGAGGGCGACGACACCCTCTTCCTCCTCTTCCGCTGCTGCCACCCCGACCTCGCCCCCGCCTCCCAGGTGGCGCTAACCCTACGCGCCGTCGGCGGCCTCACCACCCGGGAGATAGCCGAGGCCTTCTACGTGCCGGAGGCGACGATGGCGCAGCGGATCAGCCGGGCCAAGCGCAGCCTGCGGGGGCGGCGACTGGACCAGCCCGGCGACCTCGCCGTCGTCCTCCGCGTGCTCTACCTCGTCTACAGCGCCGGCCACGCGGGCCGGGTCGACCTGGCCGCAGAGGCGATCCGCCTTACCCGCCAGGTCAACCTCGCGACCGAGGAGCCGGAGGCGCGCGGGCTGCTGGCGCTGATGCTCCTCAACCACGCCCGGCTGCCGGCCCGGCTGGACTCGGAGGGCCGGATCGTCCCGCTCGACCGCCAGGACCGCGGCCTCTGGGACAAGCGGGAGATCGCCGAGGGCGTGCACGTCCTGCAGTCGGCGCTGGCGCAGCAGACCGAGGCCCGACCGCCGGGCCGCTACCAGCTGCAGGCGGCGATCGCCGCCCTGCACGACGACGCCGCGAGCGCCGAGGAGACCGACTGGCCGCAGATCCTCGCCTGGTACGACGACCTGGTCGCCCTCAGCGCGGACCCGGCCAGTCAGGATCCCGCCGCCGTCCTCGGGCGCGCGGTCGCGGTCGGCCACGTCCGCGGCGCCGAAGCGGGCCTGCGCGAGACCGAGCAGCTGCGCGAGGTGCTCGGCGACCGCCACCGCTGGCACGCCGTCCGCGGCCACCTCCACGAGCTGAACGGCGACCTCCCCGCCGCCGCCACGGCCTACGCCGAGGCGGCCCGCCGCGCCACCAACCTCGCCGAGCGCGACCACCTGGTCCGCCAGGCGGCCCGCGCCCGGGCGTGACGCCGCGCTACGAGTCGGCGGCCCCGGCGAGCGCCCGAAGCGCCTGCTCGCGATTCCCGAAGACGAGCCCGTTGCCGGTCAGGCCCGTGATCTCGAGGACGCGAAGTACCTGACCCCCGGGGCTGTGGACGACGATCCGGGACCCATCGCATGAGTAGGCGCGAAGGATCACGGCGATCGCGCTCGAGTCGATGAAGCGGCACTCCTCCAGGTCGATCAGGATGCGGTCGTCCTTGGAACCGATTGCCTCCTGCAGGCGGTCGCACACCGCCAGGTCGAGCTCTCCCTCGACGTGGATTTCTCGGCAGCCGTCGCCGGCCTCCGTCTCGGTCAGCTCGAAGCGGCTCATCGCTGCAACTGCACTAACCGCTGGGATCGTGGCCAGGTCGCCGCTGGGGCGTGGATCATGAAACATGACACCTCCGAAAGTGGGTTCTTGTCGATCGGAGTCCGCGGCCCGGCTTGGTTAGCCGAAGGCGGCGTGCCTCATGGTTTCTTCAGTGACGCGACAGAAGCCTGCTCCCGGCGCGCCGTCTCATTTTACACGCGGTTTGGCATCTCCGGATCGACCGCCGAATCGTCGGCGCTGACCTCGCGGCCGTCGGCGAGCAGCGCCCGAGCGGTCTCCTCGATCGTGCTGCGCCCGAAAGGCTCCTGGAACAGGAAGATCTCGATGATCGTGTGCGGGTCGAAGAGAACCTGGCTCTGGTAGGTGACGACCTTGCGTTCGGTCAGCTGTTCGACGGTCCCGATCAGCCGCTCGCCCATCACGTTCTCGAAGTGCTGGCGAAACGCGCGCACCGCGTCGCCCTCCCCCGCGTCCAGCAGCGTCTGCTCGGCCTCGGTCATCCCGCCCCGCATGACGACAAACAGGAGGTCGTCGATCAGGTAGGACTTCGCCTTGGTCGGGCCGCGGCCGTAGAAGCCCTTCATCGCCTTCACCATCTCGCGCGAGATCGCGGCGAGAAGCGAAGCTCCCGTCTGGCCTTCGAGCGGGGGTTGGGGAGGTCGGGGTACGTCAGCCACAGCACTCAGCCTATGGCACCTTGGATTCAGCGCGACCCCCCGGCCCGATGCAGGCGCCGGGGGGCCACCGGCGGGCTACGGAGTCACCGCGTCCTTCGCCTTGCGCAGGATCCCCGCCTCGGCCGGGACCGGGGTGCTGTGCAGCTCCGGGCGCGCCTCGGCCGGCGCCAGTTTCGGGACGTCGCCCATCGGCTCGGCCTCGCGGACCGAGAACTCGCCCTTGGAGTCGACCGAGCTGCCGCTGGTCCAGCGCGCGTCCTCGGGCACCTCGCCGTCGGAGTGGACGAAGAACTCGTAGGCGAACTCCTGCTTTTCCTCCTCCTGGGGGAAGTCCGGCGGCACCGGCAGCCCCATGTCCTTCTGCTCCTCCAGCACCGCCATCCACTGGTTCTGGTGCATGGTGTCGCGGGCGATGAGGAAGGAGAGCATGTCCTTCATCCCCGGGTCGTCGGTCATCTCCCAGAGGCGGGTGGCCAGCAAGCGGCCGCTCGCCTCGGCGTGGACGTTGGCGACCATGTCGGAGCCGATGTTGCCGGTGGCCACGACCCAGGAGCCGTTGAACGGGTTGCCGTTGGAGTCTGCGGGCATCGCCGCCAGGCCGGCGGAGAGGACGTGCCGGGGGTCCTGGCCGCCGAGGATCGCCTCAACGGTGCCGTTCTGGCCGGCGATCTCCTCCTGCAGCTTCGCCGGAGCGCCCTCGAGATTCAGCGCCACCGCGGTGGCGAGCATCTCGATGTGGCCGATCTCCTCGGTGCCGGTGTTGAGGAGCATGTCTTTGTAGCGGTCGGGCCCGCGGTTGCCCCAGCCCTGGAAGAGGTACTGGAGGCAGACGCGGATCTCGCCCTCGACCCCGCCGATCGCCTGCTGCAGGTACTTGGCAAAGACCGGGTTGGGCTCATCGACCCTGACTTTGTAAGCCAGCTGCTTGGTGTGTCTGAACATGTGTTCCTTTCGACTGGTGGTGCCCCGCCGCACGGCTGGAGCCCTCGAAGGGGGAGGACTCCAGCCGTGCGGCCTGGGCGGAGTGGGTGGTTAGTGAGCGGCCGTGCGTCGCTCGCGGGTGTAGGTCGGCTCGGCCTCAGTCCGGTCCCAACGGGTCATCAGCGCCGTCGTTGCCTCGAGGGCTCCGGCGATGACCATGAAGCGGGTCGGACCGCCCTCGTCAGCGAAGCCGAAGACGAGCGGCGAGAGCAGCAGCACCGCCGCCAGCGTCAGGTCGCCGATCATGTGCGTCCGCAGGGGGATCAACCGCGCCAGCGACAGCCGCCAGTCGGTCAGGGATCCGACGACCAGCATCGTCAGGCCGACGAGAACGCAGATCGCGGTGGCAGTGTCGGTATCGCTGAATCCGAAGATCCAGGGCGCGGCGATGACGATCACGGCGATCAGGGGCTCCATCGCCGCGTGGACGTTCAACGGAATAGGACCTCGGTCCATGGGAAGTTCCTCCTCAGGTTGGGTTGGATCGAACCCGTGGAGCCGTCGGCCGACGTGGAATCGCCGATGTCTCCTAGGAAGAAGAGGTTCCGGATCGCCCTTCGTCATGGCCGGGCGACCGGCGCCAGCAGAGAGCTACCCGCTGGTGGCAGATACCAATCTCTAGCTGCGCCGGCGGTAGTGCAGGTACACGGTCGCATCGAACCTGCGGGTCTCGACCAGCTCGAGGTCGACGTTCACGTCCGCCGGCCAGTAAGGCGTGCCGCCGCCGACCGCGACCGGGACGACGAACAGCTCGAACTCGTCGATCAGCCCGCGCCGCATGCATTCCGCCGCCAGGCCGGCGCCGCCGACCGCGATCCTCCGGTCACCGAGCGCAGCGATCTCCTCCTCGAGCGAATCCCTCGCCAGGCGGTTGCTGCCCTCGACGCCCGTCAGGGTGGTCGAGAACACGACCTTCTCGAGCGGGCGCCAGATCTCGGCGAACTCCGCCATCGCGGGATCGGAGAATTCCTCGGTGTCCCAGACCAGCATCGTTTCGTAGAGGCGCCGCCCGAGCAGCTGGGCGTCAACCGCGGCGACCCGCTGATTGTGGAACCGGTGCAGCTCCTCGCTGGGCGCCGCCCAGTCGAAGCTTCCGTCAAGTCCGGCGACGTAGCCGTCGGCCGACAGGCTCATGGAATAGGTGATCACGTAGACATAGTGAATGCTCTCATCACTCGAAGACCCGAACTCGAAAGGACGACGACCCAGATGCGCAAGCTTCAGACCCAGGGCGTGCACCACATCACCCTCACCGGCGCGAATCGCCAGACCTCGATCGCCTTCTGGGAGGGCGTGCTCGGGATGCCGTTCGTCTTTGAGCAGCCCAACCTGGATCGCCCCGAGGAGAGCCACCTCTACTTCGACCCGGGCGACGGCCGGCTGATCACGATCTTCACCAACGAGGAGCGCGCGCCCGACCCCTCCCCGCGCTCGCAGGACACGGGCCATGTCCACCACATCGCCTTCGCGGTGTCGAATGCGGTCTCCCGCCAGACGGTCGAGCGACTCGACGAGCGCGGGATCGAGCACAGCGGGGTCAAGGACCGTGGCTTCATGGACTCGATCTACTTCCGTGACCCGCTCGGGCTGCTGATCGAGCTGGCGTCCTACCGCTTCGAGCCGCCCGCCGGCCACACCCACGCCGACGTGCTGCTGGAGGCCCACCTGATCCGCACCGAACGCGACGACTACAACATCGCTCCGGTCCACCTCGCCGACGCGATCGAGCGCCTGGTCGAGCGGTCGCAGCGGTCCCTCTCCGAAAACCGGGCCCCGCGGGATCCCTACCTTCGCTAACCTACAACCAAATGGTTGTAGGACAAGACTCCAACCGCGAAGAAAGAGCCACCGATCTGCTGTTCAAGGCGCTGGCCGACCCGATCCGCCGGGACATCCTCCGGCGGGCCCATGAGGGCCGGCTCTCCGTCTCGGCCCTGGCCAGGGAACACCCGATCAGCGTGACCGCGATGCAGAAGCACGTGGCCGTGCTGGAGCGGGCGGAACTGGTGACCCGCCAGCGGGTCGGTCGCGAGTCGATCATCCATACCCGGACCGATGCCCTCGCCCGCGCCCGAGCCGCGCTCGACCGCCTCGAGGCGGACTGGCGTGGCCGGATCGAGCGGATGGAGCAGGTCCTCGACAACGACAAAGGAGACAGCTGATGCCGGTAACCGCCGTAGACAAGGACCTCGACGCCCTGACCATGACGATCACGGCCGAGTTCGAGGCCGACGCCGAGCGCCTCTGGCAGCTCTGGGCGGACCCCCGCCAGCTGGAGCGCTGGTGGAGCCCCCCGTCCCACACCTCCACCTTCGAGCAGCACGAGCTGACCGCCGGTGCCCGCACTACCTACTTCATGACCGGCCCGGACGGCGAGAAGCACCACGGCAGCTGGCGGATCGAGGAGGCCGAACCGCCCCACCGCCTGCGCCTTTCAGACGCAGAAGTCGACGCCGATGGCAAGCCCGAGGACGGCGGCCCAGCCTCGATGACGGTGACGATCACCGAGGCCGACGGCACCGCAACCATGTCGATCGCCACCAAGTTCGCCGATCGCGCCGCAATGGAACAGACGATCGAGATGGGCTTCGAGCAAGGCATGATCGAAACGGTCGGCCAGATCGACCCCATGCTCGACGCCGGGGGGCCTGGGGTGCGATAGCGCCGGTCTTCAGGAGATGAGCCGGCGATGCGCGATCTCGTAGACGCTCGGGCGCCACGGCCGATCAGGATGACGCTCGCCGACGGCGATCAAGACCAAAGCAGGTTTCGACGCCTCTTCATCAGCTACGAGAACTGCGCCCCACTGGCCGGCAGGACGAGGAATGTAGAACTTCACGCAACCGCCGAGGCGAGTCCCATCGTGCCCTTCCTCTTCACAACGTAGAAGCCATTCGCGAGGAGCTCCGTCGCGGCGCACCCCTTCTATGACAGGTTCAATTGCTGCTTGCCCTGCCTTAGTGCAGCGGGGCAGGTCCTCCGCGAGAACCTGATCGATGACCCGGACTTCGAAGCGCAGACCTGCGCCTGCGCTCATAGTCCTACCCCTCGCCGTCAGTCGGCGACGACCCGAACTGCCGGTCGAAATCCTCGGGGCTCATCGGCTTAGTGCCGGTCCGCTTGCGGATCTCCTCGATGGAGGTCGCTTTTGAGGGCCACTCAGGGGCGAAGATCAACTTGGCCTGCGCCGCTTCCTCCTCGGTCATCGAATCAATCTGCGCATGCAGCTCAGACTTGTTCATAACCCGAATCGTACAGTCCAAGTCAGCGGCTTCAGGAGACGGGGAAGTCACTGATGGGAGGTATGGCCGGGGCGGGATTCGAACCCGCGACATTCGGGTTATGAGACTGATCCGCTGGATCGGCTGGACTACGTGAAGCGAGGTTCCAAGCCGAATTCGCGAGATCGACCTACGTGGAGATCGGCTGGGATCGGTGGGGCACCTTGCCCCATTTCTTGCCCCAGCAGGACTACACCGATGAAGCCGCTACGACAGAAACGTCGTCGTGGGCGATCGCCCCCGCTTATGTGCGCGCGCCGTCACATGCCGGCTTGCGGCTTGCGGGTGCCACGTTCAGCACGAAACCCAGTCCCCGCCTTGCTCTGGCCGAGCGCAGGCGAAGGAATGGGTTAGCTTCCGCACCATGGACCCAGTTCTCGGCCAAGTCATCTATGGCGTCATATCGAATGCCATCTACAGCGTTATCGAGCGCAGCTGGTCTGACGCCACCGCGACGACCCTCGATTCCGCCGTCACCGCGGCCTGCGCTGATCTCAGCAGCTTCGAGGAGGTGGACGATGAGATTGGCGATGGTCCGCTCGAGCGCTTTCTGAGCTCTCCCGAGGCCTTCGCCTCTGTCCGCCAGCTCTTCGTTTCCACGGTTCACGGCTCTGAAGCGACCACCAAGGAGATCCGCTCCGAGTTCGCCCGCTCGTTCGTCAGGGCCTTCCCCCACGCCGCAGAAGAGAGTGCCGATAGGCTCTTTGATGCCCTCGCGAGAATCGTTGAGGAGGCGCTCAGCGTCGCCGCCCGTGAGGGCAACGCTGGGGCCGATGAGGCGATCGCGGCCGCACGCTTCAGGCGACTGGATGAGGAGCTGGCAGGTCTTCGCTCCACGCTTGAGGAACTGCGGGGAGTTGACGAGGAGGACGTCGAGGCGATCGCCGAATGGGAGCGTCTCTACAGAAATGCGGTCAAGGCGCGCCACGGGACGATTACGCCGCCGAGCCTTGATGCATCCGATCAAGTGCCCGTTGACGACATCTTCGTCGAGCCAACCTTTGCGAGCCTCGACAGCGAAGCTCCCAAGCTTCAGATCTCCTACGCGGCACTCAGCGACCGGCTCGATCGGACGGTGGTCTTGGGCGATCCCGGGGCCGGCAAGTCAACCTATGCCCTGAAGCTCGCATATGACCTGGCTCGTGAGCGCGCGACGGTGCCAGGGGGTCACCTGACGCCATTCATCGTCAACCTCAAGGACTACGGCGCCGAGAAGGACAAGGCCCCGCTCTCGATCGTCGATTGGATCGAGGCGATAGCTAACTCCGACTATCAGACTCCGCCGCCTCCAGGCGCTGTCGCTTACCTGCTGGCCGCCGGTCGTGCGGCGGTCATTTTTGACGGCCTCGACGAGCTGCTCGACACGTCCCATCGCCGCATCATCACTAGCGATATCGAAACCTTCGCCGCCCGCTTTGTCGCGGCACCGATTCTGGTTACCTCCCGCCGCGTCGGCTACCCACAGGCTCCTCTCGACCCGCGCCGATTCAGCATGTTCAGGCTCAACGAGCTCGATGAGAAGCAGATCGAGCGCTACGTGAAAGTCTGGTTCGGGTTGCGGGTCGAGTTGACGAGAAGAGTCCAGGAGCAGATGGCGGGCGACTTCCTCAGCGACAGCAAGGGCACCGCTGAGGATCTGCGGACCAACACGCTAATGCTTGGCCTGCTCTGCAACCTCTACCGTGGAGACGGTTACATCCCCCGTCACCGACCCCAGGTTTATGAGAAGTGCGCGGTGATGCTCTTCGAGCGCTGGGACAAGGGTCGCCGCATTCACGTCCAGCTTGAATTCGAGCGTCACCTGCGCCCGGCGATGCAGCACCTCGCCTTTTGGATCTACTCGAACCCGGCGCTACGCGGTGGGGTGACCGAGAGGGATCTGGTCACTAGTGCAACTGAATTCCTCCAAGATCGCCGCTTCGACGATCCCGACGATGCCCGCGCCGAGGCCTGTCGCTTTGTCGAGTTCTGCAGTGGTCGCGCCTGGGTTTTCACCGATACCGGAACCACGCCCGGTGGCGAACGCCTATACCAGTTCACCCATCGCACCTTCCTTGAGTTCTTCGCCGCCGAGCACTTGGTCCGCACCTGTCGCACCCCCGATGATCTCGCCAAAGTCCTTCGACCTCACATTGCCGCCGGGGAGTGGGATGTGGTCGCTCAGCTCGCCTACCAACTTCAAGACGACAACATCGACGGCGCCGCCGACGAGCTCCTTTCCGACCTTCTGCGAGAGGCCAATGGGGAGCAGAGGGACGTCCTCCTCAACTTCGCCGCTCGCTCGCTCGCATTCCTAGTCCCCCGCCGCGATGTCTGTCGCGAGGTCACCCGAGCGGTGACCCAACGTACGTTCGAGTGGCTGCTAGAGGGGTCTGCTCCGGGCGATGATTCCGACCTACCCCGAGAATCCCACGCAGCCCTAACCACCGTTGATCGCGAGAACTTCGACCCAGTTTCCGAAACTCTCTATGACGAAGCGCTCAAATTCCTGCGCGAGGAGACCGACGCCGAGCGTGCCGATGCGGCGTTGGAAGTAGCGGTGCACGCACGCATGGGACTAACGGGAATAAAGGGAGCGCGGCAGCGCTGGGAAGACAACGAGGTCAGAGTCTTTGAGGAAATGTGGCCACTGCTTGAGCCGCATGCAAAGGCCAAGGAGACCATTGCTTTTGATGGATTCATGTTCGGGCGGCTGGAGCCACGGGACGTAGCCACCTTGCACGGCCCGGGCGCATTCTTCGACGGGCCGAGCTATCGCCTCTATGGAGCATACGTCCGGCCAGCACTGAGCCAGGTAATGCTCGGGGGGCTTGCCGCGGGCAGGCTAAAGCTGAATCGAGAGCCGCTCGGAACGACCGAGGAACTCGAGCAGATCGCCGCTGCTCTCGGCGGAGCTGACACCCCGTGGGAGGACAGGAGCGGCGTTCATGTCGGGACCTGGTTGTTCCTGCAGAACGCGCCGAAAGGTCACACCGATCCCGAGCTTGAGGGCAAGGCATTTTTCGGCGCCTTTTGCCTGATCGCAGCAATGGTCGAGCGGACCCAGGTCTCCGATGAGGTCGAGCAAATGCTTGCCGAGCTCAATTCGCGCAAAGGTTGGATCGAGGCTCTCCAGCCGTGGATCCGACAGCGCCTTGGAAAGGCGGAGCAGCATCCCGAGATCGGTGCGCTGCCTCTGACCAAGGCAGATGCCGAGCGAGTCGCGGCGTGGAGTGAGAACGAATGGAGTGCTACCAGCGGGCCTCTGTCCCCACGCCGGACCGGAGACTAAGAAGAGCGAGTCCGTCCCTCTCGAAGCGCATGTTGCCCCAAGCGTTGCCGCATAGGCAACTTGAACCCCTTTGTCTGCGGCCCAGAAACGACGAAAACCCCGCGTTTGCGGGGTTTTCATCCTATAGCGGGGGCAGGATTCGAACCTGCGACCTTCGGGTTATGAGCCCGACGAGCTACCTGGCTGCTCCACCCCGCGGCGGACTGGTGATGCTAGCAATGTGGAGCTGGTGGTGGGCTGGGATTCGGCTTGTGGCGGGGGGTTTGCGCAGGGGTCTTCTTGGCGGCGGCTGGCTCTAGAGTTGCCTGATGACTGATGGGGGAATGCGGGTCGCGGTGATCGACATCGGGACCAACTCGACGCGGTTGCTGGTGGCCGACGTGGCCGGGGGGAAGGTCTCGCCGGTGGAGCGGCGCAGCACGGTGACCCGGCTGGGCCGGGGGGTCGACCTGTCCGGCCGTCTCTCGGCGGAGGCGATCGAGGACGTCTGCGAGGCGGTCGGCGACTACGTCGGCATCCTCGAGGAGCTCGGCGCCGAGACGGTCGACGCGATCGCGACCAGCGCCGTCCGCGACGCCGGCAACGGCAGCGCCTTCATCGCCGAGCTGCGCGAGCGCTTCGCGCTCTCGGCCCGCGTCCTCGACGGGGAGGAGGAGGCCCGCGCCACCTACCTCGGCGCCACCTCGGAGGCGCTCCCGACCGTGCCGACCCTGGTGGTCGACATCGGCGGCGGCTCGACCGAGCTGGTCGTCGGCACCGGCCGCGAGATCTCTTTCCACGACTCCCTCCAGGCCGGGGTCGTCCGCCACACCGAGCGCTGCATCGGCAGCGACCCGCCTGGCGCCGGCGAGCTGGAAGCGTTGGCCGCCGACGTGCGCGGCCTGATCGACGAATCGGTCGGCGCCGGAGTCGAGGCCAGCCAGGGCATCGCCGTCGCCGGCACCCCCACCTCGCTCGCCGCGGTCGAGATGGAGCTCGATCCCTATGACCCCACCCGCGTCCACGGCCACGTCCTCGCCCTGCCCTCGATCCAGCGGATGCTCTCCCGCCTGGCCTCGGCGCCGCTCGCCGAGCGGGTCGAGATCGCCGGCATGCACCCCGACCGGGCGCCGACGATCGTCGCCGGCGTGGTCATCCTGATCGAGACCATGCGCGCCTTCGGGCTCGAGGAAATCGCCGTCTCCGAGCACGACATCCTCTACGGCACGGCGCTCGCCGCGGCCGACCGCTAAAGATCCCGGCACCCATCAAATGTCCTCGCCGTACTTGGTGGACAGGCTGTCTTGTCCAGAAAGGACAGAATGGTCAGTCGAACCTACCATTTACAAGTAATCGGCCGGTTGCCTACCGGATTTACGGTAGGTCCTAATCGCAAGCGCTGGCCCTTAGAGAACGGTCCGTACATACTGGGCGAACCGGGCATGAGAGGGGGTTCGCCTCCTCACGCGACCGGTAAATAGGGCTTGGGCGATTGCCGCATCATGGCGCCTCCCGCCGTCTGGGCCCACCTAATAAAGGTCCCTGAAGACGTACCCCTGCCCGTCCTGAGGGGCCACCTGAATCGGTCGTCAGCGATGGCGGCCGATTCTCGTTTCAGATGCTCCTCAAGCCAGGTTCGACTTGCGCGGGTAGGCGACCTCGGGATCGGTGAGGACGTTGACCAGGGTCGGCCGGCCGGAGGCGAAGGCGCGCTCCAGCGCCGGCTTCAGCTCCCCCGGCTCACGGACCAGGATCCCGTCACAGCCGAGCGCTTCGACCAGCTCGTCGTAGCGCGTCTCCGGCCGCAGCTCGGCGGCCACCGAGTAGCCGTAGAGGAACTGCATCGGGTGGTGCTCCAGCCCCCAGATGCCGTTGTTGCCCATCACCCCGACCACGCCGAGACCGTGGCGCGACATCGTGTCGAACTCCATGCCGGCGAAACCGAAGGCGCCGTCGCCCAGCAGCAGGCAGACCTGGCGGTCGGGCTGGGCCACCTTGGCGCCGATCGCCTGCCCCGGGCCGGCGCCCAGGCAGCCGAATGGCCCCGGGTCCATCCAGCAGCCCGGCTCGAAGGTCTCGATGTAGCGGCCGGCGTAGGAGACGAAGTCGCCGCCGTCGCCGACGACGATCGCGTCGCGGTCGAGGACTTCGCCCAGCTCCTTATAGACCCGCACCGGGTGCAGCGGCGAGCGCTCCTCGTTCAGCTCGGCCTGCTCGGCAGCCCGCTTCTCGGCCTCGACGTTGCCCAGCTGCTCGAGCCAGGCCCGCGTCCGCGGCTCCCCCGCCCCGGCCGCTTCGCGCAGCGCCGCCAGCGTCGCCCGCACGTCGCCGACCAGGTCGACCGCGGGCGCCCGGTTGGCGACCAGCGCGTTCGGCGCCACGTCGAGCCGGACGATTTTCGTCTCCTCGCCAAAGCTGCCGCCGAAGCCGAGCCGGAAGTCCATCGGCACGCCGACGACCAGCGCCACGTCTGCCCCCTGCAGCGCCGTCCCCCGCGCCCGGCTGAAAGCCAGCTCGTGATCTGCCGGCAGGCAGCCGCGCCCGAGACCGTTGAGGAAGACCGGGATGCCGAGCGCCTCGGCCAGCGCTCGCAGCTCACCCTCGCCGTGGCCCCAGTAGAGGCCGGTGCCGGCCATGATCGCCGGCCGCTCGGCCGCAGCCAGCAGCGCCGCCGCCTCCTCGACCCCGGCGGCAGGCTCGGCGGCCCCCGCCCCGGGCAGGCCGGGGATTTCGGCCTCGGCCTCGGTGAAGACGACGTCGAGCGGATAGTCGACGAAGGTCGGGCCGCTCGGCGCTTCCGCAGCGCGATCCAGGGCGGCGGCGGTGACGGCGGCGATCAGGGCCGGGTCTTTGACCGTCTCGGCCGACTTGACCAGCGGCGAGACGAACGGAAGGTGGTCGATCTCCTGCAGTGAGCCCGAGCCCCAGCGCATCTCCGGCGCCCGGCCGCCGAGCACGCAAACGGGAGAGAAGTTCGCCTGGGCCCCGGCGATCGCGCTCATCCCGTTGGTCACCCCCGGCCCCGCGGTCAGCGCGGCGACGCCGACCCCGCGGGTCGCCTTGGCGATCCCCTCGGCGGCGAAGGCGGCGGTCTGCTCGTGGCGCACGTCGACGAGCGCGATCCCCTCCTCCTTGCAGCCGTCGTATATGGAGAACAGGTGCCCGCCCGAGAGCGTGAATAGGTTCTCCACCCCGCGCGACTTCAGTGCTTTCGCGACCAGGCGGCCGCCGTGCTCAGCCATCGCGGCAGCCTATTGGACCGTTCGCATCACGCCCCTCGCCCGGGTTACCATCGCCGGGCCCGGGTGGCGAAACTGGCAAAAGCGGCGGCCTTAAAAGCCGCTGCCCCTTCGGGGGCTTGCGGGTTCGAGTCCCGCCCCGGGCATCTACAGCGGTTTTTCGGTTCGAAGGCTCGGGTATTCGAAGCCTGCTCCGAGTGGATCGCCAGGGATTCCACCAGTCGCGGAGAGACTCCTCGGGGAACACCACATACGACCAGGTCCCGCCGTCTCGTCCGGACGGGCATGGCTGAACTTGGGTTGAGCAATTCACCTAGGAGGAACCAAAGATGGAGTCAGCAACGACTCGCGCCCGAAGCACGGGCGCAAGCGTCGATCGTCGGGAAAGCCGAGGCACGGTGCGTCGCCTCGCCACCGAGACGAAGCAGGCGTTCAAGACCACTGAGTTCTGGGCGATGGTGGGCGTGATCGTCGCAATCCTCGTCGCCGCCGCGATCAAGGGCGGCGACACCGGTGGCACCGATGAGTTCATCGCCAGGCAGGCATGGCTCTACGTGGCGATCGTCGCCGTCGGCTACATGATCAGCCGCGGCCTGGCGAAGTCCGGCTCGCGCGATCCGTATGACGCGGACCGCGACGATCGCGACCCGCCTCGCCACTAGCGGCAGAGCGAGTCAGGGAAAGGGCGCTCCGGCGCCCTTTCCCCTGCTCTCGTCAGGTTTCCCGATCCGTAAAAAGGCAATAAATGTTCTAAGGGCGCAACTCGGTCGCTGTTACCGTGTCTAAACCCCCGGAACCGTCCTTCCACAGGGAGTCAGCTTGGAGGCTTCAGCCCTAACTCACGCCAGTCGCCGCGGACTTCTCGCCCGCCGCTCCCCCCTGCTCAAGCTGCAGGGAGACGAGAAGCTGATCGCGATGGTGCGAGGCGGCAACCCCGGCGCCTTCGAGACGATCGTCGACCGCTACCAGGGTCGCCTGCTCGGCTTCTGCCGCCAGATGCTGAACTCGACCGAGGACGCCGAAGACGTTCTGCAGGAGGTCTTCGTCAACGCCTACAAAGCGATGCTGGCCGACGAGCGTGAGATCAACCTCCGCCCCTGGCTCTACCGGATCGCCCGCAACCGCAGTCTCAACCACCTGCGCAAGCCGAAGGCCGACGCGCAGGAATCGATGGACATGGTCCCCGAGGTCGACGCCGCCTCGACCGCCGAGAAGGTCCACAACCGCGAGGAGTTCCGCCAGATCCTCAGCGATGTCAACAAGCTTCCCGAGACCCAGCGCGCGGCGCTGCTGCTGCGCGAGATGGACGCCCTCTCCTACGAGGAAATCGCCGCCGCGATGGACACCACGGTACCGTCGGTCAAGTCGCTGCTGGTGCGGGCGCGGATCTCCCTCACCGAGGGCAGCCAGGCCCGCCAGCTGACCTGCGGCGAGGTCCGGCTCGAGCTCTCCGAAGCGGCCGAGGGCCTGCGCAAGGTCTCACCCCCGGCCCGTCGCCACGTCCGCGAGTGCGACGAGTGCGCCGACTTCCGCGGCCAGCTGCGCAGCACCGAGAAGGCCCTGGCGGCGCTCTCGCCGATCGGCCCGCTGCTGGCCCTCAAAGGCTTCGTCCTCGGCAAGCTCGGCTTCGGTGGCGGGACCGCCGGCGCGGGAGCCGGGGCAGCCGGCGCCGGAGGCGCGGGCGCGGCAACCGCCGGCGCCGGCGCGGTCGGCGGCGTCGGTGCAGCGGCAGCTTTTGGCGGCGGCTCCGCCGCCAGCGGCCTCGGTGCCCTCGGCGGCGCGCTCGGGACCAAGGCGGTCGCCGGTGTGGTCACCGCCGCGGTGCTGACCGCCGGCGCGGTCGAGGTCAAGCAGACGACGACGCCGGTCGAACCCGCTCCCACCGCCAGTGTCCAGGCCGCCGCGCCCAAGGCCCCGGTCAGGACCGCGCAGATCGTCTCCGCCCAGCCCGCACCGGCAGTAGAGCCGACGGCTGCAGTGGCGCCGGTCGAAGCGCCGCCGGTCCCGGCTCCGGCGCCGGTCGCAACCGAAGAGGAAGCGACCCCGGCCGACGAGCCCGCCCCCGCGGCCGCCGAAGAAGAAGCCGCCGGCTCGGCCGCCGGCGACGAGGTGACGGTCGGCGACCCGAATACAGAAGGCATCACCGCCGCGAAACCCTCGGCGGAAGTGGCCGGCGCCCACGGCGGCACCGGCACCGTCGTCGTCACCGTCGGCAGCACCCCTCCGCCGCCCCCGGCGAGCACCGAGCCGGCGCCCTCGACCCCGCCGCCGAGCGAACCGGCTCCCAGCGAACCGAGCCCGGAACCGGTGGTCGAAGTAACGGCGCCCGAAATCACCCCGCCCGGCGAAGCCGAGCCCGGCAGCGACCGCTAGCCAGGCCCGACCGCCCTTCGAACTGCCTGCGGCCTAGACGCTGTGCGTCTGGCCCGGCTGCATGACCACGACCTGTGAGGAGGTCTGCGACTCGACCTCGGACTTGAAGGCGTCGGTGTCGGTCTCAATCGCGGGGAAGGTGTCGAAGTGGATCGGGATCACCGTTCCCGCCCCGATGAACTCGCAGGCGACCACCCCGTCGTGGCGATCCATCGTGTAGTGGCCGCCGATCGGCAGCAGCGCGACGTCGACCGGGTTGCGTTCGGCGATCAACTTCATGTCGCTGAACAGGCAGGTGTCGCCGGCGTGGTAGATCGTCTTGCCGCCAATGTTGATCAGCAGGCCGGTGGCGGTCCCGATCGCGGTCCCGTGCTCGGCGCTGAACAGCGCCTCTTTGTGGCCCGGCAGGGTGCTGGTGTGCCAGGCGGGTACCAGCTTGATCCAGCCCCAGTCGAACTCCACCGTGCCGCCCAGGTTGGGGTCGCTGAGCGCCTCGATGCCGCGGGCTTTCAGCCATTCCGCCAGCTCGACGATCGCGACGCAGTGGGCGCCGGTGCGCTTGGCGACCGGGACCGCGTCGGCCATGTGGTCGGCGTGGCCGTGGGTGATCGCGATGTGGGTCGGCTCGACTTCCTCGCCGGTGTGGACCGCGGTCGGGTTGTTCGGCTTCAGGAACGGGTCGACGAGCACGGTCGTCTCCCCCTCGCTCAGCTCGAAGCAGGAATGCCCGTGGTACTTGATCTCCATCTCAGCTCTCTCCTCCCGGCTCGCCGGAATTGATCGGGTTGGTCGTTGCCAGCTCTTCCTTCAGTGCCCAGCCGACCGCGACCCCAACCATCATCCCCATCCTTGCCTCCTCGGCAAGCAGGGCGCGGACGGCGGCGATGCGCTCGTCGGGGTCGGGCAGGGTGGCCGCCTTGAGGGACTCGTTTTCGTGCGGCTCGCCGAACCAGCCGCCCTCCGCCAGCGCCGCCGCGAGGACCTTCTGCAGCTGCGGGGCGGAGCGGGCGACGATCCGCTCGGCGGCGGAGAAACGCTCCGGCTCGAGCAGCCGCTCGATTGCCGCTTCCAGCTCCCTCTCGTCAGGCACGGTTTAGGAGCCTAGCCCCAAAGCGAGTCCGGCCCCGCTACTCGGAGCGGTGGAAGGCGGTGACGAGGAGCCCGGCGAGAGCGCCCACCGCGCCGCCGGCCACGCCCGCCCACCAGTTCGCGGTCGCCACGAAGAGCGGCAGCAGGAGCAGTACCGCGGCCGAAACCGCGACCCCGACCGCGTCGTAGTCCTCGCCGATCGAGCCGCTGGTTTCGCTGCGGCGGATGACGAACCAGGCGGCGACCGCGCCGAGGGCAATCCCGTTCCCGCCGGCGATCACCGCGACGTCGTTCTGCGCGCTGGCGAAGGCGGCCCCGGCCAGCACCCCGAGGGCGCCGCAGGCGAACAGCAGGACCAGGGTCGGCAGCGTCCCCAGGCGCCGCTCGATGCCGGTGCCGAAGATCGCCAGGGCGATCGCGACTATGAACAGGTAGCCGACGTCGAGGTATGCGAAGGGGGCCGAGAGGTAGCGCCACCACTCGCCCTCGAAGGGGACGATGACGCCGCCGAAGCTGACCAGGCCGTAGCCGGTCGCCTTCTGGATCAGCAGCAGGATCGCCGAGGCGAGGACGATCGCGATCGTCGCGTAGGGGCGGTCCGAGGAGACCGGGAAGCTGACCGCGCCCGGGCGCGGCATCCGGCGCCGGCGCCGGCGTGGCTCCTGGGCCTCCAGCCCGTCACCGCGGCGCTCCAGCTTCGGCGCCCGCTTGCGCAGCCGGGCGCCACAATAGGGGCACTCGGTTACGTACGGACTGACCTCCGAGCCGCAGTTCTTGCAGATGACGCTGAGCTCAGTCTCGCTCATCGTTCGAGGATACCCGCCGCCCGCCAGATGCCAATTGGAATGCGATACTGAGGGGGTAACCAACTTCTTTGGAGGAATCACGTGGAGCTGAAGAGTCTGACCGAGCAGAAATCGCTGCTGGAGGTCCTGCCACCCGGCAAACGGGCGCGCCTGCACCGCCTTCTGTTCGAGTTCGGCCCGGGCAACGGAACCCTGATGCTGCTGCCGATCGACCAGGGCATCGAGCACGGCCCCCGCGACTTCTTCCCCAATCCGGCCTCCAAGGACCCCGACTACCAGTTCCGGCTCGCGGCCGAGGCCGGCTACTCGGCCCTCGCCTGCCAGATCGGGATGGCGGAGAAGTACTACCCCGACTACGCCGGCCGGGTGCCGCTGATCCTCAAGGTCAACGGCAAGACCGACCTCCCTTCCTCTTCCAAGGCCTTCTCGAGCTGCAACGCCAGCGTCGAGGACGGCGTCCGGCTTGGCGCCGACGCGATCGGCTACACGCTCTACGTCGGCTCGCCGCGCCAGGACGAGGACCTCGCCCAGCTGCGCCGCGTCCGCGAGGAATGCGACCGCTTCGGGATGCCGCTGGTCGTCTGGTCCTACCCCCGCGGCGAAGCGGTCGAGGCCAAGGGCGGGCAGAACTCCTTCTACGCGATCGACTACGCCGCCCGGATGGCGATGGAGATGGGCGCCGACATCGTCAAGCTCAATATGCCGAAGATCGACTCCTCCAAGGACAAGGACGCCCCGGCGCCCTACAACGAGATGGAAGTCGACCAGACCGAGGCGATCCGCCAGTGCGTCGAATCGGCGGGACGGGCGCTGGTGGTCCTCTCCGGCGGCTCCAAGACCGATGACGAGACGGTGCTGACCAACACCCGCGAGGTGATGGAGGCCGGCGGCTCTGGCGTGATCTTCGGCCGCAACGTCTGGCAGCGCGAGTGGAACGAGGCGATCTCGATCGTCGAGCAGATCAAAGAGACGCTGCTATCGAACGTGCGGCGCACGCCCTAGTTCGAGCCCAGAGGGGCGAGTTTCGGCCCGCTCCCGCTTAGGCGGGGGTGGGCCTTTTTCGTGGGCAGAGACAACCGAGCGGCAGCCTGGTGCTGCTGGCGCTGGTCGCCGTGGTGCTGCTGCGGCCGTGGGAGTGGGAGGCGCCGTGGCACGGCGCGCCGCCCAAGGCCGCCTGGGCATACGTGGTGCGGGCGGTCGACGGCGACACGATCGAAGTGCGGCTGGGCGGCGAGACCGAGGACGTCCGCTACATCGGCGTCGACACGCCCGAGACGGTCAAGCCGGGGACGCCGGTGCAGTGCTTCGGGCCGCAGGCCTCGGCCTTCAACCACGGGCTGGTCGAACATCGGCGGGTCCGCCTCGTTTTCGGGGTCGAGCGGCGCGACGTCTACGGCCGGCTGCTCGCCTACGTCCACCTCGACGAGCGCTTCGTCAACGCCGAACTGGTCCGGCGGGGGCTGGCGCGGACGCTGACGATCCCTCCCAACGACCGCCTCGCGGAACGCTTCGAACGGCTTCAGCAAGCGGCTTCGCGGGCCGGCCGCGGCCTCTGGGGCAGCTGTTGAACCGTGAGCGAAATGTGAGCTGTGCAAGATCTTTTGCTACGGTGCCGCCTGGCCCTCGGGCCTCTTCCTCTATGAGAATGCGACAGAGCATCTCCCAGTTCGAGACCGCCTTCGAGCAGGAGACCTACCTCGAGCGCCGCCGGCGCGAGCAACTGCGCCGCCGTGCGGCCAACCGCTCCCGGGCGCGCAAAATCAACCGCGTCGAGCAGGACGGCAAGGTCCGCTTCAGCGTCCTCGCAGTCTGCCTCGCCGCCACCGTGATCGTCGTCGTCGTCGCGATGTTCGAGGCGCTCGCCTTCCTGATGGCCTAGGAACTCCCCGGCTTACCTCCCCCAATTGCCCTCCTTCAATAGACTCGCGCGCCGATGGCTCGACGCTCACTGAAGCCGCAGCTGAACCAGATCCGCGCCTGGGTGCACCAGGGGCGGACCGATGCCTGGATCGCCCACCAGCTCGAAGTCTCCGCGACCGAGCTGCGCGAGTTCCGCAAGCAGTACGACCTTTCGGCCGACGACGAGAGCGCCGGCGCCAGCGAAATCGACCTGCGCGACGAGATCGAAGCCGAGATCGAGGCCGCGACCGAGGCTGAGGAAGCCGAGGAGGCTGAGAAGGGCGATGAGGAGGACGACGGAGACGAGGAGGAGCGCGAGGAGCGTTCCGAGGGTGACTCCGACTCTGACTCCGAGGGCGGCGCAGGTGCAGGCCGCAATCGCAGCCGTCGCCGTCGCCGCGGTCGCCGCGGCGGGCGCGGTCGCCGCAAAGAGATCGAGGCGACCTTCGACCACGGCGAGAACGACGGCTACGGCCTCTGGCTCGACGCCGCGATCAAGGACAATCCCGTCTACACCGAGCACTGGGCCGGCAAGCGCGACGTCAGCGTCCGCATCGAGGCCGACCAGATCGTCATCCGCCGCGCCGGCGAGCCGCAGGGCTCCAATGGCAACGGCGCCGCCGAGTCCGACGACTCGGACGAGTAGCTAGACCGGCAGCTGGCGGCCGCCGGCGAAATCCGTAGCGCCTCGTAGATACAGCCAGAAGGCCGCGTCGGCGAGCGCCTGCGCGTCCCCCTCCACCGATGGGGCGACGTCGAGCGCCACCTGCTGCGCCCAGTCAGTCCCCCCGCCATAGAGGTCGGCCAGCTCGGCCGCGGTGAAGGTCGGGCCGATCCGGCGCCGCAGTTCTTCGCGGATCGCATCGACGACGCGGTCGGAGAGGCGGCGCTGGCGCGGGTCCTCGATCGCCTGCAGCGACCGCCGTCCCTCCTCCCACTGGAAGAGCGCGTTCTCGATTGGGTAGGCCACGCGCCGAGGTTACCCAGACGCCCGCGCCGGCAATCAGCCGGTGGGGGTCTGCGGGACTTCGCGCAGCGGGGCGTTGCGCGGACCGCAGGCGGCGGGGTCGAGTTCGCCCTCGACCTTCCAGACGGTCACTGGGCCGCTGCGGAGGATCGGGCTGACGGCGTCCTCTCCCCGCAGCCAGCGCGCCTCGGGCGAGGGGATCGGTTCGCCCGGGTGGAGGAAGTTGAGGTAGGGCGAGGTGACCAGGTAATCGAGGTCGGCGGCGTTGACCGCGGCGCGGAAGCCGGCACAGGTGGGGATCGCGTTGAAGGCGCCGTGCGGGCCGTCTTCGCCGAGGTAGCGGACGCGGTTGGAGAGGTCGGTGCCGGCGAAGCCGTAGCCGGCGAAGCCCGCGGTGGTGCCGGCGAGGCCGATGCGGGCGTCCTCGACGCCCCGTGCCCAGCGATAGGCGCTGTCGAGGCGCATGCCGGGAATCTGTTCGTCGGCGGTGCCGTCGTTGGCGAAGCGGCTCTCCAGGTAGTGGCGCTGGAGCGGGTAGCCGATCGCGACCAGCAGCAGGAGCAGCCCGACGCCGGCTGCGACGACGATCGCGGCGCCGGTGCCCCGGCCGCGCAGGTAGAGCAGCAGGGCCGGCAGCAGTACCGCAAGGACGACAAGGAGGAAGGCGAAGACGCGAGCCTGGTCGTGGAGGGCGTCGTCGGGGCGGTCGGTAAGGAGGAAGACCAGCACCAGCGCCCCCAGCAGCCACCACTGGCGCCTCTCCCCGTCGAGGCAGCGATCAAGCGGCAGGAGGACGATCCCCGCCAGCAGAGCGGGGATCACGTAGCGGATGTTGATCCCGAAGCCGACCGGTTCGCCCTCGGCGCCGGCGGCGCTTAGCGGGGTGAAGAGGTAGGCGAGGAGGCCGACCAGAGCCACGGCGCCCATCCAGCGGACGACCCGGTCGCGACCGCGCAGGACGGCAACCAAGGCCGCCACCGCAGCGGCGAGGACGACCAATGGCCAGAGGGCCCCGAAGGCCTCGTGCAGGCCGGGCCCGAAGTATTCGCGCCAGACGCCAGTGTCGGTCACGTAGTGGGCGATGTTGAAGTCCGGCCGCCCTTCCTGCAGCCGTTCGGGGTAGGGCAGCGAGATCGGCCCCAGCGAGTGCACCTCCGGCAACAGGTTGCCGGCGACCACCAGGTTGCGCAAGTACCAGAACGCCCCACCCGCAAACGCCGGCACGAACCACCAGCCGAAGGCCCCCCAGCGCCGGCCCTGCGGCGCCAGCACCACCACAGCCACCGTCAGAGCCGCCGCCATGGCCAGAGCCGTAACCCGGGTCCCGGCCGCCAGCCCAGCCGCCAACCCGGCCGCGGCAAGAGCCCAGCGCTCCCACCCATCCCCACGATGCGCCCAACCCTCCACCAGGATCGCGATCGACGCCAGCGTCAGAGCAGCGGCAGCCAGATCGTTCTTAGCCGCACCCGGATCCCGCACCACCAGCGTGTGGCACCCCAGCAGGATCCCAGCAGCAACCACCGTGACCGCCCCGCGCCCATACGGCCGCCCCACGCAATACGCGGCGAGGAAAGCCACCGCCAGCCAACCGAAGTTCAAAAACAGCGACAGCGTGTCTCTGCCGGTCAGCAGAATCCCCACTCCGTGCAGCAGCTCCGAATTCTGCGGATAGAACCAATTCGTGAAAACCGTGTCGGTGTGGTGCATCCCCACGACTGAATGCGTCTGCACCATGTCGACGGCAAACGGCAGGTGGTACCAGAGCGAATCGAAGTTGAAGACCCCCCGGTCCAGGGCATGCTTCGTAGTCACGGCGTAGCTGAACACGGTCGCCGCGATAACCACGAGCATCACGAGCAGGGAGACGAGGCTTTCCGGGCCGGCGGGTCCTGTTACTGCAGGGGACCCACCCCCCGGCAGAAAGGCAACTCCGAGACTGACCAGGAGCGCGGCCGCAATCAGGGCTCCCGCGTAGAACAGACCAACTGCGCCCAGGATCTCCGAAAGCCAGATGAGGAGCGCCACCGCAGTAATGGACTCGACCAGGCGAGCGGGAGCGCCGGTCCAGAGCGGCAGCAGCCTTTGGCGCAGGCGATAAGCGCTGAATCCCAGCGGCAAGACCACCAGCGCCAGCTGGACGGCCGCCAGAAGGTAGCCGCCAAGGTCAACCATCAGCCTGCCCCCGCGGTACTACCCGCCGAGGTTGCCGCCGATGACCACCGGCTTCTCGCCTTCGGCCACCATCCCCTGCTCGCGCGCTTCGCGCTGGATCACGAGCGGGTTGTCGGCGGACTGGATGCGGTCGTGGAGCTGGCGATTTTCCTTCAGCAGCACGTGCAGCTTTTCCTTGGCCTGGGTCGTGCCCGTGTAGGTCTTGACGAAATCGATCGATGGGTGCAGGTAGGAGTAGAGGACCGCGAAGAGGACGAGGGTGAGCGCGATGCGCCCGACGCGATCCCATTTGATCCGGCTCGGGCCGCTGCGAGCCGCCGGCCGGCGTTTGCGTGCCGCGGGGCGCCTGCGCGCCTGCGCGGGCCGTCGGGCGGCGTGAGCGCTCGCTCCCATACCCGGTGCTACGCGACCGGGTCCCGCTTTCCTGCATCGAGAGGTGGGTCAGGACCGCCGCTGGACGAAAGCGTTCAGGCCCGGGAACTGCGCGGCGTCGCCCAGCTCCTCCTCGATCCGCAGCAGCCGGTTGTACTTGGCGACGCGGTCCGAGCGCGACGGAGCCCCGGTCTTGATCTGGCCGGCGCCGGTCGCCACCGCGAGGTCGGCGATCGTCGTGTCCTCGGTCTCGCCGGAGCGGTGGGAGATGACCGCGGTGTAGCCAGCCTCGCGGGCCATGCGGATCGCCTCGAGGGTCTCGCTCAGGGTCCCGATCTGGTTGACCTTGACCAGGATCGAATTGCCGACGCCGAGGTCGATGCCGCGCCGCAGCCTCTCCGGGTTGGTGACAAATAGGTCGTCGCCGACCAGCTGGACCTTCTCACCGAGCTTCTCGGTCAGCAGCTTCCAGCCGTCCCAGTCCTCCTCGTCCATGCCGTCCTCGATCGAGACGATCGGGTAGCGGGCGCAGGCGTCGGCCCAGTAGGCGGCCATCTCCTCGGAGGAGAGGCTGCGCCCCTCGTGCTCGAGGTTGTAGGAGCCGCCCTCGAAGACCTCGCTGGTGGCCGGGTCCAAGGCGATGAAGACGTCCTTGCCGGGCTCGTACCCGGCCGCCTCGACGCCGGCCAGCACCGCCTGCAGGGCGGCCTCGTTGGAGTCGAGGTTCGGCGCGAACCCGCCCTCGTCGCCACCTGCGGTCGAGAGGCCCTGGGAAGAGAGCGACTTCTTCAGCGCATGGAAGACCTCGGCCCCAATCCGCAGGCAGTCGGAGAAGCTATCCGCGCCCGCGGGAACGACCATGAACTCCTGGAAGTCGACCGAGTTGTCGGCATGGGCGCCGCCATTCAGCACGTTCATCATCGGCACCGGCAGCACGCTCGGCTCGCCGCCGCCGTAGAGCTCGGCCAGGTAGCGGTAGAGCGGCTGCTGCGAGTCCGCGGCGGCGGCCTTGGCGGCCGCGAGCGAGACGCCGAGCAGCGCGTTGGCGCCGAGTCGGCCCTTATTCGGGGTCCCGTCCAGCTCAATCATCGTTCGGTCCAGAGCACCCTGCTCGGCGGCGCGGGCTCCGGTTAGGGCGGCGGCGATCTCACCGTTAACGTTGGCAACGGCGCGGCTGACGCCCTTGCCGGCCCAGCGGTCGCCGCCGTCGCGCAGCTCGACCGCCTCGAACTCGCCGGTCGAGGCGCCCGAGGGAACCGCGGCCAGACCGCGGGCGCCGGACTCCAGCACGACCTCCACCTCGACGGTGGGATTGCCGCGCGAGTCGAGGATCTGGCGCGCGTGGATCGAGGAGATAGCGCTCACGGGCGCGCCAGTCTATTCACCGGCTGCGGCGGATTGCGGTAAGCCCGGCGCCGGCTATTCGCCGGTCGGGGGTGGAACGCCTTCAGGCAGTTCCGTGGCGGCCCCGGCGGATTCTTCCAGCCCTTCGGGCCGCGGCCGCTGCGGGAACGGTTCGCCTTTCGGTTTCGCCTCGGTGATGGAACCGGGCAGAGCCGGCGAGATCGGCGTCACCGGCGAGGGGCATTCGGTCGGCGGCGTTTTCGGATTGGCTTCGTAGCAGCTGGGCGAGGCGTTTTTGGGGTGGCCGTCGCCCTTGAAGTTGGAGCACCTTTCGATCAAATAGCCGTCGGCGCAGAAGGTCCGCGCTTCCCACTTCGTCTGGTACTCGGCGACGAATTCGGAGAAGAAGGTCTGCTGAGTTTCCTGCGCCAGGGTCGATTCGATCTGGGCTTTCGCTTCGTCCAGACTCTGGACTTTCTCTGGATTCAGTTTCACGACTTCGACCAGCACGTAGTTGGTTTGGAATTTGACCGGCCCGACCAGTTCGCCGGTGGCGCTGTCAAAGACCGCGCTTTTGAGCGGACCCTGGAGGAATTCTTCGGTGATCCCTTCCTGCAGGCCGCCTTTGCTTTTGCTGGTCGGGTCGCTGGAGTATTGAGGCGCAACCTTTTTCCAGCTCGCTTCGGAGTTGTCCGCTTCCAGCGCCTTCTTGGCTTCTTCGACTTTGCTCTTGTCTTTGTTGATGATCAGACGGACGTCCCGGCTCTCTTTGGTCGTGAACTGGGCTTCCTTTTCGGCTTCGTAGTAAGCCTCAATTTCAGAGCTGGAGGGCTGCGGTGCTTCTTTGCTGACCTTTTCCTGGATCTGCGTGCTCAGCAGCTGCAGGCGTACCCGGTCATTCACGTCTTCCTGGCTGAACTTCGATTCTTCGAGGAATTTTTCGAATTTCTTTTCAGTGCCGAAGCTCTGTTTCTTGATCGTCGCGAGTTCGTCTTCGACCTGTTTGTCGGTGACGGAGATATCGAGTTCTTCCGCCTGACCCTGGATCCAGGCCTGGTCGAGGAGTTCGCCGAGAGCCGCTTCCTTCAGTTCTTCGTATTTGTCGCTGCCCGTCTCAGGCGCTTTTTTCAGTTTCGCCTGGGCGATCTGTTGGACCAGCGCGCGGTCGAAGTCCTTCTGGCTGATGTGCCCGACTTCGTCGGGAACGCTTTCGACCAGGGCAACGTCGCCGGACGGCACGCTGGGCGCGCCGAGTCCCTCGGCCACAGCGAAGACGACAAAGAGCAAGATGAAGAGCGCGCCGAAGACGATCAGCGCCAGTCGCTGACGGCCAGCCGCACGGTCCCCCTGAGGTTTCCCTCTCTTCCCAGCTTTCGCTCCCACGAGGCCGGGAGCATAGTCAAATCGCCTAACGACAGGTTTAAGCGCGGCCTCAGGCGGCCGCCGGCTCGCCCACCCTGCGCGCCTCGCGCAGGCCCGAAGCCATCGCCAGCACCGCGTCGAGTCGTTCCTGTGGGTCGCCCGCGACTCGCACCGCGGCGACCTGCTCGCGCCATTCGTAGAGCGCCCCCTCGACCTGCTCTGCCAGCACCCCGGCCGCCTCGGAGTCGAGCTCGACCCCGGTGACGCTGAGTTTGCCGCCGCGGAACTCGACGCTGCGGGCACCGGCAAGCCCCAGCTCGATCCGGGCCTGCTGCAGCTTCAGCAGGTTCTCGGCCTGCGGCGGCAGCGGCCCGAAGCGATCGTTCAGCTCGTCGCGGATCGCCCGCAGCTGACCCGGCTCGCGGGCCGCGACGATGCGGCGGTGGACGTCGATCTTCGCCGCCTCGAAGGGGACGAAGCTGGCCGGCAGGTAGGCGTCGACGGGAACGTCGAGGCGGACCGGCTCCGGCGCCTCCTCCCTCTCCTCGCCCTCCGCCCCGGCCGCCTCGGCCACCGCTTCGTCGATCATCTGGCAGTAGAGCTCGAAGCCGACCGCAGCGACGTGGCCGGACTGCTCGTCGCCGAGCAGGTTGCCGGCGCCGCGGATATCGAGGTCGCGCATCGCAATCCGGAAGCCGGAGCCGAGCTCGGTGTGATCGGCGAGAGTCGAGAGCCGGGCCGCCGCCTCCTCGGTCAGCGCCTCGGCCGAGGGATAGAGCAGGTAGGCGAAGGCGCGCTCGCGAGAGCGCCCGACCCGGCCGCGGATCTGGTAGGCCTGGGAGAGGCCGAGCTGGTCGGCGCGCTCGACGATCAGGGTGTTGGCGGTGGGGATGTCGAGACCGGACTCGATGATCGTCGTCGTCACCAGCACGTCGGCCTCGCCGCGCAGGAAGGTCAGCATCGTCTCCTCCAGCCGGTGCTCGTCCATCTGCCCGTGGGCTTCGAGGCAGCGCGCGCCCGGAACCAGTGCTCGCAGCCGCTCGGTCGTTTCCGGCAGCGAGTCGATCCGGTTGTGGAGGACGAAGGCCTGGCCCTTGCGCTCGATCTCGCGCATCACCGCCTTGCGGACCAGGTCCTCGTCGTAGGGGCCGACGTAGGTGCGGATCGGGCGGCGGCCCTCGGGCGGGGTCTCGATCACCGAAATGTCGCGCAGCCCGGCGAGGCTCATCTGCAGGGTGCGCGGGATCGGCGTCGCCGAAAGCGCCAGGACGTCGACTTTCAGCTTCAGCTGGCGCAGCAGCTCCTTCTGCTTGACCCCGAAGCGCTGCTCCTCGTCAACCACGACCAGGCCCAGGTCCTTAGCGCGGACGTCGCGGGAGAGCAGCCGGTGGGTGCCGATCAGGACGTCGACCTTGCCGGCCTCGAAGTCCTTCAGCACCGCTTTGACCTCGGCCGCCGGCCGCAGCCGCGAGACGCCCTCGACCCGGAACGGTAGGTCGGCGAGCCGCTCGCGGAAGGTGCCGTAGTGCTGCTGGGCGAGGATCGTGGTCGGCACCAGGACCATCACCTGCATGCCGTCGGCGGCCGCCTTCACCGCCGCCCGCAGCGCCACCTCGGTCTTGCCGAAGCCGACGTCGCCGCAGACCAGCCGGTCCATCGGCCGCTCCGATTCCATGTCGCCCTTGACCGCCTCGATCGCTTCCATCTGGTCGGCGGTCTCGCGGTAGGGGAAGGCGGTCTCCATCGCGATCTGCCATTCCCCGTCGGGCGGGAAGGGGTGCCCCTTGCGGGCGCGGCGCTCGGCGTAGAGATTGAGCAGCTCGCCGGCCAGGGCGCCGGCCGCTTTCCGCGCCCGCGCCTTCAGGTTCTGCCAGCGTTTGCCGCCCAGCGCCGAGAGGGTCGGTTCGCCGCCGGCGCCGACATAGCGGCTCAGCTTCGCCAACTGGTCGGTGGGGACAAAGACCCGGTCCTCGCCTTTGTATTCGAGGTAGAGGTAGTCGCGGGTGACGCCGCCGACCTCGCGGGTCTCGAAGCCGGCGAAGCGGGCGACGCCGTGGTCCTCGTGGACTACGTAGTCGCCGACCCGCAGTTCCGAGAAGGCGAGGCGGCCGCGGCCGGCACCGGGGGCCGGCTCCTCCGTGCGGCGGCGGTGGACCAGGCGGCGGAAGGGATAGACGGCGAGTTTCAGCTCGGGGCTGACGAAGCCGTCGCGCAGGCGCGCCTCCGCGAAGGCGAGGCCGGGGTCGGGCGAGAGGCGGCCGCCCTCGAGGATGCGGGCGTCGAGGCGGTCGAGGCCGTAGCGGGTGCGGTCGGCCTCTCCCCTGCTCTCGAAGGCGACGACGGTGCGGTAGCCGGAGCGGACCAGTTTTTCGAGCTCGCCCTCGGCCTCCTTGATGCTGCGGGCGGGCGACTCGGCGCGCGAGGCGCGGAACGCGTCCTCGTCGTCCTCACCGGCCGTGGTCAGCGAGAGCGCGGCGCGCTCGTCGAGCGGAGCGGCGACGTCGACGTAGAGGTGCTGGGCGTCGTCGGCGTGCATCGAGGTGGTCGCGTCCTCCCAGTGGTCGCGCAACGCCGGCTCGATCTCCTCGGCGCCGACCAGAACCACCGCGGCGGAGTCGGGGACCAGCTCCAACGGCGCCCGGAAGTGCTCCAGCGGCAGCACCTCGGCCAGGTTCGGCTGCTCGGCGCCCTCCTCCTCGGCGGCCATCGCCGCCAGCTCGGCCAGCTCGCGGTGCTCGGCGTCCATCTCCGCCGCCGGCGCCAGCTCGACCCGCTCGGCATCGCCCAGGGAGCGCTGGGTGAAGGTCGAGAACCAACGCATCGACTCGACCTCGTCGCCGAACAGCTCGATCCGCACCGCCCGTTCCTCGGTCGCCGGGTAGACGTCGAGGATGCCGCCGCGGACGGCGAACTGGCCGCGCTCCTCGACCTGCTCGACCCGTTCGTAGCCGGCGCCCACGAGGTCCTCGGAGACGGCGCCGAGCTCGATCTCCTCGCCGATCCCGATCGCGAAGCCGGCCGGGCGCAGCGAGGCATCGGGGACGGCCTCAGCCAGGGCGGTGGCGGAGGCGACGACGATCGCGTCGGCTTCGGAGCCGAGCGCGTCCAGGGCGTCGATCCGCAGCCCGACCAGGTGCGGCGGCGGCGAGACGTGCGAGGCGTAGCCGGTCCCGCGCGAGGGGTAGAAGCGGACCCGGCGGGGGGCCAGGTAGGCGCGCAGGTCGGCGGCCAGGTCGCGGGCGGAGCGGTCGTCGGCGGCGACCAGCAGCACCGGCCGCTCCCCCAGCCCGCGCTCGTCCTCGAGCAGGGTCGCTAGAAGCAGCGGCCGCAGCATCGTCGAGGCCCGCACCGCCACCGCCTCGCCACCGCTGGTCGCGGCCTCCCGGGCACGGCCGGCGAGCGCGTGGACGCGCTCGTTCTCGGCGGCGATGTCGACCAGCGGTCTGAGGCTCATGGGCACGCAGAGCGCCCGGATCGGGAGATCCGGGCGTCAGCGATCGATTCTAGGGAGCGGCGGCGCTCAGCCGGTGATCGTGAACTTCTTCGTCGCCGGCTTGCCGACGTTGCCCGCCTTATCGGTGGCCCGCACCTTGAAGACGTGCTTGCCCGGCTTCAGCTTCTTGTAGGTCTTCGGCGACTTGCAGCTCTTGAACTTGCCCTTGTCGAGCTTGCACTGGAAGGTCGATCCGGCCTCGTTCGACTTGAACTTGAACTTGGCGGAGGTGCTGGCCGACTTGGACTTGGGCCCCTTGGTGATGGTCGCCGTCGGAGCCTTCGTGTCGGTGGCCGGAGGAGGTCCGCCCGTGGTGCCGCCACCGCCACCACCACCGCCGCCGGAGCTCCCTCCGCCACCGCCTGAAGGCGGCGTCGGATCTGCTGGGGTCGCGACGGGATCGGCCAGCTCCGACGTCCCGCCTTCTTTGGCCTGGGTCGCGGTAACCAGCGTTTTGCCAGGCAGCGCCGCGTAGGCGACGGACCAGTCGCCGCTGCCGTCGGCCGTCGCTTCGCCGAGGAAGGCGCCCAGCTCCCCTGGTTCCGGCGTGTTCTTGCGGAAGACCCGGACGAGCGCGGCGGGTTCGGCGGTGCCGCTCGCTTCGGTCTTGGCGGCCGCGGTCACGACCGGCGGTTCGATGCCACCGTTGGACCGACGGATTCGGCGCCGGCCGCCGTGAGCCGGATGAACCGACCTTCGTTGCCGCTGCCGAGATTTCGGGCGATTTCCGTGAAGGTGCCTTCGGAGTCGACGATCGAGATCGCGTCGTCGCCGCTGTCGGAGATCGTGTTCTCCGAGCCAGGGACGTCGCCTCCGATCAGGTTGCCGTCAGGGCCGTGTAAGAAGAGTGGGCGGATCGCCACCCCCGATCCGCCTGCTCCGGAGACATCGTTGCCGAGGACTTCGTTGAAGTCGTTCTCGATCAGGATCCCGGCATTGGACGGGCCCGCGATTTTGTTGCCTTCGATCAGGTTCCCGATCCCGCTGGCTTCGGTATCGCCGCGGACGTGGATCGCGGTTTCGCCGCCGGTGATCGCGTTGCCGCCGATTACCGCGCCGGCGCTGTGGTTTTCGATGCCGACCCCGGTCGCCTCGATCGAGTTGTTCGTGAACCGGGCGGTGTCGGCAGCTTCGGTGATGCCTTCGGAGGAAGCCGAAATCCCGATCGAGGGCGGAAAGAGGCTGCCGCTGTCGTCGAGGCTCCGGCCGATCCGGTTGCCTTCCACCACCAGACCGCGCGCGGGGGTCGGACCGGCCGCGCCGCTAAAGACACCGTAGGTGCCCCCGTGGATCTGGTTGGCCTGACCCGGTTCGGGGCCGCCGATCGTGACGTCCCCGGCGCTGCCGACGCGGATCCCGCTCGGAGCCGCGTCGGCCATCGGTTCGCCGATGGCGTCGAGGCCGATGTAGTTGCCTTCGACGGTGGTCGGCCCGGTCGCCGGCAGTTCTTCTTCGAATTCGTTGCCCTGAAGGTCGATCGCCGCCACCGAACCGAGCGACTCGCTGGCGAAGACGTTGCAGCCGAGATCGCAATCCGGAGTTTCCGCGCCGGCTTCGCCAACGTCGGAGCCAATCTGGTTGCCGGTTGCGGGAACGCTGGAAAGCAGTTCTTCCTTGTCAGCGACGCCCAGGTCCCGCCCGTTGGACGCGGGCGTGGTTCCATCCGGCTCGACTCCGAAGTAGTTGCCGAGCACCTTGGCGGAGCTCGCCCCCCGGAGGCTCAGACCGTTGTTGGTGTTGCCGATCACGTTGCGTTCGCCGGGTTCGGTGCCACCGATGACCGCCCCGTCCGCATGCGGCGCGACGAATATGCCCAGCGGCTGTTCTCCCGAGCCGGTGCCGTCTAGCTGGAACCCGATCCAGTCGCCCCGCGCTTCGAATTCGTCTTCTTCGACCGCGATCCCGATCTGGAATTCGCTGATCGCCAGCCCGTTGATCTGGACTTCGGGAGCGCGGACTTCGAACCTCGATTCCCCGTTGACCCCGACGCACGGCCCTTTGACGTTGGCGTCGGTTTCGCAGCGCCCGCCGTCGATCGTCACCGGGTCTTCAATTGGCTGAAAGCTGGACGGCACGTTGATCGTGCTGTCGGCTTTTTCTCCGTCGAAGGCCGGGCTGAAAGTGATTTCGTCGCGCACGCCGGTCGAGGCGTTGGACTCTTCGATCGCTGCTCGCAGCGTGCATTTGAGACCGAGCGTGAGGCAGCCGCCCACCCCAAGCGCCGCATCTGCTTCGTTGGCGGTGCTGTCCACTTCGTATTCGGCCGCGGAGGCCACAGCCGGCAGCGCGAGGATGAACAGGGCAGCGAGGAGCGTCAGAGCGACGCGCGGGCGAGTGATCATGGCCGCGACCCTATCCGTACGGGGCAGACGGGGCAGGAATACCTAGCCGGAAATCCCGGTCAGTCGGAAGAGGGCAGGCCCGGCCCGGTGCGCTGCCACTCGACCTGGCCGCGGCCCTCGGCGGCGGAGCGGTCGACGACGTCGTCCCACTCGTGCAGCATCCGCTTCAGCTGGGCGGTTGCCTCCGGCGGGTGGGCGGCGACTTCGGCAGCTAGCTCCAGGGCGGCCTGCTCGGTGCCCGCGGCCGGCGCGACGCGGTTGACGAGGCCGAGCCGCAACGCCTCGTCGGCGCCGACCGTGCGGGAGCTGAGCAGCAGGTACTTGGCGGCGGCGAGGCCGCAGAGGGTGACCAGGCGCGCCGGGCCGACGGGCACCCCGAGCGCGGCGCCGGGGAAGCGCATCCGCAGGTTGGCGCCGCCGACCCGCATGTCGCAGGCGACCGCGACCTCCGCGCCCCCTCCGACCACGTCGCCGTGGCAGACGGCGATCGTCGGCCTGGGGAAGTCGACAACGGCGTCGTAGAGATCGGCGAAGAGCTGCATCCGCCGCACCTTGCCCTCCTCGTCGAGCTGCTCCCTGACGTCGGCGCCGGCCGAGAGACCGAGGTTGTCGGCGGAGCTGACGACCAGCACCCGCACCGCCTCGTCGCCGCGGGCGACCGCCAGGTGCTCCAGCAGCTCGACCAGCATCTGGGTGTTGATCGCGTTGCGGGCGCGGGGTCGGTTCAGCCGGACGACGGCGATGCCCTGCTCGTCGACCGCGTAGCTGGTGACCGCCTCTGGGGTGTCGGCGGGGGTGCCGTTCTCGGCGCTCATTCGCCGCAAGCTATCCGGTCGACGAGGCGCTCGGTCTCCTCGGCGGCGCTGCCGACCAGCGCCTCGACCTCCCCCTTCGGCTCGCTGAAGCGGCCGAGCACGTGGCGGGAGACGATCTCCGGGTCGGTCGAGTCTGGGCGCCCGACCCCGATCCGGACCCGCCAGAACTCGGCGTCGCCGAAGCCGCGTTTGAGGCTCTTGAGGCCGTTGTGGCCGGCGAGGCCGCCGCCCAGGCGGACCTTGATCTCGCCGTACGGCAGGTCGATCTCGTCATGGAGGACGACGACGCGGTCGAGCGGCACCTTCAGCGAGCCCCGCGCCGGGCCGGCCGAGGTGCCGGATTCGTTCATGTAGGTGCGCGGCTGCAGCAGCGCCACCCGTGGCCCACCCGGCCGGGTCCGCCCTTCGGAGATCGCCCCGTTGAACTTCTGCTTCGGCTTCGGCAGCTCCCAGCGCTCGGCCAGCTCAGCGGCGACCATGAAGCCGACATTGTGGCGGGTGCGCTCGTACTCGGGCCCGGGATTACCGAGCCCGACGATGAGGATGCGGTCGCCCTGCTCGCCGCGCTCGCGGCGGCGGAAGAGCGACAGGGGCTACTCGCCCTCGCCCTCGCTGGACTCGTCGCCCTCGCCCTCGGCGCTCTCGCCCTCCTCGCCCTCGCCGACCAGCTCGGCCTCCTCCTCGACCTCGGTCGTGACTTCTTCGACCCGGGGCGGGGAGAGGGTGACGATCGTGATCTCCTCGAGGTCGTCGGCGACGAAGGTGACGCCCTCGGGGGCGGTGACGATGGAAAGCTGCAGGGTGTCGTTGATCTCCATCGCGGAGACGTCGACGACGATGTTGTCGGGGATGTCGGTGGGCAGCGCTTCGACCGTGATCTCACGGGTGACGTGCTCGAGCACGCCGCCGCCTTTGACGCCGGGGGCGGTCTCGGCGCCCTCCAGCTCCAGCGCCACCTCGGCCTGGATCTTCTCGTCGAGGCGGACCTGCTGCAGGTCGATGTGGTTGAGGCTGCCCCGCACCGGGTGCAGCTGTTCCTCCTTGATCACGACGGGGATCGCTTTGCCGCCGTCGATCTCCAGATCGAACAGGGCAGCGCCCTCGCTGGTCACCGCGCGGATGTCGCGTTCTGAGACCTGGAAGGGCTTCGCCTCCGAGCCGCCCGAGTAGACGACGCCGGGCACGATGCCCTCGCGGCGCATACGTCGCGCAGAACGCGAGCCGAAGTCGGCGCGGGGTGCGGCTTTGAGAGTTGAGCGGGAGCTCGCCATCGGACGGGAGAGGATAGAGAAATCGCCGCGGGACGCGCTGTGGCACCCTTCGGACCCGATGGCCGACGATTCGAAGATCCCCAAAGGCCGCGTCCGCCGCTCGGCCAAGCTGGGTTCGATCGTCGGCGTTCAGGGCGCCCGCTACGCCGGGACCAAAGCCGCCAACGTCGGCCGCGGCGAGGAGAAGGGCAAGGAGGCGCTCGAGCAGCGCCACCTGGAGACGGCGATGAAGATGGTCGGCGCGCTGGGCCAGATGAAGGGCGCGGCGATGAAGCTCGGCCAGTTCGCCTCCTTCATCGACACCGAGTTCATCCCCGAGGAGTACCGCGAGATCTACCAGGAGCAGCTGGCCAAACTGCGGACCGACGCGCCGGCGATGCCCTGGGAGAAGGTCGTCAAGGTGCTGGAAGTGGAGTACGACGGCGAACCACTCTCCGAGCTCTTCGCCGAGTTCGAGCAGGAGGCCTTCGCCGCCGCCTCGATCGGCCAGGTCCACCGCGCCGAGCTGCTCGACGGCCGCGAGGTCGCGGTCAAGATCCAGTACCCGGGGATCGCCGAGGCGCTCGACGCCGATCTGCGCAACGCCGGCACCCTGGTGCGGCTGGCCCGCGCCCTGGCCCCCGGCCTCGACGCCAAGGCGATCGCCGAGGAGCTGCGCGAGCGGGTGATGGAGGAGCTCGACTACGAGTACGAGGCGCAGAACCAGCGCTCGTTCGCCCGCGCCTACCGCGGCCATCCCTTCATCTACGTGCCGGAAGTCGTTACCCGGCTCTCGCGGAGGCGCGTGCTCGTCACCGAGCTGGTCAAGGGCCGCGGCTTCGAGGAGATCAAAGAGCTGCCCCACGAGGAGCGCAGCCGCTTCGGCGAGATCGTCTTCCGCGGCAGCTTCGGCTCGATCTACCACCTGCAGCACTTCAACGCCGACCCCCATCCCGGCAACTACATCCTGATGGACGACGACCGGGTCGCCTTCCTCGACTTCGGGATGACGAAGAAGCTCGATCGCGAGCAGATCCTGCTCGAGCAGCGGGCCTTCGACGCCGCTTCGCGCAACGACCCGGAGGCCTTCCGCCAGGCGCTACACGACCTCGGCTTCGTCAAGAAGCCCTCGAAGTTGGATGCCGAGCGGCTGCTCGAGCACATGCGCGTCGTCGGCGGCTGGTTCGTGATGGAGGACCGCGACCTGGAAATCAGCCCGCGGCGGGTGATGAAGATCATCGAGGCGACCAACGACCCGCGCTCGGAGTACTTCGACCTGATGCGGCGCGAGTCGATCCCCGCCGACGAGCTGATGGGCCGGCGGATGGAAATCGGCGTCGTTGCCGTGCTCGGCCAGCTGCGGGCGAAGCGCAACTGGCACCGGATCGCCCGCGAGTGGATCTATGCAGACTCGCCTGCAACCGAGCTCGGCGAGCAGGAGTGGGAGTACTTCGAAGAAAGAGGAGTCAAGCGGACGCCCGGTTTGGCTGAAGCCACCTGAACGCCGGACGATTCACGAGGAGGAACGATGAGCAGGATCAAACGCGGTTGGGGCCTGACCAAGAAAAGCTGGGGCCTGCTGAACGAGCACCGTGAGCTGATCCGCTTCCCGCTCTACGGCGGGGTAGCGACGACGCTGCTGGCAATCGTCTTCCTCGGCCCAGGCCTGTTCCTCTGGGAGGAAGACCAGATCGCGGGAGCGATCCCGATCATCGTCATCGGCGTCTACGTCCTCAGCTTCGTCGGCTTCTACTTCAGCGTCGGGCTCGCCGCCTGTGCCGACATGATCTTCCGCGGCCAGCAGGCGACGGTCAGCGACGGGCTCGCGGTCTCGCGCAGCCGCATCGCCCAGATCAGCGGCTGGGCCGCGGTCTCGGCCGCGATCAGCCTGGTCATGGGTCTGCTGGAAAACCAGGGCGGGGCGCTCGGCACTGTCGCCGCCCGCCTGGTCGGGATGGCCTGGACCCTGGTCACCTTCCTGGCGGTGCCGGTGATCGCGATCGAGGGCACCGGCCCGTTCGAGACGATCAAGCGCTCCGGCTCGCTCTTCCGCGAGCGCTGGGGTCAGCAGATCACCGGCAACATCGCGATCGGCGCCGCGGTCTTCCTGCTCGGCGTGCTGCCCGCCGCGATCCTGATCGTGGCCGGGATCGCGATCTGGTCTTCGGCCGCCTTCCTCGGCGCGCTGCTGGTCGTGATCGGGGCGCTGGTGCTGGCGATCGCACTGCTCGTCTCCCGCGCCCTGAACGGCATCTTCGGCGTCGCCCTCTACCGCTACGCGCTCGAAGGCCAGGTGGTCGGCGGCTTTAGCCAGGAGGACCTCGAGTCCGCAGTGAAGGTCAAAGGCCGCGGCCGCGGCAAGTCGACGCCCCCAGGCGCAACTCCCGGCGTCGTCTGAGCACGACTCCGAGATCTGGGCCCCCAGAGGGACTCAATCTCGGAGCTGCTGGAACAGGCGGGGGTCGTTGGAGACGAGGCCGTGGACGCCGGCGGCGGCGAGCTTCTCCATCCGCGCCGCGTCGTCGACCGTCCAGGCGATCAGCTCGACCCCGGCGAGGTCGCAGATCCGTGCCAGCCGCGCCGTGACCAGCGGGTGGTAGACCCACATCGCCTCGACATTGAACTGGGGCAGTTTTTCGGCGGCGAGGCCGGGCAGGCGGTGGCGCATCGCCACCATCGCCGCCAGCATCGGCACCTTCGCCCAGCGCTTCCGGCTCCAGTCCTTGGTCACTTTGGGATAGGTCCAGCCGCGGCGCAGCGCCGGTTCGAGCTCGAGGATCCGGCGCAGCGTGTGCATCTCCATCGTCGAGATCATCGCCCGCCCGACCAGGTCGCGCTCGCGCAGCGCCGCGACCACCTCCTCCTCCCTGCCGGGCAGCTTGATGTCGAGGTCGATCTCCAGGTCGGCGAGCGGCGGCTCCAGGAAGGCATCGAGCGCCTCGGTTAGCCCCAGCGGGGTGCGCCGCTCGGCGTCCTCCCAGTCGTGGGCGATGACCAGCGGCGCCCGCTGCTCCAGCGGCAGGTGCGCGTCCGGCAGCCAGAGCACGTCCATCTCGATCGTGTCGACCCCCGCCGCGGCGGCGGCGTGGAAGCTCTCGACCGTGTTCCCGGGCGCGATCAGGTCAGCCCCCTTGTGGCCGACCAGGCGCAGCTTGCGGGGCTCGGCGGCCAGGGCGCTCAGAACAGCTGGTTCTCGCCGGCGAAGATCTCGCTCACCGAGTCGTCGGTGAAGATGCGCCGGATCGAGTCGGCGAAGGTGCTGGCGGTGGAGAGCACGGTGATGTTGTCCGGGGCGCCGGGGCGCAGCGGCAGGGTGTCGGTGACGACGATCCGCTCGATTGCCGAGTCCGCCAGCCGTTCGAAGGCCGGCCCGGAGAAGACGCCGTGGGTGGCGCAGGCGATGACCCGCGCCGCGCCCTCGTCGAGCACGGTCTGGGCAGCGGCGCAGAGGGTGCCGGCGGTGTCGATCATGTCGTCGACCAGGACCGCGGTCTTGCCCTTGACGTCGCCGACCACGTAGCCGATCTCGGCCACCTGCTGGGCGGGGCGCTCCTTCTCCATCACCGCCCAGTGGGTGCCGATCCGGCGGGCGAAGTTGCGCGCGGTCTTGACCCGGCCGGCGTCGGGGCTGACGATCACCAGCTCGTCGCTCAGTTCCTGGTCGGCGAACCACTGGGTCAGCATCGGCATCGCGGTCATGTGGTCGACCGGGACGTGAAAGAAGCCCTGGACCTGGCCGGCGTGGAGGTCCATGGTGAGGACGCGGTCGACGCCGACGCCCTCGAGGCACTTGGCGACGATGCGGGCGGAGATCGGCTCGCGAGGGGCCGACTTCTTGTCCTGGCGGGCGTACCCGTACCAGGGGAGCACGGCGATGATCCGGTGCGCGGAGGCGCCCTGGGCAGCGTCGGCCATCGTCAGCAGCTCCATCAGGGCGTCGTTCGGGGTCATCCCTTCCTGCTCGTTGGCGCAGGTCGACTGCACGAGGAAGACGTCGGCGCCGCGGATCGACTCTTCGTAGCGGCAGTAGACCTCGCCGTTGGCGAAGGTCGTCAGCTTCGCCTGACCGAGGTCGAGGTCGAGCTTGCCGGCGACTTTGGCGGCCAGGTCCATCGAACAGCGGCCCCCGAAGACCATCATCTTCTTCGTGTAGTCGTGGTCGATGCCCGTCGCCACCTGCGGGGCCTCCTCGATCGTGCTCACGCGTCTTTGTCCTCTCGCATCTCGGCCGCCTTGCGAGCGGCATAGCCATCGATGTTCCGTTGCGCGTTCTCACTGACGGCGAGAGCCCCGTCGGGCACGTCGTCCTTGATCACTGCGCCAGCGCCAGTGTAGGCGGAGTCGCCGACTTCTACCGGTGCGATCAGCATCGTGTCAACGCCGATGCGGACGTCGCGGCCGATCACCGTCCGGTTCTTGCGGAAACCGTCGTAGTTGGCGGTGATCGTGCCGGCGCCGAGGTTGGAGCCGGGGCCGATGTCGGCGTCGCCGACGTAGGCGAGGTGCGGGACCTTGGTCCCCTCGCCGACGTGGGAGTTCTTGATCTCGACGAAGGTGCCGGCCTTGGCGCCATCCTCGAGCAGGGCGCCGGGGCGCAGGTAGGCGAAGGGGCCGACCGAGCAGCGGGCGCGGACGTCGCACTCGACCAAGTAGGAGTGCAGGACCTGGGAGCCGGCGCCAACCGAGCAGTCGATCAGGGTGCTGAGCGGGCCGACGACCGCGTCGGCGGCAATCGTGGTCTCGCCGCGCAGGGAGGTGCCGGGCTCGATCCGGGCGTCGGCGGCGATCTCCACTCCGGCGTCGATCCAGGTCGAAGCAGGATCGACGACGGTGACGCCGGCGAGCATGTGGGACTCGAGCAGGCGGCGGCGGGCCTCGGCCTCGACCGCGGCGAGGTCGTGGCGATCGTTGATCCCCATCGTCACCGCGAGATCCTCGGTCCAGTGGGCGGCGACGGTGTGGCCGGCCTCGCGCAGGGCCGGGAAGACGTCGGGCAGGTAGTACTCGCCCTGGGCGTTGTCGTTGGCGATCGCGTTCAGGGCCGCGGCCAGTGGGGCGGCGGCGAAGGCGTAGGTGCCGGCATTGATCTCGCGGATCGCCAGCTGCTCGGAGTCGGCGTCGCCCGCGGCTTTGGCCTCGACCACGCGCTCGAAACTGCCCGCGGAGTCGCGGACAACGCGACCATAGGAGCCGGGCTCGTCGAGCTCGATGCTGAGCAGCGTCCCCGCGGCCCCCGAGCCCTCGTGCGCCCGCAGCAGCTGCTCGATCGTCTCCGGGGAGATCAGCGGCACGTCGCCGGAGAGGACCAGCACCGTCTCGCTTTCCTCGATCAGCGGCAGCGCGGCCCGGATCGCGCCGCCGGTGCCGTCGGGCTGGGGCTGCTCGACCGTCTCGACGTCGTCTGGCAGGCCGGCGGAGATGTCGCGATCCGGAGAGACGATCGCCGCCACCCGGCCGGCGCCGGCCTCGCGCGCAGCAACGATCGGCCAGGCCACCATCGGCCGGCCGCAGACGGGATGCAGCATCTTCGGCGTCGACGAGCGCATCCTGGTGCCCTCGCCCGCCGCCATGACCAAAACCAGAGGCGAACTCACCCGCGAATCGTATTCGGGGAGGGGAACAGCTGTGGACGAAGGCTGCTGGCGGGCGGGTCCTGTCACGGCAGGGGACCCACCTCCCCTTCCGGTAGCTAAAGCTTCCTCAGGGGAGGTCCCCCCTACCGTGCCACCCGCCCGAGCATTCACTCGGCTGACGAACAGCCGTGCTTCGGCCTCTCCGGTGGGTGGCGACGATCGGGAGGACTCTCCCGGTAGGGAGAGCCCCCGATCGGAGACAGGACCCGCCGGCCGGGGGCTTTGTCAAAAGCTGGACTAGGCGCGCTTCGCGAGTTCTTTGCCGACCATTGCAACGCTGGTCAGCGTCCAGCCGGCGAAGATCAGGTCGATGCCTACCAGGAGCCCTATTGCCCAGTCGGCGCTGCTTGGGAACTTGGCGAGGATGAGGATGCCGATCAGGAGGCCGGCGATGCCGCTGAGGCCGAGCAGGCCGGCGTTCGGCTCGCCGCGGGCGATGAAGGCGATCGCCGTCCGGGTCAGGCCCATGAAGAGGAAGTAGACCCCGAGGACGAAGGTCAGGGTGAGGGTGCCGTTGTGGGGTTCGACGATCAGCCAGAGGCCGACGATCACGGTCAGCACCGCCCACAGCATCCGCAGCGCGAAGGTCCCGACCGAGTGGGCCGAGAAGGCGGCGGCGGCAAGCACGATGCCGACGAAGAGCAGCAGCCAACCGATGAAGATTGCCGTCCCGACCGCAGCCACGGCGGGAACCAGGATCGCGATGCAACCCAGCACGATTGCCGCGATGCCGACGAACATCAGCGCCTTCCAGCTGCGGCTCAGCCCCTCGCGCACCTCGGGGTCGAGCGAAGCTCCTCCGATCTCCATGGCGGGGAAGCTAGACACCCGCGCGGACGCCGCCGCTCAGACCTTGCGGTAACGGGCGTCGACGATCGAGTAGAGCGCGAAGCCGGCCAGCCCGGCGGCGACGGCGGCGAGCAGGACCGGCCCGTAGGAGGCGTCTGCCAGTTCGCGCAGGGCGCCGTCGAGTCCGATCGCCTGCTTCGCGTTGTAGTCGATAGCGGCCTTGATCAGCCCGTAGCCGATCAGGGCGAAGATCACCGCTCGGGCGACGTGCCCGAAGACGCCGAGCGCGGTGTAGCCCTTTTCCACCGCCTCGCTCATTTCTCCGGTTTTCGCGTCTTCGAGGAACTTCCGCGCCAGGCCCTTGTAGGCCTGGTAGACGGCGACGCCGATCATGATCGCCCCGGCGATGGCGACGAGCACCGGGCCCGCCGGCCAGTCGAGCACGCCGCCGGTCGGCTGCTTCGGGGTCCCCGAGCCAGCGCCAGAGTTGGCAAGGATCTTCACCGCGGTCACGCAGAGGATCCCGTAGGCGATGCCGCTGGCCAGTGCCGCGACTCGGTCCGATGCGCTGTCCTGCTGTTCGGCGCCGTGGCCGATGGCGGCGCGGGTGATCCGCCAGAGCGAATAGCCGCCCAGGCCGATTGCGACCAGGATCAGCAGCACCTCGCCGAATGATTGGCCGGCGATCGTCTTCAAGGCTCCGGTCTGGTTCGTCGCCTTACCGCCGTCGCCGAGCGCGAGCTTCAGCGCCAATATCCCGATCAGGCCGTAGACGACACCGCGGGCGACGAGGCCGGCGCGCGCCAGCCAGCCGAGCGTCTTCGCGTGCGCGAGTTCCTCTCCGCCCCGCTTCGCCTTGTCGCCGAGGTCCTGCGCTCCCGTGCTCACGTCGGTCTTCATCTCGCTCCGTTTCCGTTTGCGGCCGCGCTCGGGACGCAGACGGTGATCGCCCCCGGTTCGACGTCGACCTTGAATGACTTGACCTTCTTGCGATCGCCGCCGTCGAGCTCGTAGTGGACCTTGCGATCGAGCTTGACCCGCACCTTGCGGGCCTGGGTGACCCGCACGAAGGGCGACTTCTCGGTCTTGCCGAGGGCGGTGCGCGCCGTTGCGCGCGCCAGCTCGACCGGCCCTTCGGAGGTGAGCACGCCGACGTCCAGCTTGCCGTCGTCGGGCCGCGCGTCGGCGAAGACCTCGATGCCGCCGAATAGCTCACCGACGTTGCCGACCAGGATGCAGCTGGCCGGGCCCTTGTACCAGCGGGTGCCATCGACCTTGATCTTCGCCTCGAAGCTGGGGCTGTTCAGCTCGGCGGCTCCGCTGAGCACGTAGGCGGCGCGGCCGAGCCGGTCCTTGCGATCGTCGGCCCCCTTGATCATCGCCGCGTCGAAGCCGGCCCCGGCCATTACCGCGAAGCGCTCCTCGCCGAAGCGACCGACATCGAGGCGGCGGCGATCGCCGTGCAGCGCGACCTCGACGGCCTGGGCGATGTCGCGTTCGATGCCGAGGTGGGTGGCGAACAGGTTCGAAGTGCCCGCCGGGACGATCGCCAGCGGGACCTGGGTGTCCTTCAGGGCGTTGACGCAGCGGCGCATCATCCCGTCGCCGCCCCAGGCGAGGATCAGCTCGGCGCCGTCTTCCAGCGCCCGTTCGACCGCGGCCGGCGCCCGCTTGCTCTTCGGCACCTCGGTCCAGAGCGGCTCGGGGACACCGGCGTCGGAGAGCGTGCGCCGCAGCTCCGGCAGCCCGCCACCGACCGTCTTCCCCGCGTGCGCGACGACGGCCACCTTCATGCGCGCGTGCGCCTCTCCGCAGCCGCGGCCGCCGCCCGGCAGGCGAACAGCAGGACCAGGATCGCGCCGATGCCGACGAGGATGCCGCCGGCGACGTCGAGCGGGTGGTGCATCCCCTCGTACATGCGCGAGAGGGCGACGAAGGTGGTCAGCAGGATCGCGGCGGTCCAGGCCAGCGCCTTCTTCAGGCTGCTGGTGAAGCGGGTGGTGAGCAGCAGCACCAGGCCGGAGTAGACCGCGATCGAGGCGGCGGTGTGGCCGGAGGGATAGCTGGCGTCGGGCTCCAGGTGTTCGAGGCGGGGGACCGAGGGGCGATCGCGGGGAACCGCCAGCGAGGTGACGCGGTAGGTGGCCGACTCGACCGTCAGGACGAAGACCGCGAAGGCCGCGATCAGCCAGCGACGCTTAAAGGCGGCGACGAGGGCGACGATGCTGACGATGATCGGCAGGACCGGGGCGCCGCCGACCTGCGAGCCGACTTCGGCGAGCGTGGTCAGGGTCCCGGTGCGGTGCTGAGCGAGGGTGTCGTTGAAGCTCTCATCGGTGCCTTCCAGCCCGAGGCCGCTGGGAAGCAGGATGTGGACGACGATCAGTGCGAGCACGATCGAGGCCGCGGCCAGCAGCAGGAAGCCGAGCAGCAGCGCCGCGAAGAAGACGAGGGCGGGATGGCGCGAGTCGAGCGCGGCGGCGAAGCGGTCGGGGAGGCTGCCGCGCGGGGTCTCGAAGATCGCCACGGAATGACGCTCGGCGGGCCGCTCCGTCGCAGGGGGCGCAGCGGGATGTGATCTCTCCTCCACGGTCACGCCTGGATCTATTCCCCAGGTGCGCCCATAACATGCATCGGTTCTTCTAACCAATCGTGGTGTTCATCCACGTTTGCGGGGTAAAACCTCCTTCTGATGCCGTTTCTACTCCTCCTCTCGATCTCCGTTCTCGCCGGTCTCGGAGCCGCCTTCCTGACCCGGCGCTACCCCCGCGGCGCGTCCGCCCCGGCCGTCGTCGAGGTGGCGCGGGAGGCCGGCGAACATGCCACCGGGACGGCGGGACGGCGGGCGGTGCGCGCCGCCCGGCTCGACCCCGAGAGGGCGACCGGGCTGGCGCTGACGCTCGCGCTCGGGGCGATCCTCGTGGGGGGCGTGGTGCTGGCGCTGCTGGCGGTCGTCGTCCGCAGCACCGGCCTCCTCGCCGGCATCGACAGCAGCGTCGCCGAGTGGGGCAACCGGCACGCGAGCGCCTGGTCGCACGACGCTCTCACTCTCGTCACGCAGCTCGGAGAGACCTGGCTGGTGGTGGTTGTCGCGGTGGTGGTGGCGGGCGTCGAGATCGCCCGCACCCGGAGCCGCTGGGTGGCGCCGTTCCTGCTGGCGGTGATCCTGGGAGACAAGCTCCTCACCGAGGCGATCAAGCAACTCGTCGACCGCGCCCGCCCGCAGATCGAGGCCGTCGCCGCGACCCTCGGCCCCTCTTTCCCCAGCGGCCACACCTCAACCGCCGCCGCTTCGTGGGCGGCGTTCGCGCTCGTCGCCGGGCGCTGGTGGGGGCGGCGGGCGTGGCCTCCCCTCGCCGGCGCCGCCGTCGGCATCGCGGTTGCGGTCGCGATGAGCCGCGTCCTGCTCGACGTCCACTGGCTGAGCGACGTGCTCGGCGGGCTCGCCCTCGGCTGGGCCTGGTTCGCCGCCTGCGCGATCGCCTTCGGCGGCCGCCTCCTCAGCTTCGGCGCCTCCGCCCAAGCCGCCGCCCGCGGCGCAGCGGAGGCCACACCATCACAGGATCCTCCCGCTCAGCCAGTCCGCTCGCGCTCCCGTTCGTAGAACCGAACCCACTTGCGGACCGCGTTGTCGGAGACGCCGTACTTGCGCCCGACCGCGCAGTAGCTCGTGGCCTCGATCTCGACGAGGAGCTGCTCGTAGGGAGGTCGCTCGACCTGTCTGGCTGATTGGACCGGCCGGCCTCGCAGTTTCGAGCGATCCCAGCGAGTTCCACAGGCACGTGAGCAGTAACGCTGCTCGGGCCTCCCAGGCACGAAGCTGCTTCCACAGCGCCGACAGGATCTCTTCGCTTTCTCCACCCGATTCTTACGCCCGCAGTGGGTGTCCAAGGTCGCGGCACAGTTGGGGCAGACGATCCTCAGGTTTTCCAAACGGTGGTCGTCGCGTACACCGTTGATGTGGTCGAGGATCATCCCCATCGGCCGACCGTGCCACATCTCATCCTGGCCGCACATCTCGCACACCGGCTCCTTCAAGCCCTCCTGGAGAAGCCGACGCTTCACGTGCTGACGCGAGTAGGTGGATTCCTCAACCAGCACCTCATTCAGCGCACGCGCGGGCAGCCTGAGATTTCCCTCGATGCATCGCGAAGGATCGAAGTGCTCGGTGGGGATCTCCCAGAGATCCGCGTATTTCTTCAGCACCCGCCAAGCGCCACCGCTAGGACAAAGCCCAAGCTTGCGCAGGCTCTCTGCCCAAGAATAGGAGGCAGCTATCGCCGCTCTGGCCTGCTCCTCCGTGTAGCTAAGTGGCCTCCCTGCCATAGGAGAAGCATTGCAAAGACTGCAGACGGAAAGTTACTACTGGGGAGCCCGGGCTCGAACCGGGAATGGGTCATCCAAAGTGACCAGTGTTGCCTATTACACCACTCCCCAAAGGGCTCCTACAGCTTAGAGCGACCTGCCTACTCCTCCGCCGACCTCGCCACCTTGCCGCCCTTCGCCCCCGGCTCCAGCGCCGGCCCCCTCGGCGAAGCGATGCCGAGGACCCGCATCGCCTTCAGGCCCAGTCCCAACTTCTCGCGGCCCTCGGTGGCGCTGACGTCGTGGCCGCAGAGGTCGCGGACGCGCTCGAGGCGGTAGCGGATCGTGTGGCGGTGGGTGAAGAGCTGTTTGGCGGTGGCGGCGACGTTGCCGTCGTTGTCGAGGTAGGCCTCGACGGTGGCGACCAGCTCGGTCTCGTACTGCTCGTCGTAGGCGACCAGTGGCTCGACCGTCTCGGCGTAGAAGCGTTCCAGCTCGGCCGGGTCCTCGCTCATCGCCGGCAGCAGCAGGCGATAGGCGCCGGTGTCCTCGAAGGCCAGTGAGGCGACCCCCTCGGCCTCGCCGACGTTGACCGCCAGCTGGGCCTCGCTGCCGGCCCGGTAGAGATCGACCGGATCGGCGGCGCGGCGGCTGCGCCCGACCGTGAGGTGGAAGCCGCTGAGGCTGTCGTCGAGCTCGCGCGAAAGGCCGGCCGCGGCCCGAGCCAGGCGCTCGTCGTCCTCGGCCGGGACGATGGCGACGATCTCGGCCGCCGCCTCGCCCCCGTCGCTTGCCGCCAGCGCGCCCGGCGCCAGTGCCCGCAGCGCGCGCTGCGCCAGGACCAGGACCCGCTCGCGCCACTCGCCAGTCTGCGCCGCCCGCGGCGCCGCGCGCAGCACTACCACGCCGGCGCCGCGATCGAGGTCGGCCCCGAGCTCGGAGGCCTGGGCGACGATGTCCCGCCGGTCGGTCACCTCGCGGCGCAGCACTGCCCGCACAAAGGCGCCGGCGGCCTCCTCGCTCTCCCACTCGGGCGAGCGCGAGCGCTCCAACTCCAGCGCCAGCAGCGTCGTCACCATCCGCGCGATCGTCGGGTCCGGCGCCGCCTTGGCTCGGTAGCGCAGCTCGCCGACCACGGTGTCGGCCACTCGCAGCTCGACCGCGGTCACCCCCTCGACGCCCGAAAGCAGCTTCTGCTCCTGGTCGGAGGAGGCGCCCGCCACGGCCAGAACCGCGCTGGAGCGGTCGATCAGGGCAACGCTGGCGTCGAGCAGCCGCGCCGCCGCGCGGGCGACCGCGGGCAGGCCGGCGCCGGACTCGACCGCTTCGGAAAGCGCGTCGAGCAGCCCCGCACGCTCGGTGCTCGTAGAGCCAGACATCGGGCCATTATCCTGACGGCGTCTGACCAAGCGGGGCTAGGACGCAGGAAGGCCGAATAGCAGCGCTATTTGGCCGACCGAGGACACCGCCCCGCGCAGCGTCAGACGCCGTTCAGGAAGTCGGTGATGTCGGTGTAGTAGTAGACGATCGCAAGGCCGATCACGACGCCGCCGATCACCAGCGCCGCGAGGACAAATACGGAGAGGAATCCGGCCGCCGCCTTCTCCCAGATCCGGCCGTAGGAGCTGAGAGCCGGGGCGAGGATCAGGGTGACGAAGATCGCCAGGCAGATCACCGCCGCCGCTCCGTAGAGGACGTACTGGTGACCGAGGTCGGTCAGAGCGAGAAGGGTCACTGGATTGGATTTTGGCGCACTTGCGAGACGACCAGCCCGACGAGGGCGCTGAACGAGAAGGCAGCCGCGCCCAGCGCCCAGCCGGCGCTGACGTCCGAGAGGTAGTGGACCTGGAGGTAGACGCGCGAGAGGCCGATCAGGGCGGTGAGCACCAGGCCGGTCACGACCACGGCCGTGGCCCGCGCCATTCCCGGCCGTAGCCGCAGCACGATCGTGATCGCCAGCCACAGGTAGAAGACCGCGTGGGCGGCGTGGGCGCTGGGGAAGGAGGAGCCGGCGCTGGAGGCGAGGGGGTCCGGCGGGCGGGGGCGGTCGACGGCGCCGTTCAGCACGTCGATCCCGGTCTGGGTGATCGCCATCCCGCCGACCAGGACCCAGAACTCGACCCAGCGCCGCCGCCAGGCGAGGAGGACGGCGCAGATCGTCGCCGCCAGGTGGACGGCCAGCCCCGACCCGAACCAGCTGATGACCTTGGCGATCGTGGTCAGCGCCGCGGTCTGGATGTGGCCGACGAGTTCGAGCGCGGTTTCGTCACCGGGAGCCGGGCCGGGGTCGCCGCTGACGATGACCGTGTAGGCGACCAGCACGAACAGTGCGACCGAGAGGGTCGCCAGCAGCGAGGTGAATTCGAGGCCGAAGGTTCCGCCCGGCGTCACCCGGTCCCAGAGGAAGCGCAGCTCGCGGCGGCGGGCGAGGTCGACCATCCAGGCGGTCACCCGGTGGCCCTCCATCCAGCGCACTACGGCTTTGCGGTTCTCCTCCTCCCGCAGGCGGCGGACGACGAAGACGGTGGTGGCGACGACGACGATCAGCGTCGCCAGCAGGAACGCCCCTTTGGCCGCGTACTTGCCGGCGGTCTCGATGCTGCGGCTGAAGAAGTAGCCGACGAGGATGTGGGCGCTGGCCCAGAGACCGGTGCCGAGGATCGAGTAGGGGACGAAGGCGCGGTACTGCATCCCGGAGCTGCCGGCGACGAACGGCGCGAAAGCGCGGATCAGGCTGATGAAGCGCCCGATGAAGATCGTCTTGCCGCCGTGGCGGCCGAAGTAGTCCTCGACTTTTTCGAAGCGCTCGTGGCTGATCCCGAACCGCGGCCCGTGCTTCATCACGAACTCGCGACCGAGCCGGCGGCCGAGGAAGAAGCTGGTCGTGTCGCCGAGCCAGGCCGAGAACCAGGCGATCGCGATCAGCAGGTAGATGTCGATCGCCCCCTGGCCGGCGACCGCGCCGCCGAGCAGCATCACCGTCTCCCCTGGCACGACCAGGCCGATAAAGGCGCCGGTCTCGGCGAAGGCGAAGAAACCGACCAGCAGGTAGGTCCAGGCGCCGAGCGTTTCCGAGATCTCTTCCAGCAGGTCCTGCAGGTCGAGGTGGCCGAGCTGGCGGCTGATGAAGTAGTAGACGACGGCAACAACCGCGACGGCGGCGCCGATCAGCAGCTTTTTGCGGGTGCTCTTCCCCTCCCCCTCGCCGGGCAGCTTCATGGCGCCAGTCTCGCGCGCCCGGCGGCGCAGACGATCGCTTCCGGGTCGGCGAGGCGCTCAGCGGCGGCCTCGGCGGCGGCGAGGTCCGGGAAGAGCCCAACCGCGGTCGGACCGGAGCCGCTGAGGATTGCCAGCGGGGCGCCGGCGGCGCGCAGGGAGTCGAGCGCCTCGCCGACGTCGGGACGCAGCGAGCGGGCCGCCGGCTCGAGGTCGTTGACCAGCAGCTCGGGATAGGAGAACGGCGAGGCGCCTGCCCCGGCGGCGTGCCGCAGGCGCTCGGCCAGCTCCTCCAGCTCTCCCGCCGGGCGGCCGAGGCCCAGCCGGTCGCACTCGGCGAAGACGGCGGCGGTGCTGAGCCCGCCGCCGCCCGGCAGCAGGACCGCGGCGTGCTCGGCCGGCTCGGGCAGAAGCTCGACGCGCTCGCCGGCGCCCTGGACCAGCGCCAGCGACGGGCGCAGCTGCGAGGGGACGTCGGCGCCAAGCTCGGCCGCCAGCTCGGGCAGGTCGGCTACCTCGCCGGCGGCGAGGCGCAGCACCGCGGCGGCGTCGCCGCTCCCCCCTCCCAGGCCCGCGGCGGCCGGTACCCGCTTCTCGATCTCGACCCGCAGCGGCTCGCGCTGCCAGCCCCGCTCGCGCAGACCGGCCAGCGCCCGCGCCGCCAGGTTCTCCCCCTCGACTCCGGGACAGATGACCTCGTCGCGCTCGGCCGGGGAGACCTCGATCAGGTCGGCCAGCTCTAGCGGCTCGAACAGCGAGCAGAGCTCGTGCAGGCCGTCCTCCCGCGGCGGCCCCAGGTAAAGGCAGAGGTTGAGCTTGGCCGGGGCGCGGAGCAGCATCAGCCGCGCAGCTTGGCGGAGAGGGCGGCGAATTGCTCCGGCGCCAGGGCCTCGGCGCGGGCGTCCTCCGGCAGCCCCAGCTCGGCCAGCGCCGCCCGGGTCGCGGCGCGGCCGCCGGGCGCGGCGTGCTCGAGCGAGCGGGCCAGGGACTTGCGGCGGTGGGCGAAGGCGGCGCGGATCAGCTGCCGGGTCTCGGCGTCGGCGTCGGGGCCGGTCCGCCGCAGGCGCAAGATCGCCGAGTCGACCCGCGGCCGCGGCTTGAACACCGCCGGGTCAACCGCGCGCAGCAGCTCGACCTCGCAGGCGAGCTGGACGACCGCGCTGGGCGAGCCGTAGGTGCGGCTGCCCGGTGCCGCCCGCAGACGGTCGGCGATCTCGCGCTGGACCATCACCGTCCAGCGCCGCAGCGAGGGCAGCTGCTCGATCGTCCGCAGGATCAGCGGCGTCGCCACCGAGTAGGGCAGGTTGGCGACCATCGCCGTCGGCGCCGGATCGAACCCGGCGAGGTCGAGCTTCATCGCATCCCCCCAACACAGGTCGACGTTCGGCAGCGCCGCGACCGGGGCCAGCGCCCCCTTCAGCCCGCGGTCGATCTCGACCGTGTGCAGGTGCGCGGCGGCCGCCGCCAGCCGCTCGCTCAGAACCCCTTCCCCCGCCCCGACCTCGAGCACCACGTCATCGGGCGACAGCTCGGCGTCGCGGACGATCGCGTCGAGCAGGTTGGGATCGGCGAGGAAGTTCTGCCCGAGCCGGACCATTAGGACACCTCCCTACCAGCCGAACAGCGCCCGGGCGTTGGCCTCGACGGTCCGCTCCAGCTCCTCGAAGGAGACCTCGCGGACCTCGGCGACCGCGCGCGCGGTCTCGACCACGAAGGCGGGCTGGTTGCGCTTGCCGCGCATCGGCTGCGGGGCGAGGTAGGGGGCGTCGGTCTCGACCAGGATCCTGTCGCTCGGCACCTTGGCTGCGGCGAACAGCAGCTCCTTGGCGCTCGGGTAGGTGGCGTTGCCGGCGAACGAGCAGTACCAGCCGCGCTCGGCCGCGTCGCCGACCCGGTGCGGGGCCGAGAAGCAGTGGAGAATCACCGGTGCCTCGCCGGCCTCGGCGTCGAGGGTGGCGAAGATCTCGTCGGTCGCACTCGTCTCCCCCTCCGGGTCGCGGGCGTGGATCACGATCGGCAGGCTCAGCTCGCGGGCGATCTCGATCTGGGCGGCGAAGGCTCGGCGCTGGTCCTCCGGCGCGGCCGTGTCGCGGTAGAAGTCGAGCCCGGTCTCGCCGATCGCCCGCACCTTCTCGTGAGCGCCGAGCCGTCGGATTTCCGCTTCGGCCTCGGCGTCGAAGCCGGTGGCGTCGTTGGGGTGCCGGCCGACCGCGGCGAAGACCGCCTCGTGGCGCTCGGCGCTCGCCACCGCGACCGGGTTGGACTCCGGCCCCATCCCGACCGTCAGCATCCGCGTCACACCCGCCTCGGCGGCCGCGGCGACCAGCTCCTCCTCGCTACCGTCGCAGAGCATCAGGTGGGTGTGGGAGTCGATCATCGAAGGGGTCAGCCTATCCTTCGTCCGATGCCCGACCCCGCCGACTACTACCGCGAGATTTACCTCCGCGGCCTCGGTGGCGAGACGCCGGCGATCCCGGTCCCCGTCGCAGACCTCGAGGCCAAAGCGATGCAGGCGATGGACCCCAAAGCCGCCAACTACGTCTGGGCCGGCGCTGGGACCGAGGACACGCTCGACGCCAACGTCGAGGCCTTCGGCCGGCGCCGGATCGTGCCGCGGATGCTGCGCGACGTCTCCGCCCGCGAGCTCTCCACCACCGTGCTCGGCACGGCGATGCCGGCGCCGCTGCTGCTGGCGCCGATCGGAGTGCAGGCGGTGGTCCATCCTGACGGCGAGCTCGCCACCGCCCGCGCCGCCGCCGCGGTGGGAGCGCCGATGATCGTCAGCACCGCCTCCCACTTCAGCCTCGAGGAGGTCGCCGAGGCCGGGGGCGATGCGCCGCGCTGGTTCCAGCTCTACTGGCCCAACGACCCGGAGCTGGCCCGCAGCATGGTCGAGCGGGCCGAGCGGGCCGGCTACGGCGCCATCGTCCTCACCGTCGACACCTTCATCCCCGGCTGGAAGCCGCGCGACCTGCAGCAGGCCTGGCTGCCGTTCCTCAACGGGATGGGAGTCGCCAACTACTTCCAGGACCCGGCCTTCCGCGCCGCGCTGGACAAGCCGCCAGAGGAGGACGTCGGCGCCGCCACCGGCCACTTCCTCGGCGTGCAGGCCAATCCGGCGCTGAGCTGGGATGACCTGGTGCAGCTGCGCGAGATGACGTCGCTGCCGATCGTGATCAAGGGGATCCAGCACCCCGACGACGCCCGCGAGGCGGTCAGCCGCGGCGTCGACGGGATCGTCGTCTCCAACCACGGCGGCCGCCAGGTCGACGGCGCGGTCGCCTCGCTCGACGCCTTGCCGGCGATCGCCGAAGCGGCCGGCGGCGACCTGGCGATCCTCTTCGACAGCGGCATCCGCGGCGGCGCCGACGCCCTCAAGGCGCTCGCCCTCGGCGCCGACGCGGTCTGCCTCGGCCGCCCCTACGTCTGGGGCCTGGCGCTCGACGGCCAGGCGGGAGTCGAAGCGGTGCTGAAGATGGTCCTCGCCGAGCTCGACCTGACGATGGCGCTCTGCGGCCTGACCCGGCCCGAGGAGATCGGGCCAGGTCTGCTGGCGGCTAGCTCGGACAGCTGAACGGCGGCAGCGCAGTCGGAACCGAGACCGGGCTGAACCCGATCAGCAGCGGTCCGAGGACGGTGTTGAGCGAGCCCAGCGTGGTGCCGAGCGCGGTCGTCTGGCTGGTCAGGTCTTCGGCCTGTTCGCAGAGCGCGCCGACCGCCGGCACCGCGCCGATCGCTCCCAGCAGTTCGCTGTTGGTGACCCCGTTGAGCACGCCTTCCAGCGTCTGCACTTTGGTCAGCAGTTCGCTGACTTTGTCTTCGAGTTCTTTGACGACGACGTTTCCGGCCGTCCCTTTTTCGCCCTGCGGGCCGGCGGGGCCGGTGTCGCCCTTCGGACCGCTCGGGCCGGGCGCGCCGGGACCGACCAGCCCTCCACTCGCTACCCAGGCCACCTTCTTCCACTTACGCGGACAGCGCCCCTTCGCGTTACGAGCGAGGCGCAGGTTCCCCTTGCCCTTTCCCTTCACCTTGTAACAGGCGTGGATCTTGCCGTCCTTGGCAACCGGCGGCGCCGCCGAGGCGGCTGGGCCGAAGGCCAGGAAGCCGAGCAAAACGAGGATGAGCAGGGGCATCGAGGACCGCGCGCGTATCGTCATGCCGCGCACCTACCCCCGCCTCCCCAACGCAACGCCGATCTGGACGCTTGGGCTAAAAGTTCTGCAGGTATTCAGTATGCAGAGATCGATGTAGCGATCCGTGCATCCGCCCCATCCGCACGCTCAGGCGTTCAGAGGTCTCGCCGCGAGAAGACGAAGGCCGCAAGACCGAGCACCCCGAGCAGGTAGGCGAAGGCCCAGGCGATCAGGCCCGGCCCGGCCGCTTCCGAGCCGCCGAACGGGCCCAGCTGCAGGACCACCCCGGTCAGCCCCGAGGTGCCGGAGATCAGCGCGTGCAGGCTGGCCGCGTAGAGGCCCTCGAAGGGGAGCGCCCAGCTGGCGATGCGGCCGATCGAGTGCAGCGAGTCGGAGTTGATCGCGGTGCCGATCTGGGCCATCAGGCCCGCCGTCAGCCCGGCGCCGAAGACCATGAAGACGACGATGCCCTGGGCGGTTACCGAGAGCACGGTCGAGGCCAGCAGCGAGAGCGCGGCGATGATCGCCACCGCCAGGGCCAGGCCCAGCGCCGGTCCGAGCAGGTGGTCCGGCGACCAGTTGCCGGTCGCCTCGGTGATCGCGCAGGCGGCGAGGTAGACGAACACCACGTAGGCGGCCGAGAGCGAAGCGGCGCCGGCGAAGCGGGCGAGCAGCATCGTCGTGCGGCCGATCGGGCGGACGACGATCGGCTGCAGCAGGCCCGACTCGGCGTCGCCGCGGACGACCCCGAGGGTGAGGAAGACGGCCAGCACCGCGCCCAGAAAGAGCGTTGCGAACATCGCCAGGCCGAAGATCGTCGCCCCGGTGAAAGCGTGCGCGTCGAGCACATCCGGCACCCCGCGGGCGAATTCGTCGACGTCCCTGAAGGCGAAGTGGGCGCCGAGGGCAAAGAGAGCCAGGAAACCGACGGTCAGGACCAGCACGGCGAGGAAGACGCGCCTGCGGATCCCCTCCCGGATCGAGAGGCCGACCACCGCCAACGCCGAGCGCAGCTGGGCCGCGTTCATCCCGTCTGCCCCCCGACCGCGTCGAGGTAGACGTCTTCCAGCGAGCTGTGGCGGACCTCGACCCTGTAGACACTCTCGCCGGCGCCGACCAGCTCGGCGACGATCCGCGGCGCGTCCTCGCGGGTCGCGCCCTCGAAGGTCTTGGTGCCGGAGGCGGTCTCGACCTCAACCGCCGCCGGCCCCGCCAGCTCCGCCGGCGTCCCGGCCTTGACGAGGCGCCCGCCGGCGATGATCGCGACGTGGTCGCAGATCAGCTCCACCTCGCTCAGCAGGTGGGAGTTGAGCAGGACGGCGACCTCGCGGCGGCGCAGCTCCTCAAGCAGCTCGCGGACGATCCGTCGCCCCACCGGGTCCAGCGCACTGGTCGGCTCGTCGAGCAGCAACAGGCGCGGTGAGCCGACCAGCGCCTGGGCCACCCCCAGCCGCTGCTGCATGCCCTTCGACATCGCCTCGATTCGCTTGCCGGCGGCATCGCTCAGCTCGACCAGGTCGAGCAGCTCGCGCCGCTCCGCGTCGCCCCCGGCCGAGCCGGTCAGGCGCTGGTGGAGGCGCAGCAGCTCCTCCGCGGTGCACCAGCCGGGGAAGCGGAAGAGCTCGGCGAGGTATCCGAGCGCGGCGCGCGCCGGCGGCGAACCCGCCGGCCGTCCCAGCACCTCGACCCCGCCGCCGCTGGGGCGGACCAGCCCGCAGGCGATCTTCGTCAGGGTCGACTTGCCGGCGCCGTTGGGCCCGAGCAGCCCGACGAGCTGCCCGGCCTCGACTGCGAGGTCGACGCCGGCCAGGGCCTCCTGCTTGCCGTAGCGCTTGTGCAGTTCCCGGACGGCGAGGACAGCGGCCATCAGGCCGGCGGCTCGATCTTCGGGAAGAGCGGCGGCACCCGTTCCACCTTCTGCCCGCCGGGACGCGAGCCGAGCTCGGCCAGCGCCCGTCCCTCTTCGGCCAGCGCCGCCAGCAGGGTCTCGCCCGTCTGCGGCAGGTAGGGGACGAGGAGCAGGGTCGCCACCCGCAGCCCCTCGACCAGGTTGTAGAGGACTTCGTCGAGGCGCTCGGGGTCGGCCTCGTCCTTGGCCAGGACCCACGGCTGGGTCTCCTCGACGTAGCGGTTGAGGCGCCGGACCAGGGCCCAGACGAGGTCCAGGGCCTGGCTCAGCTCGGCCCGGTCGAGCAGCTCGCTGAAGCGGGCGACCGCGCCTTCGAAGTCCTCTGCCAGCGTCGCGTCGACCTGGGCGACGGGCACGGTGCCATCGCGGTAGCGCTCGACCATCGCCAGCACCCGGCTGGCCAGGTTGCCGTAGTCGTTGGCCAGCTCGGTCTCGTAGCGCTGCTCGAAGCCGGCGGTGGAGATCGAGCCGTCCTGGCCGAAGCTGACCTCGCGGAAGAGGTAGAAGCGCAGCGCGTCGGCGCCGAAGCGCTCGATCACCTCGAAGGGGTCGAGCACATTGCCGAGGCTCTTCGACATCTTTTTCTCGCCCATCAGCAGGTAGCCGTGGATCGTCATCCGCCGCGGCGGCTCGATCTCCGCCGCCAGGCAGAGCGCCGGCCAGATCACCGCGTGGAACTTGAGGATGTCCTTGGCCATCACGTGCAGGTCGGCGGGCCAGTAGCGGTCGGTCAGGTCTTCCCCCTCGCGGGCGAACTTCAGCGCCGTGACGTAGTTGAGGAGGGCGTCGAACCAGACGTACATCCGCTGCTCAGGGTCCCAGGGCAGCGGCAGCCCCCATTTCAGGTCGGGCCGCGAGAGCGAGACGTCTTCGAGTCCGCCTTTGATGAAGGAGAGCGCCTCGTTGCGCCGGAACTCGGGCACGACGAAGTCCGGCCGCTCCTCATAAAGGCCTTCGAGCTGTGCCTGGAAGGCGGAGAGCTTGAAGAACCAGTTCTCCTCACGTTCCTTCTGCAGGGGGATCTCATGGATCGGGCAGGTGTTGCCGGGCCCCAGCTCGCGCTCGGTTTTGAAGTCGGCGCAGCGAGGGCAGTACCAGCCTTCGTAGACGCCCTTGTCGACCCAGCCGTTGTCGTAGACGCGCTGCATGATCTCGGCAACCCGCTCGGTGTGCCGCGGATCCGAGGTGCGGATGAAGAAGTCATTGGTCGCGTCAATCGTCGGCATCAGCCCCTGGAACTTGGCCGCATTGGTGTCGGCCAGCTCCTGCGGCGTCACCCCAGCTTTCTTAGCCGCGTTCTCCACCGGCTCCCCATGCTCATCGGTCCCGGTCAAGAAGAAGACATCGTCCCCCCGCTGCCGATGGTGCCGCGCCAGGATGTCGGCAGCCATGGTCGAGTAAGCGTGGCCCAGATGAGGCTCCGCATTGACGTAATAGATCGGGGTGGTGACGTAGAAGTTTTTTGGGTTCATCCGTTTGGCACCGTACCTAGTCGAGGAACCGCCGAAGGTCGTCGGCATTCAGATCCTCATCGCGAAGAATCCCTCCCAGAGTTCCGCGCTTCAGCTCCCTGTGCAGCGGGACGACGAGTGCATTCCGTCGGCCCGGCTTCTTGAGCCGGACGTGACTGCCGCGCTGGCGGACGATCTCCCGCCCATCCTGACTGAGCGCCTTGATGGGCGCTCGCCGGAAACCACCGGCTGGCGTGGGGTCACGCCGGGAGCGGAATCTTCCGGCGGATCACGCCGGTGTCGAGCGATTCGCCGTCTTCACGCACGCCCTCGACGTAGAGCACGACTGCCTCGGTCGCGTTCGCCATCGCATCATCGAGGTTGTCCCCCTGCGTATGCAGGCCGGGGAGGTCGGGCGCGTAGACGTGGAAACCACCCTCGTCCTGCGGCTCGAAGACCAGCTCGATTTCTTTCGCGATATCTGCCATTGACTACCTAAGGTTACGGCAGGCGCCTCGTTGTGAACAGGCCTACCGCCGCGCCTCGCGGCCGGTAAGCGCTTTGTAGAGATCGTTCGCCCTCGTCCCGGTCAGCGCGGCGACCACGCTCGCTGCCGCCCGCGGCCGCGCCCCGGACTGCACCAGGTGCCGCAGGGCGTCGACTGCGAAGCCGACGTCTTTGTCGTGCTCGCTGGAGGCGGCGGGGCCGATGACGAGGACGATCTCGCCTTTGGTGTCGCTGCGGAAGCGGCGGGCGAGTTCGGCCAGGGAGCCGCGGGCGACCTCCTCGTGCATCTTGGTCAGCTCGCGGCAGACGGCGGCCTCGCGGTCGGGTGCCAGGGAGGCCAGGGCCGCGAGGGACTCGCCCACCCGGCGCGGCGACTCGAAGGCGACCACGGTCTCGGCCGAGCGCAGGACCCGCTCCATCTCCCCCGCCCGCCTGGGCAGAAAGCCCTCGAAGCGCCATTTGTCGGTCGGCAGCCCGGAGGCGACGAGGGCGACCGGGATCACCGACGGCCCCGGCAGCACGGTCACCTCCAGCGCCCGGTCGATGCAGCGGCGGATCAGCTTGTAGCCGGGATCGGAGATCGCCGGCATCCCCGCGTCGGAGACCAGGGCGACGAGGTCGCCGCGTTCGATCCGCTGCGAAAGCTCCACTGCCCGCGCCGCTTCGTTGCCCTCATGGAAGGAGACCAGCCGCGGCGCCGGCCGGATCCGCAGCTTGTCGAGCAGCCCGCCGGTGCGGCGGGTGTCCTCGCAGGCGATGAAGTCGGCACTGACCAGCGCCTCGCGTACCCGCGGCGTGACGTCGTCGAGGTTGCCGATCGGGGTCGGGCAGACGACGAGGGCGCCGGGCATCAGCTCGCGGCCTTGGCGAGTTCGGCGCGGGCCATCGCCGCGGCGCCGATCATGCCGGCGTCGTTGCCGAGCGTCGCCTCGAGGATCAGCGTCTGGTTCATCGGGTTCAGCGCCCGTTCGCGGACTTCGCGCCGGGCCGGGTCCAGCAGCAGGTCGCCGGCCGCGATCACGCCGCCGCCGACGACGATCGCGTTGGGCTGGAAGATGTTGGCGAGGCTCGAGCAGGCGACGCCGAGCCGGCTGCCGATCAGCTCGAAGACGCCGACCGCGGTCTCATCGCCGGCTAGAGCGCACTCGGTCACCACCTTGCCGTCGACCTCGCCGCCGGCGGCGAGCACCTTGCCGAGCGCAGAGTCCGGCGAGCTTTCCGCCACCGCCCGGCCCTCGCGGCCGAGCGCCGTCCCCGAGGCGAGCGCCTCGACGCAGCCGTGGTTGGGGCAGTTGCCCTGGCAGGGCGGCCCGTCGGCCTGGATCACGATGTGGCCCAGCTCAGCTCCGGCCCCGGTCGAGCCGCGGTAGATCTCGCCGTTCAGCACCAGCCCCCCGCCGATCCCGGTCCCGACGGTCAGCATCACCATGTGCGGCATTCCTTGGGCGGCGCCGTAGAGGTACTCGGCAAAGGCGGCGACGTTGCCGTCGTTGTCGACAAAGACCGGCAGGCCGACCCGCTCGCTGACGATGTCGCGGATCGCCAGGTCGGAGAGCGGCAGGTTGACGGCGGAGACGGCGATCCCCTCGTCGTGGTCGATCGTCGCCGGGATCCCCAGCCCGACGGCCTCGACGCCGGGGTGCGCGTCCCGCGCCTCCGTCACCTCGCGGACCAGCAGCTCGACCAGCTCGTCCTCGGTCTGGCCGGTGGAAGCCTCGCGCTGCTCGTAGAGGGGATCGGTGTTGGCCTCGGAAAGAACCCCGATGAGCATCTTCGTGCCCCCGAGATCGACCCCGATCGTCTCGCCGCCGCTCACGAGCGGGGGGAGGCTGGGAGGCGGATGACCGAGTACATCGCCATGATTTCTAGCCTTTCATGACCCCAGACGGCGAGCAGCGGCCACCCGAGCCGCCCGAGAACCAGCCCGAGTACAAGGTCTACCGCTCCCGCAAGGGGCTGTTTTCTCGCCTGAAAGGCGCGGATCTGTCCGGGCTGCGCGACCGTGCAAGGTTGCCTTCACGCAAGCCGCGCAAGGACCGTGAGCCGCGCCGCCCCGGCGGCCCGCGGGCGCCGTTCAACGTCAAACGCCTGCTCAAATGGGTCGGCCTCGCCGCCCTCGGCTGGATCCTGATCAGTCTCCTCGCCTTCGCGGTCTCGGCCCAGCTCCAGTCCTTCAAGCTCTCCGGCGAAGCCCGCGACGCCCTGCACGGCAACCCCTTCCTGCTGCCGAGCGCGCAGACGATCCTCGTGCTCGGCACCGACGCCCGCCCGCCCGGCAGCGGCGACGGCAACACCTCCGAGGAGTGCTTCGAACAGCAGTCGAAGGGCGAGAAGCCACACGACCCCTGCTTCGACGGCGAATTCCGCGCCGACACCCTGATGCTGATCCGCGCCGGCGGCGGCGCCTTCCGCAAACTCTCGATCCCCCGCGACGCCTATGCCGAAATCCCCGGCCAGGCGCCGCAGAAGATCAACGGCGCCTTCGCCTTCGGCGGTGCCGCCCTGCAGATCAAGACGATCGAAAAGTTCCTCGGGATCCAGATCGACCACGTCGCGATCGTCGACTTCACCGGCTTCGAAGACCTGATCGACGCGGTCGGCGGGGTCAAGGTCGACGTCCCGGTCAAGCTCTGCGCCGACATCTCCGGCGGCGCCGGCGGAGGCCAGGGCGGATCGTCGATCCGCCTCCACAAGGGCGAGAACACCCTCAACGGGGAAAAGGCGCTGGCCTACTCGCGGGTCCGCCACGCGAGCGAATGCCCGGGCCCCGGCAAGAGCGCCTACACCCTCGGCTACGACGACTTCGACCGCGAGGCAGCCCAGCAGGCGGTGATCAACGGGATCAAGAGCAGGCTCACCGACCCCCTGCGCGCCCCCTACAACTTCATCCACGGCCCGATCATCGGCTGGGACGCGCCGAAGGCGTTCATCAGCGACATGGGCTTCTTCACGATGCCGCAGCTGGTCCTCGCGGCGGGGATCGGCGGCAGCGCCCCGGCCGAAGTCCTCTGCAGTAAGGGCGAATGCCCGCCCGGCCCAGGCGGCTCGGTCGAAATCCCCGAGTCGGCCCGCCGCAAGGCCGTCCACAAGCTGCTCAAGGGCTGACCGGTCTCGCGCTTGGCGAGTTTTCCTCCCTATAGGGGGTAGAACTCGCCAAGCGTCACTCGCTGGTCTGTTTCGTCCCGACCAGTGCGCTGACGATCAGGGCGGTGAAACCGGCGGCCAGTGAGCCGGCGGTGTTCTTCAGGTCGGCGGTCGAGGACTGGCCGGTGGCCAGGACTTCGACCGCGATCCACTCGCCGAAGCCGAGCAGGAAGAGCACGACCAGGGCGTAGATGCGCGCCGCCAGGGTGTACCGGCGCGCCATCGAGCGGTCGTCGAGGCGGTGCCCGGCAAGCTCCAACTGCAGCGGCGACTCGGGCGCCCGTTCGCGCCCGGCGCGGGTGAAGTAGCGCTGCTCGATCGCCAGCGCCAGCAGCAGTACCGGCAGGATCTGGGAGACCGCTTCGAAGTACTCCTTCTGCGCGTGCCCGTCGACCAGCAGCGCGGTCACCGCGTAGGCGAGGAGGGGAGCGACGATCGCGCCGACCCCGAAGGCGAACTTCCAGACCAGGCCGACCCGGACCTGACTCGACATCGCCTCAGTCGGCGGTCGAGGCGGCCGGCTTGGAGTCCGACTTCGACTCGCTCTTGCCCGAGTCCGGCTTCGAGGACGAGCCCGAGTCGCCGCCGGAGCCGCCCTCCGAGGAGCCTCCGTTGGCGCCGCCCTTGCGCGTCCCGTAGTCGGTGTTGTGGAAGCCGGAGCCCTTGAAATGGATCGCCGGGGCGCTCAGCACCCGGGAGGCGGGCGCCCCGCACTCCTCGCACTCGCGCAGCGGCTCGTCGGTCATCTTCTGGATCGCCTCGAAGACGTGGCCGTTCTCGCATTTGTACTCGTAGATGGGCATGGGGCTGCGGGATTATCGCAGCCGCTACCGTTCCCGCCATGGCGACCGAGCAGGGAACCCGCCCGACCGAGGTGACGATGGAGGAGATCGTCGCGCTGTGCAAACGGCGCGGCTTCGTCTTTCCCTCCTCGGAGATCTACGGCGGTCTCGGCTCGACCTACGACTACGGCCACTACGGCGTGCTGCTGAAGAACAACGTCAAGGCCGAGTGGTGGCGGGCGATGCTGCAGGAGCGCGACGACATCGTCGCCCTGGACTCGGCGATCCTCCAGCACCCCAAAGTCTGGGAGGCCTCGGGCCACCTGGCGGGCTTCACCGACCCGCTGGTCCAGTGCCTCGGCAAGTGCAAGCGGCGCTGGCGCGAGGACCATCTGCGCGAGGCGGTCGAGGCCGAAGGCGGCGACCCAAGCGCCGAGCTGCACTGCCCCGAGTGCGGCGGCGAGCTCTCGGAGCCGCGCCAGTTCAACCTGATGTTCGAAACCCACGTCGGCCCGGTCGCCGAGGAGGGCTCGACCGTCTACCTCCGCCCCGAGACGGCCCAGGGCATCTTCATCAACTTCAAGAACGTCCTCGGCTTCGCCCGCAAGAAGCCGCCGTTCGGGATCGCCCAGGTCGGCAAGTCCTTCCGCAACGAGATCACCCCCGGCAACTTCATCTTCCGCACCCGCGAGTTCGAGCAGATGGAGATGGAGTTCTTCGTCAAGCCGGGC
>JBJMKP010000005.1:0-215589 GCA_045805745.1 Solirubrobacterales bacterium
GACCGTGCTCGCGGCGCGATCGCCCAGGCGATCGAGGACCCTGAATCGGCGGTCCTCGTCGCCGAGCACCGCGGCGACCTGCTCGGTCTCTGCACTGCCTACCTCGACATGAACTCGGTGCGGTTCGGGCCGCGCTGCTGGGTCGAGGACCTGGCGGTGAGCCCGGAGCATCGCTCCCAGGGAGTGGGGAAGGCCCTGCTCGATGCGGCCAAGGACTGGGCTCGCGAGCGAGGCGCGAGTCACCTCGAGCTCGACAGCGCCGAGACCCGCACCGACGCACACCGCTTCTACCAGCGCGAGAGCCCGAGCTGGCGCTCAGTCTCCTTCGCCTGGGAGCTCTAGTCCGCCAACCGAGACCGGTGCCGCGGAAAGCCGATCAAATCCGACTTGTTACGATATATCGCGTTAGTTCATGACTGATCGAAAGGAACAACGCAGATGCACAGACAGAGAAGCCGTCCGGGATATGGACGGCACGAGATGAGGGGCGGTCGCGGCCATGGCCGTGGGCGACATCGCGTCCGCCGCGGCGACGTCCGCAGCGCGATCCTCGCGCTGCTCGACGACCGGCCCATGCACGGCTACGAGATGATCCAGGAGCTCGAGGAGCGCACCGGCGGCCGCTGGACCCCCAGCGCCGGCTCGATCTACCCGACGCTTCAGCTGCTCGAGGACGAGGGCCTGGTCACGGCCGAAGAGGTCGAGGGCCGCAAGGTCTATTCGCTCACCGACACCGGCAAGGAGGCCGCGCCGGACCGGACCGAGGGCGGCCGGCCCTGGGAGCAGGGCGACGAGGATTCGCCACGTTTTGAGGCGCGTAAGGAGATGTTCAAGCTGATGGGCGCCGCCAAGCAGGTGGCCCGCGCCGACGACGAGGAGCAGCTCAAGCAGGCGGCGGAAATCCTGAAGGACGCTCGCCGCAAGCTCTACGGCCTGCTCGCCGAGGAGTAGTCAGCCGCCGGTCTCTCCCGCGAGGCCGGCGGCTCTTCGCGCCGCGTCTCGGTCGAGGTGGAACTCCGCCTGCTGGAGCCGGCCGTCGTCGAAGCGGAACACCGCCGCCGCCGCATAGTCGATCTCGACCTGGGCCGTGGCGGTGGTGCCGGTTTGACGGGTCTCGGCGTAGATGACGCCCGGACCCACCTCGGTCAGCTCGTTGATCTCGTTGCGCAGGCGCCGGAAGGTGTCGGTGAAGTCGCGCCACGCCTCCACGAATCCGTCGACGCCGTGGAAGGTCCCGGTCAGCCCCTGGTCGGCTCCGATCATCAGCGTGACGAGATCGGGCGCCGCGATCCGGTCGAGCTCCTCACGGATCCGGCGGACGTCCCCCTCGCTGCGGAACAGGCGCACGAGGTCGGCGTCGGCGAACGGCCTCAGCGCGATCGCCAGGCGCTCGAGATCGCCTCCTGGTTCGGTGCTCACCACTGCAGTATCCGTATCCTGCCGCCTGGCAGGGCATTACCCAACGACTTCAGAGGAGCCATGGCCGTAGCGACCGAGCAGCAGCAGACGACCTACCAGGAGATGACCGACGAGCAGCAGGCCATCGTCGAGATGGTCCGCAACTTCGTCGACAACGAGATCATCCCGAACGCCGAGGAGTTCGACCACGAGGACAAGTTCCCCGAGGCGATCGTCGAGCAGATGAAGGAGCTCGGCCTCTTCGGAGTGACGATCCCCGAGGAGTTCGGCGGGATGGGTCTCGATCTGACCACCTACGCGATGATCGTCGAGGAGCTCTCACGCGGCTGGATCTCGATCTCGGGTGTCGTCAACACCCACTTCATCGGCTCCTACCTGTTGATGAAGTTCGGCACCGACGAGCAGAAGCAGTACTTCCTGCCGAAGATGGCGACCGGCGAGATCCGCGCCGCCTTCTCGCTCTCGGAGCCGGAGGTCGGCTCCGACGTCCAGGGGATCAAGTCGACGGCCACGAAGGGCGACGACGGCAAGTGGGAGCTGAACGGCCAGAAGATGTGGGTCACCAACGGGCTCGGCTCCAGCGTCGTCTTCGTGCTGATGAAGACCGACCCCAAGGCCGACCCGCCGTACAAAGGCATGACCTGCTTCATCACCGAGAAGGAGCCCGGGGCGGCGGAGAACGACGGCCTGACCATCCCGCCCAAGATCAAGAAGATGGGCTACAAGGGCGTCGAGTCGACCGAGCTCGTCTACGACGGCTACAAGTGCCCGCCCGAGCGCGTGCTCGGCGGCGAGGAGGCCGGCGTCGGCCAGGGCTTCGTGCAGATGATGGATGCGCTCGAGGTCGGCCGGGTCAACGTCGCCGCCCGCGGCGTCGGCATCGCCCAGCGGGCGCTGGAGCTGGCCCTCCGCTACAGCCAGGAACGAAAGACCTTCGGCAAGACGATCGCCAGCCACCAGGCGATCCAGTTCAAGCTCGCCGACATGGCGACCCAGCTGGAGGCCGCCCGCCTGGTGACCCGCAAAGCGGCGCGGATGAAGGACGCCGGCGAGCGCTCCGACCTCGAGGCCGGGATGGCCAAGCTCCTCGCCTCCGAGTGCGGCAAGTACTGCGTCGAAGAAAGCTTCCGCATCCACGGCGGCTACGGCTACTCGAAGGAGTACGAGATCGAGCGGCTCTACCGCGACGCGCCGCTGCTGCTGATCGGCGAGGGAACCTCGGAGATCCAGCGCATGGTGATCGGCAAGAAGTTGCTGCAAAGGCACAAGATCTGATGGGGAGCGCCTGACCAGATGGCATCGTCGACTTCGGACCTGATTCGCACTGCTGTCGAGCGGTTCCAGGCCGAAGTCCCTGCCCTGCATAGCCTGAAGCTGGTCTTCGGCCTACAGCTGAAAGCCAAACACGACATTCAGCTCTATCGGGTCGAGTTGCCCGGTCCCCAGATCAAGAAGGACCTCGCCCAGGACGAGCGAGTGCTGGTCGAAATCGACCGGCCCCAGTTCAACGAGCTGGCCGAGAAAGGGACGCTGAAGAGCTACCGTCGCGCGGCCGAGACCGGTCACATTAAGGCGAACGGCGACTCAAACGTGATCAAGCTGATCGTCCAGGTCGTCGAGAAGCAAGAGGAACGTGCGCGGCTGAAAAAAGTGCACTGACTCCGAGATTTGGTCCCCTATGGGAGCCCGAAGTTCGGAGTTCCTACAGGCGGAGGAGGTTGTCCGCCTCGATCTCGCGGGTGACGCCGCGGAAGTCGATCGTCAGCGGCGCCTTGGCGACGACGTCGGCGTAGTCGACTTCGGGGTGGGCGGTGACGATCGCCGCCAGGTCGCAGTCGGCCAGCGCCGTCTCCAGGTCGACCGAGGCGAGGCCTTGCTTGGGCAGCTCGGGGACGAAGGCGTCGTGGTAGGCGACCTCGCCGCCGAGCTCCTGCAGGCGCTCGACGATCTTCAGCGCCGGCGATTCGCGGGTGTCGCCGACGCCGCCCTTGTAGGCGACGCCGAGGAGCAGGATGCGGGAGCCGTTGACCGGCTTGCGGACGCCGTTTAGCGCCCGCTCGATCCGTTCCACGCAAAAGCCCGGCTGGGCCTGGTTCACTTTTCCGGCCAGCTCGATGAACTCGGGGTAGAAGTCGTGCTGGCGGGCCTTGAAGGCGAGGTAGAAGGGATCGACGGGGAGGCAGTGGCCCCCCATCCCCGGCCCTGGGTCGAAGCGCATGAAGCCGAACGGCTTCGAGGAGGCGGCATCGATCACCTCCCAGACGTCGATCTCGAGCCGGTCGCAGAGCTGGGCCAGCTCGTTCACCAGGGCGATGTTGACCGAGCGGAAGATGTTCTCCAGGAGCTTCGCCAGCTCCGCCGCCTCGGGGCTGGAGAGGACGAGAACGGTGTCGCAGATCTCCGAGTAGAGCTGCCGCGCGCGCTCGGTCGAGGCCTCGGTGACGCCGCCGACCAGCTTCGGCGTCGTCTTCACGGTGAAGTCGGTACGGCCGGGGTCGATTCGCTCCGGCGAGAAGGCGAGGTGGAAGTCGCTGCCGGCGGTCAGCCCGGAGGACTCGAGGATCGGCAGCAGGCGGTCGCGGGTCGTCCCCGGGTAGGTGGTCGACTCGAGCACGACCAGCTGGCCGGAGCGCAGCACCTTGGCCAGCGCCTCGGCCGAGTCGACCAGGTAGGTGAGGTCGGGCTCGCGGGAGTCCGAGAGCGGGGTGGGGACGCAGAGGATCACCGCATCGCAGGCGGCCAGCTCGGCGTAGGCGGCGGTCGCCCGCAGGCGCTCGGAGAGCGGCGCCAGCGACTCGCTCGGCACGTCCTCGATGTAGCTGCGGCCGGCGTTAAGCGCCTCAATCTTGCCTTGGACGACGTCGAGGCCGACGACCTCGCAGCCGGCCTCAGCGAAGGCAACGGCCAGCGGCAGGCCCACGTAGCCGAGGCCGATGATCCCGATCTGCATCGCGCGGAGTCTAGATAGAGCCCCCGGACGGGAGCGCCAGATAGCATCCGGCGCCGCCAAACTTCCAAGGAGACGAACCCGAGCATGAGCGAGAGTTGCGAGCTGACCACCGACCAGGCCGAGCGCGAGGCGAGTGGCGCCCACAGCTATGGCCGCTACCTCGAGGAGTTCGAGGTCGGCGCCAACTACAAGCACTGGCCGGCGAAGACCGTGACCGAGGCCGACGACCACCTCTTCTGCCTGATCACGATGAACCACCACCCGCTGCACATCAACGACGTCTACGCCGGCGGCTCCCAGCAGGGCCAGAACGTCGTCGTCGGGCCGCTGGTCTACTCGCTGGCGCTGGGGATGTCCGTCTCCGACATCTCGGGCAAGGCGATCGCCAACCTGGCGACCGAAGAACTGAGCCACCCGAACCCGGTCTTCCATGGCGACACCCTGTTCTGCGAGACCGAGGTGCTCGATGTGAAGCCGTCGAAATCAAAGCCCGACCGCGGCATCGTCAAGGTCCACACTCGGGTCCTGAACCAGGACGGCGTCCTCGTCGCCGAGTTCAAGCGGCTGGTGCTGGTCCCGAAGAAGAATCCCGGCGAGTCGCCGGCGCCCGCCGCCGACAACGTCGACTGATCAGCCTTCGACCGCGGAGACCGGCAGCGACTCGACGGTCCGCGTCCCCTGCGGGCCGTCGGGCGTCAGCCCGGGGCAGTAGCTACCCATCAGCACGTAGATTCTGCCGCCGACCGTCGCCGCGCCCATCCCGCGGCGCTCGATGTTGAGGTCGGGCAGCCGCTGCCAGCGGTCGGTGCGCGGGTCGAAGGCCCAAGCGCTCGGGGTCGCCCAGCCGCCGCCGTCCTCCCAATGCTCCTGGTTCTCGCCGCCGGCGATCACGACCTTGCCAGCCGCCGTGGTGATCCCCATGAAGCCGGCGCCGAGCGGCATCGGCGGCAGCCGTTCCCACTCTTCGGCGACGGGGTCGTAGCGGTCGAACTCGTCGGAGGGCGGGGTGTCGTTGTTGGTGTCCAGCAGGCCGGCGCGACCGCCCGCGACGTACAGCTTGCCGCCGAGGCCGACCGCCTCCGTGTGGTGGCGGGGCACCGGCATGTCGGGACCGGTCTCCCAAGTTTCATCGTCGAAGTCGAAGATTTCGAGCCGGCCGTAGGGACTGCCCTCGAGGCTGACGCCGAAGGTCTGGGGGGCGCCACCGGCGACGTAGAGCTTGTCGCCGACCACCGCGGTGCCGGCCGCGCCGCGCGCCAGGTTCATCGGCGGCAGCTCTCGCCAGTTGCCCGTCTGCGGGTCGTAGCGCCAAAGGTTGTCGGTCGGGGTGTCCCCGTCGAGGTAGCCGCCGGTCAGGTAGAGATCGCCGCGGTAGGCGACGGGCTGGCTGTGGTTGAGGCCGATCGGCGACCTGGTCGGTTCGGTCCACCGGCCGGTGCGGGTGTCGAAGGCAAGGATCGTGTGAATGTTCTCGGGGGCTTCGCCGTTGGTCGCGTAGATCACCGGCCCGATCGCCACGGCGCCGCCCTCAACCGGCGCCCGCGGTGCGGATGGCTCGAAGCGCCAGCGGGGAGCCCGGGGTGCCGGCGGCTCGGCCGGGCTTTCGCGATACATCCCGAGCTTGCAAGGGGGGTAGGTCAATCCCTCCTCGAACCCGAGCTTCTCCTTCCAGTTCCCCGGCAGGTCGATCGGGCCGGCGGCGGCAAGCGCCCCGAGCACGAAAACCACGCACATCGCGGCCAGCAGGCCTCCCAGGATCCTCATCTTTTGTCCAACGCGCGCGGAGCGCTTTTGTCAGCTTGCGCTGTAGTTGGCGACATCGAGTGACTCGACCGTGTGGGTGCCGACCGGGCCGCCCGGCTTGAGGCCCGGGCAGTAGCTGCCGCCGAGCGCGTAGACGCGGTCGCCGACCGCGACGACGCCGCTGCCGCGGCGTTCGTACTTCATGTCCGGCAGGCGGGACCATTTTTCGCTCTGGGGATCGAACTCCCAGGCGCTGTTGGTCACCCAGCCCTTGCCCTCCTCCCATTCGTTCTGGTCCTCGCCGCCGACGATCACCAGCTTGCCGTCGACCTTGACCAGGCCTGGGGAGGCGACGCCGAGCGGCAGTTCGGGCAGGCTTTCCCATTTTTCGGCTACCGGGTCGTAGCGTTCGAAGATCGGCAGCGAGTGGTCTTCTTCGCCGCGGCCGCCGGCGACATAGAGGTCCCCGTCGAGACTGGCGCCGCCGACGTGGTGGCGCGGAGTCGGCATCTCCGGACCGAGCGACCATTCGCCGGTCGAGAAGTCATAGATCTGCAGCTCCGGGTAGGGGGCGATCGGCCCGCTGACGTTGAAGGTCTGAGGGGCGCCGCCGGCGACGTAGAGCTTGTCGCCGATCGCGACGACCGCACCGGCCGCGGTCGCCTGAGGCAGTGGCGCCAGCTGGGTCCATTCTTTGGTCTTCGGGTCGTATTCCCAGAAGTTGTCGGTCGGGTTTTCGCCGTTCAGGTAGCCACCGGCCAGGTAGAGCTTGCCGTTGTGCGTGGCGGCCTCGACGTGGTTGAGGCCGGTCGGCAGCTGGGTCGGTTCGCTGAACTTCCTCGTCTTGGTGTCGTAGGCGACCACCCGGTGCAGGTTGCCCGGCGGGGCGCCGCCGACGACGTAGATCGTCTTGCCGATTGCGATCCCGCTCGCCTCGATCTGGGTGCGCGGCGTTTCCGGTTCGAGGCGCCAGCGGCCGGCGGGGGCCGGCGGCTTGGCGGGGTCGTTCCGGTAGAGACCGAGCCGGCAGGGGGGATTCGGCGTTTCCTTGCTGAAGCCCAGCGTGGTCCGCCAGGATCCCGGCAGGTTGATCACCTGGGCGGCGGCGAGGACGCCGACGAGCAGCACCGCCATCATGGCGGCGACGAGCACCGCCAGTACTTTCATTCCTTTGCCCTGCATATCGAGGTGGGGGCCGCAGTATGGCGCAGGTTCTCTCTAAAGAGCGGCGGGAGCCGTAAGCAGGAAAACGACGCCCACTGCTTGAATCCCCGACCGATGAACGGCGAGCAAGCGAACCAGCCCATTCCCGTCTTCGACGTCCAGCTGCAGGAGAAGCACGTCGAGGCGGTGGCCGAGACGCTGCGCTCCGGCTGGCTGACGCTTGGGCCGCGGACCCAGGAGTTCGAGGCCGAGTTCGCCGAGCACATCGGCGCACCCCACGCGATCGCCGTCTCCAGCTGCACCTCAGCCCTGCACCTCGCCTACCTGGCAGCCGGAGTCGGGCCGGGGGACGAGGTGATCGTTCCCGGCATCACCTTTGTCGCCTCGGCGGCGGCGGTGCGCTACTGCGGCGGCATCCCGGTGCTGGCGGAGGTCGCCGGCCAGCACGACCTCGGGCTCGACCCGGAGGATGTCGCCGCCAAGATCGGGCCGAAGACCAAGGCGGTCTGCGCGGTCCACTACGGCGGCTACGCGGCGCCCCTGGAGCCGCTCCGCCAGCTCTGCGAGACCCACGGGCTGGCGCTGATCGAGGACGCCGCCCACAGCCCCGAGGCGACGCCGGTCGGCGACGAGCGCAAACTTGGCACGATCGGGCTGGCGGGCACCTTCAGCTTCTTCTCCAACAAGATCCTCAGCTGCGGCGAGGGCGGTCTGCTGGCGACCCACAGCGACGAGGTCGCCGAGCTGGCGCGGAGCCGGCGCTCGCACGCGATGACCTCCGGGACCTGGGACCGCCACCGCGGCCACGCGATGGGCTACGACGTGATGAACGTCGGCTACAACTACCGCATGGATGAGCCGCGGGCGGCGCTGCTCTCGGCCCGGCTTCCCGACCTGGCCGCGGACATCGCCCAGCGGCGGGCCCTGACCCACCGCTACCGCGAGCTGCTCGGCGAGCTCGACGGCCTCGTCCTCCCCTACAAGGACGAGGAGGTGGACGTCAGCTCCTGCTACGTGATGCCGGTGATGCTCGAGAACCCCGAGCTGCGCGACCCTGTGCGGAAGCTTCTCTCCGCGAACCACAAGGTCCAGACCAGCGTCCTCTATCCCTCGATCAACGAATTCACCGCCTACGGGGCGGGGGAGACGGAGCTGCCCCGCTGCGAACTGGCAGCCCGGACGCAGCTAACGCTGCCGTTGTACCCGCACCTCGGCGAGGAGCGGCTGCTGCGGGTGGTCGAGGCCCTGCGGGCGAGCCTGAAGGAGGCGGCATGAAGGTTTCACACTGCCACGCGGCACTGCCCCACATCTCCATCAGCAAGCCGGCTTAGCGGGTCGCCGCAACGGCGGCGAGGAAGTCGGTCCAGTCGGCGGCGATGCCCTGCAGCTGGTCGCAGAGGCGGCGCAGGGAGGCAAAGTCGTCCTCCAGCTCCCAGCCCCAGTGCAGGGTGACCGGAGCCCAGAGGTTGGCCTGCTGGTCGACGAGCGCCTGGATGCCGGCGGCGGCCTCGGCCGAGGTGCCGTAAAGCGGGAAGTAGGAGGGCAGGTAGAGAGCCTTGTCCTGCCAGACAGGCGTCGGCTGCCAGCCGAGCAGGCGGACGCTCTCCGGACCCCCGCAGACGACCTCGAAGCGGCTGGCAAGGAGCGGGTACTGGCCGGCGTCGAAGCGGTTGAAGGGCGGGACGAAGACGGGGGTGGGGAGGCCTAGGTCGTCGAATACACCGCGGGCGCCGTCGATTCGCTCGGCGGCCTCACCTGTGGAGAGTCCGCAGAACTCGGAGTGCTGCCGGGGGTTGGCATGGCGGGTGCGGTGGTCGGCGCCGTGGAGGCCTAAGACGACCCTGTCGGCCGGCAGGGCCTTCATCGTCTCGATCTCGCCCGGATCGAGCGGGCGGCGCTCCCGGGTCTCCGGGTCCAGGTAATCGCGCGAGACGTGGGGGGTGATCGCCAGCAGGTAGGGAATCCCGGCCTCGGCGAGGACGGCGTGAAAGCGCTTGAAGGCCTCGGTGCCGAACTGGCCGTTCGGGTCGTGGGCGCGGGCGTGGGGGAACTCGTCAACTCTGACGAGGACGCGGGGCGGGCCGGGGGCCTCGTCGCCGAGCGCGTCGCGGCGGAAGCGCTGCAGCGGCTCGACCACGCCACGCTCCCAGCCCAGCCGTCCCGCCTTCAGCGCCACCGCCTGCCCGAAGCGGCGCGGCTGGCGGGTGGGGAGCCGGGGCGCCAGCCGGCGGGGGGCCTTGGCGTCGTCCGGGAGCCGGTGCGGCCAGACATGCAGGGCGGCGCTGCGTCGCGAGTCGCTCACCCGCGCATGATCCCGCAACGAGCGGCGTTCCCCGCCCGGCGTTCGTCCTTTGTCGCCCATAGGGATACAAAGGACGAACGCCGCCGGGGGTGTAGATAGCCTGCACGCCGTGAAGCGAGCTGTCGTACTTGCGGGCGGGCTGGGGATGCGTCTGCGCCCGTACACCACGGTGCTGCCGAAGCCGCTGATGCCGGTCGGGGACCGGCCGATCCTCGACGTGATCGTGCGCCAGCTGCGCCTGCACGGGTTCGAGCGGCTGACGATCGTCACCGGCCACCTGGCGGAGCTGATCGAGGCCTTCTTCGGCGACGGCGAGAAATACGGGATCGCGATCGATTACTTCCGCGAGGACGAGCCGCTTGGCACGGTCGGCGCGCTGGCCCTGCTCGACGACCTCGACGAGGACTTCTTGGTGATGAACGGCGACGTCCTCACCGACCTTCCCTACGGCGAGTTCCTCGAGCAGCACTCGGCCTCCGGCGCCGCCGCCAGCATCGCCGCCCACAAGCGCGAGGTCCAGGTCTCCCTCGGCGTGCTCAAGTTCGACAACGGCGAGGAGCCCGACCGCCTCACCGGCTACATCGAGAAGCCCACCTACGACTACGAGGTCAGCATGGGCGTCTACGCCTTCTCGCTCCGGGCGCTGAAGCTGATCGAGCCGAACCAGCGGCTCGACTTCCCCGACCTGGTGCTGAAGCTGCTCGACGCCGGCGAGATGGTGCGAGCGCGGCGGGCCGAGGGCAACTACTGGCTCGACATCGGGCGCCACGACGACTACGAGACGGCGATGGAGGAGTTCGACCGCCTACGGGAGCGGCTCTTGCCCGAGTCGCCCCCGGGATGAGGCTGACCGACCGCGACATCGTCTGTATCGGCTCGGCGGACTGGGCGACCGAGCTGCCGATCAACCAGCACCAGCTGATGGGCCGCCTCGCGGCCGGCAACAACGTCCTCTTCGTCGAGTCCCTGGGCCTGCGCAAACCGCAGCTGGCGGGGCGGGATCTGAGCCGGCTCTGGCGACGGCTGAAGCGGGGCCTGCGCGGCGCGCGTCAGGCGCCCGAGGGCCTGCACGTGCTCTCACCCTTGGTCCTGCCGCTGCACAGCAAGGAGGCGGTGCGGAAGCTGAATCGCTGGCTGCTGCGCTTCCAGGTGAAGCGGGCGGCGCGCAAGCTGGGGATGAGCGAGCCGATCCTCTGGGCCTACGTGCCCCAGGCAGAGGACGTGATCGACGTCCTCGATCCCGAGTTGATCGTCTACCACTGCGTCGACGACGTGGCGGCGCAGAAGGGCGTCGACGCCGACAGCTTTCGCGAGGCCGAGGACCGCTTCGCGCGGCGGGCGGACCTGGTGCTGGCCTCGGCTCCGGCGCTGGCCGAGCGGATGCGGACCCTCTCCGACCACGTTCTTTACGCGCCCAACGTCGCTGACACGGGCACCTTCGCGACGGCGCTGGAGCCGGGACCGGTGGACCCGGCGATCGACTCGCTCCCGCACCCGCGCCTCGTTTTCCAGGGCGCGATCGTCGCCACCAAGCTCGACGTCCAGCTGATCGCCGACGTGGCGAGGCTGCGGCCCGAGTGGAGCATCGTCCTCGTCGGCCCCAGGGGCGCGGGCGACCCGACCGGAGATCTCTCGCCCCTCGACGGCGCGCCGAACATCCACATGATCGGCGCCCGCCCCGCCGACGACCTACCCCAGGTCCTCCGCGGCGCCGACATCGGCCTCATCCCCTACGCAATCAACGACCTCACCCGCTCCGTCTTCCCGATGAAGGTCTACGAGTACCTGGCGGCTGGCCTACCGGTGCTCGCGACCCCGCTGCCAGCGCTGGACGGGGTGGAGGCGATCGAGACGGTCGGCTCTGCCGGGGACCTGGTCGCCGTCGCCGAGCGCGAGCTCGCAACCGACTCACGGGAGGTTCGACAGGCACGTTCCGAGGCTGCAGCTGCCCATTCGTGGGAGGCACGGCTTGAAGAGATCGAGCAGAGTCTTGGCTGAGCCAACGGACAAGTTGTGTCTAGTGGATCTCCAGCAACTCCGCCAGCACGCTATCCACGTACATCTTTAGTTGGCGAACCTCGCGCCCGCTTGAGGCAATGTGAGTTGAAAGATTCCCTCGGTCAAAGCTGGCTCTCGTGACCGATGCAGTCAACTCGTCAATCAGAGAGGTAGTCGCCTCGGGGGTTTTGCGCGCCGTGCGACTGAGGCCACGAGAGCGCAAGATGTATTGAACCTTCTGCTTTTGGGTTGGTTTGGTGCGATTCTTTTCGAGTTTGAATCCCTCAACGTGTTCAACATCAGAATCTGGCGACAGATGATCCAGGGTCTCCCGAAGCGCCTCGCGTAGCTCGTTTGCGGTGCCCCTGAAGGACAGCCGGTTTTGATCTTGGAGATCGAGGAGTGCTTGCCGGTAAGAGAGGCTTGCGCTCGGAACGAGTTGCTGAAGGGTTTCAGAGATTTGCACCTCCACCTGTGAGTGAACGGGCAGCCTTTGGACCGTCGCCTCGCCGAGGTGGACCTCCCGAAGCCCCTCCAGCGCACTGCACTGATCGCGAATTGCCCGGAGTGCAGACAAATATGCACTTTTACGGTGTCGGCCGTTGGCGAGAGTCAGCAAAGCCTGCATCTCCGAGTCAGCATCCGAAAGGACGCCATTGTCTATTCCGAGTGACTGAAGCTCGGGACGCACCACCCGAAAGTAGCTTTGCACGAGGGTCTTTGCTGCTTCTTTTGAGGCTTTAGCATTGACGTGAGTCGCCGGAGAGCGCGCCAGTTTCTTCTCCAGTCGATCAACCGTCTGTCGGAGTTCCTCCCAGCTATCTGCCGCATTGTTCATGCGACAGCGCCCTTATTTTTTCCGTTTGGATTTCGATTTTCGTTTCGCGCCGCTTTGCGGTGCTTTGCGTTTCTTTCCGGCGGGTTTCGCCCGTTTTGGACGAGAGGGAGAAGAAACCGTGTTGGAGCGCGGCAAGCCGTGCGCGACCAGGTTGTGCCCGACGGGATTGAGGGAATAGAGACCCCGTTGAACTTTGTCGAAATATCCAGCGGCCGCCGCGTTGATGAGCGTCCGACCTGGAGCCTCCGGGAGGGGATGCTGTGCCTGCTTGAAGTATTTTTCGATATCGGAGGTGCCGATCTCGGTCCTCCGTTCTGAGGGTGGCGCAACCTCGGCAAGGTAGTAACCCACTACGGCGGCCATTTCATTCGCTGACTTCGGTTGCTTTTCTTCCCGTAGGGAGCGAATATCCGTTGGTGCTCCCATCAAAGGTCCTTGGTCTTCAGTGGGGGGGTCGGGTACAGCACTCTCGGGCGCGGCTGATGGTTGAGTCGCGGTCTCGACGATGCCCAGTCGCTTGAATGCATATTCCAAGACTCGAGACCGAGCGTCATCGTCTAACGGGTCTAGCGCTTCAATAACTTGCTCGATTGCCGCGATCTCAGTATCACCGCTACCTGCCATCTGCGGTCCTTTCGGTCGACTTGATGAACGTATCCTTCCTTATGCCTTTGTGGAAGGCAAGGTATGAGACTGCCTCAACCACCCCCTGGAGTGGTTGAGGTCACGCCCTACGGAACGACCGCTACGCCCATGTCCGCTTTGAGTTCGGCTTCGGTGAGGGCGCGGTTGTAGACGCGGACCTCGTCGATCAGGCCGGAGAAGTACTCGCCCCAGACGGCGTTGCCGCCGATGCGGAGGGGGTTGGCGGTGTTGGGCATGGCGCCGGTGGTGGCTTTGGTCGTGACCAGGGCGCCGTTGACGTAGAAGCGGAGGTTGACGCCGTCGTAGGTGGAGGCCAGGTGGCTCCAGGCGTTGAGTGGAAGGGCGGCGGTGCCGGCGGCGGTGTTTTCGACGCTGGTGAAGGTCTCGGTGCGGGGTTTGGAGCCGTTGGAGGCGTAGAGGGCGTAGAGGAGGTCGGCGCCGCGCTCCTTCATCAGCACCGTGCGCCAGCCGACGTTGGTCGTCGGTTTGACCCAGGCCTCGAGGGTCATGCCGGTGGTCAGGTTGAGGGAGGCGGCGTCGGGCACGTCGACCCGGTCGTTGGTGCCGTCGAAGCTGAGGGCGCGGCCGAATTTGCCCCCGGTCGAGCTGACCGGGCCGTTGATCGTGCCGTTGTTTTTCGCCGGCGAGGAGTCGGTGGCGGTCGTCCCCAGGACGTCCTCGAAGCCGTAGGCAAGAACCAGGCCGGGGGGAGTCGTGACGGTGTTGCTGACCGTGACCGTGACTTCGGAGGAGGTGGTCGTCTGATTCGCCGTGTCGCGAGCCCGGGCGGCGATTTTGTGAGTGCCGTTGGCGACCCCGGTGCTGGCCCAGTTGACTTCGTAGGGCGAGACGGTGTCCTCGCTGCCGACCGGCGAGCCGTCGACGAGGAACTGGACCCCGGCGACGCCGACATCGTCGCTTGCGGTCGCTTTCAGCGCCACCGTGCCGGAGACGGTGCCGGCGGTCGGTGCCGTGAGCGTCACGGTGGGGGCTTTGTCGGCCGCCGAGATGCCGCTGGCCTCGCCTGAAGCGGGGCTGAGATTGCCGGCGGCGTCGACGGCCTTGACCCGGTAGTAGTAGGTCCCCGGCGCGACGCTGTCGGTGTAGCTGATCCCCGACGGGGTGGCGATTCGGTTGGTCGTCCCCGGGGTGAAGCCGGTGGTGGTCGAGCGGTAGACCTCGTAGCCATTGACGCCGACGTTGTCTTTGGCGGCTTCCCAGCCGAGGCTGACTTTGCCGATCGACCCGGTTGCTTTCAGGTTTCCCGGCGCGCTCGGCGGTTCGCCGTCGGTCGGCGGCGGTTCGGAGCCAACCACGGCGGTTTTCATGTCGAGTTCGATCTCACTCGCGCTCAGCGCCCGGTTGTAGACACGGACCTCGTCGATCAGGCCGGAGAAGTACTCGCCCCAGGCGGCATTGCCGCCAATGTGCAGCGGGTTGGCCGTGTTCGGCATCGCGCCGGTGGTCGCTTTGGTCGCCACCAGGGCGCCGTTGAGGTAGAAGCGCAGGTTGGCGCCGTCAAAGGTCGCCGCCAGGTGGCTCCAGGCGCTGAGCGGCAGCGCCGAGGTGCCGGCGGCGGTGTTTTCCACTCCGCTGTAGTTCTCGACCCGCGGTTTCGACCCGTTTGAGGCGTACAGCGCGTAGAGCAGGTCGCTGCCGCGTTCCTTCAGGATCGCCGTCCGCCAGCCGGCATTGGTGGTCGGTTTGACCCAGGCCTCGAGCGTCATCCCGCTGCTCAGGTCGAGCGAGTTGGCGTCGGGCACATCGACCCGGTCGTTGACCCCGTCGAAGCTCAGTGCCCGGCCGAATTTGCCGCTCGCGGTGGTGGTCGGGCCGTTTATCGTGCCGTTGTTTTTGAACGGCGAGACGTCGGTCGCGGTGGTGCCCGCGGTCTCCTCGAAGCCGTAGCCGAGGACGAGCCCGGCCGGGGTCGGTTCGGGTTTGAAGGTCGCGGTGAAGGTGGTCGGGCTCGACGGGGCGACGATGTCGTGCGTGCGGGCGCCGCCGTCCGACCAGGAGGAGAAGCCGTACCAGGAGCTGCCGACCGACTGCGGGGTCGGTGCCGCCAGTGAGACTTTCGAGCCGACGATCACCGTCTCCGTGTACGGCGTGGGGCCGGTTTTCTCACCCGCCGTCAGCTGCAGCCCCGCCGGTTCGGTTTTGAAGCTGAGGTCGACCGTTTTCGGATCGAGCCGCAGCGTTTCGGTGTCGCTAAGGCCGCCGCTGTCGGTGACGGTCAGGCGCAGTTCGAGGTGCGAGGGGAAGTCGTGGTCCGGGGCGACGAATTCACCTTTGGCGACGCCGGGATAGGTCTGGATGGTGTGCGAGTGACAGTCGTTTTCGGTTTCGCAGTGGCGCATGATCAGGGTCCAGGACATGCTCGCCGCGCTGAGCGCCCCGTCCTGGGGGTCGCTGCCTTTGCCGGAGAAGGCGATTTTGTCTCCGACCGCCCAGGTCAGCGCCGAGGTCGGCGTGTCGATCTGGGCCTGCGGAAGTTCGTTGCCGGCGCCGATCAGGACTGTGTCGGTCGAGACCAGGCCGCCTTTGTCGGTCACCTTGAGTTTCACGGTGACGTTGGCGGCGCTGGTGTAGGTCCAGGTCGGTTTCGCCGCGGTTGAGTCGTTGTAGAGGCCGTTGCCGTCGAGGTCCCAGGCGTAGGAGAGGACGTCGCCGGCGTCGGGGTCGGTCGAGCCGGTGGCGTCGAATTCCACTTTCAGCGGCAGCGGGCCGGCTTCCGGCGTCGCTTTGGCGTCCGCGGTCGGCGCCCGGTTGCCGCCGGGGTAGCTGAGCCGGCGCAGCGAGCCGGTGAAGTCGACGAGGAAGAGGTCGCCGCCGGGGCCTATCTTGATGTTCACCGGGTCGTTCTCGTTGAGGAAGACTTTCCGCGTCGAGGGGTCGGGCACGCCGTTTTTCGGGAACATCACCCAGGTGCACCGTTTCGAGTAGTCGGCGAAGAAGAGGGCGCCGTTGTAGGCGCTCGGATAGCTGCCCGCTTCATAGAAGGCGAGGCCGGAGATCGAGGCGCCGGCCAGCGTGCATTCCTCGCCGCTCACCACGTCGCCGCTATGCGAGTAGGTGAAGAGCGGGGGGATGGCCGCTCCGCTGCCGGTCGTGTTGTAGAGCTGTTTGCAGAGATTGAGGCCGGCGCCGGCGTAGGCGGGCGACTGGCCGTTGCCCTCGTAGCAAGGCCAGCCGAAGTTGTCGACGGTGGTGTCGGTCGGCGCTTGCAGGCGGTCGATCTCCTCCCAGGCGCCCCAGCCGACGTCGCCGACGTAGATTTCCGAGCTGCCCGGCTTGAAGGTGAAGCGGAACGGGTTGCGCAGTCCCGATGCGACCAACCGCCGCGCGTTGGCGTCGGGGCTGGCACTGAGCGGGCTGCCGGAGACCCCGGCGCCGGTGTCGGGGTCGACCCGCAGCACGCTGCCATTCAGACCCTGCGGGTCGGCCGAAGTGAGAAAGTCTTGGGCGCGCAGGGCGCCGCCTTCGGCCGTCGGCGCCGTCAGTTTGGTTCCGACCGCCCCGGGCGGGTCGCCGCAGGGGTTTTTTTCCTGGCCGTAGTCGGTGAAGTTGAAGCTCGCGCCGTCGCCGCCGGAGAGGTAGAGCATGCCGTCGGGGCCGAAGACGAGACCGCCGGCGGAGTGGCTGGGGAACTGCTGGCACCAGCCGTCGACCAGCGGCTGTTCGGCGACGACCGAGTTGCCACTCAGGGTCAGTTTCATCAGCCGGGTGCTGATCACGCAGCCTTCGTCGGTGGGGCCGGGCGGGGTCGGGCAGGGATCGGAGTCGACTCCGGGCTGGCCCCATTTCGGCGACTGGCCGCCGATCACCGCGTCGCGCGAGTAGAGCGCGTAGAGGTAGGGCCGGATCGGGAACTGCGGATCGAGGGCGATGCTCAGCAGGCCGCGGTCCCAGAAGTTGTAGACCTCGGTGCGTAGGTCGGCGGCGATCGTCGGCGTCGTCGCATTGAGGTTGGAAAAGACTTTGATCAGGCCGCTCTTCTCGGAGATGAAGACGCGGCCGTCGGGGGCGAAGGCGACATCGGTGGGTTCGGTCATGCCGCTGAAGACGACCGACTCGGTGAAGCCCGGCTGCAGCGGTTGCGCCTGGGCGGACGGCGCCCAGGCGGCGACTAGCGCAAGGGCCAGGGTGGCCGCAAGGGCAAACGGACGAAAAGAGGAGGAAAACACGAGCGGCGTATGGTCATCAGGCGGAAGCAGCTCTGTCAACCAGACAACCGTCTAAGGCGCTGAACTCCCCACCTTTTCGTCGATCCGCTCCATCGCTTTTAGGTACGGGACGCCGTTTCGGCCAGCACGTCGCGCACCTGGGCGGCGACCGTCGGCCAGCGGAAGCGGCTTGCGTGGCGCAAGCCGCGCTCGACCAGCTCGGGCGGACGGGTGAGCGCCTTCTCCAGACCCTCGCGCCAGGCCGCCGCGCTGCGCTCGGCGACGACGATCGCCGCCGGGCCGCTGATCTCCTCCAGTCCGCCGGAGTCCCCGGCGATCACCGCCGGCGTGCCGCAGGCCATCGCCTCCAGCGGCGCGATCCCGAAGCCCTCGAACAGGGCCGGCGCGGCGAAGGTTCCGGCGCCCCGCATCAGGTCGAGCAGCTCCCCCTCGCTCACCGGTCCCAGCAGGTGGCAGGCGCCGCTGGCCCGGGCCGCGGCCTCGGTCGGCTCGCTGCCGAAGCCGGAGGAGCCGGCGAGGACCAGTTGCCAGCCGGTTCCCTCGGCCGCCGCCAGCGCGGTGGCCTCGACCAGGACGTCGATGCCCTTGCGCGGTTCGGTCGAGCCGACGTGGAGGACGAAGGGTCCCTCGACCCCCCAGCGCGCCGCGACCGCGGCCCGGGCGGCCTCGCGGTCGCCGGGCGTGAAGGCCTCGTCGACCCCGTTGTGGACGACCCGCACACGCTCCGGGCCGACTCCGTAGTAGCGCTCGACGTCGGCGGCGGTCGTCGCCGAGACGGCGATCGTCCGGGTTGCGCGGCGGACCGAGCGCGCCACCTCGGTTTCGAAGCTGCGCACGTGGGCCGGCGGCTTGATGCCGGGAAAGCGCAGGGCGGCGAGGTCGTGGATCGTCACCGCGGTCGGGCAGGGAGAGAAGCGGGGCAGGACGCTCTCTGGCGCCCAGAGCACGTCGGGCCGGGCGCGCGCCAGCCATAGCGGCAGGAAGGCCTGCCGCCAGACCGCCCGCCCCTTGACCCGGATGCCGACCTCGTGGGCACCGGCGATCGGCCGCTCGAGGTGGCGGGTGTTGGCCAGAAGGTGGATCTCGTCGCCGCCGGCGATCAGCTCGTCGGCGATCCGGCTGAGGTACTTGGGGATGCCGCCCCAGGCACCGTCGAGCAGGTTGGCGTCGACGGCGATCCGCAGCGGTCGCGACCCGTTCACGCCGCTGACTCCGCCGAGTTGCGGCTGCGCAGCAGTCGCCGCAGCTGTTCGAGGTCGAGTGCCCGCAGGGCCAACAGCAGGGCGGGGTAGATCGCCGTCATCGCCAGGATCAGGACGATCGCCCCGGCGCCGGCCTGACGCAGGCCCCAGACCGCCAGCCCCGCCGTGGCCGCTGCCGCGGCCGCCAGCGCCAGCCGGCGCAGCGAGAGCCGCATCTCGATCCGCCGCAGGACCATCGCCGTGCTCAGCGAGACGACGATCACCTCGGTTCCGAGCGTCACCCAGGCCGCCGCCTCGATCCCGTGACTGGGAATCAGGACCACGTTCAGCGCCAAATTGAAGACCAGTCCCAGCGCCGCCAGCCAGATGTAGCGGCGCTGCAGGTCCATCGCCACCACCATGTTGCCGGCGACGTTGCCGATGCAGATCGGGAAGAAAGCGGCGATCAGGATCGTCAGCACGGTCGAGCCGGAGGTGAACTCGGACCCGAACAGCAGCTTCACGATCGGCTCGGCGGCGGCGATCGTCAGCGCCAAGCCGCCGAGGGCGACGAAGCTGAGGTAGTCGATCGCCATCTGCATCATCCGCCGCAGCCGGGGCGGGTCGGCGGGGTAGAGGCCGGCCATGATCGGGAACAGGGTCACCATCACCGCCAGCGGCACGAAGCCGGCGTTGTCGAGGATTTTGTACATCGCCGCGTAGATGCCGACTTCGGCCGGGTCGGGCGCCAGCTCGTAGACGAGGATTTGGTCGATGCGGCCGTAGGCGAAGGTCAGGGTGGCGGCGATCCCGACCGAGATCCCGATCCCCAGCAGCCGGGGCCAGAGCTCGCGGGCGCCCTTCCAGCGGACGTTGATGGTCCGCACCGCGACGATCGCCAGGCAGCCCTGGACGATGAAAGTGATGACGACGAAGGCGAGGGAGAAGGCGACGATGCCGCCGCCGGTGGCGGCGATCGCGATCACCGAGCCCGCCCAGAGCACGCTGTTGAGGGTGGTGAAGGCGACGGTGATGTGGTTGCGGACGTGGAGCCGGAAGACGATCCGCAGGGTCGAGAGGGCGGAGGCGATGAAGCCGAGCGAGAGGACCAGGCCCGCGACCAGCATCTGGTGGTCGGAGGCGACGACCGCGAGGACCCCGACGAAGACGGCCAGCATCGGGATCGCGATCGCCATCCGCAGGCTCGCAGCCGCCCCGACCCAGGCGCCCTCGCGCTCGGGCTCCTGCGTCGCCAGCCGGATCGCCACCGTTTCCAGGCCGAGGTTGCCGACCATCGCGACCAGGTCGATGACCGCCAGGATCGTCGCCCACTCGCCATAGCGGGTCGCCTCCAGGGCGCGGACGAGGACGACCGTGGTGACGATCCCCAGCGCGATGTTGACCACCTGGCCGCCGAGCTGGGCGCCGACGTCGCCGAGGACGCGGCGCGAGCCGACGCGGGTCGCGCGGTGGGTCGGGGTGGCCATGCCGCTCAGCTCGGGAGCCGGCGGGTGGCGGGCAGGTCGAGCCAGGCGGCGGCGAGCCAGCCGAAGATCGCCCCGACCAGCAGCGTCAGCCGCGGCTCGACGCCGGTGAAGGTCGCGGTCAGCTCGACGATGGCGAGGCCGAGGACCGCTCCGAAGCCGGCGATCGCGCAGGCCTGGATGGCCGGATCGGGATGGCGCCGCCAGACCGCAACCGCGGTGCCGAGCCCGGATGCCAGCAGCGCCAGGTAGGCGATCACCCCGAGCAGCCCGAAGGCCAGCCAGTACCAGAGGACCGCGACGTGGGCATAGCGGCGGTCGTGGGCCTCGGCCAGGGGCTTGCTGACCTTCCAGTCGACCCCGAGACCGATCCCGGTGAGTGGGTGTTCCTTGATGTTTTCGATCACGTTGGCGCGCTCGTCCATCCGGTAGCGGTCGCCGCGGTTGGTCCCCAAGCCGCCGGGGGTGATCGTCTGCGCCCGCTCGGCCAGCGGGCTCGAAGAGGGATCGTCGGAGGAGGCCCCGATCGTCGCCGCGCCGACCAGGGCCAGGACCAGCGTCGTCGCCCCGATCGCCAGCACGGCCCGACCCCGCCGGCGGCTGGCGATGATGACGACGAGGACGATGGTGAAGACGGCGGCGATCCAGAAGGACCGCCGGTAGGAGAGGAGGAGTGCGATCAGCGAGATCGGCAGGCCGGCCAGCATCCAGACCGGCAACTCGACCTTGCGGATCCGGGCGGCGATCACCCCGAGGATGAAGGTCAGCATCAGCAGGTTCGGCAGCGGGTTGAGGAAAGTCGCGGTCGCTTCTTCGACCGCCCCGCCGGCGCTGGCAAGGGCCGCGTAGCAACCGGTGACCCCCTTCACCGTGGCGAGGGCCGCCAGGCCCACCGCGAAGATCTTCAGTGCCCGGGTGCTGCGCAGGACGTTGACCGCCAGCAGCGGCACCAGGATCAGGTAGGCGACGTGGATGCTGCGATGAAGGAGGTCGCCGAAGGCGACGCCCGCGTTGGAGCCGTAGGCGGTCGCGACGCCGGCGGCCGCCGCCGCGACGAGGAGCGAGAGCGGGATGACCAGCGGTTCGGGCAGCCGCGGCCGCTCGCCGCCGGCGACGAAGCGCAGAACGACGCCGGCGAGGCCGAAGAGGAGCAGGATGTCCGGTGGGGTGAGGCTGCTGGCCGCCTGGTTGTAGAACGCCTCGCCGGACGGGATCGCGCCGATCGCTTCGGCTTCGGCCATCGCGGTGCCCGCCAGCAGCAGTCCCAGGCAAGCCTCCGGAAACCGCAGCAGGACGACGCAGCCAATCAGGACCAGTGGCGCCAGCGCCCCTTTGGCGCCGGCTTTCTCCAGACCGGCGGCGAACAGTATCCCCGCGAGGACGCCTGCCACCGAGACCGCGAACCCGGTGGTGAGGACCGGCGTCGCGAGGGCCCTACGGGTCAGGCTCTCGCCCCCTGGGGCGGGCGCGATCCCGACTGGCGCGGGTCGTGGGGCCGGTAGGCCTCGTAGGTGTTCTGTTTCGTCCCGGAGCGGTTGAAGGCGAAGCCGAGCAGTGGCGCGCCGGTCGCCCGCAGCGCCTCGATCGCCCGGCGCGCCTCGCGGCGGCGGGTGTGGCGGGAGTCGATCACGAAGACGACCCCGTCGGCGTAGCGAGAGAGAACCACCGGGTCAACCACGGCGAGCGCCGGCGGGCTGTCGAAGAGGACGACGTCGTTGCGCTCCTGCAGGGTGCTGACGACCTTCGCCATCCGCCGCGAGGAGAGCGACTCAACCGCTTCTTCGGTGTGGGCGCCGGCGGGCAGCAGGCGCAGGGCGCCGGCGTCGGAGCTGCCGCGGGGGGTGCGGACCTCCCGCATCACCCGCTCGACGTCGGGGTCCTCGTCGCCGACCAGCAGGTCGCTGAGGCCGGGGGAGAGTTCGGTCTTGAAGATCTCGTGCAGGGTCGGGCGGCGCAGGTCGGCGTCGATCGCGGTCACCTGGCGGCCTTCGGTCGCCAGGGTGCGGGCGACGTTGGAGGAGACGAAGCTCTTGCCGCAGCCGGATTCGGGGCCGGTGATGAGGATCGTGCGGCCGCCTTCGGCGTTGAGGTTGATCGCCTGGCGGTCGCTGCGGTCGAGGGCGAAGACGATCGCCGTGCGTAGGCTGCGGAAGGCCTCCAGCGGCAGGTCTTTGCGCGCCCGCGGGATCTCGCCCAGCAGCTGCAGGTCGAGGTCGCGGGCGGCGTCCTGGGCGGAGCCGTAGCGGTCGAAGAAGAGGTCGCGGAGGTAGACCGCCGCGGCGCCGAGCAGGAGGGCGAGGATGAAGGCGAGGATCGAATCGCGTTTCGGCGTCGGCGCTACCGGGTTGGGGTCCGGAGCGGCCTGCTCGACGATCCGCAGCGAGTCGCCCGGGTTCGAGGTCTGGGCGGCGATCTGTTCCTGCAGGGCCCCGAGCTCGACCTCGAGCCCGGCCCGGTCGGGATCGCCGGCCGGTACTTCAAGCAGTTCTTCTTCGATCTGGTTGACCCGTTCCTGCAGTGGCGCCAGGGTCTTTTTCAGCCCTTCGACCTGGAGGCCGCCGAGGTAGGAGGCGAAGGCGCGGGCGTAGGCGTTGGCGAATTCGGCCGAGACCCCGGGGTCGCCGGTGAGCGCCGTGAAGCTGAGGACCCCGATCCGCGATTCGGGGGAGACGTCGACGCTGGCGTCGAATTCGGACTCGCGTCCCTTCACCGTTTCGTCTTCGTGGGCGATGTCGAGGACGGTGCGGGTCGCCGCCAGCTCGTCATAGACGTTGGAGAGGCTGAGCAATTCTTCCTCGTTGAGGACTTCGCCCGAGGCCTGGCTGGTGGAGACGATCTGGCCGAGCGCGTTGCTTTCGTATTCGTCGGCTTTGGAGGAGGAGATCAGGTAGACGATTACCGCTGCGGCAACGGCAAAAAGGGCCAGCCATTTCTTGGCGGCCCAGATGAGTCGAAGTTGAGGATTGGGTTCCACGGCGGTGTCGATCTATCGGGAGGGACGGCGGCTGACTTGAATCGTGGTCGCCGCACCTAAAGGGAGCGCGAAAGACTACTTCTACGAGTACCCGGGCCTCCCTCTCTAAATGCTGCGGGTTTCGCTTTGCAGACGGCTTAGCGCTTGCCCCGGATTCTCCTCGCCGGAGAGCGGCGGCACGGCCCCCCGCAGCGCCCCGGGAGACAGACGCAGGCCGAGCCACTCGCGGCGGCTGGCGAGCAGCAGCGCGTCCACCGGGCGCAGTTGGTTCTCGGCGTCGAGCGCCCTGACCAGGCGGCCCGGGCCGAGCCGGTCGAGCTGGCGGTGGGAGACGGTGGAGTCGGTCGGGGGCGCGGCCCCGACCAGCGACACGTCGGCGCCCTCTCGCGCTGCCGCTTCGAGCCAGCCGGCAAGCCGGTCGGCGCCCCGGCGGCTGCGGGCGACGCCGACGATCCGCACCGGGCCGAGCCGCGGCGGCTCCAGGCCGAAGCCGCTCACCCCCGTCTCTGAGCTGTGGCGCAGGCGGTGCACGGTGGCGAGCGAGTCACCACCGCACTCGAGCGCGATCCTGGTGAACCCACGGGCGCCGTCGCGCCAGCCGCCATAGAGGAAGAGGCGGTAGATGAGCTTGGCCAGCGGTCGCGCGAGGATCCCGGTCAGTGCCTCGGCGGGGCCGGGATGGTTCCTGTGGGCGGTCTCCAGCCGGGCGTAGGCGCGGGCGTCGGCCAGGGCCTCCGACAAGGAGGAGGCGAGCAGGTGGCGCAGCTCGCCGGCGAAGGGGTGGACCGGGCCGTCGGGCCAGAGCCCCTCGTGGACGCTGCGCCCCTCGTCATGGCGGAAGGCGCCGCGGCGGAAGAGCCGGTGGCGGTACCGCGGGTAGCGGATCGAGGGCCCGAGGGCCTTGCCGAGGAAGACGTCGCGCATCGGGATCGCGCCCATCGTCACCGCGGGCGGCGCGGCGAGGAAGGCGCGCAGCTCGGCCGCCAGCTCGGGACTGACCCGCTCGTCGGCGTCGATCTCCAGCACCCAGTCGCCGTCGGCGTGGTCGAGGGCGACGTTGCGCTGGGCGGCGAAGCCCGGCCAGGGGTTCTCGACCACCTTCGCTCCCGCCGCGGCGGCGATCTCCCGGGTGCGGTCGCGGGAGCCGCTGTCGACGACCACCACCTGGTCGCAGAACTCAAGCCCGGCGAGGCAGTTGGGGAGGCGCTCCTCCTCGTCCTGGGCGATCACGCAGGCGGTGATCGTCTCGCTCACGCGGCCTCCCGCGCCAGCAGCTCGCCGAGGCGCAGCGCCAGCGCCGCGATCGTCAGGGTCGGGTGGACCGGGGCGTAGGTGGGGAACGCCGAGGAGCCGGCGACGAAGAGGTTTTCGATCTCGAGGTGGCGCATCTCGGCGTCGACCACGCCGCGGCCGGGCGGCCCGATCCGGCAGGTCCCCATCAGGTGGCCTCCCTCCGGGCCGGGCCCGACGTCCACCGCCTCGACGCCGATCGGCTTCAGGCGCCGGCGCAGGCCCTCGACTGCGCTGCCGATGCCGTCGATTTCATAGCCGGTCGAGGGCAGGTAGTCGGTCCGGTTGAGCGGCAGGCCGAAGGAGTCGCGGTTAGGGGAGAGGGTGACCGTGCTGCCGGCCTGGGGCACGTCTTCGGTCAGCATGTCGAAGGGGATCGTCCGCCGCCAGCGCGAGAGGGCCCCGGCGCGGGCCGCCTCGCCGCTTTCGCGGGCGACGACGCCTTCGCTCAGCAGCGGCGAGATCGGCGTGCCGGGGTTGAAGGGGCTGAGGATCGCCGCCGAGCGCCGTGAGCGGAACCGGCCTTCGCGGAAGGCTTCGACCAGGCCGGTGGAGAGGCTGTTGCCGACCCCCGGCTCCACGTCCCGGCGTAGCCGGACGGTGACGGTGGTGTGCCCGTGGTCGAACAGGTAGCGACCGACCGCCGGCCCGTCGAGGCCGGAGCGCAGCAGCAGGCCGGGGTTTTCGATCCCGTTGGCGGCCAGCACGTAGCGCCGGCCCCGGACCAGGGCGCGGCCGCCGCCGGGCTCGATCGTCTCGACTCCCTCGATCTCACCGTCCGGGCCTACCCGCAGGCGGGCGGCGACGGTCTGCTCGCGCAGGTCGAGGTTCGGGTGCTCCAGCACCGGCGCCAGTCCGTTCAGGGCCGAGAAGCGGGCGTCGACCGGGCACAGTTCGCAGACCGCCGAGCCGCAGCAGGCGGGCCGGCCCTGGATCGGGCGGGAGGGGCGCGCCTGCGGCAGCGGCACGAACGGCTGCAGGTGCGGGGCCACCGTCTCGTCAATCGGGCTCAGCCGGTGCGGCGGCAGGGCCCGGGCGCCGGGGATCCCAAGCTCGGCCGGCGGAGGGCCGGCGGAGGGAGCGCCGGCCACGCCGAGCGCCGCCTCGGCCTGGGCGTAGAAGGGCTCCAGCTCCTCCAGCGAGAGCGGCCAGTCCTCCATCACTCCGAAGCTGGAGCGCATCTTGAAGTCGGCCGCGCGGAAGCGGAGCGCGGCGCCGGCCCAGTGCAGCGAGGAGCCGCCGACCCCGTAGACGTAACTCCAGGGGTAGGGGCGGCTGCCCGGCGCGGTTTCGTCGTTCGGTTCAGCACCCGGGACGGCAGCCGCCCACTGCCCGTCGGCGAGCTGTTCGGCGTGGGTCTTCAGCGCCCCGCGCTCGAGCATCGTCACCCGCAGCCCGCGCTGCAGTGGCCGCCAGGAGGCGAGCAGCCCGGCGGGGCCGGACCCGACCACGACCAGGTCGGTCTCGATCGTCTTCACGGCCGTCGCACCAGGCCGGCGCAGGCGGGGCTGCCGGGGTCGGTTCCGGTTCGCCCGTAGGCGAGGTTGGCGGCGGGTTCGGAGAGCATCGGCTCGAGCAGGCCGTCGACCGCCTTGCGCCGCGCCGATGCCGGCATCACCGCCGCGGCCGGGTCGCGGACGGCGAGGGCGAAGGCGGCTGCATGGAAGTCGTACTTCGAGTCGCCGTACTCCTCTCGCGCCCGCGCCAGCAGCTGCCTGGCGAGCTCGGTGTCGATTCCCAGGCGGTCGGCGACCAGCTGCTCGAACTGGTCGTCGGGGACCAGGGCGGCGTAGGGGGCAGCGACGGCGACCGCCGCGGCGCCGGTGCCGAGGGCCAGCACGGTGCGCCGCCGCAGCCGCCGGCCGCCTCCCCGGGCCTCGGCCACCGCCCTGGCGAGGGCGAGGATCTTCGGCGTCTGCAGGGCGTTGTCGTAGTTCTCGTGGACGTGGTCGCGGGCGGCCTCGCCGAGGGCGCGCCGCCGCTCCGGGTCGGCCAGCCGCCGCAGCGCCGCCGCCAGAGCGTCGGGGTCGCCCGGCGGCACCGTCTCGCCGCTCTCGCCCAGCAGCTCTGGGATCGCGCCAACACCGGAGGCGACCACCGGCAGGCCGGCGGCCATCGCCTCCAGCACCGCCCAGGGGACCGCATCGGCGTGGGTGGGGAGGGCGAAGACGTCGGCTTCGGAGTAGAGCTCGCGCAGCCGCTCGGAGCCGGCGGTGACGCCGCGGTGGACGGTGAGGAACTCGCGGGGCTCGATTTCGTCGCCGCTGACCACCTCCAGCACCGCCGCGCCGCCGAGCGCGGCGACCGCCTCGACCAGCGTCGGCAGCCCCTTGCGCCCGACGTCGTTGCCGACGAACAGAACCCGCATCGGCCCCCGCCGCTCGCGCGGGCGCCGCGCCGCCGCCTCGCCCCACCAGCCGGCGTCGAGGCCGGGGTGGATCGTCTCCGTCCGCAGGTCCTTCAGCCCGTATTCGGACTCCAGCGCGGCGGCGTTCCAGCCGGTCCAGGGCATCGCCGCGGCGGCGCCGCGCAGCGCCCGCCGCTCCAGCCGCTTCATCAGCCGCAGCTGGCGCGGGGTCCAGCGGTCGTGGGGGGTGTATTCGAGGGCGGTGAACTGGCCGACGGTGGCGTCGATCGAGAGGATGGTGGGCAGCTCTCGCATCGGCCCTCTGGCCAGCAGCGTCGAGGCCTGGGTGTTGACCAGGGCGACGTCGACCTTGCCGCGGTGACGCTTCAGCAGCTTGCGGGCCTGCCAGGACCAGCGCAGCCGCCAGCGCAGCGCCTGCAGGTCGGCGTCGGAGCCGCGGCTCCACTTGCGGGTGAAGAGGCGGCCGGGGCGCCCGGGAGGCGGCACCGTCACCATCGTCGCCTCGACCCCCGGCAGGGTCTCCAGCACCGCTTCCAGCTGGGCTTTCAGGGTGCGGTGGCCGAGCACGCCCTCGTCGATCACCAGCAGGCGCAGCGGCCGCGTTTCCTCAGGCACCGGGTTCTCCCTGCAGCAGTTGCTCTGCTCGGGCCGCGACCACGCTGCGGTCGAAGGTCTCGACCGCGACCTTTGCCGCCAGCTCGCCCTCGCGCCGCACCCGCTCGGGGTCGTCCTCATAGCCGCGCAGCACCGCGGCCAACGCCGGGGCGTCGTTCTCGGGCGAGACGATCGCCCCGTAGGAGTCCTCGATCAGACCGAGGACGCCCTCGGCGCCGGTCGAGACGCAGGGCCGCGCCGCCAGCATCCCGAGGATCACCGCCCGCGGCTGGCCCTCGGCCGGGCTGGGGCAGAAGACGTCGACGTCGAAGGCGGAGAGCAGATCGCCGATCTCGGCTCCGGGGGTGGAGAGGATGTGCGCCCGCTTGCCCAGCTGCTCGGCCTGGGCTCGCAGCGCCGCCTCGGTCTCGCCGGCGCCGGCGAGGATCAGGTGGGTCTCGGGGCCGAGCTGCCCGACCGCGTCGATCAGGACGTCGTTCCGCTTCTTCGGGTGGAAGCGGCTGACGCAGCCGACGGTGAAGGCATCGGCGGGGATGCCGAGCTCGGCCCGCATCCGGGCCCGTCCCTCCGCGCTGAAGCGGATCTCCTCGGTCCGCATCGCGTTCGGCAGGTAGGTGACCTTCTCGGCGGCGACGCCGGCATCGATCACCGACTGGCGAGTCCCCTCGGATATCGCCATCACCGCGCTGACCCCGCGGCCGGCGCGGGCGTAGGCCCAGCGGCCCGGTCCTTTGCGCATCTGCTTCGGCACCGGCCCCCACTCGCACCAGGCGACCCGCGGCCGCAGTGGCGGTGGCAGTCCGGGGGTCAGCAGCTGCTCCTTCTTGTAGTGAAGGAGGAGCACGTCGTAGGGAGCCTCGGCCTCGAGCGCCTGGCGCAGGCCGGTCCGCAGCGCCGGCCACTTCAGCGCCAGGCTCGGCCAGGTGTTGCCCGAGAGCTTCGGCCCGATCTCCAGCGGCCGCACCTCGACCGCGGTGTCGCGGCCGATCTCCGGCGAGTCGCTCAGCATCACCGCCTGGTGGCCGCGCTCGATCAGCGCGTCGAGCAGCTCGACCGCGGCGAACTCGGCCCCGCCAGGGGCGGCGCCGGTCATCGCCGAGACGATCTTCACGAGCTCAAGCGCCGCTCCAGCGCCTCGATCGAGTACTCGCGCTCGGCCAGCTCGCGGCCGGCGGCGGCCAGCGGGTTGCCCTTGGCCGGCTCCATCGCTTCCAGTAAGGCCGCGGCAAAGGAGGCTCCGTCGGTGCCACCCTCGACGTAGTGCTCGCCAGCCTGGACTTCCAGCCCGGCGGCGGCGCGCGGGGTGGCGGCGACCGGGACCCGGTAGGCGAGCGCCTCGACGAACTTCAGCGGCGAGCCGCCGCCCTCCAGCAGCGGCACCGCGACGGCGCCGGCTTCCAGGTAGACGTCGCGCAGGTCCGGGACGAAGCCGCTCGGGCGCACCCGCTCGTCGGTGGTCTCGATCTCGCTGCTGCCCTTGCCGGCAACGACCAGCTCGACCTCCGGCGCCCGCTCCCACAGCGCCGGCATCGCCTCCTCGAGCAAAAAGGTCAGCGCCCCGCGGTTGGGCTCGTAGGTGAGGTCGGCGACGAACAGCACCCTCCGCTCATCGGCGCGGGGCGGCACCGGCTCAATAGCGGCAACGTCGACCACGTTCGGGACCAGTCGCAGGTTCGCCCCCGGTGCCAGCGCCGCCGCTCCCTCCATGTCGGCCGGGGAAACCATCCAGCTCTCGCTGAAGGTGCTCAGCAGCAGGCGCTCGAAGCGCTCCAGCTCGGACTGCGACATGCCCGCGTCGTCGAGGCGGTGGCGAAAGGTGGACTCGAGGTTGTGCGAGTCGTAGACCGCCTCGCGGCGCCTGGCGAGACCCAGCAGCGCCGCCGCCGCGACCGGCCCCTCGGCGACGACCCGCGTCTCGGGGTCCTGGCTCAGCTCGGCGGTCCGCCGCGCCACCCCCGGCCAGATCCCGCGGGCGAAGTCCTCGGGGACGCGACGCAGGCGGGCGCGAGCGTAGGCGGGCAGACGCTCCAGCCCCCCCGGCCGCTCGACCCGGTGCATGGTCAGCCCAGCGATCTGCTGGTAGGCCGGATCCGGCTCGTCGGCCCCGAAGGCGCCGTAGACCAGGTCGACCGATCCCAGGCCGGCCAGCGCCCGCACGATGCCGTGGGTCCGCCGCGCCCGACCCGAGTCGAGGGTGGGCGTAAACGAGGTGGCGATCACGGTCCGCAGCGGGCTGGGTGGCACCCGGCGCAATATATGGACGCTCGCGGATCGGAGCAGGGCCTGGGAGGACTCAGCCGCGGTACTGCTGCATCAGCGAGCGGACCATCGAGTAGCAGGGCTTCTGGCTGCCGTCGTAGCGCAGCAGGCCGAATCCGTACTCGCGGTCGGTGCTGTTGGTGCCGCGGTCACGCAGCTGGAAGACTGAGATCAGCCCGATCTTCCATTCGCTGCGGTTGATCGCCGCGTTGAGGATCTTCTGCAGATGTTCCTTCTGAGTCGCCTCGCTGACGCACTGGCTGCCGCAGTTGGCGGTCGACTGGCCGTACTCGGTGATCCAGATCGGCTTCGAGGAGGCGCCTTTTTCGTTCATCCGCTTGCGCAGGACTTCGATCCGGCCGAACGGGCCGGCGGCGGTCCCCTCGCTGGGGTCGTGCCCGTACCAGTAGGGGTGGTCGGCGAAGGCGTAGAAGTATTCGTTGAGGTTGGGGATGCGGGCGTAGAGGGTGTCCATCCAGCTGGTGTCGGTGCCGTAGACGCGGCTGACCAGGATCACCTTGACCGGCAGTTTCTGGCTCTTGATCGCTTCCAGGGTGGGGCGGACGGTGTCGGCGTAGAGGCTGGCCGACATTTCCCCGAAGTAGGGCTCATTGCCGAGTTCGACGGTGGTGATCGCATACGCCGCTTCGTTCAGCTCGGGGTGGAGCTTCCAGAAGGTCCCGCCGAGGCCGTAGCGCTTGATGAAGGCGATGACGAATTCCCTGTAGCTGCTGGCGCTGCCGAGTTCGTTGGCGCCGAGCTGGGCGTGGATCCGGGTGTGGATCTGGGCGGCGGCCGCGTAGACGATTTCGTCCTGGTGGTCGACCGGCTCGGTCGGGTCCCACTCGTGGCGGGTGACAGCGGCGCCGAGCTGGGCGCGGTAGCCGATTTCGGCGTCGGACCAGTAGCCGTGACCGCCGTCGACGGCGATCGTCAGCCCGCTGCCGGGGAAAGTGCCGGGGGTCGGCGAGGGCGGGGGCGCCGGTTCCGGTTCGGGGGCCGGAGTGGGTTCGGGGGCTGGGTCGACCAAGTTGGAGACGTTGACGGAGATCGAGGCGGTGGTGGTGTGGCCGGCGGTGTCATAGGCGGTGGCGCTGAGGACGTGGGTGCCGTCGGCGACCTTGGTCGAGTCGAAGTTGCAGTTCCAGGGGGCGTCGCTCTCGGTGTTGAGGACGGTGCCGTCGACCTTCATCACGACTTTCACGATCCCCTTGTCATCGCTCGCAAGCGCTTCGCAGGTGGAGCCGCTAATGATCCTCGTGACGTTGGAGCCGGCGACCGGGGTCGCCCATTTGACGGTCGGGGCAGCGTCTGCGGGAGCCGGTTCCGGGGCGGGTGCTGGGGTGGGTTCAGGTTCGGGTTCCGGCGCCGGCGCGGGGGCCGGTTCGGGTGCGGGGGAGGGTTCCGGAGCTGGCTTCGGCGCCACGGTGTTGGCGACGTTGACCGTCACCGCGGCGGCGCGGGAGTTGCCAGCCGCGTCGTAGGCGGTGGCGGTCAGGGTGTGGCTGCCGTCGGCGACCCTGGTCGAGTCGAAGTTGCAGTTCCAGGGGGCGTCGCTCTCGGTGTTGAGGACGGTGCCGTCGACCTTCATCACCACGCGCTTGACGCCGCGGTCGTCGCCGGCGAGCGCTTCGCAGGTCGAGCCGCCGAGCTTGCCCTTGACGGTGGCGCCGGTGCTCGGGGCCTTCCAGGCGACGGTGGGGGGCGTCACGTCGGTGGAGCGGCGCGAGGCGGTGCGCTTCATTTCCTTGATGCAGTGCTGCCGCAGCTGCCGGCGCTTGGCGGCGGTGGCGGCCTTGTTGGCCTTCTTTGCGCAAACGGTGCCGACCCGCTCGGCGCTGCCGGAGAACGGCTTCGCGCCCGCGCCCGCAACGAGCGAGGCGACGAGCAGCAGGGTCATCGCCAAAGCGATGCCTGCGATCCGGGTGGCGGAGGAGCGGAGGCCCATGACTCCTCCCTTGTCGCCGCCGCCGAGCGGGACCCGCAGCTAATCGCCGCTTTTTGGACAGATGACCCAACCTAAAATTGGGTAGGCGCAACCGGCGGAGCAGCGCCCGCTACGGCTTCAGCACGACCTTGATCGCCCCGTCTTCCTTCTTCTGGAACATCTCGTAGGCGCTCGGCGCCTCCGCCAGGGGCAGCTGGTGGGTGGTGAGGTCGTCGACGCCGAGCGGGTCCTCGTCGCCTTCCAGCAGCGGCAGGATCTCGTCGGTCCACTGGCGCACGTGGGCCTGGCCCATCCGCAGCTGCAGGCCCTTGTCGAAGATCTGGAACATCGGCAGCGGGTCGAGCTGGCCGCCGTAGACGCCGGAGATCGAGACGGTGCCGCCGCGCCGGACGCTGTCGATGCAGTCGAGCAGGGCGGAGAGCCGGTCGATCGCCGCCTTTTCGGTCACCTTCGCCGCCACCGCGTCGGGCAGCAGGCCGGCCGCCGCCTGCGCCAGCTTCGCCCCGGGCGCGCCGTGGGCCTCCATCCCGACCGCGTCGATCGTGCTGTCCGGGCCGCGCCCGTCGGTCAGCTCCCGCAGGGTTGCGGAAATGTCTTCGTGCTGGTCGCCGTCGATCGCCTCGACCCCGTTGCGGCGGGCCATCTCCAGGCGCTCGGGCACGTTGTCGATCCCGAACACCTTCTCGGCGCCTTGGTGGCGGGCGATCCGGGCGCTCATCTGCCCGATCGGGCCGAGGCCGAAGACGGCAACCGAGCCGCCTTTCGGGATCGCCGCGTAATCGACCGCCTGCCAGGCGGTCGGCAGCACGTCGGAGAGGAACAGGTAGCGCTCGTCGGGGCCACCCTCCGGCACCTTGATCGGGCCGAAGTGGGCCTGCGGAACCCGCAGGAACTCGGCCTGGCCGCCGGGCACCTGGCCGTAGAGCTTGGTGTAGCCGAACAGCGAGGCGCCTTTTTCGGCCTCGCGGTTCTGGGTCGTCTCGCACTGCGCGAAGTACTTGCGCTCGCACATCCAGCAGCTGCCGCAGGAGATGTTGAAAGGAATCACGACCCGGTCGCCGGCTTTGATGTGCTTGACCTCGGGGCCGACCTCCTCGACGATCCCCATCGGCTCGTGGCCGAGGATGTCGCCCTCGTCGATGAACATCCCAAGGATCTCGTAGAGGTGCAGGTCCGAGCCGCAGATCGCGGTCGAGGTGATGCGGACGATCGCGTCGGTCGGGTCCTGGATCGACGGGTCCGGGACCTCGTCAACCCGGACGTCGCGTTTGCCGTGGAAGGTGAGCGCCTTCATCGATCGTCCCCCTGGGCCGATCCTGGTTCGGCCATCTTGCGGTGCTGCTCGGCCTTGACGCTGTCGGGTATCACCCGGCCGGCGAGGACCTGAGCCCTGTTCTTGAAGGCGCCGGCGACGACCTTCTCCTCGTCTGCCATCAGGGCGTCGAAGCCCTGGCGCGCGACTTCGGCGGGATCGTCCTTTTCGCCGGCGCCAACCTCGGTGTCCTCCATGCCGGCGCGCTCGAAGAACTCGGTCTCGGTCGCGCCGGGCATCAGCGCGGTGACCGCGATGCCGGTGTCCTTCAGCTCGTTTCTGAGCGCGAGCGCGAAGGACTGGACAAAGGACTTGGAGGCGTTGTAGACGGCCTGAAAAGCGCCGGGGATCGTCGCCGCGATCGAGGAGGTGAAGAGAATCCGCCCCTCGTCGCGCTCGACCATCTCGGCGATCGCCAGCTTGCAGAGATGCACCGTGCCGCGCACGTTGAGGTCGATCAGCCGCAGCTCGTCCTCCAGCGCGGTTTCGGTGGCGAAGGCGCCGCCGGCACCGATGCCGGCGTTCAGCGCAAGGGCGTCGACCGGGCGGTTTGCGTTCTGGATCTGACGGTGGAGCTCGACCACGCCTGCTTCGGTGGCGAGATCGACCCGGTGCGCCTGGACGTCGACGCCATATCCCTCCAGTCCCGTCGCGGCGGCGGTCAACTCCTCGTCCTCGGCGGCGAGGATCAGGTCGAAGCCTTCGGAGGCGAAAACCTTCGCCAGCTCGAGGCCGATACCGCTTGAGGCACCGGTTACCACCGCCAGCCCCCTCTGTTGCTCGTTCTCCATCAACATCCTCTCTCTTCGTCGTGTCGGTCGGTCATGACGCCACCCCGAGGGGCACGTCGGGCCGGTTCCAGCTCTCGGCGACCCGCTCGGCCGCGGCCCGCTCCTCGGCGAGGATCTCTTCCGCCGTGGCGACGACCCCCTCGTCGCCCGCCCGGGCTGCGACCCGCTGCAGCAGTTCGTAGGCGGCGACCTCGAGATGCTCGAAGGCGAAGGCGAAGCCGGCGAGCTTGGTGGTCGAGTCCGGCTGGGCGCCGAAGAACCCGGAGAGGTTGAGCCCGCCGGTCTTTAACAGCGTGTCCTTGATCAGCGAAGGCCTGGCGCCGCGCTCATCCAGCAGCCCCTCGATGCGCTCGAGGTGCCCTTGGGTCTCGGTCAGGTGATCGCGGAAGGCCCGCTCCAGGTGCTCGTCGTCGACCCGCTCGGCGCCCGACTGCAGCAGCTTGACCGCCTGCTCCTCGAGCGCGTGGACGTCGCGCAGGTAGGCGAGCAGGAGGGACTCCAGCCGGTCCTGGTCGACCGCACCCAGGGAGACCTCCACCGCGGTGTCGAAGGACTCCTCGAGGCGCTCGGCCATCCGCGCCTCCTCCTCGGCGATCCCGGCCGCCATCTTCGCCGTCTCCTCGTCGCCGGCGCGCTCGGCCAGGCGCTTCAGCAGTTCGTAGGCGGCGAGCTCCATGTGCTCGTAGGAGTAGGCGTGCATCGCCAGCTTTCCCGGCGTGTCGGGTTGGCTGACCGCGAAGCCGACCATTCCCCAGCCGCCGGCCGTTCCGGCCGCGTCCTTCAGCTTCGAGGGCTTGCCGCCGAGCTCTTCCAGGCGCTCCCGCACCCGCCGCTCCTGGTCTTCGGTCTCGGCCAGGTGGCGCTCGAAGGCCTGGCAGAGGCGTTCGTCACCGGCGATGCCGAGCGCCGGGCGGAGCTGCGCCAGCGCCTGCAGCTCGATCGAGTGGACGTCGGCCAGGTACTTGACCAACTGGTCGTCGCGGTCGCGGGCCCACTGGCGAGCCCCGACGCCGGTCTTCAGGTCGTCGAGGCGGCCGCCGGCGCCGTCGCTCTCCAGCGGCGGCGTCGCGGCACCCTGCCCATCGCGCATCCCTCCCAAAAGCTCTTCCAGCGCCTCGACGCTGGTTCGGCGCGGCTCCCAGCCGAGCTCCTCGCGGGCTCGCTGCGAGGACATCAGCGGCACGTTCCGCGCCATGTCGAGCCACCCCGCCGGGGTCGGCTGCAGGCGCAGGCGCCAGCTCAGGTCGGCCAGCCGCCGCACCACCCGCGCCGGCACCGGGAAGCTGCGAACGCCGAGCCGCTCGGCCATCTCCTCGGGGCTGAGCGGCGGCTCGGCGGCGATGTTGAAGGCGCCGCCCGCGTCCTCGGCCAGGACGGCCCGCAGGTAGGCCTGGCCGACGTCCTCGGAGTGCACCGCCTGGAAGCGCAGCCGGTCGATTCGCGGCAGAGCCGGCAGCAGGCCGCGGCGCAGGAGGAAGTTGGGCAGGAAGGGGCCGACGAACAGCCGCCGGATCTCGGTAGCGGCCTCGTCCTTGAAGATCAGTGCTGGCCGCAGGCGGACGACCCGGGTCTCGGGGTTGTCGGCTTCGAAACGGTCGAGCTCGCGCTCCACCGCGACCTTGTGGCGCGAGTAGAAAGAGGTCTCGGTCCCCTCGGTCGGCCAGCTCTCGTCGACCTCGCGGTCCTTGGGGCCTTGGGAGTAGGCACCGACCGAGGAGGCATAGACGAGCCTCGGCACACCGGCCGCGGCGACGGCGGCGAAGACCTGCCGGCTGCCCTCGACGTTGATCCGCTCAAGGGTGGTCGCGTCGCGAGAGGGCTGAATCGCCCAGGCGAGGTGGATGACGGCGTCGGCGCCGGCGAAGATCGCGGCGAGGTCGGCGCTGAGAATGTCGGCCTCGACCCAGGTGGTCTTCGGCGGCGCCCAGGTCGGCTTGCGCCGCGCCAACCCGACGATCTCTTCGATCTCGCTGCTCTCACCGAGAGCCTTGACCGTGCTGGTGCCGACATTTCCGGTGGCGCCGGTGACAACTACCTTCATCTGCTCGCCTTCCGTGGTCTGGGGAATTTTACTGGCGAGGAGTGAGCGGCAACGCTCCCCTAGGCCTCAGACCGGGAGTACCCTCGGGGGCAGGGTGGAAAACGCGGCCGGTCGGGGTAAGGGCTTACCCGTGAAGGATTCGACGACGAAGATCACCCCTTATCGCAACGGGCCCTACCTCGTCCGCGGGCCGTTTGCGATCGTCGACCAGGACGGGAACGAGGTCGAGACCGAACGCAGGGTGGTGGCGCTGTGTCGCTGCGGGCGCTCACAGATCCGGCCCTTCTGCGACGGCACCCACAAGGCGATCGGGTTCCGGGCCGACAGCGGCCCCACCGTTGCCGTCGAGGGCGCCGGCGTGCCGGCCGCGGAGTCGACGCGGGCTGGTCGCCGCATGACCGAGCCGGCGGTCCCCGTAGAGGACTCCTCCTCTTAGCTTCGCCGCCAGGGCGAGCCATGAGCAGAGCGAGCGCTCCGCGATCCAGGCGGGTGCCAGCAGCGAGGCGCTGAGGGGGAAGCGATCCGTTCCCCCGGCTCTGCGGCGGCCGGCCTCGGCGATGCCGATCGCTGCCGCCGCGCCGGCGAGCAAGGGGCGAATGCGACCGCGCCGCAGCGAATTCGCCGCCAGCGGAAGCAGAGCGAGGAAGGCGCCGATGCGGGCGGGGATCGCGAAGTCGTCATAGGCCTGGCGAACCCGCTGCGAGCGGAAGTGGGCGGTGCTCGGCGGCCGGCGGGTCACGTAGAGGTCCAGCGGCGTCGCCACCTTGCCGCCCGCAGCGTGGATCGTCCGCATCAGCTCCAGGTTCTCGAACAGCGCGTCGCCGTCGTAGCCGCCGGTCGCCTCCAGGGCGCTGCGGCGGACCGCGAGCGTGCCGGGGAAGTCGCCGACCGGAAAGGCCGGGTCGCCGGTGAAGACCCGGTTCAGCAGCGAGCGCGCCGTGTCCCAGCGAGCGTGCCAGGGCAGCTCGTCGAAGTAGTTCTGGGGCCGCACCAGGTCGGCCTCATCGAGCAGCGCCACCGCCCGGGCCAGCGCCGCCGGGTCGTAGCGGACGTCGTCGTCGGCAAGGACGATCCGCTCCCCGGCGGCCTCGCGCACCCCGGTCAGCACCCCGTTCACCTTGCCCATCTGGAATTCGAGGTCGGGGTGCGGCGGCAGGTGGCGGGCGACGCCGCGGAGCGCCGCGGCGTGTTCGGCGAAAACCGGCGCGGGGGAGCCGTCGACGACGAGGATCTCGTCCACCGCCCCGGCGATCGATCCCAGGTAGGCGCTCAGCTCCCCGATCGGCCCCGGCTCGCTCCAGCGCAGCGGCAGCACGTAGGAAACGCCGGCGCCGCTCATCGGCTCAGCTCTCGACGTCCGCCAGCGGGCGCCGAAGCGAGGTGCGGCCGTCCTCCCAGGCCTCCAGCATGTGCCTGGCAAGGCGGTCTTCCAGGTGGAGCAGCGCGCGGGCGCCGAAGAGGATGTCCTCGGCGAGCTCGGGCTCCTGGCGCGCCAGTCCGCCGGCCAAGTCGTAGGCGGCGATGTTCTCGTGCACCGCGTCGGCCTCGACGTGCTCGTCGTAGAAGTCGGTCGCCTCTTCGCCGTAGCCGAGGCGGCGCAGCGCGTTGCCGTAGCGGCGATTGGGCAGAGCGGAGGTCATCTCGAACATCGCCAGGTGGCCGACGATCGCGCCCCGCCGAGCGCGTCGCAGCCCGGTCGCGGACATCAGGTTGACGGTCGCCAGGGTCACCCCGGGGGAGTGGGGGAGGTAGGCGTTCTCGCGGTCATCGAGGCCGAGCGCCCGCATCGTCTTGGCGAACAGCCGCGAGTGCATCCGCTCCACCCGGCCGCCTCCATACTCGTCCGCCTGGACCTCGAGCAGCGCCGTCTTCGCCGCTCCGTCGAGGCGCGGGATCGCCCAGCTGTGCGGGTCGGACTCCTTTAGCTGGTAGAGGGATCGGTGGGCGACGAACTCGCGGAATTCCTCGATCCCGGCGTTGACCTCGAGATGGCGGGAGAGCGAGGGCCCGTCGGCTTCGGACTCGAGGCGGAAGAGCAGGTCGCCAACCTCGGCCGGGTCGACCGGCTCACCGGGCCCGACCGCCGTCTCCAAGGCTTCGAAGAAGGCCCGCTCCAGCACCGCCCGAGCGGCCAGCAGCGATGGATCCCACTCCCAGGCGGGATCGACCTCCGGGAAGGAGCGGTAGTGCAGCTCGAAGCAGAGGTAGAGCGCCAGCTGCAGGTCGTCGTCCGCGAGCGGATCGTCGACCAGGGCGACGAGCCGGACGGCTTCTTCTGCAGGCTCGGCGGAGAGGCCGTCACTGGGCGGCGCCGAGATCATCTCTGCGATCAACTCGCCCATCGGCCCCGCCGACGGCAGCTTCGAGGTGGCTAACTTCATGCCTCCGTTCCGTACCCAAATCGCGGCTGTCGCCAAACGCCGTCGCCGCGCAGTCAGAATCAGCCCCTTGATCGCCGTCATCGCCGACACCCACATGCCGAAGGGAGCCCGCCGGCTGCCGGAGCGCTGCGTCGAACTGGCCGCCGCGGCCGAGGCGGTGATCCACGCCGGCGACTTCTTCGCCGCCTCGGCGCTGGAGGAATTGCGGGCGCTCTGCCCGGTCGTCCACGCCGTCCACGGCAACGTCGACGAGGAGGAGTTGCGGCGCTCGCTGCCCGCCGAGCTGGAGATCGAGCTCGGGCGCTGGACCGTCGCCGTCACCCACGACTCCGGCCCCGCCCAGGGCCGGCTGGCGCGGCTGCAACTGCGCTTTCCCGGCGCCGACGCCGTGATCTTCGGCCACAGCCACCTCCCGCTGCACGAGCAGGAGGGCGGGTTCCATATCTTCAACCCCGGCAGCCCGACCGAGCGGCGGCGCGCCCCCCGGACCTCGATGGGGCTGCTCGAGCTGGGTCCGGGCGGACCGGTCTTCGAGCACGTCTGGCTCTAAGCCCCTTCTTGCCGGGACTGCCGGTTTGTCTCTCCTCGCTGAGGGAAAAGAGCGAGGTACGACCAAGTCAAGGAAAGGAGCAGGATGGCAACCGCACGAGAAATCATGAGCGGCGGCGCCGAGTGCGTCGGCGAGAACGAAACGCTTTCCGACGCGGCGAAGAAGATGGTGGACCTGGAGGTCGGGGCCCTGCCGATCTGCGGCGAGGACAATCGCCTGAAGGGAATGCTCACCGACCGCGACATCGTGGTCAAGGCGATCGCCGCGGGCAAATCGCCCGATCAGGTGAAGGCGGGCGAGCTGGGGGAGGGCAAGCCGGTGACGATCGGCGCCGACGACTCGGCCGAGGAGGCCCTGCAGACCATGACCGAGCACAAGGTCCGTCGCCTGCCGGTGATCGACGGCCATGACCTGATCGGCATCGTCAGTCAGGCGGACGTCGCCACGAACCTCGCCGACGATCAGACCGGAGCCCTGGTCGAGGCGATCTCGGCCGCTCCCTGAGGGCAAGCGGGGCCTCGCCGCTCACCGCGGCGAGGCCCTCGCAGATCGCAGGTCGCCGAAGCGACCTAGCGAATGCGGGTTTCGGCCTCTTCCTGCCGGCCGCGCTCGGCCGCCCGGGCCCCCGGGGTGGCCTGTTCCTCGTCGGCTCGCCGGCTGAGCCCGACGTAGCCGAGGAAGACGACGAAGACGATCGCAAACGCGATCACCGCGAAGATCGGCGACCAGGCAACGGCGACGATCGCCAGCAGGACGAGAAGTATCAGCGGGACGATGTACATGTCGAGGGAGCTACCCCGAGGCCCCGGTTGGAAACCGGGGCCTCGATTCAGGCGCGGACCACGATCCGTTCGCCGACCTCGGCCACGCTCTCCCAGCGAGCCCCCCGGGCCTTGGCACCCGGGCCGTGCAGCCGCTTGAGGATCGAGCCGCGGCCGAAGAGGACCTCGTCGACGACCACGCCGCCCTCCTCCCAGTGCGCCCGCAGCTCGAAGGCGCGGCCGAGGCGCCGACCGGAACCGTCGTAGACCGGCTTGCCGATCAGGTCGCTGAGGGCGAAGGGCTCGCTCAGTTCCACGGCAACCTCCCCACCATCCAGCGCTCCGGGTCGTCGCCTTCGCCGAGGCCCAGCTCCTCGGCCTTGCAACAGAGATGCAACGCCGCGTCGATCTCCTCGACCTTCTCCCAGGGGACCCGCAGGGCATTGGCGCCCCAGCGCTCCGGCCCGGCCAGCCTGCGCGCCAGGCCGCGCAACGGCTTCGGGATCCGGCGCGGGTAGAGCCCCTCGCCGACCAGGATCGCCGTGACCCGCGGCGGGTTGCCGCGCAGCTCGATGTCGTCGACCCGGCCGCAGCGCTTGCCGTCGCTGTCGAGGAGCTGCTCGTCGAGCAGCCGGTGGACGACGAAGATCTCTCCCTGCTTCCTCATCCGCCGCCCCCGTTGGTGATCAGCAGCAGCGGGATCGCCGCCAGCGCCAGGATGATGATCATCCCGAAGTAGATCCAGCCCAGGGTGGCGGAGATGCGGCCGTTGGCGTGCTTGCCCATGAAGGAGCGGTCGCCGGCGATGATCAGGATCGGGAAGTAGGTGAGGGGCAGGGCGACGACGGCGAGCACGACCGAGTACTCGGTGATGTCGACCGGATTGATCCCGGTCAGCACGATCAGCAGCGCTGCGAAGAGGAAGAGCAGCCAGGAGGCGGTGAAGCGCGGCGCTTTCCGCGGCCCGCGGTAGCGACCCCACTCCCAGCCGAGGAACTGGGCGAGGTTGTAGGAGGCGGCGAAGCTGGAGTCGATCGCGGCGCCGCCGACACAGAAGAGGATGCCGCCCAGCGCCATCAGCAGCCCCGCCTCGCCGAAGGCGCCCTGGGCCGGCAGCGCCGCGGTGCCGAGATCGGTGGGGTCGACCCCGACGGGGTGGAAGAGGAAGCCGGAGACGACCACCAGGGTGCAGGCGAGCAGGCCGCCGAGGGCGTAGCCGACGGTCGCGTTGAGGCGGTTCTCGCGCAGGTTCGACTCGTCCCAGCCCTCCTCGACCGCGCCCGAGGAATAGAAATGGACCTCGTAGGGCATCAGCGCCGCGGCGAAGATGCCGACGACGAAGTAGAGGTAGAGGGTGGAGTCGGAGATCGAGGGGACGAAGCCGTGCGCGACCTCGCCCCAGTCCGGCTGCTGGTGGATCGCGGTGGCGACGAAGACCAGCATCAGCAGGCCGCAGTAGCCGAAGATCCGCTCGATCCCGCCGAAGGGCAGCAGGGCGACGATCGCCACCAGCCCGATCATCGAGAGGACGACGAAGAGGCTGAACTCGGCGTCGAAGAGCAGCTGCAGGACGATCGCCAGGCCACCCAGCTCGGCGGCGACGGTGAGCACGTTGACGAAGGTGCTGGCGACGAGCGCGACGAGGCCGAGCCCGAACCCCATCCGCATCCGGATCACGTCGAAGACCGGCCGCCCGGTGACCGCGGCGACCCGGCCGCACATCTCAGCGTAGACGGCGATCCCGAGCGTGCCCAGGACCACCGCCCAGAGCAGGTCGTAGCGGTACTGCGCCCCAGCCTGGGTGGTGAAGACGATGTCGCCGATGTCGAGGAAACCGCCGAGCGCGGCGATGATCCCCAGCGCGATTTTGAGGATCGACTTCACACCTTCTCCCCGGTCAGCCGTTCGACCAGGGCATCGGCGCGTTCCTGCGCTTCGCCCATTTCGCCTTCGACCTGGCCGCCGCGGCGCTCGTCGCCGGAGAAGGTCTGTAGTTCGTAAAAGAGGTCGGACAGTTCGCCGGCCAGCCGCACGGCGGCGTTCCGCATGCCCGTGGTCCCGGCTTCCGGTTCGGCGTCGGCGAGCTTTTCGGCCTCGTGCTCGGCCTCGCCGCCGAGCGTCTTCGCCATCACCCGCGTGTAGGTGGATTTGGTCGCGTCGCGGGCGACCCCGTTGGCGAGCAGTTCGCCCTGCGCCGCCAGCGCGCCCAGCGATTCGACCCCCCGGTTCAGCTCGCCGCGGTTCAGCTCGCCGCAGCCCGTGAGAAGAGAAAGAGAGACGCCGAGTGCCACCAGTGCTGCGATGACCCCTGGGCGGCGTCTCCTGCTGTGCATCGTCCCTACCCGGTGTTAGGACTCTTCGTAGGGGTCTTTTTCGCCGGCTAGCTTCAACGAGCCATCTTTGACGTCGGCGAAGTGGCGTTCCTGGATCGGCAGCGCCCACTCGACCAGCGCCGAGATCTCGTTCTCCTGGGCCGACTCGTTCAGCTTGCCGAGTACCGCCCAGTGCCCGACCTCGCCGGCCTCGGCCATGGTCAGGAACTCGAAGCCGTCGAGCCCGTCGGCCTCGTCGCCGAGGTAGGTCGACATCATCTCCGTCGCCTCGGTTTTCGTCTCCTGCGCCTTTTCGAGAATCGCGGTCTTCTTGCCGTCGCGAGAGTCAGTCACCTCGGTGCAGCGGTGCTCGGTCTCTTCGGCCTCGTCCCGCATCTGCTTCAGGGTGGCGACGATTTGCCCGTCCTCGACCAGCCCCTCGACTTTTTTGGTGGCGCCCTGCGCCGCCTGGGCTAGCCCCAGGACCTCTGCCAGCTTCTCCTCCAGAGTCGTCAGCTCGGCCATCTCCTGCCTCCTTTCGATCGGGTAATGACGCTGACTCCTTACCCACGTCGAGTCGGCGGCAAAACGCAGCTGGTCCCCCGCCGCCAGCGCATGGCAGCTACCCGAACGGGTACCTGCCCCGCATGCGCTACGTCCGGATTGGCTGCTCGGGCTGGAGCTACGGCGACTGGCGCGGCGGCCTCTATCCCGACGGCTTGCCGCAGCGCCGCTGGCTCGAGCGCTACGCGGAGGTCTTCGACACGGTCGAGGTCAACGCGACCTTCTACCGGCTACCGAAGGAATCGACGGTCGAAGGATGGGCGGAGCAGGTGCCGGCCGAGTTTCGCTTCGCGGTCAAGGCAAGTCGTTACCTGACCCACATGAAGCGCCTGCACGAGATCGCCGACGCCGTCGCCCGCTTCTGGGAGCCGCTGGAGCCGCTTCGCCGCCGGCAGCGGCTGGGGCCGGTCCTCTGGCAACTGCCGGAGAACTTCCAGCGGGACGACGAGCTGCTCGCGTCTGCCCTGGCCGAGCTGCCCCGTGCAGACCATTGCTTCGAGTTCCGCCATCCGAGCTGGTTTGCGCCGCCGGTGCGGGAGCTGCTGGCCGAGCACGGCGCCTCGCTGGCGATCGGCGACGACAAACGGCGGCCGCTGCCGGAGGCGGCGCCGGTCGGCAAGCTGGCCTACCTGCGCCTGCACTTCGGCCATCGCGGTCGCGGCGGCAACTACTCGGAGTCCGAGCTCGACGCCTGGCGCCGGCGAATAGCAGCCTGGCGCTCCCGCCGGCCGGTCTTCGTCTACCTCAACAACGACTGGAAGGGATACGCGCCCGCCAACGCGCGCTATCTGCTGCGCGGCCTGACGGGCGGCGGTAGCGACTAGTCAAACGCGCGCCGGGCTAGCCGCGGAAGGTGTCCATCGCCGACTCGACGATCGGGTAGGCCGGCTTCTCGGAGCCGTCCTCGCGCAGGAGGCCGAACTGGCGCTCGCGGTCGCTGCTGTCGGTGCCGCGATCCTGGAGCTGGAAGACGGAGATCATCTTCACGCCCCAGTCGGTGCGGGTGGCGATCGCGTCGAGCATCTGCTGCAGGTGCAGCGCCTGGGTTTCTTCGCCGACGCATTCTTCGCCGCAGTCGGCGGTGGACTCGCCGTACTCGGTGATCCAGATCGGCTTGGTGTTGGCCCCGTGTTCGTTCATCCGCAGGCGGGTCGTTTCGATCCGCCCGAAGGGGCCGGCCGGTCCGCTGGAGGCTGGTTCGTGGCCGTACCAGTAGGGGTGTTCCGCGAAGGCGTCGAAGAGTTCGTTGAGGTTGGGGATCAGCGCGTAGAGGGTGTCCATCCAGGAGGTGTTGCTGCCGTATACCCGGCTGGGCAGGACGACCGTCACCGGCAGCGCCAGGGCCTTGATTTCTTCCAGGACCGGGCGCACAGTGGCGGCGTATTCCTCAGCCGACATTTCGCCGAAGTAGGGCTCGTTGCCGAGCTCGATCGAGGTGATCGCGAACTGGGATTCGTTCAGCTCGGGGTGGTCGTCCCAGAAGCTGCCGCCGACACCGTAGTAGCGGATGAATTCGATCACCCATTCGCGGTAGTGGTTCGGGTCGCCGAGCTGGTTGCCGCCGAGCAGGGCGTGAATCTTGGTGTGGATTTCGCCGAAGGCCTCTTCCATCACGTCGTCCTGCTCGTCGACCGGCTCGCTCGGGTCCCACTCGTGGCGGGTGATGGCGGCGTCGAGTTCTGACCGCTCTTCGATTTCTTCGTCGCTCCAGCCGGTGTAGCCGCCGTCGATGCCGACGACCAGGTCGCCGCCGACAAGGGTGGGCGGGACGGCCGGCTTGACCCGGCGGTTCTGCTTTTCCCGCAGCAGGCAGCTGCGCAGCGCCCGGGCGCGGACCTTGCGGGAGACGCGCCTGGCGGCCGCAGGGCTGGCGGCCCGCTTGGCGGCGACGCGGGCGCGGCTTGCGGCGAGCTTGGCGCACTTGCCGGCGCCGGCGGGGCCCTTGCCGAGCGAGACGGCGGCGCGGACCTTCGCCTGGCCGCTGGCGCTGGCGTCGCTGGTGCTGATCACCAGCAGCGAGACGGCCGCGATCAGCAGGGCGAAGAGGGCGAGGCGACGGCTGTTGAGGAGAAGTTCCATGCCCTCCCGTCATCGGGTCGGGCATGGCACCCCTTTGGCCTTTTGCAAGCGCACTGGACGGATGTATGAGTGGGTCTATCCAGGCACAAAAAAACCTGCGCCTAGAAGGGCGCAGGCTCGTTACTAGTGGCGAGTTGTGGCCGCCATCGGGCCACAACTCGCCAGTCGCAGATGTCTTAAGGCGTGTTGCGGTGGGTGGCGTCGAAGGGATCGCCGAAGGCCTCTTCGTCGAGCCCCTTGGCGATCTCGCGGACGCCGTCGGGCACCCGCATCTCCGGTTCGAAGCCGAGCCGGTCCTTGACCTTGGCGAAGGAGACCTTGTAGTCGCGCGGGTCCTCGTCGCGGCGGACGAAGGAGACGTTGCCGCGGTCGATCTCGCTGGTGATGATCTCGACCAGGTCGAGCTTGCGGTAGTTCTCGTCGCTGCGGCCCATGTTGAAGACGTCGTTGCCGACATCCTCGGGGCCCGCGTCCAGAACCCGGACGATGCCGCGGGCGGCGTCGCGGACGTGGATGTAGGGGCGCCAGAACTGCTCGCCGAAGACTTCCAGGTCCTTGTCGGCCCACAGTTCGCGGGTGAACTCGTTGACGGTGAGGTCGAACCGCATCCGCGGCGCCGCGCCGTAGACGGTGGCGAAGCGCAGGCAGGTCGGCACCGTGGTGCCGCCGCCGTCGGAGAGCAGCATCTTCTCGATCTCCACCTTCTGTTCGGCGTAGAGCGAGACCGGCGCCAGCTCGGCTTCCTCGTCGACCGGCGTCTCCGGGTCGGCCATGCGGCCGTAGTTGGAGCAGGTCGAGGCGAAGATCAGGTGCTTGACCCCCGCCGCGTTGGCGTCGGCGACGAGGCCGCGGGTGGCCTCGACGTTGGTGTCCTGGGCCAGCTCGGGATCGCGGGCGCAGGCGGGGTCGCCGACGATCGCCGCCAGGTGGACGACGGCTTCGGCCCCCTCGAGCAGCTCGCGGCGCAGGTCGGCATCACGGATGTCGCCGATCCTGACCGTGGCCCCTTTCTGCTCGAGCATGTCGGCGATCGGCTGCTGGCCGTGGAGCAGCGAGTCGAGGACCCGCACCTCCCGGCCCGCCTCGAGTAGGGCGGTCGCGACTTCGGCGCCGACGTAACCGGCGCCTCCGGTGACCAGGACTGGTCCGCTCAACGTGTTCCTCCGTGTTCTTCTCGGTATCGGTTGACGAGCCCGCTGAGTGCCGCGCCAAAGGCGGCCGGGCTGAAGAGTTCTGCGTGTGCTCGGATCTTCATCGGATCGAAGCGGCCGAAATCGGTGTCGTGCAAGGCCTCGGCCAGGGCGGCTGCATCCTCACCTTCGACCAGTACCCCCGTTTCCCCTGGTATCACCGTCTCGCGCACGCCGCCACGGTTGATCGCGACAACCGGCCGGCCGGCGGCCTGGGCCTCGACCGCCGCGATCCCGAACTCCTCGACGTTGGGCACGACGAAGGCGAGGCAGCGGGAGTAGAGGTCGCAGAGGGCGCGGTCGGAGACGTTGCCGAGGAACTCGACCCCGAGGCCGCCGTAGAGCGTTTCCAGCCGCTCGCGGTCCGGTCCCTCGCCGACGATCTTGATCGGCAGGCCGGCGATCCGAGCCGCCTCGAGGGCGACTTCGACTCGCTTGTGGGGAACGATCTGGCCGACGAAGAGGAGGAAATCCTCGGGCTGTCCGAGGCTGAAGCGTTCGACCGCGACCGGGGGGTGGACGATCTCCGACTCGACCCCGTAGAGCTCCATGATCCTGTCCTGGGTGATCTTGCCGTTGGCGACGTAGCGACTGACCCGCCCGGCCGCCTTCAGGTCCCAGGCCCGATTCCGCTTCAGGATCGCCCGCATCAGCGGCCGCCCCGGCCACGGCGTCTCCGCCTCGGCCCGTTCCTGCTCGAACCAGGCGTAGCGGAAGGGGCTGTGGCAGTAGCAGACGTGCAGGGCTCCGGGTCCCGGCCGCAGCCCGTGGGCGAAGGCGCTGGAGCTGGTGACGATGGTGTCGAAGGACTGAACCGGCAGCCGCTCGGCCGCCTTGGGGAAGAAGGGCAGCAGGTAGCGGAAGCTGCGCTGGCTGGCGCCGAGCCGCTGCAGGCCGGAGGTGTGGACCTCGCGGCCGGCGAAGCCTTCGGCCACCGCCTCGGGGTCGTAGAGCAGGGTGTAGATCGGCGCCTCGGGCCAGCAGCGGGCCATCTCGGCGAAGGTGCGCTCGGCCCCCCGCATGGTCAGCAGGTAATCGTGGGCGAGCGCGAGAGAAGAACCGCTAGTAGGCGCCACGCCCCGAGATCACAGCCGGGAGGGTGGCAAGCAGGATCTCGATGTCGCGGGCCAGCGACCAGCCGGCGACGTACTGATAGTCGAAGCGGACCATCTCCTGGAAGGGGCTCTGGGAGCGCCCGTAGACCTGCCAGGGGCCGGTCAGCCCGGGACGCAGCTCGAGCCGGCGCAGGTGCCACTTCTCATCCAGCGCATCGGTCTCGGGGAAGATCAGGGGACGCGGCCCGACCAGGCTCATCTCGCCGATCAGGACATTGAAGAGCTGCGGCAGCTCGTCCAGCGAGTAGCGGCGGATGAAACGGCCGACTTTGGTCACCCGTGGGTCCTCGCGGATCTTGAACATGACCCCGTCGCCGGCCTCGTTCATCTCGTTCAGGCCGGCCTTGCGCTCCTCGGCGTCGGTGTACATGGAGCGGAACTTGATCAGCCGGAAGCTGGTGCGGTTGCGGCCGGCGCGGGGCTGGCGGAAGAAGATCGGGCCCCGGGACTCGAGCTTGATCGCGATTGCGATCGCGATCATCAGCGGCGAGAACAGCAGCAGCAGGGCGAGCGAGCCGGCCACGTCGAGCGCGCGCTTGGCGGCCATCGAGACCGAGGTCAGGGTCGGGATGCCGATCGAGAGCAGCGGCAGGCCGCCGACCTGATCGAGGGCGCGGACGCCGTCGAGGAACTCGAACAGGCGCGGGACCACGTCGACGGCGACGCTGGCGTCGCGGCAGACGCGGATGCACTCCAGCAGCTCCTCGTGGCTGGCGCGGGTGAAGGCGATGATCACGCGGTCGGCATGCTGCTTCTCGATGATCTCCTTGAGATCGGCGAGGCGGCCGAGCCAGGGCAGGTCGGGAGAGCCGACGTTGTAGACGTCGTCGTCGACGATCCCGATCGGGACCAGGCCGAACTGAGCGTTCTTGCCGAGCTTCTCGACCACCTGCCCGGCGACTTCGCCGGAGCCGAGGATCAGGGTCCGCTGGCGGAGGGTCTCGTTGCGGTGCAGGCCGGCGCGGACGGCGGTGCGGGCGACGCCGCCGAAGACGGCAAGGCCGGCGACGGTAAGGAAGGTGAGAAGCACCGGGCTCTGGATCGTGGTCGCGGCGGCGAGCCCGAACAGCGGCCAGGTGATCAGCAGGATGGCGACGAAGCCGCGCGGCATCTCGGAGACCGCGGAGGCCCAGATCGCGAGCTGGTCGCCCCGGTAGAGACCGATGCTAAAGGCGGCCGCGGGCCAGAGCAGGACCGCACCGGCGACGAAGATCATGCCGTCCCAGTGACTGAAGCCGACGATCAGGACCGCGACCGCGGCGGCGAGGGCGGCGGCGAGGCCGTCTCCGAAGACGAGCATCCGTGCCAGCACCGAGCCGCGCTGCTTGGCGCGGCTCACGCTCGAGGACGCCACCCCGCTGGCCGCCACCTCGGTGGTGGTGGGAGCGTGAGCCGCGGTTGGGCTCGACACAGGGGGCGGACTCGACATTTTCTCGATGGGCATTTAAGTGTGTGGGAGCGAGAGCTAGCGCGCGAATTCGGGTTGGCCGTGGGGGTTGGCCTTGAGCGCTTCCGCTTGCCTGTTTGGACAAACGTACTTCTGCAATATCGGACTTCTTTCGATCTGCGCCACCGTCGCTAGGCGACGGGCCGGTTCTTTCAGAGCCCGACTTAGAAAATAAAGGTCTTTGGCGTGAATCTCCATCGTGCAGTTCGCATATCGGCTATTGACTCGTACTCAGAATTTCGGCAAGCGAGCGTGCAACGGATGCATGAGCCCCGTCTGTGGACGGATATTGAGCCGGGTTCGGCGTAAATAGCGGAGTTTTCAGGCGTCGCCGGCGTCGGCCTCGAGGGCTCCGGCTACGGCAGCGAGGTTACGCCTCCGGTTCGAGCGCCGCTGTGGCGTCCAGGCCCTGCCCATCTGCCGCTGGGCGTGCAGCTGGTGATCGGCCGAGAGGCATGAGACCGGCATCGCTCCGATCCTGCCGCGGGCGCCGTCGACCTCGCTGAGGTCGACGGCGTGCAGCTCGACCACGCGCAGGGCGCGATCGCGCAGGGTCTGGGTCGAGGTGTAGCGCACCTCGCCGATCGAGCCGGGCGCCGGATCGTGGTTCCAGGCTTCGAATCCGATGCCGGTCAGTGCTTCCACCGCCCGCTCGAGCTGATCCGCGTCGGCGAGCAGGTCGAGGTCGCCATGCGGCCGTAGCTCTTCGCCGACCAGAGCATCGATCCCCCAGCCGCCGATCAGCACGGTCTCGATCCCGGCGTCGCCCAGGGCGCGCAGGGCTTCGAGCGCCCGCTCGCGTGGCATCGGCGGATTGCGGTAGGCAAATTGGCTGAGGAATACCCGTCCTCGTCGCGGAACCGGCAGACGCCAGATGAGCGTATTGACGCGGTCCGCTATCCGGGTTCGCGTCGCTGGGCGGTCTTCTGCCCTATCACGACTGGAAAGACTGGTGGAATTCACGACGGGAAAAATTACAACCGATTAACCCGAGTGACAAACGGGCAGCTCGGCCTCAGCTGCCGGCCTCGAGCGATCCGAGCTCGTCGGCGATCAGCCGGGCCAGCGCCAGAGAGGAGGTGGCCGCCGGTGAGGGGGCGTTGCGGACGTGGATCGCCCGCTCGGTGCGATGGACGACGAAGTCGTCGACCAGCTTGCCGTCCCGGCCCAGCGCCTGGGCGCGGATTCCCGCCGGTCCGGGTTCGGCCTTGACCCCCTTCAGCGCCGGCACGAAGCGGGCAGCTTCGGCGACGAAGGCGCGGCGGCTGGCGGCGTGATGGAGCTCTCGCAGGCCCGAGCGCCAGTGCTTGGCCATCAGCTTCCAGGTTCCCGGCCAGGCCACCGTTTCGCCCAGGTCGCGGGCCCGCACCCGGCGCAGCTCGTAGGCGTCCCGGGCGGGCGCCATCAGCGCGCTGGGGCCGATCAGCACCTCGCCGCGGAAGTTGCGGGTCAGGTGGGCGCCGAGAAAAGGCAGGTCCGGCTCGGGAACGGGGTAGACGTTGGCTCGGACCAGCTCGGCGGCTGCCGGCGGCAGGCGCAGGTAGCCGCCGCGGAAGGGAACGATGCGAGGGTCGGCGGGGGCGCCGCAGGCGACCGCCAGGCGGTCGGACCAGAGCCCGGCGCAGAAGACGGCGGCCTTGGCGGTGGTCGAGCCCTGCGCGTGCTCGAGGGTGACGCCGGCGCCATTGGCCCTGGCGCCGGCGACCGGGGTTCCGGGGTGGACCGTGCCGCCCGCCCGGCGCACGTCCTCGGCGTAGGCACCCGCGACGGAGACGAAGTCGACCACGCCGGTGGCGGGGGAGTGCAGGGCGGCGATCCCGCGGGCGTTGGGCTCGATCTCGGGGATCTCGTCACCCCGCAGCCGGCGCAGGTCCGGGACGCTGTTGGCGAAGCCGCGGCGTTCGAGCTCGTTCAGCCGTTCGAGTTCGCCCTCGCCGGCGGCGACCACGAGCTTGCCGTTTTTGTCGTAGGGGATGCCGCGCTCGTCGCAGTAGGCGTAGAGCTCGCGGGCGCCCTGCACGCAGAGCCGTGCCTTCAGCGAACCCGGTTCGTAATAGATGCCGGCATGGATGACGCCGCTGGAGCGGCCGGTCTGGTGATGGCCGAGGTCCGGCTCGGCCTCCAGCAGGCAGAGGCGGGCGCCGGGGCGGCGGCTCAGCAGCTCGCGGGCGACGGCGGTGCCGAGGATCCCGCCCCCGACCACGGCAAGGTCGCACTCGAGCGGGGGCGCCGCGCCGTCGCCGCCCGCCATCGAGGTCAGTGGGCCTCGCCCGAGGCGTGCGCCGGCGGCCGCGACTCCTCCGCCAATGAGGTGATCTCCAGCTGTCCCTGCGCCGCGTCTTCGAGCACCTCGGTCGCCTCCTGGGCGGAGCGGGCGTAGAGCTCGACCAGCAGATGGACGACGATCTGCTCGTCGTCGTGCTTGTGGAAGCGGACGTGGGTGAAGAACTCGCGCACGCCGGCGTCGCCGAACGCGCCGTAGGTGAGGAACTCGATCGCCTCCGGGCCCGAGCAGCTCTCGACCCGGTCCTGGTCTACCTGCACCGTGCAGGAAGCGACCCAAGGGGTCCCGGCGACCATCCGCTCCCAGCGGTCACCGATCGGCACCACCCGGTCGCCTTCGAAGGTGAGGTGGGGCTGGTCGTGCATGCAATCGAGGCACTGGACGACCGATTCCTGCACCTCGTCGACCCCTTCGGCCAGCGCCCCGGTCTCGGGGTCGACCCGGCGGATTGCGTCGTAGTGGATCTGGATCTCGAGGTTCTGCGACCAGCAGCGGTAGCACCGCAGCCAGGCGGTCCGGTCCCCGTTCAGCTCACTCATCCGCCCATTGTTGCGAGCGGAGCGGCTGGGCGTCAGCCGGCAGGCTGGCGCGCTTTACGCAGCCGCGCCGGCGCCGGCCCGCTGACCGACCAGCTCGACGATCTCGCCCATGATCCGGTTGACGTCGAAGTCCTTCGGCGTGTAGACGCCGGCGACCCCGGCGGCGCGCAGGCGCTCGGCGTCGGCGACGGGGATGATCCCGCCGACCACCACCGGCACCTCGACGCCCTCGCCCCGCAGCAGCCGCACCACCTCGGGGATCAGCTCCAGGTGGGAGCCGGAGAGGATCGAGAGGCCGACCACGTCGACGTCCTCCTGCAGGGCGGACTCGGCGATCTCCTCGGGGGTGAGGCGGATGCCCTGGTAGATGACCTCCATGCCGACGTCGCGGGCTCGTAGTGCCACCTGCTCGGCGCCGTTGGAGTGGCCGTCGAGGCCGGGCTTGCCGACCAGGATCTTGATCCGGTGGCCGATCTGCTCGGAGGTCGCGTCGACCTTGCGGCGGATCTCCTCCATCTGCGCTCGCTCGCCCGGCGCCGAGGCGCCATCGACGCCGGTCGGGGCGCGGTAGGGGCCGAAGACCTCGCGCATCGTCTGCGCCCACTCGCCGGTCGTCGCGCCCGCCTTGGCGGCGGCGATCGTCGCCGGCATGATGTTGACGCCGTCGTCCGCGGCGGCCTCGGCCAGCTCCGCCAGGGCGGCGGTCACGGCCGCTTCGTCGCGCCCGGCCTTCCACTCGGCAAGCGCCTCGACCCGTTCGCGCTCGACCTCGGGGTCGGGGGTGAGGATGCCGCCGTCGGCGCCAGCAGTCAGCGGCGAGTCCTCGGTCTCGGTGAAGCTGTTCTGGCCGATCACCTTCTGCTCGCCGGCCTCGATCCGCGCCACCCGCTCGCGGTGGCTCTCGACCAGGCGCGCCTTCATGTAGGGGACGGCCTTGACGGCGCCGCCGTGCTCCTCGACCACGGCCATCTCCGCCCGCGACCCGGCGGTCAGCTCCTCGACCAGCCCGTCCATCACATGGGAGCCCTCGAAGATGTCGGGGTACTCGAGCAGGTCGGTCTCATTCGCCAGCACCTGCTGGATCCGCAGGCTCCACTGCTGGTCCCAGGGGCGTGGGAGGCCCATCGCCTCGTTCCAGGCGGGCAGCTGCAGCGCCCGGGCGCGGGCATCGCGGCTGAGCGTCACCGCCAGCGCCTCGAGCACGATCCGCTGGATGTTGTTCTCCGGCTGGGCCTCGGTTAGGCCGAGGCTGTTGACCTGGACGCCGTAGCGGAAGCGCAGCATCTTCTCGTCGGTCACCCCGTAGCGCTCGCGCCCGATCTCCTGCCACAGCGCACTCATCGTCCGCAGCTTGGCGATCTCCTCGACCAGGCGGATGCCGGCGTTGACGAAGAAGGAGATGCGGCCGAAGACCTTGGGGAAGTCCTCGTCGGCGACCTGGCCGCGGGCTTTGACCTCGTCGAGGACGGCGATCCCGGTCGAGAGCGCGTAGGCGATCTCCTGCACCGGCGTCGCCCCGGCCTCCTGCAGGTGGTAGCTGCAGATGTTGGTCGGGTTCCAGCTCGGCACCTCGTTGACGCTGAACGCGACCATGTCGGCGATCAGCCGCATCGAGGGCTCCGGCGGGAAGGCATAGGTGCCGCGCGAGAGGTACTCCTTGATGATGTCGTTCTGCGTCGTCCCCTTCAGCAGCGAGCGGTCGACCCCGTTCTCCTCGGCGACGGTGACGTAGAGGCCGAGCAGCCAGGCGGCGGTGGCATTGATCGTCATCGAGGTGTTCATCTCGTCGAGCGGGATGCCGTCGAATAGCTGGTGCATGTCGCCCTTGTGGGCGACCGAGACGCCGACCTTGCCGACCTCGCCGCGGGCGAGGACGTGATCCGGGTCATAGCCCGTCTGGGTCGGCAGGTCGAAGGCCACCGAGAGCCCCGTCTGGCCCTTGGCCAGGTTCTTGCGGTAGAGCTCGTTGGAGCGGCGGGCATCGGAGTGGCCGGCGTAGGTGCGCATCACCCACGGCCGGTCGGGCTGGGGAAGTCGGTGGTCGCTCATGAGTCAATGATATTTGGCGTTCAGAAAGCGCGCACCCGCATCTTTCGACCTCCCCTGTGTTTAGGCTGGCGACTCGATGAAGAGCAGATTTTCAGCCGTTTTTCTCACCGCCCTCGCCCTCGGCGCGCTTGCCTGCGCCCTCGCCGGGGCGGCGATGATCCCGATCTACCGCAACGGCATGGAGACGCTCGCCCAGCGCAGCCAGCTGGTCAAGCTCTCCGGCGCCAGCTGCGCCCGCGCCGGCAGCGACGGGGCGATGCGGGTGACGCTGGGCAAGAAGACCGCCGCCTGCTCGTTCCGCACCCCGGTGCTGGGCCGCGACCTCGAGATCGCCGCCAGTGAGCGACTGCTTAGCGGCACCCCGGAGAACCTTCAGCGCAAGGCCTTCCTCGGGGTCGAGCTGCGCGCCGGCGCCGGTGCCAAGTACCAGCTGCTCGTCTTCCCGCGTCAAAAAAAGGCGCAGCTGGTCAAGGTCACCTCCGAAGGCACCAAGTACCTGGCGGTCGCCAAGAACCAGAAAGCGGTGATGGGGATCAACGAAGCCAACGTCCTGCGGCTGCGCGCGACCAACGTCACCAGCGGCCCCGAAAAGGGGCAGGCGCAGCTCTTCGCCTACATCGGCAATACCCTGGTCGGCGAAGCGGTCGACGCGGGCGCGGGTGAGCTGACCGGGCGCAACTCCTCGGTGATCGTCGGCACGATAAAAAACGGCAACGGGATCGTCGCCAGTGTTGACGACGTCGTCGTCCGCGTGCCCAGCCCCTATTAGCCAGAGCTTTCTGCCGAGTCGTTTCCGCGGGGCATAATCCAGCCATGTCGACGAGCACGATCGAGCGGCCGCGCACGGCCGGCCCCGATTCCGGCCTCGGCGGAAGCTGGCGCGTGATCGTTCGCAACGACAACCACAACACCTTCGACCACGTCGCGCAGACGCTCGCCAGCGTGCTGCCAGGGGTCTCCCTCGACCAGGGCTACCGGATCGCCGACACGATCCACAGCGGTGGGCAGGCGATCGTCTGGACTGGACCGCGCGAGCCGGCCGAGCACTACTGGGAGCAGCTCGAGGGGGCGGGGCTGACGATGGCGCCCCTCGAGCGGGCATGACTCCGTTCGGCCTAGGACGCTCGCGCCGCGAGCCGAAGCCTCCGGCCGGCTCCAAGCCGGTCCTCGCGGTGGACATCGACGGCGTCATCTCGCTCTTCGGCTTCGAGGGGGCGCCGCGGGTCGAGGCCGAGATGGAGCTGATCGACGGCGCCCTGCACTGCATCTCGACCCCGGCCGGCGATCGCCTGCGGCGGCTGGCCGAGAGCTTCGACCCGGTTTGGGCCACCGGCTGGGAGAACGGCGGCGAGCGGATCTCGCAGCTGCTCGGTCTGCCGCAGTGGCCGGCGCTGAGCTTCAAGGGGGCGGCCCGCTTCGGCTCGGCCGACTGGAAGCTTGACCCGCTTGCCCGCTTTGCCCGCGGGCGGCCGCTGGCCTGGATCGACGACAGCCTCGACGCCGCCTGCTACGAGTGGGCCCGGGAGCGGCGCGAGCCGACCCTGCTGGTCGAGGCCGAGCCCGACACGGGCATGCAGGAGGTGCACGTCGAGGCGCTGCTGGGCTGGGCCCGCAGCCTCGAGGCCGACCAGTCGGGGGCCGGCGACCCGGCTTAGTCGTGTCGCCTTTGTTCGGCTATTCCGAACAAAGGCGACAGGCTGCTACTCGGCGGCGACGAGGGTGTGCCAGGCGGGCAGCAAGGGGATGTCGTAGATGTCGATGATCGAGGCCCGGGCCTGCTCGATCTCCTCGGCGTACCAGTAGCGTTCGAAGTCGGCGCGGTTCTCCCAGATCATCGTCTGGCGGAATGCCTGCGGATCGTCGATCGAGCGGATCAGCGACCAGCTTTTGGCGCCGTAGGCCGGGGCCTTCGCCGCAACCGGTTCCCAGAGGTCGAGGAAGCGGTCGGACCGGAAGGGGACGATGTGCCAGTCGAGCGTGCAGACCTCTGCCATCAGATTCGCCTTTCGCGTCGGGTGCCTGAGGCGCTCATGCGCCGACCTCGGCCCGGATCGCGCCGGGCCCGTCCTCGTGCTTGCCCTCGTCCTCGGACTCGGCGCCGACCAGGATCGCGATCTTGCCGAGGTGCTTGTTTTCATGCATCAGCTGGTGGGCGGTGGGAACGCCCTCGAAGCCCATCGTGTCCGAGAGGACCGGCCGCACCTTGCCCTCCGCCATCAGCTGGTTCGCCTTCATGCACTCATAGGCGTTGGCGAAGTGAGAGCCGATGATCTGCTTCTGCTTCATCCACAGGTAGCGGACGTCGAAGTCCAGCTGGTAGCCCGAGGTGGCGCCGCAGATGACGACCTTGCCGAACGGCTTGACCGTGTAGACCGAGGTTGGGAAGGTGGCGCGGCCGACGTGCTCGAAGACGATGTCGGGGGCGTCGCCGAGGATCTCTTTCACCCGCTTGGCGAAGCCGCGAGAGGCGAGGAAGCGCTGCTTGTCGGCAGCCGGGTCGGTGAGGTTCTCGTCGGTCCGCATCATCTCGCCGAACTCGTTGCGATTGATGTAGTCGACGGCGCCGAGCTTCTTGATCAGCTCGCCCTTGGCGTCGGAGGAGACGACCCCGACCGCGTTGGCGCCGGCCGCCTTGCAGAGCTGCACGGCGAAGACGCCGAGACCGCCGGCTGCGCCCCAGATGAGGACGTTGTGGCCGGCCTGCAGATGGCACTGGTCCATCAGCATCCGGTAGGCGGTGAAGTAGGTGAGGCCGTAGGAGGAGGAGTCCACCCAGGAGAGGTTCTTCGGCTTCGGCAGCAGCTGCTGAGCCTGGACTTTGGTGAACTGGGCGAAGGAGCCCCAGGTCGTCTCGTAGCCCCAGATCCGCTGGCTGGGCGCCGCCATCGGGTCGAGCCCGTGGACCTCGACGTCCTCGTAGGAGGCCTGGTTGCAGTGGATTACGACCTCGTCGCCGACCTTCCAGCGGGTGACGCCCTCGCCGACCTTCCAGACCACGCCGGAGGCGTCGGAGCCGCCGATGTGGTGGCCGAACTCGGGGTGGTCGCCGTAGCCGAAGACCGAGACCGGCTCGCCTAGAGAGGCCCAGACGTTGTTGAAGTTGACGCCGGCGGCCATCACCCGCACGATCACCTCGAAGGCGCCGGGCTCGGGGACCTCGATCTGCTCGAGCTGGAACGCGTCCTTCGGTTCGCCCTCGCGCTCCTGGCGGATTACCCACGCCGCCATCGTCTCCGGCAGCGTGCCGGGCTCAACGTCCAACTTCGAGATTGCACTGGTGTCGACGGCCAAGACCGAGTCCTCCGCAGGTCGCAGTTAACGGGCCGCGAATCCTAGTTCAGCAGCCCGGGATGCCGCAGCTAGGCGGCTTCGGCTTCGGGCGGCTCGGAGTCCGCTTCGTGCAGCTCGGAGTCCAGTTCGTGCAGCTCGGGAGCGTTGATCTCACGCACCGTCGCCTCGACCGGCTGGGGCGCCTCGATCTCCTTGCCCGGCGCGACGCCGAGCCCCTCGACTTTGCGCAGCTGCGGCAGCAGCCGCCGTTCCATCGAGCCGATGGCAGTGTCGTAGGCGCCGGTCGCGGTGCGCAGGCCCTTGCCGACCTTCTCGAAGTCTCCGAGGAATTTGCCGAAGCGGGCGTGGAGGGTTTTCGCCGCCTCGGCGATCTCCGACGCCTCGGCGACCATCCGCTCCTGGCGCCAGCCGAGCTCCATCGTCCGCAGCAGACCGATCAGCGAGGTCGGGCTGACGAGCAGGACGTTGCGCTCCAGTGCGTAGTCGAAGAGACCCGGATCGGCGGCAAAGGCGGCGTGCAGGGCGGGCTCGTTGGGGATGAAGCAGATCACCAGGTCCGGGGTTTCGCCAGGGTTGAACTGGCCCTGGTAGTCCTTCGAGCTGAGCGCGCGGACGTGCTCGCGGGCCTGCCGCGCGTGGCGGTCGAGGTGGACCCGCCGCTCCGATTCGACCTCCGACTCCTGGGCGTCGAGGAAAGCGTCCAGCGGCACCTTCGAGTCGGCGACGAAGCTGCGGCCCTCGGGCAAGAGGAAGCGCGCGTCCGGCCGCAGGCGGCCGTCTTCGGTGCGCAGCGTCTGCTGCAGCTCGAAGTCGACGTGCTCGGTCATCCCGGCGATCTCGATGCAGCGGCGCAGCTGCAGCTCGCCCCACTGGCCGCGGGTCTGCGGCTGGCGCAGCGCCTTCTTCAGGCCGGCGGTCTCGCTGTTGAGGTTGCCGATCGTCTGGCCCATCTGCTCGAGCAGGGTTCGGGTCTGCAGGTCGGTCTCACCGCGCCGGCGCACCTCGGCTTCGATCTTCTCCTGCCCCTTGGCGATCCGCTCGGCGAGGTTCTTGATCTCCGCCTGGCGTTGGTCGAGCGCCGCCTCGGCGGTCTTCGCGTCGACCTTGCGCGACTCCTCGTTGACCCGCAGCAAATCGGCGACGACCTGGGATGCCACCTGCGAGGTCGCCTCCTGGATCGCAGGTGAGAGGTCAGGCGCCTCGGCAGGCTGCTCCTGCCGGGCAACCAGCAGGTAGATCAGGCCGACGGCCAGGACAAGAACGGTGATAGCCAGTGCAATCGTCATCGCCACTCAGGCTGACGGCGCCTCCAGACGGAAAGCCCGGGATGAAACGCCGCTTGCAGCGGCTTCTCAGATGCCCACCTGTAGGGAGAGACGGGTGTCCCTCTCCCTTCCTGGGATTTTTGCCTTTAAGCACCCATCTCTCGCCGAGCCAGCGAGCACAAAAATCAGGGACGCCGGTCGGGAGAGGGACACCCGTCCCTCCTAACGACAGCTGTTGGAGAAACAGCCGTCAGACGGAAGCTGTCGAGGAGGGTGCCTATACCCCTCCGGAGGAATGTTCGGCGATATGCAATCTGGTTATTGCGCGGCGGAGCCGCGCAGCAGGTTCTCCCCGACCAAAGGGAGGGGAGGTCAATTCCGGAGGAGGGGTATAGGCACCCTGTACCGGCTCAGCTTCCGAACTACGGCAGCAGTACGTCGTTCTGAGAGGAGCCGCGGAAGTTGCCCACCTCGAGGTGGGCGGGTTTTGCGTCCGGCACTCCCACGGCGGAGATCGTGTAGCTGCCGGCCGGGAGCCCGACCTGGAAGCTGCCGGGGCTGTTGGCGTAAATCGTCTCCGATTCGATCCCGTCGCCGGCGCCGCCGCGGATCTTTAACTGGGCGTCGGTGGTGGTCTGGTTGGCGGCGACGAAGGTGACGTCGAGCGGACCGTGCCCGTTCTTCAGCGGCGGTTCGGGGCTGTTCTGGTTCTGCGGGCTCTGCTGGAACTTTTCCGGCCCCGTCGCGACCTCCAGCGGTTGCACCATCACCTTGTCGGCGCTGATCGTGACGCTGACGCGGGTCGAGACCTGCGGCCGCTGGTCGTTGGCGTGGCGGCTTTCGCCGCAGCCGGCCAGTAGGGCGGCTATCCCGACAAGGACGCCGATCGCCGTCGCTCTCGCTCTCCCTCGGCCCATGCGAGGCTGAATCTAACCGAAGGGGAGGGCGACTACTTCGGCCGTAACGCCATCTTCACCTACGGCCACCGTCGCGCCCGGCTCCGCCTCGCGGCGCAGAATCGCCAGTCCGATCGGCCCGTGAGCGGGGGAGACCGCGGCGCTGCCGACCTCGCCGACCTCCTTCTCGCCCAGCCTGACGCTGTCGCCGGGTTGCGCCCGGCCGCTGAATCGAAGGCCACGCAGGTGGCGGTTGGGTTTCCCCTTGTAGTGCAGGCGGGCGACCGTCTCCTGGCCGATGTAGCAGCCCTTGGTGAAGCTGACCGCGGTCTCGACGATGCCGGCCTCGGCGGGCATCGTCGCGGTCCCCATCTCGGCCCCGAAGCGGGGCCGGCCGGTCTCGATCCGCAGGATCTCCGCCGCCTCGGGGGAGACCTCGACCGCGCCGGCGGCGAGCAGCGCCTCGCGGACCCGGTCGCGCTCGGCGGCGGGGACGATCAGGTCGACGCCCTCGCCGGTGCGCAGGGAGGTTGCCTCGACCGCGCGTGCGAACTCGGTCGCCCGCGGGCCGATCAGCGAGATCAGCGTGTGCGCCTCGCTCTCGTCCCTCACCTCGACCTCGCGGCCGATCTTGTACATCTGCAGGTGGCGAGTGGCGGCCGCCAGGCCCTCGGGCTCGAGGTCGAGCCACAGATCCGGCCCCTCGCCGGGACGCAGGACCCGCATGTCGGCCTGCATGTGTCCCTTGCGGTCGAGCAGGGCCGCGTGGATCCATTCGCCCGGCCCGATCGCCTCGGTGTCGTTGGTCAGCTGCCCCTGCAGGTACTCGGCCGCCTCGGGCCCGCTGACGACCATCAGCCCGCGGTCCGGCCGCTCGACCAGCCCGCATTCCTCCCGCAGCTGACGGTACTGGGCATCGATCTCGACGGCGACGGTCATCTACAGGGAGTTTAGGAAGCCGGTCGCGCGTTCCGTTTTAGATCTGTCTAAACTCTTTTAGACGTGTCTAACTCTCAGGCGATCGAGGACTACGCGAAGACGATCTACGCGCTCTCCCAGGAGCGCGACGGGCTCGTCCTCAACGGCGAGGTCGCCCAGCGCCTCAGCGTCACCCCGGCGACCGCGACCTCGATGCTGAAGCGGCTGGGCGAGCTGGGCCTGGTCGAGTACTTCCCGTACAAGGGCGTCAGCCTGACCCCGGCAGGGGAGAAGGTGGCCCTGGAGGTGATCCGCCACCACCGGTTGATTGAGGCCTATCTCTCCGAGGCGCTCGGCATGCCCGAGGACCGCGTCCACGAGGAGGCGGAGGTGCTCGAGCACTACATCTCCGAGGAGCTGGAGCAGCTGATCGCGGCCAAGCTCGGCGAACCGCGCCACGACCCGCACGGGACCCCGATCCCCGGTCCCGACCTGGTGCCGCCGACCTGGGAGGCGCGGTGAGCGCTGCGCCGGAGCAGGGGCTGGTCGAGGAGGTCGAGCGCCGCGAGGCCGGAGTCGAGGACGTCCTCCCCGGCGAGGCTGCGGTCGCCCGCGCCGCCCGCAACTCGCTCGACGGGCACAACCGAGGCGTCCGCCGCCTCTGGCCCTTCCTCGGCCCTGCCTTCGTCGCCGCCGTCGCCTACATCGACCCCGGCAACTTCGCCACCAACATCTCCGGGGGCGCCCAATTCGGCTACCTGCTGCTTTGGGTCGTCCTCGCCGCCAACCTGATCGCGATGCTGGTCCAGACCCAGTCGGCGAAGCTGGGGATCGCGACCGGCAAGAACCTCGCCGAGCTCTGCCGCGAGCGCTTCCCCCGCCGCGCTTCGATCGGCCTCTGGCTCCAGGCCGAGGTGGTGGCGATGGCCTGCGACATCGCCGAGGTGGTCGGCGCCGCGCTCGGGCTCAACCTCCTCTTCGGCATCCCTCTCTTCCCGGCCGGGCTGATCGCCGGCGCCGGCGCCTTCGCGATCCTCACCCTGCAACAGCGCGGCTTCCGCCGCCTGGAGGCCGGGATCACCGTCCTCGTCGGGGTCGTCGTCGCCTCCTTTGCCTTCGAGCTGATCGATTCGAGCCCGGACGGGAGCGAAATCGCCAAGCACCTCGTGCTGCCCGGGTTCGCCGGGACCGAGAGCATCCTGCTCGCCACCGGGATCGTCGGCGCGACCGTGATGCCGCACGTGATCTACCTGCACTCGGCGCTGACCCAGAAGCGGATCGTCGGGCGCGACTCGGCCGAGCGCAAGAAGATCCTCGGCTTCGAGAAAGTCGACGTCGTCATCGCCCTTTCGCTGGCGGGGCTGGTGAACCTCTCGATGATGATCGTCGCCGCGGCCCTGTTCCACAGCAGCGGCCTGACCGGGGTCGACACCATCGACGGCGCATACGACGCACTGAAGCAGCTCGCCTCGGACAAGGCGGCGACGATCTTCGGCATCGCCCTGCTCGCCTCCGGCTTCGCCTCGTCCTCGGTCGGGACGATGGCCGGGCAGGTGGTGATGCAGGGCTTCATCCGCCGCCGCATCCCGCTTTTCTTCCGCCGCGCCTTGACCCTGGCGCCGGCGCTGGTGGTTCTGGCGATCGGCATCGACCCGACCGATGCCCTGGTCGGCAGCCAGGTCGTCCTCTCCTTCGGCATCCCCTTCGCCCTGGTCCCACTGCTGCTGATCGCCGCCGACAGGGAAGTGATGGGGGAGCTCGTCAACCCGCGCTGGCTCAGCGCTCTGGCGGGGGTGCTGGCGGCGCTGATCATCGCCCTCAACGTCTTCCTCCTCTACCAGGTCTTCTTCGGCTGATGGGGCGGCGGGCGGAGCTGGCGATCTTCTCTGAGCTCGAGGCCGGAACCGAGGCGGTCTGGGCGCGGGCGATCGACCCGGCCGGGATCAACGACGAGCTGCGGCCACTGCTGCGTATGACTGTCCCCCGCGGCGCCGAGGATTTCGGCCTCGACGATCCCGAACCGGGCCACATCGGCCGCAGCTGGATCCTCCTCTTCGGCTTCCTCCCCTTCGACTACGACGACATCACCGTCGTCCGGGCCGAGCCCGGGCGCGGCTTCCTCGAGCGCTCCTCGATGCTTTCGATGCGGCTCTGGGAACACGAGCGCACGCTGGAGCCACTGGGCGAGGGCCGCTGCCGCGTGACCGACCGGCTCGCCTGGGAGCCGCGGCTGCCGCTGCCGGGCGCTCTGCTGCGACCTCTGATCCGTTTCGTCTTCAACCACCGCCACCGGAGACTGCGACGCGCCTCCATTACGCTTCGCCCCCATGTCGCTCGCCGCTGACTTCCAGCAGATCCTCGACGCCTTGCCTCCCGCCTGGACCGACCTCGAGGTCGACGTGCGGATCGAGGACGAGTCGCATTACGTCGACACCGCGGTCTGGATGAGCCAGATCAACGCGCAGGTCTACCAGCACCCCAAGGCTGAGGGCTGGCACTGGCGGCTGCTGGTCGCCCAGAGCTTCGGCCACGCCGCGGCGCCCGAGAGCGTCAGGGGGATCCTGGCCAAGCTCGACGGCGAAGGGGTCGCCGGCGAGCTGCGGGTGGCCGACGTGCGGGAGGGCCGTTCCGAGGTGGTCCAGATGTGGGGCCGGCCGGAGAGCGTGCGCGAAGAGTTCCGCGAGCGGCGCTCGATCTGAGCCGAGTGGCGCGCGTTCTCAGCATCTCCACTGACCTGATGCTCGGCTCCAGGGTCCAGGAGACCCTGAAGGCGGCGGGGCACGAGGTGGTCGCGGCCGGCTCGATCGAGGAGAGCGGCTGGGACGGGATCGACCTGATCGTCGCCGACCTCGACCTCGAGAACCCGGAGGCCCTAGTCGGGTTGGGGATGCCGGTGCTCGGCTACTACTCGCACGTCGACGTCGATACCCGGAAGGTCGCCGAGGCCGCCGGGGTCGATCTGGTGGTGCCGCGCTCGCGGATGGCCCGCGAACTACCTCAGCTCGTAGAACGCCTGCTCGACGTCTAGCGGCTTTTCCAGCAGCCCGTGTTCGAGGTCCCACGCCGCCCACTCATGCAGCGCCCTGGCGTCGAAGGGGCGGGGGGTGAGGACCGGCAGGAGAGCGTGTAGCTGGGCCTCCTGGTCGGCGCGTTCGAGCGACGGGTCGGCGGCGAGGAGGTCGTCGAGGGCGGCTTCGGGGTCGCGCTCAGCGAAGGCGTAGCCGCGGCGGGTGGCGGCGATCGTCGCGTCGACCAGATCCGGGTCACTCTTCAGGGTCTGGCGCGAGGTGGTCAGCACCAGCTCGGGGTAGGGCGGGGCGCCGAACCGGTTCACCTTGAAGACCCGGATCGGCACGCCCTGGCGGCGCAGCGCGACGCCCTCGGCGTTCCAAAAGCCGGTTGCGGCGTCGACCTTGCCGGCGGCCAGCGAGGGGACGGCGGTGAAGCCGATCGTCACCCGCTTGACCTGGGCTGGGTCGCCGCCGTCGGCGTCGACCTCGGAGTCGACAATCGCTTCGTCGGAGGGCAGGCCGGTGACGCCGACGCTATGGCTCTGCAGGTCGCGCGGGCGGTGGACCGGGCCATCGCCGCGGGCGAGGATCGAGGCCAGTGGCCGCTGCACGATTGGCGCCACGCCGACCAGGTCGATACCGCGCTCGCGGGCGATGCCGAGGTCGTGGATGTCGAGGATCGCGAACTCGACCTTGCCGGCGCCGAGCAGCTTCGGGGCGTCGGTCGATTCGCCCGGCGGCTGGATCTTCAGGTCGACGCCTTCGTCGCCGTAGAAGCCCTCGGCCTGGGCCGCGTAGATGCCGCTGTGGGCGGCGTTGGGGACGAAATCGAGCACAAGCGTCGCGCCTTTCGGCGCGCCCGGTTCTGCATCGCTCCCGCCGCAACCGACGAGGCCGGTCAGGGCGAGAGCGATCGCCAGCAGCGCGAAAGCCCGACTCATGAGGCCGGGAAGCTATTTCATCTCACGATTGTGAGTACACTGCCGCCGCTTACTTAGTTCACGGGAAATCGAGGAGGAAAGAGTGCAGGAGAGAGGTCTACCCGCCTATTTGGCTGAGTTGCTCGGCACGCTGCTGCTGGTCTTTTTCATTACCAGTGTCGTCACTCTGTACGTCTCGACCGGAAGCCAGGCCCAGTTCGGCACGGACTTCGCGGTCGTCGGCCTCGTCCATGCATTTCTGCTGTTCGGCCTGATCGTCATGTTCGGCGTCGTCAGCGGCGGTCACTTCAACCCGGCGGTAACGCTTGCGGCGCTGGCGATCCGGCGGATCAAGCCACTCGACGGTGCGATCTACATGCTGGCCCAGCTTTCCGGCGGCGTCCTGGGGGCGCTGCTGACCAAGGGCCTGCTGCTCGACGAGGGTCGAGCCGGCAACTGGGGGGCCACCAGCGTCAGCGGCATACTCGGCGGCAATTTCCCCGGGATGATCGTCGAGGGGATCGGCGTCTTCGTCCTCGTGCTGGTCATTCTCACCGCCGTCTACTCGGAGAAGAGCTTCAAGGAGTGGGCGCCGCTGGCGATCGGCACCACCCTCGGTTTCGCGGTGATGGTTGCCGGCCCGCTGACCGGCGCCGCCCTCAACCCGGCCCGCTGGTTCGGCCCGGCGCTCGTATCCGGCGAATGGGGCGGCGTCTGGCCCTACCTGGTAGGTCCGATCGTCGGCTCGCTGCTGGCCGCGGCGGTCTACCGCTTCGTCCTCGAGCCGGGTGGCCTGCCGCCGACCGAACCGCCGGAGCACGTCCGCCCGCCGGTCCCGAAACGGTCGACCCCGGTCAGCGACAAGCCCGCCGACTGAGGCACCGCCTCAACCGGAGCACCTTCAAGGCGCCACCTTCGGGTGGCGCCTTTGTTTTGCCTGTCGACCGCCGTGGCATGCCCGGTCGTCGGGTGCAGTAGCTTGAGCCGGTGCGCCGGGTCACCTTCTCCCGCAACTTCACCCTCTCGCTGAGCCGGACGTGCCAGTGCTACTGCAAGTACTGCGCCTTCGCCACCCACCAGGCGCATCTGCATGCCCCAGAGGATGTCGAACGGATCCTCGACGAAGCGCTGAAACGCAACGCCAAGGAGCTCCTCGTGCTCACCGGCGAGCGCCCCGAGGTCAACCCCGTCGTCGCCGAACGGCTGAAGGCCTGGGGACACGAGGACTTCACCAGCTATGTGGTCTGGGCCTGCGAACGCGCGATGGAGCGCGGGATGCTGCCTCACACCAATATCGGCGTGCTGGACAGACGCGGCCTGGCACGCCTGCGCGAGGTGACGGCTTCGCAGGGCCTGATGCTGGAGAGCACCTCCGAGCGCCTGATGGAGACGGTCCACGCTGGCAGTCCCACCAAGCATCCGGCAGCCCGCCTCGCGACGATCGAAGCGGCGGGCGAGCTGAAGATTCCCTTCACCTCGGGAATTCTGGTCGGGATCGGCGAGACCCCCGACGACCGCATCGAATCCCTGGAAGCGCTCGCAGCCAGCCACGCCCGCCACGGTCACCTGCAGGAGGTGATCCTCCAGAACTTCGTCCCGCATCCGCGCTACTACGGCGCCGAGGTAGCTGAGATCGCGAATGAGGCCTCGCGTGAGAGGTGGTCGGGGAACGGAGGAGGTGACCCCTCCGTCGCAACGGATGGGGAGGCTCCTCCGGGGTCCCCTCCTCCGTCCATGCCGAGCTGGGCGGAGCCCGTTGGCATCGACGTGATCAAGCAGCTGATCCAGGAGTGCAAACGTCTGATGCCCGACGTCGGGGTGCAGGTGCCTCCGAATCTCTCGGAGTTCTGGCCGGAGCTGGTCGAGGCCGGCGCCACGGATCTCGGGGGGCTGTCGGCCAACGGCGATCACATATCGCCCGAGGAGCCTTTCCCCAGCCCGCATCAGGTGCGGAAAGAGCTGGCGCCGCGGGGTTATGCGCTGACCGAGCGTCTCTGTGTCTACCCGCAGTACATGGACCCGGAGTGGATGGAGCAGGGGGTCCTCGACGTGATCAAGCTGAAGTACTGGAGCTTCATTCCCCGGAAAGGGTCCGGACGTCGGAATGAGGAGGTCATCGATGGCGACCTCGCCCCGAAGGCGATTGCCAAGGGTCGCGAGGGACTGGAGCTGAGCGAGGACGAGCTGACGGCGCTGTTCGCCGAGACGCGTCCCGAGGTGATCGAGGAGATGCGGGTCGCCGCCGACGAGCTGCGGGCGGAGCTGGCGGGGGACCGGGTCACCTTCGTCGTCAACCGCAACATCAATTTCACCAACGTCTGCGTCGTCGGCTGCGCCTTCTGCGGCTTCGGCCAGGGCAAGCGCTCGCCCGACGCCTACGAAGTCGCCGAGCCGGACTTCGCAGCGCGGGTCGAAGAGGCGGTCACCTTCGGCGCCACCGAGCTGTGCATGCAGGGCGGCATCCACCCCGACCTGACCCTGGAGGAGTACGGCCGCTGGCTGCGCTTGGCGAAGGAGACGGCGCCGCAGCTGCACCTGCACGCCTACTCGCCGATGGAGATCAACTGGGCCTGCGAGCGCTCCGGCAAGGAGCCGCTGGAGGTCTTCGAGTACCTGCTCGGGTGCGGCCTTGGCTCGACCCCTGGCACCGCCGCCGAGGTGCTCGATGACGGGGTCCGCCAGCGAATCTCGCCGAACAAGCTGCCGGCCGACCGCTGGGTGGAGATCATCGAAGCCTCTCACCGCGCCGGGCTGCGCTCGACCTCGACGGTGATGTTCGGCCACATCGAGGAGCCGCGCGAGCTGGCCCGCCACATGCGCGTCGTCCGCGCCCTGCAGGAGCGGACCGGCGGCATCACCGAGTTCGTCCCACTCAGCTTCATCCCCTTCAACACGATGCTCGGCCGCACCCACGGGATCGAGGAGATCTCGATGGGGGAGAACCTCAAGCACACCGCCGCCTTCCGGCTGGCGCTGGGGCGGACGATCCCCAACCTGCAGGCCAGCTGGGTGAAGATGGGGCTGGAGGGGGCGACCGAGGCGCTGCGCTGGGGGGTCAACGACCTCGGCGGCACGCTGATGGAGGAGAACATCAGCCGCATGGCCGGCTCCCAGCACGGGGTGCGGCTTGAGCCCGAGCAGCTGATCGCCGCCGCCAGGGCGGCGGGACGCGAACCCGCACAGCGGACCACGCTGTACGAGATCGTCGAGACCTATGCGAGCGATGGTCCTCTCGAGGCAGCAGCCGCTCCGATCTGAGGCTCCGGTTGGGCGGCGGGGTGTGCGGGTAGCTGGACGGGATCTATTTCCGAGCCAAGGAGGGATGCCGTGAGTGACGAGATCCGCAATAAGGACGACGCCAAGGGGCGCGTGAAGGAGGCCGCCGGGAGCCTGACCGGGGATGACGAGCTGAAGAACGAGGGCAAGGTCGACCGGGCCAGCGGCGCCGTCAAGGACGGCCTCGACAAGGCGACGGACAAGGTCAAGGACGCGGTCGGTAAGGACCGGGACCGGGACTAGCGGCTCCGCGTCACCGGAACAAATCCTCACTGCGGGGACGGTGGAGGGCGGCGGCACCGGGGCCGTCCTCCACCAGCACGAAGCGGCTAAGTCCTCTGACCAGGACGGCAGGGACCCCGGAGTCCTTCATCCGCACCAGATCCGCGGCGGCGGCGACCTCATCGGCGATCGCGATCACGGTCGCGGCCAGCTCCCGCCCGTTGGCGTCGACGCGCCCGCGCCAGTCGTCGATCGGGGCGAGCCCGGCGCACCCGATCGCCACCTCCGCCTGACCGAGCCGCCAAGCCCGTCCAAAGCTGTCGGCGATCACGACGCCCCCCTGGGTGGAGAGTTCGGCTCGAATGGCTCGAGCCGAAGCGTCCGGGTCCCGGGGCAGGAGGCAGACAGTCCCGTCCTCAGGCAAATTCGACGCATCGATCCCGGCATTCGCGCAGACAAAGCCATGCTTGGTTTCGGTGATCAAGACTCCGCGCTCCGCGCGGAGGATCTCCTTGCTCTCGGAGAGCACCAGCTCCACGATCGCCGCCTCCTTGTCCAGCGCGTCAGCCAACTCGCGGGCGCGCTCGGAGGGCTCCACCTCGGCCAGTCGCCGCACCATCCCCTCGGCCTTCGAGACCACCTTCTGAGAGATCACCACCACGTCCCCGTCCTGCAGCTCGACCCGGGCAGCGATCAGCTCGCCGACCCGGTGCCCCTCGCTCACCTCGGGCATCCCCTCGACGGGGATCACCCGAAGCTCGGCGCTCATATCCCCAGGGCCCTGGCCGTTCGCCTCGCCCGCTTCGGCTGCTTCGCCAGCTCGCGGGTCAAGGCGATCACGTCGCCGGGGGTGTCGAGGTCGAGTTCGATCGACGGCAACTCCTCGATCCCGAATGGGACCCCGGCCGCCCGCGCTGCCTCGACGTGACGATCGCGGCTGCCCTCGCCGAAGGCGGGGACGATCGCGCCCGGCGGGCTGAGCAGCAGCGCGTTGGTGCCGGTGCCGTGGCGGTCGGGGACGATGCCGACATAGCTGCCGGGCACGCCGGTCAGCAGGCGGTCGAGCTCGCGCGGGTCCAGCAGCGGGCAGTCGCCGGCGAGCAGCACGACCTGCTCGGCGCCCTCTACTTCTGCGCGGGCGATGCCGGCCAGCGCCGCCTCGACGTGGCCAGCGTCCTCGGGGTCGGGCACGACCTCGGCGCCGGCCTCGGCCGCCAGCTCTTGAGCCAGCGGCTCGCCGCTAACGACGATCAGCCGTTCGATCGCCCGCGCTTCGCCGATCGCCTCCAGCACGTCGGCGACCATTGCCCCGGCCAGCTCGCGGCGGCGCTCTGCCTCGATGCCGGCGGCCAGCCGCTGCTTGGCGGCGTCGAAGCGCTTGACGGGGAGGACGGCGGTGGCGGTCAACTCGGGCCGAGCGTAGCGGCGTAGTCGAGGACGATCCGGGCGAGGCGCAGCCTGCCGGCCGCCCCTTCCATCAGCGTCGCCGCCGACAGGGTCGGGATCTCGGCCGGCGGCGGATCCGGGTCGCCCTCGTCGACGACCATGCCGTCGATCAGCCCCGCGTAGAGGGAGGCGACGCCGGCGGCGGTGGTCGGGCGGCTGATCCCTTCCATGAAGCGGTCGGTCGGTCCCTTGACCACCTGGCCGGCGACGTAGGGGCTGACCGCGACGACCGGGGCGGGGGAGGCGGCGATCGCCTCGCGCATACCGGGGACGGCGAGGATCGGGCCGATGCTGATCACCGGGTTGGAGGGGCCGAGGACGATCACCTCAGCGACCCGGATCGCCTCCAGCGCCTCGGGGGTCGGCTCGGCGGCCTCGATCCCCTCCAACTGCACCCCTTCGACCGCCGGCTGACCGCCGTCGAGGATCAGGTACTCCTGCAGGGCGCGCGGCCCGGCGGGAGTGATCACCTGCGTGCGGACCGGCGTGTCGGCCATCGGCAGCACCCGCGCCTCGACCCCGAGGCCGCGGGCGATCTGGGCCTGGGCGTCGGTCGGGCGGCCGCCGTCGTCGAGGAACTGGCGCCGGTAGAGGCAGGCGGCGAGGTCGCGGTCGGAGAGGCCGAACCAGCTCGGGGCGCCGAGCTGCTGCAGGCGCTCGAAGGCGACGAAGCTGTCGTCGCGGATGCCCCAGCCGCGGTCCTCGTCGATTTCGCCGCTGAGCCAGTAGGTGACGAGGTCGGGGTCGGGAGAGACGTGGACGCCGAGCGCCTCGATGTCGTCGCCGGTGTTGGCGATCACCGCGAGGTCGGAGCCGACCTCCTCCTGCATCCCGGCCGCGAGTTTGGCGCCCCCGGTGCCGCCGGCGAGGAGGGCGACCCTCATCGGGGGAGCCCCCGAAGCGGAACCCTCACGCCCAGTGGTCGCCGTCGGGGAGGTTGGTTAGGCGGATCCCAGCGTGCGTCTTGTAGCGGGTGTTGACCGAGATCAGCATCGGCGTCAACTGCTCGACGATGCGGGCCATCTCCAGGGCGCCGGCGTTGACCGCGCGGAGGCCCGGGATCGCCTCGATCAGGCGGGCGACGCGGGCCTTGTCGGCCTTCTTGTCGCCGCAGACGAGGATGTCCTCATCCAGCTTGGCGTCGAGGTCGGCGAGGGTCGGGGCGCCGACCGTGTGCAGGGCGGAGACGACGATGACGCCCTCGGGGACCATCTCCTGCGCCTGCTGGGCTGCCGAGCCCTGCCAGACGCCAAGCGAGCGGGTCGCCTTGCCGCTGACCGCGGCGGCGAGGGGGACGGTGCAGTCGACCAGGATCTGGCCGGGGCGCAGCACCTCGCGCAGGTTGTTGAGGTTCTCCGACTGGGCGCGGAAGGGGACGGTGAGAAAGACGATCTCGCCTTCCGTCGCCGCCTCGCCGTTCTCGAATCCGGTTGCCTCGGCGCCGGGTACGTCGGCGCGAACCTTGGCGGCGGCCTCCTCGGCTCGCTCGGCAGAGCGGGAGCCGAGCACGACCGGCAGGCCGGCCGCAGCCCAGCGGCGCGCGAGGCCGGCGCCGAGGGCGCCGGTGCCGCCGATGATCGGGATCGGTTCGCTGCCCGGAGTCAAGGCCGCGCAGTCTATGCTCCCGGCGGTATGAGGCTGGAGGGACGCAAGGCGCTGGTGACCGGTGGGGCGAGCGGGATCGGCGCCGCGGTCGCCGCCCGGCTGTCGGCCGAGGGGGCCGAGGTCTGGGTCGGAGACATCAATCTTCCCGGCGCCGAGAAGATCGCCGACGAGGTCGCCGGCCACGCGGTAGAGCTCGACGTCACCGACCTCGAGGCCGCCCGTGCCGCGGTCGCCGCAGTAGGCGCGCCGGACATCCTGGTCAATAACGCCGGCATGGACAACTTCGGCTTCTTCGTCTACATCACCCAGGAGCAGTGGCGGCAGGTGCTGGACATCAACCTCGGCGGGGTCATGAACTGCACCCACGCGGCACTGGCGGGCATGCAGGAGCGCGGCTATGGGCGGATCGTCAACATCGCCTCCGAGGCGGGCCGGGTCGGCTCCAAGGGCTCGGCCTCCTACAGTGCCGCCAAGGCCGGAGTGATCGGCTTCACCAAGGCGATTGCCCGCGAGGCAGCCCGCTACGGCGTCACCGCCAACGCGATCGCTCCCGGCCCGATCGAGACCCCCCTGCTGATGGGCGCCAAGGAGTTCGGCGAGATCGGCGAGAAGGTGATCGAGACGATGCGCGCCTCGACCCAGATGGGGCGTCTAGGCCAGCCCGAGGAGGTGGCGGCCGCGGTCGCCTTCCTCGCCTCAGACGACGCCAGCTACGTCACGGGGGAGACCCTGGGCGTAAGCGGCGGCCTCGGCATGGTCTGAGGACCCGCAAGCTGCACAAACAGCAGCGGGGAAGGGGGAGATTGACGGACGCTCGCTGACTTAAGGGCGCTATGGCGCCCAATTCTCAGCGAGCGTGGGCTTTGGTTCGACGCCAGCATGGAGTGATCTCGCGGGAGCAGCTGCTTGCGCTTGGGTTCTCGCCGGATGCGATCAAGCATCGACTGGCGATTGGGCGCTTACACAAGGTGCGGCGCGGGATCTATTCGGCTGGGCGCCCGGAGGTAAATGTTCATGGACGGTGGATGGCGGCTGTGCTCGCTTGCGGAGACGGTGCGGTCCTCAGTCACTCCAGTGCGGCTGCTCTGTGGCGGATCGGCTTTGAACAGCGGGACGTCATAGAGATCTCCTCACCCAGCCCTTTTCAGAAGCGCCATCCGGGCGTTCGAATCCACCGCCGACCTACTCTGGCCGAGCTTCACCTGACTCGCGAGTACGGAATCCCGGTCACTACTCCGGTCCAGACGCTGATCGACATGGCGTTGCGGCTTGACCGTGCCGGCGTCGAGCGGATGATCAATGAGGCGGACAAATACAACCTCACGAACCCTCCCGAGCTACGCGCGGCGCTCGAGGAACGAGTGGGCGAGCCGGGCGTCGCACGCCTCCGCCAGATCCTCGACCGCCGCACCTTCCGCCTCACCAAGGAGGAGCTCGAACGCCGCTTCCTGCCGGTTGCCGCCGAGGCGGGCCTCCCGGTGCCGCTCACGGGCCAGCGGGTGAACGAATTCGAAGTCGACTTCTTCTGGCCCGACCTCGGCCTGGTGGTCGAGACCGATGGGCTGCGCTATCACCGCACGCCGGCTGAGCAGGCTCGGGACCGGTTGCGCGACCAGGCCCACACCGCCGCCGGACTGACCCAGCTGCGCTTCACCCACGAGCAGGTGCGCTACGAACCCAACTACGTGCGCCGGATCCTCGCTCAGACCGCGAGCCGCTTCGCCATCGCTACGAAGTAGTCGAGTGCGGCGGGGTTCGCCAGCGAGTCGCGGCTGGCCGCCTTCTCCACCGGCGTGCCCATCAGGATCCGCTTCACCGGCACCTCCAGCACCTTGCCGCTCAGCGTGCGCGGCACCTCGTCGATCTCGAAGACCTCGTCGGGGACGTGGCGCGGGGAGCACTGCTCCCGCACCCGCCGGGCGATCTCCCGCGGCAGATCCTCGTCCAGCTGGGAGCCCTCGCGCATAACCACGAACAGCGGCATCCAGCCGTCGGTTCCGGGGCGCGGCAGGTCGACCACAAGCGCGTCGATGATCGCCTCGATCCCGAGCACCGCGCGGTAGATCTCGCTCGTCCCCATGCGGATCCCGCCGCGGTTGATGGTCGAATCGGAGCGGCCGTAGATGATCGCCGTCCCGCGCTCGGTCAGTTCGATCCAGTCGCCGTGACGCCAGGTGCCGGGGAACATCTCGAAGTAGCTCTCGCGGTAGCGGCTGCCGTCCTCGTCGCCCCAGAGGTAGAGCGGCATCGAGGGCATCGGCTCGGTCACGACCAGCTCGCCGACCTCCCCGACCACCGGCCGGCCGTCTTCGTCCCAGGCCTCGACCGCCGCCCCCAGCGCCCGCGCCTGCAGCTCACCGCGGTAGACCGGCAGGGTCGCCACGCCGCCGACGAAGGCGGTGCAGAGGTCGGTGCCGCCGCTGGTCGAGAACAGCCAGGTGTCGGAGCCGAGGTGCTCGTAGATCCAGTCGAAGCCCTCGGGCGAGAGCGGGGAGCCGGTTGAGCCGACCGCCTTCAGCCGGCTGAGGTCGCGGCCCGCGCCTGGCTCGACCCCGGCCTTCATGCAGGCGCCGATGTAGGCGGCGCTGGTGCCGAACATCGTCACCCCGGCCCGCTCCGCCAAATCCCAGAGCACGGTCATGTCGGGATGACCCGGGTTGCCGTCGTAGAGGACGATCGCCGCCCGGGTCAGTAGCCCCGAGACGAGGAAGTTCCACATCATCCAGCCGGTCGTCGTGAACCAGAAGAGGCGGTCGCCGGGGTGGGCGTCGACGTGGAGGTGGAGCTTCTTCAGGTGCTCGAGCAGGATCCCGCCCTGCCCCTGGACGATCGCCTTCGGCAGCCCGGTGGTGCCGGAGGAGTAGAGGACCCAGAGCGGATGGTCAAAGGGGACGCGGTCGAAGTTCAACTCGGCCTCGCCGCCGTCCGCCTCCAGCTGCTCCCAGGTGATCGCGTCCCGCAGCGGCGCGAGGTCCGGCTCGGGGTCGAGGTAGGGAAGGATGACAGTGCGCTCCAGGCTCGGCATCGCCTCCTGCAGCGCGGCGATGGTCTCGCGGCGATCGAAGTCCTTGCCGCCGTAGCGGTAGCCGTCGACCGCGAACAGCACCTTCGGCTCGATCTGGGCGAAGCGGTCGACAACGCTGGCCGGGCCGAAGTCGGGCGAGCAGCTCGACCAGACCGCGCCGATCGAAGCGGTGGCGAGGAAGGCGACGATCGCCTCGGGGATGTTCGGCAGGTAGGCGACGACCCGGTCACCGCGCTCGACGCCGGCCGCTCGCAGCCCCGCCGCGGTCGCTGCAACCTGACGGCGCAGCTCGCCCCAGCTCAGCTCACCGAGCTCGCGCAGCTCAGAAGCGTGGAGGATCGCCGTCTCGCCATCGTCCTTGCCGGCGAAGACGTGCTCGGCGTAATTCAGGCGGGTGCCGGGGAACCATTCGGCGCCGGGCATCTCGCGCGAGACGAGCAGCGGCATGGGCTCGAAGTCGGCCTGCACCCCGAAGAAGTCCCAGATCGCCGACCAGAATCCGTCCAGGTCATCGACCGACCACTGCCACAGCTCGTGGTAGCCGTCGAATGAGAGTCCGCGCTCGCCCTCCAGCCAGCGCATGAACTCGGTCAGCCGCGAGCCCCCGACCATCTCGGCCGACGGCTCCCAGAGCAACTCCCCCGCAGTCGCGTTCACCGCGCCAGCCTATTCCGCTGACGCTGATGCCGGAGGTGGGATTCGAACCCACAAGCCCGCAAGGGCAATCGATTTTGAGTCGATCGCGTATGCCAATTCCGCCACTCCGGCTCTGCCGGAAAGATAGAGCCGTTCGCGCCGGGCAACTACGCGGGCTGCGGCGAGGCGCCGGCGCCGTAATCCTCGCCCGAGCCGATCGGGCGCTCCTCCTCGACGTGCCACTCCTGATTGAAGGCGTAGAGCAGAGCGGCGACGGTGACGATCTGCAGCAGGCCGAGGATCACCACCAGCAGTCCGATCACGTCGGAGGAGAAGAGGGCTTCGTCGAAGCCGGCGCGGTCGCGGTTGAACCAGCTTTCGGCGCCGACCGCGCAGAAGATCGCGAGGATCATCGAGAGCGCCGCCGCCACCGGCAGGATGCCGCGGTTCCAGCGGGCGACGAGGAAGGCGAAGAAGGCATAGAGGAGGGCGTAGATCGCGCAGACGATTCCCATCCCGCCGCCGCCCTTCAGCAGCGACCAGCCGCCGATCGTGATCAGCCCCGCCAGCACCGCCGTCGCTGCCAGCAAAAGCACGACGACGAACTTGGTCGAGACCGAGCTCGCTTTTTCCCGATTCGGCCGCCACAGTTCGTAGCCGGGCCTGACCTCTCCTACCGCCATCCGCCCGATCATAGAATCTGTCAGCGACGCGGCGCGGTTGGCCGCGCGTTAAGGCCCTGTCGGGCCGGCCACGCGGGCGTGGCGGAATTTGGCAGACGCGCCAGGTTTAGGTCCTGGTGAGCTTCGGCTCGTGGGGGTTCAAGTCCCTCCGCCCGCATGAGAGGATGCCATCAACGTCACCGAGTGGAGGAGAGCGTCTTGTCCCGTCAGCGTCGTTTCGTAAAGCCCTTGATCGTCCTCGCGGCCCTTGCCGCGGTTGCGGTCGTCTTCAGCGCCTGCGCCTTGATCAAGCCGGGTAGCCTCTCGCTGTCCCAGCCGGCGGGCATCGGTTCCGCGAGGGTGCACTTCGTGATCTGCACCGAACCGGAAGGGTCGGGGTGCACTCCCTCCGAAGACACCGAAGACGTGCAGTACCTGCTCGGTATCGCGGTGCCCCCTGGTTCGACGCCCCCGGCCACGATCAATGCGGTTCCCGTAGGCGGCGGCAGCCCGCTGGTCTTTACGCGAAACGATGAAGTCGCGACGGAAATCGCCGCTTCCTCGGTCAACTTGCACAAATTCGCCGAAGAAGAAGGCAAAGGCAATGAAGAAGGCACGCAGGTCTGGCCGCCCGCAGGTCTGCAGGGGGTTGGCTATCTCTCCAGCGTGCAGCCGGAAAAAGAAGGACAGACGATTGAATGGAACCTGGATCCGGAATTCGGTCTGCCGGTTCCCGCCGACGGCAGTCCCTTCACCGGCCCCTTCGCCACCGGACTCGCCTACGGATCCCGTGAAGCCGGCCCAGGGCAGTCGTCCACTCGTCCGGTCCACTGCTGGCGCTTCGAAAGCGCACCTGAAGAAGGCGAATCCTTTTGCTTCGGGACCCTGCAGCAGGGCCAGGTCGGCACCTCTGACCTGAAGCTCGCCGCGCCGCCACAGGGCTCCGCCTTCCTCGGTGGCAAAGCCGCGCTGGGGTTCACGGCCAACTTCGCCAGCACCGCCGCCGCATTGCCAGCGTTCAGCCTCTCGGCTACCTCCACGCTGCCCGGGGCGAAACTGCAGCTTCCCAGCCCGACCTTCGCTCCCGGAGCGCCCAACCCCACCACCCATCTCTCGCCGCCGGCGACGCAGACGGTGAACGTGACGGCGCCTAAGAACGCCAAACCGGGCACCTACGAAGTCACCCTGACCGCAACCACGCCGCAGGGCGCCAGCACCTCCCAGGTGGCGAAATTGAAGGTCGTCAAAGCCAAGATCGGGCTCGGCGGGGCGAAGCTGAACAAGGCCAAGGGCACGGCGACGCTCTCGGTCAAGATCCCCGGCGCCGGCACCCTCACCGCCTCCGGCAAAGGCATCGCCAAGTCGCAGAAGAAGGCGAAGAACCTGAAGAAGCCGAAGACGCTGAAGCTGACGATCAAGCCGAAGGGCAAGGCGAAGAAGCTGCTCGCCGAAGAAGGCACGGCCAAGGTCAGCGTCAAGGTCACCTTCAAGCCCAGCTCGGGCGTCGCGGTGACCAAGACCAAGAGGATCACCCTGAAGCAGAACTAGGCACGTGGCGGCCGGGCCCTGCGGGGCCCGGCTCGATTACGATCAGGGTTCGGGGGCAGTGGCCCAACTGGCTAAGGCACCGGTCTCCAAAACCGGCGATTCCAGGTTCGAGTCCTGGCTGCCCCGCTCACTCAACTCGACTCAGCTCAGGCAACGAGCAGGCCGACCGCAAGTAACGCCACCCCCGCCGTGGATGCCGCTCCGGCGGCGCCGAGCAACCAGCGGCGGCGGGCGATGATTGAGATCGAGGCGAGGACGATGCCGACCTCGAACGCGACCTCGGCCAGCTCGAAGTCGAGGTGCTGGGCGTTGGCGTGGTCGATCTCGCTGCGGTGCGCATGGATCTCCTCGTTGAGGTGCAGATCGGCTGGGCGCAGGTGCTCGACCAACCGCTTCTCGTGCTCTCGCGCCCTGGGGGCGGCGAGGTATCCGGCTGAGACGGTGGTGCCAAGGACTCGCAGCAGCGCCGCGTTGCCCTTGGCGATGTCGATTTTCACCCGGTTGCTCTCGAGCCGCGCCGACGCGGTCCCGCCGTGGGTCTCGCCGGTGACCACCTCCTTCAGCGCCTCGTTCGAGAAGAAGGTCGCGATCGCGAGGAAGCAGGCGATCACCGCGACCGCCAGAGCCGCCTTCTGGGCGTGATGGGGAAGATCTCCGCCGGCCGCGACGTGCTGGCCCTGCTCGAAGCGCTCGTATGACCGGTGGGCCTCCATGCGCGGGACCTTCTAACAGGCGACCCGGTCGGGAGTCGGTTCCGCGCGCGCTCTTCCGGGTAGCTCGACCTCGTACTGCGACGAAGGGGGCGAGGATGGCGACGAGGAACGGCAGCGCCGAGTGGCGTGGGGATCTCAAAGGCGGCAGCGGCAGCGTCAAGGTCGGCGACGGGGTGTTCGAGGGCGCTTACTCGTTCGCCTCGCGCTTCGAGGACGGCGAGGGGACGAATCCCGAGGAGCTGCTCGGAGCTGCTCACGCCTCCTGCTTCGCGATGGCGCTGAGCCTGATCCTCACCGAAGCCGACCACCCGCCCGAGTCCCTGCGCGCCGAGGCCAAGGTCCAGCTGCGGCTGGTGGACGGGACGCCGACGATCGCGCGGATCGAACTTGACGTCGAGGGCTCGGTGCCGGGGATCGATGAGGACGCGTTCCGCGGTTACGCCGAGAAAGCGAAGGCCGGTTGCCCGGTCTCGCGGGCGCTGGCCGGCGTGCCCGAGATCGAGCTCACCGCCCGGCTGGCCTGACGGGTTCCGGGCAGATCTCGAGCCCGTCGGCGAGGGCGAAGAAGGCGACGGCGAAGGGGCTCGAGGCGGTCTCCTCGCGCAGCCGCGCCCAGTCGATCTGCTCGCGTAGCGAGCGGGTGATGAGGATCAGGTCGCCGTAGTCGGCGCTGTGCTCATCGAGCGCCATCAGCTTGGTGATCAGGATGTCGTCGAGGTCCATCACCCGGGTCTGCATCGCCATCAGGCTGATCTCCTCGCCGCGGGCCAGCACCTCGTCGTCGACCCTCATCCCCGAGGGTTCGAAGATCAGGTCGATGAGGATCTCGCCGTCCCAGGCCTTCAGCAGCCACTGCTCGGGTGGGGTCTCCGGCCGCATCCCGGCTTCGGCCAGCGCCTCCTGGGCCCGCTCGGCGTCCTCGCGCTTGACCATCAGGTCGATGTCGTTGCTCGACGGCGGCCCGCCGCGCGCCCAGCAGCCGAGCCCGCCGCCGAGCAGGTAGGGGACGCCGCGCTCATCCAGCGCCGCCACCGCGCGTTTGAGGCTGTCGATCAGCTCCTCGGCGACCTCGCTCTTGCCCAGACCCTCGGCCATGCACCATTCGCTGCCCCTTAGGAGGGTGGGATAAACGCGGCTGCCGGGCGGGTAGGGGAGCGGGATGCTGCGGATCGCCGCCACCGGCGACATCCACTGCCGCGACTCCAACCGCGAGGCGGTCGTCGCCTCGTTCGCCGCGCTCGGCGACGACGTCGACCTGGTGCTCGTCGCCGGCGACCTGACCAGCCACGGCCGGCTCGAGGAGGCGGAAATCCTCTGCGAAGCCGCCGCCGAGACCGCGGCACCGGTCTACGCGGTGCTCGGCAACCACGACTGGCACGCCGACGAAGCCGAGGCGATCCTGCGGCGGTTGGGGGAGGGGGGCGTGGAGATGCTCGACCGCCGCGCCGTCGTCTGCCAGGTCGGCGAGGTCGAGGTCGGGATCGTCGGCGTCAAGGGCTTCGTCGGCGGCTTCGCGCCGCGCCACCTGCCGGACTTTGGCGAGCCCTCCCTGCGCGCTGTCTACGCCGAGGCGACGGCTGAAGTGCAGGCGCTAGAGGCGGGGCTGCGCGAGGTCGCGACCTGTCCGGTTCGGATCGTTCTCCTCCACTACGCGCCGATCGAGGCGACGCTGGAGGGGGAGCCGCGGGAGATCTTCGTCTTCATGGGCAGCGACCGGCTGGCGGCGCCGATCCTCGAGCACGGTCCCGACCTCGTTCTCCATGGCCACGCCCACGCCGGCTCACCCGACGGGACGATCGGCGAGACCCCGGTCCACAACGTCTCCCAGCCGGTGCTCGGCACCGACTTCCGCATCTTCGAGCTCGATGCGAGCCGGGCCCACAGCCCGATCCCCTGACCAGGCGCGACGCCTTCGGCGCCCTAGCGCGGCTCGAGTCCGATCAGGTCGTAATAGCCGACCAGGTAGACCCGCTTGCCGTCGGAGATCATCGGCGTGTAGCCGGCTTGCTTGATGTGAAAGGTGCGCTTGTGGGTGCTGACGTCGAAGCCGCTCGTCACCTGGGTCTTGAAGCTGGAGGTGTAGACGGTGTGGCCGATGACGACCGCGGTGCCGGGGATCGGACCGCCGATGTCCTTCTGCCAGCGGACCTTGCCGGTGCGGGCGTCGAGGGCGAAGAAGCGGCCGTTTTCGGCGCCGATGTAGACGGTCGGCGGGGTGTCGGGTACGCGGGCAACGGCAGGCGAGCCGTAGACCGCGGCGCCGGCGTCGAAGTGCCACTCCACCTTGCCGGTCTTCTCGTCGAGGGCGTAGACGGTGCCGTCGTCGCGGCCGACGTAGACGCGGCCGAAGGCAACTGCCGGAGAGGAGAAGAAGCCGCCCTGCCCGAAGGGCGGCACCTTGCTGGTGTTCGATCGCCAGACCGGCTTGCCGCTCTTGGCGTCAAGGGCAAAGACGGAGCTCTGGTAGTCGGCGAAGAAAACCTTGCCGTCGTCGTAGCTGGGGCTGGCTTTGATCGCACCGGGGGCATTGAAGCTCCAGCGGGTCCTGCCGTCGGAGGCGCGCAGGGCGTAGAGGTTGGTGGTGTCGGTGCCGAGGTAGAGGGTTCCGTCGACCGCCAACGGCGAGGATTCGAGGTGGGCGTCGAACTTCCGCACCCAGTCCTTCTTCCCGGTCGCGGCGTCGCCGGCGGCGAGGTGGCCGGTGAGGAAGGCGCCGAAGACACGGCCTTCGTAATAGACGGGGGCGGTGACGAAGTTCGGCACTCCCTTGTCGCTGGGCCGGATGTTGAGTTCCCAGAGGATCTTGCGGTCGCTGAGCCGCACCGCTTTGCCGTTGCCGTACTTGTTGATCACGTAGGCGACGCCGTCGTGGATCGCCGGCGGGAACTCGATCAGCGCATGGGTGTTGATCGACCAGGCTTGCTTCAGCGGCGGGTCCAGCGTCCGCCCCTTCGTCGCGAGGTAGTGCGTGCGCTGCGGCACCCGCCCGAACAGCGGCCAGTCGATGTAGCCGGAGCCGCTAGCGACTTCGGAAGCAGAAGCCCCGGTTTCGCCCTCGTCAGATCCGCCGCAACCTGCGAGCAGCAGAACGACGACCAGTAGAAGCGAAATAGAAGCGCGCATCGAAGCTCTAATCGGCAGGGGCTTACCCGGCCTGAAAAGCGGCGGACGGGACTCGAACCCGCGTCATCGCCTTGGAAGGGCGAGGCTCTACCGTTGAGCTACCGCCGCGCGGAGGAAGCCGCCCCGCGCTGCGGTGCGACGCCGGTGACAGTTTGCACAAACGACGTCGCACTTTGCAATCTCGTCAAGCACGTCCTGCCAGCGCCGACCCTGGATTCCCGCTGAGATCGAGAATTTCTTGTCCCGCAGGTGGTCGAACTCCAGCACGACCGGATCGGTCTCGCCGCAGTCGACGCAGGGATGCTCCCGCAGGAAGTCGACGAGATAAAGGGTCCGTTCTTCGACCAGCGCTTTCTTGCGCTGTCCCGCCAGGGCGATGTAGCGCTCTTTGTTCGCCAGATAGTGCTCCCGGTGGTAGGCGGAGCGGCACGGCCGGCAGTAGTTGTCCCTCTGTCCGCGTGCTCGTCGACGCCAAGCGAACTCGTCCAACTCCTTCTCCGCTTTGCATCTCCCGCAGTGCCTCATAAGTCCGACAATACAAAGTAGACAAGACATTCCCTTCGACATCGCGTTCCCCAATCCGTCAAAATGCAAGACCCCACGGGGAGTGGCGCAGTCTGGTAGCGCACTCGGCTGGGGGCCGAGCGGTCGCAGGTTCAAATCCTGTCTCCCCGATAGAAAGAGGACGATGCCGGACACCACCTGCCACATGTCGATCTCGCTGGACGGTTTCGTTGCCGGGCCGGATCAGAGCCGAGAGAATCCGCTGGGGAAGCGGGGCATGGAGGTTCATCGCTGGCACCTCGGCGACGAGAGGGCGACCGAGGCGAACGCGACGGCCGAAGGCTGGCTGATGCGGCCGCGCGGGGCCTACGTCATGGGTCGCAACATGTTCGGGCCGATCCGCGGCGAGTGGGACGAGGAGTGGGATGGATGGTGGGGCCCCGAGCCGCCCTATCACGCGCCGGTCTTCGTCCTCACCCACCACGCCCGCGAGCCGATCGAGATGGAGGGCGGCACCAGCTTCCACTTCGTCACCGAGGGCTTCGAGGCCGCCTACGCGCAGGCGCTCGAGGCGGCCGGCGAGGATGGCGTCGACATCGCAGGCGGCGCCTCTGCTGTGCGGCAGGCGCTTGCCGCCGGGGTGATCGACGAGCTGACGCTCGACCTGGTCCCTGTCCTGCTGGGATCCGGCGAGCGGCTGTTCGACGGCGCCGAGTCCTTCGGGTTCGAGCCCGTCGAGGCGCTGCACTCTCCGCTCGCCACGCACATCCGCTACCGGCGGCGGGCGGCCTGAGGAGCCGCTCTTCGGCCATTCGTTCCCCGGTTTGTCAGCAGGTGACGGCGGAGGAAGTCGATCTGGTCGGCGACGATCGCGTCGTGCTCGGGGCCGTCGTAGATGTCGAAGTGATCCACTCCCGGGTAGGTGCGCAACTCCCCGCGCGGCGCCCGGCGTGCGGCGGTGATTGCCGGACCGGGCCTTGCGACGCGGTCCGCCTCGCCGACGCAGACCAGCCAGGGGCAGTGCAGCCTCGAGGCTAGGCGGCCTGGGCGGAAGGGCCGCCCGAGCAGCCAGCGCGCAGAGACCCGGTTGCGCCAGCGCGAGTCCTCGCCGGTCTCGACTACGTGGCGCCAGCCGGCCTCGCTGCCAGGGGCGTTGATGAAGGCCGCCTCCCACGGCTGCCCAACCGCGGGAACGTACTCGCCTCGAGCGGCGGCGAGCAGCATTCGGGCCGACACCCGCGGGGGCGAGCGATGGGCCTGGCGCCAGATGTCAAGGAAGGGGACCTGGCTGATCGCGGCGGCGACGCGTTCGTCGCCGGCCGCCGCCGCCAGGGCGTTGCCCCCGCCCATCGAGGATCCGAAGGTGGCCACCCGGTTGCCGTCCACGCCCGGCAGCGCCCGGGCGAAGTCGATCGCCGCCTGCCAGTCCTGCAACTGCAGGGCGGGATGGAACAGGTCGGGCTCGCCGCCGCTATCGCCGAAGCCGCGATGGTCGAAGACGAGCGCGAACAGCCCCGCCGCGGCGAACCGGTCTGCAAACGCTCCCAGCCGGTCCCTTCGCGTTCCCGAGAGCCCGTGGGCCATGACGACGACCGGAAACGGATCGGCACCCGCCCCGGCCGGCCGGTAGAGCCAGGCTGCGCAGGGTGCCGATTTCGACAGGAAGCGGAGGTCTTCGCGGTCCACGACTACTAAACGCGCGGCCACGTCGAAATGTGAGATTTGGCTCAGATGCCTAGCGGGAGACGGTCGCGGTGGCGCTGGTGTAGCCGGTCGAGGCGGCGGTGATCGTGTGGGTGAAGGCGCCGGTCGCCGGCGCCGTGTAGACGAACTGGGTGTTGGTGGTGGCGACGCCTGAGGCGGGCACCGTGAGCGGCGAGCCGGTGATCGTGCCGCCGCTGGAGACGGTAACGGTGACGGTTTTAGCCGAGCCGAGGTTTAAGGCGGGGTTGCCGACGCCGTCGGTGATGGTGACGTTGGCGTTTACCGTGCCGGAGTTGCCCAGGCCGGTGATCGTGCAGGTGAAGAGGCAGGGTGAGCCGATCGTGCCGGCACTGACGCTGACCGTGGTGAGCGCGGCCTTGGAGGCTGCGCCGGTGGCGACCGTGAAGGCCAGCGGCGCGGCGGTGGAGATGGTGCCGTCGGCTGCGGTCACGCTCGCCGCACCGGCCTTGTTCAGCTTGCCGACGCCGTTTTTGGCGGATGCGACCGCGGCGACTCCGGCGGTGAAGGTGAGGGAAGTAGCCGAGCCGAAGTTGATTGCGGTGCCGGCGCTGTTGACCACCGTCGGCAGGGCCCCGCTGGGGCTGGCTTCGGCACCGGCAAAGGTGATGTTCTTGGCGCCGGCGTAGGAGGTCGCGGTGTTGCCGTAGGTGTCCAGGGCGGTGGTCGTAAAGTTGAAGGTCGCGGCTGCGACCGGGGTCGTGGTCGAAGCGGTGAGGGCAAATTTCGTCGCGCTTCCGGCCGCGACGGTGACCGTCGCCGCAGTCAGGGTGGTCATTCCGGTGGCGGTGGCGCTGATGGTGGTAGAGCCGCTCTTGTAGAGCTTCATCGTGCCGCCGTCCCCCGTCGCTGCACTGGCCACGCCGGCGCTGAAGTCGATTGGGGTCGCGGTTCCGACAGGCACGTCGCTGCCGTTGGTGTCGGCCACCGTCGGGCCGTTGCCGGTCGGGCTCGCGACTGGCCCGGAGAAGGTCAGGCTCTGGGTGCCGGTGTAGGCCGTCGCCAGATTGCCGTAGGCATCCTGGGCGGTGATCGTCAGGTCGTCGCCCGCGCCGACCGAAGGCGTCGCGTTGGCTGCCGCGAGGACGAACTTGGAGGCTGCGGCCTGAGTCACGGTCAGCGCCAGGGGAGTCGGGGTCGTTAGCGTTCCCTCCGTCGCGACCACGGACGCCGAGCCCACCCTGTAGAGCTTCAGGAGCCCGTTTTTCGAGGAGGTGACGCTCGCCACCCCAGAGGTGAAGGTGAGGGCGGTGGCCGAGCCGAAGTTGATTGCCGAGCCGGCGCTGTTGACAACCGTGGGGTTGGTGCCGGTCGGGCTCGCGGAGGCGCCGGAGAAGACCAGCGAGTGGGAGCCGGTGTAGGTGGTGACGGTGCTGTTGTTGACGTCCTTGGCGGTGATCGTCAGGTTGATCCCGGTGCCGCCCGCCGGCATCGAAGAGGCGCTGCCTGAGATCGTGAACTTGGTCGCTTCGCCGACCGTCACGTTCGCGGTTTTGGCGCCGCTAACCGCGCTCCAGGTCTCCCAGACAGCGGTGACGACATAGATGTGTTCGCCGATCGGGACGCCGGCGTCTTTGCAGGTGATGACCGTGGTCGGAGCTGCCGCGGTCGGGCAGGTGCCGGCTGCGGCCGAGCCGTCGCGGGTGACGTAGTAGCGAACCGATTCGGGACCGGGAGGAGTCACCGCGCCCCAGGTGAGGGTCACCGTTCCGCCGGCGGCGGGAGTGGCGGCGCTGATCGTCGGCGCGGTCAGTTTTCCCACTGCGGCCTGGGCGGTCCCCAGGCCTTGACTCGAGAAGTAGGCGAGAGCGCTGCCCCCGAGCACCACCGTGACAGAGGCAACGACGATGGCCAGGGCGGGGGAGGCGAGTCGCTTCATCCGTGGGCCTCGCCTTCGAAGGCCAGATCCACCCGGGCTTCGCTGCAGGCGTCCTGGTTGACCGCGAGGTTGAGCATCTCGATCGCGGGGGCGGCTGCGGAGGGCAGCGTCACCGATCCGCCCGCGGGAACCGATAGCGGCGAGCTGGGGGAGAGCTTCGACGGGGTGAGGCGAAAGTTCTCAGCTGGGCAATCCGGTGGATCGTCGGCGATCTCGACGCTGAGCCGCGTGACTTCGACCGGGACGTCGTTGGGATTACTGACGGTCACCGAGAGGGGTTGTGGAGGGAAGCCGGGGAAGAGGGCTTCGACCGGGTCGGCGGCGTCGATCGCGATCGGCTTCGGCTCGACCTGCCGCCACGAGAAGGAGGCGACCGCTCCGGCTCGACCCGAGCGGGTCAGGGCATGGATGCTGATTTCGTGCCCGCCGGCCGGCACCGCGCCGAGGCGCAGGGGAGATCCGCAGCCGCTCCACTCGCCGCCGTCGTAGCGGCACTGGAAGCGCCGCCGCGGTTTCGGCGGTGCGCTGACAGGGGTCGTAGGCGCGGTCGTTGAGCCCGGTCGGGACTGATCCGGCTTCGGTGGCAGGTGAAACCGGAACTGGGTTTCGCTCAGCACCGAGACCGCTTCCGGGGTTTCGATGAACAGGGGCCGGGCCGGAGGCGCTTCGCCGCTCGGCCCGGTGCTACCGCCCTTGGGGAGGGCGACGGGCACGCTGCTCTCGAGGCCGACCTCGCCCTCGCCACCACCGCCGCTGCGGGCGAGCGAGACAGCCACACCGAGCGAGGCCGAGACGGCGATCAGGGCAACCGTCGCCCTGATCGCACGTCGCAGGCCCGCCATGCGGTTGCCGGGGAGCATGGGCGGACCTGCGACCTCGTTGCCGCTAGTTGTTTTTCAGCGTCAGGGTTAGCGTCGCGCCCTGGCAGGCGTCCTGGCTGACGCCGGTGTCGTTCATCGTCAGCGAGCCGCTCGGGGTCACGGCCTGGCCGTTGCCGGGGGCATAGGTTTTGTTGACGACCACGTCGGCCATCGTGAAGTCGGGGTTGCCGCCCGTGGTCGCGACGCTGCAACTGACGTGCCCCGCGTCGGCGGTGATTTTTTCCAGCGAGATCGTTCCGACCCGCTGTTTGCCGCTGGACGGGTTGTCAACGGTGAGGGTGACCGGCGAAGAGGAACCGGGGTAGAGGTTGCCGGTAACGGTGCCTTTCAGGGTCACGGCCGAGCTGCTGCCGACGGTCGCGGTGGCGGTTCCCGAACCGGTGGTGGTGAAGTACGCGTAAGCCGCGGCGGCGACCGCGAGCACGCACAGCGATGCCAGCGCGATCAGAACGCGCTTCCTCGACTGGAGGGACATTTGAGCTCCTTTTTCGATGCGGAGCACCATGCCCCGGCGTTAGAACCCAAACATCGGTCCAGAGGGGCTAAAGCTTTAGAGAGGCAGCGAACAATCCCCGTGGAATTTGGTGGACGGTATGTACAAAGAGGTGGTTCGAGCGGTCAAATCGGTCACTTCGGTCACCCGAGCTGGGACGAGCTGTCGCCTGCGATCCTCTGTTCGATGTGGCTCCAGCGGACTGTTCGCTTCTCGCCCCGACAGCGCGGCTTCCACCTGGTCACGAGCGAGGTGGTCGAGGCCCTGCCCGAGCTGGAGCGGATCGAGGTCGGGATCCTGCATCTGCTGATCCAGCACACCTCGGCCGCGCTGGCGCTGAACGAGAACGCTTCGCCCGACGTGCGGCACGACTTCGCGACCTGGTTCGACCGGGCGGTGCCCGAAGGCGCCCCCTACTGGACCCACACCCTCGAGGGGGACGACGACATGCCCGCCCACGTCAAGGCCGCCCTGCTCGGTCCCTCGCTGACCTTGCCGGTCAGCGGCGGCCGCCTCGCGCTTGGAACCTGGCAGGGGATCTTCCTCTGCGAGCACCGCGACCATGGCGGCCCGCGCTCACTGGTGGCGACCGTCTGGGGCGAGGCGGAGCGGAAATAGCGCCAAAGCGGGTAGGGGAAGGCTGTGCCCGGCAGGATCGGCATCGGGGAGCTGCTGAAGGATCGCTACCGGCTCGAGCGCACGCTCGGGCGCGGCGGCATGGCCGCGGTCTGGCTCGGCCACGACGAGGTCCTCGAGCGCCCGGTAGCGGTGAAGGTGCTCTCCGACACGATTGCCGGCGACCCTGGTTTCGTCGCCCGCTTTCGGCGCGAGGCGCACACCGCAGCGGGCCTGTCGCACCCGAACCTGGTCGACGTTTACGACTTCTCCGAGGAGGGCGAACGCCCCTACCTGGTGATGCAGTTCGTGCCCGGCGAGAACCTCGCCGAACGGCTGGAGCGGGGGAGGGCGGTGGACTGCGCGCAGCTGGCGCAGGAACTGCTGGAAGCGCTGGCCCACATCCATCGCGCCGGGATCCTGCACCGCGACGTCAAGCCGGCCAACGTGATCCTCGAACCGGGTGGGACGGCCAAGCTGATCGATTTCGGCATTGCCCTGCCGGCGGACGCCACGGCGTTGACCAGTACCGGCCTCGTCCTCGGCACCGAGCGCTACGCGGCGCCGGAGGTGATGGAGGGCCGGGCGGCGAGCGAGCGTTCCGACCTCTACTCATGCGGCGTCGTCCTGCGCTCCTGCGAGGCGGGTGCCTCGCCGGCGCTGCAGGCCCTGGTTGAGTGGATGACGCGCGCCGACCCGCGGGATCGCCCGGGGTCCGCCGAGCAGGCTCTGGCCGAGCTCGACCGGGGAGCGTCGGCGCCCGAGCCGCCGACGCAGGCTTTCGAGCCGACCTTCGAGCAGGCGCCCTCACGTCCCCCGATCCCGCCGCCGGAGCGCGCTCGGTCCTATCGGGGTCGCTGGGGGGCGGCGATCGCAATGGCTGTCTTTCTCGCCGCGGTGGTCGCGATCGCCGCCATCGTGCTGAGCGAAGGCGACGGCAGCAACAGCCCGCGTTCCGCACAGGCGAAGCCGCAGTCGGCGAGCCCGAAGCAGCAGCAGGCGACCAGCAAAGAACCGAGCGCCGAAGAAGCGACTTCCGAAGCGAGCGCCGAAGAAGCGGTGACGACGGCCTCGGCGCCGGTCGCCGAAGGCGCGGACCCGGAACGCGGCGCTGCCCTTAACGAAGAAGGCTTCTCGCTGCTGCAGGCCGGCGACTACGAATCCGCCGTCCCGGTCCTCGAAGAAGCCGTGGCCGCCTTTCCGGCCGGGAGCGAAGAGCTCGAATACGCCTACGCGCTCTTCAACTTGGGCAAAGCCCTGCGGCTCAGCGGCAGGGCGGAGGAGGCGATCCCCGTGCTCGAACGCCGCCTCGAAATCCCCAATCAGACCGGGACGGTGGAAGAAGAGCTGGCCGCAGCGCGCGCCGAAGCCGGTTGATCTGCCCTATAAATCAGTCGGGCCTTATGCGAACATACGTTCGTGTCCGCAATGGAGAGAGACCGCCCCCTTGAACAGGGTCCTCGCCTGCGGCAGCAGCTGGGATGGCGTCGTACCGAAAGAGAGTCAATCGGTGGGTCTCCTTTCCTGGACCTGAGCCCACCTCTATGGACGCGGGGGCGGGGGGCGCATTCCCTTCCCTAGATGCCGCGGCGAGAGGAACCCCAGATCGGCCTGAGCAAGGCAATCCGCCAGCTACGGATGGAGATCCACCTGAGCCAGGAAGCCCTGGGGCTGCGGGCTGACATCCACCCGACCTGGATCTCCCACATGGAGTCCGGTCGCGTCAATCCGACCTGGGGAAACGTCCGCCGGATAGCGATGGGCCTGCGCGTTCCTCTCTCGGTGCTGGCTGCCTTGGCCGAGGATCTCGAGGCCAAGCATGGAACCGCCCCCCAGCCGGAGGGCAGCGGGAGGTAAGCGCCGCCGCGAGTTGGGATAGGCTCGCGCGGTCTTGTCGCTCCCTGTGAAGAAGCTCGCTCTCCCACTCGTTCTGCTCGCCGCCCTGATCGTCGCCGGCTGCGGCAGTTCCAGTGACACGACCGGCACCTCGGCGACCGCCTCGAGCTGTAAGCCGGGACAGCTTCCGACCAAGCAGCAGGGTGTGCTGACGGTCGCCACCGACAAGCCCGCCTACCCGCCTTACTTCGAAGACGACGAACCGGCGAACGGGGAAGGGTTCGAGAGCGCCGTTGCCTTCGCGATCGGCAAGCAGCTCGGTTACCCCAAGAACAAGGTGCAGTGGACGGTCGAGGCCTTCAACTCCTCCTTCGCCCCCGGTCCCAAGGACTTCGACTTCGACGTCAACCAGATCTCGATCACCCCGGTGCGCGAAAAAGCAGTCGACTTCTCCGCTCCCTACTACACGGCCAACCAGGCGGTGGTGGCGCTGAAGGATTCCGAAGCGTCGAAGGCGACCTCGCTGGCCGACCTGAAGGACGCCAAGCTGGGCGTCCAGATCGGCACCACCAGCCTCGAAGCTGCCGAAGAAGAGATCGAACCGAGCAGCAGGCCGGCAGTCTTCAACACCTCCAACGACGTCGTCCAGGCCCTAAAGAACGAACAGATCGACGCCGTCGTCGTCGATCTGCCGACCGCCCTCTACCTGACCGCGGTCCAGGTCCCCGAGGCCGCCGTCGTCGGCCAATTCAGCGCTCCCGGCGGCGACCAGTGGGGAGCCCTGCTGGAGAAAGACTCCTCGCTGACCGGCTGCGTCTCGGAAGCGATTGAAGCGCTGGAAACCTCCGGCGAGCTCGAAAAGATCACCCAGCGCTGGATGAGCCAGGCCGCCGGCGCTCCTGAATTGCACTGATGCCGAGTGGTCGTCGCCTCGAACGGGAGGCGGCGAAGCGCCGCCGGCACCGCCGCGGCCAGGCGATCGCTGCGGTCTCCAGCCTCGTCGTCCTCGGCGGCCTGGCGGCGCTGATCCTGACCAGCCCGGGCTGGCCGGAAGTCTGCGAGACCTTCTTCAACTGGGAAGTCTTCAAGGAATCGTTCCCGGACGTGCTGAAGGCCTTCTGGCTCGACGTGAAGATCTTCCTCGTCGCCGAGCTGGCGATCCTCGCCGTCGGCCTGGTCATCGCCCTGGTGCGGATCGCCCGCTCGCCAGCGACCTTCCCGCTGCGCCTGCTCTCGGTCTTCTACGTCGACGTCTTCCGCGGCATCCCCACGATTCTGCTCGTCTTCCTGATCGGCTTCGGAGTGCCCGCGCTGCGACTCGACGGGGTGCCGAGCGACCCGGTTGTGCTCGGCGCGATCGCCCTGATCCTCTCCTACAGCGCCTACGTCGCCGAGGTCTACCGGGCCGGGATCGGCTCGGTCCACCGCGGCCAGCGCGACGCCGCGCTCGCCGTCGGCCTGACCGAGGGCCAGGCGCTGCGCCACGTGATCCTGCCGCAGGCGATCCGGCGGGTGGCGCCGCCGCTGCTGAACGACTTCGTCGCCCTGCAGAAGGACGTCGCCCTGATCTCGATCCTCGGCCCGCTCGAGGCCTTCCGCGAAGCGCAGATCATCGAGGCGAAGATCTTCAACTTCACCCCGCTGGTCGCCGCGGCGCTGCTCTACCTGGCGGTGACGATCCCGACCGCGCGGATCGTCGACCGCATGGGCGGCCCGGAGGGGGCGGTGCGGTGAGCGCTTCTGGCGGCCCGGTTCTCGAGCTGCGTGAAGTGACCAAAGCCTTCGGCGAGCGCGAGGTTCTGCGCGGCGTCGACCTCACTGTCCGCGAACACGAAGCGGTGGCGCTGATCGGCGGCTCGGGCTCGGGCAAGTCGACCCTGCTGCGCTGCATCGACCTGCTGGAGGAGATCGACGACGGCGACGTCTTCCTCGACGGTGAGGCGATCACCGACCCCGCCGTCGACCCGGTCGCGGTCCGCCGCCGACTGGCCCTCGTCTTCCAGGCCTACAACCTCTTCCCGCACATGACCGCGCTGGAGAACGTGATGCTGGGGGAGAGGCGCGCCCACGGCGCGACCCGGGCCGAGGCGGAGGCCCGCGGGCGCGAGCTGCTGGCCCGCTTCGGTCTCGCCGGTCGCGAGGACGACCGGCCCGACAACCTCTCCGGCGGCCAGCAGCAGCGGGTGGCGATCGCCCGCGCCTTCGCCGGCCGGCCGCGGGCGCTGCTGCTCGACGAGGTCACCAGCGCCCTCGACCCGGAGCTGATCGGCGAGGTGCTGGCCGCGGTACGGGACCTGAAGGCAGAGGGGATGACGATGGTGATCGCCACCCACGAGATGAGCTTCGCCCGCGACGTCGCCGACCAGGTCGCCTTCCTCCACCAGGGCCGGATCCTCGAGCAAGGCTCGCCCGCCCATGTCCTGGAGCACCCCCAAGCAGAAGAGACCAAGCGCTTCCTAGCCCGCCTCCTACAAGCCGGCCGCGCCTGATGCACTAGCTGGACCGGTACAGGGTGCCTATACCCCTCCTCCGGAATTGACCTCCCCTCCCTTTGGTCGGGGAGAACCTGCTGCGCGGCTCCGCCGCGCAATAACCAGATTGCATATCGCCGAACATTCCTCCGGAGGGGTATAGGCACCCTCCTCGACAGCTTCCGTCTGACGGCTGTTTCTCCAACAGCTGTCGCTAGGAGGGATGGGTGTCCCTCTCCCGACCGGCGTCCCTGATTTTTGTGCTCGCTGAGTTGGCGAGAGACGGGTGGTTAACGGCAAAAATCCCAGGGAGGGAGAGGGACACCCATCCCTCCCTACGGGAAAGCGCCTGAATCCCCAGCTTTCCAGCGCATTTACTCAAACTATTTGACGCGCACAGGGAATGCAGTTATGCTGCCGCCGCGCTTGAGCAATCAGGGATTTCGTTCAAGGGCGGGGAGACATAGCTAGCACCTGTGCCTTAATCGGTTAAAGGGTCGGCGTTGTAAGCCGAAGATCCGGGTTCGAGCCCCGGCGGGTGCATTTCGAACAACCAATTCGAGGCAGAAGGTTCGGAATCACAGCTATGGGCGAGAACATCTTCACCAGGTTCGACGAGGTCGCGGCAGGCGAGAGCGGCCAGGCGCTGTGGGCGGCGCGCGCCCCCTACCGGCCAGAGTCCGGCTTCGACCTGATGCTGATCCCGCGGCTGCCGAAGGGCAGCGACTGGCGCCAGGACGAGGAGGCCCTGGCGGCGCTGGAGCGGATCGAGGCCGAGGACTGGGTCGAGTCCATCTCCCGCGAGGGCAAGCAGCCGACCGTGAAGCTCGCCGACGAGTGGATCGAAGCGCAGGGAGAGGCGATCCGCGTCGGCGCCGGCGACGGGCTCGCCGAGATGGCCGCCGGCAACCGCTACGCCGTCTACTTCTGGGGCGCCAACACGACCAAGGCGCTGCACATCGGCCACCTGCGCAACCTCGCGGTTGGCAACGCGATCGCCGGGGCTCTGAAGCAGGCCGGCGCCGCGGTCGACAACCGCAGCCTGATCTGCGACGTCGGCCGCAGCATGGGAGAGGCGATGGCCGGCGTCGCCACCCGCGCCGGCGAGGACGCCGGTCCCGACGCCGACGAGAAGTCGGACCATTTCGTCGGCTTCTGTTACGCCGACTACGTCACCGCCAGCCGCAACGGCGGTCAGGGCGACGATGGCGCCGAGGACTCGGTCGCCCGCGAGTCCACCGCCTACAACGACAAAGCCGACGAGATGATGATGCGGGTTCTCGGCGGCGATCAGAAGGCGCTGGAACTGTGGTCGCGGACCCGTTCCTGGGTGGTCTCCGGCCAGCGCAAGACGCTCGCCAGCCTCGGGATCGCCTTCGACAAGGTGATCTACGAGTCCGACTACCTCCCCGAGGTCGCCGAGTACATGAACCAGGGCCTCGCAGCGGGCACGCTGACCAAACGCTGGGGCGACGACATGGTCATGTACGAGACCGAACGCGAGGAGCTGGAAGAGATGCCGCTGGTCCGCGCCGACGGCCTCCCGACCCAGCACATGCGGGCGCTCGCCTACTGGGCCGCCGCCGACGAACTCGACGACGTCGTCTCGATGCAGGTCTGCGGCAACGAGTGGGTCGCTCACGTCACCTGCCGTCGCCAGCTGATCGACGCGATGGGTCTGCAGAACGGCAACGGCAACGGGAGCGCACGCGGGGGAGGGCCGCCGACCCACGACATCTTCCACGGCATGGTCGCCCGCGAGAACGAATCGATCAGCTCCTCCAAGAAAGGGGCGCTGCTGATCGACGAGCTGGTCGAGTGGCTCGAGGAAGAGCTGAAGGCCGACCCCGAGCTGGCGGAGCAGATGGCGCGCCACCCGCACCCCGAGACGGTGCCGGCCCAGGTCGCGCTCGGCTACTTCCTCCTGCAGCCGACGACCAAGCAGGTCAGGTTCGGCAAGGAGAAGCTTCTGGTGGAAGGGAAAGGAAGCCTCGGCTGGGACCTGGCTCGCGCCCAGGCCCACCACGCCTCCGCGGAGATCGCCGGTGAGCGCCCGGCAGCGGACCCGGACTACCGCTTCGCGGTGGTCCAGTCCGAGCACTACCCGGTGCACCTGCGCAGCGCCGTCGACGGGTTCGACGTCGCGCCGCTCTCCAAGTACCTCTCCCACTTCGCGCGCTGGTACCGGGAAGACGAGCGGGCACCGGAGGTCGAGGCGGTTGTGCAGCCGGTGCTCGAGAAGGGCCTATGGGGCCTGGGGCTGGAGGGAGCTTGAGGTGAAAACGCTGCTGGTCGACAACCACGATTCCTACACCTACAACGTCTTCCACCTGCTGGCCGCGGCCTCAGGCGAGGAGCCGATGGTGGTCAACAACGACGCCGTCTCCTGGCGGGTGCTGACAAGGATGGACTTCGACGCGATCGTGCTCTCGCCGGGGCCGGGCCACCCGTCCCGCTGGCACGACTTCGGCGTCTGCAGCGACATCCTCCGCCACTCGGAAGTGCCGGTCTTCGGGATCTGCCTCGGCCACCAGGGGATCGGCAACCTGCTTGAGGGCGACGTCAAGCGGGCGCCGATGGCGATGCACGGCCGCCTCAGCCGGGTCATGCACGAAGGCAAGGGCCTGTTCAAGGACGTGCCGCAGGGCTTCTCGGTGGTCCGCTACCACTCGCTGGCGATCACCAGCCCACCCGGGCCGGAAGGGAGCATCGTCGCCTGGTCCGAGGACGGCGTGGTGATGGGGGTCGAGCACACCAGGCGGCCGATCTGGGGCGTCCAGTTCCATCCCGAGTCGATCTCGACCGAGTACGGGCTGAAGATCGCCCAGAACTTCTTCGACCTCGCCGCCGGCTACAAGCGCCCGCAGCGCCCCGCCGGGCGGGCGACGATCGCCCCGCGCAGCGCCAAGCAGGAGCGCGCCGCCGTCGCCGAGAAGGCTCCCGGCGAGCTGGAGCTGCGGATGCGGACGATCAAGGGCGAAGCGCCGACCGAGTACCTCTACGAACGGCTCTTCGCCGAGCACAACCCGTCCTTCTGGCTCGACAGCGCCGACGCCCCGACCTGGCTGGCCCAGTGCTCTTATATGGGGACGACCGCCGGCGCTGACCGCTGCTTCGCCACCTACGACGTCGACAGCGGCGAGATCGCGGTCAGCCGCGGCGGCGTCGAGACCGTCGAGCACCGGTCGATCTTCGACTACCTGCAGCGGGAGATGAAGCGGATCGAGGTCGAGCCGCCCGAGGGGGTCGAGCGCGGCCTGGTCGGTGGCTACGTCGGCTACCTGGGCTACGAGCTGAAGGCCGACTGCGGCTCGCCCAACATCCACAGCTCCGACCTGCCCGACGCGGCGATGATGCTCGCCAACCGGGTCGTCGCCGTCGACCACACCAAGGGTCTGACCTACGTCTTCGCCCTCTGCCGCGGCGAGGATCCCGAGGCAGAGCTCTGGCTCGACGCCGCCGAAAAGCTGATCGCGACGGCGATCGCATCGCCGCCGCCGGAGCGGCCGCTGGCGCCGCCGAGCGAACCGGGTGGCCACGTCATCTTCCACTCCGGCCGCGGCCGCGAGCGCTACCTCGCCGACATCGCCAAGTCGCAGGCCGAACTTCTGGCCGGCGAGTCCTACGAGGTCTGCCTCACCGACCAGTTCTCTACCGAGGCCAGCCCGGAGCCATTCGACCTCTACCGGCAGCTGCGGCGCAGCAACGCCTCGCCGTTCTCGGCCTTCCTGCAGTTGGGCGAGAACACGATCGTCAGCTCCTCGCCGGAGCGCTTCATCTCGGTCGATCGCCAGCGCCAGGTGATGGCCCGGCCGATCAAGGGCACCGTCTCGCGGGTCGAGGACCCCGAGGCCGACCGCGCGGTCCGCGAAGAGCTCGAAGGGGACGAAAAGACCTACGCCGAGCACCTGATGATCGTCGACCTGCTGCGCAACGACCTCGGCGTCGTCTGCGACGTCGAGAGCGTCGAAGTGCCGCACCTTATGGTGGTCGAGCCCTACGCGACCGTGCACCAGATGGTCTCGACGATCGTCGGCAGGCTCGAGGACGGCCGCAGCCCGGTCGACTGCGTCCGGGCCACCTTCCCCGGCGGCTCGATGACCGGCGCCCCGAAGGAGCGGACGATGGAGATCATCGACGACCTCGAGCAGGAGGCGCGCGGCGTCTACTCCGGCTCGATCGGCTACTTCGGCGCCGACGGCCACACCGACCTCAACATCGTCATCCGCACGATCGTGATGCGACGCGGGGGGCGGACGACGATCGGCGCCGGCGGCGCGATCGTGATGCAGTCCGATCCCGAGGAGGAGTTCGACGAGATCCTGCTCAAGGCGCGGGCGCCGATGGCGGCGATCGCCCGCACCCTGACCGGCAGCGGGGATTCCGAGGCCTGGAGCGTCGAGCTTGAGCCCGTCGCCCGGCAGGCGGAGGCGGCGTGAGCGATCCGGCGGCGGCCGAGAGCACGGTTCGCGAGGCGGGGGGCGAAGACGTTGGGGCGGTGGCCTCCGCGGTCGAGAGCCTGCTGGCCGAGCTCGGTGGCCGCAGCCCCGAGCGCTCCGAAATTGAAACTGAGGTCCGCGCCCTTCTGGACGATCCAGAGGGGGGCTCGGTGCTGATGGCGGAGGCCGACGGCGACGTCGTCGGCATGCTCAGCGCCAGCTGGCAGCGGGCAATCCACGTTCCCGGCATCTACGCGACGATTCAAGACCTCTGGGTCGATGAGGCTTGGCGCAGTCGCGGGGTCGGGGCGGAGCTGGTCGAGGCGATCGCATCCCAGGCGCGCGGGCGCGGGGTGAGCCGGCTTGAGGTCGGCCTGCCGCGTGAGACCTTCGCGGCGATCGCTTCGACCGAGTCCTTCTACCGCCGCAACGGCTTCGAGCACCTCGGGCCACGGATGCGGAGGCTGCTGGATGACGGTTGAGCTGTTGATGATCGAGCAGCGGCAGGGCAGCGGCGACGCTGCCTTCTGGGTGCGGGAAGGGGAACGGCTGATCGAAGGCCAGGACTCAAACCGCCGCCTGGTCGAGCTGCGGGCGGGGTTGGTCCGACACTCGCGGGTGCGCCCGGTCGCCGCCGATGCCGCCGACGAGCAGGTCGAGCGCACCCTGGGCGAGCTGCACGAGGCCGAGTACCTGCGGGTTCTGGGCGAGGTCTCCAGCGCTGAGCCGGTGGTGATGCCGGACTTCGCCCCGCCGGGGCTGGAGCCCGACATCCCCGTCAACAAGGCGCTGGTCGCCGCTGCTCTGGAGGGGATCCGCACCTCGATCACCGCCGCCGAGCGGGTGCTCGAAGGCGCCCGCTTTACCTACGCGGTCTGCCGCCCCCCAGGACACCACGCCGGTCCCGCCTTCCACGCCGGCTACTGCTACCTGAACAACGCCGCGGCAGCGGTGCGACGGCTCTGCGAGGGCGGCCTCAAGCCGGTCGGGATCATCGATCTCGACCTCCACTACCCAAACGGAACCTCGGCCCTGGTCGAGCGGATGGGCCCGGTCGCCGCGCTGCACTCCTTGCACGCGGCGCCGGTCACCAACCTGCCCCCGGGGACGCGGCTGCCGCGGCTGGCCGGCGAACGCGCCGTCTCCTTCGCCGAGAGCCCCGACGAAGGGACCTATCTGCGCGAGGTCGCCCACTCGATCCACGACCTCTCCGAGATCGCCCGGGTGCTGGTCGTCTCGCTCGGCTTCGACACCGTCGCCGGCGACCCTCATGGCGGGTGGAGCTTCAAGCCGGAGATCTTCGCCGAGATCGGCCGCTTGCTCGCGCGCTCGGGGCTGCCGATCTGCGTGATCCAGGAGGGCGGCTACGCGCTCGACGAGCTCGCCGCTTGCAGCCACGCCTTCGCCACCGGCCTGCTGGGGGGCGAGGAACGATGAGCGCCGAGGGCCTGGAGCCCTTCCGTCGCCGCCTCGACGGGATCGACGAGCAGATCGCCGGCCTGCTCGGCGAGCGGCTCGACATCTGTCGCGAAGTGGCGGTGTACAAGAGCGAGCACGGGATTCCGATGATGCAGCCCGAGCGGGTGAAGGTCGTCCGCCAGCGCTACCTCGACCGCGGCGCCGAGGCTGGCCTGCCGCAAGAGTTCAGCTCCGACCTCTTCGACCTGCTGATCGCCACGACCTGCCGGCTCGAGGACGAGCTGATGGACGAGCTCGCCGCCGACGGGGGGAGGGACGCCGCGTGAGCGCCCTGCCGCCCGGGCCGAGGATGCCGCGCGCGCTGCAGGCCTGGGGCTGGACCCAGCGCCCGCTGCCCTGGCTGGAGAAGTGCCAGCGCCGCTACGGCGACACCTTCACCTTGCGGATCCGCCATTACGGCGACTGGGTGATCCTCGCCGACCCCGACGACGTGAAAACCGTCTTCACCGCGGGCAGCGCGGTCGGGGTCGACACCGCCAACCCGCTGCTGGGGCCGCTGCTGGGCCCGCGCTCGGTGATGCTGCTGGAAGAACCCGAGCACCTGACCCGCCGCAAGCTGATGCTGCCCTCCTTCCACGGCAAGGCGGTTCAGGCCGACTCGGAGATGATGGCCGCGGTCGCCCAGCAGGAGATCTCGCGCTGGCCGGTTGGCGAGCCGTTTGCGCTCTGGCCGCGGATGCAGGACATCACCCTCGACGTGGTGATGCGCGCCGTCTTCGGCCCGGCCTCGGACTCACCCCGTCTGCAGCCGCTGCGCGAACGCCTACAGGAGCTGACCACCTGGATGAACGAACCGCGCAACCTGGCGATGCTGGCGGCCCTCGGCCCCGGCTGGGTGACCCACAGCAGCGGCTACCGCGGGGCGATGGGGGCGGTCGAGGCGGCGGTGATGGATGAGGTGCGACGCCGCAAGGCGGACCCGGAGGGCAGCGAGATGGGGGTCGTCTCGATGCTGGTGCAGGCCCGCTACGAGGACGGCTCGCCGCTCTCCGACCAGGACCTGCGCGACGAACTGGTGACCCTGCTCTCCGACGGACCGACCTCGAGCACCCTGGCTTGGACCTTCGAGCGGCTGCTGCGCAATCCCGACAAGCTGGAGAAGCTGCGCGACGACATCCTCGGTGGCGACGGTAGCTACCTGGACGCGGTGGTGAAGGAGACGCTGCGGCTGCGCCCGCCGGTCCCGGTCGTCGTCCGCAACCTGCTGGAGCCGCTGCGGCTCGGCGGCTACGAACTGCCGGCGGGGACGACCGTCGCCCCCTGCATCCACCTGATCCACCGCGACGAGCGCAACTACCCCGAAGCCCACCGCTTCCTGCCCGAGCGCTTCGTCGGCACCCAGCCCGGCACCTACACCTGGATCCCGTTCGGCGGCGGCGTCCGCCGCTGCCTCGCTGCCAGCTACGCGGAAATGGAGATGAAGCGGGTGCTGCGGATCGTGCTGGAGACGACCGACCTGCGCACGGTCGAGACCGGCGGCGAGCGGGCGCGCAAAAGCGCGATCTCCTTCGCCCCCGACCAGAAGGGCCTGGTGATCGCCGAACCGAGGGAAACCGAGCCGGCCGGGCCGCGCGCCCTGGCCCCGGTCTGAGGAGGAGCGGTGAGCGAGAGCGACATCCTGATCGTCGGCGCGGGCGCCAAGGCGGCTGCGATCGGCGCCAAGGTCCACGTCCTGAATAGCCTCGGCCTGGCCGAGATCTCGATGACGGTGATCGAGAAAACGGAGCCCGCCGCCTCCTGGAAGGGCCGCAACGGGATGACTTCAGGCGAGGAGCCGCTGGCGATCCCGCCGATCAAGGACGTTGGCTTCCCGTACCAGAGCAGCCGCCAGTTCGGCAAGCTCGGCGACCAGATCGACGCTGCCCTGCTGCCCTTCACCTGGCAGCGCTTCGCGATGGAGCGCCACGAATACGCGACCTGGGTCAACTCCGGCTCGCCCTCGGTTCTGCACCAGGACTACGGCGAGTACCTCGCTTGGGTGCTGGAGCGGGCGAGCAACGGGATCGCGGTCTACGACGGCCGGGTGACCGAGGTCAGCCTCGCCGAGGATGGCGACAGCTGGCAGGTCGAGGTCGCCGAGCGCGGCCGCCCCGAGGACCCCGAGCGCCACCGCGGCCGCAACCTGGTCCTCACCGGCCCCGGCGTCCACCGCCACTTCCCTCACGACCCCGAGGTCGAGTCTCGGGTCTTCCACTGCGACAGCCGTCGCGAGGAGTTCGCCCGGGTGCCGATCGACACCGAGTCGGAGATCGCGATCGTCGGCGGCGGCGAGAGCGCCCTCAGCGCCCTGGTCTTCCTCCGCGACCTGCGGCCCCAGGCCCGATTGACGATCTACACGCCGACCCTGCCGCTGAGCCGCGGCGAGAGCTTCCTCGAGAACCGCGTCTTCGCCGACCCCGACAACGTCGGCTGGGAACACATCGACGTCGAGACCCGCCGTGACTTCGTCAAGCACTGCGACCGCGGTGTCTTCGACCAGACCGTGCTCGAGCGGATCGCCGACGACGACCACCTCTCCTTTGTTACCGGTCGCGCCATCCACGTCTCGCTCAGCGACGACGGGGAGGGGGCGCTGCTGGAATTCGAGAGCCCTTCCGACGGCCTGCAGGGCCAGCGCTACGACTTCGTCATCAACTGCACCGGCTTCGATCTCCTGCGCCAGTTGCGCGGCCTCTTTCCTGACGCCGTCCGCGATCAGGTGGAAGAACAGTGCGGCCCGCTCTGGGACGGCCCGCCGCAGGCCGAGGTGCCGATCGGCCGGGCGCTGGAGCTGGAGGGGGTGCGGCCTCGACTGCACATCCCCGGCCTCGGCGGCCTGCGCCAGGGCCCCGGCTTCGCCAACCTCGGCAGCCTCGGCCTGCTCGCCAATCGCGTGCTGCAACCACTGCTTGCCGAGCTCGACGTGACCGTCGCGCCGAATTCCGCGAGAATGCAGGATAAGTCTCTATTACTCGATTAGGGAGGAAGTGGGATGTCGATGCCGTCTAGATTTCGGAGGTTGCCGCTGCTCGCGGTGGTGTTTGCGGTGGGAGCGCTTCTGGCAGGCTGCGGGGGCTCATCCGACTCCTCGTCTTCGGGGGACGCCAGCTTCACCGGCGATGCCCTGTCGAACGTCGACCTTGCCAGCACCCGTGCCGTGAAAAGCAAGATCGACAGCGGCAACGTCGCCGAACTGGAAGAACTCTGGTCGAACTCGATCGCCGGTGTGGGCGTCTACGGCAGCTACGCCTCGACGCCGGTGATCGTCAACGGCGTCATCTACTCCCAGGACCTCGAATCCAACGTCCAGGCGATTGATCTCGAAAGCGGGGACGTTCTCTGGACGCGGAATTACGAATCTCCCAGTCACGGGCCCAACGGCCTCGCGGTCGCCGAAGGCCACGTCTTCGGGGCCACCGCCGCCGAAGCGTTCGCACTTGATCAGAAGACCGGCAAGGAGGTCTGGCGGACCAATCTCGAAGGGGCCGTCGACATGGCCCCCGGCGTCCACGACGGCAAGGTCTACGTTTCGACCGTGCCGGAGACCCCGTCTGCCGAATACGAAGCGGGCGCGGTCGGAACCCTCTGGGCGATGGACGCGAAAACCGGCAAGAAGGCGTGGAGCTTCGACACGGTGCCGAAAGGTCTCTGGGGCAAGCCGAAGGTCAACTCCGGCGGCGGCCTCTGGTACCCGCCGTCGTTCGACGACAAGGGCTTTGTCTATGCCGGGACCGGCAACCCGGCACCGCTTCCCGGAGCTCCCGGCGAACCGTGGGGCTCGAGTCGTCCCGGGCGGAACCTCTACGCCGACTCGTTGGTCAAGCTCGACCCCAAGACCGGCAAACTCGTCTGGTACTACCAGGAGACCCCGCACAACATCTACGACTGGGACTTTCAGAACTCCCCGATCATCACCAAGGCGGGCGGTAAGGAAGTGGCGATCGGCTCTGGCAAGTCCGGTTACGTGGTCGCCGTCGACGTGAAGACCGGCAAGCCGGTCTGGCGGACGGCGGTCGGCAAGCACAACGGCCACGACAACGATCCCCTCTACGCGATGAAGGGCGAATACTCCAAGATCAAGAGCGGCGAAGTCTTTCCCGGGGAGATCGGCGGGGTGGTCGCCCTGGCGGCGGCCGACGCGAAGCGGATCTACGTGCCGATCGTCAATCACTCGATGACGGTCGTCAACGGCGAAGAAGTGACCGAAGAAAGCGCCGCCACGGGCGAAGTCGCGGCGCTCGACCTCGCCACCGGGAAGATCCTCTGGACGGCGGCGCTGGAACAGCCTGCCTATGGATCATTGCTGGTCTCCAATGACGTTCTCTTCGCCACCAGCGCTGACGGCGTAATCCACGCCTTCGACTCCGCCAAAGGCGGAGAAATTTGGCAAGCATCTCTGCCCTCGGGCACCAACGCGGGGGTGATGGTCAGCGGCGACACCCTCGTCGCCGGCGCCGGCCTGCCGGTGGTCGAAGGACAGACGGCGAAACTGGTCGCCTTCGGGCTCGGAGGCTGATTCCGCGTACCATCGGCCCGGGTCGGGTATGACTCGGGCCGATGGCAGCCAAGCGCAGCGCCGGCGTCCTCCTCTTCCGCCGTGAAGGCGACGGGGGAGAGGTCGAGTTCCTGCTCGCCCACCCGGGTGGGCCCTTCTGGGCGAACAAAGACCTCGGTGCCTGGTCGATTCCCAAGGGCCAGATTGAGGAGGCCGAGGAACCACGCGCCTGCGCGATCCGCGAGCTCGAAGAGGAGCTGGGGCCGACGGCGGCGCTCGATCCCGAGCAGCTGATCGAGCTCGGCTCGATCCGCCAGCGGGCCGGCAAAACGGTCGAAGCTTGGGCGGCGGAGGCAGCCTTCGATCCGGCGGCGCTGGCCAGCAACACATTCACGATGGAGTGGCCGCCTCGCAGCGGCCGCGAGGCGGAGTTCCCCGAGGTCGACCGGGCCGAGTGGTTCGGCCTCGAGGAGGCGCGGGAGAAGATCCTCCCGGCACAGGCCGAGCTGCTCGACCGGCTGCTGGAAAAGCTGGAAAACGGCTGAGCCCGCCATATACTCGCCCGCGGGATGGAAAACGGCTCCACTCCGCCGATCGATGGCGCCGGCGACCCGACGCAGAACGGCTCGCTGCCACTTTCCGCTCGCTTGTTGGGGGTCGGATTCAAAGGCGCTCGCACGGTCACCAAAGCAACCGGGATCGACCGCGCCGTCGAGGTCGCGGCCGAGGAGGCGATCGTCGCCGCGGTCGAGAGCAAAGCGGTCGAGCGGGCGATGGCCCGGGTCCTGGAAGGGCCGCTGGTCGAAGAGGCCGTCGAGGGGGCGCTGGAGAGCGAGCGGGTCAAGAGGGCGCTGCTGGAGGCGATGGACTCGGAGCTGGTCGACGAGGTCTGGCGCCGGCTGCTGGCCAGTGAGGAGGCGCAGCAGCTGGTCGAACGGATCGCCGAGGCGCCCGAGGTGCGGGCCGCGATCAGCGCCCAGGGGATGGGACTGGTCGAGGACATCGGCCGCACGATCGGCAACCTCGCCCGCCGCCTCGACGACCGGGTCGAGCGGATCGTCCGCCGTATCTTCCTCCGCCCGCAGCGGATTGCGCCGACCGAGCGGGCCGGGCTCGTCAGCCGCGGCCTGGCGATGCTGATCGACGGCGTTTTCGTCAACCTGGCCTTCACCGCCTTTGCCGCCCTTGTCACCCTGGTCGCCAACACCTTCGGCGGCGACGGCAGAGGCGGCGGCAGCCTGGCGATCGCCGTCGGGTCGACCGCCTGGCTCTCCTTCGGCGCCGTCTACCTGCTCGGCTTCTGGTCGCTGGCGGCGCAGACGCCGGGGATGCGCTTCCTCGGCATCAGGCTGAGCGAGCGGCTGCCGCTGCGTCGCAGCATCCGGCGCCTCTTCGGGCTCGGGTTCTCGGTCCTCGCCTTCGGACTCGGCTTCATCGGCATCCTCTTCCGCGAGCGGCGCCTCGCCTGGGAAGACCGCTTCTCCCGCAGCGAAGTCCTCTACGACGAGCGGCGGCCCGACCCGGCTCCGTGGTCGGCGAGCCTAGATCGGGGCGCCGGAGCGGTTCGGGAGGTTGCCCTGGACGAGCAGGGTGGCGGTGCCGCTGGCGATCATCAGGGTGACGTTGATGGCGAGCACGACGAGGGCGCCGAACGCGTGGTCGATGCCGCCGGCGCCTAGCGCCACCCCCAGGTAGGCCGAGGCGGGGATCGTCGTCACCGAGATCGCGACCCCGACCGCGGCGCTGGCCCGGGTCTCGAAGGAGAGCATCCCGGCGATTCCGGCGGCGAGGGCGACGAGCACCGTCGTGTAGTCGGTCGTGGCCAGGGTGTGGAGGCTTGACTGCTCGACCTCGAAGCCGTCCGGGAGGAAGCCGAAGAGGCTGAGCAGGGCGCTGAGCACCATCGCGGTGACGACGACCAGGCCGAGGCCCAGGGTTAGGGTGGCGAAGGCGCGGCTGGCGAGACGGCGCTCGCCGCGGGCGAGGCCGACGCAGGTGGCGCAGATCGGGAGGAGGTCGGGGCTGACCGCCATCGCGCCGACGATCAGGATGCTGCTGGAGGTGATGACGCCGCAGGCGGCGATCACCGCGGCGACGTTGATCAGCGCCAGGTAGCGGGCCAGCGGTCGCGAGTTCGCTTTTGCCGCGCCGACGACTTCAATCCAGGCGAAGCCGTCGATTCCGCCTTCGCCGTGGTGATGGCGGTGCTGCGGCGCGACGACTTCCATTTTCGTCAGGACGTAGTCCTCGACCGGGATCCCCATCTCGGCGATCCGGTCGACCAGCGCGTCGGCGCCGCTCGGTTCGACGTCAGCTACGAAAACGAATGCCTCGCTGGTCGCCTCGTCGGGTTGCTGGACGACCCGGCGGACACCCTCGTGGTCGCGCAGCAGCGTCCCGAACTCCTCAGCCCGGTGGTGGGCGATGGAGGAGCGCAGCCTCAGCATCCGTGCCTCAGGAGACCAGCTTGAGGACCTTGAAGGCGCGGTCGCCTTTGGGGGTCTCGACTGTGACCGTCGAGCCGACCTTGGCATCCATCAGCGCCCGGCCGATCGGCGACTCGGCCGAGAGCCGGCCCTCGACCAGGTTGGCCTCGGTCGAGCCGACCAGGGTCCAGACCACGGTTTCGCCTTTGGACTCGTCGAGGACCTCGGCGGTGCGGCCGAACGAGAAGAAGTCGCTGTCCAGCTCGGAGACCTCGACCACGACCGCGTTTCGCAGCCGTTCCTGCAGCCGTTTGATCCGCGTCTCCATGTGGGCCTGGTCCTCTTTGGCGACGTGATACTCGGCGTTCTCCTTCAGGTCGCCCTCCTCGCGGGCGACCTTGATCCGCGCCGCCATCGCTTTGCGCGCCGGGCCTTCCAGCTCGGCCAGTTCGGCTTTCAGCTCTTCGATTCCTGCCTGGGTGATCGGCTCGCCGGTCTGCTCCTGAGGGCTCATGCCAGAGAGCGTGCCAGATGCGGCAGATATCAGTCGCCGCCACCGCCGGTGGAGAAGGCGGAGGCAAAGGACTTGACTTTGGTCCCACCCGCTTTGCCGAGCGGTTCCAGCGCGAAGAGGTCCTCGATCGAGCGCAGCAACGAGTAGGGGTTGTAGGCGGCCCCGTCGGTCCCGCCGGGGGTGAGCAGCGGCGAGACGAGCAGGCCGCCGGCCCGGAGCGGGTCGGGCAGGGGGACAGCGGGGTCGGTCGGCGGTGCGGGGTCGGCGGCACCGAAGCTGACGATCAGCAGGCCATCTTTCTTATAGGCGGGGGAGGCGAGGATTTCCGGCACCACTTTGGCGAGGAAGGCGTCGGCGGCAGCGGCCCCGTCGGCGGTCCCTTCCGGACAGGTGCCGCGGAAGCCGGCGCTGCAAAGGCTGGGGGAGAGGTAGGTGAAATTGGCGGTCGAGTCGGTTTTCTTCAGATCGGTCGCCAGCCCGTCGAGGGGCACGTCGTTTTCGTCGCAGTCGCCGAGGTCGAGCAGCGAGTGGAAGAAGACGAAGGGGTTCAACTTGGCCGCGTAGCCGGTCGCGGTCGGGGTGTCCGCCGCGCCGGGTTCGGGGTGGACGCAGTTGTCGGCTTTGCCAGTGGCGTCGATCATCCCTTCGAAGGAGCCGTGCCAGCTGAGGCGGGCGCCGGCGAGTTGGTCGGGCAGGGAGAGCGTTTCGACCGGGTAGACGCAGCCGTTGTCGGAGATCAACTCGTCGTAGGTGGGGCAGTCTTCCCGCGTCGCTGCGGTCGGAGCCTGGCCGCTGACGGCGGCAATCTCGTTCGGCAGCGCCGTCGTGTCGATCAGCGAGTAATTGGTCAGCAGTACGCCCTGTGGGCGCAGCGTCGCCGAGAGGTACGGCATCTGCGCGGTGCTGCCAAAGGCCGCCTCATACCCAGGGCTCGCCAGCGAAATCAAAAAGACGTGCTGGATCGGACCCGGTTCAGCTTCCGGTTCCGCCGCGGGAGGGGCTGGAGTTTCTTCGTCAGCCGGCGGCGCTTCTGCGGCGGGTGGCGCCGGAGCAGGAGGTACCGAGCATCCAGCGCAGGTGCCTCCTGCTCCGGCGACGGGCCCCGCCGCTTGAGGCGATGGCGTCGAGCTGACCGGTTCGACTGGTTCCACAGGGGCCGCGGCTAAGGCGCTTTCCTGTTCGGTCAGCGCCTGGATGGCCGCCGCCTCCATCGGGCTGATCCCGCCGGAGCCGTTGGCGCCGATGGCGACGATCCCCGAAGTGGCGACCAGCGACGAGGCGACCAGCACGGCGAATTTCTTCCCGGTCAGGGTCTCGGCCGCCGCCGCGGCACCCTGCACGAGGCCGGTGAGGAGCTTCATGCGGTCGTCTCCCTGCCGTGTTTCAGCGGGGTCTCGGCCGGGACCTCGACCGGGGTCAGGGAGTGGCCGCACTGGGGGCAGAAGCGGTCCGCTGCGTCGTAGGGCGAGCCGCAGCTGGGGCAGAGGCCGGCGGCGTCGGAGCGCTCCAGCTCCAGCAGCCGCTCGACCGCGAGCAGGTCGGCGTCCACCCGCTGCAGCTCGGCCGCCTTGCGGGTGAGAACGTCGAGGCGGACGTGGTCGCGGATCGCCATCTCGTAGAAGGCGCCGCCGAGGTCGGCCTGCATAACCGTGAACTTCTCCAGCAGCCTGTCACGTTGAGCCTGGAGGTCGTCTTTCACGGTTCCACCCCCGAGGGGGCCGGGGCGCTGCCGCCGCCTTCGCCGCCGACGACGATCACGTCGGGCAGGTTCTGCTGGGCCTTGATGTAGTTCTCGCCCGTCTGTTCGGGGTTTTCTTCGACAATCTGGGTGTCCGCTTCTTCCTTTTGTTTGGAAGCCTTGAAGTTGGCGACTTCATGGACGTCGCCGTTTGAGGTGTGGGCGACGACTTTGCCTTCGCCCTTCGCGGCTTTCGTGCCTTTGGCCCTGGCTTTCGCTTTCGCGGCACCTTTGGCGGTAGCGCTGGGCACCGCGGCGGTGCTGGCGGCGGTCGCCTGCCTTTCCTTCAGCGCCTGCAGGAGGGCGTCGCTGTTGTCGCTGCCGGAGTCGCCGCGGCCGACCATCACGCCGAGCGCGACGGCCAATGGCAGCAGGGCGAAGAAGCCGACCGCGGCGGCACGGCTGCTGACTCCCTGCTTTGTGGGCGGCGGGGCCAGTGGCCGCCGCGCGCGTTTGCTCATCGTCGCGAAGTAGCGCGAGGCGGGGTTGGCGCCGTTGCCGCGCCGCGCCGCGCACTCGACGCAGTAGCGCTGCTGGGGGTCCATCGGCGCGCCGCACTCCTCGCAGGGCTCATAGGCCTGCGGCCGGCGCACGGTCTCGAGCTCGCTCATCCCTGCTCCTTGTTGTGGGTCTTGTGCTTTTGCTTCTGTTGCTGGTGCTTCTCGCGGGCCTTCAGGATCCGTTCGGATTCCGCCCGGTGGGCGGCGGCCTTGTCCTGGGTCGTCGAGCAGCCGCCGATGCTGCCGGCGGCGAAGACGCCCGCAAGGGCAAGCAGCGCCAGGTGCCTGTCGCGCTTAACCGAAGGCACCGCTGACGTACTCCTGGGTCCGGTGCTCGCGAGGCGATCCGAACAGCGCCGTGGCGCTGTTGTACTCGACCAGGTCGCCGAGGTACATGAAGGCGACGTGGTCAGCGATCCGGTAGGCCTGCTGCAGGTTGTGGGTGACGATCACGACGGCGACGTCGTCACGCAGCTTGACGATCAGGTCCTCGATCACCTGGGTGGATTTCGGGTCCAGTGCCGAGCAGGGCTCGTCGAGCAGCAGCACCTCGGGCTCGGCGGCCAGGGCGCGGGCGATGCAGAGCCGCTGCTGCTGGCCGCCGGAGAGCTTCAGCGCCGGGTGGTCGAGGTTGTCTTTGACCTCCTCGAAGAGCCCGGCGCGATCGAGGGCGCTGTGGACGGCCGGCTCGAGGGTCTTCTTACGCGCCCGCCGCGATCCCTGCTCGCGCAGGACGTAGGCGATGTTGTCGAAGACGCTCATCGGGAACGGGTTCGGCTGCTGGAAAACCATCGTCACCCGCCGCCGCAGCAGGGTCGGCTCGATCAGCTTGATCTCGACATCGTCGAGCAGGATGCGGCCGCTGAGGCGGGCCGAGCTGGTCAGCTCGGTGAGCCGGTTGAGCGAGCGCAGCAGGGTCGTCTTGCCGCAGCCGGAGGGGCCGATCAGGGCCAGCACCTCGCCCTGGCGGACCGGCAGCGAGACGCCTTTGACGGCCTCTTTCTCGCCGTAGAAGACCGATACCTGGTCGATCTCCATCCGCCGGATCGAGAACTGGGGCGCGCCGACCGAGCGCTTGGCGGTGGTGAACCCGCTCTGCTGGGACGCGTGACCGTTGCTTGGCGACGGCAGCACCTCGGTCGCCGCCGCCGGATCATCCAGCTTCAGCCGGCGGATCGGCGGGGGTGGGGTCAGTGGCTCCACGTTCCTACCTTTCGGGCGCGGCGGTGGACGACGTCGACGGCCGCGTTCAGGGCCAGGACCATCAGCAGCAGGACGAAAGCCGCCGCGTAGGCTTTTTCCGGCTGGTTGAGGTTTCCGGTGGGGGAGGCCTCGTAGACGAAGTTGGTCAGGGTGGTGCCGGCGCCGCGCAGGTAGTCGAGCGGGAAGCCGACGCCTTCGACCGGGGCGAAGTTTTGGGTGGCGCCAAGGAGGACGACGATGATCGCGGTGTCGCCGATGATCCGGCCGAGGCCGAGCATCGCCCCGGTCGCGACCTGCGGCCGGCAGGTCGGCAGCAGGATCCGGCGCGTGGTCGCGGCCTTGGTCTTGCCGACTGCGTAGGAGGCCTCGCGTACGTGGCGCGGGATCGAGTTCAGCCCCTCGCGGACGCTGGCGACGATCAGCGGCAGCGCCACCAGCGAGAGCATCGCCGAGGCGGCGAAGAAGGAGCGGCCGAAGACCACGCCCTCCGAGGTGCGGCTGAGGAAGCCGAGCGCGGTGCTGGAGAAGATCACCGTGCCGAACAGGGCGAGGACGATCGAGGGGATGCCGGCGATCGCCTCGATCGTCATCTCGGTGACCCGCGCCAGCGGCGCCGGCCGGCCGTACTCGACCAGCCAGACCGCGATCGCGATCCCGGTCGGCAGCGCCAGGATTATGCCCATTACGGCGACGATCATGGTGCCGAACAGGGCGTCGGAGAAGCCGCCGGTTTCACCCTCGCTGAAGCCGGCGGCGGCCGGCGTCCAGAGCATTTCCGGGCGCAGGAACTTGATCCCCTGGATCAGCAGGTAGACGACGATCGCCACTGCGATCGCGCAGAAGAGCAGCCCCAGCGCCCAGCAGACGGCAAGGCCGATGCGGTCGCTGAGCGCCCAGGTGGCGCTGCCCTCGGCGGCGCTCTTCTGCTCGGTCTGCTGCAGCAGCATCAGGCCGCTCCGTACTTCTGCATCGAGCGGCGCGCGACGTAGCCGGTGAGGGAGAAGAGTGCGGCCGAGAAGAGCAGGACGGCGGCGATCGCGAAGAGGGTCGCGTTGGCCGGCGGCGAGCTCAGCTGGTCGATGTTCTTGACGATCGTCGGCGCCAGCGGCCGCGAGGGCTCGTAGATGAAGATCAGCCCATCGGCCGGATTCGGCGCGAAGCCGACCGAGCCGGAGATCATCGCCAGCATCACCGCCTCGCCGATCGCCCGGGCGACGGCCAGCACGGTACCGGCGACGATCGCCGGGCGGGCGCTGCGGACGCCGATCTTCCAGGTCGTGCGCCAGCGATTGACGCCGAGCGCCAGCGAGCCCTCGAGCCAGCCGGGTTTGACCGCCCGCAGGCCGTCGCTGAAGATCGAGACCATCAGCGGCGCAATCATCACCGTCAGCACCGTGACCGCCGCGATCAGGCTGTAGCCGGTGAGCGAGATGACGCCGGCGACCGAGGCCTTCTGCGGCTCGGTGACCAGGTGGTTGCCGATGAACGGGACGAGGACGACGACCCCGATCAGGCCGTAGATCACCGAGGGGACGCTGGCCAGAAAGCGGATCACCGGCTGCAGAATGTTGCTCATCCACTCCGGCGCGAACTCGACGATGAAGACGGCGACGAAGAGGGCGGAGAAGAGGGCGATCAGGACGGCGCCGCCGGTGATCAGGATCGTGCTCCAGATCAGCGGCCAGGCGTGGAAGGTGTAGACGTATTCGAGCCCGTTCTGACCGGAGAGGAAGATCGCGTTGAGCTGGTCGTCGACGTTGCCCCCGGGTCCGAACCAGGCGAGCCCGTTGTGCGAGAACGAGGGCCAGGCGCGGACGAAGACGACCGCGATCATCGCCAGCAGCAGGCCGACGACACCGCAGACCAGCGCGCCGAGCATCCGCTCGACGCGCTGGTCGGACCACTTCGGCCCGTACTCGGTGGGGTACTGCTCCTCCAAGGCTTACTTCTTGTTGAAGGCGGGGACGCCGCCGGCCTTGGCGATGGTTTCCCCGGCGAGCTTGCTGCGCCGGGCCCAGTCGATGAACTTGAGCAGCGGTTTAGGGCTGGTGCTGCCGTCGCCCGGGAGGACCAAGAACAGGTAGCGCGAGAGCGGGTACTTGAGCGGCTCGACGCTGATCTTGCTCGGGGCGCAGGGAATGCCGTTGACCTTCAGCGGCTTCAGCCCTTTCTTCTGCCAGGCGAGGCCGGCGTAGCCGATCGCGTTGGGGTCCTGCTTGACCGCGTTGACGACCAGGCCGTCGGCCGTGAGCGCGTTGACGTTGGACGCCGGCGGTTCGTTGTTCAGCACCGCCTGGAGGAAGAAGTTGTAGGTCCCTCCGTTGGTGTCGCGGCCGACCGGGTCGATGGTCGTGCCGAGGCCCGATCCCACCTGGCTCCAGTTGGTGATCAGACCCCGGTAGATGTCATGGGTCTGCTGAATTGAGATGTTGCTGAGCGGATTCTTCGGGTTGACGTCGAGGCAGAGCCCGTCGAGGAACATCTTGATGTAGGTGGTTCCGGCGTCCGAGGGGAGGGGGGTACGGGCCTGCCCCGCGAACTGGCTGGTCCCGTTCTGGACGTCTTTGACGCCGGCGTTGCCTCCGTTCGCCGTGTAGACGAAATGGGTTTTCTTGTCGACGTTCTTCGTGTAGGCGGCGAAGAGCGCTTGCAGCACGGGCTGCGCGGCTACGGAGCCCGACCCGATCAGGGTCACGGCACCGGCCGACGCCGGTGCGGCGAGCCCCAGGAGGGAGATCGCCGCTATGGCGAGGGTCTTGCTTCTCATGCGGTGTAAGTCCTTTCCTGCCGGGTTAAAGCGAGTTTGTTGACCAACTACGTCGCAAAACCCTAGCAGCTTCTGTACCTTCTTGAGCTACTTAGTAAAGAAAGGCCGTCCGAGGGCACCGAAACAGCCGCAGGTTGGCCGCAGACATGGAGGATCAATTGCTGAATAGAAAACTGTCCACCCCTCGAGCCGCGACCGCCGTGGTGCTGTCGGCCGTGGTCGCCGTTTCGGTCACGGTGGTGCCCTCGGTCGCCCAGTCGTTCCTGACGAACCAGAAGGCGGCCAAGGTCTACGTGAGCAACAAGAAGGCCTCGAAGCTCTATCTGAAGAAAAAGGCGGCCTCGAACCTCTACCTGGCGAAGGCCTCCGCGCCGAAGCCCTCGGTGGTGGGGGTCGCGGCCGGGACCGCGCCGTTCAGCGCCTCGGCGACCACCGCCGGCTACATCCCGACCGCGTTCACCTCGTTCGCGACCAAGGCCGAAGTCAGCAACGCGGTGATCACGTTCTCGGGCCAGGGAATCTGCACCGCGATCAAACCCGGCCCCGACAAGGCCTGCCCGCTGCAGATCCTGATCGACGGCCAGACGACCGGGAAAGTTAACTTCCTGCCGTCGACCGCGGCCTCGCCGACCCCGCTGCCGATCAACAACACGATCGTGCAAACGGGCGTGCTGACCAAAGGCGGCCACACGATCTCGGTCCAGTACGCGGGCGCGAAAGACGTGACCTTCACGCTGAAAGGCTGGAGCCTCGCGGTCGAGGCGGCCCCGCAACCGGACGAACCGCTGCAGACCGAAGACACCACCTCGGGCGGTAGCGCCAAAGGCGGCGGCGCGAAGTAGGGCAACTGGACGCGAAAGAGCCCGGACCCTCGAGAGAGTGGTCCGGGCTCAGGTTTCGCAGCCAGGTGGGTCAGCGGTTTCGCCGTTCATCGGCTCACCGCTGGGGGCGGGGGAGGGAGTCCCCGAGGATCAGGCGCGCCCGGTAGAGGAGCGCCTCGTCGACGCCGCTGAGGGCCGACTCGCGATTGGCCGCCTGCGTGGTCCGGTTCTGGCCGGTGCCCGCCGGAAACTCGTCCCGCACCAGGCCGGTCAGCCGCCCTCGCGAGCGGAACGTCGTGTTGGCAACGCGTCTGGACATCCTGTCTCCTTTCTGTGTTTGTAGATCAACTAAGTCAACAATAGCAAGAAAAAAAGTGGCGAGATGGGGCGGGGCGTCACCCGGCAAGAAGACGCCCCGCCCCGTCGCCCCTTCAGACGGCTGCAGATACCTCTGCTTCGCCGCCGTCGTCGGTCCCGAGAGGAGTCGAGGCCCCTGGGGAATGTGACGGCGACGCACCGTTGAAGCTCTTGGCCTGGATTGGGCGCAGGTAGGCGATCTGGCCCTCCCGCAGCTCCAGGCGCTGAAGTTCGGCCCGGGTCAGCTGCGCCCAGACCTCGGTCCCGTCGGAGAGGACCAGCTCGACTCGGACCTCGAAGCCGAGGGTGACGATCCGCTGCACCAGGCCCTCCTGGGTGTGCTCGTCGGCATCGAGCACGACTTCCATGTCGTGCGGACGGACGAAGTGGTCGCCGAGCCGGTTGACCTCGCCGACGAAGCTCATCACGAACTCGTTGGCGGGGTGCTCGTAGAGGTCGTCGGCGGTGCCCGACTGCTCGACCCGTCCCTCGTTCATCACCACCAGCTGGCCGGCGACGTCCATCGCCTCTTCCTGGTCGTGGGTGACGAAGATCGTCGTCACGTGCATCTCCTCGTGGAGGTTGCGCAGCCAGGTCCGCAGGTCCTTGCGCACCTTGGCGTCGAGGGCGCCGAACGGCTCGTCGAGGAGGAGCACCTTGGGCTCGACTGCCAGCGCCCGCGCCAGCGCCATCCGTTGCCGCTGGCCGCCGGAGAGCTGGGAGGGGAAGCGGCCGGCGAGCCCGTCGAGCTGGACCAGCTGCAGCAGCTCATGGACCCGCTGGGAGGTCTTCTGCTTGTCCCACTTGCGGATCTTCAAGCCGAAGGCGACGTTGTCGAACACGGTCATGTGCTTGAAGGCGGCGTAGTGCTGGAAGACGAAGCCGACGCCGCGCTTCTGCGCCGGCTTGCCGGTCGCGTCCTCGCCGTTGATCTTCACCTCGCCGGCATCGAGGTCCTCGAGTCCGGCAATGGCCCGCAGCAGCGTGGACTTGCCGGAGCCACTAGGTCCGAGCAGGGCGGTAAGCGACCCGTCCGGGACCTCGATGGATACGTCGTCAAGCGCCTGAAAGTCACCGAAGCGCTTATTTGCTCCCTCGACTGAGATTCCCATCAGGCTTCCTCCTTTCGTTTCAGCAGGTTCATCGCGAAGAGGGTGACCAGCGCCAGAAGCGCCAGCACCAGGGATGCGCCGTAGGCGCCGGTTGAGTTGAAGTTGGCGTACTGCTTCTCGACGAAGAGCGGCAGGGTCTGGGTCTGGCCGCTGATTGAGCCGGAGACGATCGTCACCGCGCCGAACTCGCCCAGCACCCGGGCGGTGGTGAGGACGACGCCGTAGGCAACGCCCCAGCGGATCGACGGCAGGGTGATCTTCCAGAAGGTCTGCCAGCCGTTGGCGCCGAGGGTCGAGGCGGCCTGCTCCTGGTCGGTCCCGATCTCCTGCAGCACCGGGACCGTCTCCCGGACCACGAACGGCAGTGAGACGAAGATGCTCGCGAGCACCATCCCCGGCACCGCGAAGAGGATCTTAAAGCCTTCTTCGCTGATGAAGGCGAACCAGCCGCCGACTCCGTAGAGGAGGTAGAGCGAGAGGCCGATCACGATCGGCGAGACCGCAAACGGGAGGTTGATGACCGCGTCGATAACCGGGTTCAGCTTCGTTTTGTGGCGGACCAGCAGCAGCGCGCAGGTGACCCCGAAGATCGTGTTCAGCGGCACCGCGATCGCAACCATCAGCACGCTCAGCTTCAGTGCATGCAGGCCGTCGGGCGAAGTGATCGCATCGAGTGGTGGGCTGATCCCGTCTTCGAAGGTCTTGTAGAAGATCATCACCAGCGGGATCAGCAGCAGCAGGGTCAGGTAGCCGAGTCCGAGGACGCGCAGACCCCAGCGGCTGGCGGGATTGGCGGTCATCAGCCGTGCCCCCCGCCGGCGCCGTCCTTGGCCATCGTCGGGATGAACTCACTCGAGCTGCGGTCGTGGCGGATCGCCCAGCGCTGGATCAGCGAAACGCAGCCGAGCAGCAGCAGCGAGGCGACGAGCAAAACCATCGAGACGGCGGAGGCCCCGACCAGGTTGTTGGACTCGACCTGGTTGCGGATGAAGACCGAGGTGACCGTCGTGTCCGGTAGGCCGCCGGCGAAGAGCAGGACCGAGCCGAACTCGCCGAGGGCGCGGGCGAAGGCCAGGGCGATCCCGGCACCGAGGCCGGGGAGGAGGTTCGGGAAGATGATGCGGCGGAAGATCGTGAAGCTGCCGGCCCCCAGCGAGGCTGCCGCGGCCTCCATCTCACGGTCCATCTCCAGCAGCAGCGGCTGCACGGCACGGACCACGAAGGGCAGAGTGACGAACATCAGCGCCACGACCACCGCGGCCCGGGTCGCCGCGATATCGATGCCCAGGGGACTGTCAGCGCCGTAGAGCGACAGCAAGACCAGGCTGGCGACGATAGTCGGCAGCGCAAACGGCAGGTCGATCACGGCGTTGATGACGCTCTTGCCGGGAAACTCGTCGCGAACCAAGAGCCAGGCGAGAACCGTGCCGAAGAACCCGTTGAGGACGACGACGATCAGCGAGCAGACGAGCGTCAGCTTCAGGCTCTTCACCGCCAGCGGCGTGGTCACCTGTTCCCAGAAGTGGCCGAGGCCGAGGGAGAAGGCTTCGCTGGCGACCGCGGCCAGCGGCAGCAGCACGATGATGCTCAGGTAGAGCACCACCATGCCGCTGCCGACGCCAATGCCCACCCCGGGCAGGCACAGGCCTGCCCGGGATGCGGTGGGAGCGGGGAGGTTTGCCGGGTGTGCCTCCATCAGCCGCTCGTCGAGACTCCGAGTTCCTTCTCGATCCCAGCGACCGAGCCGCTTTCGTCGTCGAAGAATTCGTCGTTGACTTTGCCCCAGCCGCCGAAGTCGGCGATGTAGAACAGGTCCTTCGGGGTCGGGAACTGCTTCTCGTCGACGAGCTTCGGATTCACCGGCCGGTAGCCGTTTTCAGCCCAGATTTCCTGACCCTGGTCGGACCAGAGGAAGCTCAGGAAGTCTTCGGCCGCGGGCTCCGTGGCGTTTTTGGTGACGGCGATCGGGGTTTCGATCTGGATCGTCGAGGGGGGCACGATGTATTCGACGTCTTCACCCTCGTCTTCGGCCTTGATCGCCTCGTTCTCGTAGCTGAGGAGGACGTCTCCCTGGCCCTGCGTGAAGGCCGAGAGGGCGTCGCGGCCGCTGCCCGGCTGGGCGACGGTCTTTTCGAGCACCGTCTTGACCTGGGCGAGCGCATCTTGCGGCGATGCTCCGGCCTCGATCGCGTTGCCGTAGACGGCCATGATGTTCCAGCGGGCCGAGCCCGAGCTGAACGGGTTCGGGGTGATGACGTCGACGTCCTTACTCTGCAGGTCGTCCAGGGACTTCAGTCCCTCTGGGTTGCCCTTGCGGACGACCATGACCACGACCGAGTTCTCGGCGATCCCCTTGTACTGGTTCTGTTCCCAGTCCTTGGCGACGAGTTCGCCTTCTTCGACCAGCCGTTCCATGTCGCCGGCCTGGGAGAAGTGGACGACCGATGCGGGTTGGCCCGCGACGACCGCACGACTCTGGTCGCCGGAGGCACCGAACGAGTTGCTGAAGCTGACGCCCGCGCCTTTCGAGCTTTCTTCGAAAGCGGGCTCGAGGGCTTCGGTGTAGACGGCTTCGGGGGTCGAGTAACCGACCACGTCGAGCTTGCCGCCTCCAGAGGAGCCGGAGTCCGAGCCGGTGGTGCTGTCGCCACCGCCGCAGCCGGCGGCGAAGACTGCAAGCAGCAGGACGAGAAGGGCGGCCGGGAGGCCGATCTTCACGCTGCGCCGCCGGGTAGTGCGAGCGTTCCGCATCAAAAACTTTCCTTCCTATGTCGACTAACTTACGTTCTTGAGCAACTTACTGCTCAATTGGGCGGGCACCGTAGCACAAAGTTGATCAGGAAAGTCTGGAATCCCTATCTGGATTCCAGGATTTCGAGTCAACAATCCTTTTCCGGCATAGACTGCGCCGATGAGCCTCGACGCGATCCGCACCCCTGAAGAGCTGCTGCAAGACCTGCCGGACTTCCCCTTCGAGTCCGTATATAGGGAGGTCGACGGGCTGCGGCTCGCTCACCTCGACGAGGGGGAGGGCGACCCGGTCGTCTTCTTCCACGGCGAGCCGACCTGGTCGTTCCTCTGGCGCAAGGTGATCCCGCCGGTGCGCGACGCCGGCTACCGCTGCATCGCCCCCGACTACGCCGGCTTCGGCCGCTCCGACAAGCCCACCGACCTCGGCTGGTACACCTACGACCGCCACGTCGACCTGATGGCGCAGCTGCTGGAGGAACTGGACGTGCGGAACGCGACCGCCGTGGTCCACGACTGGGGCGGGCCGATCGGGCTGCGGCTCGCGGTCGAGCACCCCGACCGGTTCAGCCGCATTGTGATCATGGAGACCGGCCCCTTCACCGGGCGGCAGAAGATGAGCGACGCCTGGTTCGCCTTCCGCGACTTCGTCCGCGAGAACGAGGACGTGCCGGTCGGCTTCCTGGTCAAAGGCGGCTGCAAGCACGATCCCGGCGACGAGGTGATCGCCGCCTACGACGCGCCCTATCCCGATCCGGCCTCGAAGGCCGGCGCCCGCGCCTTCCCGCTGATCCTGCCGACCGAGCCCGATGCGGTCGGCGCGGCAGAGGGCAAAGCCGTCGCCGACGCCTTGCGCGAGGACGAACGCCCGGCGCTGGTCCTCTGGGCGGACTCCGACCCGATCCTGCCCTTCTCGGTGGGGGAAAGGGTTTCCAGCGAGCTCAACTTCCCGCCGCCGCAGCCGGTCGAGGACGCCTCCCACTTCCTCCAGGAGGACGCCGGGGCGGAGATCGGCGCGACTATCGCCGACTGGCTGCGGTCCGGCTGACCAGCTCGGTCATCTGCTGGTGCGAATAGCCGTGTAGGAGCCGGACGCAGCGGGGCGGCTCGTCGTCCTCCAGCCAGGTGACGGTGCCCGGCCAGTAGGAGTTGGGTGGGATGCCGGGCTGGTGGAAGGCGGAGGAAAAGACCCAGCTGCCGGTGTTGTGAAGGTGGCCGCCGCGGGCCAGGCGCCACTCCGGTTCGCCCGGCAGGGGGCCGCCGCGGTGGGTGTGGCCGGTGATCACGTGGGCATCGTCGACGCCGAGGCGGGCCGCCATCTCGATTGCCGCCTCGACGCCGCTGCGGAAGATTGCCGCTGGCCGCACGTCGGCCCCGAAATCGGCGCGTAGCAACCCGTTGAGGGCACGGATCGCGAGCGGGAAGCTGGCGCGTGCGGAGCGGGTGCCGAGCGTGCGCCGCCGCTCTTCCCCGGCGAGCACCTCCCGGGCCTTATCGAAGGGGCCGTTGCGGCGGCGCTTGATCGGCAGCACCTGGGCCAGGCCGTAGGCGAACCCATACAAGGGCCGGAGCACCTTTTCGTAGTCGGCGGGGGTTGCCTCGCGGGACAGAGGGCCGGAGAGGCGGACCATCGTCGCCGCGGCGACGCACTCGGCTCGCGGCAGAGTCAGGTGGACGTCCATGTAATGCCCGTGGGTGGCGTAGACGTCGTCGCGCAGCCAGATGCCGGGGTAGGCGATCTGCAGGCCGGCGCCGCCGAGCCAGCCGTCGATCAGCGCCGCGGGACCGGCGTCGGCGGCGCGGCGGTGCTCCAGCTCGAGTGGTGCGCCGTCGATCGAGAGCGCGTCCAGCAGCGGCTCGGCCAGGCGATGGTCGTGGTTGCCTGGGACGAGGATCACCTCGGCGCCGCCAACCGCCTCGCCCAGCTCCTCGAAGAACGGCCGGGCTCGGGCCAGCGAAGGCCCGACGGGAAGGTTGCGGAGCTCGACCACGTCGCCGAGCAGGACCAGCCGGTCGGCGCCGGAGATCTCCTCGAGCAGCACGCGCCGCACGTCGCGGTCGCGCGCCACGTCCTCGTCGCTGGCGACGCCGAGGTGCAGGTCGGAGATGATCGCCGTCCGCATCCGCGCGAGTATGACGTTTGGCTGGGCAGCCAGGCTGGGTACGATCCTCGGATGCACGGCTTCGGCGAGGAACTGTTCGCACCCGCCAACGGGATCGAGCTCTGCTACCAGGAGACCGGCGACCCCGACGGCGAGCCGCTGCTGATGGTGATGGGGCTGGCGACGCAGATGATCGCCTGGCCGGAGGAGCTCTGCGAGATGCTGGCCGAGAGGGGCTATCGCGTCGTCCGCTTCGACAACCGCGACATCGGCCGCTCGACCCGGATCGACTCCGCCGGCATGCCCGGCAAGCTGGCGATGCTGGCCGGCAGCGGCAAGCCCCCGTACCTGCTGCGCGACATGGCCGCCGACGCCTTCGGCCTGATGGACCACCTCGGGATCGACTCGGCCCACCTGGTCGGCGCCTCGATGGGCGGGATGATTGTCCAGACCGCGGCGATCGAGAATCAGGCCCGCGTCCGCTCGATCGTCTCGATCATGTCGACCACCGGCAGCCGCCGGGTCGGTCATCCCAGCTACCGCACCTTCGGCCTCATGCTCGGAAAGCCGCCGCGCGAGCGCGAGGCGGCGATCGAGCGGGTGATCAAGACCTTCAAGACGATCGGCTCGCCCGGCTACCCCTTCGACGAGGAGCGGATCCGGGAGATCGCCGGCCGCTCGTTCGATCGCGGCCACAGCCCGGCCGGGATCGCCCGCCAGCTGCACGCGATCACCGCCTCCGGCGACCGCACCAATGCCCTGCGCAAGCTCAAGGTCCCGGCCCTCGTCATCCACGGCAAGAATGACGTCCTGGTCAACCCTTCCGGTGGGCGTGCCACCGCGAAGGCGATCCCCGGCGCCCGGCTGCGGCTGGTCGAGGGGATGGGCCACGACCTGCCGCGGGCCCTGTGGCCCGACTTCGCCGACGAGATCGCGGCGAGCGCGGCGCGGGCGCCCGAGGGCGCGACCGCGCCGATCGCCTGACCAGAGCAGAGATTCCTATGCGGCTGAGAGGAGTCGAACCTCCACGGGCTCTCGCCCACACGGACCTGAACCGTGCGCGTCTACCAGTTCCGCCACAGCCGCCGGAGCAGGCAATTTACCGATTGGACGCCGCGTGCCACCGGCCGCCCCAAACGAATCGTCCTGTGACCGACGTCTCGCGCCCCCGTCCGCCGACTCGCTAAAATGCCCGTTCCTTGCCGCTATCGTCTAGGGGACTAGGACGCTGGCTTCTCATGCCAGAAACCGGGGTTCGAATCCCCGTAGCGGTATTTCTCGACCTCGACCAGGCTCCTCGCCGGCGGGGCTACTGGCTGAGCGGGCCTCGGAACGCCAGTGCGAGAATTGCGCTTCGCGGGACGGCGACATTCACGCGCGTATTGCCACACACGCCCGGGGCAAGTTCAATTTCCACGATCTCGTCTTCCAGGTCGGCCTTAGCGACCTTCCCCGAGAGGGTCGAAGGCACCGACCCACAGGTTCTCTGAATGCTGGCGGCGCCGTTCGAGGTCAGCGCGATCAGGGCCGTCTCCCGCTCCGACGTGCCGTCGCTGTAGAGGGCCGAGAGGAATGCGGCAACGGTCAGGAAAGCCGCGACCGCGGCTGCCATCTGGCCTCGGCGCTGCCAGCTGTCTATCTTCGTCCTCTCGGCACGTACACCGTCGAGCACCGCCTTCGTGAGCGCCTCGTCGTTGCTCGTCGGCAGCGGGCTCACCTCGAACGGCGAAGACACCGCGTGCAGGAACAGCGCGGCTGCGGCAAGCCAGGCCACCAGTGCGGCAACGGTGAGAGCCTGCACGCCGAACGGCTGCGTGTCCACGCCACCCAACAGCCCCGCGGCCATGAGGGCTATCGCTATCGCGCTGACGATTCCGTAGGCCGCCTGCGCTCGTGCTCTGGCGGAGTCAGCATTGGCCATGACCCGCGCGTAGTGCTCCCTTATGACGACAGCTCGAACGCCCTCCGCCGTGCTCATCGCCCGAGCTTAGAACGCGTGGTCACGTAGCACTCCGGAGGTCAGCGAGCCGAGGACCTCGCAGGCCTCGGTTGCCGGCAGGACCCCCAGCTGGGCACGGGCTTCGTCGAGGAGCTGGGCTGCCAGTTCCTCCCCGAACTGCAGCACCCCCGACGCCAAGAGGTCTCGTCGCGCCTGCTCCACCTTGGCGTCGCTCACCTCGCCCAGGTTCGGCAGTCCAGCGCCCGTGCCAATCTTCTGGGCATATGCGCTGAGGACCGTGACGCGGCGTTGGCGCAGATCCGACGCGGCTCTCCGGCCGGCCTCTTCGCCTGAGAGGTTCCGCATGTCGTTGAGCACCTGGAATGCCGTGCCGAGCTTGCGCCCGAAACTCCTCAGCGCGGAAACTTCGGACGGGTGACCGCCACCTATGACGGCGCCGATGTGGCATGCCAGACCCGCCAGGCTTCCGGTCTTCTGTTCCTCGACCTCGATGCGGTCCTCTGGGCTGCGGCGCTGCTTGGTGGGGTCGATGTCCTCGAGTTGGCCCACTGCCATCTCCCGAACGACATCGGTCGCCGCGCGCAGGCACTCGGTGCTGAGTGCGGGGGGCGCATTCACGCCGAACTGCAGGAACCCCGTGGTCCAGAGCCAGTCGCTGATACCGAGCGCGGTGGGAATACCGTAGACCGCATGAAGGGACGGCTGGCCGCTTCTCACCGCGTCGCCGTCGGCGATGTCGTCCCGGATGACTGACGACTTGTGCAGGAACTCGATCCCCACCGCCGCGCCCAGTGCCTCTCGCCAATCCCCACCTACCGCCGCGCATGCGAGCAGGCACCCCACCGGTCTGGTGCGGTGCCCTGTGCGCACCGCGTACTCGATCTGATCGCGGTGCGGCTCGAGGTCCTCGACGATGTCCAGTAGAGCGGCCTCGAACTCCTGCGCCAAGGTCGCCGCGTAGGCCGCGGCACCTGCACCCGGCTCCGCGCCCACTACGGGAACTCCTCCCCTCCGAAGCGCGCCAGAGCACCCGCGTAGATCGGGTTACGGGGAACGAGATAGCCCTCGTCGTTGCGCGCGACGCCGGTGACGATCGCATGGTTGTGAATCGGATCCGATCCGTCGTAGGGGAGGCTTCGATCGAGGATGCGGGGCACCTGGGCGCGAAGCTCGTCGTCCTCGGCCACGAATTGGGTGAGGTCTTCCAGATGCCCGTTAGCGCCGCTGCGGAGTTCCTCGAGGGCGGAGTCGAAGGCCGTGTTGCGCGCATCTGCGCCGTCGGAGGCTTTTTGAACGGCCTCGAACAGGTGCTGGACGTAGTACGGCTGACCGCTGGTTTCGGCAAAGGCTCGCTGGGCATAGTGAGCGGCGTCGTGATCGAGACCCAGAGACGCCAGCTCACCGACCTCCTCCTCCGTCAAATCCTCCGGGTTGATCTCGTTGGAGACGTTGAAGGGCGAGTTGTTGTTGTCGATCATCCGATTGGGGCGAAACGTCCCGGCAAAGGCGAAAACGAGTCGCTCCGCGACAGAGTCCGGATGACCGCGGCTGTTGTGGATTGCCCGGAGTTGTGAGTAGAAAGGCTTGCGAAACGCGGCGGGCACTCCTCCTGCCTCATCGATGAGGATCGCCAGGTTCGGAAACTTTGGCGTGGCGACCTCCTGTAGCCAGTAGTCGAGCTGCTTGCGCCGCCGCTTTTTTCTCGGCCGAATGAACTCCGTACCTATCTCACCGGCGAGCCTGTCGGCAAACCATTCCAGGAACTGGGCATATTCCTGGTCCGGCTCACCATAAGCCTGAACGTCGATGAACGCACAGGAGTAGCCGTTCTCATTCAACCGCGATTGGATGCGCTTCAGCGCACTGCTCTTGCCGTACTTGCGTGGTCCCAGCAACGAGACCCAGCTGCCGGCGGAGAGCTGCGCCAGGGTGTCATTCTCGAACTGGCGCACCACATATGCCCTCTCCGTTGGAGACATGGTTCCATTCGGCTTGAACGAAACGAGTGGCGCCATTACGGGATCAGTCCGGGGTCAACGCTGCCCACTTCGGCCTTACGCTGGAGCGCCTCGGGCATCCACTCCGCGCGAAATACGAGTTTGTCTTTCTCGATCCGGAGGATCCCATAGAGATCGAGCATGCGAAGACTGTTATGGAGGGTGGTGTTGTCGTGAGGCACGTTGCGCCTGTTGAGCTCCGCGCTGAGGAGCGGCTCAGTTGCCACTCCGGCGGCCGCCAGATTACACAAAGATCGCTCTAGTGGAGTGCTCTGTCCACGATACGTGTCGACATACTCGTCGCGGTACTTGGTCGATTCAGTGACTTTTTTGACGTCCTCCAGGCTGAGCGACCCACGGACCTCCGGGTCCCGTTCATTGAGCAGACCGACCAGCTCACCGCCTAGAAACTGCACCAGCCGTGGATGCCCGCTCGTTCGCCGCCAGGCATGGTCCAGAAGTGCCTGTGTGTCGGCCAGCCCGACCTCCAAGTGCGCCAGCGGCCGGACGAGCAACTGGTCAGCGTCCTTGCGCGCGAGCTGGCGGACCGGTATGGGGCGACAGAAATTCCAGTGGGGCGAGTCGGGTGACCAGAGTCTGCCGGCAATCGTGCGCTCCCCGGCCAGTACGAATTGCGCCGCGCCTTCCTGGGACAGGGTCCGGCACGACCTGAAGAAGACCTCCGGCGCGAGCGGATTCTCGTGCTCCAGGTCCCACCTGAGGAACTGGTCCACCTCGTCCAGCAGGATTGCGATTGGACCGCCACCGTTTCGCGCGCGGACTTCCCGCACGAACGAGCCGATCCAGGACGGGCGGAAGGCTTTCGGTGGATCGACCTGCCACTCGTCCGCGACGAGGTCGGCGAAGGTATCCCAGTCGCTGACTGACTGAAGGTCGGCGTAGAGCACCGTCCACTCGTCTCTCGACAGCGTGCGTTTGATGTGTTTGAGCAGCGAGGTCTTGCCGGTTCGGCGTCCACCCAGGAGCGCGGCGCTGTTGCTGCCCAGCAGCGCCGAGACTTCGACCTCCTCGTCGTGCCTGCCGAAGAACATCGGCGGGGGCGTCGGGCCCAGCACGACGAAGGGATTGGCTTTCGAGAGGTCGGCCTGTTCCCGCACGGCGCTCATCAGGGCCCGACGCGGAGAAGTCGCGCCCGCCAGTTGCATCAGCCCTTTTGCATCCATCACCACCACAGAGGTGCTCAGGCCGCGTTGCACCGTCATCGCTTCGGGTCGGCTCAGCCACTCGGTCGCGTCCTCCACCAGGAGCACCGCTACGTTTGCGCGCGCGATCTCCTGGCGCGCGATCCGTGCCGTCTCTTCGAGCAGGCCACCGCTCGGTGCCTGCGCGGTCGCGCGAACGAACAGGCGACTGGGCAATACAGGGTCGTCTCCGACCGCTCCGATCGCGACTGAGTCCGCCTCGGTCTCCTCCCGGCGGATCGTCTGGAGCTCGTCGAGGTCGAAGCTTTCGGCAAACAGCTCCGCCGCGCCGTCGGTGGTGAACGTCGTCGTCAGCGCTCGCGCCTTCGCCATGCGTTCCTGCTCCACCCACTTCAGACGACGGTCTTCGACGATGTGAAGCGCGAGCTCGGGATGGTTGTTGCGGTACTCGGCCAGAGCGGCTTCCGCCGCCGGGCGTCGGGCCGGAAGCGATCTGGTCGTGACCACTCCTCTGCTCCAGATCTGAGCAGCGACAGCTGCTCGCACCGTGGCCAGGTCTGCCTCGGCGTCGATGGTCGACTGGAGGCGCCACATCGAGAGCCGGGAAAGGAACGCCAGCCAGACCGTCAGCCAGATGATGAACAGCGTCACGGCAAGGTAGACACCTTCGCTCGCGCGGTCACTCTGGCTGCCGGATCCATATGCGGCGACCATCGCGGTGTAGTAGATCGTGGGCGCGATCAGCGCGACACCGAGCGACCAGAGTTTCGTCGTCAGCAGCGATGAGAAAACGGTGTAGGCGATGACGAAGGACGCAAACGGACTCGTGATCGGCCCGCCGGTCTCGGCAAGCAGAAAGGTCAGGGCGACGAATTGCAGGACAAACGCGGTCGTGAAGGCAGCCGGCAGCGCCCGGTGGCGAAAGGCCTCTACGTCGATGAGGTACTCGTCGCGTTTGAACAGCTTCAGGATGCCCACTGCAGGTGCATCGAAGGAGGGAGAGAGAAGCGAGAAGACAATCCAAATAACAACCTCTGGGACTATGAAGCCAATCGGGACCTTCCCATAAGCGAAGCCAACAATCGCCACGACTGCGATGGGAATAACCGTGTGGGACACCCAGACGGCAAGCGCCTGCTCGTCGCGCGTAAATCGCGGCGGCCTTACCTGTGGCTCATCCACGTCCGAGCTCTAACTCAGCGAATCAGGTTGCGTGTGCCCGTAGGCGGTTGGTCGTACGAAAGGGTCGGAGGTGGCCGTTGCGCTCGGATCGAAGCTCACCGACCGGGATGGCCTGTCCGGCCACATCCTCCGTTGATCGAATCACCCGCAGCACCGCCCTGGTCAGATCAGCCGCAACCACGGTCGCGAGCCCAAGCAATGCGATGGCCGACACGCTGCGTACCGATTGCGTCACGAAAGGGGCGGCCAAGGCCCACACCGCGATCAGGAAGCTCAGCCCTCGATACAGGAGGTCGACCTTGATCGCGGCGCGCCGACGCGTGAACATCCAAAGGCATAACCCGCTGCAGTACAAGTCGCGAGCCAGCAGACCGAGCAGGATCAGCCCCGGCATCGAGCCCGCTGCCCAAGCGCCGATCAGGCAGCTGTCAATCGCAAGTCGATCCACCACACTGTCGGCTGCTCGTCGTCCCGGCCCATCGGCGTCGAGCTTGCGGGCGAGCACGCCGTCATAGAGGTCGGCGACCATGAACGCGCCCAGGAATACGATGGTCAGGGTCGGACGCACCATGAACGTCAAGATCACGGGTGGAATAAGCCCCAACCGTATGACCGTGAAGGCGGTCAGGGCCTTCACCTGACGATCGTCGGGCAGCTCCGAAAGGCGGCCGAACGGCCATCGCAAGAGGGACATTACGCCAGTCACGCCTGAACTTTATACCGGTTCCACGGCAATGTCGTGCCTCCCCGTAGCAGTGCTACGGCCGAAGCGCTCCGGCGATTGCCAGACGCGGGCTGTCAGTCGAACAGCGATCAACACCCCAGCTCTCCCTGGTCTAGGGGTCGAGGAAAATGCCGTGGCAGCCGGGGCGCTGGTCGATGACGATGCCCTTACGCTCTTAGGTGAGCATCGGCGCCTTGCGCTGGGTCGACGAGGTCGATCCCTAGGTCGTGGCGACCGTCGGCGGGAAAATGATGCGTTGGTCGAAGAGGGAGAAGTAGGCTGGCTGGGAGATGGGCCTTCTCGACCCCGCGCCGCCGCCGTTCGACGTACCCGAGTGGCGCCGGCTGTCGCACTTGGAGCGGATCAAGCCGCTGGCGCAGGACTGGGCGCTGAACGGATTCGGGACTCCGGTCGCCGTCTACTTCCTCTACGTCTTCAAGATCCTCGTCTACGCGGGCGGCGGGGCGCTGGTGATCTTCGGGACTAGCGGCTGGCCTGCCTGGACCGATCCGATCGTCTTTCAGAAGGCGGTCATCTGGACCATGCTCTGGGAGGTGCTGGGGCTGGGTGCCGGCTCGCTGCCGCTGACCCTTCGCTTCAAGCCGATGATCGGCGGCGTCCTCTACTGGCTGCGGCCAGGGACGACCCGGCTGCCGCCTTGGCCCGAGCGGGTGCCGGGGACGCGGGGGGCGACGCGGACCTGGCTCGACGTCGCCCTTTATGCGGGGCTGCTGGCGGCGGCGGTCTTCCTCCTGGTTTCTCCCGGTGGCGAGGCCACCGCGCCCTGGGCCGACGGCACGGTCGCGCGCCTCGACCCGGCCGGGGTCGGCGTGCTCCTGGCGCTGCTCGCCCTCCTCGGCCTGCGCGACAAGGTCCCCTTCCTGGCGGCACGGGCGGAGATCTACGGCAACCTCTCGCTGATCTTTCTCTTCCCGTTGACCAACTTGGTGATCGCCGCCCAGCTGGTCTTCTTCTGCATCTGGTGGGGGGCGGCATCCTCGAAGCTCAACCGCCACTTTCCCTTCGTGGTCACGGTGATGATCAGCAACACGCCGTGGAACAAATCGCGGGCCTTCAAGCGGCGCCTCTACCGCGACCACCCGCGGGACCTGCTGCCCTCGCGGCTGGGTGAGTTCGACGCCCACCTCGGGACGGTGATGGAGTTCACCCTGCCCCTGCTCCTGCTGGTGACCCAGGGCGGGCTGATCGGCACCCTGGCGCTGGCCGGGATGGTGATCTTCCACATCCACATCTTCTCCACCTTCCCGCTGGCGGTGCCGCTGGAGTGGAACGTGTTCATGATCTTTGGCCTCTTCTTCCTCTTCGGCCACTACGCGGACGTGCCGTGGTCGACGCTCGACGATCCGCTGCTGCTGGTCCTCCTCGCCCTGACCTGCGTCGGGCTGCCGGTGCTGGGCAACTTCCGGCCCGACCTCGTCTCCTTCCTTCCCTCGATGCGTTATTACGCCGGCAACTGGGCGACCAGCCAGTGGCTGTTCCGGCGCGAGGGTGGGGCGGAGGCCAAGCTCGACCGCGACGTCGTCAAGTCGGCCCCTATCGTCACCAAGCAGCTGGAGAACTTCTACGACGACGAGATGATCGACGTCCTCGTCTACAAAGGCCTCGCCTTCCGCTCGATGCACTCCCACGGGCGGGCGCTGAACGCGCTGACCGCACGGGCCGTGGACGACGTCGACGCCTACGACGTGCGTGAGGGGGAGCTCGTCGCCGGCGTCGTCCTCGGCTACAACTTCGGCGATGGCCACTTCCACGACCACCGGCTGCTGGCCGCGGTGCAGGAGCGCTGCCGGTTCGGGTCGGGGGAGCTGCGGGTGGTGACGCTGGAGTCGCAGCCGGCCCACGTCTCGCGCCAGCGCTACCGGATCTGGGACGCCGCCGACGGCCTCGTCGAGGAGGGCTGGATCGACGTTCGCGACATGGTCAGCCGCCAGCCCTGGCTGGTCGGCGACGAGCCGCTCCCGGTGCACCAAAGCTCATGAGCTTGGCCGTCGTCGTCGGCTCCGGCCCGAACGGGCTCGCCTGCGCGGCGACCCTTGCCAGCCGCGGCGTCGAGGTGACCGTGATCGAGGCCGAGGAGATGATCGGCGGCGGCACCCGCAGCTCGGAACTGACCCTTCCCGGCCTGATCCACGACGAGTGCAGCGCCACCCACCCGATGGTCGTCTCCTCGCCCGCGGTCACCGGCCTGCAACTCGAGCGCCACGGGCTCGAGTGGTGCTGGCCCGAGGTCGACCTCGCCCACCCGCTGGACGGGGGCGGGGGCGGGGCGATGTTGCGCTCGGTGGAGGCGACGGCGGCCGGTCTCGGTCCGGCGGGCAGCCGCTGGCAGCGCGTCTTCGCCGGCCCGGCCAAGGGCTATGACGCGCTCAGCGAGGACTTCTACCGGCCGCTGCTTCACCTGCCGCGCCATCCGCTGCGACTGGCGCGCTTCGGCCTGCCGGCGGCGATGCCGGCGACGGCGCTGGCCAAGTCGCTGGGCTCGCAGGAGGCGGCGGCGCTGTTCGGCGGCATCGCGGCCCACGCCTACGCGCCGCTGAACCTGCCGTTCAGCGCGGCGATCGGAATGGCGCTGACCTGCGCCGGCCACGCCCACGGCTGGCCGGTGGCGAAGGGGGGTTCGATCGCGATCTCCAACGCCTGGGCCTCGGTGGTCCGCGAGCACGGCGGCAGGATCGAGACCGGCCGCCGGGTGCGCTCGCTCGACGAGCTGCCGGCTGCCGATGCGGTCGTCCTCGACCTGGCGCCGGCGGGGGTGCTGGAGCTGACCGGGGATCGCCTGCCGCCCCGGGTCGCCCGCGCTTACCGCCGCTACAAGCGCGGACCCGGCGCCTTCAAGCTCGACCTCGCCGTCGAGGGCGGGGTGCCCTGGATCCAGGAGGAGGCGCGCCGCGCCGGCAACGTCCACGTGATCGGCTCCTTCGCCGAGCTGGTCGCGGCCGAGCGCGACGTCAACCGCGGCCGGATGCCGGAGCGGCCCTTCGTTCTCGTCGGCCAGCAGTACCTCGCCGACCCGAGCCGCTCCGAGGGAGACCTGCACCCGGTCTGGACCTACGCCCACGTCCCCAATGGCTACGAAGGGGACGCGAGCGAGGCGATCCTCAGCCAGCTCGAGCGCTTCGCCCCCGGCACCCGCGAGCGGATCGTTGCTTCGGTGACCCGCACCCCGGCCGAGTTCGAGTCGGCGAATGCCAACTTCCTCGGCGGCGACATCCTCACCGGCGCCAACACCCCGCTGCAGACCCTGCTGCGCCCGCGCATCAGCCCGGCGCCGTACGCGACCGGCATCCCCGGCGTCTACATCTGCTCGGCCGCGACCCCGCCCGGTCCCGGCGCCCACGGCGTCTGCGGCTATAACGCCGCCGAAGCCGCGCTGCGGACGATGTAGAACCCCCCGCGGTGGAGCATGTGGGACCGGGTTAAAGATGCCCCGCCGAAGGGTACCTCGCCCTCACCGACGCAATGGGAACTTCATCCAAAACGGGGGACGGTGCGGCCGAGGGCGCCGCGGCGCGGGGCGAGCACAGCTTTGGCTCCTCGACGCCGCTAACGATCGGGGTCGAGGAAGAGCTGTTGCTGGTCGACCCGGACTGCGGCCTGCTGGCCGCGGCCGAAGAGGTTATGGAGCGAATCAACCCCGGGTGCCGCGAGGCGGTCTCGACCGAGATCTTCGCCACCCAGATCGAGCTGAAGACCGGCGTTTGCCTCGACGCCGGCGCCGCCGCCGAGGAGCTGACGGGGGTGCGGCGCGCGGTCGCCGCCGCCGGAGTGGGGCTGATGGGATCGGGCCTCTATCCGGGCGATGCCGGCGAGGCGGCCCTGGTCGAGAAGTCCCGCTACGTGCCGGTCAAGCGCGACCTGGTCAGCATCCTCGACACGCCACCCTGCGGGCTCCACGTCCACGTCGGCGTCCCCGACCCCGAAACCGCAATTGCCGTTGCCAACGCGATGCGCCACCACCTGCCGCTGCTGGCGGCGCTGACCGCCAACTCGCCCTTCCGCGACTGCGAGGACACAGGCCTGGCCAGCGGCCGCGCCAGCGTCGTCCGCCGCTACCCGCGCTTCGAGCTGCCGCGCGCCTTCCGCGACTACGAGGACTTCCTCCGGGTCGCCGAGCAGCTGATCGCCGCCGCCGGAGTCGACGACTACACCTACATCTGGTGGGACGTGCGCCCGCACCCGAAGCTGGGGACGGTCGAGGTGCGGGGGATGGACGTCGATCCGCGGCCCGAGGTCAACGCCGCGATCGCCGCCCTGATCCAAGCCCTGGCGGCGAAGGAGATCGACCGCCCCGGCGCCCCCGGCCTGACCCGCGAGGCGATCGAGGAGTCCTACTACCAGGCATGCCGATACGGCCTCGAGGCGCGGCTGATGATCGACGACAGCACCGCCGCGCCGGCCCCGGAGGTCGCTCGCGCGACCCTCGCCGAGGCTCGCCCCTACGCCGAGCAGCTCGACGGCGCCGGGGCCCTGGAGGAGATCGACCGAATCCTCACCGAGGGCAACGGCGCCGACCGCCAGCGGCGGGTCCACGCCGAGGGCGGGATCGAGGCGCTGCTGAGCGACCTGGCGAAGCGGACGCGTGTAGCCGGCTAGTTGGCGCTGGGCGCCGGGATGTCCAGGCGTTTGCGCGCGGCGACGACGGCGGCGACCGAGGAGCGGCAGGCTTTGGCGATCTCGCCGTTGCCGTGATTGGGGCGGCGGCGCACCTCGAACTCGACCAGGGCGGCGCGGCGCAGCTTGGCGCGGTCCTCGAGCGAGCCGTCGGGGGCCGCGTCGAGGGCTGCCTGGGCGGCGCGCTCGCGGCGGCAGAGCAGGCAGAAAGTGCCTTCCTTGGAGCTTGCCCAGCTCGCGGGCAGGCCAACCTTCTCACCGCCGGCGCGGCTGACGCTGACCCCGCACTGATCGCAGGTCCACTTTTTCGCAGTAGTCATAGTCGTGCTCATAGAAAGATCGAATCGGCGAGGGAGAAAGCTGCCGAATCCGTTCACCTACCGTAGCAGGGCGCCATGTTTGCCCTGCTGGCACGCATGAACCGCGCCGCGGACGCAATTTGCGGTTTTACCGGCCTCCTACACTTTGGACCATGTCCATCGAGGGAGCCCAGGAGCCCACCTACACGCTCTACCGCCGCGGCATCGAGCTGCTCGAGGAGGGCGATTACGAGCACGCGACCGCGCCCCTGGCCGAGGCCGCCCGCCGGGCGCCGGAGAAGACCTCGGTCCGCGAGGCGCTCGGCCGCGCCTACTTCCGCTCCGGGCGCTTCGCCCCCGCCGCCGCCGAGTTCGAGGCGGTGGTCGAGTCCCACCCGGTCGATGACTACGCCCACTTCTGCCTCGGCCGCGCGCTCAGCAAGACCGGCCAGAAGCGGCGCGCCCGCCACCACCTGGCGCTGGCCTGCAACCTGCGGCCGGAACGGCGCGACTATCGCTACTACCGCCGCCTGCTCGAGGCCGACGCCGGCTGAGCGTCAGCCGATTAGCGGGATCACGCAGCGGAACCTTTTGGTGGCGGTGGAAGCCGCGGAATTGACCTGGCTCGACGGGGAGACGGTGATCACGGCGTAAGTGTCGAGCCCCGACACATTCGTCAGATCGCCACTCCACTCATCGTTTTCAGCCAATTTCACCCCCGGCTGCTGCGAGAAGGCCACCAGCGACAACGCGTCGGGCAGCTCGCCGCCCAGGCTGGCGCAGGCGGCCGCCGCGGCGGGGGCGGTGAGGGCCGAGGCGCTGGCGCCGGCCTGCCAGCAGGCGCCGGCGAACTGCCGGGTGCCCTGCTTGCAGCCGACCTCGTAGCCGTTGACCGTTTTCGCGTTCTGGGCGGTGGCGGCGGTGAGGGCGGTCTCGGCGTCGTGCGCCGACTGGGCCGTCTCGGCGTGGACGGCGGAGGGCACCTGGCCGAGGGTGGAGGCGTCGATCTGGATCCCGGTGATCGAGCCGGGCGCCAGCTGGCTGCCCTGGATCGCGCCCGCCTTGAGCCGGTTGCCCGGCACCGAGCCCAGCGCCAGCCGGTTCCCCGGCAGGGACTTGACCTTGATCGTCTTGCCGTTGATCTTGCCCGCCGCCCAGACCGTGCCGCTCAGCGCCGCGACCAGCACCAGGCCGCCAACCACCAGCAGCGGCAGCCGCCGCCATCCCCTGCTCTTCACCGTTCTCCCCCTCAGCTAGAAGTTGATTGAAACGAACCCGCGCATCGCTCGGACCCGCTAAAGCGGCGGCAACCTAACTCGGGATTTGGAGCGCTGGACGAATATCGCCCCGCTCGCTCGGCGAAGGTTTGAGCGGCGCTAGTGCGACGGCATCCGGAACGAGGCCAGCCCGACGATTGCCGGGATCAACTCTTCCGGGTCGTCGCTGCGCTGGAGCGATGCGCTCTCCAGCTCGGGGAGCCATGTCAGCACGGCGTCGAGTGCTTGCGACAGTTCGGTCCAGGCGGGGCGGTCGAGGAGAACCGGCTTCCAGGAGAAGTGACGGTCCTCCTCGGCGTCAAAGGTGTCGGCGTCGATCGCTTCGGTGACCCGTTGCATGTAGGCGTCGAGAAACGATTGCGACATTTCCTGACGGACGATGAGCGGCAGCGATTCCCAGGCAGCGCCGTCGAAGAACGGGCGTCGCAGGCCGCGGTAGATGCGTTCGACACCCCCACCGCGGCGGCCGCCCTTGCGTTCCTCGACGATCTCCACCAGGCCCCACTCGGCGAGTTCGCGGAAGCAGCGGGATACATGAGTCATCGAGCCGCCGATCTCCTCGACGAACTGTGAAGGGCTCAGTGGCCGGCTCGAAAGCTCAAACAGGATTCGGGAGCGCCATTTGTTGGAGAGCGCCTTCGCCATCCGCGGACCGAAGCCGGGTTCGGCGCTGACCTCCGGTGGCTGGTGTTGGTGGGACGCCAGCAGCATGCTGGAGGGCGACTGGGGTGAGCGAAACGCGGCGAGACCGACCACAGTGGGGATTCGCTCCCCGTCGGAGCGCTGCAGCCGCTGATCGGCCTCGACGGCCAGCTCCGGCAACGACTCGAGCACCTCGTCCAGCCGCCGCCCGAGCTCGAGCCATGCCGGACGGTCGAGCGCGATGCCGTCCCAGGAGACGTGACGGTCGACCTCGGCGTCGAAAGTGCCGCTCTCGACAGCTTCGGCGATGCGGGCGAAGTAAGCGCTGACAGCGGTGCGGGACCAGGAATCACGTTCGGAGCGAGAGACGGTCTGCCAGGTGGCGGTGTCGAAGTGCGATCGCCGGATCCCGCGATAGACGTGTTCGATCGCCGCGCCCCGGCGACGTCCCGGGCGCTCTTCGATCACCTCGACGAAGTCCCATTCGGCCAGCTGGCGGAAGCAGCGCGCTATGTGCGTCAACTCGCCACCGACCTCCTCGACGAACTGGGAGGGACTCATCGGGCGGACGCTCAGCTCGGAGAGGATCCGGACCCGCCAGGTGTCGGCCAAGGCCCGTGCCATTCGGGCGCTAATCCCGAAGCCCTTCGGTTCCTTTCTCTTGACTGAATCCGGCACTGCAGGTCCCCTCAGTAGAAGCTGAGTGTGAAAGCTAACACTAGTGGACACGCTGTGCAGATTCTTTCCTCCCAAACTGGGTCAGGGGCAAGTGCTGCCGAGTTCTGCCAGCGATAAACCCCCCTTCATCAAACGGTCAGTTTGTTGAAGGGGGGTGAGCAAATGAAGATCGAGGCCACTAACACCAGCGTGCCGACCATCAGCACCAGCAAGTCCGGCTGAGTGACATCGGGTTCCCCTCTCTTCACGGGGGAGGGGAACCCCCAGATCTTCTTAGTTAACGGTGTAGTTCCTGATCAATCTATCGACAGTGGAGGAAAGTATGGTGAAGAAGTGGACCGCCGGCAATGAGGTTCAACTGACATATGACTCCTACGCGCCGGCGTACGAAGACTTCAATCACGGCTACATGTACGAGCGGTGGACAGGGCGTCTACGGGAGAAGGCCGAAGAGGCGGGCCTGGAAGGGAACCGGCTGCTGGACATCGCCTGCGGCACAGGACTCAGCTTCGTGACATTGCTGGAGCGGGGTTGGGAGGTGACCGGCTGTGACATCTCGCCACAGATGCTGGCGATCGCCGAGGAGGAGTTCGGCGACCGGGCCGAGCTGTTCGTCGCCGACATGCGGGAGCTGCCCGAGATCGGCGAGTTCGACTTGATCTGGGCGATCAACGACCCGCTCAACTACTTGCTCTCGGTCGAGGAACTGGAGGCGACGCTGGATGGGATGCGCCGCAACCTGGCGCCGAACGGCGTCGCGCTGTTCGACGTCAACACGCTGGTCACTTACCGGACCTTCTTTAGCCAGGAGGTCGTCGTCAACCAGAACGGCCGGCACATGGTCTGGCAGGGCAAGCTGACCCCGGAGGAGGTCGCGCCCGGCGTCTTCGCCGAAGCCTCATTCGAGGAGGTCGGGGCCGAGGGCTCGGCCCACGTTCACCGGCAGCGCCATTTCGCCCAGGCGGATGTTGAAGGGGCCATAGAGCGGGCCGGCCTCAAGTGCATCGCTCTGTACGGCGAGCTGGACGGTGCCCTCACGCTCGGGCTCGACGAAAACCTGCACACGAAGGCGGTCTATTTGCTCCGGCTTCCCTGATTTGAGGCTAACGACAGGATTACTGCCGGGTTCTGCCTTCGTAACTCCGCGCGCCTCCTCTTACGGTGGCGAGGAAGTCCCTTAGTGGTTACAGGGATTCCCATAAAAGGAGGAGAAGGAGCAATGGGGGAGGCCGGAATGGTGGCGAAAGGCAGAGCGGCGAGCGCTGCGGTCGCAAACGGCAACGGCGCCAGCGGCCGGCGCGGCGACAGCCCGCTTGACCGCGTGCTCCACGCCCTCGGTCACCCGGTGCGCCGGCAGATTCTCCGCTCCCTGGTCCGACGCGACGGCAGCGCCAGCTCGATCTGCAAGGAGCTGGACTTGGACCTGAGCGTCGTCTCCTACCACCTGAACCAGGTGCTGGCGAAAGAATGCGGCGTAGTCGAGATGGTCGCGGCGGTCGAACGGCGCGGCGCCCTCGAGAAGCGCTACGCGCTGAGATTCGAGTCGCCGGGCGGCGGCGATCCGTTCCGCCACGCCGAGGCCGAGGAGGGAATGCGGCCGATGTCCCTGGAGGAGAGCTTCATCGTCGCGGTGGCGGCGATGGAGGAAGCGCCGTTCGGCGACCTACCGGGGAGCGATTGGCAGTGGTCCCTGGCGCGGGTCGACGCCAAGGCTTGGCAGGAGATCTGCGCAGCGCGCGAGGAGTTCGACCGCCAGGTGGCAGCAGCGGTCGAGGCGAGCCGCGAGCGCGGCCCGGAGAAGGACACCCGCGACGTCGTCGTCGGCGCCGCCGGCTTTCCCGCCGAGGAGCTGCGCGAACTCGGTTAGCTTGCGGGCGCGATGCCCGACCTCGTCGTCCTCTTTCTTGCCGCCTGCGGCACGGCGCTTGCCACCGGCCTCGGCGCGATTCCCGTCTGGCTACTCGGGACCCGCGCCGCGGCGCTGACCCCGTTCCTGCTCGGGATCGCCGCCGGGGTGATGGGCGTCGCCTCGATCGCCGGCCTGCTGCTGCCGGCGGCCGAAGAAGGGACCGTCTGGGATCTGGTCGCGGGCCTCGCGCTCGGGGGAGTCCTGCTCGGGGTCGCCCGCAGCCGGCTCGATCACGAGTCGGTCTTCATGGGGCGCAGCGGGCCCGGCGCCCGCACCTCGGCGCTGGTCTTCGCAGTCCTCTTCGTCCACAGCCTGCCGGAGGGCCTGGCGGTAGGGACGGCATACGCGCCGGCCTCGGCCTCTTCGTGATCGTCGCGATCGCGATCCAGAACGTCCCCGAGGGGACCAGCGTGGCGATCCCGATGGAGGCGGCGGGCTACGGGCGCGGGCGCCAGTTCTGGGCCGCGGTGGCGACCAGCGCTCCGCAGCCGGTCGGCGCCGTCATCGCCTACCTGGCGGTCGAACAGGTCAACGCCCTGCTGCCGTTCTCCTTCGCCTTCGCCGCCGGCGCGATGCTGAGCTTGATCGTGGTCGAGATGCTGCCCCAGGCCTACGCCGACCCACGCCGCCGGCTCGGCCCGACCGCCGGGCTGCTCGGTGGCGCCGCAGTGATGGTGGCGCTTGATCTGGCGCTAGGGGTCTGATCTAGAGAACCGCCAACACCCCGAGCGCCAGCACCGAGACCGCAACCAGCCCCAGCGCAGCCGCCGTGGTCACCCGGTCGAAGCGGCCGAGGGCGTTTTCTCCCATCAGCTCGCGGTCGTTCGCCAGCGAGCGGATGAAGGGGAGCAGGACCAGCAGCAGCACCGCGTTCAGCGCCTGGCTGAGGAAGAGGATCTGAATCAGCGGCGCGCCGGGGATCAGCACCAGGCAGGCGGCGACCGCGGTGATCGCGCCGAAGCTGAGGTAGAAGGTGCGCTCTTCGCGGAAGCCCTGGTCGAGCTCGGCGGGGCGCCCGAGCGTCTCGGAGACCGAGTAGGCGGTGGAGAGGGGGACGATCGCGGCTGCCAGGAGCGCCGCGCCGAGGAAGCCGAGGCCGAACAGGGTCGCGGCAGCGCTGCCGGCGACCGGCTCCAGCGCCCGCGCCGCATCGCTCGCCTCCTTGACGTCGATCCCCTCTGCGTGGAGGGTGGCGGCGCAGGCGACGACGACGAAGAAGCCGATCACCCCGGTCAGGACTGCGCCGACGATCACGTCGGCGCGCTCGTAGGGCAGGTCCTTGATCCCGAGCCGCTTGTCGACCGCGTAGGACTGGATGAAGGCGAGGCCCCAGGGCGCCAGCGTGGTTCCCAGCGTTGCCACCGCGACCAGCAGCGCGTCGCGGTTCAGCGGGATGCTCGGCACCACCAGCCCGCGCGCGGCTTCTCCCCAGTCGGGGTGGGCGAGGATCCCGGCGACGACGTAGGCGACGAAGACCGAGCTGAGCGCCAGCAGCAGGTGCTCGACCCGGTGGAAGTTCTCGCGCAGGACCAGGATCGAGATCCCGATCGCCGCCAGTGGCACGCTGACGTAGCGGCTAGTCCCGGTCAACAGCTCCATCGCCGCCGCCACGCCGGCGAACTCGGCGCAGAGCGTGCCGGTGTTGGCGATCACCAGCGCCGTCGCGACCAGCGCCGCAGCCCGCCCGCCGAAGCGCTCCCGGACCAGGGTCAGCAGCCCTTTGCCGGTGACGACCCCGAGCCGCACCCCGACCTCGTGGAAGACGATCAGCGCCGCGGTCGAGAGGGCCAGCACCCAGAGCAGCTCATAGCCGTAGCGGGCGCCGAGGATCGAGTAGGTGGTGATCCCGGCCGGGTCGTCGTCGGAGAGGCCGGCGAGGATCCCCGGCCCGACCACCGCCAGCAGCGCCGCGATGCCGCCCGTGCGCAGCAGACGGTGCCGGTGCCGCGCCAGCCGCCAGTGGATGTGGCGGCCGGGCGTGCGGTGCCGGCCGGGCCCGGGTCGGCGGTGCGGTAGGTCCACGGTCCCATTACCTTGACGGGGCAGCGGGATAGACTCGCCGCGTACATATCGGTCGGTGGTCAAGGGAAGTCCGGTGCAAGTCCGGCGTGGTCCCGCCACTGTGACCGGGTGGAGGAGTTCGCAGGCGCCTCGGCGTCAGCCACTGGGGACGACACCTCGTCCCCGGGAAGGCGCGTCCTCCCTGATCCCGGAAGCCAGGAGACCTGTCCCCGGCCTTTGCCAATTCAACCCTCGAGGAAAGGGTGGCTAAATGCCAAGAAGTAACTCGTTCCGGCTGGTGCTCGCGTGCGCGCTGGCCCTCTCCATGACCATGGCCTTCACGGCGCTCGCCGCGGCCAAGGGACTGCCGGCGGACCTCCGTGTGGTCGGCAGCGGCAGCAAGGTGCTGGCCGAAAAGACCGTGGCCTCAGCCGACGTCTCGATCGCATCCAGCCCCAAGGCGACCTGCTTCGGCTCGGGCAGTGGCGGCAGCGGCGACCAGCTGCAGCTGAAGGGCAACACCGCGATGGGCCTGCTCGCCAGCGGCGCCAAGACGATCCCGGCGCTGAAGCCGTTGCTGATTACCGACAGCTTCGACTTCGGTTACGCGATCTGCGGGGTCGGTTCGAGCGTCGCCAAGGGCAGCTCGTCCTGGTACCTGAAGATCAACCACAAGTCACTGGCGGTCAGCGGCGACGTGGCGAAGATCAAGGCCGGCGACGAAGTGCTGTGGGCGCTGGCGAAGACCGAAGCACCGGACTACAAGTACCCGGGCGAGCTGGTGCTGACCGCGCCCGCCTCGGCCAAGGCCGGGTCCTCGTTCACTGTCCGGGTCTGGTCATACGACGAAAAAGGCCGCAAGACTCCGGCGGCCGATGCGAAGGTGACCGGCGCGAGCGAGCCGACCGGCGCCGACGGCCGCACCACGGTGACGCTGGGCAAGCCGGCGAAGCTGGGCGCCACGGCGAGCGGCGAGATCCCCTCCGCCAGGGTGGCCGTATGCGTCGGGGGCAAGTGCCCTAAGTGACCGTTTGCCGCGGCACGGCGGTCGCGATCGCGCTGCTCTGCGCAGCGCTCGCGACCGCCGGCTGCGGCCTCGGCCCCGGCGCCGGCATCGGCGACGTGGGCCTGACGGTGACGCGCGAATACGGCACCGTGCCGGTCCTCGACCGCTCGCCGACGGCGAAGGAATCCGACACGGTGATGCGGCTGCTGGAAGGCGAGACCGACGTCTCCACCCGCTACGGCGGCGGCTACGTGCACTCAATCGACGGCGTGGCCGAGGGGCAGCGCGACGGCGATCCCTACGACTGGTTCTTCTACGTCGACGGGGTCGAGTCGTCGATCGGCGCCGCGGAGTACGACCTGCATGGGGGAGAGCGGGTCTGGTGGGACTATCGCGACTGGGCGGTGACGAATCACGTGCCGGCGGTTGTCGGCTCCTGGCCGGCCCCCTTCAAGGATGGGATCGGCGGTAAGCGGTACCCCGTGCTCCTCGAATGCACGGAACCCCAGGCCTGCGATGCGGTTGTGGGGGCGCTTGACAAAGCACGGGTGACGGTGGCCACGGGCCACCCGGAAAAGGCAATCCGGGTGCTGGTGGGGACCTGGGACCAACTGCGCCGCGACCCCACCGCGCGGCTGATCGAGGAAGGCCCAGCCGAAAGCGGGGTCTTCGCCGACTTCGATACCGGCGGGCTGGTCGGGCTTGACGAAGCCGGGTCTCCGGCGCGGAGCTTCGGGTCCGATACCGGCCTCGTCGCCGCGACCAGCCGTTACGGCGGCCTGCCGGTCTGGGTCGTGACCGGAGCGACGCCGACGGCCGTCCGGGGCGCCGCCGAAGCGCTCGACACCGAGCACCTACGCGACCATTACGCGGTGGCTGTCGAGAACGGGAAGTCGACGCCGTTGCCGCTGGAGGGGCGTTGAAGTCCCCCTTCGCCTACCAGCCGCGCCCGCGCCCGCTGCAGCTGGCCTCGCCCGGTGCCGCGGTCGCCTACCTGGGCGCGCTCGTCGTCGTCGCCTTCCTCTACTCCAGCCCGGTGGTCCTGCTCGCGGCCGGCGCGGCGGCGGTTCTCGCCGGGCGGCTGGCCGGCGCCACCCGCGCCGTCCGCGTCGCCCTGAAGATGGGTCTGGCGCTGGCGCTGCTGATCGTTGTCGTCAACGCGCTTGTCGTCGATCGCGGTGAGACGGTGCTGGTGCGGCTGGGGGACTGGCCGCTGCTGGGTCATATGGACATCACCTTCGAGGCGATCGTCGCCGGCCTCTCCGGCGGCCTGCGCGCCGCGGTGACGCTGGTCGTCGCCGCCGTCTACTCGGCCTGCGTCGACCCCGACCGGGTGCTGCGGGTGTTGCGGCCGCTGGCCGGCCGCTCGGCGCTGACCGCGACCCTGGTCTCGCGGCTGGTCCCGGTCGCCGCCGCCGACGCCTCGCGCCTGCGAGATGCCTCGCTCCTGCGCGGTCCCGGCGCCGCCCCGGTCGGCAAGGCGCCGCTGGCGCGCCGCCTGCTGGCCGGCTCCCTCGACCGCGCCGTCGACGTCGCCGCGACGCTGGAGCTGCGCGGCTACAGCCTCGACGCGCCGCGCGCCCGCAACCGCCGCGCCCGCTCGCGCTACGACCGCCGCTTCTACGCCGTTGCCGTGCTCGTCCTGGTCGCCGCGATCGCCGGCAAGGCGCTGGGCGCCGACGACTTCCAGACCTACCCTTCGGTCGAGATCGGTCTCGGCCCGGCGACCCTGGCTTTCTCCGTCCTGGTCGCCCTCAGTGGCCTGGCGCCGCTGAGGCGCGTGTCGCTTTTGTCGCCTTTGAGGAGACAAAAGCGACACGCCTACAGCGAGTGGGCCGAGGTGGCGCGTGTCTGAGCTGGCGATCAGGCGTGGGGCGGCGCCGGCGCTCGCGGTCGAGGGCCTCGGCTATGCGTATCCGCATGCGGCGCGGCCAGCGCTCGAGGACGTCTCGCTGGAGGTGGCGCCGGGGGAGTTCGTCCTCCTCGCCGGCCGCTCGGCCTCGGGCAAGTCGACCCTGCTGAAGGCTGCCTGCGGCCTGGTGCCGCACTTCCACGGTGGGGAGATCGAGGGCGAGATACGGGTCGGCGAGCTCGACGCGATCGCTTCCGGCCCCGGCGAGCTCGCCGCCGAGGTCGGCTACCTCGCCCAGGATCCGGAGACGCAGGTCGTCTCCACCACGGTCGCCGCCGAGATCGAGCTGCCGCTGGAGATGCGTGGCGATGAGCCGGATGACCGCGCCCGCGCGGTCGAGGAGGTCGCCCTCGCCCTGGCGATCCCGCACCTCCTTGGGCGCACCGTCGACACCCTCTCCGGCGGCGAGCTGCAGCGCGTGGCGCTGGCCGCGGCCCTGGTGACTCGGCCTCGCCTGATCCTGCTCGACGAGCCGACCTCCCAGCTCGATCCGGTTGCCGGCGACGAGCTGATCTGGCTCCTCCGCCGCCTCAACGAGGAGTGGGGGGTTGCGGTGCTGCTGGCCGAACACCGGCTCGAGCGTTGCCTTGCGGCGGCCGATCGCGTTGTTGCGATGGAGGCGGGACGAGTTTCGTTCGACGGCGTCCCCCATGACTTTCTCGCCTGGGCGCAGAGCACCGACCCGGCTCTCGAGACTCCGGCGGCGCGCTTGTTCTCCCTTGCTGGCATCGAGCCGTTGCCGATCGGTGTGCGCGCTGCACGCCAAACGCTGCGAGGGATGGGGATCGCTCACCCTCCTAATCGATCAAGTAGGAGGGTGAGCGATCCCCATCCATCAGATCCCGCTCTGGAGGCGAAGAGCTTGTGGGTGGAGCGCGATCGCGGGGACGAGATGCGGGACGTGCTGAAAGGCATCGACCTCACCGTCCGCCGTGGTGAACGCATCGCGCTGATGGGGCGCAACGGGGCGGGGAAGAGCACGCTGCTGCGAACTGCGGCGGGGCTGCACGAGCCTGTGGCCGGGAAGCTGGAGGTGGGCTCCGTCGCTCTGCTGACCCAGAATCCCGGCGACTACCTGGTGCGAGAGCGGGTGGGGGACGAGCTGCCGGGTGACGAGGGGCTGGCGGCGCTGCGCGCCGTCGGCATGGACCACGCGCTCGACGCCGACCCCCGCGACCTCTCCGGCGGCGAGCGTCAGCGCCTCGCCCTCGCGATCGCGCTTGCCGGGCGTATAGAGGGCGAGCAGCTGCCCGGCGTCGTCGCGCTCGACGAGCCGACGCGAGGCATGGATCGCGCCCGCAAGGGCGAGCTGGTGGAGCTGATCCACCGGCTCGCGGGCGAGGTCGCTTTTGTGGCCGATGTGTCCACAAAAGCGAGAGGCGGCGCGGCGGTGATTGTCGCCACCCATGACGTCGAGTTTGCCGCCGCGTTCGCCGAGCGCGTGGTGCTGCTCGGCGACGGCGTCGTCATTGCCGACGGGCCGGCGGAGGAGATCCTCTCCGGCGGCTGGTACTTCGCCACCGAGGTGGCCCGTGTGCTCGATTTGCCGGGCGTCGTCACCCCCGAGCAGGGCGCCGCGGCGCTGGGAGCGCAGCGATGACCTGGGAGGTCGCAAGCTTCCTGATCGTCGCCGCCGTGATCGTCGCCGGCTTCGCCTGGTACGAGCGCTCGCGGCCGCCGGCCCAGGTCGTGGCCCTGGTCGCCGCTCTGGCCGCCCTGGCGATTGCCGGCCGCATCGCCTTCGCCGCTTTCCCGAACGTCAAGCCGACCACCGACGTCGTCGTCTTCGCCGGCTACGCCCTCGGCGGCGCCCCCGGCTTCGCCGTCGGCGCCTTTACCGCGCTGGTCTCGAACTTCTGGTTCGGTCAGGGGCCGTGGACCCCGTGGCAGATGGCGGGATGGGGCCTTTGCGGGGTGCTGGGAGCGCTGCTCGCGCTCGGGACGCGCAACGCCGGTCGCCTGGTTCTGGCGTCGGTTTGTGGATTTGCTGGCATTTTTTACGGCGCTCTGTTGAACTTCTCCCTTATGGCGACCTATGGGGGGGACCTTTCCTGGCGGCATTTCCTCGTGCTGCAGGCGCGCGCGATCCCGTTCGACGTCGCTCACGTGCTCGGCAACGTTGTCCTGGCACTGGTCGCCGGGCCGGCGATGGTGCGGATGCTGGTCCGCTTCCGCGAGCGCTTCGAATGGCAGCGGCGCGGCGCTCCCAGCCCTGGCGGCGACCGCTCCTGGCGCGGCGCGCTCGGCAGCGGCGGTGTCGCAGCCACGCTTCTGCTCATCGCTTGCGTGGCTTTCGCGCCTGCGCCGGCCCAGGCAGCTAGCCCCACCCAGGAAGTGGCTGGCTCGGTCGGCCGCGCGCTCGTCTGGCTCGAATCGCAGCAGCGGCCGAGCGGCGGCTTTGCCGCCGACAGCGGCCGCCAGCCAGGCGCCGAAATGACCTCGTGGTCGATGTTGGCGTTGGCGGCGGTGGGCCGCAATCCGCTTGACGTGGTCAAGTCGGGCAATTCGCCGGTCGACTTCCTCCGCTCCCATCGCGACGAAATTAAGGATGCGGGCGACGTCGCCCGCACGATCCTCTCGCTCGAGGCCGCTGGGGTGGACCCACGCAACTTCGTCGGCGAAGACCTGGTCTCGCGCCTGCAGGCAGAACGTCGCAACAACGGCTCCTACCAGGGATGGCCGGGGACCAGCGCCTACGCCGTCCTGGCCCTGCGGGCGGCGGGTGAGAACGCCGCAGTCAAGGTGACGATCGATTGGCTGGGCAAGGTTCAGGCCGCGGACGGTGGCTGGGGAAACGACCCCCAGAGCCCGAGCACCGCGGACATCACCGGGGCCGTGCTTCAGGTCCTCAGCCGGGGCTCCCAGGCCTCCGACGACGCCCTTGCGTACCTGCGCGGTGAAAAGCGACCGAACGGGGGGTACGCCCCAGGCAAGAATCTCTCGGCCAACGCCCAGGCGACGGCCTGGGTCGCGCAGGGGCTTCTCGCCGCCGGCAAGGACCCGGCCAGCTTCAGCACCGGTTCCAGCTCGATCGCCTACCTCCAGAGCCTGCAGGCCGCGGACGGTAAGTTCCTGCAGGCGCCGGGCACGGAAGTCTCGCCGGTCTGGGTGACCGCCGAGGCGATGATTCCCCTTGCCGGCGGCTACCTGCCGATCGCCGCTCCACCGCGGGAACCCCAGCCCGAACCAAAGGCGAAGGCGAAGACCGGTACGGGTGGGTCGAACGAAAGTCAGATCACGACCGCGCCGCCGGCCCCGCCCCCCTCGAGTTCCGTCTCCGGAAACTCCGCCCACCTAAAGGAATTGGTGGAAGGGACCGCATTTGGCTCCGACGGCAAGTCGTCCACGCCGGGCCAGGGTGCGACCGGCGGCCTGCCCCTTCCCTCAGGGGGCAAGGCTCCCGATGGGGGTGGGGGTTCCGCCTCTGGAGGGACTTCGGGGGCGTCTCCAGAATCCGCCGAACTCCAGTACGGCGAGCAGGCGTCCACCCCCGTAGATGGCGAATCTGGTTCGGGCAGCAGCACCGCCGGGGCGATCCTGCTCGGTCTGCTTGCCGGTTGCGTCCTCTTCGGCCTCGGCCTCGCCGGTCGCCGCGGCTGGATGCACTGGCGCTACGGGCTGTAATTCACAGATCCGTCCCAGAGTTGGCCCAGAGCCGGCGCTTTCTTGTCTTGTTCTGTTGCAGACTAAAAGTTACGCTACGATCATGGCCGTGATGATGCCGAGGGAGCGCTGGACCGACGAGGGCCTCGATCAGTTCGAGAAGCGCATCGACGAACGCTTCGACCATTTCGAACGTGAGGTGAATCTGCGCTTCGAGCAGGTGGACAAGCGCTTCGACCGGGTGGAAGGCGACATCAGGGAACTGCGCACGATCATGTTGGGCGGGTTCGTCACCGTGCTCGTCGCGATCATCGGGACCTCTGTCTTCTAGAAGATCCCGTCCCTCGGTCTATACCCTCGACCGATGGACGTCGAGACCGCGATCCGCACCCGCCGCACGCACAAGGCGTTCGGCCCCGAGCCGCTGCCGCGCGAGCAGATCGACGAGCTGCTCGAGCTGGCCAGCTGGGCGCCGAACCACCACCTGACCGTGCCCTGGCGCTTCCGCGTCGTCGGCCCCGCGACCCTGCAGCGCCTGAAGGATCTGGCGGGGGCAGAGGGGGCGGCCAAGCTCGATCGCGCCCCGACCATGATCGTCGTCTCCTGCCTGCTGAGCGGCGACCCGGTCGAGGAGGAAGAGGACCTGCACGCGACCGCCTCGGCCTCCTACATCGTCCTCCTCGCCGCCCACGCCCGGGGATTCGCCGGCTACTGGCGCACTCCGGGCTTGCTGCGCAGCCCCGAGGGGCGCGCCGCCGTCGGCCTACCGGAGCAGGAGCGCTTCGTCGCCCTGCTCCACCTTGGCGCCCCACGCCAGGAGAAGCCTGCCCCCGAGCGCCCCGGCGCCGACCGCGTCACGACATACCTCGACTGATGCTGACCCGCGCCCGTGCCATCGAGGAGATCGCTGGCAGGCACTTCGAGGTGGTGGTGATCGGCGGCGGCATCACCGGCGCCGGGGTGGCCCTCGACGCCGCTTCGCGCGGCTACTCGGTCGCCCTCCTGGAGCGCGGCGACTACGCCGTCGGCACCTCCAGCCGCTCCTCGAAGATGGTCCACGGCGGACTCCGCTACCTGCAGAACTTCGACCTCGGCCTGGTCCGCGAGGCGCTGCTCGAGCGCCAGCTGATGGTCCGCCTCGCCCCGCACCTCGTCTACCCGACCCCGTTCCTCGTCCCCTCGCTCGGTGAGGAGCGCCGCGACCGCAAACTCGGCCTCGGGCTGAACATGTACGACGTGATGGCGACCACCCGGGCCGGTCGCAGCCGCCGCGAGCGTCGCTCCAGCCGCGAGGAGGCCGACGACTCCTACTGGTCGCCCGACCGGCACCGCACGATCGACCGCGACGAGGTGCTGGACCTGGTTCCAGCGCTCGCCCCCCGCGACCCGCACGACGCCTACCTCTTCTACGACTGCCAGACCGACGACGTCCGCCTCGTCCTCACCGTGCTGGGCGAGGCCGAGCGCTTCGGCGCGGTGATGCTGAACGGCGCCGAGGTGACCGAGGTGCTCTCGAAGGACGGCAAGGCGAACGGGGTCGCCTTCGTCGAGGAGGAGTCCGGCGAGCGGATCGAGGTCGGCGCCGGCAGCGTCGTCAACGCCACCGGCGTCTTCGCCGACGGGATCAAACCGGGGGAGCTGCTGGGAGAGGAGGACGTGCCGAGGATCTCGCCCAGTCGCGGCACCCATGTGCTGATCGACCAGGCCGACCTGCCGATGGGCAAGGCGGCCTGCGTGCTGCCCGCCGGCGAGGGCCGGATGATCTTCTCCCTGCCCTGGTACGGCCGCACCCTGGTCGGCACCACCGACAACGACTTCGACGGCGACGTCGTGCACCCGCGTCCGGCCACGGACGACGTCGAGTACCTGCTGAACGCGGTCAACGACTTCTTCGGCACCTCGCTGGGCGAGTCCAACCTGGTCGGCGCTTACGCCGGGGTGCGCCCCTTGATCTCCACCGGCGACCCGCGCAAGTCGGTCGACATCTCGCGCAAAGCCGAGCTGTACGAGACCTCCTCGGGGATGCTGACGATCACCGGCGGCAAGCTCACGACCTGGCGGCGGATGGCGAAGCAGACGGTCGACCGATTGGTCGAGCGCGAGGGCCGCGAGGCCCCCTGCCACACGGATGAGATCCCGCTCGGAATGGAGGCCCGGCCGCAGGACCTGGAGGCACCGGAGGGCGTGGGGGAGGAGGCGGGCGAGCAACTTGCCTTCCGCTACGGGCACGCCGCCCGCAGGGTGCTGGAGATCGCCCGCACCGACCCGAAGCTGGCCCGGCCGATCGTCCCCGGTCGTCCCGACCTGCTCGCCGAGGTCGTCCTCGCGGCCCGTCTGGAGCAGGCGCGCAGCGTCGCCGACGTGCTGCTGCGCCGCACCCGGCTGGGGATACTGGCGGCGCCCGAGCTGCGCTCGGCGAAGGCGATCCGGCCGGTCGCCGACGCGCTTGGGGGCGAGCTGGGCTGGTCGCGCCGGCGGCGCGCGCAGGAGGCCGATGCCTGGCTCGGGGTAGCCGCCGAGGAGGGGACTGACCCCGCCGCCGCGCCGCAGGTCGCCGGTTGAATAACCTGCGGCCTCGATGAATAAGGCTGAGCTGGAGAAAAAGCACCTGTCCGACCTGCACCTGCTTGCCGCCGAAGCCGGCGTGCCCAAGTACCGGATGCTGAGCAAGCGGGAGCTGGTCGACCAGCTCGCCGGCGAGAACGGGGATGCCCCCGCCGCCAGGCCGCCGAAAGCCGAGAAACGCGGGGAGCGGTCCGAGCGGCCGCGCCGCCGCCGCGAGCGGCCGGAGCGGGCGGCAAAAGCCAAACCAGCTTCCGAGCCGGAGGAGGAGTCCTCTCCGAAGCCCGAGCCCGTCGCCGAGACCCCGACCGCCCCGCAGCCGGCTTCCGCGGCCCCCGCCGAGGCGCCGCGCCCGCGCCGTCGCCGTCGCCGCCGCTTCGGTCGCCGTGGCAAGCAGGGCGTCACCCTGCAGGGCCTGCTGCTGCCGCCCGAGGCCGGGCGCCAGGCGCTTGTCTTCGCCGAGACCCGCGAGGGCTGCACGGCGCTGCTGCGCGGCGTCGCCGCCGACCTCGCCGCCGACTCGAAGGGCCCGGACCCGATCGCCTTGCTGATTGATCCCAGCCCGGAGGAGCTCGGCGATTGGAAGCGCGACGCGCCGCAGGCGGAGATCGTCGCCGCCGGCCAGCCGAAGCACGCGGGCGACGCCCTCGCCCAGGCCGCCAACCGCGCCGGTCAGGGCGAAGACGTGATCCTCCTCGTCGACTCGCTCACCCGGCTCGGCGAGGCCTATGGCGACGCCGAGGCCGCCAAGGAGTTCTTCGACGCCGGCCGCGCCCAGGCGGGCTCCGGCGGCGGTTCGCTCACCGTGGTTGCAGCTCTAGAGCGCGCGAACGACTAGCTAACGCCGGTAGGCGATGCGGCGCCAGGACGGCTCTTTGGAGAGCTCGATCAGTTCGTCGCTGCGGTCCGGCTGCACGTAGCCGAAGGTCTGGGTGCGCTCGTCGAAGACGATGTCGAGCTCACCCTCCTTGACCCGCTGATCGAGCCAGGCGCCGCGGAAGACGAGGCGGCGGAGCCAGTGCACGAGGCTGCGGTTGGAGGGACCGACCAGGTCCTCCCAGTTCTCGTTGATGTGCTCGCCGAGGCGGGAGCTGGGCTCGGCGATCTCGCCGCTGACGGCGAGGTCGAGGAGGTCGTCCAGCTCTTCGCCGCTGAGGCCCTGGTCGACGAAGCGAAGCTTGACCGCGGCCTGCTCGACCCGCTGCGCGAAGTCCTGCTCGTTGAAGGCGAAGCGAAGCTCGCCGTACTCCAGCACGTAATCGGAGCCGGACTCGTAGTTCCCTCTGCGGGTCGTTTTCTTATCCATGAGTTGAAGCCAGTCCGTTCGCGCAAGCCCGGCGCGAACAGGTGCAAGATCTTGCCGATCATCGTAGAGACGTGCCCGCTTGGGCAGGTGCCTGAACGTGGGGTTGCACCTTGGTCGATCGATTGCGCTGCTTCAGCCGCCCAGCGGGTAGCGAATAGCCTGGTAATCGCCTTGATCGACCTCCACTGCCACATCCTCGACGCAATCGACGACGGGGCCCGGGACGCCGACGACAGCGTCGCGATGGCGCGTCAGGCCGAGGCCGACGGGATCGAAGCGGTTTGCGCGACCCCGCACATTCGCCACGATCACGACGTCCGGATCGAGGAGCTGGCGGGGCGGGTGCGGGGCCTGAACGAGCGCCTGGAGCGGGAAATGGTCGCGGTGCGGATCCTCCAGGGTGGCGAGGTCGCCGAGACGGCGGTCGAGGCGCTGAGCGAGGAGGAACTTGCCCGGGTCGCCCTCGGCGAGGGCAACTGGATCCTGCTCGAGCCGGCGCCCGGACCGCTGGACGACAGCCTGCTGCGGCGCGTCGGCCACCTCGCCGACCGCGGCCACCGGACGATCATTGCCCATCCCGAGCGCCATCTCTCCGCCGACATGTTCGAGCGGATGGCGGCGCTGGTGGCGGAGGGGGCGCTGATCCAGGCGACCGCTGACTTCTTCCTCCGCGAGAACATGGCCGAGGGGATGCTGGCGATGGCCGCGAAGGGCCTCGTCCACGTGCTCAGCAGCGACGCCCACACCGTGCTCGGCGGCCGGCCGGTGCGGATCTCCCCGGCGCTGGAGAAGCTGCGCGGGGTCGAGATCCTCGCCCCGCACCTGGAGTGGATTGCCGAGACCGCCCCGCGGGCGATCGTCGACGGCGAGCCGCTCGAGGTTCCCTTCGAGCCGGCGCTCTAGTCCAGCTCGCGCAGCTCGACCCGTCCCGCCAGCTCCTCGATCACCTGGCGGGAGCCGGTGCCGAGGCCGCTGTGGAGGAAGTTCGTCGCCCCGGCGGCGGCGCTGAGGCGCAGCACGTCCTCCCACTCGCGCCCGGCGGCGATCGTCGCCGCCAACGCGCCCATCATCGAGTCGCCGCAACCCTCGCGCGAGCCGCGCTCGAACTTCGGCGGCTTCAGCTCGACGAAGCGGCCGTCGCGCAGCGCCAGGGCCGGGTCGCCGGCGCGGGTGACGATGACGCTGCCGGCTCCCTCCTCGGCCACCCGTTCCATCGCCGCGCGCATCCGCTCCTCGGTGTCGACCGGCCCGGAGATGAAGCCGGCGATCTGCCAGTCGTTGATCTTCACCAGGTCCGGTTCGCCCTCCAGCGACTTGTCGAGCCGGGGGGAGGAGAGGTCGACGATCGCCGGCACCCCGTTGGACTTGACGTCGGCGACGAGGCCGCCGTAGAGCTCCAGCGGCACGGTGTTGTCTGGGTAGGGCCCGCAGACCACGAGCAGGTCGCAGTCGAGCGCCGCTGCGACGGTGACCGAGAAGAGCTCGTCGACCTCGTGGCGCGAGGCGGGCAGCGCCGCGCTCTGGCCGAGCGGCTCGCGCTCGCCGCTGCGGCGGTCGTGGATGTAGGCGCCGCTGGCCCCGGCCGTCTCCACCAGCCGCAGCTCGACAGGCATCTGTTCCAGCAGCGGCCGCAGGACGCTGCCCACCTCGCCGCCGAGGAATCCGCAGAGGACCGGGTCGGCGCCCAGCTCGGCCGCCATCCGGGCCACCCAGACGCCCTGACCGGCGGGGTGGATGTGGATGTCGTCGCCGCCTTCGGCGCTGAAGGACTCGATCCCGATCGAGACCATCGGGTTGGGGGAGAAAATCGCCACCCGGGGTCTTGGAGGGGTATGAGCCATCACCTAGGGAACTTTCCCGTTGCGAAGAGTTTCCGAACCCGTCTGCTCGGCCTCGCCTGGCGCGACCGCGAGCGGGCGGGCCCCGGCCTGCTGATCCCGCGCTGCTTCAGCGTCCACACCTTCGGCATGCGCTTCCCGCTCGACGTCTACTTCCTCGACGCCGAGGGGCGGGTCCTCTCCGTGCGGCGACGGGTACCGCCGCGCCGGGTCGTCTGGCAGCGCGGCGCTGCCGCAATTTTGGAGATTCCGTCGCCGCCGCGGGGGGAGAGTCCCACTGCCGCGGCGACTTAGCTCGCCATGCTTCCCCAACGACAAGAGATAGCCAGCCTGGTCGTCTGCGAGGACGACGCCGTAACCCTCGACCTGCTCTGCGAGCACCTGGCGGCGGACCGCTTCGGCGTGATGCCGGCCCCGAGCGCCTCCGATGCGCTCCGCCTCTGCCGCTACAACCACCCGGACCTGCTGCTCCTCGACCTCTCGCTGCCGGACGCCTCCGGCCTCGACGTCCTGCGCGAGATCCGCGAGGCGGACGGGATCGACTCCCGCTTCGACCCGCGGCTGCCGGTGATCGTCCTCACCGGCCGCAGCGCTCACACCGACAAGGTCCGCGGCCTCGACGCCGGGGCCGACGACTACCTGACCAAGCCCTTCCAGTACGGCGAGCTGCGCGCCCGCATCGGCGCCGTCCTCCGCCGCCGTCTTCATCCCCAGGACGGCCCCAGCCGGGTCGGCGACCTGGTCATCGACCCGCTGCGCCGCAAGGTCCTGGTCGGCGAGCGCGAGGTGCCGCTCTCGAAGAAGGAATTCGCCCTCCTTCGCATGCTCGCCACCGACCCGACCCGGGTCTTCGCCAAGGAAGAGCTGCTGGATGCGGTCTGGGCCTACAAGGGAAACCAGAAGACCCGCACCCTGGACTCCCACGCTTCTCGCCTGCGCCGCAAGCTCGACCCCGAGGAGGGTCGCTTCGTGATCAACTGCTGGGGGATCGGCTACCGCCTGATCGACGGTTAGCGCGGAACGGTGAGGCGGCGTCCCCGGCCTGAGCCGGAGACGCCGCCGCCCGGCTACTTCTTCGACTTCTTCTTCGGTTTGTTGGCGGCGGGCACCTCGAAGTGCATGATCGCCAGCTTGGTGACGATGCCGTCGTCCTTGCCGAGCCGCTTGGATGCTTCCTTCTGGATCTCGGCGGCGCGCTTGACGGCTTCGGCGAGGACCTTGTTGAGGTCTTTCCAGCCCTTGTCGTCGAGCACCAGCGGGGTGTCGGAGAGATGCGAGTCCTTGCGGCCCTCGATCGTTCCCTCCGCCATCGCCGCCGTTGCACTCTCGCCGATCGACTCGAGGATCGAGCCGGAGATGCCTTTGCGGGCCGAGGCCGGGATCTTTGCCCAGTCGGAGTCGCTGAGGAAGGCGCGGTCGGTGGCGCGGTAGAAGTGCTCGACCGCACCGCGGCGCGGCTCGGTTTTCACCAGTTCGACGCAGTCGTACTCGAGCAGCGTTTTGACGTGGTAGCTGACGTTGCCAAGCGGCTCGCCGAGTTCTTGCGCCAGCTGGTTCGGGCTCGAGATCCCTTTGTGCAGGGAGCTGAGGATCCGGACGCGCAGCGGGTGCGCAAGGGCCTTGGCCAGTTGCTGGGTAATGCCCTCTGGGGAAGTGCGGGACTGTGGCAAGGAGGACCTCCGTTTCTACTCGGGCGGGGGAGACAGTCGGTGGCAGGGAGCACCCGAGTTACTAGACAAGTATTCCAAAACGCCATGCGGAAACTCTGTCCGAAGAAGGAAATATGCAGTGAAAAAAACGAACTGCTGTAAACGGCTCCACCTTCAAAATTCCACATTTGGGAACGGTTGCATTCGGGCTTAGGGTCTAGTTCGGCGCGCTCGTCCTTTGCAGCGCCTGGCCGAGACCGCTCCGGGGGACGGGCGCGCATCGCCCGCTGAAGCTGCAGTTTGCGGTCAGCTCCGGATCGCGGTGGGGGAGAGTCTCGGGCTCGCAGCCCTTGGCTCTGGGATGAACGCAGGGCAGGGGAGATAGACGGTGGCGCTGGAGCTGACCGAGTTGGCGGCGGGACTGCCGATGGCCGCCTCGTTCGCGATGGCAGGCGGGATCTCGCTGCTGCGCGAGGGGCGGCGGCGGACGGCGCTGAACGAGGCGATGCACGAGCTGCGCCGGCCACTGCAGGCGATCGCCCTCACCGCTCCCCCCACGCCCGGGAAAGCGGCGGCCTTCGAATCCTCGCTGCAGATGGCGACCGCGGCGGTCGAGCGGCTCGAACGCGAGATCAACGGCGGGCCGGCACCGGAGACGATCAGAGTCGTTTCCCTGCGCGAGTTGGTCGAGGCGACGGTGAAGCGTTGGGAGGCGACGGCGTCACTCGATGACCGGGCAGTGAACCTCGAGTGTGTGGGGGGAGATTTGGAGGTGATCGGGGACCGCGCCGAGATCGCCCAGGCGGTGGACAACCTGATCAGCAACGCCGTCGTCCATGGTCGGGGCGAGATCGCGATCGAGACCCGGACGGTCGGCCGCTCGGCGCGGCTGGTCGTGGTCAACTGCGGGAAGGCGCGGACGGTAGGCCAGCGGGGGAAGCTCCCCGCTCTCCCCAGCCGGATCTCGGGCCGCGCCCAGCACGGACACGGGTTGCGGGTTGTGCGGCGAGCAGCGACCCGGCACGGCGGCGGCTTCCGGCTGCGCGATCGCGGCAGAGCGTGCGAGGCCGTGCTCGACCTGCCGCTCCGCGAGGCCCCCCGGTGAGCCGCCGCCGGCGGTCGATCGGGTTGATGCTCGGGGCGCTCCTGGCCGCGGTCGCCGCCGCGACGATCGCCGACGGTTACGGCCGCAGCGTGGTCCGTGGCTACGGCGAGCTGCGCCCGGTGCTGGTCGCGTCCGCCGACCTCCCCGCGGGCAAGGAGATCGGCCCAGCGGTTGCCGCCGAGCAGCTCGAAGTGCGGCGGGTGCCGGTGCGTTTCGCTCCTGCGGCCGCCCTGGCGGCACCGCAGGAAGCGCTCGGTCTAGTCCCGGCGGCGAACGTCCCGGCCGGCTCCTACCTGCTCGCGGCCCAGCTGCGCCCGCCCCGGGGGTCGGCCAGCGAGACGAACGGCCTGGGTCACGGGCGCCGGCCGGTGGAGATCGCCGTCAGCGGCGCCGGGGCTCTCGGCGCCTTCGGTGGCCAGCCCGTCGGTTCGCGGGTCGACGTCGTCGTCACCACCGAACCCTCGGGCTCCGGGGACGGCCGCACCTACGTCGCCGCTCCGGCGGTGCCGCTGTTGGCCCTGACCCCGGCTGGGGCAGGGGAACCGGGGGAGGCGACCGTGACCTTGGGCTTGACCCGTTCGCAGGCGCTGCGCCTGATCGCCGCCGAGAGCTTCGCCCGCCGCCTCACCGTGATCCCGGGTCGCCGGTGAGCCGGCACGAGAGCGACGTCGCCGAGCTCGCGGTCGCGCTGCGCGAGCGGTTGGTCGAGCGCCGCCGTTCCGATGCTGCGGCAGGGCGCCGGCCTGGGGAGGAGATCGCCGACTCGGCCCGCGCCCTGGTCGACGAGCAGGCGGCGATCCTCCCCGCCGTCGACCGCGACCGGGTCGTCGAGCGGATCGTCCGCGACAGCGTCGGCCTCGGGCCGCTCGAGGTGCTGCTTGCCGACCCGACCGTGGAGGAGGTGATGGTCAATGCCCACGACCGGGTCTACGTCGAGCGCCGCGGCCGCCTGGAGCCGACCGAGGTCGCCTTCGAGAGCGAGGAAGAGTTGCGCAACGCGATCGAGCGGATCCTGGCTCCGCTCGGCCGGCGGGTCGACGAGCTGAGCCCGATGGTCGACGCCCGGCTCGCCGACGGCTCGCGCGTCAACGTCGTCATCCCGCCGCTGGCGATCGACGGTCCGGCCCTCTCGATTCGCCGCTTCGGCGCCAGTCGTCCCGGACCCGCCGAGCTGGTCTCGCTGGGCACCTTGAGCTCTGAGCAGCGGCAGGTCCTCGAGCAAGCCGTGGGGAGCCGCCGCAGCCTCCTGATTAGCGGCGGCACCGGCTCCGGCAAGACGACGCTGCTCAACGCCCTCTCCAGCTTCGTCGACCCGGGCGAGCGGGTGGTGACGATCGAGGATGCGGCCGAGCTGCGGCTGCAGCAGCCCCACGTTGTGCGGCTGGAGAGCCGGCCCGCCGGGGTCGAGGGCAGGGGCGAGGTGACGATCCGCGACCTGCTGCGAAACGCGCTGCGGATGCGTCCCGACCGGATCGTGATCGGCGAGGTGCGCGGAGTCGAGGCGCTCGACCTGCTGACCGCGCTCAACACCGGCCACGACGGCGCCCTCTCGACCGTCCACGCCAACTCTCCCGCCGACGCACTCAGCCGGCTGGAGACCCTGGCACTGATGGCCGGGGTCGGGCTGCCGCACGCGGCTGTCGCCGAGCAGGTCCGGCGCGGAATCGACCTGGTCATACATATAGAGCGCCAGGCCGGCGGCTCCAGGCGGGTGACCGAGATCACCGCAGTGTCATGACCCTGCCGGCGCTGATCGCGGCGATCGCCGGTGGACTCGGCGCGCTCGCCGTGCGCGAGGCCCTGCTGGCCAGCCCGGCCGCGGCGCAGTGGCTGCGGCTGGCGCTGGAGCCGCTGCGCCGGGCGGGCGAGGAGGGCTACGCGCCCTCGACCCGCGAGCGGCGGCGGCTGGCCGGGCTCGGCGCCGCCGCGGCGATCCTCGCCGGTTGGTTTGTCGGCGGGGTCGTCCTTGCCCTGCCCTTGGCGGTAGCGGGGCCGGCGATCGCGGGGTCGGCGATCACCCACCGCCGCCGGCGCTACCGGCGCGCGGTCGAGCGCTCGCTGCCCGAGGTCGCGACCTCGATCGCCGACTCGCTCAGCGCCGGGCGCTCGCTGCGCGCCTCGCTCGCCGGCTCCGTGGTCTCGCTCGACGGGCCGCCGGCCGCTGAGCTAGCCCGGCTCGCCGCCGAGCTCGAGGTCGGCGCCTCGACCGCGGAAACGATTGCCCGCTGGCGCCTGCGGATGCGCTCCGAGCGGGTCGATGCCTTCGCCGCGGCGCTGCTGAGTCAGCGACTTGCCGGCGGCGACCTGGCGGGTCTTCTGCGGCGCTTCGCGGTCGGGGCGGCGGAGCGCGAGCGGGTCGCGGAGGACGCCCGCTCGGCGACGGCGCAGGCCCGCTTCACCGGCCTCCTGGTGGTGGCGATGCCGAGCGGCGGAGCGCTGCTGGCGGAGCTGCTGCAGCCGGGCTTCCTCGCCGGCCTGCTCGGCTCGCCTCCCGCCGCTGTGCTACTGGTCCTGGCGATGGCGCTGCAGTTGCTCGGGTTCGCCGTCATCCGCCGTTTCTCCCAGGTGGTCGAGTGAGCGAGGTCGGTCTCCTGGCCGGGGTCGCGGTCCTGCTGGGAATCGCGGCGGGCAGAGAGGCGCTGGCCGGGGTGACGCTCCGGGTGCAGCCGCCGAGGGCCCTGCTCGGCAGGTTGCTGGGGGCCGGCGGGGGGACGATCCTTGGGCTGGTCGCCGCGCCCGCCGCGCCCGGGCGCCTCTCGATCCTGGTCTTCGTCGGCCTACCTTTGGCCGGCTTCGTCGTGCCCGACGCCCTGCGCGAGCGCCGCGCCCGCCACCGCCACCGGCGCCTCGTCGCAGCGCTGCCCGACGCGCTCGACCTGCTCGCCGTCAGCGCCGGATCCGGGCGGGGCCCGGAGGCGGGGATAGAGCAGCTGGCGCGGGCGGGTGAGGGCCCGCTGGCGGAGGAGCTGCGGCTGACGGTCGCCGAGCTCTCGTGCGGGGTCCCGCTCAGCGCCGCCCTGGCGTCTTTGCGGACGCGGGTTCCGGGCGGCGAGCTGGCCTCCCTGGTCGCGGCGATCGAGCGCTCCCGCCGGTTCGGCTCGCCGCTAGCCGATCAGCTGCGTCGCCAGGCCTCGGCCCTGCGGCGCGACAGCCGCCGGGCGGTCGAGGAGCGCGCCGCCCGAGCCGCGCCGAAGATCCAGCTGGTGGTCGCGCTCGTCCTCGTTCCCTCGGTGCTGCTGATGATCGCCGCCGGTCTAATCGCCAACGCCGGCATGTTGCTCGCCGGGTTCTGACCGCCGAGTCCGCGCGGAACCGCGATATAGGCGGTCTGGCGCGGACTCGCTACTCCAACGCCTCTTCGCGCACTCGTTTCGCGACCGAGCCGGTGGCGGCGGCGATCGCATCGAGCGCGGCGGCGTTCTCCTTGTGGCCGTTGACGTAGCAGCAGAGGCTCCCGTTAACGAGCTCAAAGGCGAACTTCTCCGGCGCGGCTTCGGCCAGCCAGACGATGAAGGTCGGCGAGAAGAGCTGCCGCAGCCGGTTGGCGTCCTCGCCCTTGGTGGCGAAGATCTCGTACTTCTCGAGCAGCTTCTCGCTCTCCAGCGTCACCCGCTCTTTGTCGCCGCGAAAGGCGTCCTCGAACTTCTCCAGCGCCCGCAGCCCGAACTTGCGCTGGCAGTAGAGCTCGGGGATGAAGGCGGCGCAATCTGGAATTTCGACCAGCCCGAGGGTGTAGCGGTAGTAGTTCGTCTGGCGGTCGCCGTCCGAGTCGGTGGTCTCTTCCTCGTAGGTGAAGAGGGAGAGGGTGCCGTCGAAGCCGTCGGCGATCGGACCGGTCAGGGTGCGCTCGCTGTAGCGATCGTCGCCCTTGCGCAGCAGCGGCGTCGCCTGCGGCAGGCGACCGCGGCCGTGGATCAGGCTGAGGCCGCGCTGGGAGGCGTAGACCTCGAAGAAGTCGTCGCCCGCCTTGTTGTCGGCGATCACCAGGACGACGAGGACGCCGACGACGAAGACGGCGGCGGCGGCGAGCAATCCGATCAGCGGATCGACGGCGATCCCGGCGGCGACGAAGGCGATGAGGGTCAGCGAGCCGAGCAGGGCGATGGTCAGCGTCTTCGCCATCAGCCGCTTGAAGTGGTAGCCGCGGAGGTCGTTGGCGTCGTCGGGGACGCCGGTGGCGACCGCTTCGGCGACCGGCGGCGTCGGCTCAGGGCTGGCCATGAGCGCAACCTAGCGCTCGGGGAGGCGGATGCAAACGGGGTTGCATTGGGGGGTCGTGTTGCAAAGTGGGGGAGAGTGGGTTATTGTGGCGATCGAGTTGAAGCCCAGGACCGGGGTGGTGAGGCTCCTCCCACCTCATCACCCCGGTCCATTTTCTTTTCAGCCCTCCCGTTCGAAAGGACTCGGCCGCAGTGGCGTTCAGGGGTCTCTACGAGCACAGCCTCGATTCCAAGGACCGGCTTACGGTTCCCTCTCGCTTCCGGGCATCGCTTGCCGACGGAGTGGTTCTCTCCAAGGGCTTCGACCCCTGCGTCTGGGTGCACACGACCGAGGAGTTCGAGCAGCTCTCCGACCGCTTCCTCTCGCCCCACAGCCCCTTCGGGCGCGACGCCCGGGCCCTACGCCGCCGCTTCCACGGCGGCTCCTTCGACGAAACGCTCGACTCCGCCGGGCGCATCCGCATCCCCAAGCCGCTGGTCGAGCACGCCGGGCTCGACGGCAACTGCATCGTGATCGGCGCCGGCGAGTACCTGGAGATCTGGAACGCCGACGCCTGGGCCAAGCAGGAGCAGGAGCTCGACGCCGCCGCCCCCGAGATCGCCGAGGGCCTCGCCGCCGCCGGGACCGCGTGATCATGAGACTGAATGCGAGGCAGATCGAATATGTGGACCCCACGCCGAGGACCAGGAACCACCTGCGTCCGGTCGAGGTCGTAATGAGCGAGCACGAGCCCGTTCTCGCGCCCGAGCTGGTCAGCCTGCTGGCGCCCGAGCCGGGCCAGACCGCGGTCGACTGCACCTTCGGCGGCGGCGGCCACGCCCGCCAGATCGCCGAGCTGATCGGGCCGGAGGGGACGCTGATCGGGATCGACCGCGACCCCGCCGCGCAGGAGCGCTTCAACCGCTTCGCCGCCGAGGTCCCCTGCCGGACGCTCTTCATCAGCAGCGACTTCGCGGCAGGACTTCGCGCCCTACAGGGCGAAGGAGTGCGCCCAGACATGGTTTATGTAGATCTGGGGATGTCCTCGATGCAGGTAGATGCTCGCGAGCGGGGCTTCTCCTACTCCTACGACGCGCCGCTCGACATGCGGATGGACACGCGGCAGAAGTTCACCGCCGCCGACCTGGTCAACGAATGGCCCGAGTCGCGGATCGCCCAGGTACTGCGCCGCTTCGGCGAGGAGCGCCACGCCGGCGGCATCGCCCGCGAGATCGTCCGCCGCCGACCGCTGGCGACGACCGGCGAGCTGGTCGCCGCGATCAAGGCCGGGATGCCGGCCTCGGCCCGCTTCGGCGCCGGCCATCCCGCCAAGCGCAGCTTCCAGGCGATCCGGATCGCCGTCAACGGCGAGCTCGAGGCGCTCGACGAAGCCCTGCCGCTCGCCTGGTCTCAGCTCAAGGTCGGCGGTCGCTTCGCCGCGATCTCCTTCCACTCGCTCGAGGACCGGCCGGTGAAGCAGTTCCTCGCGGCCAAGGCGCGCGGCTGCATCTGCCCGCCCGAGCTTCCCGTCTGCGTCTGCGGTCACGAGCCCGAAGCCGAGCTGCTGACCCGCCGGGCGATCTCGCCCGGGCCCGAGGAGGCGGAGTCGAACCCCCGCTCGCGCTCGGCGCACCTGCGGGCGGCGCTGAAGATCGCCGAGGCGCAGCCTGTGGGGGAGGCCGGCTGATGGCCGTCGCCGCTCCCTCGCGTCGCAGCACCGCCGCCCCGGCGCCCGCGCCCTCGCGGACGACGCCGCCGAAACGCAAAGCCCCTCTCCGCCAGCCTCGCGCCGGCGCCGCGGCTCCCGCCAAGGCGCCCGCACGCCGTGCTCCTGCCAAGGCCCCGGCGCGACGCGCTCCCGCGCGCAAACCGGCGACCAAACGCCGTCCCGCGGCGCCCCAGCCGAAGCTGGTAGTCGTCGCCGGCCAGGCCGCCGTCGCCGTCCGCCAGCTTCCCGACTCCGGCCTGGTGGTGCGGATGACCCGCGGTCGCGCCTGGATCGCCGTCCTCGGCGTCCTCCTGGTCGGGATCGTAGGCCTCAACGTCGCCACCCTCAGCTTCGCCGCCTCCTCCGGCAAGATCGACGAGCAGATCACCGCCCTGGAAAAAGAGAACTCGATGCTGGAGAGCCGTGAGGCGAAGAAACTGAGCACCGCCCAGGTCCGCAACAAGGGGGCCGAACTCGGCCTGGCGATGCCGACCACCGAAGCGCCGGGCCTGATCGAGTACGACCCCACCGACATCGCCACCGCCGCCGCCCGCCTCGCGGCCGCCGGGGGCTAGAAGCCGCCGATGCGCCTGATCGAGCGCCGGATCGGGCTCCTCTTCGCCGCCTTCCTTCTCTTTTTCCTGCTGATCATCGGCCGCGCCTTCTGGTTGCAGGGGGTGCAGGGTTCGAGCCTCGCCTCGCAGGCGGTCTACCAGCAGACCGAGGTCGTCACCGTCCCCGGCCTGCGCGGCGACCTGCTCGACCGCAGCGGCAACAAGCTCGCCGCCTCCGAAGATGCGGCGACGATCTACGCCACGCCCTACCAGGTGAAAAACCCGCCGAAAGCGGCGGACGAACTGGCGACGATCCTGAAGGAACCTAAGGGAGACGTCCTGGAAGCTCTGACCGCCGAAGGCGGCTTCTCCTACGTCGCCCAGAAAGTCGACCTCGCCACCGCCGCCAAGATCGAAGCGCTCGACCTGGAAGGGATCGGCGAGCTGCCCGACAGTCGCCGCACCTACCCGCAGGGGGAGATGGCCGGCCAGGTGATCGGCGCCGTCGGCTCCGAAAACCAGGGGCTGACCGGGCTCGAGGCCGGCGAGGAAGAAGTTCTCGGCGGCAGCGACGGCGAACGGCGGATCGTCAACGACGCCCTCGGCGACCCGATCAAGCTGGAAACCGTGAACGAAGCCGAAGACGGAGAAGACATCCAGCTGACCCTGGACCCGGTGATCCAGCGGGAAACCGAACGGGTGCTGAACGGGGTTGGGGAAACCTACGCGCCGACCGGGGCGACGGCGATCGTCGTCGACCCGCGTTCCTCGCAGGTGCTGGCGATGGCCAACTGGCCGCCGGTCGATCCCGCCGATCTCACCGATGTCAGCAACGAGGACCTGCTCAACAGGGCCACCGGGTTCAACTACGAACCGGGCTCGACCTTCAAGGCCTTCACCGTCGCCGCTGCCCTGGAAGAAAAACTTGTCACGCCGACCAGCGAATTCGTCCTGCCGCCGACGATTCAGGTCGCCGACCGGACGATCAAAGACGCCGAGGAACGCGGGACCGAAACGATGAGCGTCGGCACCATCCTCGCTCGCTCCTCCAACGTCGGTGCGGTGACGATCGGGGAGAAGGTCGGCGCTGAAAAATTCAGCAAGTGGATTGACCGCTTCGGCTTCGGCCGGCAGACCGGGATCCAATTCCCCAACGAGGAAGACGGCATCGTCCCGGCCCTCGACGAATACTCCGGCTCGACGATCGGCAACCTGCCGATGGGGCAGGGCCTGGCCGTCACCCCGATCCAGATGGTCGCCGGCTACACCGCGATCGCCAACGGCGGCATCCTGCGGCGGCCGCAGCTGGTCAAGCGGATCGGCGACGAAGCGGTCGAAGAGCCGAAGGGTCACCGGGTGATCTCGCCCAAGGTCTCGGCCGAGATCCGGGAAATGCTCGAAGGGGTGCTGGCTCCCGGCGGCACCGCCTCTGAGGTCAGCGTCCCCGGCTACAGCCTTGCCGGCAAGACCGGAACTGCCGAGGTGGCCGAAAACGGCGGCTACTCGAAAACCAAATACATCGCTTCCTTCATCGGCTTCGCCCCGGCCCAGAACCCGCAGCTGCTGGCGGCAGTGATCGTCGATGAACCCCAGGGCGAAATCTACGGCGGCTCGGTGGCGGCGCCGGCCTTCGGCCAGATCGCCGAATTCGCCCTGCCATACCTCGGCGTGCCGCAGGAATAGGCCACCCGACCCCACACCTAGAATCGCCCCGATGAGACTCGGCGAGCTGGTGGCGGATGTTCCGCAGGCGCGGGTCGTCGGCGACGCCTCGATCGAGATCGCCGACCTGGCCTACGACAGCCGCAAGGTCGAGCCGGGGACGCTGTTCTTCTGCGTCGTCGGGGAGAAGGCCGACGGGCATGAGTTCGGGGCGCGGGCGGTGGAGGAAGGGGCGGCCGCTCTGGTCGTCGAGCGGGAGCTGACCGAACTCGGGGTGCCGCAGGCGGTGGTGGCGGACTCGCGGGCGGCGATGGCGCCGCTGGCGGCCCGCTTCTGGGGCGATCCGACGGCGAAGCTGCGGCTGGTCGGGGTGACCGGGACCAACGGCAAGACGACCACCGCCTTCCTCGTCCGCGAGGTCCTCCAGGCCACCGACGTCTATTGCGGGCTGCTGGGGACTGTCAAGCAGGTGGTCGGCGGGGTCGAGCGCGAAGTGGTGCGGACGACCCCGGAGGCGATCGAGCTGCAGAAGACCTTCCGGCAGATGCTCGAGGGCGGCGACGAGGCCTGCGCGATGGAGGTCTCCTCCCACGCGATGACTCTGCACCGGGCCGACGCGATCCACTTCGAGGTCGCGATCTTCACCAACCTGACCCAGGACCACCTCGACTTCCACGCCGACATGGAGGACTACTTCCTCGCCAAGCGCAAGCTCTTCGAGGCGGGGCCGAAAACGGCGATCGTCAACGTCGACGACCCCTATGGGCGCCGTCTCGCCGAGGAATTCGAGTGCGTCACCTTCTCCGCCGAGGGGGCCGAGGCCGATTACAGCGCCCGCGAGGTCTCCTTCGACGCTTCCGGGGCGAGCTTCGAGGTCGGCGGGATGCAGCTGCGGACGGGGATGCCCGGACACTTCAACGTCGCCAACGCGCTGGGCGCCTTCGCAGCGGCCGAGGCGATGGGGGTCGGCTCGGAGATCGCCGTCGCCGGCCTGGCGCGGGCGGCGCGGGTACCAGGCCGCTTCGAGCCGATCGACGAGGGTCAGGGCTTCTCGGTCCTGGTCGATTACGCGCACACTCCGGACTCGCTGGAGAACGTGCTGCGGGCGGCGCGCCGGCTGACCGAGGGGAAGCTGATCTCGGTCTTCGGCGCCGGCGGCGACCGCGACCGCGACAAGCGGCCGAAGATGGGCCGGTCCGGGGCCGAGCTCTCCGACCTGGCCGTGATCACCTCCGACAACCCGCGCTCCGAGGACCCCGAGGCGATCGTCACCGCGGTCGCGAGCGGGGCCGAAGGCGTTTCCGGCGCCGCCGGGCTGGAGGTCGTCGTCGACCGCCGCGAGGCGATCGCCCTGGCGCTGGGCCGGGCCGAACCCGGCGACACCGTCGTCATCGCCGGCAAGGGGCACGAGCAGGGGCAGGAGTTCGAGGACGGCCGCAAGATCCCCTTCGACGATCGCGAGGTCGCCCGCGAGGAGCTCTGGAAGCTGGTCAGCCCGGCGTGAAGCTGACGCCGGAGGAGATTGCCGCCGCAATGGGGGCCGAGGTCGTCGCCGAGGGCGAGCCGGTCCCGCCACGGCGCGCGGTCATCGACTCGGCCGAGGCGGGCCCCGGCGACCTCTTCTTCGGTCTCAAGGGAGCCAACGTAGATGGAGGGACGTTCGCCCCGGCGGCGCTGGAGGCCGGGGCTTGGGGAGCGGTCATCAGCTCCGAGGCGCGGCAGAGCTTTTCCATCCATGAGAGGGAAAACCTCTGCCGCGGCTGGGTCTTCCCCGTCGATGATCCGCTGGCGGCGCTGCAGGCGCTCGCCCGCGCCTACCGCCGCGCCCTCGGTGCCCGCGTGGTCGGGGTCACCGGCTCGGTTGGCAAGACCTCGGTCAAGGACATCTCCCGCGCCCTGCTGCCGGGCAGGGTCCATGCCAACCGCGAGAACCTCAACACCGAGATCGGGCTGCCTCTGACGATCCTCGAGGCGCCCGAGGAGACCGAGACCCTGGTTCTGGAGATGGCGATGCGGGGTGCCGGCCAGATCGCCGAGCTGGCGGCGATCGCCGAGCCCGAGGTGGCGGTGATAACCAACGTCGGCCCGGTCCACGTCGAGCTGCTCGGCTCGGTCGCGGCGATCGCCGCCGCTAAGGCCGAGATCCTCGCCGACCTGCCTCCGGGCGGGACGGCGGTCGCTCCGGTCGAGGCCGGCGAGCTGGAGCCGCACCTCGAGGACGTCGCCGAGCTGCTCCGCTTCGGCCCCGGCGGCGACGTCGAGGCGAGCGAGGCGCGGATCGTCGACGGCGTCACTGAGGCACTGGTCTCGACCCCGCTCGGCGCCCAGCGCTTCCACTTCCCCTTCACCGAGGCCCACAACCTGACCAACGCCCTGGCGGCGATCGCCGCCGGCGTCGCCCTGGGCGCCGACCTCGCCGGGATGGCCGACCGCGCTGCGAGCATAGGATTCTCCCGCTTCCGGGGTGAGCGACTGGAGCTTCCCGGCGGAATCGTCCTCGTGAACGACTGCTACAACGCCAACCCGGTGTCGATGCGCGCGGCGCTCGACCATCTCGCCACCTTCGAGGCGCCGCGGACGGTCGCGGTCCTGGGAGAGATGGGCGAGCTGGGACCGGATTCCGCCGGTTTTCACCGTGAGGTCGGCGAGCACGCCCGTGCCGCCGGGATCGACTTCGTCGTCGGGGTCGGGCTGCCGGCCCGCGACTACGGCCCGGACGAGCTCGTCGCCGACCCCGGCGAGGCGGCCGAACTGCTGGCCGAGCAGCTCGAGCCGGGCGATGCCGTGCTGGTCAAGGGCTCGCGCTCGGCCGGGCTGGAGATCGTGGCTGAGGCACTCGTCGACCTGGCCGCCGCGGAGGAGGACTGATGGGCGAAGTCCTGATCGCGGGGATGGCGGCGATGCTGATCTGCATCTTCCTCGGCCCCAAATTCATCGAATACCTGCGGGTCAAGGAGTTCGGGCAGCACATCCGCGAGGACGGCCCGCAGGAGCACCACACCAAGGCCGGGACGCCGACGATGGGCGGGCTGATCGTCTTCGCCTCGATCTGCGTCCCCTACCTCGTCCTCTCCAATCGCGACGCCCAGAGCCTGGCGGTCTTCGGGGTGGCGATGGGGTGCGCCGCGCTCGGCTTCGCCGACGACTACATCAAGATCGTCAAACGCCGCTCGCTCGGCCTCGCCGGGCGCTGGAAGCTGCTCGGCCAGCTGCTGCTGGCGCTGGGGCTGTGGTGGGTGGCCCGCCACTCGGTCGGGCTCGAGCCGACGCTCTACTTCCGCATCGGCGACGGCAGCATCGACCTCGGCCCGGTTCTCTACTTCGTCCTCGTCTTCCTGGTGATCGCCGGCACCTCCAACGGGGTCAACCTGACCGACGGCCTCGACGGCCTCGCCGCCGGCTCCTGCGCGATCGTCCTCCTCGCCTACACGGCGATCTCCTTCGTCACCAACGAGCAGCTGGACCTGGCCCTGCTTTCCGCCTGCCTGGTCGGCGCCTGCATCGGCTTCCTCTGGTTCAACGCCTTCCCGGCCTCGATCTTCATGGGGGACACCGGCTCGCTCGGGCTCGGCGGGGCGATCGGCGCCCTCGCAGTGATGACTCAGACCGAGGTGCTGCTGATCATCATCGGCGGCATCTTCGTGATCGAGGCGCTCTCGGTCCTGCTCCAGGTTTTCGCCTTCAAGACCTTCCGCCGCCGGGTGCTGCTGATGGCGCCGCTGCACCACCACTTCGAGATGATGGCCTGGTCGGAGACGAAGATCATGCTCCGCTTCTGGATCATCGCCGCGGTCTGCTCGGGGATCGGCTTCACGCTCTACCAGCAGTCGATCGGGTAATGGTCTGTGTGACTGATTCGCTGGGAATCGGCTTGCCGGACCGGGAGGATGCCGAGTCGTGCCCGAGATAGAGGTAACGGCGGGGCCGATCGATTACGGCGACAGCGGTGGGGACGGGCGGCCGATCGTCTTCATCGGCGGCCTACCGCACGACGAGGCGCTGTGGGACGGTGTGATCGCCGAGCTGGCGCCCAAGTTCCGCTGCCTGACCCCGGTCCTGCCGCTCGGCGCCCAGCGCAAACCGCTGCGCCGCGATGCCGACCTCTCGCTGGTCGGCTTGGGGCGGATCGTCACCGATTTCCTCGAGCGGCTGGACCTGCGCGACGCGATCGTCTGCTTCAACGACTGGGGCGGCGCCCAGACGATGATCTCCCACGGCGGCGCCGAGCGGGTCGGCGCCTTCGTCCTCGTCTCCTGCGAGACCGACAACAATTACCCGCCCGGCATCGCCGGCCGGATCGCGGCGCTCTCCGGCTTCATGCCCGGCGGCTTTGGCGTGATGCGCTTCGCCCTCTCCTCGCCGGCCCTGCGCAAACTGCCCTTCACCTACGGGCGAATGAGCAAGCGCGGCGTCTCCGACGAGCTGATGCACCGCTGGCTGCAGCCCTTGAAGCGCCGCGAGATCCGCCGCGACACCGGTCGCTACGTCCGCGACGTCCGCCACGGCCGGCGCGAGATCCGCGCCGCGACCGAGAAGCTCAGCTCCTTCGAGCGCCCTGTCCTGGTCGTCTGGGACGCGGAGGGGACGATGATGCCCAACCGCGAGGGCCGCCGCCTCGCCGACTCCTTCCCCAACTCGACCTACGTCGAACTGCCCGACTGCTTCACCCTGATCCCGATCGACCAGCCGGTCGCGCTGGCGAACGAGATCAGGAAGTTCGCCGGCTGATTCGCCCCTTATACAGGGGTATCCGGGGCGCTCGCGAAGCTTTCGGCGTGCCCCTGACCATTCCCGCCAAGGAAGTCCGCCCGCCCTTGCCTCGCGGGCCGTTTCTGGTCGTCGGCCTGGCCCGGTCCGGGCAGGCGGCGGCGCGGCTGCTGGCGGGGCGGGGGGAGAGTGTCCGGGCGGTCGATTCGGGTCATCCCGAGGGGGCGGCAGGGCTGGAGGGGGTCGGTGTCGAAGTCTTCCTGGATACGGATGGATTGGCGCAGCTCGAGGGGACCCACACGGTCGTCAAGAGCCCGGGTGTACCCCGGGAGGCGCCGGTGATCGCTGCGGCACTGGAGCGCGAGATCGAGGTGATGGGGGAGCTGGAGCTCGGCTGGCGGGCGCTGCCCAACCGCTTCGTCGGTGTTACCGGCACCAACGGCAAGACGACCACGGTGGAGCTGCTCGGCCACCTCTACCGCAGCGCCGGCGAGCCGGTGGCGCTGGCGGGCAACGTCGGCACCGCGCTCTCGGAGCTGCCGGGGTCGGTCGACCCCGAGGCGACGATCGTCTGCGAGTGCTCCAGCTTCCAGCTCGAGGACACGATCGCCTTCGGCCCCGAGTGCGCCGTCTTCCTCAACCTCGCCCCCGACCACCTCGACCGCCACGCCGACCTCGAGTCCTACCTGGCGGCGAAGCTGCGGATCTTCGCCAACCAGGGCAACGACGACGTCGCCGTCTACAACGCCGACGATGCTTTTCTCGCCGGCACCGACCTCAGCGGCTGCGCCCGCCGGATCGCCTTCTGCACCGGTGCCGCGCCCGAGTGCGAGGTGGCCTGCGCGGAGGGCACGATCTTCTACGACGGCGATCCTTTGCTGCCGGTCTCCGATCTCGGGATTCTCGGCGAGCACAACGTCGCCAACGCGATGGCCGCCGCCGCCGCCGCGCTGGCGATGGGGATCGACCGCGAGGCGGTGCGCGAGGGCCTGCGCAGCTTCGCCGGCGTGCCGCACCGGCTCGAGCAGGTCGCCGAGATCGCCGGCGTCCGCTTCGTCAACGACTCGAAGGCGACCAACGTCGCCTCGGCGACGGTTGGGATCCGCGCCTTCGAGGACGGCGTCCACGCGATCCTCGGCGGCAGCGAGAAGGACGAGCCCTTCGCGCCGCTGTCCAAGCCCCTGGCCGAGCGCGCCCGCGCCGCCTACCTGATCGGCGCCACCGGCGAGCGAATGGCACGCGAATTGGCTCCGGCGGTCGCCGCCGGGATCGAGCTGCACCGCTGCGAGGATCTCGAGGACGCGGTTCGCCGCGCCGCCGCCGCAGCTACCCCCGGCGAGGTCGTCTTGCTCTCTCCCGCCTGCGCCAGCTTCGACGCCTTCGCAGACTACGAAGCCCGCGGCGATCGCTTTCGCGAGATCGTCGGGGAGCTGGGATGAGCGCGCTGGCACTGAAACGCGGCAAGGGCGCAAAAGCCAAGAGCGCCAAGGGGGGCGCGAAGAAGCGTCGCCGCCCGCACTCGACCGAGTACAACATGCTGCTGACCGCGACCCTCTGCCTGCTGGCGCTCGGCGCGGTGATGGTCTTCTCCGCCAGCTCGACCACCCGCGTTCTTCAGGACGGCGGCCTCTCCGACAGCGCCTTCTACCTGAAGCGGACGCTGATGTTCGGCGCCGTCGGCCTGCTGATCATGCACCTGGTCGCCCGCCACGGGCTGAAGGCACTCCGCGAAATGACGCCGATGATTCTCGGCATCTCCTTCTTCCTCCTGCTCGCCGTGCTCGCGGTGGGGACCGAAGTCAACGGCGCCAGCCGCTGGATCGGCGGCGGCTTCCTGCAGATCCAGCCATCGGAGATCGCCAAGGTGGCGCTGATCCTCTACGGCGCCGACCTGCTCGCCAATAAGCCGAAGCGGGCGCGCTCGATCGAAGGGTTCATGCCGTTCCTGGTGGTCGCCGGCATCTCCTGCGTCCTAATCATGGCCGAGCCGGACATGGGGACGACGATGGTGATCACCTTCGCCGTCGCCGCGACCCTGATCGCCGCCGGCGCGCGCCCCGTCGACCTCGGCAAGATCGCCTTGGTGATCGGCGCCCTGGCGCTGCTGATGGCGGTGGTCGAGCCCTACCGGCTGGCCCGCCTGACCGCCTTCCTGCATCCGACCGCCGATGCTTCGGGCGCCGGCTTCCAGGCCGCCCAGGCGAAGATCGCCCTCGGCAGCGGCGGCATCTTCGGGGTTGGGATCGGCAACGGGGTGCAGAAGGCCTTCTACCTGCCCGAGGCGCACACGGACATGATTACGGCGGTGATCGGCGAGGAGCTGGGGCTGGTCGGGATCGCCGGCGTCGTCGGTCTCTTCGGGATGTTCGGCTACGCCGGCTTCAAAACCGCGCAGAAGGCGCGCGACAACTACTCGAAGATCCTCGTCGCCGGGCTCACCTCGCTGATCCTCGTCCAGGCCTCGATCAACCTCTTCGCGGTGATGGGGCTGGCGCCGCTGACCGGCGTGCCGCTGCCCTTCGTCTCCTACGGCAACAGCAGCCTGATGGCCTGCCTGTTCTCCGTCGGGCTGATCCTCAACGTCGCCGGCGGCGGGCGCGCGGCGGCGGCGCGCAAATCAACGCCCACCCGCGCTGGCAAACTGCGCGTCGTCGATGGCGGGCGGTCGCCCGCCCCCGAAAGGAGCCGATCCAGCGGTGCCAGGAAAGCCAAGAGTGGTGGTAGCGGCGGGGGGAACCGCGGGGCACGTCGTGCCCGCCATGGCGGTCGCCGACGAGCTTCGGGCTAGCGGCGCCGAGGTCAGCTTTCTCGGCACGCGCGAGCGGATCGAGGCGGAGCTGGTCTCTGCTGCGGGCTACGAGATCGACTTCGTCAAGGTGCGCGGCATCGATCGCCGCAATCTCCTGCGCGCGGCGCGGGCGGGATTCGAGGCGCTGGGTGCGGTCGCCGCGGCGCGGAAGGCCCTGCGCCGGCGCGGTGCTGACGTGGTGATGGGCGGCGGCGGCTTCGTTGCCGGGCCAGCCGGGCTGGCAGCGACGCTGACCCGCACGCCGCTGGTGCTGACCGAGGCCGACAGCCACCTGGGCCTCGCCAACCGGTTGCTGGCGGGTCGGGCGCGACGCGTCTGCCTCGCCTTCCCGATCGCCGGGCGCGAGGGAGAGCGGTACCTGGTCACCGGGCGGCCGGTGCCGAAGGCGGTGCTGGAAGGCGATCGAGCCGCGGCCCGCGCTCGCTTCGGGATCGAGCCTGAGGCCCGCTGCCTCCTGGTGGTCGGCGGCAGCCAGGGGGCGCGTTCGGTCAACTTCGCCGCGATCGCGGCCTTCGCCGAGCAACCGGACGCAGTTGTCCCCGGTATGCGGGGAGAAGTGCGTCCGCGCGACTTCCACGTCGTCCATATAGCCGGCGCTCGCGACTACCGGGAGCTGAAGACGCGGCTCGCCGACGCCCCGCACGCCGAGCGCTACACGCTGCTGGAGTACGAGCCGAACCTCGGCGACGCGCTCGCCGCCGCCGACCTCGTGCTGGGGCGCTCGGGCGGCTCGATCTTCGAGGTGGTGGCGGCGGGTCGCCCGGCGATCCTCGTCCCCTATCCCTTTGCCACCGCCGATCATCAGAGCGCCAACGCCGAGTGGATGCGGGCGGGGGGCGCCGCGCGGGTGATCGCCGACGCCGAGCTCGACCCGGACGCTCTGCGGGCCGAGGTCGACGCGGTGCTGGGGGATCCGGCCCGGCTGGCGGAGATGGCCGCCGCCGCCCGCGCTCTTGCCAGGCCCGACGCCGCCCGGCGGATCGCCGACCAGGTGCTGGAGGCGGCCCGGTGAGCGACTGGAGCGGCCGCCGGCTGCACTTCATCGGCATCGGTGGGGCCGGGATGAGCGGCCTGGCGCTGGTCTGCGCCCGGCTCGGCGCCGAGGTCACCGGCTCCGACCGGGCCGAGTCCTCATATATGGAGCGGCTGCGGAGCGCCGGCCTCAGACCGGTCGTCGGCCACGACGCGGCGAACCTGCCGGAGGGGGCGGAGGTGGTCGTCTCCACCGCCATCGCCGCCGAGAACCCGGAGCTGGCACTGGCCCGTGAGCGCGGAGCCGAGCCGATCCACCGCGGCCAGCTCCTGGCCGAGCTCTGCGCCGAGAAGCGGCTGATCGCGATTGCCGGCACCCACGGCAAGACGACGACGACGGCGATGGTTGCCTGGGCGCTGCGGGCGCTCGGCGCCGACCCGGCCTTCTTCGTCGGCGGCGAGGTGCCGGGCCTGGGTCCCGACGGCGGTACCGCCAACGCCGGCTGGGGCGCGGGGGAGTGGGTGGTCGCCGAGGCCGACGAGAGCGACGCCAGCTTTCTCCGCCTGCGGCCCGAGGTCGCCGTCGTCACTAACGTCGAGATGGACCACCACTCGCGCTGGGGCTCGCTGGCCGAGCTGCACGAGGCCTACCGCGCCTTCGCCGGCCCGGCCGGCGGCCTGGTCCGGCCGGCGGACGAGGAAATGGGCTGGCTCGACGGGGTCGGCGGCGAGGTCGTCGAGTTCGACGGCACTATGCCGGGCCCGTCAGATCTGGGCCTGGCGGTCCCCGGCGAGCACAACCGCCGCAACGCCCGCGCCGTCCTGGCGGCGCTGCGGCTGGCGGGCTTCGAGGTCGAGCCGGCTGCCGAGGCACTGGCCCGCTTCCGCGGCGTCCACCGCCGCCTGCAGCTGAAGGGCTCCCGCGGGCCGGTCCATATATATGACGACTACGCCCACCACCCGACCGAGGTGCGGGCCGCCCTTGCCGCCCTGCGGGAACTCGAGCCCTCGCGCCTCGTCGCCGTCTTCCAGCCCCACCTCTACTCGCGGACCAAGGCGCTGGCGGTCGAATTCGGCGCCGCCCTCGCCGCCGCCGACGAGGTCGTCGTCCTCGACGTCTATCCGGCGCGCGAGGAGCCGGTCGGCGATCTCGCCGAGGTCAGCGGCCTGCAGGTCGCCCAAGCCGCGGCCGAGAGGGCGGGGGGAAAGCCCGTCTGGTGGCTGCCGACCGCCGAGCTGGCCGAGCGGGCGCTGGCCGGTCGTCTCGACGCCGACCCGCGCCTCTACGGCGAGTGCACGGTCCTGGTCACGATCGGCGCCGGCGACGTCTTCCGGCTCGGCGAGGCACTGGTCACCGAGGTTCCGGGCGGGGAGGGAGGGCGATGAGCGCGGCACCCGAGGGAGTCAAAGCCGGGCACCCGCTGGCTCGGTTCACGACCGTGAGGACCGGCGGTGCCGCCGACTGGTTCGCCCATCCCCGCGACCTCGACGGCCTGGTCTCGGTCTTGCGCTGGGCCGACGCCGAGGGCCTCGCCGTCGGCGTGATCGGCTCCGGCTCCAACCTCCTCGTCGCCGACGACGGTGTCCGCGGCCTGGTGCTGAAGCTCGGCGGCGAGCTGGCGACGATCGAGCGCGACGGCGAGAGGGTCTTCTGCGGCGGCGGAGCCCGCCTTCCCTCGGCTGCCGCCAAGACCCCTGCCTGGGGCCTCTCGGGCCTCGAGTTCGGGATCAATATCCCTGGCACCGCCGGCGGCGCGGTGCGGATGAACGCCAACGCCTACGGCGGCCAGCTGGCCCGGGTCCTGGAGTGGGTCGAAGTCGCGACCGCCACCGGGGTCGACCGGCGCGGCCCGGACGACCTCGGCTTCGAGTATCGGCGCTCGAACCTGCGCGAGGGCGAGGTCGTTGCCCGCGCCGCCTTCCGGCTGACCCCCGCCGACCCCGAGGAGGTCCGGGCGACCCTGGCCGGGATGCGCGAGCGGCGCCGCGAGGCCCAGCCCTCGGGGATCAAGACCTTCGGCTCGACCTTCAAGAACCCCGATGACCCGCGCGCCGAGGGCAGGTCGGCCGGCCAGCTGCTGGAGGCCGCCGGCTGCCGCGGCCTGCGCCACGGCGGCGCCCGCTTCTCCGAGAAGCACGCCAACTTCGTCGAGAACGACCGCGACGCGACCACCGCCGACATCTTCGAGCTGATGGCCGAGGGCCGCCGCCGGGTCCACGCCGAGTTCGGGATCGAGCTCGAGCCCGAGGTCCAGGTTCTCGGCGACGTGCGCTGGCCGCAGGGGTGGGAGCTGTGAGCCGCAGGGTGATCGCCGGTCTGCTGGCTCTGCTCGTGGTGGCGGTCGCCGTCTACTGGTTCGGCTTCCGCCAGGCCACGGTCGAGGCGGACCTGCAGGTGCCCCAGCTCGCGGCGACGATCGGCGAAGGCGAGGAAGCGGTCGCGGTCGCCGGCAACGGCGCCGTCGTCCGCTGGCTGCCGCCACCGGAAGAACAACCGCTGCCGCGGCTGCCGCTCGATGAGGTGCCCAAAGGCGGCCGGCTGCGGGGCCCGGCCCTCGAACAGGTCCGGGTTCTCGCCGCGGTGCCTGACGAACTGCGCCCCTTCGTTGCCAGCAGCTATTTCGGCGAGAGCGGGGTGGACGTCGAACTCACCAACGGGATCGAACTGCGCTTCGGCGACGACACCCAGGCCACCCAGAAGTGGCACGCGGCCGCTGCGGTTCTCGCCGATCCTTCGGTGAGTGTGCTCGATTATGTAGACCTGCACGCTCCCGACCGGCCGTCCTACGACGGCTCCAGCTACGAACTTCCGCCGCCACCCTGAACCCACCGGGAGGGCGTTTGAAGGGCTTTGCAGTGCGGTGTCGAAAAGTCTCGACCTGAGGGTGAGACTGGCTTAACCCTCAACTAGTGGTTTAGAGTCCGAGGTTGCTGGATGGGTTGCGCTGGTTTGACAGAGAGGGCGGAATGCCCTACGTTGAGCGCAATTTCCGTCCTTCAGCGGGAGGCTCGAACCCTAGAGCGTTGCTGAAGGGTCGGACGGAACAAAGGCTCAACTCACATGGAATCCACTTACTTGGCAGTGATCAAGGTCGTCGGCGCCGGCGGCGGCGGCACCAATGCGGTCAGCCGGATGATCGACGCGGGCATTCGCGGCGTCGAGTTCGTCGCCGTCAACACGGACGCCCAGGCCCTGCAGGCCTGCGACGCCGACATCAAGCTTTCGATCGGCCAGGAGCTGACCCGCGGCCTCGGCGCCGGGGGCAACCCCGAGGTCGGCGCCGGCGCTGCGGCTGAGAGCCGCGACGAGATCAAGGAGGCGCTGAAGGGCGCCGACATGGTCTTCGTCACCGCCGGCGAGGGCGGCGGCACCGGCACCGGCTCGGCCCCGGTGATTGCCGAGATCGCCAAGGAGGAGATCGGCGCCCTGACCGTCGGCGCGGTGACCAAACCGTTCGAGTTCGAGGGCAAACGGCGGATGCAGCAGGCACTCGAGGGGATCGAGAAACTGCGCAACAAAGTCGACACCCTGATCATCGTCCCGAACGAGAAGCTGCTGCAGGCGGTCGAGCGGCGCACCAGCGTGCTCGAGGCCTTCCGCCAGGCGGACGACATCCTCCGCCAGGGCGTTCAGGGCATCACCGACCTGATCACGATCCCCGGCCTAATCAACCTCGATTTCGCGGACGTCCGCACGATCATGCGCGACGCCGGCTCGGCCCTGATGGGCGTCGGTTCCGCCTCCGGCGAGGCCCGCGCCCTCGACGCCGCCAAGGCGGCGATCACCTCGCCGCTGATCGAGGAGTCGATCAAAGGCGCGACCGGGATGCTGCTGAACATCACCGGCCCCGAGGACCTCGGGCTGTTCGAGGTCAACGAGGCGGCCCAGCTGGTCCAGGCCGAGGCCGACGACAACGCCAACATTATCTTCGGGTCCGTCGTCGACCAGTCGATGAAGGACGAGGTCCGGGTCACCGTGATCGCGACCGGCTTCGAGGGCTTCGAGCTCCTCGCCCGCTCGCCGCAGCGCGTCCGCCGGCGCTACGAGAGCCGCCCGCGGGTCTCCGCCGAGGACACGGAAATTAGGAAACTCCGGGTCAACGACGACGACATCGACGTGCCCGGCTTCCTCAAAGAGTAGGCGCGCCTCGTCGAATAGATTGGCCGGGTGACCACCGCGGCCGCCAAGCGCACCCCGCTCTTCGCCCAGCACGAGGAGCTCGGCGCCAAGATCGTTCCCTTCGCCGGCTGGGAGATGCCGGTCACCTATGAGGGGATTCGCGAGGAGCACTCGGCGGTGCGCCGCCATGTCGGCATGTTCGACGTCTCCCACATGGGCGAGGTCGAAGTCGAGGGGCCGGGAGCGCTGCGCTTCCTCCAGCGCATCCTCTCCAACGACGTCGCCAAGATCCAGATCGGCGGCGCCCAGTACTCCTGCCTCTGCCAGGATGACGGCGGCGTCATCGACGACCTCTTCGCCTACCGGCTCGGCGGCGACCGCTACCTGATCGTCACCAACGCCGCCAACCACGGCACCGATCTCGCCTGGCTCGGCCGCCAGAGCCGCGCCTTCGAGGTAATCGTCCGCGACGTCGCCGACCGCTACGCGATGCTCGCCGTCCAGGGCCCTCACGCCCGGGCCGTCCTCACCGCGGCGCTGGGGATCGAGCTGCCGCCGCGCTTCCACGTCGCCCACGTCCAGGTCGGCCGCCGCCCGGCGCTCGCCTGCGGCACCGGCTACACCGGCGAGGACGGGGTCGAGCTGCTGATCGACCCCGAGGTCGCCGCCCCGATCTGGGCCGAGCTGCTCGACGCCGGCGTCGTCCCCTGCGGCCTCGGCGCCCGCGACACCCTGCGGCTGGAGGTCTGCTTCCCGCTGCACGGCAACGAGCTGACCCCGGAGCGCAACCCGATCGAAGCCGGCCTCGGCTGGTGCTGCAAGGAGGCGACCGGATTCATCGGCTCCGAGGCGATCGCCCGCGCCCGCGCCGAGGGCACTCCCGAGACCCTGGTCGCCTTCAAGATCGAGGGCCAGGGGATTCCGCGCGAAGGCAATCCGGTCCTCCACGACGGCGCCGAGGTCGGCATCGTCACCAGCGGCACCTTCGCCCCCTCGCTCGAGCTCGGCGCCGGGATGGCTTACGTGAAGGCGGAGCTTGCGGAGGTCGGGACCGAGATCGAGATCGACGTCCGCGGCAAGCACCGCCCCGCCCGGATAGCTTCCAAGCCCCTGTACCCGTAAAGGAGCCGACGTGAGCGACGCCACCTACCCCGACGACCTTCGCTACCACGAGGAACACGACTGGGCCCGGATCGAGGGCGACCAGGCGACGCTCGGGATCACCTGGTACGCCCAGGACTCGCTCGGCGAGGTCGTCTTCTTCGACCCGCCCGAGGTCGGCGCGGCGACCCAGAAAGACTCCTCCTACGCCGAGGTCGAGTCGGTCAAGGCGGTCTCCGACGTGATCGCGCCGCTCTCGGGGGAGATCGTCGAGGTCAACGACGCGCTGCAGGACAACCCGGAGAAGGTCAACGAGGACCCCTACGGCGACGGCTGGCTGGTCAAGATCCGGCTCACCTCGCCGGAGGAGGCCGAGACCCTGCTCGGCGGCGCCGAATATCGCAAGATGCTGGACCGCTAGGCCGGAAGCCCAGCCACCCGCTTCCCTAGCCTTAGCGACGTGACCCGCTACACCTCAGCGACCCCGGAGGACCGCGGCGAGATGCTCGACGCGATCGGCGTCTCCGCGGTTGACGAGCTCTTCCAGCAGATCCCCGAGCCGCTGCGCCTCGGCCGGCCGCTGGCGTTGCCGGCGGGGATGCCCGAGGCCGAGGTCTACGAGCGGCTGGCGGCCCTGGCCGGCCGCAACGCAAGCGCCGAAGAGCAGGTCTGCTTCGTCGGCGCCGGGATGTACGACCACTACGTGCCGGCGATCGTCGACGCGATCACCTCGCGCAGCGAGTTCCTCACCCCCTACACGCCCTACCAGCCGGAGATCTCCCAGGGCGGTCTGCAGGTGATGTTCGAGTTCCAGACGGCGATGTCGGAGCTGACCGGGCTGCCTGTGTCGAATGCCGGTCTTTACGAGGGACCGTCCTCGGTCGCCTCGGCGGCCTATCTGGCGATGGGCGCGACCAAACGCGCCAGGTTCGTCGTCTCCCGCGGCCTGCACCCGCACAGCCGCGAGACGCTCGCCACCTATGCGGTCGGCTACGACGCCGAGATCGTCGAGGTCGGGCTCGATGGCGGGGTGACCGATGCCGCGGCCCTGGCCGCAGCGGTCGACGGCGAGACCGCCGCGGTCTTCCTCCAGAGCCCGAACTTCCTCGGCGCGGTCGAGGACGTCGAGGCGCTCGGCGCCGCGGCAAAGGAGCACGGCGCCCTCCTGGTCGTCGCCTGCGACCCGATGACTCTGGGAGTCCTGAAGTCGCCCGGCGAGTGCGGCGCCGACATCGCCCTCGGCGAGGGCCAGCCGCTCGGCAATCGCCTGGACTTCGGCGGCCCATCATTTGGCTTCTTCTGCGCGACCGAGGCCCAGATCCGCCGGATGCCTGGGCGGATCGCCGGCGAGACCACCGACGTCGACGGCCGCCGCGGCTTCGTCCTGGCGCTGCAGACCCGCGAGCAGCACATCCGTCGCGAGAAAGCCACCAACAACATCTGCACCGCCCAGGCGCTGAACGCGCTCGGAGCGATGGTCCACCTTGCATGGCTCGGCCGCCAGGGCTTCCGCGAGCTGGGCGAGCTGCTGGTCCAGCGCACCGCCTACGCGCGCGAGCGGCTGGCCGCGGTGCCGGGCGTCGAGCTGCTGCATGAGGCGCCGGTCGCACGCGAGTTCGCCGTGCGGCTCGATGCCCCCGTCGCGAAGGTCCTCGACCGCGTCGCCGAGCGCGGGATCGCCGCCGGCTACCCGCTCGGCCGCGAGTACCCCGAGTTCGAGGACGGCCTCCTCGTCGCGATCACCGAGCGGCGGACCAAAGCCGAGATCGACGATCTCGCCGAGGCGCTTGAGACGGCGATTGCCGCCGAGCGCGAGGGGGTCGCTGTCTGATGGCTCTGACCCAAACCCCCATGCAGGCCGAAGCGGCGCGGACGATCTACGAGAAATCGAAGTCTGGACGCCGGGCCGCCGACCTGCCGGCGACCGAAGTGCCGGAGAAGCCGCTCGCCGAACTTATTCCGGAGAACCTGCTGCGGGCCGAGCCGCCGCGCCTGCCGGAGATCGCCGAGCCGGAGATCGTCCGCCACTACAACCGCATCTCGCGCCGCAACTTCGATCTCGACAGCGGCTTCTACCCACTCGGCTCCTGCACGATGAAGCACAACCCACGGCTCAACGAGCGGGTCGCGGCGCTGCCCGGCCACGCCCGCCTTCATCCCGCCCAGGACCCGCGCCGCGCCCAGGGGGCGCTGGAGCTGATGTGGCTGCTGCAGGAAAGCCTGAGCGAGATCTGCGGTCTGCCGCACGTCAGCCTCCAGCCCAGCGCCGGCTCCCACGGCGAGCTTGCCGGCCTGCTGCTGACCCGCGCCTACCACGCCGACCGCGGCGAGGTCCGGACCAAGGTGCTGGCGCCCGACACCTCGCACGGGACTAACCCGGCCTCGGTGACGATGGCCGGCTACGAGGTGGTCAAAGTCGCCACCGACGAGGTCGGCGGGGTCGAGATGGACGACCTGCGGGCGAAGCTGGGCGAGAACGAGGGTGAGGTCGCCTGCCTGATGCTGACCAACCCCAACACGCTCGGCGTCTTCGACGAGAACATCGCCGAGATCGCCAGCCTGATCCACGAGGCCGGCGGCACCCTCTATTACGACGGCGCCAACCTCAACGCGGTGATGGGCAAATCGCGGCCCGGCGACATGGGCTTCGACATCGTCCACGTCAACCTCCACAAGTCCTTCAGCCAGCCGCACGGCGGGGGCGGTCCCGGTGCCGGCCCGATCGCGGTCTCCGACCGGATCGAGCCTTTCCTGCCGCGGCCGCAGGTGGTCCGCCGCGAGGGCTCCAACGGCCACCGCCCGGGCTTCGACCTCGACTTCGACCGCCCGAAGTCGATCGGCCGGCTGCGCGGATTCCAGGGAAACTTCGGCGTCTTCGTCCGCTCCTACGCCTACATCCTCAGCCTCGGCGCCGACGGCCTGGCAGAGGCCTCCGAGACCGCAGTGCTGAACGCCAATTACCTGAAGGCGCGGTTGGCCGAGGGCAAGGCCGGCGAGCGCCTGCCGATCGCCTTCGACCGCCACTGCATGCACGAGTTCGTCCTCTCCGGCAAGCCGATGAAGCGCGACCTCGGCCTCGCCACCCTCGACCTCGCCAAGCGCCTGCTCGACTTCGGCTTTCACCCGCCGACCGTCTACTTCCCGCTCCTGGTCGAGGAGGCGCTGATGGTCGAGCCGACCGAGACCGAGACCAAGGAGTCCCTCGACGCCTTCGCCGAGGCGGTCCAGCAGATCCTCGCCGAGGGCGAGGACAACCCCGACCTGGCCAGGAACGCCCCCTACACGACCCCGGTCCGGCGCCTCGACGAGGTCAAGGCGACCAGGCAGCCGGTCGTCCGCCAGCAGCTGGAGGAATGACCCGGTCCCCCTATCGGCCCCGGCCGGTCGAGGCTCGGGTGGCGGTACGGGACGAGCTCGATGCGCTGACCGAGACGCTCACCCTGGCCTTCCGCAAGGATCCGACCTGGGGATGGGGATTCTCGGTGCCGGAGCGCGGGCTGGATGGAATGCGGGCGGCCTGGCGACTCTTCCTCGGCTCGGCGCTCGAGCACGGGTGGGTCTGGCGCACCGAGCCGGGTTCAGCGGTCGCGCTCTGGATCCCGCCCGGTAAGCCGGATCTCGTGGCCGGAGACGAGAAGCGTTTCGAGCCGCTGATGCGCGAGACGCTGGGCAGCGATGCCGAGCGGTTGCTGGAGGCCTTCGAGATCTTCGAGGAGGCCCGCCCGAGCGAGCCCCACTACTACCTCAGCCTGCTCGGCACGCATCCCGACCATGCCGGCCAGGGATGGGGGATGGGCCTGCTTGCCGACAACCTCGCCCGGATCGACGCCGAGGGCCGGGCCGCCTACCTCGAGTCCTCCAACCCCGCCAACGTCCCCCGCTACGAACGGCTCGGCTTCGCCGTCTTCGACGAGTTCGTCGTCGGCGAGGGCATCCCCGTTGCCCAGATGTGGCGCCGGCCGGCCTAGAGCTTCGGCAGCTCCTGTTTCAGCTCCAGCACCGGGGCAAAGAGGTCGCCGTGCTGCTCGATCCGCTCGAGGACCTGGCCGGCGTCGAAGACCAGCGCTGAGCCGTCGCCCGAGTCCGCCACCGCTTCGACCTCCTCCCAGGTCACCGGGGTCGAGACGGTGGGGTGTTCGCGGGCCCGCAGCGAGTAGACCGAGATCGTCGTTTTGCGTTCGTTGTTCTGGTACCAGTCGATCAGCACCTTGCTGCTGCGGTCGGTCTTTTTGCCCATTTTCGCCAGCACATCGTCGGGGCTCTGCTTGGCGACGATCTGGGCGATCGCCTGGGCGAAGGGGCGCGTCTCCTCGTAGGAGGTCTTGGTGTTGAGAGGCACGTAGAGCTGCATCCCCTTCGAGCCCGAGGTCTTGACCAAGGACTCGAGCTCGAGCTGGCCGAGCAGCTCGCGCAGGCGCAGCGCCACCCGGGCGCAGTCGACGACGTCGGCCGGCGGCCCGGGATCGAGGTCGAAGGCAAGCACGGTCGGCCGTTTCGGCGTCCGGCTTTGGGAAAGCGAAGGATGCAGCTCGATCGCCGCCAGCTGCGCCATCCAGATCAGCGTCGGCAGGCTGTCGCAGACGCAGAAGTCGATTTTCCCGGCGTTGGGACCGGCCTGGACCCGGGCCGTCTTCACCCACTTCGGCCGGTGTTTGGGGCAGCGCTTCTCGAAGAAGGCGGAATCGAGGTCCTCGACCCCTTCCGGGAAGCGGCGCAGGGTCACCGCCCGGCCGCTGAGATGGGGGACTATCGCCGGCGCCACCTTGGCGTAGTAGTCGACCATCTCGCCCTTGGTGAAGCCCGACTTCGGGTAGAGCACCTTGTCGAGGTTGGTCAGCCTCAGTTCCCTGCCGTCGACCTCGACCTGGCGGGTCTCGCTCACGACCTAAGACCTATTTCGAGGCTTTGGCTTTGGAGCGGGAGGAACCGGTTGATTTCCCGGGCGCTTTCGCTTTGCTCTTTTTCGCGGCTTTTTTGGCTTTGGCTTTCGCCTTCGGTTTCGCCGCTTTCTTGCTCTCGCTTTTGCCCTTCACCGCGGCGATGCTCTCCTCCAGCGCGGCCATCAGGTCGGGAGCTTTGGTCGCCTTCGGCGCCTCGGCTTCGGGGGCGACGATCTCCTTGCCTTCGGCCTTCTGTTCGATCAGCGCCAGCAGCTGCTCGCGGTACTCGTCGCGGTAGGCGCTCGGGTCGAACTCGGTCGAGAGCGACTCGATCAGCTGCTCGGCCATCTCCCGCTCCTTTTTCGCGACTTTCGGCTTCTTGTCCGGGATCGCGTCGTCGAGCTCGGAGGCCGGCACGACCTCGTCGGCGAATCGCATCGTGGTCAGGGTGAGGGTCCCGTCGGAGGAGCGCAGCGCCGCCAGGTGCTCCTTGTTGCGGAAGACGAAGCGGGTGATCGCCGCCTTGCCCGAGGCTTCCATCGCCGCGGCGAGCAGCGAGTAGGCCTTCTCGGCGCCGTCGGCGGGGCCGAGGTAGTAGGGGCTGTCGAAGTACATCGGGTCGATTTCCTCGATGTCGACGAAGTCGAGCACGTCGATCGCGCGGGTCTTCTCGGGCGCCAGGGCGGCCATCTCGTCCTTGCTCAGCGGCACGTACTGGCCGGGGGAGAGCTCGTAGGCCTTGACGATGTTCTCGTAGGGGACCTCCTCGTCGGTCCCCTCTGCCACCCGCCGATGTTTGATCCGGGCGCTGTCGGAGTCGCGGATCTCCCGCAGGGCGATGTTGCGGCGGGCGACGGCGCTGAAAAGCCGCACGGGCACATTCAGTAGCCCGAAGCTGATCGTTCCGCTCCAAATCGCTCTAGCCATCCGCCGAGATCACCTACCCGGATTCTTCCAGTCGAATTCGCCCCTGGCGATAGAGGCGGGCGCAGCGGATGGAATCATGCGGCGGTGCTCTTCGAGCTGCGAGAGGTGGGGCTGGACCGCGGCGGCCGCGCCGTCCTCGACTCGGTCAGCGCCGAGATCCCGACCGGCTCGACCGCGATCGTCGGCCCTTCGGGCGCTGGCAAGTCGACCCTGCTGCGGCTGCTGAACCGGCTTGCCGACCCCGACCGCGGCGAGATCGCCTACCGCGGCAGGCCGCTGGCGAGCTATGAGCCGCTGGCGTTGCGCCGCGAGGTCGCCCTGGTCCCACAGCTGCCGGCGCTGCTGGAGGGGACGGTCGAGTCGAACCTTCGCTATGCCGCCGAGCTCGCCGGCGAGTCGCTCGCGGTCGAGGAGACTCTGGCCCGCGCCGGCCTCGAAGGCTCTTTCGCCGACCGCGACGTCGCCAGGCTCTCGGTCGGCGAGCAGCAGCGGGCGATGCTGGCCCGGGCGCTCGCCCAGCGCCCCGCGGTTCTCCTCCTCGACGAGCCGACCTCGGCCCTCGACCACGCCGCCCGCGACACGATCGAGGCGGCCCTGGGGGAGCTGCGGCGGGCCTCGGAGCTCTCGATCGTCCTCGTCAGCCACGACCCCGAGCAGGCGCGCCGGCTCGGCGACTGGGTGCTGCGGCTGGAGGCCGGCCGGGTGGCGGGCTGCGGCGCTGCGGCCGAGGTGCTGGCGTGAGCGCCTCGATCCACGTCGAGCTGTGGCAGGTCGCCGCCTCGCTGGTCCTGGTCGCCCTGGCGGCGGCGATCTCCCGCTGGCAGCGGGCTGACCTCGAGCGCGACATCCTCGTTGCCACCGGGCGCTCGATCGTCCAGCTGACCCTGGTCGGCTACGCGATCAAGGTGATCTTCGAGGCCGACACGATCTGGCTGGTCCTGGCCCTGCTGGCGGTGATGGTCTTCTTCGGCGCGATCACCGCCCGCCACCGCGCCGACAAGGTGCCCGGCTCCTTCGGGCCGCTGCTGATCGCCCTCGCCCTGGCCGGCGCCAGCACCCTCGGGCTGGTCGTCGCGCTGGGGATCTTCGACCCGACCCCGCGCTACCTGGTCCCGGTCGGCGGCATGGTGATCGGCAACGCGATGACCGCCAGCGCCGTCGCCCTCAACCGCCTCGGCGACGAGATGGCCGTCTCGCGGGCCCGGATCGAGGCCACCCTCGCGCTCGGCGCGACCGCCCGCGAAGCGGCGGCGCCGACCGTCCGCCGGGCCCTGCGCTCGGGGATGATCACCCTCGTCGACTCGACCAAGACCACCGGCCTGATCTTCTTCCCGGGCACGATGGTCGGCATGCTCCTCGCCGGCGCCAGCCCCACCGACGCCGTCCGCCTGCAGCTGATCCTCCTCTACACCCTGCTCGGCAGCGTCTCGATCTCCGCCCTCGTCGCCACCACTCTCGCCTACCGCAACTTCTTCACGCCGGCGGCGCAGCTGCGTGAGCTGGAGGAGACGCACCCCTAGACTCGCCGAATGTCTCGATCCCAGCGATTGACCCTGATCGCGACGATCCTCGGCTCGACCGTCGTCTTCCTCGACGGCACCGTCGTCAACGTCGCCCTGCCGGCAATCAGCGACGGACTCGACGTTGGCCTCGCCGGGCAGCAGTGGGTGGTCGAGGCCTACACCCTGGCGCTGGTCTCGCTGCTGCTGGTCGGCGGCAGTCTCGGCGACCAGTTCGGCCGGCGGCGGATGTTCGTCTTCGGCCTGATCGGCTTCGGCGTCACCTCGATCCTCTGCGCGATCTCCCCGACCGACGAGATCCTGATCGCGGCTCGGGCCCTGCAGGGGGTAACCGGGGCGTTGCTGGTGCCGGGCTCGCTGGCGATCGTCGCCTCGACCTTCGAGGGGCCGGCGCGGGGCAAGGCGGTGGGGACCTGGACGGCCTGGACCGGGATCGCGACCGTGATCGGCCCGGCCGGCGGCGGCGCCCTGATCGGGATCACCTCCTGGCGAGCGATCTTCTGGGTCAACATCCCGCTGATCGCGGCCACCGTGGCGCTGACCCTCCACTCGGTCGAGGAGAGCCGCGACGAGGACGCCTTCCTCGGCATCGACTGGGCCGGGATCGCGCTCTCCGCGATCGGACTCGGAGCCCCGACCTTCGCCCTGATCGAGCAGCCCGCCCGCGGCTGGGGCGACCCGGTCGTCTGGGCCTCGATGCTGATCGGGATCCTCTGCTTCGGGCTCTTCATCCTCCGCGAGGCAACCGCCCGCCACCCGATGCTGCCGCTCGGCCTCTTCCGCATCCGCAACTTCTGGGTGACCAACCTGACCACCCTCTCGACCTACGCCGGGCTGATCGGCGGCCTCTTCTTCGTCGGCCTCTACCTGCAGCAGGTGGTGGGTTATTCGCCGCTGGAGGCCGGGCTGGCGACGACCCCGATCTCGATCCTGATGTTCTTCCTCTCGCCCCGCTTCGGGCGCATGGCGTCCGGTACCGGGCCGCGGCTGCCGATGACGGCCGGGCCGATCGTCGGCGGGATTGGGCTGCTGCTGATGATGAAGATCGACCCCGGGGGGAGCTATCTCACCGACGTGCTCCCGGGTCTGCTCGTCTTCGGGATCGGGCTTTCGGCGACGGTAGCGCCGCTGACCGCAACTGTGCTCGACTCGGTCGACGAGCACCGGGTGGGGATCGCCTCGGGTGTCAACAACGGCGTCTCCCGCGTCGCCGGCCTGCTCGCGATCGCCGTCCTCGGCGCGGTCATCTCCGCCAGCTTCGGCGCCAAGCTCGACGACCAGCTGGGACCGGCGCCGCTCTCGGGCGCCGCCAGCGCCGCCGTCGCCGAAGCAAAGGAAAAGCCACTCGCGGTGCCGGAAACCGAAGACGTGACCGCCGCCGAAGCAGACCGCGTGGTCCAAGCCGCCGAGGACGCCTCGACCTCCTCCTTCCGCCTCGGGATCGGCATAGCCGGAATCCTGATGATCCTGGGAGGAATAGTCGCCGGCCTCGGCATCGAGAACCCAAGGAGAAAAGTCAGCACCTACCCCAGCCGTGGCTCGGCCCAAGCAGGCGAGTGCGGCCACGGTAGCGACGCCGACTGCGCGCCCGAGCGCGAGGCAGCCGAGGCCGAGCCCGCGTAGATTCCCGCCCCATGTCGAAGCCGATCATCTTCTCCGGCATCCAGCCGACCGGCCGCAAGCACCTGGGCAACTTCATCGGCGCCATCCGCCAGTACGTCGAAGGGCAGGACCGCGGCGACCCGGCGATCTTCTGCGTCGTCGACCTGCACGCGATCTCGGTCGCCTACGACCCGGTCGAACTGCGCGAGCGCGTCTACGACACCGCCGCGATCATGCTCGCCGCCGGCCTCGACCCCGAGCGCTGCGTCCTCTTCCGCCAGTCCGACGTGCCCGAGCACACCGAGCTGACCTGGCTGCTCTCCTCGGTCACCGCCCACGGCGACCTCAACCGCATGACCCAGTTCAAGGAAAAGGTCGGCAAGGACCGCGAACTGGCTTCCGCGGCGCTCTTCTACTACCCGGTGCTGATGGCCGCCGACGTGCTCGCCTACCGGGCGACTGAGGTGCCGGTCGGCGACGACCAGCGCCAGCACGTCGAGCTGATGCGGGAGATCGCCCGCCGCTTCAACGAGCGCTTCGGCGAGACCCTGGTCGTCCCGGAGCTGGTCATCCCCGAGGTCGGCGCCCGGATCATGGACCTGCAGGAGCCCGAGCGGAAGATGTCGACCACCGGTGGGACCGAGCAGGGGACGGTCCTGGTCCTCGACGAGCCGGACGTGATCCGCAAGAAGTTCAGCCGCGCGGTCACCGACTCCGGCAGCGAGGTCGTTCGCTCCCCCGAGAAACCCGGGATAACCAACCTGATCGACATCCTCGCCGTCGCCCGCGGCAGCGACCAGGCGGCGGTCGAAGCCGAGTTCGAGGGATCCGGGTATGGCGATTTCAAGAAGGCCGTTGCCGAGGCGGTGGTCGAGTACCTGGCGCCCGTCCAGGAGCGCTACCGGGAGCTGCGGGCCGACGAGGCCGAGCTGGATCGCGTGCTCGGCATCGGGGCCGAGAAGGGCCACGCGATCGCCGCCCCGGTCGTCGCCGACGTTCGCGACCGCATGGGCTTCGGCCCCGCATTCCCCAAATAGCCAGGCCCAGATAAGGCGACGGCTGCTCCGCTTCGCGTCCGCGGCCGTCGCTGTCTCAGGCCGGGGCTAGTCTTCAGCGAATGGCCGTCGCCGATCTCGACCTCGATCTCGACCTCGACGTCTTCGCCGGGCCCTTCGACCTGCTGATGGCAGTCGTCCTGCGCGAGGAGGTCAGCCTCCTCGATCTGCAGCTGGGCGAGGTCGTCGTCGCCTACGTCGAGCACCTCGAGCGCGAGGGCGAACTGGAGCTGGAGGTGGCGACCGAGTTCCTCGTCCTAATTGCCGCCCTGCTGGAGCTGAAGTCGCGGCTGATGCTCCCCAGCCCCGAGGAAGAGCTCGATGACCTCAGCCCCGAGGAGGCGGTTGAGGAGCTGCTGGCGCGGATGCTCGAGTACCGCCGCTACAGCGAAGCCTCCAAGGTCCTCGCCGACCGCTTCGAGAGTCAGCGCGGCTACCTCTGGCGCTCGGCGCCGCTGCCGACCGAGCTGCGCCGCGTCGCCGTCGACGCCGCCACCGCCGTCTACGACCCCGAGGTGCTCGGCGCCGCCCTTGGCGACCTGCTGACCGAGCCGCCCGACGTCGACATCAGCCACATCCGCCCGACCGTCTCCCTGGAGCGGCGGCTCCGCGCCCTGCGCGACGTGCTGCGGACCCGGCCCAGCTTCGACTTCGACGAGGAGTTCGGCGGCGAGGACCGTCTGACCCAGGCAGTCACGGTCTTCGGCCTGCTGGAGCTCTATCGCAAGGGTGAGATCACCTGGGAGCAGGACCGCTCCTTCGGGCCGATCCGGGTCAAGAAGGCCGTGCCGACCGCGGAGATAGCCAAGAACGGATGAACGACCTCTCCCGCACCCTCGAAGCGCTGCTCTTCCTCTCGCCCCAGGCGGTCTCCGTCGCCGACCTGGCGATGGCGACCGAGGCGACCGAGGGCCAGGTGGCCGAGGCGATCGAGCTGCTGCGCGAGGACCTGGCCGAGGGCCGGCGCGGGATCGTCCTGCGGGAGGTCTCCGGCGGCTTTGCCCTCGCCAGCGACCCCCGCAGCGAGGAAGCCGTCCGGCGCCTGCTCTCGAAGCCGCGGACGCCGCCGCTGACCCAGGCGCAGGCCGAGACCCTGGCGATCGTCGCCTACCTGCAGCCGGTGACCCGGCCCGAGGTTGCGCGCATCCGCGGCGTCACCTCGGAGTCGGCGGTCCAGAGCCTCGCCGAGCGCGGCCTGATCGAAGAGTCCGGCCGCTCCCAGTTCGGCGCCGCGATCTTCAAGACCTCGGAGCTGTTCGAGCGGCTCTTCGGTCTCAGCGGGATGGACCAGCTGCCCGACCCCTCGCGCTTCGACCCCAGCCCCGAGGACGAGCGCGAGCTGCGCGAGCGGCTCCTGAAGGCCGGGGAACAGCGCGCCGAGCCGTGAGGCTGGCCAAGTTCCTGGCTCACGGGGGAGTCGCTTCTCGGCGAAAGGCTGAGGAGATAGTTGCCAAAGGCTTGGTCACCGTCGGCGGCGAGGTGGTGACCGATCCGGCTCGTGATGTCGACGCGAGCGACGACGTGCGGGTCAACGGCAAGCGGGTGGCGGCCGAGGCGCGTGAGGTCTGGGCGGTCAACAAGCCGGCGGGCGTGGTCTCGACGGCGCGGGAGCCTGGCAGTCGGCCGGCGGTGGTCGAGCTAGTCGACAGCGATGCGCGCCTCTACCCGGTCGGCCGCCTGGACGCCGACACCACCGGCCTGCTGCTGCTGACCAACGACGGCGAGCTGGCCGACCGGCTCACCCACCCCCGCTACGAAGTCCAGAAGACCTACCGGGTCCGACTCGGCAAGTCGATCGCCGACCGCGAGCTGGAACGACTGGCCCGCGGGGTCGAGCTCGAGGACGGCCCGACTGCCCCGACCCAGGTCCGCCGCCTCGCCGAGCGCGAGATCGAGGTCGTCCTCCGCGAAGGCCGCAATCGCCAGGTGCGGCGGATGATCGAAGCGGTCGGCAACCGGGTGGTGTCCCTGCGACGGGTAAGCTTCGGGCCGTTGGTGCTGGGGCGACTGCAGGAGGGTGGGGGACGGAAGCTCTCCGAGGCCGAGATCGCGCGTCTTCGGGAGGCTTCGCAGGCTCCCTAGTTCGGGCTACCCCCTCGGTCTGGGAAGATGGCGGTACGTGAGCCGAAATGGCGACATGCAGCGCGGCAGCTACGAGCCGCCGGCGCAGCGCCTCTTCGCGGTGCGGGGTGCCGTCCAGGCCGAGGCCAACGAGGCCGCGGCGATCCTCAGCGCGACCGAAGAGCTGATGCAGGAGCTGATCGAGCGCAACTCGCTCGAGCCGGAGGCGATGGTCAGCTGCCTGTTCACGACCACGGACGACCTCGACGCCGAGTTCCCCGCCGTCGCCGCCCGCGATCTCGGGCTGACAATGGTGCCGCTGATGTGCTGCCGCGAGATCCCCGTCCCCGGCTCGATGCCGCGGGTGATCCGGGTGATGCTCCACTTCTACGGGCCGGCCGAGCACCTGCCGATCCACGTCTACGTCGGCGAGGCGCAGAAGCTTCGGACCGACCTCGAAGCCGCCCAGTAGCGCCGGCAGCGTCCGCTTCGCCGCTGTCCGTCACAATCGTCGCCGGATGACGATCACCTTCGCCGAGAAGCTCGCCCGCATGCCGGGCTACCAGGCCGGGGTCCCGACCGGGCAGGCCCCCGAGGCAATCGCCTCGGGCAACATCGCCCAGCTCGCCTCCAACGAGTCGCCCTTCCCGCCGCATCCGAAGGTGGTCGAGGCGATCCAGGAGACCGCGGCGATGATGAACCGCTACCCCGACCCCGACGCAACTCTGCTGCGCCGCCGCCTCGCCGAGCGCTTCGAGACCGAGCCGGGCCGGATCGCCGTCGCCAACGGCTCCTGCGAGATCCTCCTCGCCGCCGCCGAGGCGCTCTGCGAGCCCGGCGACGAGATCGTCTACACCTGGCCGTCGTTCTCGATGTATCCGTACCTGCCGGCGCTGACCGGCGCCCGCGAGATCCGCGTGCCGCTGGCCGAAGGCGACCTCCACGACCTCGACGCGATGGCGGCCGAGGTGACGGCGGCGACCCAGCTGCTGATCGTCTGCAACCCGAACAACCCGACCGCGACCCACATTCCGGCGGCCGAGATCGCCGCCTTCTGCGAGCGGATCCCGCCGCACGTGACGGTGATCCTCGACGAGGCCTACGTCGAGTTCCAGACCCACGACGATCCCGACGCCAGCCTCGACCTGCTCGCCGACTTCCCCAACCTGGTCGTCCTGCGCACCTTCAGTAAGTGCTACGGCCTCGCCGGGCTGCGGGTCGGCTACGCGATCGGCTCGCCGAAGTTTCGCGCCGCGGTCGACGCCGTGCGCCAGCCGTTCAGCGTCAACGCCCTCGCCCAGGCGGCCGGGGCGGAGGCGATCCTCCACCAGGACGACGTCCTGCGCCGGGTCGAGAGCACCGTCGCCGCCCGCCTTACGGTCGAGGAGGGGCTGCACGGCCTCGGGCTGCGGACCAGCGAGACCCACGCCAACTTCTCCTGGATCGACCTCGGCGACGCCGACGAAGCCGCGGTGATCGCCGGCCTCGCAGAGCGCGAGATCGCTGTCCGTCCCGGCAAGGCCCTCGGCGGCCCCGGCCACATCCGCGTCAGCTACGGCACCGAGGCCGAGAACGAGCGCTTCCTGCGCGGCCTGTCGGAATTACTTGACTAAAACCCCGGTCGTGATACAACGTCTGCACCGTGAGGTTGTACAGGCCGACATCCGCGACCGCCGCAGCGCCCAGCGCTGCCGTCGCATGCGGCTACCTCACCTATTGGCGATTTAGCTAGGCGTCCGGCCCGGCGGCCTCCTGCCGCCCGAAGACTTCACATCTTCCGGTCGGGCGCCCTTCAGAGTCGGTCGTGCGCTCCGACCTGCCCCGGCAGCGAACGACCAGAAAGTACGATTTCAGGGGTTTGGAGAAAGGCGAAGGCAAAATGTTCATCGGGATGGAGGGGAAGAAACGAGACGGCGTCCGCGATCAGCGGATCGCCAAAGTCGTCGAGCTGGTGCCGCCGGAAAAGCTGCTCGGCGAGCTGCCGCTTGGCGAGGAGCGGGGCAAAGCGGTCGTTCGCGGCCGCGAGGAAGTCCGCGACGTGCTCTCGGGGAAGGACCCGCGGCTGATGGTCGTGGTCGGTCCCTGCAGCGTGCACGATCCGAAAGCGGCGATGGAGTACGCGACCAGGCTGAGCGCGACCGCGCGGTCGCTCCGCGAGGAGCTGCTGGTGGTGATGCGGGTCTACTTCGAGAAGCCGCGGACCACGACCGGCTGGAAGGGGTTGATCAACGATCCGCACCTGGACGAAAGCGGCGACGTCAACGCCGGCCTGCACATTGCCCGCAAGCTGCTGCTCGAGGTGCTGGACACCGGGCTGCCGATCGGCTGCGAGTTCCTCGACCCGATCACGCCCCAGTACATCGCCGACGCGGTCGCCTGGGGGGCGATCGGGGCGCGCACCTCGGAGAGCCAGACGCACCGCCAGCTCGCCTCCGGCCTCTCGATGCCGATCGGCTTCAAGAACCGGACCGACGGCAACATCCAGATCGCTGTCGACGCGGTGCGGGCGGCCGCCGCTCCGCACGCCTTCGCCGGGATCGACGACGCCGGCATGCCGGCGATCCTCCACACGACCGGCAACCCGGACTGCCACATCATCCTCCGCGGCGGGCACGGCGAGCCGAACTACCACCCGCCCGAGGTCGAAGACGCGCTGGTCACCCTCGGCGTCGCCGGGCTGCCCGAGCGGCTGGTGATCGACGCCTCCCACGACAACAGCGGCAAGGACCCGGAGAAGCAGTTCTTCGCCGCCGGCGACATCGCCGACCAGGTCGCCGACGGCAACAAGTCGGTCGTCGGGGTGATGCTGGAGTCGTTCCTGGTCGAGGGCCGCCAGAACCTGGTCCCGGGCGAGGAGCTGACCTACGGGCAGTCGATCACCGACGCCTGCATCGACTGGGAGGACACCGTCACCGTCCTGGAGCGGTTCGCCTCGGCGGTCGAGGCGCGGCGCGGTTCATGAAGGCGACCCTGCCCAGATGAGGATCGCTGTCCTCGGGGTGGGCCTGATCGGAGGCTCGATTGGGCTCGCCGCGCGACGGCGGCTGGACGCCGAGGTGGTCGGCTGGGGGCGCAGCCCCGAGCGGCTTCAGCGCGCGGTCGAGCTGGGGGCGACCGACCGCGTCGCCGGTTCGCTCGCCGAGGCCTGCGAGGGGGCCGACCTGGTCTTCTGCTGCGCCCCGGTGGCGACCCTCCCGCAGCAGGCGGGCGAGGCGCTGGCGGCGGCGGGGCCGGAGACGGTCGTCACCGACGTCGGCTCGACTAAGGGCGAGCTGGTCGCCGCGCTCGGCGAGGACGAGCGCTTCATCGGCGGCCATCCGCTGGCGGGAGCGGAGACCGCCGGGGTCGAGAACGCCCGCGAGGACCTCTTCGAGGGAGCCCGCTGGTACCTGACCCCTACAGAGCGCTCGAGCGGCGTCCTCTACGACCGCCTGCAGCGGGCCGTCTCGGCCCTGGGGGCGCGGCCGCAGGCGATCGACCCCGAGAGCCACGACCGGCTGATGGCGACGGTCAGCCACCTGCCGCACGTGCTCGCCAACGCCCTTGCCAGCGAGGCGGCGGAGTCGCTGACCCAGGATTCCGAACGCCTGCCCGACGTCGGCCCGAGCTTCCGCGACGCGACCCGGGTCGCCGGCTCCAACCCGGCAATCTGGGCCGACATCTTCGCCAGCAACCGCGAGGCGGTGGCGCAGTCGGTCGACTCGGCCGCCGAGCGGCTGCGGCAGGCGGCAGAGCTGATCCGCGCCGGCGACCGCGAGGCGCTCGCCGCCTGGCACGGCGCCGCCGGCGATGACCGCCGGCGCCTGCTCGAACTCGAGTCGGAGGCGGGGCCGCTGCGCGAGCTGCGGATCGTCGTCGCCAACAAGCCGGGGACGATCGCCGAGCTGGCGCTGGCACTGGGCGAGGCCGGGGTCAACATCGAGGACATGGCCCTCTACCCGGCGCCGGACATGACCTCGGGCGCGGTCTCGGTCTGGGTCGCGGGCGACGAGCAGGCGGCGAAGGCCAAGGAGCTGGTCCGCCGGCTGGGCCACACCGTCACCGTCGTCGACGCGCCCGGCGCGTAGATAGGGTCGCTCGATGAGCAGCGCCCGCTTCGATCCCTCAGGTCCCCTGCGCGGCTCGCTGCGCCCGCCCTCGGACAAGTCGATCTCCCACCGCGCGGCGCTGATCGCCGCGATGGGGGAGGGGGAGACGCAGGTTGAGGGGTATCTCGACGCCGCCGACACCCGCTCGACCTTGCAGGCGATCCAGGCCCTCGGTGCCGAGGTGATTGAGGAAGAGCTGGGTGAAGAGGAGGGGGTGGCGGGCGTACGCGGCCTTCGGCTGCGGATCCGCGGGGTCGGCCTGCGAAACGCCAGGTCGGCGGAGATCGACGTCGGCAACGCGGGAACGCTCCTGCGCCTGCTGCCGGGATGGCTGGCGGGACAGGTTGGGGGGAGCTGGGTACTCGACGGCGACGAGTCGATCCGGCGGCGGCCGGTTGACCGGGTCGCGGTGCCGCTGCGGAAGATGGGGGCGAACCTGAGCGCTCGCGAAGATCGCCTGCCGCCTCTGGAGATTGTTGGCACGACGCTGCACGGGAGCGACTACGAGATGCCGATCGCCAGTGCCCAGGTCAAGTCCTGCCTCGTCTTCGCCGGCCTCCTGGCGGGAGGAGAGACGCGCATCGTCGAGCCGTTGCCGAGCCGGGACCACACCGAGCGGATGCTCGCTGCGGCCGGCGCCGCGGTTGAGCGCGACGGCAACGCGGTGATCGTGCGCCCCGCCGAGCGCCTCGAACCGGCGCCGATCACCGTCGCCGCCGACATCTCCTCGGCCGCCTTCTTCGTCGTCGCCACCCTCTTGGTCGAGGGCAGCGAGGTGGTGCTGGAGGGGGTCAACGTCAACCCCACCCGCACCGGTCTACTGACGATCCTCGAGCGGATGGGCGCCGGGATCGAGCGGGAGGGAGAAACCGAAGTCGGTGGCGAGCCGATCGCCACCCTCCGCGTGAGTTCCGCGTCCCTCCAGGCCACCGACGTAGGCGGCGCCGAGATCCCGCTGGCGATCGACGAGCTGCCGCTGGTCGCCCTCGCCGCCTGCTTCGCCGAAGGGAAGACGACCATCCGCGACGCCGAGGAGCTGCGGCGCAAGGAGTCGGACCGGATCGAGACCGTGACCGCGGCGCTGCGGGCGCTGGGGGGCAAGGTCGAGCCGACCGCGGACGGGATGGTCATCGAAGGCACCGGCGGCCTGCGCGGCGGCACCATCGATTCCCACGGCGATCATCGGATCGCGATGCTTGGCGCCGTCGCCGGCCTTGCCTCGACTGGGGGCGTCGAGGTCCACGGCATGGACGCCGCCGCGGTCAGCTACCCCGGTTTCGAGTCCGACCTCGGCTCACTGCTCGGCTCCTGAGTGACGAATACCCTGCGGCCATGGTGATCGCGATCGACGGCCCTGCCGGGGCCGGCAAGTCAACGGTCGCGCGCGCTGTCGCCGGCGAGCTCGGCTACACCTACCTCGACTCCGGGGCGATGTACCGCTGCGTGGCGCTGGCGGCGCTGGAGGCCGGTCTCGACCTCGACGACGGCGAGGCGCTGGGCGATCTCGCAGAGGGGCTGGAGATCGGCTTTGAAGGCCGCCAGGTCCTGCTCGGCCACCGCGACGTCAGCGGCGAGGTCCGCACCCCCGAGGTCACCGCCGCCGCCTCCCGGGTCTCGGTCCACCCTCGGTTACGGAAGGCGATGGTCGCCCGCCAGCGGCAGCTGATCGAGACCGGCAACTACGTCGCCGAGGGGCGCGACATCGGCACCGTGGTCAGCCCGGATGCGCCGCTGAAGGTCTTCCTCACCGCCTCCGACGAGGAGCGGGCGCGCCGCCGCGCCGCCCAGACCGGCGAGGATTTCGCCTCCATCCTCGACGCCCAGCGCCGCCGCGACGCGCGCGATGAAGAGCGCGAGCACGGTGCCCTGCGCGCCGCCGCGGACGCGGTCGAGCTCGACACCACCGGCCTCAGCCTTCAGGACGTGGTGGCGCGAGTCGTCGCCCTCGCCCATGAGCGGGGCCTCGGATGAGCCTCCCGACCGTCGCCGTCGTCGGCTTCCCCAACGTCGGCAAGAGCACCCTGGTCAACCGTCTTGTCGGCGGCAACGAGGCGGTGACCTCTCCCGAGCCCGGCGTCACCCGCGACCGCAAGCGGCTCGCCACCGAATGGAACGGGGTCGCCTTCGAGTTCGTCGACACCGGCGGCATCGACCTCGGCGACGAGGCCGAGCTGGCCCGCGACGTGCAGGCTCAGGCCCGGGTGGCGATCGCCGAGGCCGACGCGATCCTGCTGGTCGTCGACGGCCGCGCCGGCCTCCGCGCCGGCGACGTCGAGCTGGGCAGGACGCTGCGCGGGGGCGACGTCCCGGTCCTGGTCGTCGTCAACAAGGCCGACCGCGCCAATGATTACGGGATCGCCGCCGAGTTCCACTCGCTCGGCCTCGGCGAGCCGCTGCCGGTCTCCGCCACCCACGGGCTCGGCACCGGCGACCTGCTCGACGCGACCATCGTCGCGCTCGGCGACCTAGAGCCCCAGCCCGAGGACGACGAGACGGTGCGGGTCGCGGTGATCGGCCGCCCCAACGTCGGCAAGTCCTCCCTCGTCAACGCCTTTCTCGGCTCCGACCGGGTGATCGTCTCCGACATCGCCGGCACCACCCGCGACTCGATCGACACCCGGCTCGAGGTCGACGGCCGCCCCGTGGTCCTCGTCGACACCGCCGGGCTGCGCCGCCGCTCCAAGGTCGCCGGCACCGTCGACTACTACGCGCAGCTGCGCTCCGAACGCGCGGTCGAGCGCGCCGACGTGGCGATCGTCGTCTGCGACGCATCCGAGGGACTCACCTCCGAGGACCTGCGGGCGGCGGAGATGGCGATGAAGGCGGGCTGCGCCAGCCTGCTGGCGATGAACAAGTGGGACATTACCGAGACCGACATCGACGACGTGCGGGCGCGGGCCGAGCGGAAACTGCGGCTGCGGCCGGCGGTGATCACGATCTCGGCCCAGCGCGGGCGCAACGTCGCCACCCTGCTGCCGCGGGCTCTGCAGCTTGCGGACAAGGCCGCCCAGCGGATCCCCACCCCCGAGCTGAACCGCTTCGTCTCCGACGTCGTCACCAAGACGCCGCCGCCGGCCAAACGCGGCAAACGGCTGCGGCTCTTCTACTCGGCCCAGGTGGGGGAAAGCCCGCCGCGGTTCGCGATTCAGGTCAACGACCGCAAGCTGATCAGCCGCGACTGGGCCTACCACCTGGAGAACCGGATGCGGGAGACCTACGAAATGGAGGGGGTTCCGCTGATCATCGATTTCGTCCCCCGCACGGGTTACCGGGGACGCCGGGACTGACCCTCCGGCACTGCACAAAATTCCTCTAGTCTTTCCCGCCATGCCTACTTCCAAGCCGCTCGCCGAGGGCGAGTATCTCTTCACGTCGGAGTCAGTCACCGAGGGCCATCCGGACAAGGTCGCCGACGCGATCTCCGACGGCGTCCTCGACGCGATCATGGGCGACGACCCGGGCGGCCGCGTCGCCTGCGAGACGCTGGTCAACACCGGCATGGCGGTGGTATCGGGGGAGATCTCCACCGACGTCCACCTCAACATCCCGGACATCGTCCGCGACACGGTGCGGGGTATCGGCTATCAGGGCGGCGGCTATGGCTACGACTGCGACCACATCTCGGTGATCGTTTCGATCGACGAGCAGTCCCCCGACATCGCCCAGGGGGTCGACAAGGCCTACGAGACCAAGGTCGACCCGTCCGACACCGACGAGCTCGACGTCGCCGGCGCAGGCGACCAGGGGATGATGTTCGGCTACGCGTCCGATGAGACCGAGGCGCTGATGCCGATGCCGGTCCACCTCGCCCACCGTCTAGCCGAACGGCTGGCGGCGGTCCGCAAGGACGGCGCCCTCGGCTACCTCGGGCCCGACGGCAAGACCCAGGTCTCGGTCCGCTACGCCGGCGGCCGACCGGTCGCGGTTGATAAGCTGCTGATCTCCACCCAGCACGACGAGGGAATCGACTCCCAGGCTCAGATCAAGCCCGAGTTGTGGGAGGGCGTCGTTCTCCCGGTGCTGCAGGCGGAGGTTCCCGGACGCTTCGACGAGGGCGAGCTGCTGGGCGAGTTCCTCGTCAACCCGACCGGCAAGTTCGTGATCGGCGGCCCGGTCGGCGATGCCGGCCTCACCGGTCGCAAGATCATCGTCGACACCTACGGCGGCATGGCCCGCCACGGCGGTGGCGCCTTCTCCGGCAAGGACCCGTCCAAGGTCGACCGCTCGGCCGCCTACGCCGCCCGTTACGTGGCGAAGAACGTGGTTGCCGCCGGCTTGGCGCAGCGCTGCGAGGTCCAGGTCGCCTACGCGATCGGCGTCGCCCATCCGGTCAGCCTGATGGTCGAGACCTTCGGCACCGGCAAGCTGCCCGACTCGAGGATCTCCCAGCTGGTCGAGGCCGAGTTCGACATGCGTCCCGGTGCCTTCCGCGAGTACCTCGACCTCCACCGCCCGATCTTTCAGAAGACCGCCGCCTACGGCCACTTCGGCCGCGCCGACGAGGACTTCACCTGGGAGAAGACGGACCGCGCCGACGCCCTCCGCGAGGCCGCCGGCGCCGAGGCCGCCGCGGCTTAACGAAAAACGCCGGTAGTTCCGGCCCGGCACCAGGGTCGGGCCGGGTAAGGGGGGAGAGTTCCGTCGTTTCCACCTTTGTCCTCGTTATGGCGAGGACAAAGGTGGAAACGAGGAGTCGGCTGGCTTGGGAGTTGGCCCGCCGGCAGCACGGTGTTCTGACTCGCGCCCAACTGCTGGAGTTGGGCTTCAGCAAGAGCGCCATCGAACATCGCCTTCGTACCGGGCGCCTTCGATCGGTGGCGCGGGGCGCCTACCTTGTGGGGTGGAACGGGCTTGATCGGAAGAGACGTTGGACGGCCGCCGTGCTCGCTTGCGGTCCCAATGCGCTGCTCAGCCATCGCAGTGCTGCCGCGCTTTGGGGTTTCGGCATGGAGCACCCGGACTTCATTGAGGTCAGCCTGTATCGGCACCGCAACGTTTGCCGACCCGGAATTCGGCTTCACAACCGAGCAGGCCTCTGGAACCGCGATATCGCCATGCGCCTCGGCATCCCGGTGACCTCGCCCGTCCGCACCTTCCTCGACCTTGCCACCGTTGCCGGCCCCAAGACCCTCGAGCGGGCGATCAACGAGGCGGACAAGCTCGACGTGATCGATGCCGACTCCCTGCGCCGTGCGCTCGACGACTATTCCGGCCAGCCCGGCGTCCGTCCGCTGCGCCGCATCCTCGACGAGCACACCTTCCGGCTCTCGGACGACGAGCTTGAACGGCTCTTCAGGCCAATCGCAGCTGCCGCCGGCCTCCCGGTCCCACTCACCAAACACTTGGTCGACAAATTCGAGGTCGACTTCTTTTGGCCCGACCTCGACCTCGTGGTCGAGACCGATGGTTGGCGCTACCACCGCACCCCTTCGGCCCAGAGCCGCGACGCGCTCCGCTTCCAGACCCACACCGCCGCTGGTCGCACTCCGCTCCGCTTCTCCCATTGGCAGGTCAAGTACGAACCCGCTCATGTCCGCCGCATCCTCATCGCAACGGCCGCGAACTTGCGCGCCCGACCTGCACCCTCACTAAGCAGGTAAGGGTGCAGGTCGGGCGCGCCGACGCTGGCCGCACTCCTCCGAACTTTGGGCCCTTATGGGGGACCGAATCTCGGAGCGGCGAGATCCTTCAGCTTGCGGCCGGCGGTTGGGACTCGCCCAGCCCGTGCGTTCCGGCGGTGCCGATGCCGGTCGCCTGGTCCACGGCGTGGACGACGTCGCCCGGGCCAGCCACTCCGTAGAAGACGAAGTTGTAGTCGTCGGTCGCGGCGGTGTCGAAGTCGACGTCGCCGATCTGCATCAGCCGCTGGTAGACGCTCTGGCGGTAGTTGACGTTCTGGACCCGCTCCAGGCGCGTCTCCTGGATCTCCCGCGAGACGATTCCCCGCTTGATGTTGAGCCGGCGGTCGGTGATCGTGTACGTCGTCGCCACTCGTTTGACGAAGCCAGCCAGCACGGTGATCGCGAGGACGACGAGGATCACCAGGAAGGCGGTGCCATCGCCCCAGATCAGCTTCGCGATCACCCCGAGGATCACCGCCACCAGGACCCCTTTGAGGTAGAAGCCGAGGATCGCCCGCCACGAGGGATGGCCCTGGAAGATCACCCGCTCGCCGGGGTTGAGATTGATCGCCACGGCCGCAGCATATGGGCTCTCCGGGCGGGAAGCCAGGGCATCCCCGGGCATCCATAACCTCGACCGGATGGCGATTCTCCGGGTCGAGCCCCTGACCACCGCGCGTGCCCTGCGCGGCCCCTTCGACTACCGCCGGCCGGAGGCGATGGAGGCGGTCGGCGTCGGCAGCGTCGTCCGGGTTCCCTTCGGTCCGCGCCGCCTGCTCGGGGTCGTGGTCGAAGTCGCCGAGACCTCCGAGCTGGCGCCGGAGCGCCTCGCCGAGCCGATTGAGGCCCTGGAGGCCGGCGCCACGCCGGAGCTGGTTCGGCTCGGGCTCTGGGTCGCCCGCGAGTACTGCTCGACCCCTTCGCGCGGCCTGCAGCTGGTCCTGCCGCCGGGCACCGGGACCGGCAGCGGCGGCCGCACGACCCGCCCCAAGAAGGAGCTGCGGGCCGCGATTCTGCCGGCCGGTGAGGCCGCCCTGGACGACGGCGAGCGGCTCGGCTCCAAACAGCGCGCGGTGCTCGAGGCCCTGCGCGCGGGCGAGATGTCCTCCGGCGAGCTGGCCACCGCGATCGGCTCCGACCGCGCCACCCTGCGCCGGCTGGAGGGACGCGGCCTGATCGCCACCCGCAGCGCCTCGGTCCGCCGCGCACCGTCCGAATCGGGCCTCCGCGGCGACGCCGACCGCCCGCAGCTGCTGCCCGAGCAGGAGGAGGCGGTTGGCGCGATCGTCGCCGCCCTCGACGGCGAGGCCGGCGCCTCGCCCAAGCTGCTCCTCCACGGCGTCACCGGCTCGGGAAAGACCGAGGTCTACCTCGCCGCTGTCGAGGCGGCGCTCGCCCAGGGCCGCGGCGCGATCGTCCTCGTCCCCGAGATCGGCCTCGCCCCGCAGGCAGTCGCCCGCTTCCGCGCCCGGCTCGGCGACCGCTTCGCGGTCCTCCACTCGGCCCTCTCGGCGGGGGAGCGATTCGACGAGTGGCGGCGCCTGCGCAGTGGCGAGGCGAGCGTCTGCGTCGGTCCTCGCTCCGCCGTCTTCGCCCCGGTCCGCGACCTCGGCCTGATCGTCATCGACGAGGAGCACGACGCCTCCTACAAGCAGGAGGGCGATCCGACCTATGACGCCCGCGCGGTCGCCCGCAAACGGGCCGAGGACCTGGGCGGCGTGCTGGTCGCCGGGACCGCCACCCCGCGCCCGGAGAGCTGGCTGGAGCTGCCCCGCCTTGAGCTGCCGCGGCGGGTCGACGGCCGCCGCATGCCCCCGGTCCACCTGGTCGACATGCGCGAGGCCGACCCGCGCTCGGGCCCGCTCCACCCCGAAACCTGGGAGGCGCTGGAGGGGGTCCGCGCCGCCGGCGCCAAGGCGATCGTGATGATCAACCGTCGCGGCTTCGCCCCCTGGCTGACCTGCCGTTCCTGCGGCCACCACTGGGACTGCCCTAACTGCGACGTCTCGCTGATCGTCCACCGCCACAGCGGCCGCCTCGTCTGCCACCACTGCGCCCATTCCGAACCGGCGCCCCGCGCCTGTCCCGAGTGCGGCTCGACCACGCTCTCGCAGGCCGGCGCCGGCACCGAGCGGATCGAGCAGCTGCTGGCCGAGCGGCTCGAGCCGATGCCGGTCCTCCGCCTCGACTCCGACACCGCCGCCGAGCGCGGCGCCCACGCTCGCATCCTCGCCCGCTTCGACGAACTGCCGAGCGCCGTCCTGGTCGGCACCCAGATGGTCGCCAAGGGACACGACTTCCCCGAGGTGACGCTGAGCGCGATCCTCGACGCCGACGCGACCCTCCGCTTCCCCGACTTCCGCGCCGAGGAGCGGACCTTCGCGATGGTCGCCCAGCTGGCCGGCCGCTCCGGCCGCGGCGAAGCCGGGGGCGAGGTGATCGTCCAGACTCTGGCCCCGAGCGCGCCGAGCATCGAGCACGCCGCCCGCCACGACTCGGCCGGCTTCCTCGAGCGCGAGCTGACCCGCCGCGAGGTGCTGCGCTACCCGCCCTTCTCGCACCTGACCCGGATCAACCTCTCGGCCGAGCGGGAGGACAAACTCGAAGCGGCGGCGACCGCGGTGGCGGGAGATCTGCGTCGGGCGCTGCCGAAGGGCTCGGAGCTGCTCGGCCCGGCGCCGATGTTCCGGGTCCGCAACCGGCACCGGCGGCGGATCCTGATCAAGGCCGAAGATCGCGGCGCGACGGTCGCCGCGGTACGCGAGGTGGTCGAAGCCAAGGCCGCGGACCGCTCGCTGAAGGACGTGGCGATCGGGGTCGACGTCGACCCGCAGTAGGGCCTTTTAGACTCCGGCCCGATGAGCGATGAGGTGAAGACAGAGGAGCGCGAGACCGAGGAGCAGCGGCTCGAAGACGAGCTGCTGGAGCGGCGCGATGCCGCGCTCGCCCACATCGTCCAGTTCGGCGATCCGGTGCTGAAGAGCAAGGCCTCGCCGGTGTCCAACTTCGGCCCCGAGCTGAAGGCCGAGGTCGAACGGATGGCGGCGATCATGCGCGACGCGATCGGCGTCGGTCTGGCCGCGACCCAGGTCGGGGCGCTGCGTCGGCTGCTCGTCTTCCAGCCGGGCCCCGACAACCAGCCCCAGGCCCTGGTCAACCCGGTCGTCGAGTGGCTCTCCGACGAGACGGCGGTCGGGCTCGAGGGCTGCCTCAGTCTGCCGCGCGTCTCGATGGACGTCGAGCGCCCGCTCTACGCGCGCTTCAGCGGCCGCGACGTCGAGGGCGAGCCGATCGCGATCGAGGCCGCCGGCTTCGAGGCGCGGGTCCTGCAGCACGAGATCGACCACCTCGACGGGGTCCTGATCCTCGACCGCACCCCCCGCGACCAGCGCCGGGGAGCGCTGCGGGCGCTGCGGGAGGGCGACAGCTACAGCCCCTCCTCGGAGGAAGAGCTCGCCGACGAGGGCGAGCTGCGCGAGCCGCGCGCCAACGCGTGAAGACCGCCTACCTCGGCACCTCGGACTTCGCCGCCACCGTCCTGCGGCGCCTGGCCGCCTCGCCCCACCGGCCCGGACTCGTGGTCACCCCGCCCGACCGGCGCCAGGGCAGGGGCCGCAAGGTCTCCCCGCCCCCGGCGGCGCTCGCCGCAGCCGAGCTGGGGCTGGACCTGCTGCAGGCCGAGAACGTCAACGACGACGCGGCGCTGGCCCGGATCCGGGCGGCGCAACCCGAGGCGGTCGTCGTCTGCGCCTTCGGCCAGCTGATCCGCGAGCCGCTGCTCTCCGAATATCCGATGCTGAACGTGCATCCCTCGCTGCTGCCGCGCTGGCGCGGCGCCGCCCCGATCGAACGGGCGATCATGGCCCGCGACCAGGTCACCGGGGTCTGCGTGATGCAGCTGACCGAGGGCCTCGACTCCGGCCCGGTGGCGCTCTGCGAGGAGACCCCGCTCGACCCCGGCGAGGACTTCGGTGCGCTCTCGGCCCGGCTTGCCGACCTCGGCGGCGACCTGTTGGTCCGGGCCCTCGACCTGCAGGCCGAAGGCGCCCTCGAGTTCACCGAGCAGGACGAGGACGGCGTCACCTACGCGGAGAAGATCGAGCCGGCCGAGCGCCGCCTCGACCCCGAACGGCCGGCCGCCGAGCTGGCGGCGCAGGTCCGTGCCCTCACCCCGCACGTCGGCGCCTACCTGGAGCTGTCGGACGGCGCCCGGCTCGGCGTCCGCCAGGCCGTTCCCGTCGAGGGCGAGCTCGATTCCGGCCGCCTCGCCGAGTGCGACGGCGCTCTGCTGCTCGGCACCGGCGAGGGTGCGCTGCGGCTCGAGTCCGTTCAGCCCGCCGGCGGCAAGCCGATGCCCGCCGACGCCTACCTGCGCGGCCACCCGCTGCCGGGCTCGTGAGCGCCCGGACGGCGGCCGGCGCCTCGGATCGCGTCTCGCCGGCGCGGGCGCTCGCCTTCGCCACCCTGCGCGCCACCTTCGAGCAGGACGCCTTCACCGAGCGCGCCTTCCGCGCCGAGGCCGACCGGCTGGAGCTCGACGGCCGCGACCGCGCCCAGGCCCAGCGGCTCGCCTACGGCGCCGTCCAGCGCCGTGGCACCAGCGACGTTGCGATCGAACGGCTCGCCGGCCGCTCGACCAGGCTGCTCGACCCGCCGGTGTTGGCGGCCCTGCGACTGGGCCTCTACGAGCTGCTCTTCGCCGACGCGACCCCCGACCACGCCGCCGTCGACCAAGCGGTCGAGCTGACCAAGGCGGCCGGCGCCGCCCACGCCTCCGGCCTCGTCAACGCGGTTCTGCGCCGCGCCGGGCGCGAGCGCGAGCAGCTGACCGCCGCGCTGCTCGGCGACGACTCGACCCCGGCCGCCGCCGCGGTCGCCCACTCGGCGCCGACCTGGCTGGCGGAGATGTGGTGGGAGCAGCTGGGGCCCGAGGCCGCGCGCACCGCCCTCGCCGCCTGCAACGAGCGGGCCGAGGTGGCGATGCGGGTCAATACGCTCCGCACCGACCGCGACTCGACCCTGGCGCGCCTCGCCGAGGCCGGGGTGGAGGCGGGAGCGCCGGATGCCGCCTGGCCGCTCGGGGCGCCGGAGGAGATCGTGATCCCGGGCAGGACCGGCGCCGCCGTGCCGGAGGCGATCGCGGCCGGCGAGCTGACCCCCCAGAGCCGCGGCTCCGCCGCCGTGGTCGAGGTCCTCGATCCGCGCGAGGGCGAGCACGTCCTCGACCTCTGCGCCGGGCCGGGGATCAAGACCGGCCAGATCGCCGAGCGGATGGGCAATCGCGGCGAGGTGATCTCGGTCGAGCTCGACCCCGACCGCGCCGCCGAAGTCGCCGCCCAGGCGCAGCGCCTGGACCTGCGCTGCATCACCGTGATCGAGGCCGACGCGACCGAGGCGGCGTTCCCATCGAGCTTCGACCGCGTTCTCCTCGACGCGCCCTGCTCGGACCTCGGCACGCTGGCCTCGCGCCCCGACGCCCGCTGGCGCAAGTCGCCGCGGACGATCGCCCGGCTGACCGAGGTCCAGGACGAGCTGCTGCGAAACGCGGCCGGCATGCTGCGACCCGGAGGCACCCTCGTCTACTCGACCTGCACGATCTCCCGCCGCGAGCACGAGGACCGCGTCGCCGCCCTGCTGCGCGCCTCCGAGGCGGGGGAGGCGCCGCCGCTGGAGCTCGACGACCTCGGCGCGCTCGCCCCCGGCCTCGCTTCGCCGGCCAAGCCGCGCACCCTGCAGCTGCGCCCCGACCGCGACAGCACCACCGGTTTCTTCATCGCCCGGTTCACAAGATCTGTCTAATGCGATAGGGCATGATTGAGGGGATGAGCCACCCCAACCAGTCGACCGAGGGGGACTCGAACCCCCTGGGCCGTGCCCCCTGCCCGAATTGCGGCGAGCCCTGGCTGCGCCCGACCCAGTTGCCGGGCCGCCTGCGCTGCGTCAACTGCCTCACCCGCTTCGAACTCGTCTCCCAGTGCCCCAACTGCGGCGAGCACCAGACGATCGCGCGGATGACCAACACCGCCGACATGGAATGCCAATCCTGCGGCGCTTCGATGCTCCGCGTGGCCTGACCGCGTCCGCAGGCGCTCAGTAGGCTCCGCGCCGTGAGCGAGCGCATGGCAGAGCTGCTGGGCGAGAACCGGGTCGCGCCTTCGATCCTCTCCGCCGACATGTCCCGCCTCGGTTCGCAGATCGAGGAGGTGATGGCGGCCGGGGCGCGGGTCATCCACTTCGATGTGATGGATGGTCATTTCGTCCCGCCGATCACGATCGGGCCGCTAGTGCTGAGCGCGATCGCCGACCAGGTGCATGGCGCCGGCGGCATCGTCGACGTCCACCTGATGATCGAGGCGCCGGAGCGCCAGATCGCCGACTTCGCCAAGGCCGGAGCCGACTCGATCACCTTCCACGAGGAGGCGACGCCGCATGCCCACCGCACCCTCGCTGCGGTCCGTGAGCTCGGTTGCCTGGCCGGGATCGCGATCAACCCCGGCACCCCGGTCGAGTCAGTGGCGGAGCTGCGCGGGATGGCCGACCTCGTCCTCTGCATGAGCGTCAACCCCGGCTGGGGTGGGCAGTCGTTCATCCCCTCCTCGCCCGGCAAGGTCGAGCGCCTCGCGCCGCTGGTCGGCGACGCCGCGATCGAGGTCGACGGCGGGGTTGATGCCACCACGGCCGGCTCGCTGGCCGCCGCCGGCGCCCGCGTCTTCGTCGCCGGCTCAGCTGTTTTCGGAGCCGACGATCCCGCTGCCGCTTACGCCGAGATCGCTGCTGCGGCCGACGCCGGCTGAGCGCCCGCGAGCAATCAGCGCCCCGGTCACCTCCTGCCACCAGGCCCGCTCGGAGGCGTCGACGTCCTCCCGTGCGGCGCGGCCCTCGCACCAGCCGGCTAGCGCTCGCCGCCCCCCGATCGCGACCAGGCCGGCGCTCAGCACCGCGTAGCGCCCGTCCGCCAGAGCGACCAGGTAGGCGCCCCGCTCGCTGCGGTCGCGCATCACCCGGACGATCGCGACGCCGTCGATCTCCTCGCCGAGCTCGCCGTCCCCCCGCGCCGGCCGCACGGTGAACACCTGCGAGGCGCCGCGCCGCGGCAGCGCCGGCGGCGCAGGTTTGCCGATCGGTCCTTTGGCCCAGTGGCCGGTCAAGCCCTCGACCTCGTCGCGCAGCTCGCTGCGGACGAGGATGTGGAGCTCGTCGCCCACCTGCAGCTCGGTCGATCCCCGCGGCGGCATCGCGTTGCCGTCGCGGACGATGACGTTGACCAGCGCCTCGCGCGGCAGCTCCAGTTCGCGTACCCGGTGGCCGGCGATCGCCGCCCCCTCCGGGATCCGGTAGGCGATCACGTCGCCGCCCATGCGGCGGATCCGTCCCGACTCCAGCAGCCGCCGCGGCAGCGCCGGCTCGTCGGTGGTCAGGCCGAGCCGGGTCGCCAGCGGCTCGAAGCTGGCGCCCTGGACTAGGGTCGAGGTGACGACGACGAAGAAGACGATCGCGAACTCTTCCTCGCCGCCGGCGATCCCGGCGACAACCGGGAAGGTGGCGAGCCAGATCGGGGTCGCGCCGCGCAGCCCGGCCCAGCCCAGCATCAGCCGCTCGCGGACGTTCAGCGGCGCCAGCGCGGTGGCGGCGAAGGTCGCCAGCGGCCGCGCGACCAGGATCAGGACGGCGGAGAGCGCCAGCCCCTTCAGCGCCACGTCGTCGAGCCGGTTGGGGAAGACGAGCAGGCCGAGGAGGATGAAGAGCGCCAGCTGGGCGACCCAGCCGAGGCCCTCGTGGAAGGCGACGACCGTGCGGCGGGCCGGGATGTTGGCGCTGCCGAGCGCCAGCGCGGTCAGGTAGGTGGCGAGCAGGCCGGAGCCGTGGAGGACCTCCGCAAGGCCATAGGAGAGGGCTGCGATCGCGATCGTCGCCACCGGGTAGATCCCGTCGGTCGGCAGCCGCACCCAGCTCAGCGCCGCCACCGAGAGGCGGCCGATCAGGTAGCCGACCGCGATCCCGACCGCGATTTTCAGCGCCAGCAGGCCGGCCATGTCGGCCAGGCCGAAGCCGGGCTCCTGGATCCATTCGATGAACCCGATCACCAGCAGCAGCGCCACCGGGTCGTTCAGTCCCGACTCGCCCTCGAGCGAGCGCGCCAGGCGCTTCTCCAGGGTCGAGCGCCGCAGCACGGCGAAGATTGCCGCCGAGTCGGTGGCGGCGATCGCGGCGCCGACGATCATCCCTTCCAGGGTGCCGATGCCGAAGATCAGCTTCGCCGCGAAGCCGGCGACCACGGCGGTCAGCACGGTGCCGATCGTCGCCAGCGAGGCGGCCGTGCCCAGCACCGGCCGGATCTCCGACCAGCCGGCGGTCAGGCCACCCTCGAAGAGGATCAGGATCAGGGCGATCGTCCCCAGGGTCCGCGCCAGCGCCACGTTGGAGAACTCGATGCCGCCGATTCCCTGCGAGCCGGCCACCATCCCGAGCGCGAGGAAGAGCAGCAGGCCAGGGACCCGGACCCGGTCGGCGAGCAGCGCCCCGAGGATCCCCGCGCCCAGCAGCGCCCCTGCGATGAGGATCAGCTCGGCGTCATGGTGCCCCATCGACGGACCCTAGAGGATCGATCCCAGGCGTCGGCCCCGACCGCGGGACCGATCAGACCTGCTCGTCCAACATCGCCAACCGCGCCTCGAGCTCCTCGCCGGAGCCGGGCTCGGGCACGTCCCCGGCCCGCTCGTGCGGGCGGCGGTAGACGTAGTAGAGGAGCGCGAAGAGCACCCCGGCGGCGAGCAGGAAGCCGATCTCGACCCGGCGGAACCCGTTGCTGACCAGCGGCACGAAGTTCCAGGCGATGAAGAGGGCGGCGCAGGTGATCCAGCGCACCGCCGCCCGGCGCACCTGGCCCTGGGCGATGCAGGCCTGATTGACCGTGACCGAGCAGAGATAGAGACCCATCCCGACCGAGACCAGCAGCAGCCCCGGCCGGTCGTAGGTGAACTTCTTGCTGAAGGCGATCTGCATCGCTTGCGGCCCGGCGATCAGGACGACGACCACGACCAGGGTGGTGAAGGCAGCGATTCCCAGCAGCACGACCCGCACGGTTTTGGCGAATTCGCGCCGGCTCTCGGCAGTCTCGCTGGCGTGCAGTTTGGTCAGGTGGGGCAGGATGCTGGTCGAGACCGACTGGAAGAGCTGCAGCGGCGCCCGGGCCAGCATCAGCACGTTGAAGATGAAGCCGGCGGCTGCCGCGCCCTGGAGGCCGCGGGTGATCAGCGGTCCGGCGTTGAGGAATGCCTGTTCGCTGAACATGATCACCAGCACCGCCGCGGCGAAGCCCCCGCCCTCGGCAAACGAGAAGTGCTCCTCGTCCTCCTTCGCTACGGGCGGCGGCGCCTCCGCCTGCTGTTTGGCCCGGCGGGCAAAGGCAAAGGGGACGACGAGGAGGCTGAGGGCAGGGGCGGCGGTGATGCCGATCGCCACCGCCGACTGGCCGCTGAGGATGCTGACCGCGACCAGCACCGCGAAGATCGTGCGGAAGCAGGATTCGGAGAGGATCAGCGCCACGAAGAGGCCGAAGCGCTGCTGGCCGGCGAGGAAGCCGCGGGCGAAGTAGCTGGCCGCGTAGAAGAGGACCGAGGAGAAGAAGACCCAGTAGAGGGTTTCGTTGCCCTCCAGCAGTCCGTTCTGGATCGGACCGCGCAGAGCGAGGGCGACGACGGCGAAGAAGAGCGAAAGCCCGAACTGGATCGTCGAGGCGACCCGCATCGGCTGGCCGATCGGTTCGCCCCTGACCATGCGCTCGGAGATGTGGCGCGAGAGCAGCTGTTCGATCGGTCGGTAGAGGGTTGAGATCGTGATGAAGACCGCCGACCAGAGGACCGTGATCTGCCCGTAGTCGGGCTTCGAGAGCACGTGCGAGGCGATCAGGAAGTAGGCGTAGGTGATCAGCCCCGTGAGGCCGACCCCGACTGCCAGGAAGCTCGCAGTTTTGCCGTAGTCGGCGCCGCTCTCCGCCGCCGCAGGGTTCGGCGTCGTCTCGTCACCCGCCGCCAAGCTCATGGTTTTGGCTCGGAGCCGCGCTCGTAGTGGGAGGGCTCGACCCCGAGCGCCAGCTCGACCCGCCGCACCCGTTCGAAGACCCGCTGGGTCATCACTCGCTGGCCGGCGAGCAGGTCGCCGATCACCCCGAGGGCGAAGAGCTGGACGGCGGCGATGAAGAGGACGGCGCCGAGGATCAGCGACTGGACGTGGCCGCTGGAGTCGCCGTTGAAGATCGCGTCGATCAGGAACGGCAGCCAGGCGCAGATGGCGAGCAGCAGGACTACGGCCCCTGCGGTCGCGAAGGCGCGCAGCGGCTCGTAGCGGGCGTAGATGCGGAGGATCGCCGGCGCGTTGCGCCGCACGTAGCCGCCGGTCGAATCGAACAGGCGGGACTCGCGGGTCTTGGGGTTGGTGCCGATCTCGACCTCGTCGACCGCGATCAGCATCTTGCCGGCCTGGATCAGACTCTCCAGCGTGTAGGTGAAGTTGTCGACGACCAGCAGCTGCAGGGCGGCCTCGCGGTTGTAGGCGCGGAAGCCGGAGGTGGCGTCGGTCACGTCGGTCCCGGAGAGGCGCCGCACGACCCAGCTGCCAAGTCGCTGCAAGCCCTTTTTCGAGCCCGAGAAGTGGTCGATCTGCGAGACCTGCCGGTCGCCGACCACCATGTCGGCCTCGCCGGCGACGATCGGCGCCACCAGCTTCGCCACGTCGGCGCCCTTGTACTGGTTGTCGGCGTCGGTGTTGACGACGACGTCGGCGCCGAGTTTCAGGCATGCATCCAGCCCCGCCTGGAAGCCCGCCGCCAGGCCCTTGTTGTTGGTCAGGCGGACGATGTGCTCGACCCCGCACTCGCGGGCGACCTCGACCGTGCGGTCGCTGCTGCCGTCGTCGATCACCAGCAGCTCGATCTGGTCGATGCCGGGCAGCGAGCGGGGGAGATCGGCGATCGTCTGGGGAAGGGTCTCTTCCTCGTTCAGGCAGGGGATTTGGATGATCAGCTTCAAGAGGTTCAGGGCAGACTATTCGCGCTGGCGGCGCGCGGGTCCTGTCTCCGATCGGGGGCTCTCCCTACCGGGAGAGTCCTCCCGATCGTCGCCACCCGCGCGAGGGGCTAGACTGATTGACGAGTCAGTCAACATGACTTTTCAGCTCTCCGATACGGATCAGGCCCACCTGGAGCGAGCTCTGGAGCTGGCCGGGCGCGGGCGCGGGCGGGTTAGCCCGAATCCCCTCGTTGGAGCGGTGATTGTCCGTGATGACGTGGTCATCGGCGAGGGGTTTCATGCTGAGCTGGGTGGATTGCATGCTGAGCGTGCTGCTCTTGCCGACTGCCGGGAGCGGGGGGAGGATGCGGCCGGGGCGACGATGTACGTGACGCTGGAGCCCTGTGCGCATCAGGGGCGGCAGCCGCCCTGCGTCGAGGCGATCCTCGAGGCGGGGATCGGCCGCGTCGTGATCGCCTCCGACGACCCCAGCGAGAAGACGGCGGGGAAAGGTCCCGAGATCCTGCGCGACGGTGGAGTGGAGGTGGTCTTCGCGGATGGCGCCGAGGCAGCCGAGGCGCGCCTGTTGAACCAGTCTTTTCGCAAGCACGCGAAGACCGGTCTGCCCTTCGTCGTCCTCAAGATGGCGATGTCGCTCGACGGCCAGATCACGACCGCCCCAGGCGACAGCCCCTGGATCTCCGGCGAGCAGAGCCGGGACCTGGTCCACGAATGGCGAGCCGAATCCGACGCGATCGCCGTCGGCATCGGTACCGCCCTCGCCGACGACCCGCTCCTCACCGTCCGAATCGACGGAGCCCGTCAGCCCACGCGTGTCGTCTTCGACTCCCAAGCCCGCCTTCCGCTGGATAGCCAGCTGCTGAAGACCACCAATCAGGCCCCGGTCATCGTCGTCACCGCCCACGACGCCCCCGGTGAGCGCCGCGGCGCCCTCGGTCACGCCGGCGCAGAGACCGTTGCCGCCACCGACATCGGGTCCGCCCTCCGAACCCTCGGTCGCCGCGACATCACCAGCCTCTTCCTCGAGGGCGGCCGCACTCTCGCCTCCTCTTTTCTGGCAGCAGACCAGATCGACGAATCGCGTACCTTCATCGCCGCCATGCTCCTAGGTCAAAGGGACGGAGGCGGTCGGCGCGCGGGTCCTGTCTCCGACATTGGGCTCTCCCTACCGGGAGAGCCCTCAATATCGTCGCCACCCGCGCGAGTAGCCGCTTTGGCCTCCAGCTCGGAGCGTGTTGGGGAGGACGTCCTGATTACGGCCCGCTACAAGGAGTGGTGATTTGTTCACCGGACTTATCGAGGACATTGGCAAGGTCGAGGCGGTCGAGCGAACTGCGGACGGCGCAAAGGTGCGGATCGCGACCCGTTTGAGCGAGGAGCTTGCGCTAGGGGACTCGATCGCTGTGAATGGCTGCTGCCTCACCGCCACCGCTGTCGAAGAGGGCACCTTCGAGACCGAGGCGATGAACCAGACGCTGACCGTCACTGCTCTCTCCCAGGTTGTCGAGGGCAGCAAGGTCAACCTGGAGCTGGCGATGAAGGTCGGCGATCGGCTGGGCGGGCACATCGTCCAAGGCCACGTCGACGGGGTCGGAACCGTGGCGTCGGTCGAAGACGACGGTTTCGCGAAACGCATCCGCGTCACCCTCCCCACCCAGCTTCTTCAGTTCGTCGTCGACAAGGGCTCGATCACCCTCAGCGGGGTCAGCCTCACGGTCGCGGAGCTGGGGGAGACGTGGGCTGAGGTATCCCTGATCCCCGAGACGCTGGAGCGGACGAACTTAGGAGAACTGCAGGCGGGGAGCCGATTGAACGTTGAGTGCGACGTGGTCGCGAAGTACGTGGAGCGATTGATGTCACCATTCGCCCGAAAGGAGCAGGCGTGAGCCAGATGACGGAGACCCAGCGACAAGACGAAGCGGCGGCGACGGGGGAGAGCCCGTTCGCGAGGATCGAGGAGGCGATCGAGGAGATCCGCGCCGGGCGGATGGTCGTCGTCTGCGATGGCGAGGACCGCGAGAACGAGGGCGACCTGGTGATGGCGGCCCAGTTCGCGACGCCTGAGGCGGTCAACTTCATGGCCAAAGAGGCACGGGGGCTGATCTGCCTGGCGCTGACCGCGCAGCGCTGCGAACGGCTCGGCCTCAACCTAATGGCGGCGAAGAACGAGGCGCCGCTGGAAACTGCCTTCACGGTCTCGATCGAGGCTGCCGGCGGGGTCAGCACCGGGATCTCGGCCCAGGACCGCGCCCACACGATCCAGGTCGCGATCGACCCCGACTCGGGGCCGCGCGACATCGTCGTCCCCGGCCACATGTTCCCGCTGCGAGCCAAAGAGGGCGGGGTCCTGGAGCGCACCGGCCACACCGAGGCCAGCGTCGACCTCGCCCGGCTCGCCGGCCTGACGCCCGCCGGGGTGATCTGCGAGGTGATGAACGACGACGGCACCATGGCCCGGGTCCCGGACCTGATCCCCTACTGCCAGAAGCACGGGCTGAAGATGATCACCGTCGCCGAGCTGATCGCCTACCGGCGCCGCACCGAGAAGCTGGTCGAGCGGGTGGTCGCCACCGCCCTGCCGACCTCCTTCGGCGACTTCCAGGCGGTCGGCTACCGCTCGCTGGTTGACGACAAACACCACGTGGCGATGGTCAAGGGCGAGGTGGACGGCGAGTCGGACGTCCTGGTCCGCGTCCACAGCGAGTGCCTCACCGGCGACGTCTTCCACAGCATGCGCTGCGACTGCGGCGAACAGCTGGAAGCGGCGCTGGCGATGATCGAGCGCGAGGGCCGCGGCGTCCTCCTCTACCTCTCTCAGGAGGGCCGCGGGATCGGCCTGCTGAACAAGCTGCGGGCCTACAAACTGCAGGAGGAGGGCCACGACACGGTCGAAGCCAACCTCAAGCTGGGCCTGCCGGCCGACCTGCGCGACTACGGGATCGGCGCCCAGATCCTCGGCGACCTCGGCCTGACCAGCATCCGCATTCTCACCAACAACCCAAAAAAGATCGTCGGGCTGGAGGGCTATGGCCTCTCGGTCACCGAGCAGGTGCCGATCGAGTCGCCCCCCAACGCCCACAACGAGGCCTATCTGCGCGCCAAGCGGGACAAGATGGGCCACTCGCTCCACCACCAGGGCCTGGCCCTCGACGAGGAGATGATCCACGACGAGGAGGAGCGAGACGCCAAGGACGGGCGCGGTCCCGAGGTAGTCGATGGCTGAGCCCGGGGCGTTCCTGGAGGAGTTCTCCGACGCGGAGAAGGCGAAGCTGGAGAACCTGCGCTTCGGGGTGATCGTCGGCCGCTTCTACGAGGACCTGGCGCTGCGGCTGCTCGACGGCGCCGACCACGGCTTCAAGCTGGCCGGGGCGCCGATCGGCAACGTCGAGCACTTCTCGGTCCCCGGCGCCTACGAGCTGCCCTTTGCCGCCAAGTCCTACATCGACGGCGTCCGCCGCAAGAACGCCCGCGAAGGAGGCGGGCCGGAGGTCGGCGGCGTCGCCTGCCTCGGCGTCGTCATCCGCGGCGAGACCGACCACTACGACTTCGTCTGCGCCGAGGCCGCGCGCGGGATCCAGGAGGTGCAGCTGGGGACCGACGTGCCCTGCGCCTTCGGGGTGATCACCTGCGACACGATGGAGCAGGCACTGGCGCGGGCGGGGGGCGACAAGCGCGACCAAGGCCGCAACGCCGCTCTCACCGTGGCCCGCATGGCCCTGCTCAAGCGCCAGATGGGCTGAGGCCCGCTCCCCCGACGCGGATCGAACCGCCTCTCCGGTACCATCCTCGCTCCTTATGGCCAAGGTATGCCACAGCTGCGGCAAGGGACCGGCGTTTGGCCAGTCCCGAAGCCATTCGATGGTCGCCACCAAGCGCCGCTTCGACCCGAACCTGCAAAAGGTGAGGATCCAGGAGAACGGCCGCCCCCTGCGGGCCTATGTGTGCACCAGGTGCCTAAAGGCCGGCAAGGTTACGAAGGCCGCTTAGCGCCTCTCTAGCGCTCCAAGGAGCGCGGAAAACAGCGGGGTAGGGGGGAAAGTTCGAAGGCCTGTTGCCTTTGTCCCCTGGTGGGAGACAAAAGCGACACCATCGATTCGCGCATCGACGATGTCGCTTCGCGCCAGCACGGAGCTATTACCCTGCTGCAGCTCGAAGAGGTGGGACTCGGGCGCCGCGGGGTCTCCAAGCGAGCGAGCAAAGGTCAACTCCACTGCGTTCACCAAGGGGTCTACGCCGTGGGACACCGGGGCTTGAGTCTCCACGGGCGCTTCATGGCCGCGGTCCTCGCCTGCGGACCCGGTGCCGTGCTCAGCCACGTCTCCGCCGCCGTCCTCTGGAAGCTCCTCGAACCGATTGACGGCCCCGTCCACGTCTCCGTCCCCGCCACCTCGGGCCGCAAGCGCCGCCCCGGCATCCACATCCACCGCTGCCCCTCGCTCTCCCCATCCAAAGCCTCCGAGGAGCCGTCTCCCTCGCCCTCCTACCAGCGGCAAGCAGGAGGGCGAGGGAGACGGCTCTTGACCACCCACCGAGACTCCATCCCCGTCACCACCATCCAGCGCACCATCGAAGACCTCCGCGCCACCTCCTTGCCCCCGCACCTCATCCGCCGCGCCCAGCGCCAGGCAGAGCTCAAGGGTTATCGCCTCGAAGGCGTCGAGTCCGACCGCACGCGCTCGGACCTCGAGACGGCCTTCCTAGCCCTCTTCGCCCGTCACCGCATTCCGTCGCCCGAGGTCAACGTCAGGCTGGGGGAATACGAGGTCGACTTCCTCTGGCCGTCGCAGCGCGTCGTCGTCGAAACTGACTTCTGGACCTACCATCGCGGTTCGGTTGCCTTCGAGGACGACCATTCCCGCGACCTCGACCTGCGGCAGCAGGGCTACGCCGTCCTCCGCTACACCGACCGCCAGCTCGATGCCGAACCCACGCGCATCGCTGCTGAGGTCCGCAAGGAACTCGCCGCAGCTCGCCGCTAGGCGTCCGAGTCGCCGCCGGCACCTACCGCGGCGAACTCGCCCGTCGGCGAGGGATCGCCCTCCGCCGGCTCGACGTGGAGGCGGGGGAGGAGGCGGTCGAGCCAGGCGGGGAACCACCAGGCGCGGGTGCCGAGGAGCTGCATCACCGCCGGGACGAGGACGGAGCGGATGATCACCGCGTCGATGAAGACCGCCGAGGCGAGGCCGAGGCCGAAGAGTTTGATGATCCGGTCTTCGCCGATCATGAAGGAGGCGAAGACGGTGACCATGATCGCCGCCGCGGCGGTGATCACGCGGCCGGTGAGGGCGAGGCCGCGGGTCACCGATTCGGTCGCGTCCTTGCTGTGCTCCCACTCCTCGTGAATCCGCGACATCAGGAAGACCTCGTAGTCCATCGAGAGCCCGAAGACGATCGAGAAGAGGAAGATCGGGAAGAACGAGATGATCGGCCCGGTCGCGTCGACCCCGATCAGGCTCGCGCCCCAGCCCCACTGGAAGACGGCGACGATCAGGCCGAAGGCGGCGCCGATCGAGAGCAGGTTCATCAGGATCGCCTTCACCGGCACCCAGACCGAGCGGAAGACGATCATCAGCAGCAGGGCGGAGAGCAGGACGACGACGCCGATGAAGAGCGGCAGCTTGCCGGCGATCGCGTTGCCGAAGTCCTCGAAGATTGCGTTGATGCCGCCGACGTGGACCTGGGCGCCGCTGGATTCCTCGACCGGCGGGATCACGTCGTCGCGGATGCGGTCGAGCAGTTCGGTCGTCGCCTCGCTCTGCGGCGAGGTGGTCGGATAGAGCTGGAAGACGCCGACCGTTTCGTTCGGGTTGAGGGAGACGTCGGTCACCGCTTCGACCCCTTCTTCGGTCTTCAGCTCCTTGCGCAGCTGCTGCAGCACCTGGTCGTTGCCCTTTTCGGGCAGTTCCGCGGCGAGGACGAAGGGGCCGTTGAACCCGGGCCCAAAGCCTTCGGCGAGCAGGTCGTAGGCTTCGCGCGTCGTCGTCCCCGCCGGGTCGGTGCCGGCGTCGTTGGTGCCGAGGCGCAGCGACAGAGTCGGGATGCAGAGCGCGATCAGCACGGCGCCGGCGAGCAGCGCAGCGACCCAGGGGCGGCGCTGGATGCGGCGGCTCCAGCGGAACCACCAGCTGTTTTCGTCGATGCTGCGGGCGCCGCTGCCGAGCCCGGGGATCCGCAGCCGGTTGACCCAGTTGCCGGCGATCGTCAGCAGCGCCGGCAACAGGGTCAGCGCCGCGATCATCGTGAACAGGACCGCGATCGCCGCCGCGGTCGCCACCCCGTAGAGGAAGGGGAGGCCGAGCAGCAGCATCCCCATCAGCGAGATGATCACCGTGATCCCGGCGAACAGCACCGCGCGGCCGGCGGTGTCGACTGCGGCAATCGCCGCTTCGCGTTTCTCCAGCCCCTCGTCGAGGCCGTTGCGGAAGCGGGTGAGGATGAAAAGGGCGTAGTCGACGCCGACACCGAGCCCGATCATGAAGGCCAGCTGCGGCGCGAATTCGGCCGTGTCGAAGACATGGGTAAAGAGGGTGATGCCGCTAATCCCGACCCCGAGCGCGAACAGCGCGGTGATGATCGGCAGCCCCATCGCGACGACCGAGCCGAAGCTGATCAGCAGGACGATGATCGCCGCCAGCACCCCGATCATCTCCGAGCCGCCTTCTTCTTCTTCGCTCCGGACTTCCTCGGCCGGGGAGCCGCCTACCTCGACCTTGAGGCCGTCGCCGCCGGCGCCCTGGGCGGTGTCCATGATCTTCTTGACTTCGCCGTCGTTCAGCTTGTCGGTGGTGACGTTGAACTGGGCGGTTGCGTAGGCGATCTTGCCGTCGTCGCTGACCGCGCCGGCGCCCCCCTTTTCATAGGGGCTGGCGACTTCGCTGACGTGCGGCAGGCCTTCGACCTCGGTGAAGACGCCTTCCATCTTCTGCTTGACCGCCGGCGTCTCAACCCCGGATTCGGCCTTATAGACGATCTGCACCGTGTCCCCCGCCTGCGCGGGGAACCGGGTTTCGAGCAGGTCGAGAGCGTCCTTGGAGTCGGAGCTGGGGAGGCTGAATTCTTCGCTGAAGTTCGACCCGACCGTGCCCGCGATCGCCCCGAAGCCGATCAGGGCGACGATCCAACCGATGATCACCGTCTTGCGGTGGCCGGTGGTCCAGGTGGCAAAGCGTCTCATTGGAGCGCGCACCGTACCAATGCCTCAGGCGGCGGGTGTGAACATGGTCACGTCGCAGCGGAGGACTAGATTGAGGGCGGATGCCCGAACCCCAGATCGCCCGCTTCCGACGGGTAGTCAGCTCTGCTTACGCCTCTTTGGAGGCCCGCCGCCAGGAGGTCAACGACCTCAACGTCTTCCCTGTCGCCGACGGCGACACCGGCGACAACATGGCGATGACCCTGCGCGCGGTGATGGAGGAGCTCGACCGGCTCGACGGCCAGGAAGTAGACGACGTCGGCCGCACCGAGCTGGTCCAGGCACTGGCGCGGGCGGCGCTGATGGGGGCGCGCGGCAACTCCGGCGTGATCCTCAGCCAGATCGTCCGCGGAGCCGCCGAGGAGCTCGCCAGCCGGCCGGGAGAGCTGATCGACCCGACCCTGGTCGCGGCCGCCTTCGCCCGCGCCGCCGACGCCGCCTACGACTCGGTGCGCGAGCCAGCCGAGGGGACGATGCTGACCGTCTTCCGCGAGATGGCCCACTCGCTGGCCCGCCAACTCGCCCACCTCGACAAGGAGAAGCAGCGGCTCGGGGAGGACGCCAGCGAAGAGGAACAGGACGCGGTCCTCGCCGAGGTCCTGGAGCGCGCGATCGCAGACGGCGAGCGGGCCGTCGCCCGGACCCCCGAGCAGCTCGAGGTGCTGCGCGAATCCGGCGTGGTCGACGCCGGCGGCCACGGCCTGGTCCTGATCCTCGCCGGCGTTGTCGCGGCGCTGCGCGGCGACGGCGCCGAGCCCGAGGTTGCCCACCACGAGCCGCCGCGCCGCAGCCTCCCGCACCACGAGGACAGCCGCTACCGCTACTGCACCAACTTCATCGTCTCCGGCCGCGGGCTTGGCAACCGCGAGTACCTGCCGCGGCTGGAGAAGCTCGGCGACTCGGTCCTCGTCGTCGGCGACGAAGTCACCCTCAAGGTCCACGTCCACACCGACGAGCCCGAGGCCGCGGTCGCGGTCTTCGACGGGGTGGGAGTGGTGACCAACCTCGACGTCGCCGACATGCGCGAGCAGATGGCCGAGCGCGACGCCCGCCTCGCCGCCGGCCGCACCGGCGTCGTCGCGGTCGCCGCCGGCGAGGGAATGCTGCGCCTCTTCGGCGGACTGGGAGCCCACGTCGTCCCCGGCGGCGAGACGCTCAACCCCTCGACCTACGAGTTGCTCGCCGGGATCCACAGCGTCGCCAGCGAGGAAGTGATCGTCCTGCCCAGCTCCTCGAACGTGATCATGGCCGCCGAGCGCGCCTGCGAGCTCTCCGACAAGCCGGCGCGGGTGGTGCCGGCAAAATCGCAGCAGGCGAGCCTGCTGGCGCTGGTCGAGCTCGACCCGGCCGGGACGCTGGCCGAAAACGCCGAGCGGCTGGAGGAGGCGCTGGAGGGGGTCGCCACCGGCGGCATCGCCCCGGCCGCCCGTGACGACGCCCAGGGCCGCTTCAGGAAGGGCGACGCCGTCGGCTTCGCCGCCGGGGAGATCGTCGCCTGGGGGGGAGCCGGCTCGACCCTGACCACGACCCTGCAGCACCTCGCCGAGGGGGCCGAGATCGTCACCGTGATCGCCGGCGAGGGGGCGCCGATCGCCCTCGCCGAGATCGACACCCATGTCCCGGACGGCGTCGAGATCGAGACCCACGAGGGGGGACAGCCGAGCTGGTGGTGGCTGCTGGCCGCCCAGTAGTGCGCTCGTTCGCCGGCGAGCGGGACCTGGGCCGCGCCGAGCTGCTGGCGGCTCCACTCCACTGGCCCCGCCCCAGCGTCCTCGAGGTGAGCCTCGGCGCCCTGCGGGGAATCGGCCCCAAAACCGCCGAAGCCGCCGCCGAAGCGGGCCTCCGCACGATCGGCGACCTCCTGTTCCACGTCCCCCGCCGCCACCGCGACCTCCGCATCCGAGAGCTGGCAGACGTAAGCCCCGGAGAAACCGCAACCGTCCAGGTCGAAGTCCAAGGCAGCCAACCGCGCCCCTTCCGCCGAGGCCGCCTCCGCATGGTCAGCGTCAAAGTCGGCGACACCACCGACCACGTCCGCGCCACCTGGTTCAACCAGCCCTGGGTGGCCTCGAAGCTAACCCCAGGCACCGAGCTCCTCCTCACCGGCAAACGCTCGGACAAAGGCTTCGCCGTCAGCGAATGGGAGATGGCGTCAGCTGGCGGCGCTCCTGCGGCGGGTGGCGCGGGTGAGGGGGATGCCGAGCATCCAGCGCAGGCATCCCCCTTCAGCCCGCGACGGGACCCGCCGCCCGATGGCCTCGTCCCTGTCCATCCATCGACGGAAAACCTCCGCCGCAGCCAAATCCGCGACTGGATAGAGCAAGCAATCGCGCTCGCCCCGAACGCCATCGAGGGACTCCCGTCAGAGCTGCGAGCCCGCCGCAATCTCGCGGCCATCGGCGACGCCCTCCACATCGTCCACTTCCCCAAGGACCTCGAAGAACTCGAACCCGCCAACGATCGCCTCGCCTTCGAAGAGCTCTTCCTCCACCAGGCCCTGCTCGCCACCCGCAAGCGAAGCCACCGCACGGCGCGCCCCGCGCCCCGCTTCGGCAAGCCCGGCGACCTGGTCGCCCGCTGGCTCGACTCGCTGCCGTTCGAGCCGACCGGCGACCAGCTGAAGGCCTTCGACGAGATCGAGACGGACCTCGACTCGGGCGAGCCGATGCAGCGGCTGCTGATGGGGGAGGTCGGCTCGGGCAAGACCGTCGTCGCCGTCTACTCGATGCTGCGGGCGCTGGAAGCCGGCCACCAGGCGGCGCTGATGGCGCCGACCGAGACGCTGGCCGAGCAGCACGCGATCACCCTCGGCAAGCTGCTTGCCGAAGAGGCGACCCCATTCGCCCTGCTGACCGGCTCGACCCCGGCGCCGCGCCGCCGCGAGACCCTCGATCGCCTCGCCAGCGGCGAGCTCGGCCTGCTCGTCGGGACCCACGCCCTGATCGAGCCGACCGTCCGCTTCGCCCGCCTCGGCCTCGTCGTCGTCGACGAGCAGCACCGCTTCGGCGTCTCCCAGCGCCGGGCCCTGGACGAGAAGGGGGTGGAGGGGATGGCGCCCCACGTGCTTCACATGACCGCGACCCCGATCCCGCGCACGCTCTCTCTAACCGCCTACGGCGACCTCGACACGACGGCGCTGCACGAGCTGCCGGCGGGGCGCCAGCCGATCACCACGCAGCTGGTCGAGGAGGCCCAGCGCGGCGAAGCCTTCGAGTTCCTGCGCCGCCGGCTGCGCGAGGGGCGTCAGGCCTTCGTCGTCTGCCCGCTGGTCAGCGAGTCGGAGAAAGTCGAGGGCAAAGCTGCGGCGGTCGAGGCCGAGCGGCTGCGGGCGGGCCCACTGCGCGATTTCCGCGTCGGCCTCTTGCACGGGCAGATGCGCTCGGAGGAGAAGGCCGAGGCGATGCGCGCCTTCGCCGCCCACGAGACCGAGGTGCTGGTCTCGACCACGGTGATCGAGGTCGGGATCGACGTCGGCAACGCGACGGTGATGGTGATCGAGGGGGCGGAGCGCTTCGGCGTCTCCCAGCTGCACCAGTTGCGCGGCCGCGTCGGCCGCGGCGAGCACCCGAGCCAGTGCCTCCTCTTCGCCGAAGAAGCCGGCGAGCTGGCCCGCAGGCGGCTGGCGGCGGTGGCGGGGGAGGGGGATGGCTTCAAGCTCGCCGAGATCGACCTCGAACTGCGCGGCGAGGGGGAGATCCTCGGCACCCGCCAGTCCGGCCTGCCGCGCTTCGCGGTCGCCAAATTGCCGGAGGACGGACCGCTCCTGCTGGAGGCCCGCCGCGAGGTGCTGGCCCTGCTCCAGCGCCACGGCTCCCTCTCCGATCCCGCCCTCGGCCCGCTGCTCGACGCCGCCCACCGCCGCTTCGGCACCGGCGCGGCCGACCCGATTCCCTTATGAAGAGCCCTTTATGAGAAGTCGC
>JBJMKP010000006.1:0-144636 GCA_045805745.1 Solirubrobacterales bacterium
TGTCGGCTATAGGGCGACAAAGGACGAACGCCGACTAGGTTTCGTCGCAATGCGCGTGATTGCCGGAGAGCTGAAGGGCCAGCGCCTGGTCGCACCGCGGGGGTGGAAGGTTCGCCCGACCTCCGACCGCGTCCGCGAGGCGATCTTCTCCGCGCTCGGTGACCGGGTCGAAGGCGCCCGCGTCGTCGACCTCTACTGCGGCACCGGCGCCCTGGCGATCGAGGCGCTTTCGCGCGGCGCCGTCTCCGCAGTGCTCGTCGACCGCGACACGCGGCCGGCGATCGGCAACGTCCAGCGGCTCGGCCTGGAGGAGCGGGCCGAACTGGTCCGCGCCGACGCAAGCCGCTGGCTCGACCAGGTTTCGACCTCCTCCGCAGCGGGGAAGTTCGACCTCGTCTTCGTCGATGCCCCTTATAGACTCGCCGCCGCTGTGTCTCGCGCCCTGAACGACCATCTACCCACCCTGCTCGCGCCCGGCGGCCGCGCCGTTGTCGAGAGCGGGGCCCGCAGTCCGCTGCGGATCGATTCCCTCGAGCCGCTGCGCCAGCGCCGCTACGGGGCCGCCGACGTCACCATCTACGGAGAGCCCTCGTGAGCGGGAAGAACGGCACCGTCGTTTGCCCCGGCAGCTACGACCCGGTCACCAACGGGCACGTCGACATCATCACCCGCACCTCGCACGTCTTCGACCGCGTCGTCGTCGGCGTTGTCAACAACCCCGTCCGCAAGGCGAAGACGCTGTTCACCGCCGAGGAGCGCAAGGCGTTCATCGAGGAGGCGACGGCAGAGCTGCCCAACGTCGAGGTGCAGATCTTCTCCAACCTGCTGGTCGAGTTCGCCCGCGACAACGACGCCAAGGCGATCGTCAAGGGCCTGCGGGCGATCTCCGACTTCGAGTACGAGTTCGAGATGGCCCAGCTGAACCGCAAGCTGGACCCCGGGATCGAGAGCATGTACGTGATCGCCTCTCCCCACTACAGCTTTCTTTCCTCTACCGGGGTGAAGGAGATGGCGACCTTCGGCGGCGACGTCTCCGACCTCGTTCCGGCCGCCGTGGCCGGCGCTCTCGGCGACCGCCTGAAGGACAGGTAGGCTGTGCCCACCAGTCACGTCCGCATGGGCGCCGCGTTGCAAAAAATGGCTCGTTGAACCCCTTGCTCACCAAAATCCCCGCATACACGTAGGCTTACGACTCTTCGCATGGACGTACTGGTCCTCATAGACAAGCTCGACGATGTCGTGCACAACGCCCGTCCCGTCCCTCTGACGGATCAGGTGCGCGTGGACCGGGAGGAGATCTACGACCTCCTGGACCAGATGCGTGCCACGATCCCCGAGGAGATCAAGCAGGCGCGGTGGATCGTCAAGGAGCGCCAGGAGATGCTGGCCGAGGCCAAACGCGAGGCCGAGCGCATCGTCCGCGAGGCCCGCGAGCAGCAGGCCCGCCTGATCTCCGACGAGGAGGTCACCAAGCAGGCCGAGCGCGCCGCCGACGAGATCGTCGAGGACGCCCGCACCCGCGAGCGTGAAATCCGCCTCGGCGCCGAGGACTACGCCGACGAGATCCTCAACACCCTTGAAGTGAACCTGCAGAAGTTCCTCGCCGCCGTCCAGCGCGGCCGCGACCGGCTCGCCGGGCGCGAGGAGGATCAGCCGCAGCCCGAGCTCGACCAGCAGCCCTAGCGGGCCGCGCTACTCCAGTTTCAGATCCTTCAGGGCCGACCAGCGTGGGTCGGTCGCTTCCTCGTGCTGGTGCGGGTTGTCGTTGAGGGACTCGCCGCAGACGGGGCAGAGGCCGGCGCAGTCGGTCCGGCAGAGGATTCGGGTCGGGAGGGCGAGGATCGTGGCGTCGTGGGCCCAGCGGCCGATGTCGAGCTCGTCTTCGTCGACGTAGGGGCTGCGCAGTTCGGGGTCGTCGGTCCGGGCCTGGTCGATCTCGCGCGCCTCGACCTCGAGGTCGAGCGAGCCCGGTTCCAGGCAGCGCATGCACGGCCCTTCCAAGTGGACCGGAAAGTTGAGCCGGAAGGCGAAGCCGTTGCTGGGGCGGGAGACCTCGAGCCGCACCTTCGGCGCCCAGGGCTCGGGCTTGTAGGTCTGTCCGGCGAGCTCGAAGGGCTCCAGGGCAACCGGCACTTCGAGCCGCTTGCCCTCGCCGTGGGCCAGCGAGAGCCGGGATAGATCGATGATCGTCTGGGGCGCCTGTGACATGCTCCCGACGAGGTTACGAGATGGACCGATTCGACTGGAAACCAGACACCTACCTGGAGCTGATCCGCTCCGAGATCCCCCGCTACGACGAGCTGCAGGAGCAGGCGATCGCCGCGATCCCCTTCGCGCCCGAGCGCGTCCTGGAGCTGGGGATGGGGACGGGGGAAACGACCCGGCGGCTGATCGAGGCCTATCCCGACTGCTGGGTGATCGGCCTCGACTCCAGCGCCGACATGGTCTTCAGCGCCCGCGAGGACTACGACGACGTGCAGCTGGCGCGGATCGAGGACCCGCTGCCGGAGGGGCCCTGGGACCTGGTGATCGGCGTCCTCTCAATCCACCACCTGACCGCCGACCTGAAGAAGAACCTCTTCCGCCAGGTACGCGAACAGGCCCGCTCCTTCGTGATCGGCGACGTGGTCAAGGCCGACACCCAGATCGCCCCGATCGACCCCGGCTACGACTTCCCCGAGACGGCAGCCGACCTGGCCGAGTGGACCGGGGGAGAGGTTGCCTGGGAGGCAGACGACCTCGCCGTGATCCGCGCCGTGTACTGAGCCCGCGACCCGCTAACCTTCCGCAACCCATGGCCGTCCCCAAGAAGCGAACTTCCAGCGCCCGTCGCGACAAGCGTCGTGCCCAGCACAAGGCCGGCAAGGCCACCATCAACAGCTGCCCGCGCTGCCACAGCCCGCGGCTGCCGCATCGCGTCTGCCCCACCTGCGGCACCTACGCCGGCCGCGAGGTCGTCTCGCACCGGATCAAAGATCCGACCGTAGACAGCGCCGACTCCGCTTAGCGGTGGCGCTCCGGCGCGCGGTCACGGTCGCCCTAGACGGCTACGGGGCCGAACAGGGTTTCGAGGTTCTCGCCGAGGGCGCCCGCCTGGCCGCCGCCGACGGCATCGGCGTTCGCGTCTTCGGCCCGCGGCGAGCGCTCGCCCTCCACGGCGTCGAGGGCATCGAGGTCGTCGAGACCGCCGACCACGTCGGCAACGACGAGGACGCGGTGCCGGCGGTCCGCACCCGGAAGGAGGCCTCGGTCGTCCGCGCCGCCCGCGACGTCGCCGAGGGTGGCTCGGCGGCGATGGTCAGCTGCGGCTCGACCGGGGCGACGATGGCCGCCGCCACCTTCGGGCTGCGCCGCCTCAAGGGCGTCAAACGCCCGGCGCTCGCGGTCCAGCTGCCGGTCCCCGGCAAACCAGTCCTCTTCCTCGACGTCGGCGCCAACGTCGAGGTCCGCGCCCAGCACCTGGTGCAGTTCGCCTTCCTCGGCGCCGCCTTCAGCGCCGCCGTGCTCGAGGTGGAGGACCCCTCGGTGGGGCTGCTGAGCGTCGGCGAGGAGTCGGGCAAGGGGCGCGAGGAGGTGGTCGAGGCGCATCGCCTGCTGAGCGAAGCGCCCGGAATCAATTTCGCCGGCAACGTCGAGGGCCGCGATCTGCCCGCCGCGAAGACCGACGTGGTCGTCACCGACGGCTTCACCGGCAACGTCTCGCTGAAGCTGCTCGAGGGCACCGCCAAGACCGTCGCCGCCGCGGTCGGCGACGCCGCCCGCTCCAACCCGATGGCGGCGGTCGGCGGCCTGCTGCTGAAACCGGCGCTGAACGGGCTCCGCCAGGAGCTGCACCCCGACACCACCGGCGGCGCGATCCTGCTCGGCCTGCGCGCCGTCGCCGTCGTCGGCCACGGCAGCTCCGGCGCCGAGGGGATCGCCAATGCCGTCCGCCTCGCCGCCCGCTGCGCCGAGGTCGACGCGGTGGGCCGTACGGCGGCCCTGATAAACAACGCAAGGCAATGACCCGCGAGGCAGTCCTCACCCTGGTCCGCGAGCACCTCGCCGAGGAGCTCGAGGTGGAGATCGAGAAGATCGACGAGGGGACCCGCTTCAAGGAGGACCTCGACGCCGACTCGCTCGACCTCTACGAGCTGGTGATGGAGCTCGAGGACCGCTACGGGGTGACGGTCAGCGAGGAGCAGGCCACCCACATCAAGACGGTCGGCGACGCGGTCGGCTTCGTGCTCGAGCACGCGCCGGCCTGAGCGCTTGGCCCCAGAGCCCGACCCGCCCGTCGTCGCGCTCAAGGCACTGGTCGACGAGCTGCCCGAGGACCTGCGCCGCCAGGCTCTCACCCACTCCTCCTGGACTGAGCGTCGGGTCGACTCCTTCGAGCGCCTCGCCTTCCTCGGCGACAGCGTCCTCGGCCTCGCTGTCGCCACCCGCGTCTTCGAGAGCTACCCGAAGCTAGCCGCCGGCGGTCTCACCAAGGTCCACAACCAGGCGGTCAGCGGCGTCTCCTGTGCCGAGATCGGAACACAGCTCGGGGTGCCGGAGATGCTGCGGGGCAACGAGCCGGAGGAGATGGTCGGCGCGATCCCGGCCGAGATCCTGCTCGACGGCGGCCGACCGCTGCCGGAGGCAACCGAGGCGCTGATCGGCGCCTGCTACGTCGCCTTCGGCTTCGAGCGCACCGCCGCGGCGGTGGCGGCGGCCTTCGCGCCACGGATCGAGCTCGCGGCCGAGACCAGGATCGACTTCAAGTCCGCTTTGCAGGAGCTTTTGGCCCGCCGCGGGGCGCGCGTAACCTACGAGGTGATCGCGGCGACGGGTCCCCCGCACCGGCGAACCTTCGAGGTGGCCGCGCTCGTCGACGCCGAGCGCGTCGGGACGGGGAAAGGGCGGAGCAAGAAGGCGGCCGAGCAGATCGCCGCCGAGGAGGCTTTGGCGCATCTTGGGGGTTAATCGAGCAGCCGTCGTGTCCGGTGCGACCGGGAGCCTTTGGGGGATGCGAGGAGCGCGCGCGTGTATCTGAGGTCGATCTCGATGAAGGGCTTCAAGTCCTTCCCCGAGCGGACGACGCTGGAGTTCTCCCCCGGGGTGAGCGTGATCGTCGGCCCGAACGGCTCCGGCAAGAGCAACATCACTGACGCCGTCCTCTGGGCGCTGGGCGAGCAGAGCCCGGGCGCGATCCGCGGCGCCTCGATGCAGGACGTCATCTCCGCCGGCGGCAAGGGCATCGGCCAGCGCCGCGCCGCCGAGGTCGAGGTGACGATCGACAACTCCGACGGGCGCGCCGCGACCGAGTTCAGCGAGATCGCGGTCGAGCGGCGCCTGGACCGCTCCGGCGACAGCGGCTACCGGCTGAACGGGGCCCGCTGCCGGCTCGCCGACGTCACCGACGTCCTCTCCGACACCAACCTCGGCCGCGAGATGCACTCGGTGATCAGCCAGGGCCGGGTGGAGACGATCATCCACTCCAAGCCGCGCGAGCGGCGGCTGCTGATCGAGGAGGCGGCCGGCCTCGGCAAGCACCGCAAGCGCCGCCGCCGGGCCGAGTTGAAGCTGCGCTCGGCTCGCGACAACCTCGACCGGGCGCTCGACGTCGAGCGCGAGGCGCGGGCGCGGCTGCGGCCGCTGAAGCGCCAGGCGCAGGCGGCCGAGCTGGGGGCGCGGATCGAGCGCGAGGAGCTGGGGCTGCGGGCGCAGCTGGTCTCCGAGGAACTTCGCTTCGGCGCCGACCGCGCCGCCGCCGCCGAGAAAGCCGCTGCGAAGGCGCGGGGGGTGCGCGGCGAGCTGGAGGAGAAGCTTTCCGCGGTGGCGAAACGGCGCGCCGCCGCCGAGGACCGCTTCGCCGCCCGCGACCGCGAGCGGACCCAGGCCTGGGGCCTACTGACCAAGCTGCGCGGCGAGCAGGAGAAGGTCGCCGTCCGGGTCAACAGCCTCTCCGGCCGCGAGGCCGAGCTGGAGGCGGGCCTGGAGCGACTCCGTGCCGAACTCGGGCCGCTGACCCTCGACGTCGGCGACGGCGCCAAGCCGGGGGAGCGCGCACAGAAGCTGGAAGAGGAGCTGGGCGAGATCGGGGCGGGCCTGCGGACCGCGAGCGAGGGCTTCGACGTCGCCCGGTCCACCGACGCCGCCGAGTCGGCCCGCGAGGCCGCCCTCAGTCACGTCCAGACCGGAGCCGAGCGCGCCTCCCGCCACGCCCGTCGCGCCGAGGGCCTGCTCGGCGAGCGCCACCGCGAGGCGTTGCGCGCCCGGGTTGCCGCCGGCGAGGAACTGCTCGACGACGTCCGCTCGGCCCTTGCCGCAGCCGAGGCCACCGGGGCGGCGATCCGCGGCCGGGTGGATGCGATCGAGCGCAAGGTGGTCGGCGGCGAGGATGACGGCGACGCGATCGCCGAAGAGCTGCGGGCCTGCTCGCAGCAGGAGTTCCAGCTGCAGGCGCAGATGAAGGAGACCTCCGACGAGCTGACCCGGGCCGAGGTCGAGGCCGCCCATCTCGGCGACCGCCGGGCCGAGGCCGAGCGCGAGCTGGGCTCGATCGCCGAGCGGCTCGGCGAGGAGATCCCGCCCGCCGAGGAGGCGCTGAGCGAAGAGGCGCGGACCGAGATCGACCGCAAGCTGGAGCGGCTGGAGCGCCGCCGCGCCCAGATCGGCCCGGTCAACCCGCTGGCCGAGCAGGAGTACGACGAGGCGCGCGAGCACGTCGAGGCGCTGCAGACTCAACGCGAGGACATCGAGCGATCGATGCGGGAGCTGGAGTCGCTGATCCGCGACATCGACGCCGAGATCGAGCGCGCCTTCGAGGAGACCTTCGACGCGACCGCGAAGAACTTCGAGGAGATGGTCGAGCACCTCTTCCCGGGCGGCCGCGGGCGCCTGCGCCGGGTCAGCCTGCGGCCGGTGCGCGACGAGGAGCGTCCCGCTGGGGAGCAGGAGGCACCGGGCGAGGCCGAGCCGGAGCCCGAGGAGGAGGAAGATGAACGCGAGGAACTCGGGGTCGAGATCGAGGTCACCCCGGCCGGCAAGTCGACCCGCAAGCTCTCGCTGCTCTCCGGCGGCGAGAAGTCGCTGGTCGCCCTGGCCTTCGTCTTCGCCGTCTTCCTCGCCCGGCCCTGCCCCTTCTACATCCTCGACGAGGTCGAGGCCGCCCTCGACGACGCCAACATCGACCGCTTCCTGCAGCTGATCCGCCGCTTCTCCGACCGCGCTCAGTTCGTCATCGTCACCCACCAGAAACGGACGATGGACGCCGCCGACGTCCTCTACGGGGTCAGCATGGGCGGCGACGGCGTCACCAAGGTCGTATCCCGGCGCCTGCCTCGCGAAGTCGGCGAGGACGTTGAGGATGAGGGCGAAGGCGATTCGCCCGGCCTCTCCGCAGTGGCCTAGCGCCCGCTACCTTTCCTCGCCATGGCTACGACCTGGCAGGACATCGTCGATCTCGGAGCGCGCAGCGGAGCTGCCGTTGCCACTGCTGAGGAGGAAGCGCCCGAGGCGCGCCGCGGAGTCTTCAAGCGCCTGCGCGAGAGCCTCTCGAAAAGCCGCCAGGCACTGACCGAGGAGATCTCGGCCTCGCTGTTCGACCGGATCGACGACGAGACCTGGGAGCTGCTGGAGGAGGCGCTGATCCTGGCCGACGTCGGGGCTCCGACCACCGCTGCGGTGGTGGAGAAGCTGGAGCACGAGGTCGAGTCGGGGGCGGTGCCGATGGACGGCGTCGCCGTCCGCGACCGGCTGATCGAGATGCTCGCCGAGGTCGCCGCCACCGCCCGCGCCCCGATCGACCTCGCGGCCGAGCCGGCGATCCTGATGATGGTCGGCGTCAACGGCACCGGCAAGACGACGACGATCGGCAAGATCGCCTGGCACCTGAGCAAGGAAATGGGCCTGACCGTGGTGATGGCCGCCGCCGACACCTACCGCGCCGCCGCCGCCGAGCAGCTCGAAACCTGGGCCGAGCGCGCCGGCGCCGAGCTGGTCCGCGGCGAGGCGGGCTCCGACCCCGGCGCCGTCGCCTATGACGCGATCAACGCCGCCCGCGCCCGCGGCGCCGACGTGGTCATCGTTGATACCGCCGGTCGCCTCCACACCCAGGACAACCTGATGGAGGAGCTGGCGAAGGTGAAGCGGGTGATCCAGAAGCAGATCCCCGACGCCCCGCACGAGACCTTGATCTCGATCGACGCCACCACCGGCCAGAACGGGCTGCGCCAGGCGAAGATCTTCTCCGAAGCGGTCGAGGTAGATGGCGTCGTCCTGACCAAGCTCGACGGCACCGCCAAGGGCGGCATCGCCCTGGCGATCGCCTCCGACCTCGGCATCCCGGTGAAGCTGATCGGCGTGGGGGAGACGCTCGAGGACCTGCGTCCCTTCGACCCCGCCGACTACGCCAAAGCCCTGCTCGCGGAGTAGAGCCCTGCCGGGGTCCTCCCTCTAAGCTGCTCGGACATGTTCGACCAGCTCTCCGAACGCCTGCAGTCGACCCTCTCCGAGGTCCGCTCGCGCGGCAAACTCAGCGAGTCCGACGTCGACTCGGCGATGCGCGAGATCCGCCTCGCCCTGCTCGAGGCCGACGTCAACTTCAAAGTCGTCAAAACCTTCACCAAGACGCTGAAGGAGCGCTGCCTCGGCTCCGACGTGCTGGAGAGCCTGGATCCCGGCCAGCAGGTGGTGAAGATCGTCAACGAGGAGCTCGCGGCCCTGATGGGCGGCACCGGCTCGGAGCTGGCGATGGCTTCCAGCGGCCCGACCGTGATCCTGATGGCCGGCCTGCAGGGCTCGGGCAAGACGACCGCCTGCGCCAAGCTCGCCCAATTTTTCGGCAAGCAGGGCAAGGACGTGGCGCTCGCCGCCTGCGACGTCTACCGCCCGGCCGCCGTCGAGCAGCTGGTGACGATGGGCAAGCGGGCCGGCGCCCACGTATACGAGCGCGGCACCGAGGCCGACCCGGTGGACATCGCCACCTGGGCGCTGAACGAAGCCCGGGCCGAGCGCCGCGACGTGCTGATCGTCGACACCGCCGGCCGCCTCCACATCGACCAGGACCTGATGGCCGAGCTGGGCCGGATCCGCAAGGAGACCAAGCCCCACGACATCCTCCTCGTCGTCGACGCGATGACCGGCCAGGACGCCGTCGGCGTCGCCGAATCCTTCGCCGAGGTGGCCGAGTTCGACGGCGTGGTGATGACCAAGCTCGACGGTGACGCCCGCGGCGGCGCCGCCCTCTCGGTCAAAGCTGTGACCGGCAAGCCGATCCTCTTTGCCTCGACCGGGGAGAAGATCGAGGACTTCGACAAGTTCCACCCAGACCGCATGTCGCAGCGGATCCTCGGCATGGGCGACGTCCTCAGCCTGATCGAGAAAGCCGAGCAGCAGGTCGATGAGAAGGAAGCCGAGGAGCTGCAGGAGAAGATGCGGCGCGACCAGTTCGGTCTCGACGACTTCCTCAAGCAGATGAAGCAGGTCCGCAAAATGGGGCCGCTTAGCGGGATCATCGGGATGCTGCCCGGGATGGGGGCGATGAAGCAGCTGAAGAACGCCCCGATCGACGAGGGCGAGCTCGATCGCGTCGAGGCGATCATCCTCTCGATGACGCCCCGGGAGCGGGCCAATCCCGGGTTGATCAACGGCTCCCGCCGCAAACGGATCGCCAACGGCTCCGGAACCAAGGTGCAGAGCGTCAACCAGCTGGTAAAGCAGTTCGACCAGATGAAAGTGCTGATGAAATCGATGGCCAACGGACAGGCCCCGACGCCGCAGCAGATGGCCAAGCTGGCGGGTGGCGGCCAGCGCGCGCCGCGCCCGAGGGCGCGAAGACGCTAATCCCAGATCAGTCGGCGCATCCCTCCGCTTCGCGTCCGGGTGCGCCTTTTCTGTAACCTGCCCGGGCTCATGGCCGTCCGCATAAGACTCAGACGTGTGGGTTCGAAGAAGAACCCGATCTGGCGCATCGTCGTCGCCGACAAACGCTCCCCGCGTGACGGTCGCACGATCGAGACGATCGGCCAGTACAACCCGCAGACCGAGCCCTCGACGATCAACATCGACGAGGAGCGCGCGAAGCACTGGCTCGAGCACGGCGCCCAGCCGTCGGAGACGGTCGCGACCCTGCTGCGGACCAAGGGCATCAAAGCCACCGGCAGCTAGCCGGTCCGCCCGATGACCGAGCTGCTCGAGTTTCTCGTCAAGGCCCTCGTCGAGGACCCGGAGGCGGTCGTGGTCGAGGAGCTGGAGGAGGACGGCGACCTCGTCTACGAGATCAGCGTCGCCGAGGGGGATCTCGGCCGAGTGATCGGCAAAGGCGGGCGGATCGCCAACGCGATCCGGACGATCGCCAAGGCGGCGGCGGTGCGGATCGACCGCCGCGTCATCGTCGACATCCTCGACTGACCAGGGCTTCCCGCCCTTGAGACTCGACGTCTTCACCCTCTTCCCTGAGGCCTTCGACTGGTTTCAGACCCAGCGCTCGGTCCAGAACGCGCTGCGCGAAGGCAACGAGTTCAACCTCGTCGACTACCGCGACACGACCCCGCTGAGCGCCGGCCAGGTCGACGACTCCCCCTACGGGGGCGGCGCCGGGATGGTGCTGCGGGTCGACGTCGTCGACACCGCCCTGAAGGAGGCCTACGGCGAAGGGCCGCGGCCGCGGATCGTCCTGCTCTCGCCGACCGGGCCGCTGCTGAGCGACGAGATCGCCGACGAGTTGGTCGCCGAGCCCCACGTCGCCCTGCTCTGCGGCCGCTACGAGGGCTTCGACGACCGCGTCCACCAGCACCTCGCCGACGACGAGCTCTCGATCGGCCGCTACGTCCTCGCCGGCGGCGAGCTGCCGGCGATGGTCGTCGCCGACGTGCTGATGCGCAAGCTGCCGGGCGCCCTCGGCCACGAGGACTCGGCGGTCGAGGAGTCCTTCAGCCACGCCCTGGAGGGGATGCCCGAGTACCCCCATTTCACCCGCCCGCCGAGCTACCGCGGCTGGGACGTTCCCGAGGTCCTGCTCTCCGGCGACCACGGCAAGGTGCGCGAGTGGCGCCTCGAGCAGAGCCGCCTGCGAGCCGAGCAGTTCGAAAAAGACTCGGAATAGCTACCATTCCGCCACCGCGCGGTTCCCGCACCTGGGTCCCGGCGGTTTTTTCTCGCGTCAACCCTTCCTATGAGCTCCGTAATCGACAGCATCGAGCGTGCCCAGCTGAAGCAGGGCTTGCCCAACTTTGCACCTGGTGACCGTGTCCGCGTCCATTTCCAGGTGATCGAGGGCAACCGCAAACGGACCCAGGTCTTCGAGGGCGTCGTCCTCAAGCGCCAGGGCTCCGGCGTGCGCGAGACCTTCACCGTGCGCAAGCAGTCGTTCGGCGTCGGCGTCGAGCGGACGTTCCCCCTGCACTCGCCCAAGATCGAGAAACTCGAGGTGGCGGCGCGCGGGGCTGTCCGCAGGGCCAAGCTCTACTACCTGCGCGGCCGGATCGGCAAGGCCGCCCGCGTCGCCGAGCGGCGCTGGGGCATCGACGACGACGTCGTCGCGGTCGCCGGGGCTGAGTCCGCGGCGGTCGACGCCGAGGGTGTCAGCCAGGAGGAGGTCGTGCCGGTCGAGGAGGCGCCGGAGGCGGCTGCCGAGGAGACGGCCGAGGCCCCCGCCGACGAGGCGCCAGAGGCGCCTGTGGAGGAGACGGCTGAGGCTTCTGCCGAGCCCGAGCCCGAGGAGTCTGCACCCGCGGACGAGCCAGAGGCACCGGCCGAGCCGGAGGCTGCAGCGGAGACTGAGGCGGCGGCGGAGACGGACGCGGATGCGCCCGAGGCGGGGGAGACCGAGGAAAGTGCAGCGCCCGAGGATGCCGAGGAAGAGGCGCCGGCCGATGCCGGCGACTCCGACGAGGACTCGCAGGCCTGAACCCCAGGATCCCGAAGCCGAAGGGCAAAGGCGGCGGGCTCATCGAGTTGGTCGTCATCGTTGCGCTGGCCCTTGGGCTGGCGCTGGCGATCCAGGCGTGGATCGTCAAGCCCTACCAGATCCCCTCGGGATCGATGGAACCGACCCTCGACATCGGGCAGCGGGTGCTGGTCAACCGCTTCCTCTACCACTTCAAGGACCCGAAGATCGGCGACGTTGTCGTCTTCCACCCGCCGGCCGGCGCCGACAACGGCACCGAATGCGGCGTCGTCCCGAAAGCCGGCGAATCGTGCCCCAAACCGACCCCCGCGCGGTCGGACCAGAACTTCATCAAGCGGATCGTCGCCGGCCCGGGGGACGAACTCTCGGTCAAGAACGGCCACCCGGTCGTCAACGGGGTCGAGAAGACCGACGAGCCCTACATCAACCCCTGCGGCAGCGCCGAAGCCTGCAACAAGCCGAAGACGATCACCATCCCGCCCGACATGTACTTCATGATGGGCGACAACCGTGGAGCAAGCGACGACAGCCGCTTCTGGGGACCCGTCCCCAAGGACTGGATCATCGGTGAGGCCTTTGCCACCTACTGGCCCCCGAACCGCATCGGCGGGCTCTAAGCCGGGCAAGACCCACCGCCGGCGGCTGGCTCGCAGCCGGCGCCTGTTCGCCTTCGACCGCGGCCTCCAGAGCCGCTATGTCGCCGGCGCCGACGAGGCGGGGCGCGGCTGCCTGGCGGGGCCGCTGGTCGCCGCCGCGGTGCTGATCGACTACGAGCGCCTCTCGGTCTCCGACCGCCGCGCGCTCAGCGGCCTGCACGACTCCAAGCAGATGACCGAGGAACGGCGGCTGGAGATGTACCCGTGCGTGCTGCGGGCCGCCAAGCGGGTCAGCGTCGTGATCCGCTCGGCCGCCGGAATCGACCGCCGCGGCCTGCACGTGACCAACATCGAAGCCCTCGGGCAGGCGCTCGAGCGGCTGGCGCCGGGGGAGGAGGCGATCTGCCTCGTCGACGGCTTCCGCCTGCCCCGCTGCGCGGTTCCCCACCGGCATGTGATCCAGGGGGACGGGACGAGCGCAGCGATCGCCGCCGCCTCGGTGATCGCCAAGGTCACCCGCGACCGCTACATGCGAGAGGTCGCCACCCAGCACCCGGGCTGGGGCTTCGAGGAGCACGTCGGCTACTCGACCCCCGAGCACCGCCAGGCGATCGAGGAGCTGGGGATTTCACCGCTGCACCGCCGCTCCTTCCAGAGCGTCGCCTACTCCCAGCTAGAGCTGGGCTAGAAGGCGCCCCTGACGTAGTCGACGGCGACCGGGCGGTCGTCGCGATTGAAGGTGACGCCGACCGCGTCGAAACGAATCTCCTCGTAGGGCGGCTGGTCGCGCCGTTCCGACATCCAGGCGGTGGCAAGGCGGCGGACCCGCTGCTGCTTGCGGCGGTCGATCGCGAGGATCGGGCGCTCGGGCCCGAACTGCGTGCCGGCGCGGGCTCCCTTGACCTCGATGAAGACCAGGGTGCCGCCCTCGCGGGCGACGATGTCGAGCTCGCCGTAGCGGGTGCGGGCGTTGCGCTCGACGATCTCCCAGCCGGCGGCCGTGAGACGGGTGGCGACCAGATCCTCGGCGATGGCGCCGGTGCGGCGGCGGGCGACGGTCATGGTCGCCTAAGGGAGGGCGGTCACGAACTCTCCCCCAAGGTGGCTCGAAGATTTTGCTTTTTGCGCGCCACGCGTGAATCGAGGCCGCCTAGCGTCCTCTCCGTGCTCGCCACCGCCCGCACCTTCACCCTCGACGGCATCGCCGCCCGCCCCGTGCGGGTCGAGGTCGACGTCCATCGCGGGCTGCCGAACTTCACCATCGTCGGCCTTCCCGACGCGGCTGTGCGCGAGGCGCGCGAGCGGGTGCGGGCCGCCCTGGTCAACTGCGGCTTCGAGTTCCCGCTGCGCCGGATCGTCGTCAACCTGGCGCCGGCCAGCCTGCGCAAGGCGGGGCCGGGGATGGATCTGGCGATCGCCGCCGCGCTGTTGAGCGCCTCCGGGCAACTGGACTGGGAGGGGCTGGGTGCGGTGGCTCTGGCCGGCGAGCTGGCCCTCGACGGCTCGACCAGGCCGGTTCAGGGGGCGCTGGCGATGGCCGAGGCGGCCGTCGCGAGCGGGGCGGAGGCAATCGTGCTGCCGGCCGAGAACGGGGCCGAGGCTGCTCTGGCGGGAGGCACCGTGATTGCGGTCGAGTCGCTGGATCAGCTGCCGGCGCTGGTGGCGGGGGAGTGGGACCCGCCGCGTCCGGAGCCGCTGCCGCTCCGCCTCGATCCCGCCCCAGGCGCACCCGATCTCGCCGACCTGCGCGGGCAGCCCCACTTGCGCCACGCCCTGGAGGTGTCGGCGGCCGGTGGGCACAGCCTGCTGATGGTTGGACCGCCGGGTGCCGGCAAGTCCCTGGCGGCGAGCCGGCTGCCCTCGATCCTGCCGCCGCTGGCGCCGGTCGAGGCGCTGGAGGTGGCGCGGATCGCCAGCGCCTGCGGGCGGCTCGACGGACTGCCGGGCGGTCGCCCCTTCCGGGCCCCGCACCACACGATCAGCGCCGCCGGTCTGATCGGCGGCGGGTCACCGCCACGGCCCGGGGAGGCAACCTTTGCGCACCGCGGGGTCCTATTTCTCGACGAGCTCTGCGAGTTCCGCCGCGACGCGCTGGAGGCGCTGCGGGCGCCGCTGGAGTCGGGGGAGGTCTCGATTGCCCGCGCTGGAGGACAACGCCACCTGCCCTGCCGCTTCATGCTGGTTGCTGCCGCCAACCCCTGCCCCTGCGGCCGCGGGGAAACCGATCCGGACTGCACCTGCGCCCCATACGACGTTCAGCGCTACCAGGGCAAGCTGAGCGGGGCGCTCGCCGACCGCATCGATCTTCTCGCCGCGGTGCGACAGCCGAGCGCGGCGGAGATCGGCGGCGCTCCCGGAGAGCCTTCGGCGGCGGTGCGAGAGCGTGTCAGCGCCGCCCGCGAGCGCCAGGAGTGGCGTCTGGGTCCAGGACGCTGCAATGCCGAGATGAGTCCTGCGGAGGCGCGCGCCTGTCCGCTCGCCGATGAGGCGGCGGCCCTGCTGGCGGACCTCTACGCGCGTCAACGGCTCAGCGGTCGCGCTCACGACCGGGCGCTGCGCCTGGCGCAGACGCTCGCCGACCTGGCCGGTGTCGAGTTGATCGGCGAGGAGCAGATGGCCCAGGCCCTGCAGATGCGGCGGCGGGACAATGGTTGAACACCGCGCCTGCCTCGAGTGCCTGCGCCGGTCCTGGCTGCTGGCGGATCTCGGTCCCTACGTGGAGAAGATCGCCACCGGCGAGGTCGGCTCCCGCTCTCCGGAACTGCTGCGGCTCTCGAACGAGGAGCTGATTGAGGTCGCGGCGCCGAAGGTCGCCGGCCAGATGCTGGCGCGGATCGAGGCCCTCAATGAGGGGAGGCTGAACGAACAGCTGGAGCTGGCGGGCTGCTGGGCCTGCTGCCGCCACGGCGACCTCTACCCGGAAGGGCTGCGCGACGCCGACGATGCGCCCTGGGCGCTGATCGGGCGCGGCAGCCCGCGCCTGCTCGACCGCCTCGAGCCGTTCGAGGCGGTGACGATCGTCGGCGCCCGGCGCGCCACCTCCTACGGTCGCGAGATCGCCCGCGAGCTGGGCCGGGAACTGGCAGCGGCGGGAATGGTGGTGGTCAGCGGTCTCGCCTTCGGGATCGACGGCAGCGCCCACCGCGGCGCCCTCGACGCCGGCCGCACCATCGCCGTCCTCGGCTGCGGCCCCGACGTCGCCTACCCCTCCAGTCACCGCTCGCTCTGGCGCCGGATCTGCGAACAGGGCCTGGCGATCTCCGAGCTGCCGCCCGGCGCGACCCCATGGCGCTGGACCTTCCCCGCCCGCAACCGGATCATGGCGGCGCTGGCGGGGATGACCGTGGTCGTCGAGGCCGCATCGCGGTCGGGCTCGCTGATCACCACCGACCTCGCCGCCGACCTGGGCCGCGACCTCGGCGCCGTCCCCGGCCCGGTCACCTCCCGCGCCTCGGCCGGGCCCAACGGCCTTCTGGCGTCGGGAGCACACCTCATCCGCGACGCCCAAGACGTCCTCGACGCGATGCTCGGCCCCGGCCAGCGTCCGATCCAACACGATGCCCCGAGCCTCGATCCCGAGCTGGAAGCCGTACTCGCGGCGATCGAGGCGGGAGAGGCCACCTGCGACGGCGTCGCCGCTTCCACCGGCCTCTCGGGACCGACCGCCGCGGCAGCTCTCGCCCGTCTCGAAATGCTCGGCTATCTCACCTGCTCGAGCCTAGCTACCTACTCCCGCACGCTTCAGGTTGTTTGAGGCATCGGGTCCCGGGTGTTGATATTCCCTAGGGATGACCCAGAGGCCCAAGGAGCACGTTCTCGGAGAGCAGGCTCTGAATGAAGTTGCCGCGGCGATAGCCCGCGCCGGCCATGCGGTCGAGAGGGTCGCGAATGACTATGGGGAAGATCTTCTGGTTCAGACCAGTCACGCCGGCCGAATGGACGCAAGCCGCCTATGGCTCCAAGTCAAAGGAACGGAGACCATCGACCGATACCGCCTCAAGCGAGGGGGTTTCAGTCTCTCCGTGGATCTCGATCATGCTCTCCGATGGTCACGGAGCGCTGATCTGGTTGCCATTGTCCTCTGGGATGTGCCGGCGAAATACGGATGGTATGCACGCGCGGACCATCAACCAGATCCGCGACGAAGTCTGACGCTAGGACGGAAAACCCGAGTGCTTCCTTTCTCGGAAGACGATGAGTTCACGCCGGAGGCAGTCAACCATCTCGCCTGGGAATCCCGAATCGATCACTATCGCGCCCTTCTTCTCAAGGCCAGGAACGCAGACGAAGACGGCCAGTTCGAGGATCCACCCCGGGAAGGCCGATCCGAGAGAAGGATCTTGATCGCGCTCGACTTCTTGATGCTTCTCGACCTGATCGGACGTAGAAATCGTGACGGCGAGGAAGAGTTTTTCCTCTTGGACGAGACGCTCAAGCGCCTGGCCACCGCCATCGCCGAGGATGAGTTGCATGAAGGCGCACGGATAGCGGTCCAGGCCGCGGGGATCAAGGTGCTCCTACGTCGCAGCGCGGAAATCGGGGAAGGAATGGGTCTGCCAACTGTCCTGCTCGAAGAGTGTGTGGAGGCCTTGCTTGTCTTGACCAACGCCTTCGGCGATCTCTCTTGGCTAGAGGAGATTCTCCCGTGACCGGCCAGGTTCCCGCCGTTCTCTCGATCGCCGGCTCCGATTCCGGGGGCGGTGCCGGGATTCAGGCCGACTTGAAGGCCTTTGCACGGGTCGGGGTTCATGGGATGACGGCGATTACTGCGATCACGGCACAGAACACCGTCGGGGTCATGGCGGTGGAAGCGGTCTCGCCGCGGATCGTCGTCGCCCAGGTGCGGGCGGTGGCCGAGGATATTGGCGTCGATGCGGTGAAGATCGGGATGCTGGGAACGGCGGAGACCGTTGGCGCGGTGGTCGAGGCGCTTGGCCATGTTGGCGACGCTCCGGTGGTGATCGACCCGGTGATGGTTGCCGAGAGTGGGGCGGTTCTGCTCGACGACGAGGCCCGGACGGCCTTGGCGGAGCAGCTGTTGCCGCTGACGGCGGTCGCCACGCCCAACATCCCCGAGGCCCGGGTGCTGACCGGCCTGGGAGAAGGGGCGAGCCAGGAGGAGTTGGCGCGGGCTGTCGTAGCGATGGGTCCGAAGGCAGCCGTCGTAACCGGCGGCCACAGCGAGGAGCTGGTCGACCTCTTCTTCGACGGCGAGCGGCTGGTCGAGATCCCCGGCGAGCGCCACCCCGACGGTGCCGCCCACGGCTCCGGTTGCACCCATTCCTCGGCGTTGGCTGCCTATCTGGCCCATGGCGAGGAGCCACTGGAGGCGGCGCGGAAGGCGCGCGTGATTGCCTCGGAGGCGGTCGGCAACGGTCTGCGGGGGATCGGCTCCGGACCCGGGCCGGTGGATGCCCTCGGTATCGGCTGAGCATTTCCAGCGGCTCGAATCCCCAAAACCGACACTCGCCGCCTCCGCGCCCTCAGTAGATTTCGGCCCATGAGCACTAACGGCGACACCGCGACCAAGCTGCCCCGTCCCCGCTCGGCGACCGTCTTCGACGGCCCCGATCGCGCCCACTCGCGCGCCTACATGAAGGGCATCGGCTTCGACGACGACGCCCTCAGCCGGCCGACGATCGGGATCGCCAACACCTGGACCGAGGCGATGCCCTGCAACTTCCACCTCCGCGGTCTCGCCGAGCACGTCAAAGAGGGCGTCCGCGCCGCCGGCGGCACGCCGATGGAGTTCAACACCGTCGCCGTCTCCGACGGGGTGACGATGGGCACCCAGGGGATGAAGGCCTCGCTGGTCAGTCGCGAGGTGATCGCCGACTCGATCGAGCTGATGGCCCGCGGCTACCAGTTCGACGCGATCGTCGCCCTCTGCGCCTGCGACAAGACGATCCCGGGCTGCGCGATGGCCCTGGCCCGCCTCGACGTGCCCTCGGTCCTGCTCTACGGCGGCTCGATCGTCCCCGGTCACTGGCACGGGCGCGACGTCACCATCCTCGACATCTTCGAGGCGATCGGCGCCCACAACGCCGGCGACATGTCCGACGAGGAACTGCACGAGCTGGAGGGCGTCGCCAGCCCGGGCGCCGGCGCCTGCGGCGGCCAGTTCACCGCCAACACCATGGCCTGCGCCTTCGAGGCGCTGGGGATCAGCGCCGGCGGCTCGGCGATGGTCCCGGCCGAAGACGACGACAAGTCGACGGTCGCCGAGAAAATCGGCGAGCTGGTGATCAACGTCCTCGCCGACGATCTCCGCCCGAGCAAGATCCTCACCCGCGAGGCGCTGGAGAACGCGATCGCCTGCGTCTGCGCCTCGGGCGGCTCGACCAACGCGGTCCTGCACCTGATCGCCCTCGCCCACGAGGTCGGGATCGAGCTGACGATGGACGACTTCGAGCGGATCTCGCGCAACACCCCGCTCTACGCGGACCTCAAGCCCGGCGGCCGCTTCGTCGCCACCGATCTCTACGCGGCCGGCGGCGTCCCGGTGATCCTCAAGCGCCTCGCCAAAGCGGGCATCCTGCATGGCGAGGCGATCACGGTCGCCGGCAGGACGATCGGCGAGGAGGCCGCCGCCGCAACCGAGGCGCCCGGCCAGGAAGTGGTGCGCCAGGTCGAGGATCCGCTCAAGCCCGAAGGCGGGCTGGCGATCCTGGGCGGCAACCTCGCCACCGAAGGCGCCGTCGTCAAGGTCGCCGGCACCGAGCGTCGCCAGCAGACCGGGCCCGCGCGCGTCTTCGAGAACGAAGAGGACTGCTTCCGCGCCGTCAAGGATCAGCAGATCAACCCCGGCGACATCGTCGTCATCCGCAACGAGGGCCCGGTCGGCGGCCCCGGCATGCGAGAGATGCTGCAGGTGACGGCGGCGATCGTCGGCGAGGGCCTGGGCGAGAGCGTGGCGATGGTCACCGACGGCCGCTTCTCCGGCGCCACCCGCGGGCTGATGATCGGCCACGTCGCCCCCGAGGCGGCACGGGGCGGACCGATCGCCGCGATCCGCGAGGGGGACGAGATCACCGTCGACATCGACAACCGCAGCCTCAGCGTCGCCCTCTCCGACGAGGAGATCGCCGAGCGGGTCGCCGCTTACGATTCGCCGCCCTCGCCCTTCGGCCGCGGCGTGATGGCGAAGTACGCCGCCACGGTGTCCTCGGCTGCGAAGGGCGCGATCACCTGACGTCTGATGAATTTTCCACCCCAGGGGGAGGAAAATTCATCACTCGCTAGCCGAAGGCGGTGTCCTGCGCCGCCCGCAGCGGCTGCGAGGACTCGATGAACCCTTCCAGCAGCGGGTTGAACCGGCCCGGACGCTCCAGCATCGGCAGATGGCCGGTGCGCTCGAAGATCTCCAGGCGGGATTCGGGGATCAGGCGGTGATATGCGAGCGCCGCCTCGACCGGGACGATCTGGTCGTTGAGGCCCCAGACGACCATCGTCGGGATCTCGATCTCCTGCAGTCGCGCGCGGGTGTCGTAGCCCCAGATCGAGGTCAGCGCGTCGGAGAAGCCCGGCGCCTGCAGCCCCGGCCGCACCTGCTCGGCGAGCAGCTCCGGCCGCAGCCGGTCCGGGTTGCGGAAGACTCGCCCGAAGGCGAGCTTGCGTCCGCGCGGCCGCGTCCAGTAGGAGCGCCGTTCGCCGCTCATCATCGGGATCGCCGCTTTGAAGATGCGGGCCCCGGCCTCGAACGAGCGGCCCTCCCACTCGGCGAAGCTGACCCCCGCGGCGGAGATCAGGACCAGCCGCTCGAAGCGATCGGGCTCCTCGATCACCGCCTCGGTGGAGATGAAGCCGCCCATCGAGTTGCCGACCAGCGCCGCGACGCTGTCGATCCCGAGCCGCTCACAGAAGTCGTGGATCAGCCGCCCGTAGTTGGCCATCGTGATCTCCCACGAGGGCATCGGGCTGTCGCCGAAGCCGGGCAGGTCGAGGGCGATTGCCCGGTAGGAGCGACCGAAGTGGGGCAGGTTCTCGAGCCAGTTGCGCCAGCAGCCGGCGATGCCGTGGACGAAGACGATCGGCTCGCCCTCGCCGATCTCGGCGTAGTTGACCGCGTCGGCTCCCGGCAGGTCCACCTGGTGCAGGTGCTGGCGCCAGTCGACCTGCATCCACTCCGGAACGGCGTCGGAGTTGCCGTAGTCGTCGGCGGGGAAGGCGGGGAGGCCTTGCGAATCGGGATCAGGCATACCCCATCCTTTCCAAAATGGGGATCTCGCGGATCTGCGGCGGTTGCAGGTGGTCCCAGAGGATGCCGCGCGGGCGGTCGTACTGGCGCTCGACGTCGATCACCGCCCGCGGCGTCGCGATCAGGTCGACCGGCAGGTCGTGGTCGGTGACCATCAGGTGCTGGCGCAGGATCTGGATCGGGTGAACGGTGGTGGCCACGGTGGTGTGAGTGTCGATCTTGCCGGCGTCGGCGAGGATCCCGTACTCGAGGTCGTGGTAGCCGCCGCCTTTGCCGACCCGGGCGCCGCTGAGGTTGACCGCGACCGAGCCGCAGAGGATTAGGTCGACCTCGGGCAGCTCGTCGAGGGCGACGACGCGGCCGTGCTTGAGCGCCCCCTTGATCGTCGCCGCCTCTTTCATCGCCGCCTTCGAGAGCTTTTTCGGGTCGAGCACCCGGAAGGGGTGGGGGTCGCGCAGGCGCGGCACCGCCATGATCATCGTCTTGCCCTCTTCCAGGGCGATCCGCCGGGCGTGGGTCTGGGGGGAGTCGGGGTTGGCCTTGATCACCCGGGCCCGCTTCCAGAGGCGATGGGCGGCGAGCTTCTCGGCCGCCAGTTTGGCCCCGGCGAAGTTCGGGATCCGGCCCTCGGCGCCGGGAAAGCGCGAAACGCCCTCGCGCTCCATCGCCTTCCAGATCTCCTCGCGGACTTCGTCCTTCGTGCGCACCGGCGAAAGATATCCGCCCGGCCTGCCGATAACGCCGAAGCACATGCGAAATTGCAGGGAAGGAAGGCTGGCGGGGCGAAGGTCCCGTATGCCTAGACTTTCCAAGACCGGCAATAGCGACTCACGAGGGTTACTCCGTTCCGATGCGTACCAAGACTTCTATCGCGGCTCTGATCGCGGCCGTGCTGCTGGTTCTCGTGGTCGGTGGCGCCTGGGCATATGACAGCGCCCAGAAGGACAAGATCGCGGACGGGGTGACGATCGGCGGCGTCGAGGTCGGCGGTCTCGACGAAGAAGAAGCGATCGCCAAGGTGCACCGCAAGCTGGTCGCGCCGCTGCAGCACTCGCTCGCGGTCAGCTTCGACGGCGAGACCTGGAAACTCTCCGGCGAGCAGCTGAAGATCCGCGCCGATCTCGACACCGCGGTCGAAGAAGCCGTCGAAGACAGCCAGGAGGGCGGCCTCCCCGGTCGCCTGGTCCGCTACGTCAGCGGCGGCAACGTCGACGAAAGCATCGCCCCCGACGTCGCCTACTCGGAGCCGGCGGTCAACAAGTTCGTCCGCCACGTCGCCGAGGAAGTCAACCGCGAACCAAAGAACGCCGACGTCGAAGCGAGCGGCGACTCGCTCGAAGTGGTCGCCGGCGAAGACGGTCGCAAGCTGCGCGACAACCGGCTGGAGAAGGATCTGAAGGCCGCTGTGCTCAACGCCAACGCCCCGCACACGATCAAGGCCGCGGTCCACTCGATCCCGCCGGAAGTGACGAAGAAGGAAGTCGCTGCCGAGTACCCGTCCTACCTGACCCTCGATCGCAGCACCTTCACCCTGCGGCTCTGGAAGCACCTGAAGCTCGCCAAGACCTACACCGTCGCCGTCGGCATGGAAGGACTGGAAACGCCCGAAGGCCAGTACGCGATCCAGGAAAAGGAAGAAAACCCGGTCTGGCACGTGCCGACCTCCGCCTGGGCCGGCGACCTCGCCGGGCAGACGATCCCGCCGGGCCCGTCGAACCCGATCAAGGCCCGCTGGATGGGGATCTTCGAAGGCGCCGGCATCCACGGCACCGAAGAGACCTACTCGCTGGGCAGCGCCGCCTCCCACGGCTGCATCCGGATGGCGATTCCCGACGTCGAAGAACTGTATGACCAGGTAGAAGTCGGCACGCCGATTTTCATCGGCTAGCCATCCGCCGAGAGGACGCGGCGCAACCGAGGCGAATGAAGCCTCGATGAACTGGGAATCGGCTCTGGCCGACTACGACCGGGACCTCCGGGCCCGCGGCTCCGCTGAGCGGACGCGGCGCGCCTATGCGGTCGATCTCGGCAACTTCTCCGAGTGGGCGGGGGAGATGGGGCTCGCGCCCGCCGACGTCCGCCACCGCGACGTGCGCCGCTACGGGGCCGGCCTCTCCGGCGCCGGCGCCGCGCCGGCGACCGTGGCCCGCAAGCTGGCGGCGATCCGCGGCTTCTACGGCTTCCTGGTCCGCACCGGCCGGGCCGGCGCCAACCCGGCCGAGCTGGTCTCCAGCCCGAAGCGAGCCGAGCACCTGCCGAAGGTCCTCACCACCGAGCAGATGCGCACCCTGCTGGAGCGGATCCCGGCTCGTACGCCGCTGGAGCTTCGCGACCGCTCGATGCTGGAGCTCGCCTACTCCTGCGGGCTGCGCTGCGAGGAGATCGTCAACCTCGACCTCGGCGCCCTGGACTTCGAGACCGAGCAGCTGCGGGTGCTCGGCAAGGGGCAGAAGGAGCGCATCTTGCCGGTCGGCGAGCCTGCCCAGCACGCCCTGCGCCGCTACCTCGACAAAGGCCGCCATGCCCTGGCCGGCGATCCGCGCGAGCGGGCGCTGTTCCTTTCCAAGAGCGGCCGGCGACTCTCGAACTCCGACGTGACCCGCCGCCTCGGCCTCTGGACCCGCGAAGCGGCGCTTGCCGCCGGGGTCTCGCCGCATGCGCTCAGGCATTCCTTTGCAACGCATCTGCTCGAGGGGGGCGCGGACCTGCGTACGATTCAGGAGCTGCTGGGTCACGCGTCGATCTCCACCACCCAGGTCTACACCCGGGTCGACGCGGCCCGATTGCGTGACACCTACGCTGCAAGCCACCCCCGCGCATGAACCAATTACCCGCTAACGACCGTAGAATCGCCTAATGGAAACGGGCGTCAAGGAGGTCGAGCTCCGCGATCTTTGGAAGCGGTACAAGGACCAGGGAGACGATGGCGCCCGCGAGCGCCTCGTCGTCGCCTACTCGCCGATGGTCAAGTTCGTCGCCGGCCGGCTCGGTGCAGGGTTGCCATCGCACGTCGAAGACGCCGACCTGATCTCCTACGGCCTGGTCGGCCTGATCGGCGCGATCGAGCGCTTCGAGCCGGAGCGGGGAATCAAATTCGAGACCTTTGCGATGACCCGCATCCGCGGCGCGATCATCGACGAACTGCGCTCGCTCGACTGGGTGCCGCGCTCGGTCCGCTCGCGCGCCCGCGAAATCGAAGCCGCCCAGGCCAAGCTCGAGCACGAACTGCAGCGGGCCCCGAGCGAGGCCGAGCTGGCCAGGAAACTGAAGATGAGCGAGGAGGAACTGCAGAGCGCCCTGCTGGAGATCGCCAACTCCTCGGTCTACGCGCTGGACGAGCTCTGGACCGTCTCCGACTCCTCCGGCGATCAGGTCTCGCTGCTGGACACGATCGCCGACGACGGCGCCGCCGACCCGCAGGAAGCGCTCGCTAGCTCCGAGGTCAAGGACCGCCTCACCGAGGCAATCGGCTCGCTGCCCGAGCGCGAGCAGCTGGTCGTCGCCCTCTACTACTACGAGAACCTCACCCTGCGTGAGATCGGCGAGGTCCTCGGGGTCACCGAGTCGCGCGTCTCCCAGCTGCACACCAAGGCGGTCATGCGGCTGAAATCGCACCTTCAGCAGGCCTGAGCGATGAGGGTGGCCAGGCTCAGGTCACACCGGACGCCGCGGCTCGCCGCCGAGCACCGGACGCCCTTCGAGCGCGCGGTCGTCCGCTTCAACTCCAGCGAGGCGGGGCGCGCGGTGGTCGGGCTCACCCGCACCTTGGGTGCCCCGCTGGCCTCGGTCGGCGCTTCCGCCGGCGCTCCGGGCGAAGTGAGGATCACCGTCGCCTGGGAGCTCTCCTGGTACCAGTGGGGGGTGGACGTCTCCGACGAGCTGCAGCCGGTCTTCGAGCTCGGCAAAGGCGGGGAGATCGGGCAGCTCGACGCGGCCGCGAAGCAGTGGAACGCGACGGTGGGCCGGGACGGCAGGCTGCGCCTCGCCGGCAGACGGGCGCGAAGCCGATGAGCAGAGCGGTCGTCAACGTCGATGGCGGTTCCCGCGGCAACCCGGGGCCGGCGGCCATAGGGGTGGTCGTTCGCGACGCCGACGGCGAGGTGATCGAGAAGCTGGGGGAGAAGATCGGCGTGGAGACCAATAACGTCGCCGAGTACCGGGCGCTACTGAAGGGGATCGAGCTGGCCGCCGCCCACGGCGCCGACGACCTGGAATTGGTCGGCGACTCCCAGCTGGTCGTGCGCCAGGTCGAAGGACGCTACAAGGTCAAACACGCCGACATGAAAGCTCTGCACGCGGCGGTGAAGAAGGCGCTGGCCCCGTTCGACTCCTGGTCGATACGCCACGTCGGCCGGGCCGAGAACGCCGACGCCGACCGCCTCGTCAACGAGGCGCTGGATGGGGTGCTCGATGGCTGAGCGCACTCCGGAGCCGATCGACCCCGGCGTCGACGTCGGCCACGTCCACCTCAAGGTCGCCGACGTCGACCGGGCGCTGGACTTCTACTGCGGCGTCCTCGGATTCGAGCTGATGCAGCGCTGGGGCGCCGACGCGGCCTTCGTCTCGGCCGGCGGTTACCACCACCACATCGGCCTCAACTCCTGGCACTCCAAAGGCGGCTCATCCCCGGCGCCGGGGACCACCGGCCTTTTCCACACTGCCATCCGCTACCCGACCCGGCGGGCCCTCGCCGACGCCCTGCGGCGCCTCAGCGAGGCCGGCTGGCCGCTCGAGGGGGCCTCCGACCATGGCGTCAGCGAGGCGCTCTACCTCTCCGACCCCGACCGCAACGGGGTCGAGCTCTATTGGGACCGCCCGCGGGAGGAGTGGCCGCGCCCGGCCGACGGCGAGGGAGTCGAGATGGGGACCAGCGCCTTGGATCTCGACGATCTGATCTCCGAGCTGCGCGAGTAGAGGGAAAAGCCCAGGCCGACGCGAGGCTTGGAGGAGCATCGGGGCAACCGTGGCCAGGGAAACAACGGCGCCGAATGCAAATCGCTTCAGGCTCCTCCAGAGCCTCGCGTCGGTGGGGGATGGATCATGTGGGAACAGGCACAGTTTACCCAATATTCAGTAGCACAAACCACCGAACGATGGGGCGCAAAAGAAAAGCCCCGCCGGAGGCGGGGCTTTCCGAGACGCGGACAAATGGCTCGCGAGCGGTGTCCTACTGCCCGCCCTTGGGGCCGCGAGAGACGATCAGCTTGACCTTGCTGCCTCCCGGCAGGACCTTTCCGCGACTCTTGCTGCCGCGGACCACCTTGCCTTCCTTGGCTTTCGTGCTGAAGCGGCGACTGACCTTGCCGGGTTTGCAGTTGGCCTTCCGGAGGGCTTTCTTGGCCCCTTTCAGGCTCCGCTTCTTGAGCTTCGGAACGACACATTGCTTCGAGATGACGCTGACGCTGTCGTTGCCGAGGTTTGCGTCGGCCGCCTGGCTGGAGACGGTTGCGGTGTTGATCACCGTCCGCGAACTTGCTTTCACCGTGATCGCCAGGCTGGCGGTCGCTCCACTCGGGAGAATCCCGAGGCTGCAGGTGAGGACCGTGGTTGCGGCGCAGGTCCCCTGTGACGTCGCGGCGCCGATCAGCTTCGCCTTCGCCGGCAGCTGATCCGAGAGCACGACCCCGCTCGCCCGTTCAGGCCCGTTGTTCCTGACCTGGATCGAGTAGGTGATCTGGCCACCTTTGGCCACGCCTGCGGTCATCGAGGGCGCGAGGTCGGTCAGGTTGCGTTCGGTGTAGCGGGTGAACTCGGTCCCTTCCTCGCCCTGGATCATGTAGACGCCTTCGAGGCCCGGCTGGGAGATGTAGGCCATGCCGCCGTCGTCCACTTCGAAGGGCAGCGGGCTGGTCGACCATGAGCCGGCTTCGATGTCGAAGCGGTAGAGGGCTTTGCCGCCGTAGGGCCCGTAGGTGATGTAGGTGTTCGTCACCGGGTCATACGCGCTGCCCAGGAGCGGTCCTTCCGGATCCGAAGTTTCGTCCACCTTTATCGCCGGTGCAAGCGGCAGTTCCTGCCAGCTGTTGCCGGCGACGTCGTACACCGCGAAGCCGGTGCAACCGTCTCCCTGGTGGCCGTAGATCTTGCCGCCGACCACCTGTAGGCCGCCCCACTTCTCGAAACCTTCGTTGCTGCATTCCGACGGGGCGAAATCGGGCGCGTCGGCGAGTGGCGTGGCGATTTCCGTCGCCGGGTCATAGGAGACGAATTCGCGGTTCACAACCAGATAGAGCCTCCCGTTGCCGGCGACGATGTTCCCGGTGCCTTCCGCGAGCGGGTTGTCGATCGTGTCCCAACTGTTCGAGGCGATGTCGTAGACGGCGATTTCGTTCGCGTTCCCCGTGTAGACGACGTAGATCCTGCCGTTGAGGTACGCCGCGCCGCCGTTGTTGCCGCTGCTGAGGGGCGCCGGCGCGAGTTCGTTCCAGGCATTCGTGTGCGGGTCGTAGCGGAAGAATTTCGTGCCGCTGTTTTCCTGTGCATACATCAGGCCGGTCCCTGGGTCGGCGGCGAAAGCCGTCAGCTCCACCGGGCTCGAGGCCAGGCCCTGGAACGCTGAAACGTTGGCTTCTGCGCGGGCGGCGAAGGCCATCGCCAGCAGGATCCCCACCAGAGTCACGGCGGCCATCGAGGCCCACGCAGTCCTACCGCGGGAACTTCGTTCGAGAGATGCTTCCACTTTCAGATCCTCCTGATTAGACGCCGGACGCAGTCAAGCCTGGACTATAGGCCCCGCCGATGGCGGAATCATCTGCCCTGGATGCTCAGCACCCGATCGACGTCAGGGCTCAAGAGATCTCGAGGAGGCCTGCTACGGTGACGACATTCGAGCCAGGAATCTCCTGGCAAAGCAGTGTTGGCGCCCGTAGTCGTTTGCTTCGCAGCATCCCTCCGCGTACGCAGCACATGAGCAATGGAGGTATGCCAAATGGCTACCGGAATTGTGAAGTGGTTCAGCGACGACAAGGGCTACGGCTTCGTCACCCCCGACGATGCAAGCAAGGATCTGTTCGTCCATCACAACGACATCGACGGCGAGGGCTTCAAGTCCCTCACCGAGGGCGCCAAGGTCACCTATGAGGCCGAGAGCGGCGACAAAGGCCCCAAAGCAGTGAACGTGCGACAGGTCAGCTGACCTGTCGCGGCGGCCTTAGTCGCCTCAGCGCGCGGCGATTGAGCGCCGCGCGCGACCATCCCGACTCCTTGCTCGCCATCTTCTTTGGCTCGAGCGAACCGTCGGCAATACGCACTGACTGAGCGGGCGACCGCTCCCACTCCATAGGAGACGCCATCACGATAAGCAACGCTGTGAGAGTCGAGGATCGCGTCGCGCTGGAAACCCTTCCCGAGCCAACCGACGCCGAGCGACAGGTGGCCGATTTGATCCCGATCGACACGGATCCGGAGACTGCCGCCGGCGTCCTCGAGCGGGTGCCGATCTGGTTCCACACGTTCGCGTTGAACGGCTCCCAGGGGGTCTACACCCACGGCGTTGCCCGGGATCACCGTTATCGGATTCCGGCCCTACCCGAGAACTTCAGCGGGATGAGGGTGCTCGACATCGGCACTTTCGACGGCTTCTACGCCTTCCTGGCGGAGGTCCGCGGCGCGGCCCGGGTGGTTGCGGTCGACAACGAGCAATACAAGGAGTGGATCAGCTCGCGTTGGGGTGTCGAGCTTGAGGGGGGAGAGGGGTTCGCCGCAATTCGGCAAGTGCTCGGCTCGGAAGTCGAGTACCGGCAGCTCGATGCATTCGAGCTCGACCAACTCGATGAGCCATTCGACCTCGTTCTCTGCTTTGGAATCCTGCACCGGGTCGAGAATCCGCTGGGACTGCTGAAAGTCATGCGGCGGCGCCTGGCCGCGGGCGGAAGGGTGATGCTCGAGACCCACGGGGCAACGGATCGGACGCTCGACTCCGCGGCGGTCCACATCCCTTCGCCGGGAGCGGTCTACGCCCACGATGACTTCGTCTACTGGGGGTTCACCCCGGCGAGCCTCGACGCCATGGCTCGCCACGCCGGATTCGAGGGCTTTGAGCTGATCGACTCCCCGGTCATCGATGGCCATCCGCGGGTGATCGGGTCGCTCCGCGCATCTCCGCTCGACTGATCGTCGAGTGAGGGGTGGCGGCCGGCCCTGATTCACAGCAAAGAAATACCCCGCTTTCCAGGTCCTTTACAAACCTGGAGCGGTTTTGTGTTCCCATGCGCTGGAGATGGATGCGACCCTGCCCCGGCTTTACGCCCATCGGCTCGGCCGGCACTACGGTCCGGATTCCTCGGCGGCCGCCCTTCGTCAGACCCTTTCCAACCCCGTCGAGGGTCTTGAGACCGACGTCTGCCTAACCGCTGACGATCAGCTGGTTCTGTTGCACGATCCACTGCTCACGCTCGGCACCACTCTGGAGGGGTGGGCTCGCCAGATGTCTGCCGACGAGATTCGCGAGGGGCTCATCCGCGACTCGAGCGGGGAGCCAACGACCGAGCACCCGCTACTGCTGGAGGAATTGCTCGAGCGTCTGCCGCGAGCGGTGGGCCTCCAGCTCGAGGTCAGGGCGCACGCCGACCCAGCCCTCGCTCGCCTCACCACCGCGGTGCTCTGCGAGCGGCTTCGGAGCAACCCGATCCGCGACCGAGTCGAGGTGCTGAGCTTCCACGCGGAGGCGTGCGCTGTCGCCTCCGCGAACGGATTCTCGGCGCGGTTGGTGATCTGGGCCGACTATGCGCCCGAGGCGCTTGCCTCCTGGGCCCGGCGGGTCGGGGTGTGGGGGGTCTCCGTCGAGCACTTCCTACTCTCCGAGCGGATGGTCGGGGTCCTTCGCGACGCCGGTTTGAGCGTCAACACCGGCACCGTGAATCACCTGGAGGTCCTCAACCGGGTGCTCGAGTTCGCCCCCGATGCGATCGGCACCGATCGCCCGCATGAGCTCCGGGCAGCAGCCGAAGGACTCATCGCGCCAGCAGTGCTGCCCTGATCACGAGGAGGCCGGTTTGATCGGCCCATCGAGCCCGGGCGGGCTCGGCCGTCCTCCGCCGCGGGCGACCCTATTGTTGCCGGCCTTGACGACGCCTCTCAGCACTTGAACGGCGGCGGGGCGCGTACCGGATCGCTTCCGGATTGGCCCGATGCCCGACCCCTCCGCTCGTGGCAGAAGGAGGCGACCGAGGCCGTGCGGGCACACTCGGCCACCAGTTTCCTGGCCTCGGCTACGCCGGCGGCAGGCAAGACCACCTTCGGCCTGCACATCGCCCACCGGATGCTGAGCGCCGAGTTCGTCTCGCGCGTTGTCGTGGTCGGCCCGACCACCCACATCTGCCGCCAGTGGGCCGCCGACGCGGCCCGCTACGGCATCGACCTCGAGCCGAACCGGCCGAACTCAGACGGGCCGGAGTCGGCCGACTTCCACGGCGTCGCCGTCACCTACCAGACGATCGCGGCCGGGCCGGAGACCCATCTGGCTGCCGCCGGCCGACGGCCGACCCTGCTTATCGCGGACGAGCCGCACCACATGGGCGATCTGGCTGCCTGGGGCCTGCAGACCCGCAAGGCCTTCGACGGCGCCCGTTTCCGGCTGCTTCTCTCAGGTACGCCCTTCCGCTCCGATAACTCGGCGATTCCCTGGGTCGCCTACGACGAGGACGGCCTCAGCCGGGCCGACTACGCCTACGGCTATCCCCAGGCATTGCGTGACCGGGTATGCCGCCCGATCACCTTCCTGCCGTACGACGGCGAGATGGAGTGGATCTCGGACGGTCGCCTGCGCAACGCCGACTTCGACCTCGTCCTGCCCGCGGCGGAGTCCGCGCGACGGCTGCGCACGGCCCTGAGCCCGGACGGGGAGTGGATGGGGGAGGTGCTGCGCGACGGCGACGCCAGGCTGAGCGAGGTGCGCTCGGAGGGGCATCCCGACGCGGGCGGACTCGTGATCGCCTCAGACCAGGACCACGCGCGGTCGATCGCGGCGCGGCTCGGTGCGATTTCGGGGGAGACACCGGAGCTGGTGATGAGCGACGAGCCCGGTGCCAGTCGGCGAATCGCCGAATTCGCCTCCTCCCGACGACGCTGGCTGGTCTCGGTCCTGATGGTCTCGGAGGGCGTCGACATCCCCCGTCTGCGGGTCGGCGTCTATGCGACGGCGGCCCGGACCGAGCTCTTCTTCCGCCAGGTGGTCGGCCGCTTCATCAGGGCCACCCCGGAGCCCCGCCGCCAGATGAGCTACCTGCTGATGCCGGCCGACCCGCGACTGAAGGCTCTTGCCCACGAGATCGAGCTGGAGCGCCGTCACGCGCTCGACCTCTCTCCGGCCGCCGAGGAGGAGGAAGGCGAGGAGGACGATTTCGATCCGGAGCGGAGCAAACCGGGGGAAAGCTTCGCCGCCCTCAGCTCGGGCGACGCCGAGCTGGATGAGGCGATCATGAGCGAAACCACGCTGCAGCTCTTCCCGACCGACGACCCCAAGCCAAGGAAGAAGTCGCCTCTCGGCAAGCCTGCCGCCCCGCCGGAGGAAACCGGACGGGAGTCGGCCTACGCGACCCGCGAGCGCCTGCGCGCCGAGCGCAGCCGCCTGGTCGGCGACGTGGCCCGTCGCACCGGCAAGTCCCATCGGGAGGTCCAGGCCCGCATCAATCGCGCCACCCGAACCCGCTCGGTCACCAGCGCCACCATCCAGCAGCTCGAACGCGGCAACGCGATGCTGCGGCGTGAGCTGTGGAAATGATGTGGCTTAAGAATCGCCTCCAACTCCCCGCAAGCGACTATGGTCGAAGCTCAAGCCATCGGAGGAAGGATTTCGTCATGTACGAACGCACCGTCAGGTTCACCGACGTTTCTGCCGAGCGGATGCAGGAGCTTCTCGCTCGCATCGAGGAGTCCGGCGGGCCGCCCCCCGGCGTCCCTGCCAAAGGTCTCAAGATCCTGTTTGACGAGTCGCAGGGCACGGCAGTGGTCCTTCAGTCTTTCGAGAGCATGGAGGACATGGAGGCCGGAGCTCAAGTTTTCAGCGCAATGGATTCCTCGGAGACGCCCGGCACCCGCGCGTCGGTGGACATGTGTGAGGTGAAACTCGAGCGAACGCTCCCCTAGCCCCTCGATGACGATGAGTGAGGAGGTGCTGTACGAGAAGCGTGGCCGCATCGCCTACGTCACGCTGAACCGTCCCAAGGCCAAGAACGCCGTCGACCCCGCGATGCATGAGGCCCTGCTCGAGGTCTGGTCCGATTTCCGCGACGACGCCGGCCTTGACGTCGCGATCCTCTCGGGAGCCGGAGGCACCTTCTGCGCGGGCGCCGACCTGAAGAGCTTCGTGCCGATCAACTACGTCGACGCGACTCCGGTCAGGGTCCGCGAAATCGTCGAAACAGGGCTAGGCGGAATTACGCGAGGGATGCACCGGATCTCCAAGCCGGTGATCGGGGCGATCGACGGCTGGGCGCTCGCGGGCGGACTCGAGCTGGCGCTCGCCTGCGACCTCCGAGTCGCTTCAGAGGGCGCCAAGTTCGGCTCCTTCGAGGCCCGAAGGGGCTTTCATCACGGCGATGGCGGCATCACCCGGCTGGTCAACACCTGCGGGACCGGAGTCGCGATGCAGCTCGTCCTGACCGCCGAGCCAATCGACGCCGAGCGCGCGCTGATGTGCAATCTCGTAACCGCCGTCGTCCCCGAGGATCAGCTGCTGGCCGCCGCCGAGGAGATTGCCGGTCAGATCCTTCGCAACTCGCAGCGGGCGATTCGCTCTGCCAAAGAAACGATCCTCGACGTGGTCGGCAAACCCCTCGACGACCAGCTCCGGTTAGAAGGATGGAACTCCTACAGCTGCCTCGATCCAGCTGAGGCAAGCGAGCTGCTCGACCAGTTCTACGAGCGCACGGACCCCGGTCGAGAGGGATCCGAAGACTGACCCCCGAACGACGAATCCCGCTCTAGAGCGGGATTCGTACGAAGCGGCTGAAGGGATTCGAACCCTCGACCTTCTGCATGGCAAGCAGACGCTCTAGCCAGCTGAGCTACAGCCGCATCGCCGGGCATTCTAGCTGTGGCGGCGGGGCGGGCGCGCTAGCCTGCCGGGCGGGAACGAAGATGCTCTTCCGCCAGATCATCCACGAGGACTTGGGCTGTGCCTCATACCTGGTCGCCGACCGCGAAGCGGGGGTGGCCGCGGTGGTCGATCCACAGTGGGACATCGAGCCCTACCGGCGGCTGGCCGGACTGCACGGGGTGAGGATCGGGCACGTGCTCGAGACCCACAACCATGCCGACCACGTCTCTGGTCATGGCCGGCTCTGCCGCAGCACCGGCGCCACCGTCCACGTCCACGAGCTGGCCGAGGCCGAGTACCCGCATGAGCCCTTCTCCGACGGCTGGACGCTGGAGCTGGGCAACCTGGTGATCCGGGCGATCCACACGCCCGGCCATCGCCCCGAGCACACCTGCTTCCTGCTCAGCGACGACAGTCGCGGCGGCGATCCCTGGGCGCTCCTGACCGGCGACTCGCTGTTCATCGGCGACGTCGCCCGGCCGGACCTAGCGGTCGAACCGCGCGATGGGGCCGCCGACATGTTCCGCTCCCTGCACGAGCGGCTTCTGGTCCTGCCCGACGAAGTCGAGGTCTGGCCCGGCCACCTCGGCGGCTCGCTCTGCGGCGGTTCCGGCCTCGACCTGAAGAGCTCTTCGACGATCGGCTTCGAGCGCCGCCACAACCGTGCCCTGCAGATCGCCGACGAGGCGGAGTTCGTCTCCGAGCAGGTCGGCTCGCTGGGCGACAAACCGCCGAACGTCGAGCGCATCGTCGATCTCAACCGCGGCCCGCTGGTCGAGGACTTCGGCACTCCGTCGCCGCTCAGCACTCACGAGGTCGAGGAGCGGGTCGAGCAGGGGGCGGTGGTGATCGACGGCCGCACCAACGAGCAGTTCGACGAGGCCCACATCGAGGGCGCGCTCAGCGCCTCCTCCTACGACACCGGCTTCGCGACCAAGGTCTCGCGCGTCGCGCCTCCCGGCAGCGACATCGTCGTCGTCGCGGCCTCGAGCGGCGACGAGCGCCGCGCCGCCCAGCTACTGGCCTCGGTCGGGCTGCCGGTGCGCGGCTACCTCGAGGGTGGGATGACCGCCTGGCGCACGGAGGAGAAGCCGGTGCACCGGATCGAGCTGATCGACCCCGACGAGCTGGCGCGACGGGCCGAGGCCGCCGACGGCCCGGCGATCCTTGACGTCCGCAACGCCAGCGAGTACGCCGGCGAGCACATCCCCGGCTCCCTCCACATCCCCTACGGCGACCTCGCCGGTCGGCTCGACGAGCTGCCACGCGACCGCCCGATCGCGACCATCTGCCGCGGCGGCAAACGCAGCGGCCTGGCCGCCTCGATCCTGCAGCGGGCCGGTTTCGAGGTCGTCCACGTCGGCAAGGGCGTCGGCGTCTGGCGCGACGGCGGCCACCCGGTGCAGAGCGGCAGCCCGGCCGCGACCTCCGCCGCCTGAGTTCAACTGCGGCTGATTTCCCGGATTAAGCGGGAAAATCCGGATGCGGTTCGATCAATTTTCTTTACCTTGGGCTGACATTTGTAAAGCCGGGCCGTTGGAGTGGGGCGCGTGCAACGGGCGTCGTGGTCGTTGACTGGTCGTCTGCGGCGCCCGTTCCACGCGCAGATTTCTCTCGGCCTGCGAGAATCGCCATCTCTTGGAGGGTCAACGCCCATACGACCTCGTCCTCTTCGGTGCGACCGGCTTCACCGGCGACCTCACCGCGGAGTACCTCGCCGCCAACGGCCCCGAGGCGATGCGCTGGGCGCTGGTCGGTCGCAACCGGGCGAAGCTCGAGGCCGGCGCGGCGCGGCTGGCCGGGACCGCCGGGCCGAAGCCGGAGATCGTCGTCGCCGACGCCGCCGACCGCGAGGCGATGCGGGGAGTCGCCGAGTCGACCCGCGTCGTCATCACCACTGTCGGTCCCTATGCCCTCTACGGCGGCCCGCTGGTCGCCGCCTGCGCTGCCGCCGGCACCGACTACGTCGACCTCACCGGCGAGCCCGAGTTCGTCGACCGGACCTGGGTCGAGCACCATGCCGAGGCCGAGCGCACCGGCGCCCGGCTTGTCCACTGCTGCGGCTTCGATTCGATCCCGCACGACCTCGGCGCCTACTTCACCGTCAAGCAGCTGCCCGAGGGAGTGCCGCTGAAAGTCAACGGCTACGTCCGCAGCAACGCTGCCTTCTCCGGCGGCACCTACCACTCGGCCGTCAACGGCTTCGCCCGCGCCCGCCAGACCCTCGGCGCCGCGAAGGAGCGCCGCCGGCTCGAGCCGCGGGCGCAGGGGCGGGAGGTCCATGCCGCGCCGGCCCGGATCCGCCACGACGCCCAGCTCGGCGGCTGGGCCGTGCCGCTGCCGACTGTCGACGGCGCGATCATCCGTCGCTCCGCCGCGGCCCTCGACCGCTACGGCCCCGACTTCACCTACGGCCACCACATGGTCGCCAAGCACCTGGCGACGGTGGGGGCGCTGGGCGCCGGCGTCGGCACCGTCGTGGCCCTGGCCCAGCTGCCGCCGACCAAGAAGCTGATGTTGAAGATGAAATCTCCCGGCGAGGGACCGAGCGAGGCCAAACGGGCGCAGAGCTGGTTCAAGATCCGCTTCGTCGGCGAGGGAGGGGGGAGGCGCGTGGTCACCGAGGTCAGCGGCGGCGACCCCGGCTACACCGAGACCTCGAAGATGCTCGCCGAGTCCGGCCTCTGCCTTGCCTTCGACGACCTGCCGCCGAGCGCCGGCCAGGTCACCACCGCGACGGCGATGGGCGACGCCCTCCTGAAGCGGCTGCAGAAGGCCGGGATCGAGTTCCGAGTTATCGAAACCTCCGAGAAAGGGTAGGCAGGCCAGATGGACGACCAGCAGGTACTCGAGCGCATCGATCAGCTCGTCAAGGAAGAGGAGGAACTCCTCCATCGCCACGAGGGAGAGGGCCTCAATGACGACGAGCACGCCCGCCTCGACGAGCTCCGCGTCCAGCTCGACAAGGCCTACGACTACCTGCGCCAGCGCCGCGCCCTGCGCGAGGTCGGAGACAACCCCGACGACGCCAGCATGCGCGACGGCGGCACCGTCGAGGGCTACGAGCAGTAACCCCGCTCCGAATCCCGCTGAGCGTCGCTAGGCTTTCAGCCTCTTCGGCGCCTTGGCGGAGTGGCTACGCAGCGGCCTGCAAAGCCGTTTACACCAGTTCGATTCTGGTAGGCGCCTTTGGCCCGAGCCTCGATCGGGCGGTTGCGCCTGTCTCCAGGAGTGGAGGCCGGCCAGCGCTTTAGGGAAGGCGCCGGTCATAGCGTTTCCCGTTCGTGGTGTGGTCGACTACGCCCGCTGAGCCGACCGCTGCCTGGACCGATGCGATGGTGTTCTCGGCGGATTCTTTGCGGGTGTACGTCTCGGATACGGCGATGGTCTCGCCGTTTCCGCCGACCAGCTCCCAGTAGAACTGGCCGTCCTCGCTTCCCCAGATCGAGAAGTGCATGGGTATGGGGTCTCCTCTTGGTTGTTTGTTGTGAATGCCCCGGCCCGCTGAACGTGCGGGCCGGGGCTATCTGGCCGATGACCTGCGTCTATGGGTGGACGGGTGTGAGTTCTTGCGGTGGCCAGGTGAGCGGCGTCTCCATCTCGGGCTTGTAGATGCCGGCGCTCTTGAAACCGATCAGCGCCACCGTTGTGGGGATCGCCTCCCTGCCGTTGAGGTGGAGCCGGGCGGTGGCTTCCGCCTGGATCTCCATGATTCGCGTGCGCGAGCGGCTGAGCTCTATCGACAGGTCATGCCAGCCTCGCCGGTTCAGGACGAACGGACTCCAGGTCAGGTGACTGTCGTCGCGGGCATCCATCGTGCCGTCCCTTAGCGCCTTGAGAGCGTGCTCGCTGAGGTTGAAGGCCACCGCCCAGCTGGGGCCGAGTCGTTGCGAGAGGCGGGTCTCTCCCGGCGCTTGCCGCGCCGCCTTCGCGGCCTCGAAGCCGCCCAGGGCGAAGGTGATGGGGATCAACTCCTGGCGGCGGGATTTCAGCTCCTTGAGTGCTGCCGCCTGGATCTCGAAGCCGCGGTCGAAGTTGCGTTTCAGCTCGCCCATCACGTCGATCCATCCTGCGGGGTCGAGCGAGAGGTCGAACCGGCTCAGGTGGCTGCCGGCGAGGGCGTCGATGGAGCCGGCTTCGCGGGCCTCGCGGCAACGTTCGAAGACGTCCCAGATCACCCCCAGGCTGATCCCCTGACGCGCCTTGGGCGCCATCCTGGCGAACTCCTCGTCCATGTATTCCCGCTGGCGCACCGCGACGTAGTAGCGCCGGGGGAAGCCGCCGGCCCGCTCTTCTTTGGAGATCCGCAGGATGCCTTGCTTCAGCAACTGGCTGAAGTGGTACCTGACGTTGGCTTCGGGCAGGTCATACAGCCTGGCGAAAGACGTGGTGGCGACTTCCGCGCGGTTGCAAGCAGAGATGATCAATACCCGCAGCGCGGCCGTGAATGCGTCCCGTGGCGGTAGAAAACCACTGCGGTAAGGGTCGAACCGCTCCATTTACATCCTCCCTTTCAGAACCCTGTTTGTGCCCCGGCATTCCCTGGTTCCTCGCCGGTCGCACTCGACGCTAGTTGCAGCGTTCGGGGGGTGCCAAGCGAAAATCGAAAGGGTCAATGCGAAAGAAAGGGCTTACTTGAGCCCAACAACAAGCCATTGGATGCTTGATTTTGCCTAAGTAATCAACTTATCTTGTCCACATCTGGCCAGGCGACCTTGGAGGGAGGTGGACGAGCATGAAGATTGCGAGCGTGGACACTGCGGCACCGCATCTGTCGATTCGTAAGGCGGTCTGAGCGGCACCGGGGCTCGCCGAGCAGTGGGTCAGCAGGGTTGACCGCCAGGTGAGCGGGAGGTGTCCCGGTCGACCATCGGCCGGGACACGCCCCCCGGTCGGTCACTCGGGGTGCGTAGGGTCAACCGATCCGCTTTCGCCTCTTCAGCGCCTCTCTCGCCGCCGCGGCCCTGATCGCGCTCGGTGCCGTATTCGGCAGCGAGCCCTCCGCTGCCGACTGGAAAGAGTTGCCGGTGGTCCCCGTGCTTGGCCCTGCTGTTGCCGGCCACCTCGAAAGGATCGTGGCACGCGGAGAGCGCGTCGGCGACCGGCCTGGGGTCTTCGCCAAGATCGGCGACAGCATCACGGCCTCGCCGTCGTTCCTGCAGGCACTGGCGTGCCGGCGGCCTCAACTGGGGGAATGGAGTGGACTCCGCGGGACTGTCGAATTCTTCGGCACGACCGCGGTGCTGCCAGGCTCCGAGGAAGCTCAGTGCGAAGTCAGCGACAGCTACTCGCGGGTCGGGGTGGCCGCTGTGCCCGGCTGGAAGGCGGTCGACGCTCTCTCCCGGCTCGAAGCGTCTCCTGAATGCCTCGATCTGCCAGCCGTCAGCTGTGAGCTGCAGCTGACCCGTCCGTCGGTCGCTCTGATCATGTTCGGGACCAACGATCTGACCGAATTCAGCGCGGTTGAGTTCCGCCGTAACCTCGCTCACGTGACCCGGCTCGTCTCCAGCGCCGGGACGATCCCGGTGATCAGCACGATCCCGCCTCGTCGTCAGTGGCCGTATTCGCAGCGGGTCACACGGTTCAACGCCGAAATCGCCGCTCTGGCGGAGAACCGAGGGCTGCCGCTCTGGAACTACTGGCGCGAGATGACCGAACCGGGGGTCCCCGCCGGCGGCCTGGGCGAAGACGGGGTTCATCCGAGCGCCCTCTGCCCGCCCTGCACCGCGATCGACTTCCGCCCCGAAGGGCTTCGGCAGGGATACACGCTGCGAAACCTCGGGGCGCTGCGCGTGCTCGATCGCCTGCGGCGCTCAGTTCCCCTCGGGTAGGGCGGCCGAGCGCGGCCCGATCGCCCGGTGGGAGCGGCGAGCGCGGGCATTGCCCAGCTGCCGGCGGCTCTCTCGGATCAAGGCGTAGCTGCCGAGCGCCAGCGCAAGGGTCCCGCTCACAGCCAGCCCCCAGCGCACGGGGATCGCCAGTTCGGTGGTCGAGAGGGTGCTCTGCAGGGCGACGAGGAAGGGGATGTGGACGAGGTAGATCCAGAAGCTCGCGTCGGCGAGGTAGCGCAGCACCCGCGACTCCTTGGTGACGTAGCGAGCCAGCACTCCCCAGATGCCGAAGAGGGTCAGCCAGCAGACGATGCCGACGGCGAACAGCCCGTAGAGGCGCAGCGCGCCGATATCGGCCAGGGCGCCCGGGGTGCCGACGTTGCCGGTGAAATCGGTGTTGTTGTAGAAGAGCAGGAAGGCGGGCACGGCGATCGCCACGCCGGCGCATAGGCGCAGCCAGGCGCCGCGCTTCAGCTCCTCGATCAGGTTGCTCTGCCCGCTCAGCAGCCAGCCGAAGAAGAAGAAGAAGCCGAAGTAGGCGAGCAGGGTGGGGGTGGGGATCAGGGAGTTGGACTCGGTGCCGCCCGCCACCCAGCCGGTCTTGGTGATCAGGATCGCGGCGCTGATCGAAGCCAGGATCGGAACCGCCCACCACGACCTCATCAGCAGATCGAAGCCGCGGTTGAGGGCTGCTCCCACCTTCGGCGCCCGCTGGATCGCCAGCCAGAGCCCGATCGCCAGCAGGGAGACGATCAGCAGGTAGGAGATGAACCAGAGGTGTCGCGGGGTGAAGCTGAAGACGTTGGCGAAGTCCAGTTCTCGCTTCGCCGGCAGGGTGCCCTTGCGCGGCCAGAGGGCAGCCGCCTCGATGACGAAGAAGTTGGCCAGTGGAACGACCGTCAGCATCCCGATCGCCAGGGGCACGCCGAGGCGGCGAAACCGGGCGCGCACCTGCCGGGCGGCCGACGACCGTCGCAGCGCGCTGGCGGCCAGGAAGCCGGAGATGGCGAAGAACAGCGGCATGTGCCAGGTGTGGACGAACCAGACGACGGCGTCGACGATCCTGGGGTCGCCGTCGCCCTTCTGCACGTAGCGCGCAGCGTGGTAGGGGATCAGCAGGAGGATCGCCGAAACACGGATGGCATCCAGGTGATGGCTGCGCTGACTCCCGCGATCGGACATAAGACAGCGTAGGTGGTTGGAGGGTTGGGGCCCCCCGGGGACTGGTTGGCGCCCTCCCCTGCGCTGTGGAGCGCGGGAGGTCGCCCCCGGGATCTCTTCAGGCTGACCGAGAGGGCCAGTCCGGCACCCGACCGCCTAGAAGACGCGCTGGAACAGGTAGATCGCCAGCAGCACGAGGATGATGATGATCAGGATCGCGACGATGCTCATTGGTCTCCTTCGGTGGGAATAACGGTTCCGGCCGTCAATCCCCAGGATCGCCGTCGATCAAACTTCTCGTTCTGGCTGGAGGGCGCCTGCGGCGACACAGTCCCGTGCCGCCGCAGGGCACGCCAGGTGCTTCGATCAGGTGTGGTTGGGCCCGTCGTCGGCGCCGTGACCGCCGTGGTCGTCGCCGGCGGGATCGTCGGATCCACCGCCGCCGGAGCCGCCACCGCCCTGCGGCTCGACCTGCTTGGCGACCAGGCCGCTGCTGGTCTTGGCCGCGTCGACCTCGATCGCCAGGCCCTTGTGCAGGGCGCCGAAACCGCTCAGGCGGTCGAACTTGGTCGTCCCGTTGACCTTGATCGTCACCGTGCCGCTCTGGGTGCTCATCTTGAAGGTCCGGTTGTCGCCGTTCTTTGACACCACCGTGCCGTCGATGTGGCGCAGCGCGGCGCTCGCGGGCGCTGCGAGGACCCCCACCATCAGGGCCGCGGCCAGTGCGGCGGTGGCGATCAGCGTTGCTCGTCTACCTCTCATCATGTCCCTGCCTTTCGTCGAATCTGTTGGATGTAGCGGGGGTACGGGAGCCCTATTTCCCGGGTTCACGCCTTTGCCGAAGCTTTACCCGCGCGATCGCTGCCAGTTGGGACGCAGGTAGGCCTCCTCGAAGCCGGCCTTGAGGATGTTGCGGTAGCTGGGCGAGGGCCGGTCGGGCACCCGCTCGCCGGTCTCGACCAGGAGGGTGTGGCAGCCTGCCGCGGCGGCGTCGAGGATGCGCTGGCGCAGGAGGGCGGTTTGGCAGCCGCGCCCGCGCGCCGGCTCGAGCGTCGCGCCGATTCCCAGCTCGGCGACCCCGTCCTCGATCACCATCGCCCCGCAGCCCTGTGCCTCGCCGTCGACGCGGGCTACGTAGCAGCGCCAGCCGTCACGTCCCGGCAGGTGGGCGAAGAGCTCCGAGCCCCAGGCGGGCATGCCGAAGCCGAGCGCGGCGATCGTCCCGAACGGCTCCTGGTCCGGTGCCGTCACCTCGACGACCTCGACCCCGTCGGGAGCCGGAAAGCGCGGTGGGTGCGGGTCGCGGACGAACTTCATCCAGGCGCGGGAGGGGCGAAAGCCCCCGGCCTGCAGCCACTCCTCAGCCGCGCCGCTGCCGGGCAGATCGGGGGTGACCGAGACGTATGGAGTCGACCGCTCCTCCGCCCAGGCGACCGCCGCCTCAAGATCGGATCGATCCGACGCCTCGGCGGCCCCGAGGACCAGGTTCAGCATCCCGACCTGGCCCAGCGCTCGGGCCGCGGTCACCTGGATCGGGCCGAAGTCGCGCACTTCGATCCCGTGCTCGGCGGCGACCTCGGCCGGGACCGATTCCCAGATCTCGCGCCAGAAGCGGCGATCGACGCGGTCCAGCGCCACCGAGTCGTAGGCGACTCCGTTCTTCGTCTTGCCGGTGGCCATCGGCTGGCAGCATAGGCTGCGGCGATGAGCGAACGGCAAGGGCAAGGCGAAGTTCCGGGCGACCAGGTGATCGTCCTCTTCGGCGCGACCGGCGACCTCGCCAAGCGCAAGCTGCTGCCGGGGATGTTCCACCTCGCCCAGGTCGGCCTGATGCCGGAGCGATTCCGGATCATCGGCGCCGCCCGCAAGCAGCTCGGCGACGAGGAGTTCCGCCAGCTGGCGCGCGAGTCGGTCGCCTCCTCCAGCCGCGAACGCGATGATCCCCACGCCTGGGAGCGGTTTGCCTCCTCGCTGCGCTTCGCCAGTGTGGGGGAGGGGCTCGACGACCTCGAGCGCGCCGTCGACGAGGCGCGCGAGGAGCTGGGCGGCGACCCGAGCCTGCTCTTCTACCTCTCGCTTCCGCCGCAGGCCGCCGCCGGCACGGTCGAGGAGATCGGCGCCCACCGGCTCGGCAAGGGCGCCCGGGTGATCACCGAGAAGCCCTTCGGCACCGACCTCGAGTCCGCCCGCGCCCTCAACCGCAAGCTGCACGGCGTCTTCTCCGAGGAGTGCATCTTCCGGATCGACCACTACCTCGGCCGCGAGGCGGTCCAGAACCTGCTGGCCCTGCGCTTCGCCAACGGGATGTTCGAGCCGGTCTGGAACCGCAACCACATCGACCACGTGCAGATCGACATCCCGGAGACGCTCTCGATCGAGATGCGCGGCTCCTTCTACGAGGAAACGGGCGCCTTTCGCGACATGATCGTTACCCACCTCTTCCAGGTCCTCGGCTTTGTCGCGATGGAGCCGCCGGTCTCGCTGGAGGCGAAATCGCTGGGGGTCGAGCGGGAGAAGGTCTTCGAGTCGATGCCGCCGCTGCGGCCCGAGGACGTGGTTCGCGGTCAGTACGCGGGCTATCGCAAGGAGGACGGCGTCGCCGAGGACTCCGACACTGAGACCTTCGTCGCCATTCGCGCCTTCGTTGACAACTGGCGCTGGGAGGGGGTGCCGTTCTACCTGCGCTCGGGCAAGCGGATGGCGGAGAACCGGCACCTGCTGACCGTCGCCTACAGCCAGCCGCCGCGGCGGATGTTCCCGCTCGATTGCGATCAGATCGCCGAGTCCTTCGGCCACGACCACCTCACCTTCGAGCTCGGCGATCCCGGCAGCATCTCGGCTTCTTTCCTGGCCAAGGTCCCCGGGCCGCGGATCCAGCTCGGCGAGGCCCACATGCGCTTCAGCTATGCCGACACCTTCGGCGGCCCCGACGAGGCGCTCGACCCCTACGAGCGCCTGATCCACGACGTGATGCTCGGCGACCGCACCCTGTTCACCAGCTCCGAGGCGATCGAGCGGCTCTGGGAGGTCTCCGAGCCGGTTCTCGCCGAGCCGCCGCCGGCCATCACCTACGAGCCCGGCTCCTGGGGGCCGGTCGAGGCCGACCAGCTGATCGCGCCGCGCCACTGGCATCTGCCCAGCGATCACGTCTAGCCGGGAACGGAAAAGGGCCCCAAACGGGGCCCTTTGTTTCCGAAGGACGTGCCACCAGAGAGCGCTAACCCGCTGGCTCGTCGGTCCTCAAGCTTTTGAAGTTCGCCCCCTATGAACACCGAGGGAATGAGGAAGTTGCACCAATTGCATCGGCGCTTGCACCAGAACCTTTAGCCGCCGGCCGACGTTCTCCTGCCCGCTGCTAGATTCCGGCGTCCCGGGCGTATAGCTCAGTTGGGAGAGCGCCAGCTCGACAAGCTGGAGGTCACTGGTTCGAGCCCAGTTACGCCCATGAAATTTGGCTTTCTAAAGCCAAATTTCGAGCAGTGGTTCGAGCCCACTTCCCCGACCGCAGAATCAGCGACTCGCTGACGTAGGGGAGAGTACCCGCCGCGCAAGCGGATCAGCGCCCCTTGGAAGGATGGACAGGCCGCTCGCGGAGGGCGTTCCCACCCGCCGAACGCGCGGCGAAGCCGCGCCAAAATCGGGGGTGGGACGCCCGACCAAAGGTCACCGCTCTGAGCAACCGGAGGTGCTCCCGGCCAGGCACGAAAAGCGAACACCTGTGCGGGTTCATAATGTGTCGGTCCTCTAGTTGGAGGTCCGTGGTGGCCATAGTGATAGGGCGTGAGGGGGCAAATGGAGTCGATCTACTCGGCTAGGAATTCCAAAGACCTCTCGGTCGTCTTCGAGTCGCTTCTTCAGGCGCTCTTTGAACTCTCGATCTGCTCGTCGGGTGGCGATGTAGCGGTAGGCCGCCGCCCTCATCGCCTCAGAGACGGAGACGCCCTCCGCGCGGGCCATCGCGTCGATCTGCGCGGCCAGCTCGTCCGGCATCCGGACGCTGATGACCTTGCCGTTGTTCACGCGGCCTCTTTGAGCCCGAGGACGGCCCGCGCCCAGGACACCTGATCGACAAGCGAGGTCGCCGCGTAGAAGTGCTCGACCGCGCCGCGCGCCGGTCGTTCCTCGACCAGCTCCACCGCTCGGTGCTTGGCGAGAACACGGACGTGGCAGGCGACGTTGTCCAAGGGGGCCTTCGTGTAGTCGGCGAGTTCCTTGGGGCTCAACGGCTCGGCTGATTCGACGTAGAGGCCCAGCAAACGCCTGCGCAGCGGGTGCTGGAGGAGGAAGAGCATCCGTCCTTCCAGCGGCTTGACCCCGATCTTCATCTCGGGGGTTCCCATCGCCCTCAGCTCCCGTCGACGGCGAAGGAGCCGGGGTTGGCAGCGGCGGGAGCGATCCACTCGATCCCGACCACCAGCTCGCCCACCGGCACCGCTAGAGAGAAGGCAAGCTTCAAGAGCGTGTCCGCGCGCGGCAGGCGGACACCGTTCTCGACCATCCCGATCTCGGTTCGGTGCAGACCGGCCAGCGCGCCAAGATCTTCCTGAGAGAACCCGGCGCGGCGGCGGGCCATGAAGACGTTCCGGCCGATGCGCTTGGCCGCGTCCCGATCCACCTTCCTTCCGTCGCTCATGCGGCTTCCTCCAGCGTGTGGAGGTAGGCAGCAGCCCTCGTCGGCAGGACGAGATCGCCGACACGATGGAGCAGGCCGACTGCGATCAGGTCGCGAACGGCGCGCTTGATCCGGTCCTGGTCCTGGAAGTCAGTCGAGGCAGCCGTCAGCTCGCGGGTCAGCTCCGCGAGCGTCAGCGACTCCGGGTAGAGGAGCAATACCTGCCTCAGAACCCGCGCCTGGTCGCGGTCGTCCAGGGCGGCGGTCGTGGAACGCTCGGATAGGTCCGAGCCCGTAGGGTTTTCATCAGCCATGGGGAGTGCACGCTCCTTGTGGTTAGGCCCTCGGTCGGCGTTTACCGCGCCGCCGGGGGCCGTTTGTCGTTTCCAGGCGAAGCTAGCAGAATCCAAGATATATCTCCACTAGTTGACTCTCTAGACCTGACTAGCTGAAGCTGAAAGCGTTCCCACCTCAATGGCGCCCTCCGACAAGCCCCAGCCCGCCGTTGGTAAAGCGATTAGGCAGTTGCGGGAAAAGCGGGGCCTAACGCAGGAAGCTGTCGCCCACGATGCCGGCATTACGACCGCCACGCTCGGTGTAATTGAGCGAGGTCTCTCGAATCCAACGTGGGCAACGGTTAAGGCAATCGCTGCTGCGGTGGGAGTTTCGATGGGCGAGCTGGGCAAGCTTGCGGACACGCTGGAGGGCTAGCTCCGATGCCGGACCAATGCTTCATGTGAGACCCCTCTGGTCATGGCTAGAAAAAACAGCAAAACAAACAAAGAGTTTTGGACCCTGCACCGTCACGATGCTCGTGATCTAGACGGTCTGTTTGCCGCAAACTCTGGTGGAGGGTCCTCGAAGATCATGGCCACGATTACTAGTCCGCCTTACGGCGCCCTCAAGGACTATGGCCACCAAAAGCAAATCGGCTTCGGCCAGTCCTATGAGGACTACCTCGGCGATATGCAGCAAATCTTTGGGCAAATCTTTGAGCGCACCGCCGACAATGGCTCGCTTTGGTTAATCGCGGATACCTACGTCGCCGACGGTCCCGCTCCTCGGCCGCTGCTGCCGGTCCCATTTGACCTTGCTAAAGCAGCGGAAACCGCAGGCTTTACTTTTCGGGATGTAATCGTTTGGCAGAAGGATCGAACGCTTCCTTGGTCTAACGGCACCCGACTAAGAAACGCTTTCGAGTATGTGTTGCTTCTAGCCAAAGGCCCGGAGCCGAAATACCGACTTGATCGGCTGCGAGAACATTCGGACATGAAGGAGTGGTGGGCTCGCTTCCCTGAGCGGTATTCACCTAAAGGCAAGGCTCCGTCCAATGTCTGGAATATCCCGATTCCGATGCAGGGGAGCTGGGGCAATGGCGAGTTGGCCCACAGTTGTCCCTTGCCGATGGAGTTGGTTCGGAGGCTCGTACTGCTCAGCACTGATCCGGGCGACGTAGTTTTCGATCCGTTCGCTGGTTCGGGCGTGGTGCTTGCGGTCGCAGAGAGACTTGAGCGCTTGGCGGTTGGCTGCGAGATCGTTGGAAGACACGCCGATGAGTACGAGCGAATCATCAAGCCAGAAATCCAAGCGTTGACCGAAGGCGCCTCAACTAACGGGCGGGTTGACTCCGAGGCTGCGCAGCTATTGATCAATCTTCGAATTCTTAAGTTCGTTCGCGTTCTTATGCAGTCTGTGGCCAAGCGTCGCGATGTCCCCTGGCCCGCCGCTGCGCTAGTGCATCGGGGTCCTGCGCGCAGCGGGACTCTGGCGAGTCCGCGCATTGTCTTCCTAGTAGAAGGCAATCGAGAGGCACGAGCTTGTTACAAGCGGCGAGTCAAGGAGGCTGCGAAGGAAAGGCCAGCGTCGAAGTTTGGACTTGATGCGGAGATCGATGTCGCCAGCGTCAAGGGTGAACGGGTGATGGAGTTCGCCCGTGGTCGAAGGGTCCACCTCTACCTCAACGGGCGAACCACGCGAGCCGTTCGGGCAATTCCTCATCGGCGACTACGTGAGGAGATAGAGGGGGCGAGTAGTGACTCGGTGCCACCGATTCTGAGCGACATTCAGGTCGATGTTGCCCCTCGTCCCGATGCGAGCGTGCTAGGTGTAGTCGCCGAGTCCTAGCTAGGCAGCACAGTCGAGAAGGTTTCCGTCTGAATCGATCTCCTCAACGCTTGCGACAGCCTTCTCTAAGCACTCGCTGTACAGCTCCTGAGGAGCGCTGGACCCCCTTGGATCCCAGTCGAAATCAAGTATCCAACTGACCATGGGGGCGACTGGATCTGCTCCATAGCGAAGATTGCGCCTCGTCGTTACCTTCCAGCCGAGGCGGTGGGTGTCGCTGATGATTCGCTTAGGGATCAGGGCCATAAGCAAATTCTGGACATCGCTTGGCTCTAAGTCGTCAAAGGCGCCATCTGGGCATTTTCCTTCGCTCAACATCTCGTAAAGGTCGGAGCCGAGTAGACCCTCGCTGGCCGCGGCATAAACCTCCTCTTTTTTGAAGTTCTCAGCCAAAAAGGAGGAGATACGCCCTATGGCCCCCGAATCCAGGGCGAGATCGGCGTGAAGAGTCAGGCACAAGGACCAGTTGACCTGAGGGTCCTGAGCGTGGAGGACGGCAAACTTTTCGACCATCTTCACCACGGGGAAGTGCAGTTGGTTCTGCTTGATCCGGGCAGCGAGCGACGTATTCAGGTCTAGGTTCACAACCCGCGAGCGGAGAACCCGGCGCATCTTTCTCTCGGGCCAGGCCATGTCGCTCGGCATGCTGAGCAGATCCTCGAGTCTGCGATCAAGGACATCGAGCCCGGAGAAAGTCTCTCGAAGCTCGTGTGCCGCGTTGGGGTCAACCTCAATGGCGACGACTTTCCCCAGGTCACGCTCCTCGATGGCTCCAGTTTCAGTCCGGGCCACAATGCCGTGCTCGACAAGCTTGAGAATGTCTAGCCCTTTAGCGCCACAGAGACTGAGGTAAAGCGGCGGTGGCGGGGAATCCTCGTCAACAACCGGGTTGTCGTCGATATCGCTTACGCATTCCGCCCATAGCGTCCGCATCGCGTCCTTTTCAGGGCGTTCCTCAGTCATGGCAAGAGTTACTGCCGAGTCCGTCATCGATCAGCGGGAAATGCGCCTCGCGAGTGCGTTCGCGAATTTTCGAAAGAGATCTCGGGGAAGTTCTTCCTCGGCAACCTCCAGCGCCAACTCGTAAAGCTCTGACGCGGAATACTTCTTCGACAGGGCGCGTGATGGCTGGCTGGGGCTTGGTGCGTCTTTGGACCGGGCCGGCTTGTGTGGGCGCGGCACGGTAATCCGATGCCGCTCGGCAATCTCTTCGATCCGGGATGACTGAGCTGCCGCCCGCTCTACCTTCCGGTCCTTGCTCGGCTCCTCGTACAGTTTTTTTCGAGCCTCGCGGAAGAAGGATTGAAGCTCGGAATGCACCGCAGCCTGTAGCTCCACGAAGGCTGGATGAGCCTCCCGCAGCGTTCGCCGGTCAATGTTCAGCGCGTCCTCTAGCTCATTTGAGGCCCAGATTTCTCCTGAGACCCATCGCTTGAGGATCTGATACTCGGACGCACGAAAACCTAAGAAGCTGGAGTCGTACTCGCCGACTGCTGCATTTCGAATGCGAATCAACAGGCCATTGAGCTCCTGCGGTTCGATCACGCCGTGCTGGGCGAAGAAGTATCCGCTCGCCTTCACTTGGTCGCCTTCGAAGTTGAAGCGCCGCAGGATGTGCGGATGCTTTCCGGGGTCATGGCCAAGGACTACGGGCTTTCGGACATCGGTGCCGTCCCATTTGACCATGAAGTCGAGCTTGTCTACTGCCTTCTCTTGGTTCTTGAGTCGACTGCTCAACGAGCTAGGCAGCCAGTGAGGGGCGTATTTCACAGGCACATTCAGGCCGACCTTGAGCATGGTCTGGGAATAGAGGTTCAGGTCCCCCCAGGTCCTCAGGCCGGGGCTCCCCAGGCGCTCGGCAATTGATTCGGCGGTGAGCCCGTACAGCGAATCATCTCCAGCGGTGTTGGCTTCGGGAATAGCCCCAACCATCACGTCCCGCACGTTCTCGCGAACCTCGTTCAGGTAGATCCGGGTGTAGTGCTCATCGCGCCCTGCTTTCTCGACAGTGCCTCGATAGTCACCCTTGGTGACGTTTCCCTCTTTGTCGCGTCGTTGCTTTTGAGGGTCTCGCATCTTCCGAAAGTCGATGACGACTTGGAGAAGATCGGTGCTGCCCTTCTTCGTCGAAACGATTTCCATCTCCTCGCAAAGCTCATTGGCAGCGATGAAGCCAATGCCGATGCGACCGACCTTCGGTCTTCCCTTGGCAGTGCGGTCGCCACTGTCGCGCTTGTGGGATTCGCTCACATGGCCGAAATGGTCCTCGAATTCCTGCCGACTCAGGCCGGTGCCATCGTCGCTGACGATGATTCGGTCGGCATCCGGTTTGACATGGATGTCGACTCGTGACGCATCTGCGTCGAAGGAGTTGTTGACCAACTCCTTCATGCAGGCAGCCGGCGACTCATAGAGGCCGGAACTCAGATAGTCAACGATGCTGGAAGCGACTTTGACTTTGCCGCTGAAGCCTTTTGATGGCACGGCGCAAGCATTTCATGTACAGCGTCTAGTGGGTGCTAGGTCACATAGCCCACCAAGCGACCTAGGGCAGACGCATTCCCACCAACGCCGCCCGCGCTCGATCTGACTTCGTCGGTGCGTAGTGCCGCCGCGTCGTCGCGATGTCGCTGTGCTTCAGGACCTCTGAGACGACATCGATTGGCAGCTCCTTCTCGTTGAGCGCGATGGTCGCCCAGGCGCGGCGGTAGGCGTGAGGGGAGACGCGGGAGGTCTGGCGGTCGCGGGTGCCTTGGGATTTGCGGATGCCGACGCCCGCTTTGACGGCGTGCCATTTGGCGATCTTGCTGATCGTCTGGGGCGCGGTCTTGTGGCCGTTGCGGGTCAGGAGGACGTAGGCGGTCTCGGGGTCGGCGAGGGCGTCGCGGATTGCCTCGTTGCGCTGGGCCTCCGACAGCTGCCACTGGCGGTAGAGGCGCAGTACGCGGATCAGCGGCGGCGCCAGGTCGAAGATGTCGAACTTGTCGCCCTTGCCCATAACCCGCCAGGTGCCCTGCTCCAGGTCGATGTCTCGCCAGCGCGCGTCGGAGAACGTCTGCCGACGTGACGGGGCGTAGAAGAGCCAATGCGCCAGCAGTCGGCCCTTCGGCGTCCCTGGCGTCTCCAAGAGCTTCTTCACGTCATCCGAGCTGGGCGTGTAGCCGAGCTTGATCGGCACCTTCGGCGCTTGCTCCAAGGCGGCGGGGTTCAGGTCCGGCAGATCCTCTTCGGCGAGGAAGTGGAGGTAGAGGAATTTGATCGCGGCCAGGTAGCTCTTGCGGTAGGAGGGAGACCACCCCGGCCCCGAGCGGCCGTCCGGGTAGCCGCGCGTCTTGCACCAGGCGCACTGCAGCCTCGCGTCATGCGGCTTCGGGCCTCCCGGCTTCGAGAGGTGATTCATGAACATGCGGACGTGCTTGCGTTTGGCCGAGTAGAAGGTCAGGCCGAAGACGCTGGCCAGGTACTGGCTGTAGTGGACGAGGTGGTCCCGGTAGCGGTCCAGGGTCCGGTCCTTGCCGACCCCGGCGTGGTTGGTTTCAATCGCCTCGGCGATCAACTGCTGATCTGACAGCTCCATGCGTAGCTCCTCGAATCGGTCGAGGAACAGGGCCGGGGCGGCGTCGAACAGCGAGCTTTGAGCCGTTTTGTGGTCGCGCACGCTTCATAAGTGCCGAAACCTCCCGGGGAATTCCTGTTTCTCGGGTTTCGAGTCGCTGGTGCTTATGGTTCGAGCGTGAAGCCGTCCCACTGGTTCGAGCCCAGTTACGCCCATGAGAAGCGTCTCAGGCAGCAGCGCTCTGCGCGGCAGCCGGCGCAGGCAAGGCTTCGAGGATGCTGGCTGGCAGGCGCGTGCTGGCATCCCAGACCTCGATAGCGACCAGCTTGTGGCTGGCCCGGTCGTAGTCCCGCAGGCCGCCCGGAACGCGCTCGCTGACGACGTCGCTCGATTCCCCGGTTGGGAACCAGGCGATATCAGCGTCGCGGTCGTAGTAGGCAAACATCGCTCCTAAAGGGTAACGCCGCCCGTCGGCTACGAGTCCACGCTCCATGCGGACACGATCCGAACGGCGGCTTCGTCGTCGCCATGCGGGTGGTCGTAGATCGCCTCGAACGACGTGCCATCGGCGAGCTGGGCAGAAACGAGCCACTCCGCGCGGCCATCGTTGACCTCCCGCCCCGCATGACCTTTCCTGATTGCCTCCTCAATGTCGGCCGCATCGAGCCCGCGCTCGGCGAGACGCAAGCGCGCGTGTTCCGTCCAGACGAAGCGTTCGATCTCCACCGCGCCAGCTTAGGTCGAGGAGCCGATGAGTTTTGGGCTTCGCCGATATCCGACCAGGAATGCGAAACAAAGCCGGACATCTCGAGGAGGCGCTCTAATCTTCGCCGCCGTGAGCCAAGGCGCCGAGCACCCAACCCGCCGATCTCAGAGCGCCAACACCAGGCGCTATGACCGCATCGCTCGCACCTATGCCGCGCTGGAGCCGCTGTACCTCGTCTTCCCGCCGGCCCGCCGCAGGGGCGTTGCCGCACTCGGGCTGAAGCCCGGCGACACCGTCCTGGAGATCGGCGCCGGCACCGGGCGGAACTTCCCCTATCTGGTCGACGCGGTTGGGCCGAGTGGAACCGTGATCGGCGTCGATGCGTCCCCGGGGATGCTGGCCGAGGCTCGCAAGCTGATCGAGCGCCAGGGCTGGTCGAACGTCGAGCTGCTCCAGCAGGACGCCACCCAGCTCGACGTCGACCGCGACCTCGACGGGGTTCTGTTCAGCCTCAGCTACTCGGCCATGCCCGAACCGCGCCCGGCACTGGCGCGAGCATGGGAGCGGCTTCGCCCCTCCTCGCGGGTCGTCATCCTGGACGCGGGGCTGACCCAGGGTGGGGTCTGGCGGTGGGTCGCTCCGATCGCCCGCCTGCTCGTCAGATACGCCCCCGGCGATGCCTACTCCGATCCCTGGACCGACCTCGCCGCCTACGGGCCGGTCGAGACCAAGCGCTTCCTGCTCGGCTTCTTCTACGTCAGCGCGGTCGCCAAGCCCGAGCGATCCTGAGGTTGGTCTCAGGTCTTGGAGACCACGCAGATTGAATCCGTGGCCTTGACGACAATCGTTTCGCTCGAGGTCAAGGCGACCTCGAAAATGACGGAGCAGACCTCGTCCTTGCCTGGCTCGGGTGCGGGCTGAATCCACCCCGCCTGGACATGGATCCGCGTGCGGCTCGTGCGACCGTACGTGTACAGGATTACGCCCTCGCCCCCCAGGTCTTCCGCCGTCGGGCGCACGGCTTCGAGGGCTTGGAACGCACGCAGGATCGGCTGTGGTTCGTTGTCGCAGTTCGTCTGGTGGGTCGCCTCGGGGCGATTGTCGGCAAGCGTCACCCGGACCGAGATCTCGCAGGTCGTTTTCAACGTGCTGCTGCTGCCACGAGCGGTCGTGTGGCAGTGGATCCGGTCACTCGCGCGTCGCCGGCAGGGGCCTACTTCGACACTGGTGACCAAGGGATTGCGGCGGGCGACGTCCCAGCCGACCGAGCGCGCCGCATCGCGGGCAGCAGCCATCGAAAGCACGCCATCGGTGGTTGCCGCGAGGGACAACGACGGGGCGAGGCAGGAGGTAGCGAGCACTGACAGGGCGATGATGAACAGTCGGGAAGGTCTCATTGAACGAGGAATCTAAACACGTCGGTGCGGACGACGCCGCCAGGGAGGGGCTAATTGGGGTCGAACTCGGCAACCAGCTCGATCACCTGCCGCTCGATTTTGCCTACAGGTCGCGGACGAAGACGAGGCGTTGGCCGTCCGCGTCCTCGCCGTCGCGATCGGGGGTCCGGTGAAAGCCCAGGGAGGCGCGGCATCCTCCTCGATTGCGCGGCTCACCTCCACCAGTCTCAAGGTATCCGGCTGATGAAGGCCGAGCGCGTCGGCTGCGTTTCAGCCGGCGTCGAGTTCGGCGACCAACTCGGTCACCCGTCGCTCGATCTCGTCGCGGGTCGCCCGGACCGCCTCCAGCGCCTGGCCCTTGGGGTCGGGGAGGTCCCAGTCGAGGTAGCGCTTGCCGGGGATGTAGGGGCATTTGTCGCCGCATCCCATCGTCACCACGACGTCGGCCCATTCGGCGTCCTCATGGGTGAGCTCGTGGGGTTTGCGGTCGGCGACGTCGACGCCCAGCTCGGCCATCGCCTCGACCACCTCGGGGTGGACCCGGTCGGTGGGTTCGGTCCCGGCTGAGCGGGCCTCGTGGCGGCCGTCGGCGGCGCGGGTTAAGAGCGCCTCGCTCATCTGCGAGCGGCCGGCGTTGTGAAGGCAGATGAAGAGGGCGCGGGCCATCAGCTCGCCTCGATCGCCTCGCCGGGATGCTCGCCGCGGACCAGCTGGTAGGCGAGGGCGCCAAGGGCCGCTCCCAGGATCGGCGCGGTCAGGTAGATCCAGAGATCCGTCAGTTCGCCGCTCACCAGGGCCGGGCCGAGCGAGCGGGCTGGGTTCATCGAGGCGCCGGTGATCGGTCCGCCGAAGAGGGCGTCGAGACCGACCGTGCCTCCGATCGCGATCGCGGCCGCCGCTCCGACCGCGCGGGTGTCGGTCGCCACGGCCATGATCACGAACATCAGGAAGGCGGTGAGGACGACCTCGTAGACGAAGGCGCTGCCGGCGCCGACCGACGGCACCGTCGCCCCGAGCGAGGCCGGCTGGTCGGGCCAGATCGCTGCTAGTAGGCCGGCGGCGAGGAGCGCCCCGAACAGCTGGGCCGCGAGGTAGGCGGCGGCCTCGGCCCGCGGCAGGTGACGGGTGAGGAGGAAGGCGAGGGTCACCGCCGGGTTGAGGTGGGCGCCGGAGAGATGGCCGGTGGCGTAGACCATCGCCATCACGATCAGACCGAAGACGAGGGCGATGCCGACCGTGCCGAGGCTGCCGGGGCTGGTCGCCTCGGCGACGATCGCGCCGCAGCCGGCGAAGACCAGGGCGAAGACGCCGAAGCCCTCGGCGGCGGCGCGGCGGGCGAGGTCGGGGCGCGGTCCCACGGGCTCAGCAGCAGGCGGCGACAGGCTTGGCGGCCGGGGCGGGGGCGAAGACGTCGCGCACCGCCTCGAGGGCTTCGGGCACGAGCGAAAAATAGCTGCGATTGCCCCGTCCCTCGCGGCGCACGATCCCGGCCTCGGTCAGCACCTTGAGGTGATGGCTGACGGTCCCCTGGGAGAGGCCGAGGAAGGGCTCGAACTCGCAGACGCAGATCGGCTCGCCGCCGGCCCGCAGCAGCATGTTGAGGATCCGCAGCCGCTGGCGGTCGGCGAGCGCCTTCATCACGCCCTCGAGTTCGGCCGCCTCGCGCTCGCCGAGCGAGCTGCCGGCGAGCGGGGTGCAGCAGTTGATGACGGGAAGGTCGGTCAAGCGGCCGCGAGGCTAGCAGGTTCATCGACGCTCATCAATGAACCTGCCGCCTCCGGCGGCGCTGTGCCTCAGGCGTTGGCCGGGATCTTCACCTCGGTCAGCCGCAGGCTGTTGCCAGAGGGATCGCGGAAGCCGCAGTCGATCCCATAGGGGCGCTCTTCCGGCGTCTCAGTGAACTCGACCCCGCGCTCCCGGAGCTTCTCGTAGTCGGCCTGGCAGTCGTCGGTGGTGAGGAAGACGGTGCCGGAGAAGCCCTTTGCCATCAGCTCCTCGACCTGGCGCGTAGTCGCCTCGTCCATCACCGGCGGGCCGGGGATCGCCATCAGCACAACCGCCATGTCCTCCTGGCCTGGCGGGCTGACGGTCAGCCAGCGGAAGTCGCCCATCTCGGCGAGGGTCACGTCGGAGCGCACCTCGAAGCCGAGCTTGTCGGTGTAGAAGGCGAGCGCCTCGTCCTGGTCGTGGACCCAGAGCTGCGCGGTTGAGATCTTCATCGTTTCCTCCTTGGTCGGGATCGTCCTGGCCGATGCTAGGTCCGGGCGGACTCTGTGTCTTCTCGAATCGTGCGGTGTTGGGGCCGGGCGTAGGCGCGGACCACGCAGCCGGGCACGCGGGCCTGACTGGCGGCGGGCGGGAAGGAGGCGCGGTAGGCCGTCGGCGTCTCCCCGTACATGCGCTTGAAGCTGGTGGTGAAGGAGCCGACGCCCTGTAGGCCAACGTCGAGGCAGACCTCCGCCACCGAGCGGTCGGTGTCGCGCAGTAGCGCCGCCGCCCGCTCCAGGCGGCGGGTCAGCAGGTAGACGTAGGGCGACTCGCCGAAGGTGCGCCGGAACTCGCGGCTGAAGTGGGCCTTCGAGAGCCCCGCGGCGCGGGCGAGGTCATCCACCTCGAGCGGCTCGAAGTAACGCGCGTCGGCGAGGTCCTTGGCCCGCAGCAGGTGACGAGCGGGAGGGACATGGGGCATCGGGTCAGTCTAGGCTCGCGGTCTCGTGATCGGGACCTATGCAGCCGTGGTGGCGATCTGCGCGGCCTCGCTGGCGATCGGGCAGGTGGCGATCGGTCTGTGCGGAGTGCGCCGCGGGTCCTGGCTGGCGCCGGCGGTGGGGCTGGCGCTGCTTTGCGCGGTCTGCTGGGGGACGGTGCGGCTCCCCGGCGACGGCGTGGTCTCAGCGCTCGCCGTCCTCGTCCTGACGATCGCCGCCGTCGCCTATCTGTGGGGCCGGGTCGAGGGAACGCGTGACGCGCTCGCCACCGGCTGGCCCGTCGCCCTCGGCGCGCTGCTGGCCACTGCACTGCCGTTCATCGCCGAGGGCCATTTCGGGATCCTCGGCACCAGCTTCAACCCCGACATGTCGCAGCACCTGCTGGCCGCCGACCGGCTCGCCGAAGGCAACTCGTCCCAGCTCCTGGTCCAGGGCTATCCCCTCGGCCCCCATGCGATCGTCGTTGCTCTGAATAAGGGCCTTGGCATTGGCCTGGTCCAGGGCTTCACGGGCCTGACGATCGCCGTAGCCGTCCTCGCCTCCCTGACTGCCGTCGCCGCCCTCCGAGAGCTGCCAATCCTCCCGCGCACCGCCGGAGCCCTCCTAATAGGCCTCGCCTACTTAGTCGCCTCCTACTTCGCCCAAGGCGCCTTTAAGGAGACGATGCAAGCGCTCTACCTACTCGCCTTCGTATTGGCAATCAGGGAAACGCAGCGAACCTGGACCGACCTCCCCCTGCGCTTCGTCCCAGCCGCCCTCATCGCAGTAGGCAGCATCTACACCTACAGCTTCCCAGCCCTCATCTGGCTCGGCGCAGCCTTAGTCCTCTGGAGTCTTGCCACCCTCATTTCTGCCGCGGGTGGCGACGATCGGGAGGACTCCCCCGGTAGGGGGAGCCCCCGATCGGAGACAGGACCCGCGGCCCGACAGCTAGGCCTCGCATTCCTCCTTTTCTTCGTCCTGGTCGCTCCCGAGCTAGGCCGGATGATCGATTTCCACAGCTTTGAGACCTTCGACCCCAACGGCCCAGGCCTAGGCAACCTCTTCGGCCAGATCTCGCCCTTCACGGCCCTGGGAATCTGGCCCTCCGGGGACTTCCGCCTGGCGCCGGGAGACGGTGCGGTGCCAGCGGCCGCCTACTACCTCGGCATCGCCTTCGCCCTGGCCCTTTTCGCCTACGGCCTCCTCTGGCTCTGGCGCCGCCGCGAGACCGCGATCCTCTCGGGGCTCGCCGCGGCCGCGCTGGCCTACGCCGCCGCCCGCCTCGCCGGAACGCCCTACACCGCCGCCAAGGCGCTCGAGATCGGTGCGCCGCTCGTGGCGCTGGCCATCCTTCTGTCTCTGCTCACGGAGGCGTGTCGCTTTCCTCTCGGCATGCGAGAACAAAGCGACAGTCGGGGTTTGCTCCCCCCGGTTGCCGCTGCCCTCTTTGTCCTCGCCGCCGGCGTCTGCTCGCTTCTCGCCCTCGCCAATGCGCCGGTCGGCCCGACCTCGTACTCCTCGGAGCTCAGCGAGTACCGCAAGCTCGTCGGCGAAGGACCGACGCTGGTGCTCGCCTCGCCTCAACTGCTCGAAGAGGAACACGGCGAACCGTTCCTCGCCTGGGAATTGCGCGGCGGCCGGGTCTGCATCAAGTCAACGGACGACCCATCCGTTCCGCCCGGGGTGCGCTTCGTGGTCCGGAACGAGGATGGGTGGACCCTGACGCGGGTCAAGCACCCCCCGCCCGGCAAGAGTCCCTGTCCGCTGATCGCGGTGCGCCAGGCGCGGCAGGGTCCCGCTCGCTGAAGTCCCCGTACCATTGCGCGGGCATGGAGGCCGCGACCGACAAGACCGTCTTTACCCTGCCCGACGGCAAGCCGCTGGAGCTGCCGGCGGGGGCGACGGGCGCCGACGCGGCTGCCGCGATCGGCCCGGGTCTGGCCAAGGCGGCGCTGGCGATCAAGGTCGACGGCGAGCTGCGCGACCTGGCGGCGCCGCTGCCGGCGGGGGGCGGAGAGGTCGCGATCCTCACCGATCGCGACCCTGAGGCGCTGGAGCTGATCCGCCACGACGCCGCCCACGTGATGGCCGAGGCGGTGGTCGACCTCTATCCCGGGACCAAGGTAACGATCGGCCCGCCGATCGAGTCAGGCTTCTACTACGACTTCGAGTTCCCGCCCGATACAAGGATCACCGAAGACGACCTGCCGAAGATCGAGGCGGCGATGCAGGAGCACATCGCCGCCGACGAGGAGTTCAGTCGCCGCGACGTTCCGGTTGCCGAGGCGATCGAGATCTTCAAGGCCCAGGAACAGGGCTTCAAGGTCGAGCTGATCGAGGATCTTGTCCGCGACGAAGGGGTCGAGACCGTCTCGCTGTACCGCAACGGTCCCTTCGAGGATCTCTGCCGCGGCCCGCACGGCCCCTCCACCGGCCGCATCAAGGCGATCAAGCTCAGCTCGGTTGCCGGCGCCTACTGGCGCGGCGACGAGCAGCGCGAGAGCCTGACCCGGATCTACGGCACCGCCTTCTTCTCGAAGAAGGACCTGGAGGCGCACCTGGAGCGGCTCGAGCAGGCCAAAGAACGCGACCACCGCCGGCTCGGCCCCCAGCTCGGCCTCTTCATGCTGCGCAAGGAGGCGCCGGGGATGCCCTTCTGGCTGCCCAACGGGACCACGCTGCTGCACTCGATCGAAGCTGAGGTCCGCGACCAGCTGCGCAAGCGCGGCTACCAGGAGATCGCCACCCCGCAGGTGATGGACGAGTCCCTCTGGCACCGCTCCGGCCACTGGGACAACTACAAGGACGACATGTACTTCATGGAAGACGACGACCGCCGCTACGCGCTGCGGCCGATGAACTGCCCCGGCGCCTGCCTCGTCTACTCCTCCGACCGCCACTCCTACCGCGAGCTGCCGCTGCGCCTGGCCGAGTTCGGCCGCGTCTCCCGCAACGAGCGCGAGGGGGTGCTCCACGGCCTGCTGCGGGTTCGCGCCTTCACCCAGGACGACGCCCACGTCTATTGCACCGAGGAGCAGATCGGCGACGAGGTGGCCTCGATCTGCGAGGCGATCGACGAGCTGTACTCGCGCTTCGGCTTCGACGACGTCCACGTCGAGCTCTCGACCCGGCCGGAGAAGTCGATGGGCTCCGAGGAGCAGTGGGCAAAAGCCGAGGCGGCGCTGGCCGAGGCGCTCGACAGCCAGGGGCGCGAGTACACGCTGAACCCCGGCGACGGCGCCTTCTACGGGCCGAAGATCGACTTCCACATCACCGACGCGCTGGGTCGCTCCTGGCAGTGCGGCACCTGCCAGCTGGACTTCCAGATGCCCGAGCGCTTCGAGCTCTACTACACCGGTGCCGACGACGCCGCCCACCGGCCGGTGATGATCCACCGGGCGCTGCTCGGCTCGATGGAGCGCTTTGCGGGAATCCTGATCGAGCACTACGCCGGCCGCTTCCCAACCTGGATGGCGCCGGTGCAGGCGATCGTCCTGCCGATCTCCGACCGCCACAACGAGTACGCCACCAGCGCCCACGAGCAGCTGCGCGACCTCGGTGTCCGGGTCGCGATCGACGACCGCTCCGAGTCGGTCGGCAAGAAGATCCGCGACGCCTCGACGATCGGCCTCTACCCCTACATGCTGGTGGTCGGCGACCGCGAGGCGGAGAACGGGGCGGTGGCCGTCCGCTCCCGCGAGGAGGGCGACCTGGGGGAGATGTCGCTGGCCGATTTCGCCGCCCGCGTCGAGGCCGAGACGGAGCAGCGTTGAGGGCCGCGTCCACGCCCGCCCGCTCGGTCTCTATACTGCGCCGAACTTGATCGCAGGCACGCAAATCCACCGCCGCCGCTGAGCGACCCGTGCCTTCCTACCGTTTCGTCCTCTTGAAGTACCACCTTCGATAGTGCCGGTCCCTCGTAGGTTTGACCGGCGCCCACCGGAGCGCGACACGACTCGGATCAACGAGCGCATCCGCGTGCCGCAGGTGCGCCTGATCGGCGCCGACGGCGAGCAGCTCGGGATCGTCGAGATCAACGACGCCCTGAAACGCGCCCAGGAGGCCGACCTCGACCTGGTCGAGGTCGCCCCCGGCTCGAAGCCGCCGGTCACCCGCCTGCTCGACTACTCGAAGTACAAGTACGAGCAGGAGCAGAAGCAGAAGGCGGCCCGCAAGCACCAGCAGCAGGTCAACATCCGCGAAATCAAGCTGCGGCCGAAGATCGCGGAGAACGACTACAACACCAAGAAGGGCCACGTCGAACGCTTCCTCAAGCATCGCGACAAGGTCAAGGTGACGATCATGTTCCGCGGCCGCGAGCAGGCCCACCCCGAGCGCGGCCGGGCCCTGCTGCAGAAACTTTTCGAGGACCTCGGCGGCCTGGCGACGATCGAGTCGGCGCCGCTGCAGGAAGGCCGCAACATGAGCATGCTGCTCGGCCCGAGCAAAGAGGTCGACAAGCTGACCGCCGACGGTGAGTCCGACGAGGCGGCGGTCACCGACGCTCCGGCCGTCGAGGCGACCCCGGTTGCCGACGAGGCACCCGCCGCCGAGGAGACCCCCGCCGGCGACGACGCTCCGCCCGCCGCCGAGGATGCCTCGGCTGCTGACGACGCTCCGGCCGAGTCCTAGCCCAGAATCACGTCGGCGATCCGCTCCGCGGCGCGCCCGTCCCAGAGGGGAGGCGGCTCCGATGGCGCATTGCCGACCTTCTCCACCAGTAGGCCGGGAATGCGGGAGATCGCAGCTGGATCGAGGCCCAGCAGGGTGTTGGTCCCGGACGTGATCGTCACCGGTCGCTCGGTGTTGTCGCGCAGGGTGAAGCAGGGGATGCCGAGGTAGGTCGTCTCCTCCTGGATCCCGCCCGAGTCGGTGAGGACCGCTCGCGCGTCGGCGACCAGGGAGAGGAAGTCGAGGTAGCCGAGGGGGTCGATCAGGTGCAGGCCCGGCGCGTCGGGCTGAAGCCCCTCCATCATCTTGCGGGTCCGCGGGTGGACCGGGAAGACGACCGGCATCTGCCGGGCCAGGGCGGCCAACTGCGCCACCGTCTCGCCGAGCAGCGGGCCGTCGACCAGGGCGGGGCGGTGGAGGGTGACGAGAGCGTAGGAGTCGGGATCGAGGCCCAGTTTGGCTGCCGATCCCGCCGCCCCGATCCGCTCCCGCAGCGCCACCAGGGTGTCGATCATCGTGTTGCCGACCATGTGCATGCGCTCGTCGGGGATCCCTTCGGCGCGCAGGTTGGTGACCGCCTCGGGGCTGTGGAGGAAGAGCCACTCGGAGAAGCGGTCGGCGATGATCCGGTTCACCTCCTCGGGCATCGTCATGTCGAAGCTGCGCAGGCCCGACTCGACGTGGGCGACCGGAATCCCCATCTTCACCGCGGTAAGCGCCGCGGCCAGGGTCGAGTTGACGTCGCCGGGGACCATCACCAGGTCGGGCCGCTCGTCGGCGAGGACCGGCTCCAGGCGCTCCATCGTCTTCGCCGTCTGCGCCGCGTGGCTGCCGGAGCCCACCTCCAGCATGTAGTCGGGAGTGGGCACGCCGAGCTCGGAGAGGAAGACCTCCGACATCAGTCGGTCGTAGTGCTGGCCGGTGTGAACGATCGTGTGATGGCCCTCCGGGTCACGCGCCCGCAGGGCGCCGATCACCGGCGCCGTCTTGACGAAGTTGGGGCGGGTGCCGACTACGTAGAGGATCCGCATCGCGGCGCCAGCGTACTGACGGCAAATGCCGGAACTCCGTCAGAAGGGCACTGTCTGCTTCAATACCGAGCCCGATGCCGAAGATGAAAACCCATTCCGGCGCCAAGAAGCGCTTCAAGAAGACCGCCACGGGCAAGCTCCGCGGTCGCCGCGCGTACTCCAGCCACATCCTGGAGAAAAAGTCGCCGAAGCGGAAGCGGAAGATGGCGCGTCCGGTGGAGATAGCGCCGAGCGACCAGAAGAAAGTTCGGACCCTGCTCGGAGGCGGCAAGTGAGCCGCGTCAAGCGCAGCGTCCACGCGCGCAAGAAGCGCCGCAAGGTCCTCAAGGAAGCGAAGGGCTACTTCGGCCGCAAGCATTCCTCGTACCGGTTCGCCAAAGAGCAGGTGCAGCGGTCTGGCATGTACGCCTACCGCGACCGGCGCAACAAAAAGCGGACCTTCCGCCGTCTCTGGATCACCCGCATCAACGCCGCCGCGCGGCTCGAGGGCATGAGCTACTCGGAACTGATGCACGGCCTGAACAAAGCCGAGGTCGAGGTGAACCGCAAGATGCTGGCCGAGATCGCCGTCACCGACCGCGATGCCTTCCGCCGATTTGTGGAGCTAGCCCGGGAGGGTGCGGCCGCCTAGCGGCATCACCGACATTCCTCTCTCCCGGGCGGGCCGTGAAGACGGCCCGCTTTTTCGTTCCAGGAGTTAAAACCGCCGAGAAGAAAAGACAGAACCGACCGAAGCAGAGCCGAAGCAGATGATCGAGAGCCCCCAGAACGAGAAGCTGAAGCTGGTCCGCAAGCTGCGCGAGCGCAAGCACCGCGAGCGCGAGGGCCTGTTCGCGACCGAGGGCGAGGACCTGCTCGAGGCCGGCTTGGCCGCGGGCGCCGAGCCGCGGTTCGTCCTCGTCGCGGCCGGGTCGGGGCTCGAGGGCGAGGAGGTCGAGTCCGACCTGCTCGCCGACGTTTCCACGCTCGGCTCTGGGACGCGGGCCATCGCGGTCTGGACGATGCCGGACGACCGGACGCAGTTGTCCCCGTATACCGGGGACAACTGCGCATGCCTCTACCTGCACGGCGTCGGTGACCCGGGCAACGTTGGGACGATCGTCCGCACCGCCGACGCCCTGATCGGCAGCTCGGTGGTGCTCGGACCCGATTGCGCCGACCCCTTCTCGCCGAAGGCGACCCGCGCCAGCATGGGTTCGATCTTCTCCGCTCCGCCGGTGAAGGCCGGAATCGACGCCACCCCCGAGCCGCGTGTCGCTTTTGTCCCGCACGGGGGGGAGGAACTCGACACGCTCGCCGGCGCCGCGACCGTCTGCCTCGGGGCGGAGCGCGACGGGCTGCCCGACGAGGTGCTCGCCGCCTGCGATCGTCGCGTCACCATCCCCCTCCGCGAGGGCGGACCGGACTCGCTCAACGTCGCCGCGGCGGCTGCGATCGCCGCGCAGCGGATATCGTCGCTCGCCATGCCGGAGGACCAGCCCGATGCTTGAGCAGATCGAGAAGATCAGGGCCGAGGCCGGCACCGCGATCGAGGGCGCCGCGAGCAGCGCCGAGCTGGAGGGGCTGCGGGTCGGCTACCTCGGCCGCAAAGCCGAGTTGACGACGCTCCTGCGCGGGATCGCCGAGCTGCCGCAATCCGAACGGGGCCAGGTCGGCGGCGCCGCCAACCGCGCCCGCAAGGAGCTCGAGGCGCTGCTGGAGACGCGGGCCGCGGCCCTCGACGCCAGCGAGCTAGTGGCGAAGCTAGCCGAGGACCGGATCGACGTCACCCTGCCCGGCGCGCCGGCGCGGTCGGTCGGCCACCCGCACCTGATCGCCCGCACCACGCGGCTGATCGAGGACACGATGATCGGCCTCGGCTACCACGTCGCCGAAGGCCCGGAGATCGAGCACGACTACTACAACTTCACGGCGCTGAACCACCCGCCCGGCCACCCGGCGCGGATGCTCCAGGACACCTTCTACGTGCAGTCGCACCCCGACGTGCTGCTGCGCACCCACACCTCGCCGATGCAGGTGCGCTCGATGGAGACGCAGCAGCCGCCGATCTTCGTCGTCGTCCCCGGCAAGGTCTACCGGCGCGACTCCGACGCCACTCATAGCCCGATGTTCCACCAGGTCGAGGGGCTGGCGATCGCCGAGGGGATCACCCTCGCCGACCTGCAGGGGACGCTGCTGGCGATGTGCCGGGCGCTGTTCGGGGCCGAGCGCGAGCTGCGCCTGCGGCCGCATTTCTTCCCCTTCACCGAGCCCAGCGTCGAGGTCGACGTCTCCTGCTTCCAGTGCGGCGGCAGCGGCGAGCTGGCCGGCGGCGAGCGCTGCAACCTCTGCAAGGGCCAGGGCTGGATCGAGATCCTCGGCGCCGGGATGGTCGACCCCAACGTGCTCGGTTTCGTCGAGAGCCATGGCTACGACGCCGAGCGGGTCCAGGGCTTCGCCTTCGGGATCGGGGTTGAGCGGGTGGCGATGCTGCGCCACGGCGTCCCGGACCTGCGGCGGTTCTTCGACAACGACGTGCGGATGCTGGAGCAGTTCTCATGAGGGTCCCGTACAGCTGGATGAGCGAGTACTGCGACCCGGGCATGGACCCGGCCGAGCTGGCCGACCGGCTGGTGATGACCGGGACCGAGGTCGAGCGGCTGGACACGCTCGGGCCGTCCTCCGGCGAGGGCTTCGTGATCGGCAAGGTGCTCGAGCGCGAACAGCACCCGAACGCCGACCGGCTCAGCGTCTGCAAGGTCGACATCGGCGAAGGCGAGCGGACGATCGTCTGCGGCGCCCCCAACGTCGACGCCGGCCAGACCGTCGCCGTCGTCCTGCCCGGGGCGACGATGCCCGGCGGGATGAAGATCCGCAAGGCAAAGCTCCGGGGCGTTCCTTCGGAAGGGATGATCCTCTCCGCCGCCGAGCTCGAACTCGCCGAGGAGGCGGACGGGATCATCGTCCTCGAAGACGGCCCGGCGCCAGGCACGCCCCTGTCCGAGGTGCTGCCGCTGGGCGAGCCGGTGCTGGAGATCGAGGTCACCCCGAACCGGAGCGACTGCTTCGGCGTCCACGGGGTCGCCCGCGAGGTGCACGCGATTACCGGCGCGGCGCTGGCCGCCGACCCCTGGGCCGAGGACGCGCCGGCCGAGGGCGTGGGGGAGGCCACCGACTACGCCTCGGTCACCGTCGCCGTGCCCGAGCTCTGTCCGCGCTTCACCGCCCGCGTCTTCACCGACGTCTCGATCGGCCCCTCGCCGCTCTGGCTGCAGGCGCGGCTGGCCGCGGCCGGGCAGCGGCCGATCAACAACGTCGTCGACATCACCAACTACGTGATGCTGCTAACCGCGCAGCCCCTCCACGCCTTCGACCTGGACAAGGTCCCGGACGGCGAGCTGGTCGTCCGCACCGCGGCTGAGGGGGAGAAAATGACCACCCTCGACGGCGTTGAGCGCAGCTTCGATGCCGAGACGGTGCTCGTCTGTGACCGCGACGGCCCCTCGGGGATCGCCGGAATCATGGGCGGGCAGACCTCGGAGGTCTCCGGTGAGACCACCCGGGTCCTGCTCGAGGTCGCCTGCTGGAACGGAACCAACATCCTCCGTAGCTCGCGGCTCCTGGGGCTGCGCTCCGAGGCCTCCTCGCGCTTCGAGAAGCAGCTGCATCCGGAGCTGACGATGCGGGCCCAGCGGATCGCCTCGCGGCTCCTGGTCGAGCTTTGCGGGGCCAAGCTGGTGCCGGGGACGATCGACGTCGCCGCCGAGATCCCCGAGCCGCGGCGCCTGACGCTGCGGGCGGCGCGGGTTGCCGGCCTGCTGGGAATGGAGATCTCCCAGGACGAGCAGCGGACCTACCTGCAGCGGCTTGGCTTCGAAGCGGAGCCGGCCGGCGAGGACCTCGAGGTCGTCGTTCCGCCCGACCGCCACTACGACGTCACCCGCGAGGTCGACCTGATCGAGGAGGTGGCGCGGGTGCACGGCATCGACGAGCACCTGCCGACGACCCTGCCGGCAAACGGCGGCGCGATCGGCGGCCTCAGCCGCGAGCAGCGTCTGCGGCGGCGGGCCGAGGACGCGCTGCGCGACCTCGGCTTCGACCAGGCGGTCGGCTGGAGCTTCACCGACCCCGCCGAGGCCGAGCGGCTGCGGATCCCATCCGACGACCAGCGGGCGAACCCGATTCTGCTCGCCAACCCTCTCTCCGAGGAGCTCTCGGCGATGCGGACGACCCTGCTCGGCTCCCTGCTCGACATCGCCGCGCAAAACGTCGCCCGCGGTGCCGGCAACCTCGCCCTCTTCGAATCCACCCGGGTCTATCTCCAGGATCCGCCGACGGGCCTAAAAGGGTCCGATATAGATCGAAATCGGCCCGTCGACCCGCTGGCTGGGCAGTTCGCAGGCGATCAGCCGGCGCCGTTCTCCGAGCCGCACCGGTTCGCCGGGATCGCGGTGGGATCGCTGGCGCCTCGATCCTGGCGCGGTGGCGGCGAGGCGGCCGACTTCTTCGCCCTCAAGGGCGTGCTCGAGGCGCTGGCGGCCCAGCTCGGGGTCGGGCTGGAGCTCGCGCCCGCCGAGCAGCCCTTCCTCCACCCAGGCCGCTCCGCCGCGATCTCGATCGCCGGCGCCACCGCCGGTTGGCTGGGCGAGGTGCACCCGCTGGTCTGCCGGACCTGGGACCTCGATTCGGCGGTTGCCTTCGAACTCGACGCGGCGCCGCTGATCGCGGCAGCGACCCTCGGCGAGGAGACCTACGAGGACGTCACCACCTTCCCTGCCGCTTACCAGGACCTGGCCGTGGTCGTCCCGGCTGAGACGCCGGCGAGCGAGGTCCGCGCGGCGGTCCTCGCCGGCGGCGGCGAGCTGCTGCGTGCGGCCGGGGTGTTCGACCTCTACGAGGGCGAGCAGGTCGGCGCCGACCGCAAGAGCCTGGCGCTGAACCTCGAGTTCCGTGCTCCGGACCGCACCCTTACCGACGACGAGGTCGCCGGGCTACGCGAGGCGATCAAGGCAAAGCTGGACGAACTGGGGGGGACGCTGCGTGAATGAGCTCGCCTCCCAACCGCTCGACGGCGCCCCCGCCGCCCGGGTGCTGGTCGCCGGTGCTTCTGGCTTCACCGGCGCCCTCGCTGCGCAGATCGTCTGGGACCACCCGCGCCTGCAACTGGTCGCCGCCACCTCGCGCAGCGACGCCGGCAAACGGCTGACCGATCTCTACCCGCGCTACCGGGCGGGGATCGAGCTGACCGAGCTCGATCTCGAGAACCTGCCCGAGGTCGACGCGGCGATCGTCGCCTACCCGCATGGCGCCGCCGCCCCGACCGACGCTGCCCTGCGAGAGCGGGACATCCCCGTCGTCGACCTCTCGGCCGACTTCCGCCTCCGCGACCGCGAGACCTACCAGCGCTGGTACGGCGAGCACGGCGCGCCCGACCTCTTCGGCAGCGGCGTCTACGGCCTGACCGAGATCTACCGCGAGGAGCTGCGCGGGGCAAAGCTGGTCGCCACCCCCGGCTGCTACCCGACCGCCAGTGTCCTGGCGCTGGCGCCGCTCGCCGAAAAGGGTCTGCTCGGCGAGGTCTTCGTCTCCGCCATGCAGGGCACCTCCGGCTACGGCCGCAGCAGCGACGACCTCGTCCACTTCTCGGCGATGACCGAGAACGCCTTCCCCTACAAGACCGAGGGGCACCGCCACCGGCCCGAGATCGAGCAGGAGCTGGCGGCGCTCGGTAGTCCGGCGCCGGTCAGCTTCGTCCCCCACCTGGTCCCGCTCGACCAAGGCGAGCTGGCGACCTGCTTTGCGACCCTCTCCGAGGCGACCTCGAAAGAGGCGATCGCCGACCTCTACCGGCAGCGTTACGACGCCGAGCCCTTCGTCCACGTCCTCGACGGCCCGCCCAACCTGCGCGCGGTCCGCGACACCAACGAGTGCCATGTCTACGTCACGGTCGAGGAGCGGGGGAGGGTGATGGCCTTCGCGGCGATCGACAACATCTGGAAGGGCGCCTCCGGTCAGGGCGTGCAGAACCTCAACCTGATGCTCGGCCTCGACGAGACGGCGGGGCTCGTATGAACGAGGCGCCGGAAGCGGACGCGAAGCGGAGCACTCCGGCTGACCACTTCTTCAGGTCCCGCTGGGTCGACGCCCCCGAAGGCGTCGAAGAGCTCGACCCGAACCAGCTCGCTCCCGGCTTCCGCGCTGGCGGCGCCCATTGCGGGCTCAAGGGTGGCGGTCGCACCGACGTCGGCATCGTCGTCTGCGACGCCCCGCAGGTCGCCTCGGCGATGGTTCTCACCCGCAACGCCTCGGCGGCGGCGCCGATCCGGATCTGCCGCGACGAGGTCGATGGCGCCGACGTGCGCGCCGCGGTCGTCAACAGCGGCAATGCCAATGCCGAGACCGGCGAGCAGGGCCTGGCCGACGCCCGAGCGATGTGCGAGCGGACGGCCGCCGCGCTCGGCCTCGAGCCGAACCAGGTCGCGGTGGCCGAGACCGGGACGATCGGCGTGCCGCTGCCGATCGAAGCCGTCCTCCCTGGCATCGACGAGGCCGCTGGCGCGCTCACTCCCGAGGGCGGCAACGCCTTCTCCGACGCGATCCTCACCACCGATCGCTGGCCGAAGCGCTGCACCCTGCGCGCTGGCGGCGTGACGCTTTCCGCCCAGGCGAAGGGGGCGGGGATGATCGAGCCGAACATGGCGACGATGCTCTGCTTCGTCCAGACCGACGCCGTCGCCGAGGACCCCGATGCGCTCCTCGGCGCCGCGGTCGACTCCTCCTTCAACCGGATCACCGTCGATGGCCAGATGAGCACCAACGACATGGTCCTCCTGCAGGCCTCGGGCGCTTCCGGCAAGCCGTTGCCCGCCGGGCTGCTGGAGGCGGTGCTGCTGCAGTTGGCGATCGAGATCGTCCGTGACGGCGAGGGCGCCGCGCGCACCGCCCGGATCGAGGTCAACGAGGCGGCCACCCAGCCCGAGGCCGAGCGCGTCGCCCGGGCGATCGCCAACTCGCCCCTGGTCAAGACCGCGCTATTCGGCCGCGACCCGAACTGGGGCCGGATTGCCCAGGCCGCCGGCGCCGCCCTTGCCGGCGAGGAACTCGACGAGCTCGGCGCCGAGGCGATCGACGCCGCTGAGCTCGGCGCCGAGACCGAGGAGGCGGAGATCGGCCTGCGCCTCGGCCGCGGCGAGCACGCCGCCCACGTCTGGTTCTCCGACCTCGGCTACGAGTACATAAGGATCAACGCGGAGTACACGACTTGAGTGCCACACCCAACATGAATCAACCCGACAACAGCCGCTACGACAGCCGCAGCGTCGGCACCCTGCTGGAGGCGCTGCCCTACATCCGCGAGTTCCACGGCCGCACCGTGGTGATCAAGTACGGCGGCGCGGCGATGCTCGACGAGGAACTGCGGGAAGCCTTCGCGACCGACGTCGTCCTGCTCAAGTACGTCGGCCTCAACCCGATCATCGTCCACGGCGGCGGCCCGGAGATCACCCGCTACATGGAGCGGCTCGGACTCGAGGTCCGCTTCCACGAGGGCCTGCGCGTCTCCGACTCGGAGACGGTCGAGGTTGCCCAGATGGTTCTCGCCGGCAAGCTCAACTCGGAAATCGTCCAGCGGCTGAACCGCCACGGCCAGGCCGCGGTCGGCCTCTCCGGGGAGGACGGCAACCTGTTCGAGGTATCGCCGGTATCCAATGCTGAGCAGGTCGGCTTCGTCGGCTCAGTTGAGCGGGTCGACGTCGACGTCCTCAACCACATCGCCGCCGACTACATCCCGGTGATCGCCTCCTCGGCCTCCGACCGCAGCGGCCAGTCCTACAACGTCAACGCCGACGAGGCGGCGGGCAAGGTCGCCGCTGCGCTCGGCGCCCACAAGGCAATCTTTCTCACCGACGTCGAGGGTTGGCTCGCCGATCCGGATGACGATGGGTCGCTGATCTCCCGCGCCACGGTCGACGAGGTCGACGCCAAGCTCGGCGGGCTGGAGGGGGGGATGCGGCCGAAGCTGCAGGCCTGCGCCGAGGCGATCCGCGGCGGCGCCCAGTCGGCACACATCATCGACGGCCGGATCCCGCACAGCCTCCTGCTGGAGCTCTTCACCGACGCCGGCATCGGCACCATGGTCACGCCCTGATGGACATCGCCGACGGCATCGGCCTGGAGCAGACCCAGACGCTGGAGGAGCGCTACCTGATGCGCACCTACAAGCGGGCGCCGGTCGACTTCGTCCGCGGCGAGGGCGCGCTGCTCTGGGACGCCGACGGGAACCAGTATCTGGACTTCCTCACCGGCATCTCGGTCTGCTCGGTCGGCCACTGCCATCCCGACGTGGTCAAAGCGGTGCGCGAGCAGACCCACCGCCTGATGCACGTCTCCAACCTCTTCTACACGGAGCCGATGGCGCGCCTGGCCGAGCGCCTCTCGGAGTCGAGCCTTGGCGGCCGCGTGTTCTTCGCCAACTCGGGCACCGAGGCCAACGAGTGCGCGATCAAGATCGCCCGCAAGCACGCCCACGGCCGCGGCATCGCGGCTCCGGAGATCGTCAGCTTCGAGAGCGACTTCCACGGCCGCAGCTACGGCGCCCTATCCGCCACCCCCGGGCTGGCGAAGAACGAGGCGCTGGGGCCGATGCTGCCCGGCTTCCGCTCGGTTCCGCGCGAGGACCCGGCGGCGCTGCGCGCCGCAGTCGGCGAGAGCACTGCCGCCGTCCTCGTCGAGCCGATCCAGGGCGAGGCGGGGATCTTCCCGGTCGCCGACGAGGTCCTGCTGGCGGCGCGCGAAGCCTGCGACGAGGCCGGGGCGCTGCTGATCTTCGACGAGATCCAGACCGGGGTCGGCCGCACCGGCTCGCTCTGGGCCTACGAGCAGACGCCGGTCCGCCCGGACGTCATCACCAGCGCCAAGGCACTCGGCGGCGGCTTCCCGATCGGCGCCTGCATCACCGGCCCGGTCGCCGCCGACGTGCTCGAGCCCGGCGATCACGGCTCCACCTTCGCCGGCGGGCCGGTGGCCACCGCCGCCGTCCTGGCGGTCCTCGACATCGTCGACGACCCGGTCCTGCTCCGCCACGTGCGCGAGCTCGGCGCCTACCTGCGCGAGCAGCTCGAGGCGCTCGACGGCGTGCGGGAGACCCGCGGCCGCGGCCTGATGGTCGGGGTCGGGCTGGAGGAGGGGATCGACGCCGCTGCGGCAGGGGCCGAACTGCTGCAGCGCGGACTGGTCGTCAACGTCCCCCGCCCCGACACGCTGCGCCTGCTGCCGCCGCTGGTGATCGATTCCGACCACGTCGACCGCGCGGTTGGACTGATCCGCGAATCGCTTCTAGGCTTGCGCGGGTAATGAGCCCCGCCGGCAACCCCCGGGACTTCACCCGGCAGCAGCGTGCCCTGCGCACGACCACGGCCGAACGGCTGGAGGCGATCGTCGAGGCGGCCGAGCGGGCTGCCGAAGGGGTGATCGACGACGCCGAAGCGCAAGCCCGGCAGTACCTGGCTCAGGCGAAGGCTGAGGCCGACCGCTTGGCCCAGGGTCAGAGCAACGAGCTTTCCAACCTAATCGAGACCCTGCTGGGGCAGGCGCTCTCGCTGCGCCGTGAGGCAGAGGCCCTGCAGGCGACCCTGGAAGAGGCACGGGGCCGGATCGAGGGCGGGGTGGAAGCGGTGGAGCCCGAGCCGCTCTCGGCCGAAGCAGATTTCGAGGAGCAGGCCCCTGAGTCGCCGACCGCGCCGCGACTGCGCGCGGTGGTCTTCGAGGAGGCGTCGGCGGCCGGCGGCCAGCGCTCGGACGCCGCCGGAGCCCGGCTGCTGGCCACCCAGATGGCGATCTCCGGCAGCAGTCGCGAGGAGATCGCCCACCGGCTGCGCAGCGGTTTCGAAATCGAGGACGCCGACGCGATTCTCGACGCGATCCTGGGACGGGAGGAGGGCTGAGCCATGCATGAGGATCCGACCCGGCTGATGGGCCCGGAAGACCGCGGGCACGGAGGCCCGCAGGGAGGGCGCCCGCACGGCAACATGCGGCTGCTGATCGCCGGCCTGGTCGCGGTGATTGTCGGCCTGCTGATCGCGGTGATCGTGATCGCCAACAACGACGACAGCGGCGAAACCTCGACCAGCTCCAGCATCGAATCGACGACGACCACGACCACCCCGTCGACCACGACCACGGACAGCTCGACCACGACGACCTCGACCAGCGAAGAGACCACGACCGAAGAAGAACCCACGGTCGAAGAAGACGAAGAAGCGCCGCAGGAAGAACCGGAAGAAGTGGTGCCTCCGCCGGCCGAAGAAGGCGGCTCCGGCGGCATCCAGGCCCCCTGACGCCCTCCGGGCCACGCGCGTGCGAGACTTCCCGCCCCGTGAGCGCCGATCAACCGCACTTCCAGCCGACCGCGAGCTACGAGGCCGACCCCGCTTCGGTCCACCGCGTCCTGCTGCTCTACTCGGGCGGGCTCGACACCAGCGTGATGCTGAAGTGGATCCAGGACCACTACGAAGCCGAAGTGGTCTGCCTCACCGTCAATCTCGGCCAGCCGGGCGAGGACTACGAGGTGATCGAGGCCAAGGCCCTGCAGCTGGGCGCCGCCGAGTGCCACGTGGTCGATGCCCGCGAGCGGTTCGCCGCTGAGTTCATCGCCCCGGCGATCAAGGCCAACGCCGTCTACGGCAGCGGCTACCCGCTCTTCACCGCCCTCGGCCGGCCTCTGATCGCCCAGCTGGCGGTCGAGTACGCGCGTAAGGCCAACTGCGACACGATCGCCCACGGCTGCACCGGCAAGGGCAACGACCAGGTCCGGATCGAGGCCACGGTCGCGACCCTGGCGCCGGAGCTGAAGACGATCGCCCCGGTCCGCTCCTGGGAGATGGGGCGCGAGGAGGAGATCGCCTACGCCCGCGAGCACGGCATCCCGGTCAAGGGCGGGACCGAGGTCGCGCCCTACTCGATCGACGACAACCTCTGGGGCCGCTCCTCCGAGGGCCGCTGGATCGAGGAGCTCGACCACGCTCCCGAGGACGATGTCTTCCAGCTCGTCACCCGTCCCGAGGAGGCCCCTGACGAGGCCGAGACGGTCATCGTCGGCTTTGAACGCGGCCTGCCCGTTTCGCTCAACGGCGAGCGCCTCGAGCTGGTCGAGCTGCTCGAAAAGGCGGCCGAGATCGGCTGCCGCCACGGGGTCGGGATCGTCGACCACATCGAGGACCGGATCGTCGGCCTCAAGGTCAGGGACATCTACGAGGTGCCGGCGGCGGCGATCGTCCTCGCCGCCCACGAGGAGCTCGAGCGCCTGGTCGGCACCATCCACCAGAACCAGTTCAAGCCGGCGCTGGACCAGAAGTGGGGCTACCTCGTCTACGCCGGGCTCTGGTGGGAGCCGCTGCGCACCGACCTCGACGCCTACATGGACGCGGTCAACTCCCAGGTGAGCGGTGAGATCGGGCTGCGGCTGTACAAGGGCAGCGTGCGGGTCGTCACCCGCTCCTCGCCGAACGCCGTCTACGACGCCGAGCTGGCGACCTTCTCGGAGTCCGGTGGGCTCTTCGATCAGAACGCCTCACCTGGATTCATCGAGCTCTGGTCGCTGCAGTCGCGGATGGCGCACCGGATCCGCGAGCGGGAGGAGGGCTGATGTACAACCGCCTCGGCAAGGCCTCACTGAAGTTCGCCTTTCGCTACGTGCGCCGCCGCTACCGGCGCGAGGCGCGGATTGCCCTGGGCGTGGGGGTCGGCGTCGCGGCCGTCGTCGCCTATCTCGCCACTCGCGAAGTGCCCGAGGGCTAACCGCGCCTACGGCAGCCGCAACCTTTCTTGCGGTTTATCGTCGACTTGCAGGGATTTCGGAGTCGCCTCGGTAGCCTCGCTCATTCGTGCGGCCGCTCGAGCTGAGAAGTGACCTGTGGAAGGTCGGCGCGGCAGCGACGCTCTGCGCCCTGCTTGCCGTGCTCGTGGCTGTCGCCTCTGCGGGGGCGACCGACGCCGGCAAGCTGGAAGCGAAGCTGGCCTCGGCGCGGGACGAGGCGAGTTCCCTCTCCTCGCAGCTTCAAGCGACGACGGCCGAACTCGCCGGGGCCGAAGCCGAAGCCGAGGATGCCGCCGCCGAAGAGAAGAAGCTGAGCGGGCTACTGGCGGAAGGCCGCGAGCGGGAGGCCGAGCTGGCCGGGAAGCTGAAGCTCACCCGGCACCGCCTCGTGGTCGAGAAAGCCCGGCTGCGACGTTCCCGGGCGGTTCTCGCCGAACGCCTGGTCGCGATCTACGAGAGCGGAACTCCCAGTACCGCGGACCTGGTGTTCGGTTCGGGCAACTACGAGGACTTCGTCACCCAGAGCGACTACCTGCGGGCGATCTCAGAAGCCGACAGCGCCCTCGCCGACCGGGTTGCCGAAGTGCGAGGGGCGGTGCATCGCGAGGTGCTGGAGGTCGCCGATCTGAAGGCCGAAGCGATCGCCTATGACGAACAGCTCGAAGCCGCGCGCGAGGAAATCGCCGCCGTGCGCGAAGCGGCTCAGGCCGCCGCCGCTCGCCTGGAATCGCTCAAGGCCAGCCGCGAATCCTCGGTGGCGACGCTGAAGTCGGACATCTCCGAATGGGTCGACCAGCTCCAGGAAGCGCGGCTGGCCGAATCGGAAGCCGAAGCCGAAGAAGAAGTCGGCCGCTGGCTCGGCGGTCCGTACTCGATCCCGACCTACATCGTGATGTGCGAGTCGGGCGGCAACTACAGCGCCGTCAACCCCTCGAGTGGCGCCGGCGGCGCCTACCAGATCCTTCCCTCGACCTGGGAACTGTACGGCGGCCAGGGTCTCCCGAACGAGGCCCCGAAGGCCGAACAGGACCGCATCGCCGCTGAAATCTGGGCCGACTCCGGCCCCAGCGCCTGGGTCTGCGGCTGAGTCGCGCCAAAGGCGCCTCGAAGATTTTCCTTTCTGCGCGCCACTGTAGACAGGTCACTTCATATGGTTGCCTGCATGGCAGTCATGGCACGGGAAACGTGGACCGACGAGCGCCTGGACGATCTCCGGGCGGACACCAAAGCCGAATTTCAGCGCCTGCGCGCCGACATGGACAAAGGGTTCGAAGAGGTCAAGGGCGAAATCCGCGAGGTCAAGGGAGAAGTCGCGGAATTCCGTCAGGAGGCGAATGCCCGGTTCGACTCGATGCAGCGGACCTTGATCGCCTGCTTTGCCGGGCTCTCCGGCAGCATTGCTGCCAGCGCAATTGGGGCGCTGCTCGTCACCCAGCTCTGAACTAGCCCGGAAGTAGCGCGGAAGTGTCACGGGAGCCGTCGGTGCCGTCGGCCTCGCTTGCCATGATCGGCCGACCTCGTGAGCACCGCGTCTGCCGTACATCTCCACGCCCACAGCGAGTACTCGCTGCTCGATGGCGCCTGCAAGATCGACGCGATGGCGGCGCGGGCGGCGAAGCTCGGCCAGCCGGCTCTGGGCCTTACCGATCACGGGGTGATGAACGGCGCCGTCGACCTCTACAAGGCCTGCAAGAAGCACGGCATCAAACCGATCGTCGGGCTCGAGGCCTATCTGGTCGAGGATCGTCACGCGATCAAGGAGCAGAGCCGCTACGAGCGCAACCACCTCACCCTCCTCGCCGAGACCGATCAGGGCTTCGCGAACCTGGTCAAGCTCACTTCGGCTGGCTTCCTCGAGGGCTTCTCGCGCGGCAAGGCCAACGTCGACCTCGACCTTCTCGCCCAGCACGCCGAGGGAGTCATCGTCCTCACCGGCTGCCTGCAGTCGCGCCTCTGCCGTCGCCTGGTCGAAAAGCGCAAAGACGACGCCCGCGCCCACCTCGACGACCTGATCCAGGCCTTCGGCCCCGAGCAGGTCTACTTCGAGGTGCAGAAGAACGGGATCGCCGAGCAGGACAAGGCCAACGAGGGGATCGTCCACTATGCCCGCGAGCTGGGCCGGCCGCTGGTCGGGACCGCCGACGTCCACTACCTGCGGCGCGAGGACTTCGACAACCACGCGGCGCTGCTCTGCGTGCAGACCAAATCCACGCTGCAGATGCCGAAGATGAGCTTCGACACCAACGAGTTCTACATCAAGAGCTCCGAGGAAATGACCGAGTCCTTCGCCGAGTGGCCGGAGGCGGTGCCAACCACGCTGGAGATCGCCGAGCGCTGCGAAATCGAGATCGAGCTCGGCAAGCTGCTGCTGCCGCAGTACCCGACCGAAAACGGCGAGGAGCCGGAGGCGATGCTGCGGCGGATCGCGATGGACGGTCTGCGCGCCCGATTTGGCGACCCGCCGCCGGCCGATGCGGTCGAGCGGATGGAGTTCGAGCTCGGGGTGATCGAGGAGATGGGCTTTTCCTCCTACTTCCTGATCGTCTGGGACTTCGTCACCTACGCCAAGGCAAACGGGATCGCAGTCGGCCCCGGCCGCGGCTCGGCCGCCGGCTCGATCGTCTCCTACAGCCTGCGGATCACCGACCTCGATCCACTCGAGAACGAATTGATGTTCGAGCGCTTCCTCAACCCCGGTCGTAAATCGATGCCGGACATCGACATCGACTTCTCGGTCCGCGGCCGCGAGCGGATGATCCGCTACGTCGGCGAGAAATACGGCCGCGAATCGGTCGCCCAGATCATCACCTTCGGCAAGATGGCGCCGCGCGCCGCGACCCGCGATGCCGCCCGCGTCCTCGGCTACGACTACGCCACCGGCGACCGCCTGGCGAAGCTCATCCCGGAGCCGATCATGGGCCGCAGCCCCTCCTTCGAGGAATGTCTGAAGAACGGCCAGGAGCTGCGCAAGACCTATGACACCGACGGCGACGCGAAGAAGATCGTCGACGTCGCCCAGGGCCTCGAGGGGATCATCCGCAACAACTCGATCCACGCCGCTGCGGTGGTGATCGCCGACCGCCCGCTTCAGCAAATCGTGCCCCTGCAGCTGGCCGAGGACAAGAGCGCCCCGGCGGTGCCCAGCGCCGACGGCAACGGCTCCGGCAAGCCGGAGCGCCAGTACAAGATCGTCACCCAGTACTCGATGGGCCCGATCGAGGAGATCGGCCTGCTGAAGATGGACTTCCTCGGGCTTCGCAACCTCGACGTGATCGAGGACGCGATCGACATCATCGAGCGCTCGCGCGGCGAGCGGATCGACATGGAGCAGATCCCGATCGACGACGCCAAGACCTACGCGATGCTCGCCGCCGGCGACTCGACCGGGGTCTTCCAGTTCGAGTCCGAAGGGATGCGCGACGCGCTGCGCCGCGTGAAGCCGACCGAGTTCGCCGACATCGTCGCCCTCGGCGCCCTCTACCGGCCCGGCGCGATGGCCTACATCCCTATGTACGCCAAAGGCAAGAAGGATCCCGCCACGGTCCGCTACCCCGACCCGCGCCTGAAGGCGATCACCGAGGAGACCCACGGCTGCGTCATCTACCAGGAGCAACTGATGCAGATCGCCCGCCAGATGGCCGGCTTCTCGGGTGCCGAGGCGGACGACCTGCGCAAGGCGATCGGCAAGAAGAAGCGCGACTTGATGGCGACGATGAAGGACAAATTCATGCAGGGCATGAAGGAATCCAGCACCGCCTCGAACGTCGCCGCCGACCTCTGGAAGCTGAACGAAGCGGCGGCCGACTACTCCTTCAACAAGTCCCACGCGGCCTGCTACGGGCTGATCTCCTACCGCACCGCCTACCTCAAGGCCAACTTCCCGGCCGAGTACATGGCGGCGGTGATCTCTTCGGTGATGAACACCAAAGACAAGGTCCCGTTCTTCGTCAACCGCTGCGCGGAGATGGAGATCGAAGTCCTGCCGCCCGATGTCAACTCCTCCGACCACAGCTTCGTCGTCTCCGAGAAAGCGATCCGCTTCGGCCTCGACGCGGTCAAGAACGTCGGCCATCAGGCGGTCGAGGCGATCCTCCGTGCCCGGGAGGAAAAACCGATCGAGTCGATCTGGGACTTCTGCGAGCGGGTCGACAGCCGCGCGGTGAACAAACGGGCGATCGAATGCCTCATCAAGTGCGGCGCCCTCGACTCCACCGGCGACAGCCGCAAAGGAATGCTGGAGACCCTTCCCGCCGCCCAGTCGGCCGGTCAGAAGGCCCAGGTCGACGCGCAGATGGGGCAGGGCTCGATCTTCGACTTCGGCGACGAAGGCGGGGGAGGGGAGGCGCACTCGCAGGCCCACCACCGGCCGCCGGTTCCCGCCACCGAGTTCGACCGGGCCGAGATGCTCTCGATGGAGAAGGAGACGCTCGGCACCTACCTCTCCTCGCACCCGCTGACCGAAGTCGGGCCGGCGCTGCGGGCCCGGGTCGACTGCAGCATCGCCCAGCTGGCCGACAAACCCGACGGCGCCTGGGTCACGGTGGGCGGGATCGTCGTCGCCTGCAAAAAAATCCGCACCAAGAGCGGCAGCCAGATGATGTTCGCGACCCTCGACGACGTCGAGGGCCAGGTCGAGATGCTGGTCTTCAAGGCCGATCAGGCCGAGAGCGCCGAGATCATCCAGCCGGACTCGATCGTCCTCGTCCGCGGCCGCCTCGACCACAAGGACCGCGGCGAGACCAAGCTTGTGGTCCAGGAGGCGCAGCGTTTCGAGCCCGACGAGGCGGAGATCGCCAAGGCGGCGCGGCTGGCGCCCGCCCCGGCGGCGACTCCGGCGGGACCGTTCGAGGTTTCGATCGACCTCGGGCGCTGGAGCGACGAGCTCTGCGACGAACTGAAGGCGATCTTCGAACACCACAAGGGCGACCAGGAGGTCCATCTCCTGGTCGGCAATCGCCGCTTCAAGGTGGGGGAGGGTTTCCGCGTCAAGCCGTCGGGCATGCTGCGCTCCGAGCTAGACCACCTGCTGAGCGCCCAGGCCCTGGCCGCGTGAAAACCTGCGCATCTCTGCGTCCTCGGTCGCTTGTGTGCAGAGCACACTGCGCTCCCTGCGTCCTTGACCTGCTTGGTTTTGACGCGGCCAGACTTGCTTAAACTTCCTCAATGACCGCTACGCGCACCGAGGTCGGCGAGTGTCGCCAGTGCCGTTCCTTCTGCGACAAGATGGTCGAGCCGCGGGGCTGCATCGAGCTCGGCTGCCGCTACCTCTACAGCTATGTGGACCGTTTCACCGGCGCCCAGTACGTCGGCTGCATGCAGGAGGTCTACGCGGCCGAGGTGGAGCTCGCGGCGGTGCTCGAGGCCGGCGGCTTCGGCGGCGTGAAGATGACCGGCCAGCCGCTGCCCCACTGCCAGTTCTCGGTCGAGCGCGCCTACGAGGGAAGCGGCGAGTCCTACGGGTGCGTCAACCGCCGCTTCTTCGACTGCTCCGACGAGGGCAGCGAGGGGCTGCGGGCGTTCGACCTTCGCGACGTTTGATTCGACACCGTTCGGTGTAGACTTCGGGGCCATGGCTGATTCCTCCGTCGCCGACGTCGACGCCAACGCGCTGCTCGACGAGGCCAACTCCGCGACCGACGCTCCGGGCGAACCGCAGTTCACCCTCGAGCTGAACCAGGACCAGAAGGACATCCGCGACTGGGTCCACGGCTTCGCCGAGGGGGTCGTCCGGCCCGCCGCCGAGGAGTGGGACGAGCGCGAGGAAACTCCGTGGCCGGTGATTCAGGAGGCCGCCAAGATCGGCCTCTACAGCTTCGAAGCGATGGGCCAGTTCTGGGCCGACCCGACCGGCCTGACGCTGCCGGTCGCCAACGAGGAGCTGTTCTGGGGCGACGCCGGCATCGGCATGGCGATCATGGGCACGACCCTCGCCGTCGCCGCGATCTTCGGGCAGGGAACCTCGGAGCAGATGGGCGAGTGGATCCCGCAGTGCTTCGGCGATGCGGACGACGTCAAGCTCGCCGCCTTCTGTGCCTCCGAGCCAGACGCCGGCTCCGACGTCTCGGGCATCCGCACCAGCGCCAAGTACGACGAGGCGACCGACGAGTGGATCCTCAACGGCCAGAAGGCCTGGGCTACGAACGGTGGCATCGCCAACATCCACGTCGTGATCGCCTCGGTCGACCGCGAGCTCGGCTCGCGCGGCCACGCCGCCTTCGTCATCCCGCCCGACACCAAGGGCTGCGAGCAAGGCGCCAAGGTGAAGAAGCACGGGCTTCGCGCCTCCCACACCGCCGACGTCCACCTCGACGACTGTCGCGTCCCGGGCTCCTGCCTGCTGGGCGGCAAAGAGAAGCTCGACGAACGGCTGGCCCGCGTCCGCGAGGGCAAAAAGGCCAAATCGCAGGCGGCGATGCAGACCTTCGAGGCGTCCCGGCCGACGGTCGGCGCCCAGGCGCTGGGCATCGCCCGCGCCGCCTACGAGTACTCGCTCGACTACGCCAAAGAGCGCGAACAGTTCGGCAAGAAGATCGTCGAGAACCAGGCGATTGCCTTCGATCTGGCGAACATGAAGCTCGAGATCGACGCCGCCCGGTTGCTCGTCTGGCGCGCCGCCTGGATGGGCCGCCAGGGCCACAAGTTCGAAAACGCCGAGGGCTCGATGTCGAAGCTGAAGGCCGGCGAGGTCGCCGTCTGGGTGACCGAGCGGGCGATCCAGATCCTCGGCGGCAACGGCTACACCCGCGAGTTCCCGGTCGAGCGGATGCACCGCGACTCGAAGATCTACACGATCTTCGAGGGAACCTCAGAGATCCAGCGCCTGGTCATCTCCCGCGCGATCTCCGGCTTCCACATCAAATAACCAAGACTTACGGCGGGAGAGCAAGGGCCGGCGCACGCCGGTCCTTGTCGCCTGCTCTAAACGCCTTCCTGTAGGGAGGGACGGGTGTCCCTCTCCCTTCCTGGGATTTTTGCGTTTAAGCACCTATCTCTCGCCGACCTGCGGGCACGAAAATCAGGGACGCCGGTCGGGAGAGGGACACCCGTCCCTCCTTGCGACAGTGGGTGGAGGGGGGACGGGACGGAGGTTGCGATTAGGAAGCTGAGCTGGCTCGGCGCTTTAGGCCTTCGCGGCGGAGTTTCTTTGCCAGGGTTACTTCGGCTTTGCTGGTGCCCTTCTTTTCCGGGCCTGGGGTCTCTAGGGTTGCTGGGAGATTCTCGAAGCGGGGCTCGGAGAGGAAGGCGGATAGGCCTCTTTTGCCCATTTTTCCTTTGCCGATATTGGCGTGGCGGTCTAGGTGGGCGCCGAGGGGGACGGCGGCGTCGTTGACGTGGACGGCGCCGAGGCGCTCGATCCCTACCTTGGCGTCGGCTTCGTCGAGGACTTTGGACAGGTGAGCCTCGTCGGTGATGTCGTAGCCCTGGGCGAACATGTGGCAGGAGTCGAGGCAGAGGCCGAGGCGCTTGTCTCCTCCGGCCCCGTCGATCAGGGCCGCGATCTGATCGAAGTCGCGGGCCAGGAGCCCTTTGTGGCCCGCCGTCTGCTCGATCAGCAGCGGACAGGAGTCGGTTTCCTTCAGCGCCGCGGCGATCACTTTCGAGGCTCGTTTCAGCGACGGTTTGAGCGGATCGGTTTTCTGCGAGCCGGGGTGGAGGACCACTCCCCTGGCGCCGATCCCGTCGCCGACCCGCAGCGCGTGGGTCAGCGAGGTCAGCGATTTCTTTCGCAGCTCTTTGTCTTTGGTCGCGCAGTTGATCAGGTAGACCGCGTGGATGATCACCGCTTCGACCGGGGAGGCGTCCATCGCCTCGCGGAAGGCGGCGAAATCGTCCTCGGTGTGGTTCGTCGGCCGCCACATCCGCGGGCTCTGGTGGAAGATCTGGATAGATTCGCAGCCGCGTTCCTTGCCACGCTGGACAGCAGTGGCGAGTCCGCCGCCGGTGGATACGTGCGCTCCTACGAACATGCCAACCGATAACTCCCGTCTCAGGTTTGCCCCCTCGCCGACCGGTGCGCTGCACATCGGCGGAGCGAGGACGGCACTCTACAACTGGCTCGCCGCGCGTCACGAGGGCGGTGAGCTGGTGCTGCGGATAGAGGACACCGACCGGGAGCGCTCGACCGCTGAGAACGTCGAGCAGATCCTCGACGCGATGCGCTGGCTGGAGCTGGACTTCGACATCGGCCCGGTCTCCCAGGCCGAGCGGGCGCCGCAGCACGAAGCGGCCCTGCGGCAGCTGCTGGAGTCCGGTCACGCCTACCGCGATCACGCCACCGGCAAGGACGTCGAGGCCTGGAAGGCCGAGCACGGCGCCGGCAGCGGCTACCGCGGCACCCCGACCGACGACGCGGATGCGGCGATCCGGCTGCGGGTCCCGGACGAGGGCGAGACCGTCGTCCACGACCTGATCCGCGGCCCGGTCGCCTTCCCCAACGCCAGCTATGACGACTTCGTCGTCGCCCGCGGCGACGGCTCGGTCCTCTACAACTTCGCGGTCGCGGTCGACGACGCCGAGATGGGCATCACCGAGGTGGTTCGCGGCGACGACCACCTCTCCAACACGCCTAAGCAACTGCTGGTGCTCGAGGCGCTCGGCCACGAACCGCCGCGCTACGCCCACCTGCCGCTGCTGCACGGACCCGACGGCAAGAAGCTCTCCAAGCGCCACGGGGCGGCCTCGGTGCAGGAGCTGCGCGACGCCGGCTACCTGCCGGCAGCGGTCCGCAACTACCTGGCGCTGCTCGGCTGGGGCACCGACGACGACACCACCCTGATGTCGACCGAGGAGCTGGTGCGGCGCTTCCGGGTCGCGGACGTCGGCAAATCGGCGGCGATCTTCGACGAGAAGAAGCTGCGCTGGCTGAACGGGCGCTTCATGCGGGAGATGCCGCTCGACGAATACACCGCCGCGGTCGCCCGCCACCTCGGCCGCGAAGCCGACGAGAGTCTGCGCGCTGCCTGCGAGATCGCCCAGGAGAAAGCCCAGACCCTGGACGAGGTCTGGCCGCTGATCGGCTTCCTCTTCGGGCCTCCGGTGGAAGACGAGAAGGCCTGGAGCAAGGTGATGAAAGAGGGCTCGGGGGAGATGCTGGCAGCCGCGGCCGAGGCACTCGACGGGCTCGATCCCTTCGAGCCGCAGCAGATAGAGGCGGCGCTGGCGCCGCTGCTCGACCGCTTCGACCTCAAACCGGGCCGGCTCTACCAGCCGATCCGGGTCGCGATCACCGGCACCTCGGTCTCTCCAGGCATCTTCGAGTCCCTCGCGGCGCTCGGGCAAGAGCGATCGCTGGAGCGCATTCGCGCGGCCGCAGCTCGCCTCGGTTCCGCCGAGTAGCTGCAAATAGGCGAGTTTCCGCAGTTGGGAAAGAACCCTGGGCTAAACCTGCGGGCGATTACTGCCGATTAGTTGTGCCAATGAGCGTGACGACTGCGCAGAGCAACCCCGCGGCCCTCAAAGGGGACGCCAAAACCGGCCCGCGAAATGCCGCCCCGGGCACCCGCCTGGCGGAGGCCTTCGAGGCGGTGGAGCGTTTCCCGGTCCTGCTCGAGGCCCGCGAGCGGGTGATCGCCTCCGCCACCGCCGAGAACGTGCGCGTGGGGGAGATCGTGGCCGCGGTCGAGAGCGACGTTTCGCTGGCGATCTCGGTCCTGCGTCACGCCAACCGCGGCGGGCTCGTCGCCGGTGGCGTCGCCAGCGTTCCGGCCGCGCTCGAGATCCTCAAGCCCGCCGGTGTCCTCGCCCTGGCCGGCACCGCACCCAGCTTCGACTTCTTCGAGTCCAACGGCGGCTGGGAGCTGAAGCCCGAGCGCTTCCGCGTCCACGCCCTCGCCACCCAGCGGGCTGCCGATCGCATCGGCCGAATCGTCGGCTGGGCCGAACGCGACGAGCTCGCGGTCGCCGCCCTGCTGCACGACGTCGGTCGCCTGGTCATTTCCCGCCTGCACCCTGGCTACAAGGTCTACTTCGACGCGATCTCCCGCACCCCCGAGCAGCGCCTGCGGGAGGAACGCGAGCAGCTCGGCATCGACCACGCTCTGGTCGGCGGCGTCCTCGCCCGCCGCTGGAACCTGCCGTCGCGGATCGCGGTGGCGATCGAGCGCCATCACTCCGACGACGCCGAGGGCCTGGCGGCGATGGTCGCCACCGCCGACATGGTCGCCCACTACTGCCAGGGCGAGGCGATCGCGCCCGAGCGCCTGCGCGCGAGCGCCGAGCGCTGCGGCCTCGACAGCGAGGCGCTGCGCGACCTGCTCTACGAGCTGCCGTTGCCGACTCAGGACGCGACCCGGATCAGCGAGCCCTGCCCGCTCTCGGGCCGCGAGCTCGACGTCCTCCGCCACCTCTCCGAGGGGATGGTCTACAAGCAGATCGCGAGTGAAATGCACCTCTCGGTCTCGACCATCCGCACCCACCTGCACAACGTCTACGGCAAGATCGGCGCGGTCGACCGAGCCCAGGCTGTACTGCTGGCTCGTGATCGCGGGTGGATCTGATGACCCCGCAGACGACCAAATCGCGCCAGCCGCTCGACAGCGAATGGCGCCGGCACTCGCTGGTCAGGGTGCGCCGCCCCGCCTGGGCCGGCCACGCTTTGACCGACGCCTCTCAGGCGGGCATGTCCGCCCAGGTCACCGACACCTCGCCGCAGATCACCTCGTCGCAGACCACCGCCGACGACATCGCCTGGTAGGCGGCTAATCGATCAGGCACTCGCGGACGGCGATCGCCACCGCGTGGGTGCGGTTCTTGGCGCCGAGGCGGACGAGGGCGTGCTTCATGTGGGACTTCACCGTCTCCTCGCTGAGGTCCAGCCGGCGCGCCGCCACCGTGGTCGACTCGCCGTTGGCGAGCAGCTGCAGGATCTGCCGCTGCCGCCGGGTCAGCCTGCCGCGACTCCCTTTCGGCGGCACCGCGGGGTCGACGAAGCTCTCCTGCTCGGCGGCGGCTTCGACCGCCCGCCGCAGCTCGGCTGGCCCGGCGGTGCGGGCCACGTATGCGCAGGCCCCGGCCTGCATCGCGGCGCTGGCCAGGTGGCGCTCGGGGGCGTCGCCGTGGGCGACGATCCCCAGCCCCGGGGTTGTTCGGTGCAACATCCGAATCGCTTCAGCGCCACTGATCGCGGTGCCCTCGCCGTTGCCGCGCCAGCGCATCTCGACGATCGCGACGTCGAAGTCACCGACATCGCGGACCAGGTCGAGGCCCTCTTCGCGGCTTGCGGTCTCGTGGACGACGAAGCTGCCCGCCAGCGTCTCCCTGATTCCCAGGCGGACGAGAGGGTGACCGTCGATCACCAGGCAGTTTGGGGGCTCGCTCAGGGCAGAATCCGATCGGACGTATCGCTTCTGCGGGGCTGGCGTCACCGATGCCGACTCCGCGGGCCGATCCTACCCAGCCGAGGGGTGCGGTAGAAAGGCCCTGTGATCTCAATTACCTCAAAGTCGAGGTATGCCGTAGTCGCTTTGGCGGAGTTGGCGCGGGCGGGGGAGCGTCCGGTGCCGATCAAGGAGCTCGCCGAGCGCCGCGACATCCCCGAGCAGTTCCTCGAGCAGCTGTTCTCGACCTTGCGCCGCAACGGCCTGCTGACCAGTCACCGGGGGATGCGCGGCGGATACACGCTCTCGCGCCCGGCGGAGGAGATCACCGTCCTCGAAGTGGTCCAGGTCCTCGACGGCAAAGTCGGCGACGAGGCCGACGAGGCGGGCGGCATCTGGGCCGAGGGCGTCACCGCTCTGCGCAAGGTTTTTGCCCAGACCACGATCGCCGAAGTCGCTCGCCGCGAGGCCGAAGAGTCCGGCGGCGGCATGTACTTCATCTGAGGAGGCCCGTTCGGTGCGGGGACGGGCCGGCGCCTGGCCCGTCCACGCGGTCCCGAGATCAGCAGGTCTTGCTGACGCTGATCGCCGGGATGGTTTCGTTGGCCTTCTCGATCCTCATGATCCGTCCTCCCTTTGAGGAACTTCCCATTACCTCAGTACTACCCTGTACTTCTTCTTAATAGAGAGACGCTCAGGCAAAGCTGATCAGGGTGTCTGGGACGGATTGGCCAGAGTTCAAAGCCCTGGTGCGGGGGGCGGCGATCCCTCCTAGACTCCGCGCGATGCGGATCGGAGCGGAGGCATCGGCCGTCGTCGGCAACACCCCGATGGTCGTGCTGGACAGGATGGCCGGAGGCGGCGGGCAGGTCTGCGTGAAGCTGGAGTACTTCAATCCGGGGGGCTCGGTCAAGGACCGGATCGGGGTGGCGATGATCGACGCCGCTGAAGCGGAGGGCCAGATCCAGCCGGGCAGGGCGGTGGTGGTCGAGCCGACCAGCGGCAACACCGGCATCGCCTTGGCGATGGTCTGCGCCGCCCGCGGCTACGAGCTGATCCTCACCCTGCCGGAGGGAATGAGCCGCGAGCGCGGCAAGCTGCTGCGCGCCTACGGCGCCGAGGTGCGGGAGACGCCTTCGCTGGGAGGGATGAACGAGGCGGTGGCGCTGGCCGAGGAGATCCGCGACCAGCGCAAGGGGTTCATGCCGATGCAGTTCTCCAACCCGGCCAACCCCGAGATCCACCGGCGCACCACGGCGGAGGAGATCTGGACCCAAACCGAGGGGGAGATCGGTGCCTTCGTCTCCGGTGTCGGCACCGGCGGCACGATCACCGGCGTCGGCCGGATGCTGAAGGAACGGGCGCCGGAGGCGCTGGTGGTGGCGGTCGAGCCGAAGAGCTCGCCTGTGCTCTCCGGCGGCGCCCCCGGGCCGCACAAGATCCAGGGCATCGGCGCCGGCTTCGTGCCCGAGAATCTCGACCGCGAGGTGATCGACGAGATCATCGCGGTCGAGGACGAGGACGCGCTGGAGACCGCCCGCCGAGTCGCCAAGGAGGAGGGGGTGCTGGCCGGCATCTCGGCCGGGGCCAACGTCTGGGCGGCGCTCGAGGTCGCGGCGCGACCGGAGATGGGGGGGAAGAGGGTGGTGACGATCGTCTGCGACTCGGGCGAGCGCTATATGTCCTTACCCTTCTTCTCACCATGAGCCGCTGGAAAAGGGTCGTCAGGGAGATCCGCGCCGACGTCAAAGCGGCGCGCGAGCGCGATCCCGCCGCCCAGGGCGTCTCCAGCTTCGAGATCCTCACCAGCTGGGCCGGGGTGCAGGCGCTGCTCGCCCACCGTGCGGCTCACGCCCTCCACGAAGCCGGGACGCCGCTGCTGCCGCGGGCGATCGCCTACCTGACCCGCTCGGTGACCGGGGTCGAGATCCACCCCGCGGCGCGGATCGGCAAGTCGTTCTTCGTCGACCACGGCTCCGGCGTGGTGATCGGCGAGACGGCCGCGATCGGCGACTGCGTGACCCTCTACCAGGGGGTGACCCTAGGAGGGACCGGCTTCCAGCCCGGCAAGCGGCATCCGACCCTCGGCGACAACGTCACCGTCGGCTCGGGAGCGAAGCTGCTGGGCCCGATCGCCGTCGGCGACGGGGCGAAGATCGGCGCCAACACGGTCGTGGTCGAGGACGTGCCGCCAGGCGCGACCGTGGTCGGCAATCCCGGCCACCCGGTCCGGCTCGAGGGCCGCAAGGTCGAAGGTCCCGACGCCGACTGGATCCACCTGCCGGACCCGATCGCCGAGGCGATCAAGGCCCTCTCGGAGCGGATTGCCGACGTCGAGAAGCGGCTGGCCCAACTGGACGGCGGCAACGGCCCGAGCGCCGAGACGGCGAAGATCGAGCCCCGCACCGGCCGCTCCTCGGCCGGCGGCTGAGCAGCGAAGCCCCGCCGGGCGCCGGGCTATCCTCGGCGAGTGAGTCTGCAGAGCGAGTTCGAGCTGGACGGAGACCGGTCTCAGGAGTCTGCCGGAGCCCCGACTGAGCCCGGCGCCGACCGGGTCGAGCGGCTGCTCGCGGGCCTGAACGGGCCGCAGCGACAGGCGGCCGAACACGGCGAGGGTCCGTTGCTGGTCCTCGCCGGCGCCGGCTCGGGCAAGACCCGGGTCCTGACCCACCGGATCGCCTACCTGCTGGCCACCGGCGCCGCCCGCCCGGGAGAGATCCTGGCGATCACCTTCACCAACAAAGCCGCCGCCGAGATGCGCGACCGGGTCGGCCAGCTGGTCGGCCGCTCGGTGCGGGCGATGTGGGTGACGACCTTCCACTCCGCCTGCGCGCGGATGCTGCGGGTCGACGCCGAGCGCCTCGGCTACTCGAAGGGGTTCACGATCTACGACCAGGCCGACTCGCTGCGGATGCTGAAACGCTGCCTGACCGAGCTGGGGGTCGACCCGAAACGTTTCCCGCCGCGGGCGATCCAGTCGAAGATCTCCGGCGCCAAGAACCAGCTGATCGACTCCGATTCCTACAACGAAGCGGCGATGAACGAATTCGAGGAGGTCGTCGCCGAAGCCTTCCCCCTCTACGAGAAGCGGATGCGGGAAGCCAACGCGATGGACTTCGACGACCTCCTGGTCCGCACGGTGAACGTGCTCGAGCTCTTCCCCGACGTGCGTGAGCGCTGGCAGCGCACCTTCCGCCACCTCCTCGTCGACGAGTACCAGGACACCAACCACGCCCAGTACCGGATGCTGCAGCTGCTGGCGGGGGAGCAGAGGAACCTGATGGTGGTCGGCGACGATGCGCAGTCGATCTACGGCTTCCGCCATGCCGACGTGCGCAACATCCTCGACTTCGAAAAGGATTTCGAGGACGCGGAGGTGGTCAAGCTCGAGCAGAACTACCGCTCCACGCAGACCATCCTCTCGGCCGCCAACGCGGTGATCGAACGCAACCGCGAAGGCCTGAAGAAGGAGCTCTGGACCGAAGACGAGGGCGGCGAGCCGGTCCAGCTGAACGAGCTGACCGACGAGCATGAGGAGGCGCGCTGGGTCGCGGCCGAGATCGAACGCCTGGAGCAGGAGGACGGGGTCGCCCGCTCCGGGGTCGCGGTCTTCTACCGGACCAACGCGATGAGCCGGGTGCTGGAGGACACGCTGCAGCGCTTCGACGTCTCCTACCAGGTGATCGGCGGCACCAAGTTCTACGAACGGGCCGAGGTCAAGGACGCGATCGCCTACCTCAGCCTGCTGGTCAACCCGGCCGACCTCGTCTCTTTCGGCCGGGTGGTCAACTCGCCCCGGCGCGGGATCGGCAACACCAGCCAGAGCCGGATCGCCTCCCACGTCAACACCACCGGGATGCCGGTCTGGGAGGTGATCGAGCGGGTCGAGGAGGTCCCTGGCCTGAGCGGGGCGGCGGTGAAGTCGGTCGGCCGCTTTTACGAGACGATGGCCGGGCTGCGCGAACGCGCCGACGAAGGCGGGCCGGTGGCGACGCTGCTGGAGGCCGTCCTGCACGAGACGGGCTACCTCGAAGCGCTGGCGGCGGAGCGGACGATCGAGGCCGAAGGACGGGCCGAAAACCTGGAAACGCTGATCGGCGGCGCCGCCGAGTTCGACATCGAGCGCGAACGCGAGGGCGAGAGCGAAATCTCGCCGCTGGAGGAGTACCTGCAGCAGATCTCCCTCTACAGCGAGCAGGACGGGCTCCGCGACGAGCAGGAGCTGGTGACGCTGATGACCCTTCACAACGCCAAGGGCCTCGAGTACGACACGGTCTTCATCGTCGGCTGCGAGGAGGGCGCTTTCCCGCATATGCGGGCGCTGGAAGAGGGCGGCGAAGAAGAGGAGCGCCGCCTCTGTTACGTCGGCATCACCCGCGCCCGCAAACGCCTCTACATGACCTGGGCGCGGGAGCGGCGGCTGTTCGGCCGGGCCGAGCGCAACCTGCCCTCGCGCTTCGTCGACGAGGTGCCGAGCGAGCTGACCGAGAGCCACTCGACCGCGGCCCGCAGCCTCGGCACCAGCTGGAGCACCTCGGTGACCAGCGAGGTGACGCCGGCGCAGGCGGTCGATCCGGGGCCGGCTTTGGAATTCCAGACCGGCGACGACGTCGTCCACGCCAGCTTCGGCGACGGGGTGGTGACCGGGGTCGAGCCGGGCGGGGTGATCGTCGTCCGCTTCTCAGCCGATGGGGCCGAGCGCAAGCTGATGGCCGACTACGCCCCGGTCAGGAAGCGGTAGGGCGATGGCGGCGCGGAAGATCGACGGCAAAGCCGTGGCCGCCGCGGTCCGCGAGCGGGTCAAGGTCGACGTCGCGGCCTTCGTCGAGGAGCGGGGCCGGCCGCCGGGCCTGGCCACGGTGCTGGTCGGCGACGATCCGGCCTCCGAGGTCTACGTGCGCAACAAGCGGCGCACCTCGGAGGAGATCGGGATGCGCTCGATCCACTACGGCCCAGACGCCTCGATCTCCGAAGCCGAGCTGCTGGACCTCGTCGCCGAGTTGAACGCCGACGACGCGGTCGACGGGATCCTCGTCCAGCTGCCGCTGCCGGCCCACATCGACGAGGACAAGATCGTCGCCGCGATCGACCCGGCCAAGGACGTCGACGGCCTCACTCCGACCAACGCCGGCCGGCTCGCCCACGGCGACCCCAACCTGGTCTCCTGCACCCCGCGCGGGGTGATGGAGCTGCTCGCCCACGAGGGAGTCGAGCTGGAGGGCGCCGAAGCCGTCGTCGTCGGTCGCTCGAAGCTGGTCGGGGTGCCGGTCGCGCGCCTGCTGCTGATGGCCAACGCGACGGTGACGACCTGCCACTCGCGGACCCGCGACCTGAACGAGGTCTGCCGCCGCGCCGACGTCCTGGTCGCCGCGGTCGGGGTGCCGAAGCTGCTCGGTGCCGAGGCGGTCAAGCCAGGCGCGGTGGTGATCGACGTCGGCGTCAACCGCCTCGAGAAGGGGCTGGTCGGCGACGTCGACTACGACGCGGCGGCCGAGGTCGCGGCGGCGATCACGCCGGTGCCCGGCGGGGTCGGCCCGATGACGATCGCGATGCTGCTCGCCAACACGCTGCAAGCCGCACACCAGCGCGCCGCCGAGTAGGAAACCCGGCCATCTGCGTCGAAGTCCCCCCCGGAAGCACGTTTAGGGTCGACTGACCCACCCCAAGCTCCGAGGAGGAGAAAGATGGACAGGCTCAGTACGGGGGAGAAGATCGCCGGCGGGTCGGCCGTCCTTCTCTTCATCTTCATGTTTTTCGACTGGTTCAAGGTCGACGTCTCGAGCGGCAACGGCCTCTTCAGCCTCAGCATCGGCGGCAACGCCTGGGAAGCGTTCACCTACATCGACCTGTTCATGATGCTGACGATCCTCGTCGTGATCGCGGTCGTCGTGATTCGCGTCTCCGATGCGCTGGTCGAGCCGCCCGTCTCGCTTAACGCGGTGGCAGCGGTGCTCGGCGCGATCTCGGTACTGCTGATCATCTACCGGATCATCGACCCGCCCGGCGACACCGGCGGCGTCCCCGGGGTCGACATCAACCCCGCGATCGGCGCCTTCCTCGGACTGATCGCCGCGGCCGGAATTACCTACGGCGCCTACCGGGCGATGCAGGAAGAGGGAACCTCGTTCGGCGAGATCGGCGATCAGTTCTCGAACCGAGGTGGCACCGGTGGCGGCCAGCCGCCGAGCTCTACGCCGCCGTCCCCACCGCCGCCCCCGCCGAGTAGCTGACGGAGGACCTGCTCCCGGCGACTTCCCTGGAGACCTGCTTCGCGAAGGCGATAATGGTCATCATCGGGTTGACGCCGGGGGCGGCCGGGAAGAGGGACGCGTCGGCCACGTAGAGGCCGGGCGTCCCGTTGACCGACCCGTCGGGGGCGCAGACCCCGCGGCGGGGATCGTCTGAGATCCGCGCCGTCCCCATCGGGTGGAAGGCCTCGAGGCGCAGCTCCGAGGCCTTGAACCGAGTCGCCTCGAACTGCGCCAGGTCCCCAGGCTTGAGGACGGGAACCCGGGGGATGTTCGGGTAGACCTCGGTGGCGCCGGCCGCGAAGTGGATTTCGGCCGCGCGGGCGATGCCGAAGGCGACCTTGCGGGTGTCCTCGGCGTTGAGGCTGTAGGCGGCGCGCAGGGCTCCCTGGTTGGCGAGGCCCACTCTGCCGACCGAGACGTCGCGCAGCTGCACGCCAATCGAACCGATGCGGCCGAAATTGAGCATCGAGCGCTGGTGCTCTGCGCCGGTGCCGACCAGCCAGGCGCCGCCAAAGGCCAGGGGCGTGAAGGTCGCCTCCAGCAGCACGCCGCGGTCGTGCTCCCACTCGTCGACGTAATAGCTCTGCATCACGCCCTCCCAGCCATGCACGTCCTCTTCGTAGCGGGCGCCGACCCAGCAGGCGGGATGGATGCGGAGGTTGCGGCCGACCTGGTCGCCGCCGAGGCCCGAGCGCAGCAGCAGCTCCGGGGTGCCGAGGGCGCCGCCGGCGGCGATCACGGCGCGGCTGGCGCGGACGGTGAAGGGCCGGCTGCGGCCGCTCGCGTCGCGGGCGGTACAGGCGACCCCGACCGCGCGCCCGTCCTCGGTCAGGACGCGCTGCGCCTCGACCCCCGCCCGCACCCGTGCCCCGGCGGCGACCGCGCGCGGCAGGTAGCTGACGTGCATCCCTCGCTTGGCGTCGATCGCGCAGCCGTAGGGGCAGGAACTGCACTGGACGCAGTTGCCGGCGTTGCGGGAGATCGGTCCGCTGCTTAGGCCGAGGGTTTCGGCGCCCTCCATCGCCAGCTGCCCGTTGCGGCCCATCGTGGCGGGGTCGAGCGGGGTGACGCGGAGGAAGTCCTCGGCCTCGGCGAAGTCGTCGGCGAGGTCCGTCGCCCAGGGAATGCCGAACTCATCGCGCCAGCCTTCGAGGATCCCGTCCGGGGCGCGGAAGCAGGTGCCGGAGTTGATCACCGTGGTGCCGCCGACGACTTTCGCCACCGGAACCGGGATCGGCGGTTTGCCTTCGGCGATCGTCAGCCCGGCTTCGCGATAGAGCTCGGTGATCGCCTCGAGGCGGCCCCCCGGGTAGTTGTCGCGGTTGTAGTGGTCGCCGGCCTCCAGAACGAGGACGTCGAGCCCGGCCTCGGCCAACATCGCCGCCGCCACCGCGCCGCCCGCGCCGGAGCCGACGATCGCCACCTCGCAATCCTCGCCCTCGCCGCGGGCCACGGTCTCGCCCAGCGACCCGGCGGGCTCGGGCAGGCTGCCGTCGGCGAGAGCGCAGGCGGTCCTGACGCCGATTTTCGCCTCGACCTCCGGCGCGACCGCGTAGCCGAGGGTCGAGAACAGCTTCGCCATCAGCAGCAGGTCGTGGTGCAGGGAGAAGCTCGACCGCTCCAGCTTGGCGAGGAACTCGTCGGCCGCCTCGGGGTCGAGCCGGCTGAAGCGCCAGGGGAACGGTAGCCACTCGAAGGCCCGCAGCCCCATACGCAGGCGCAGTAGCACCCCCGGCGAGAGCGAGCGCAGGAACTCGGCCACCTGGCCGGAGACGTCGACGTCGCGCTCCGCCGCCGGCAGGCCGTCGATGCCCGGCGCCATCGCGGCGCAGATCGAGCTCAGGGTCCGTTGCTCAGCGGCCGAGAGCCCTGGCGGGCGCTGTCAACCGGGAGCGGCGGGGCGGCCGACCCGGCCGGCCAGGACGAACAGCCAGAGCGCCAGCAGCGCCAGGAAGCCGTCAACGAGGAAGTTGAGCAGGTAGATGAAGACCTGTTCCTGAATTAGAAAGAAGGCGAGCGAGCCGAGCGAGGAGGCGGTCTTTCCGGCGGCGAGGACCAGCAGCAGCGGCCGGTAGCGGACGACGTCGGCCTGGGCGACGAGGCAGATCCCGGTGATCACCACCATGTAGGCGAAGGCCAGCGCCAGCCACAGGTACTCCTGGGTGTGGGGGGCGCGGTTGTCGTTGCCGAACCATTCGCCGACGTCGGAGATGACGTCGAGGACGCCGCTGGGGACCAGCAGGAAGAGCAGGCCGACTACGGCGAAGGTGACCGCGAGCAGGCGGAGGTTGAGGACGACGAATCTCTCGGCGCGCGGTCCCTGCATCGGGCGCACAATAACTGGCCAGGCAGCCAGTTTCCACGCGCCCCTAGAATCGGCCGCCATGATCGAGCGGGAGCAGGTACTTCACGTGGCGAAGCTGGCCCGTCTTCGCCTCTCCGAGGGGGAAGTCGAGACGATGGTCGGCGAGCTTTCGGGGATCCTCGAGCACGTCGACCGGATCGGCAACCTCGACCTGGAGGGGGTCGAGCCGACCTCCCACGTGGTGGCTTTGGAGAACGTCATGCGTGCCGACGAGCCTTGGCAGAGCCTGCCGCGCGACGTCGCCCTCGCCTCGGCGCCCGAGCCGGAAAATGGCGCCTTCCGCGTTCCCTCGCCCCAGGCCGAATGACCGCAGCCGATGCCTGAGATTCTCGACCTCACGGTCCTCGAGGCCCACAACGCCAAAGTGGCCGGCGAAATCTCGCCGCAGGAGCATTCCGAGGCGTGGTTCGAGGCTGCGGGCTCGGACGAGCTGAACGCCTACCTCTGGCGCAACGAGCGCGGCGCCGAAGCCGCGGCGATCGAGGTGGAGCAGGACTGGAACGCGCCGATCGCGGTCAAGGACATCTTCTGCACCGCGGGGGTCCCGACCACGGCCGCCTCGCGAATCCTCGAGGACTACCGCCCGCCCTACACGGCGACCGCCGTTCAGCAGCTGATCGCCGCCGGCCTGCCGATCCTCGGCAAGACGAACATGGACGAGTTCGCGATGGGCTCCTCGAACGAGAACTCGGCCTACGGTCCGGTGCTGAACCCGTGGGATCGCAGCCGGGTGCCGGGCGGCTCCTCCGGCGGGTCGGCCGCCGCCGTCGCGGGCGGCCTGGCGCCGTGGGCGATCGGCACCGACACCGGCGGCTCGATCCGCCAGCCGGCGGCCTTCTGCGGGATCGTCGGCCTGAAGCCGACCTATGGCGCGATCTCCCGCTACGGGATGATCGCCTTCGCCTCCTCGCTCGACCAGTGCGGCCCGCTCACCCGGACCGTCAGCGACGCCGCTCTGCTGCTGGCGATGCTGCAGGGGCGCGATCCGCTGGATTCGACCTCGGTCGGGATCGAGGGCGGCGTCTCGCTGCCCGAGCGCGAGGATCTCAGCGGGCTGCGCTTCGGCGTTCCGGCCGAGCTGGCGCGCGACTCGGTCGACTCGGGGGTGCGCGAGGTCTTCGAGCGGACGCTGGCGAAGATCGAGGCCCTCGGCGGCGAGATCGCCGAGGTCTCGCTGCCGAACGCCGAGCACGGCATCTCCGCCTACTACGTGATCGCCCCCGCTGAGGCCTCCTCCAACCTCGCCCGCTACGACGGGGTCCGCTACGGGATGCGCGCCGGCGGCGAGGGCGACCTGGTCGAGATGTACGAGACGACCCGTTCGGAGGGCTTCGGCCCGGAGGTCAAGCGGCGGATCATGCTCGGCACCTACGCGCTCTCCTCCGGCTACTACGACGCCTACTACGGCCAGGCGCAGAAAGTCCGCACCCGAATCGCCCAGGACTTCGACGGCGCTTTCGCCGAGGTCGACTTCGTCGTCACCCCGACCGCGCCCTCGGTCGCCTTCGGGCTGGGGGAGAAGAGCGACGACCCGCTGGCGATGTACCTGAACGACTTCTTCACGGTCCCGATGAGCCTCGCCGGCATCCCGGCGATCTCGATCCCCGCTGGCCTTGCCGCGCCGGAGGGCGGCGGCCCGCAACTGCCGGTCGGCTTCCAGATCGCCGCGCCCGCCTTCGCCGAGCAGCGCCTGCTCGATGCCGCTTACGCGCTAGAGCAGGGGATCGGCTTCGACGCCCGTCCGCAAGGAGAGTCCGGTGGCTGAGCTGGAGGCGGTGATCGGGCTGGAGATCCACGTCCAGCTGGCGACGAAGACGAAGATGTTCTGTGGCTGTGAGCTCTCCTTCGGCGACGAGCCCAACGTCCACACCTGCCCGATCTGCCTCGCCCACCCGGGGGTGCTGCCGGTGCCGAACGAGAAGGCGATCCGCTACGCGCTGCAGATCGGGGCGGCGCTGAACTGCGAGATCGCCCCGCGGTCGATCTTCCACCGCAAGAACTATTTCTATCCCGACAGCCCGAAGGCCTACCAGATCAGTCAGTACGATATTCCGATCTGCGGTGCCGGCCGGCTCGGCGATATCCGCATCCACCGCGCCCACCTCGAGGAGGACGCGGCGAAGACGATCCACGTCGGCGACTCCGGCCGGATCCACGGCTCCGCCGCCTCCCTGGTCGACTTCAACCGTGGCGGCACGCCGCTGGTGGAGATCGTCACCGAGCCTGACCTGCGCGACCCGGCCGAAGCCGCCAAGTGGGCCCGGCTGCTGCGCGAGACGGTTCGCCAGCTGGGGGTGTCCGATGTCAGCATGGAGGAGGGGAGCCTGCGGGTCGACGCCAACATCTCGGTCCGGCCGGCCGGCAGCGAGACGCTCGGGACCAAGACCGAGCTGAAGAACATGAACAGCTTCCGCTTCCTCCAGCGCGGAATGGAAGCCGAGTACGCCCGTCAGTGCGAGCTGGTCGAGGCGGGGGGGACGGTCGAGCAGGAGACGCTCCACTTCGACCCGGCCAGCGGCAGCCTCACCTCGCTGCGCTCGAAGGAGGAAGCGCACGACTACCGCTACTTCCCCGAGCCCGACCTGGTGCCGATCGTGCCGACCGAGGAGATGCTGCGCGAGGCGCGCGAGGCGCTGCCCGAGCTGCCGGCGACCCGGATCGAGCGCTACGAAGGGATCGGGCTGGCCGCCGACGTGGCGCTGACCCTGGCGACCGACCCGGAGACCGCCGCCTACTTCGAGAGCACCGTTTCGGCCGCCGACGGAATCGAGCCGAAGGTCGTGGCGAACTGGGTGACCGGCGAGCTGGCGGCGGCGCTGCGCCAGGCCGAGGTCGAGGGCGGCGCCACTGCCTCCAAGGTCTCGCCGGAGCAGCTCGCGGCCCTGGTCGGCCTGGTCCAGGCGAAGAGCATCTCGCACGGCAGCGGCAAGAAGATTCTGGCCGTGATGGTCGCCGAGGGCGGCGAGCCGGCCGAGATCGTCGAGCGAGAGGGCCTCGCCCAGATGGAGAGCGACTCCGGCGAGCTGGAGGCAATCGTTGAGAAGGCGATGGCCGACAACCCTGACGCCGTGGAGAAGATCCGCGAAGGCAACGGCAAGGCAATCGGGGTCATCGTTGGGGCGGTCATGCGAGAGACCAAGGGCCGCGCCGACGGCGGCGAGGTCAATCGCCTAATTCAGGAGCGGCTCAACTCGTAGTCGCAAAGCCCCCGTCACCCTCGGGCCAGGTAACCCTGATCTTTTGACTGGCGGCAAGATTCAAGAGGTCTGGACGCGGTTCCTCTGGCACAAGGATCAATTTCTGGGGGGCCGGGTCAACCAGACGCGCATAATCAGCGAGCTGACCGATCGCCATTCGGAAAGCGCTGCGCGCCACAGTTCCCTTGGCCTCGACCAGCGTGTTTGAGGTGCGGTCATAGAGGTCGCAGAAGAGTGGGGCGGGCTCGCCTTTGGGGCGGAGCTGGAGGCGGCAAACATCATTTCCTTCAGCCCGCCAGGATGCCTCCAGTTCGCGCACCAGCTTCTGCTCGCGGCGCTCGGCCTCGTATGGCTCGCGGTTGGGGTAAATCAGCATCCGCTCGGTGTTGTGTTGCTCGACGGGCACCTCCTTCACCGAGTCTGGTCCGAACTGGTTTACCCGCGATGGGGCGAGTGCGCGGTCGCCGCTTAGGCGGCGCAGGCGGAAAACGATCACCTTGCGCTCGGGGCCTTCGTCCGTCTCGGGGGCGTCGCCGGGGTAGTGATCGACGTACTCGAACTCCCCCATATAAGTCGCCGTGCCGCTGCTGGAGTCAAAGAGGTGCAGCTCTCGACCTTCCTCGCGGTGGTCGCGGATCGCCCTGTTGCCCTGCGCCATTCGCTGGTCGCCGTATTGACCCTCGCCGGTGTAGTGGTAGAAGCCGTCCTCGGCGTTGTCGCCGTCGTAGATGTAGCCATGGAGCGCCCCCTGCTTCTGATCGGTGAAGAGGAAGACATTGGGCGACTGTTTCGAGGGGCTGATCCCTCCTTGGCGGCGTCCGCCATAGCGCTTATGTAGGTCGGTCCGCTTGATTTGCTCGCCTGGTTTGAGTGAGTAATTCATAATTTACTCCTATATTTTAGGTCGGTATCGGCGGTAAATCTACCACGAACAGGCTTCTCGCTAGTGCCTTCCGCCACTTTGTAACAACGTGTTACAAGCGTGCTAGGTTGGACTCATGGCCTGGAACGTGGTGATCGCTGGTGGTGGGTTTGGTGGCGCGGCTGCTGCTCGGGAGCTGGAGCGGGCGATGCCGAAGCAGTCGGCGCGGCTGGTGCTGGTCAACGAGACGAACTTCGCGCTCTACACGCCGTTTCTGCCCGAGGCTGCCGCCGGGACCCTAGAGCCGCGGCACGTGGTGACGCCGCTGCGGGAGATCCTCAACCGCACCTACCTGCGGCTGGGCTCGATCGTCGGCCACGACCCTGAGGCCAAGACCGTCACCCTGCGGGCCAAGTACGGCGAAATCGAGCAGCTTCCCTACGACCAGCTGCTGCTCTCGCTGGGCTCGGTCTCTCGCGTCCTGCCGGTGCCCGGTCTGGCCGAGCACGCGGTCGGGTTCAAGAGCCTCGCTGACGCGATCTACCTCCGCAACCACGTGATCGAGACGCTGGAGGAAGCGAACGCGACCGAGGATCCGCGGCGCCGGGAACAGCTGCTCACCTACGTCTTCGTCGGCGGCGGCTACGCCGGTCTCGAGGCGCTGGCCGAGCTGCAGGACTTCGCTGCCGACGCCATGGACTCTTACCCTCGCGCCCGCCTGCATGGGATGCGCTGGGTGCTGGTCGAGGCGACCGACCGGGTCCTGCCCGAGATCGACCGTGGGCTTGGCGAATACGCGCTGCGCGAGCTGCGCGGCCGCGGCATCGACATACGCCTTGAGACCACGCTGGAGGAGGTGACCGCCGATAGCGCCCGCCTCTCGACCGGCGAGGTGCTGCCGACCAGGACCGTGGTCTGGACCGCCGGCGTCGCCCCGCAGCCGATCCTCAAGGAGCTGAGCGTGCCGCTCGACGAGCGCGGTCGGGTCCCCGTCGACTCCCACCTGCGGGTGCAGGGAATGGACTCGGTCTGGGCGATCGGCGACTGCGCCGCTGTCCCGGACCCAAGCGGCGGCACCTCGCCGCCGACCGCCCAGACCGCCGTGCGCCAGGGACCGGTCGCCGCCCGCAACATTGCTGCCGAGCTCGGAATCGGGACTCCCAGGCCCTATGCCTACAAGTCCGAAGCGGCCTTCGTCAACCTCGGCCGCTACAAGGCCGTGGGCAAGATCGGCGACCGCACCTTCCGCGGCTTCCCGGCCTGGTGGATGGCCCGGACCTACCACATGAGCCAGATCCCCGGCTCGGCTCGCAAGGTGCGGGCAGTGCTCGACTGGACCGCCGGGCTGCCCTTCCGTCGCGACCTCTCCGAGGTCGGCACGATCGGCCACCCAAAGCCGCTGCTCTGAAGCGCGAGTCCGCGAAAAAGCGCGTACTACACGTATTTTCGCGGACTCGGCGCTAATCCACCGTCAGGGTGGTGACCATCCCGCGTTCCTCGTGTTCGGGGAGCGAGCACCAGAGCTTGTATTTGCCGGCCGGCAGGTCGAAGCTGGCGACACTCCGCTGGTCCGAGGCGGTTTCGGCGATCTGCAGCGGTTCGCCCTCGTCGCCTTCCCGGCGCAGGTTGAGGTTGTGCGCGTCTTCGCCCTGGTTGTTGAGTTCGATCGTCACCTCGCCGGCTTTGACGCTCGGCCGCGAGAGGACGAAGTAGAACTCGACCGATTTCACCGCGAGCCGGTTGGCTTCCGGTTCGGGTTCGGGTTCGGGTTGGGGCGGGGCCGCCGGGCTGAGGCTTGGAGGCGCGGCGACCGCCGGGGCCGGAACCGGATCGCAGCTCCACCAGCGCTTCCAGCGCACCACCCGGTGCGTCCTGCCGTGGCGCCGAACCTTCTTCACAACCCGCTTGGAGTGCTGCTGCCAGGCGCAATCGGCGGCCCGCGCCTGCCCCGGAGCCGGCGGCGGCGTGCCCGGTTGCGCCGCGAGGGTCGCGACGAGCGCCATGCAGAGCGCCAGAGCTCCCGCGCGGACCGGCCGGATCCGGATCGCCCTCACGGCTTCACCAGCACCGGCCGGGCGAAGCCGGAAGCGCCGGGAATGATCGCTTCGGCGTCGAAGCCCAGCCACTGCTCGAGCAGCGAGCAGTACATCCCGCGGAAGTCGCTGGTCACCCGCAGGTTGTCCTGCGGGTCGAGCGTGGCCAGACCGGGGAACTCGCCGACCATCTCGCCTTTGGCCTGCGAGCCGATCACGAAGGCGCAGCCGGCGGCGCCGTGGTCGGTCCCTAGCGAGCCGTTCTCTTCCGGCCGCCGCCCGAACTCGCTCCACATCTCCAGCATCACCCGGTCGGCGAGGCCGCGGGCTTCGAGGTCGCGCTGGAAGGCAAGGATCCCGTCGCAGGTGTCTTTGAGGTTGTTCTGCAGGTCGGTGGCCTGGTCGGCGTGGGTGTCGTAGCCGCCGGGGGCGCGGATCGTCACCACCCGCATCGGCAGTCCGAAGGCGATGTAGGCGGCGAGGCCGGCGAGCTTGTGGGAGAACCAGGTGTCCGGGTAGGCGACCGGGCTGCTGAATTCGCCGACCCCCGCCAGGTCCTGGCGCAGCTTGTCGGTCTGCGAGGTGGCGCGCCGCACCTGCCCCATCGCCGGCGAGTCGGCCGACAAGGAACCGAAGCGGGCGAAGCTGCGGAACATCTCTGCCTGGACCGGATCGTCGACCCGCGACCAGAGGTCGTAGCCGTCGACGCTGTCGATCGCCGCCACCGGCTTTTCGGCGGTGGCGATCATCGGCGAAAGCGAGCCGTCCAGCGAAAGCCCCTGCAGCGGGTTTTCGTCGTCGCCGACGACGTCGAGATAGCGGCCGAGCCAGCCGGTCCGGTAGCCGACCTGCAGCTCGCCAATCTCGTAGTAGTGGCGCGAGGTGAAGTGGGACTGATCCGGGTGGTCGTAGCCGATCGCCGGGAAGGCGCTGACCTTGCCCTCGCCGTGCAGGGTCGCCAGCGAGGCCGCCGAGGGGTGCCACTGCAGGCTCGGGTCCTCGCTGAAGGTCGCGCCGGCGCCGGGCGCCAGCTTCAGGTTCGGGCGCAGTTGCTGGTAGCGGGAGTCGTTGACGGGAGAGAGGACGCTGAGCGCGTCGATGCCGCCGTCGAAGAAGACCGAGACGAGGATCTTGTCGGTCGGGGCCGCCTGCGCGATCCCGGTCTCGAAGGCCGAGAGCGGGATCTTCGAGGCGCCGTAGACCGCCAGCGCCAGGCCGGCGCTGCGGGAGAGGAACTTGCGCCGGGAGAGCCCGGTACCCGCCGGCTCGGGCATCCCCGGCTCGATCGCCGGCAGTCCCTTGCCGGCTTCGGCGGCGGCCGAGCGCAGCAGTTGTGAGCGGGTGTAGCCGCTGCAGCAGGAGTGGCTCTGGGGGCGCGGGCTCATTGCAGGACCATGTCCGGGCTAACGCCGATCAGCTGCAGGAGGGCGTTCTGGCGCATCGCCCGGTAGGGGCCTTTCTGCCAGTTGGCGACGATCAGACTCTCGCTGCGGGTGGCGAGGTCGAGCAGCTCGGCGCGGTGCTCGGCGCGCAGAGCCGGCGAGCTCCACGAGGCGATCGCCTTGTCGAGCGCTTCCCCCGGGGTCTCGGTGGTGCTGTAGGGCGCGCCCCAGACGTCGGCGGAGATCTCCTCCAGCGCGTAGGTGACCATCAGCCAGCGGGCCCGCATCCGCGAAGTGTCGAGCCAGCGGCTGTCGTCCCAGCCGGAGACGTTGGGTGGCCAGAAGAGCTGCTGCCCGGCCTGGTCGCAGAGCCAGACCCAGGCCTCGGTGTCGATCCCGCGCCCCAGCGTCCGCAGCATCGAGGCGAGGTGGACGACCGGCGGCTTCACCATCGGCGGGCCCTCGTAGAAGTCCGGGCTGGTGAGAATTTCCTCCATCACCGGCAGGATCTGCCAGCCGGAGCCGGCATAGGTCGAGATCAGCCGGTCGCGGACGTCCGCAGCGGGCGGCGCCGGGACGAAGTAGCTCCACAGCTTCTCGACGAAGAAGGAGGCGTGCAGGGGGTGTTCGACGCAGAGCCGGCAGGCGTCTTCCCAGCCCCAGTTGCCGGTCTTCCCGAACACGGTCTTATTGCCCGTGTCGTGCCATTTCGGTTCGAAGCGGAAGTTGTGGGCGCCTTCCTCGCTCGACCAGTCGTTGCGCCAGCCGGTCAGGGCGCGGGCCTGTTCCCGGATGTCGTCCTCGCTGTAGGCGCCGCGGTCGGCGCCGAGGCTGAACAGCTCCATCATCTCCCGGCCGTAGTTCTCGTTCGGCGCCCACTTGTAGTTTTCGTTGCCGTTCAGCCACTGCAGCATCGCCGGGTCGATCGTCACCGCCCGGAAGAGGTCGAGGAACGAGCCGAAGCAGTGGGCACGGAAGAGGTTCGACTGATCGATCATCTGCTGGGCTTTGGAGACGTTCGCGTTGGAGGTCGCGAACCAGTCGTGGAAGACGAGGGCCATGCGCTCGACCAGCGGCTGGTCAGTGCGGACCATGCGGTCGAGCCACCAGAGGTGGTCGTGCCCCCAGGCGTCGGCGGGGGCGAGCGGGTTGCCTTCGTCGTCGCGCGGGGCGGGGCCGCTGAGATGGGCGGAGCCGTTGGGCCGGGTCAGCGATTGCACCGCGCCGACCAGCCCGAGCGAGGCGAGCTGCTCGGCCTGTCCCGGGACCGGACCGAAGCCGGCCCGCTGCAGCAGCCGCACTGCCTGGGCGGTGCCGAAAGAGCCCTGGTAGGCGCCGGCCGGACGCTGGTCGAAGGGCGGAGTGGAGGCGGCGGCGGGCGCAGGGGCGGCAACCGTGGCCTGTCGCGCCGGTTTCTTCCCCGGGCCGCGGTAGTGACCCCGTTTGGGCTTGTGGTGGTGTCGGAAGAGGTAGGCCTGGACCTTCCAGTCGCCCTGTCCGTCCGGCACCCAGCGGAAGTGCTTGTCCTTCCACACGCGCCGGCGCTTGCGCCGTGCCTGCTTCGGCCTCGCTGCGACTGGTTTGTCCTGCGGGATCGCCATGCGCGAATAGGCCCCTGCGGGGCCTCGCCTATCCCTCGGCCCCGGGGCCTGCGGGCTTAAAGGCGGCCGGCGCTACTGGACGTTAGGTCTAGTCGCGCGAAGCGCAAGAATGGGGTCGTGGAGTACCTCGTCATCATCTTCTTCTTCGGGCTCGCGACGGGCCTGATCGGCAGGAGCAAGGGCAGCTCTTTCTTCATCTGGTTCCTGGTCGGTGCGGTGATCCCGTTGCTCGGGCTGGTCGCGGTGATCCTCTACCGGGTCGACAAGGACGAACCGGAACGCCAGTGCCCGACCTGCCACAAGGCACTCAAGCTCTACGTCCAGGTCTGCCCCCGCTGCGGTAGCGACCTCTACCTGCCCGACCCGGCAACTGTCCGCCACCCCGGCGTGCGCAGCTGAACCCGCTCAGGCGAAGCGCTTGACGAAAGCTAGGGCGCGGTCGCAGACCTCGCGCCAGCCGCTGTCGATCGTCAGCGAGTGGCCGCGATCAGGGACTTTCTCGATCTCGGTCACCGCCTGGTTGTGCTTCTGCTTCTTGTAGGAAGCATTGGCGATCGCCCAGGGGACGGTGTGATCCTTTTCGCCGTCGATGATCAGCAGAGGCCCGCGGTCAGGACTCTTGGGGTCGAGCTTCGCCTCGGTGAAGGGGTTGAGGTTGGCGTTCGCCATCTGCATCAGCGCTACGCCCGGAGCGGCGACGTGAAAGGTCTCGTACAGCCTCGCCGCCTCCGCGTCGTCGAGCGCGTTGGCCCAGCCGTACTTGAACTGGTCGAGGGTGAGGGTTACGGCGCGGCCCCGGTTGAGCGGGTTCTGCAGCACCGGTTTGGCCGAGCGCAGGGCCGAGAGCGGCAGCGGCAGGACGCCGCGGAACGGGCCGGGGTCGATCGCCACCGTCGCTGCCGAGAGACCGCGGTCGGCGATCATCTGCGCCAGCAGGCCGCCGGTCGAGTGGCCGAGCACCGCCGGCTTCTTGTCGAGACCCGCGATCACCTCTGCGGTGTGGTCGGCGATCATCCCCAGCGTCTTCTTGGCGAAGACGTCGGGGTTAGCGCGCGCCTCCTCGACCGTGCGTGGGTCATCGGGCCAGGTTGGCGTCAGCGGCGCGTAGCCGGCCTCCTCGAAGACCTCGGCCCAGCGGTTCCAGCTGCTCGGCAGCAGCCAGAGCCCGTGGATGAAGACGATGGGGGTGTTGCCGCTCGCGTTCGCCTTCTCTACTTCAGCCGCCTCGCACTCGGTGATCGCCATCCTGTCCCTCCGTTTGGTCGACCCCTGCCGCCATGCAGCCTCTCACGGCGGTCAACGCCCTGTCGCCTATTGGTCAGTCGCTGTGGGGTAGCGGGGCGGCGACGTAGGCGAGGTGGCGGCTGTCGGGCGACCAGAGCAGGTCCCGGACCTCCCTGTCCGGGATCGTCGCGATCCGTTGCCGGCCACTGCCGTCGGGGTGGAGGCGCCAGATCTCCCCGTCGTAGTTCGAAAAGGCGAGCCACTGCCCGTCCGGGGACCAAGCCGGTCCGTCGAGGACTTCTTCGTCGACGATCCGGGCCAGCCCGCCTCCCGTGGCGGGAACCACGTAGACGCGCTGACCGCTCCTGACGCCAGTGTGGGCGCCGAGGGCGATCTTGCTGCCGTCGGGCGACCACTCGACGGTGGAGGCGCTGTTGAGTCCTCGGATCAGCGGTCGGAGGCCGGAGCCGTCGGTGCCGATCGTCCAAATGCTGAGGCTGTGCCCGCCGTAGCCGTTCCGACCCCAGCGCTTGTAGGCGATGCGGGTGCCGTCGGGCGAGACCGACGGCTCGACCAGGTCTTCTTCCCCTGTGGGGTGAGGGATCAGGGCGATCCGCCGCGGCATCGCGCCGAACTGGTCGAGGACGAAGAGCGAGGGCCTCGGGCCGATCGGGCCTTTTTCGAAACTGAAGGCGAATGGGCCGGCGGCGAAGACAAGTGGCCACCCCGGCAGCGCCCAGTCGGTGTAGCTGGACCGGATGTCGAGACGCTGCCGACGAAAACCGGATCCGTCGACCCGGACCACGGTCAGGGTCGAGGCGTTGCTACCGGCGATCGGCGGATAGGTGGGACTGGTCAGGTACCTGATCGTTCCGTCCGGGGCCCAGTCGAGCGGGCCCGAAGGAGGGAGTTGGGAGTTGAGGTATGCCGGTGCGCGGAGGGGTCGGATTTCGCCGCTTTCGATGTTGCGGAGGCGGAGTCCAACGCCACTCGGTTCCGCGATCCAGCTCCCGTCCGAGGACCAGGCCACGTCTTCCCCGACCTGGGCCGAGAGCCGGACGCCGATCACCCCGTGGTGGAAGGGAGCCGCCGCTGCGGGTGCCGCCGCTAGGGCGCAGGCCAAGAGGGCGGCCAAGGCGCCGAGCGCCTGGCGCGCAGGGTTGGCCTTCAGCGCAGCCACGTCCGCACGATGGCGTTGGCGAACCCGGCTCCGTAGCGGAAGGCGGCGGGCTTCTTCGAGTGGCCGTGAAGGCGCTGGTCGACCGTGATCGGGACCTCCTTGGCGGGGATGCCGCGCTTGATCGCCTCGATCATGAACTCGGAGGTGTGGAACTGCTCCTGGCGCAGGACCAGTTGGGGCAGGACCGTGGTGCGGACGGCGCGGTAGCCGTTGGAGCAGTCGCTGACCTGGGTGCGGGTAATGAAGGAGACCAGGCGGTTGAAGAAGACGATCCCCAGCTCGCGGGCGAAGTGGTTGCGGTCGGCGTGGCCGAGGACCCTGGAGCCGTGGGCCATGTCGACCTCGCCGTCGAGGATCGGTTTGACAAGGCGCTCCATCTCGTCTGGGCGGTGCTGGCCGTCGGCGTCGAGGGTGACGACGATCTCGGCTCCGGATTCCACCATCAGCCGGTAGCCGGTCCGCAGCGCCGCGCCGCCGCCGCGGTTGGTGACGTGGCGGGCGACCGAGGCGCCGTGCTCGGCGGCGACGTCGCCGGTGCCGTCGCGGGAGCCGTCGTCGACCACCAGCACCTCGGTGCCGACGCCGCAGACCGCGGCCGGGATTTGACCGAGGACGGTGCCGATGTTCTCCGCCTCGTTGTAGGCGGGGATCAGGATCGCGATCTTGCCGCGGAAGCGCTCTGGCAGGCCGGCCTGGCGGAACTCCTCCCAGGCGAGCCCCTCGAGCGCCGCGGCCAGCTGGCGGCCGTTACGCGCCGACTGCGCCAGCGCCCGCAGGACGAGCAGGAAGAGGATGAAGATCGCGAAGACGGCGAGGCCAAGGATGCGGCCGCCGTTGCCCTTCTCGAAGGAGAAGGCGGAGAGCAGCCCATTGACGATTTCGGTCCCCGCGACGACTGCCAGGCCGAGGCCGGAGGCGATCAGGATCAGGACGTCGGCGTTCCGCAGCGAGCGGCGGCGGAGGACGGCGTAGGCGACCATGAAGATCGCCAGCAGCACGCCGACGGCGCGCAGCGCCGTCAGTTCGGCGGGGAAGATGCCTGCTCTGGGGACCATTCGCGCCCGGAGGATATGGCCGCGAGGCCCGTGGAGAGGGCCAGGCCGGCGAGCGGAAAGACCAGCGTCATCAGCACCTCGTTGCGTCGCGGCGCCGCCAGCGAGGCCGCGCCGACCGCGGTGACGAGGACGATCGGCGTCGCCAGGACAACCAGCTCCCACCGGCGGCGGCGCAGCGCCAGCAGGGCGAAACCCGCCAGCCCGAGGGCGACGAGGAGGATCTGGACGGCGCGCCCGGCGGTGGTGCTCATCGCTTCGCCGACCCCGCTGCTCCACATCCGTCCGACCTTGCGGGCGGTCATCGCCGCATAGCCCCAGGGGTCTTCGCCGAAGTACTTGCTGAAGTCTTCCTTGCCGGCCTTGCCGAGGGCTTCGTCGCGGGTCAGGCCCGGATGGTTCTTCTGTACTTCTTCGGCAACCCTGTTGAAGAGCGGGGTCGGATTGACGTCGTCGAGCGCTTCGGAGTCCGGCTCCAGGTCTCGTCCCAGGTAACGCTCGGCAAGGATCGCCTTGACCCGTTGGTATTCGCCGTCAGCCGGCAGGAAGGTGCCGACATAGAGGGCCTTACCGCCGCCGGTGGAGATCGGCACGGCCCGGTCGAGGACGATCGCGTTGCGAACCGTCCAGGGCAGGATCGGCAGGACGATCGCGAGCAGGAGGACGGCGCCGCCGGCAAGGCCGAGCTGCCAGCCGCGCTGCTGCCAGGCCCGAATCGCGGCGAGCACGATGAAGGCGACGCCGACCAGCAGATACTCGGGCCGGAACATCGCGGTGAGGCCGAAGAGGAAACCGGGTGCCAGCCACGTCCAGGTGCCGCCGCGGTCGGAAGCCCATAAGAAGGCGAGCACCGCCGCTGGCAGGGTCAGCATCGCCGGCGGCTCGCTCATCAGCTCGCCGGTGGTGTGGATGAACGGGGGATAGACGGCGACGCAGAAGGCGGCGAAGAGGCCGACCCAGCGCCCCAGCTCGCGACCGCCCAGGCGCCAGCCGAGGGCGAAGACGACGAGGATCGTTGCCACTCCCAGCAGCGCCTCGACGATCCGCGCCGTCCCTTCCCGGGCGCCGCCGGTCGCGTAGTAGGCGGCGGCGTAGAGGAAGGGCGCACCCGGCGACCAGTCGCTGGAGTCCCGGAATTCCGGCCCGCCGAAGCTCTGTTCCGTGTACAGCGCCTTGGAGAGCGCGTAATAGGCGGCCGAGTCGTCGGCGGGATGCTCGACCGGATTCACCACCACGTAGGCGCGAACGACCAACCCCAGCAGCGCGATCAGCGCCAGCGCGATCAGCGTCCGCTTCCCGTAGCGCTGCGGCGACGCGCGGAACCAGTTGGCCAGGGCGTTCAAGGCGCGCCCAGGCTACTCGGGGAGGCGGGCGCGTTCGCTGAGTTTTGGGCGCTATAGCGCCTGGAATTCAGCGAACGCTGAACTTTGGGCGGTAGACAGGTGAGGCTGAGGGTTGCGAGCGAGGCCAGCAGCGGGACGAGCACCAGGACCCGGCGAGGCGAGGCGACGAGCAGGGCGCTGACCAGGGTGATCGCGAGGAAGATCGTGCCGATCAGCAGCGCCTCCCAGCGCCGCTGCCAGGCGAGAATCGCCAGACCTGCCAACCCGAGGACGATCAATAGCCAGTGCAGGACCTCCCAGACCGGTTCGCGCATCACGTTCCGGGGCCCGTGCGACCAGATCCGCCAGACCTTGGTGGCGACGAAGCCGGTGTATTCGGCGGGCTCCCCTGAAATGTCATCCCAGAGCTGATCCTTGCCGAGCTTCGACAGCGCCTGGTCGGTTTCCATGCCGGGATAACGAGCGGCGGCGAGGTGGGCGAGGATCTGCTCCAACCTCAGTCGTTCGGCGTCCTGGGATTGAAAAAGGTCGGGATTTTCGGCAACCACCTCGGCGCCGACCTTTTCCGGGTCCCCGTCCGAGGGCAGGTAGGTGCCGGCGAACAGGACCTGGCCGCCGCCGGTGGAGATCGGGACGAAGCGGTCGAGTGCGACCGCGTTGCGGACCGTCCAGGGCGCGACGATCACGACTATGCCGAGCAGGAAGATCGCGGCGCGCACGAGCGACACCCGCCAATCGCCACGTGCCTCCCGTACGAACACCACAAGCGCCACCAGCCCCGCGATGGCCAGATACTCCGGCCGCGTAAGCGCCAGTGCCCCGAACAGCACCCCCGGCAGCAACCATCTCCGGCGCCCACCGTCCCAAGCCCAGAGCGCCGCCAGCACTCCGCCCGAGAGCAGGGTCGCCGCCAGCGGCTCGCTCATCAGCATCCCCTGGTACTCCAATAAGGCTGGGTAGATGGCAACGACCAGGGCGCCGATCAGCGGCGGGACGATCTCCCACCGACCCGCCTCACTAGACAGGGGTGGGTCGGTGGGAGATCGCGTCAGCCGCCTCCCAATCAAATACGCGAAAAGCACCGAGAGCGCCCCAACCAGCGCCAGGACCACCCGCGCCAGCTGTTCGTGCACGCCCCCGCTCAGCTCGTAGATGCCCGCCACGAACAGCGGCAGTCCCGGCGAGTAGTTGCTCGACGGCTGCGTCGCGCCGGCCCCGACCGTGAACCCCTCGCCTCGATCCAGATTCGCGGCGATCGCCGCGTAGGCCTTCGCGTCATAGACCGGCGCCCGCCCGTCCCAGGCCTCGCCGAGACGCAGGCCGAGCCCCAGCAGCAGGACCGCAATCAGTGCAACGAGGCCGATTCGGCCGCCGTTTCGCGCCGCCAGTCCCTTTTCCATCGGGCTGATTCAACTAAGCTGCCGCCCTCATGCGAATCCTCATCCTCGGGGGCGACGGCTACCTCGGCTGGCCGACGGCTCTCCGCTTTTCGGCCCGCGGGCACGAAGTCTCCGTCGTCGACAACTTCTCCCGCCGCCGCTGGCACACCGAACACGGCACCGCCTCGCTGACCCCGATCGGGGAGCTCGACGAGCGGATCGCCGCCTGGCGCGAGGTCTCCGGCGAGCAGATCCGCAGCTACGTCGGCGCCGTCGAGGACGGCGACTTCCTCGACGAGGTCGTCGCCGAGACCAAGCCCGAGGCGATCGTCCACTACGGCCAGCAGGCCTCGGCGCCGTTCTCGATGCTCTCGCGCGAGCGCGCGGTCGAAACCCAGCACGCGAACGTGATCGGCAACCTCAACCTGCTCTTCGCGATGCGCGACCACGTCCCCGACGCGCACCTGGTCAAGCTCGGGACGATGGGCGAGTACGGCCAGCCCGACATCGACATCGAGGAGGGCTACATCACGATCCAGCACAAGGGTCGCGAGGACACCCTGCCCTATCCCAAACTGCCGGGCTCGCTCTACCACTGCTCCAAGGTCCACGACTCGACCAACATCCACTTCGCCTGCCGCACCTGGGGCCTGCGCGCGACCGACCTCAACCAGGGCGTCGTCTACGGCGTCGAGACCGAGGAGACGGCCCGCGACGACCGCCTGGTCACCCGCTTCGACTACGACGAGCTGTTCGGCACCGTGCTCAACCGCTTCTGCGTGCAGGCGGTGATCGGCCACCCGCTGACCGTCTACGGCGCCGGTAACCAGACCCGCGGCTTCCTCAACATTCGCGACACTCTTGCCTGCGTCGAACTGGCGGCGCTGAACCCGGCCGAGCGCGGCGAGTTCCGTGTCTTCAACCAGTTCACCGAGCAGTTCTCGGTCCTGCAGCTGGCCGGGCTGGTCAAGGAAGCCGGCGAGCACCTCGGCTACAGCGTCGAGATCCAGCACTACGAGAACCCGCGGGTCGAGAAGGAAGAGCACTACTACAACGCGATCCACACCAAGCTGCTCGACCTCGGCCTCGAGCCGACCCTGCTGGGCGAGGAGCTGGTGGAGTCGATCATCCACGCGATCGAGCGCCACAAAGGCCGCGTGATCGAGACCGCGATCGACCCGAAGACCCGCTGGAACCCGGCGAAATCGCCCGCCGGCCAGGCGTAGCGTCGCTGGTACCATCGCCAGTTCCTATGCGAGCTGCCGACACGTTGATGGAATCCCTCAAGGCCGAGGGCGTCAAGGACGTCTTCGGGATCCCCGGTGGGGCGAACCTGCCGACCTACGACGCGATGGTCGACGCCGACTTCCGCCACGTCCAGACCCGCCACGAGCAGGGGGCGGGCCACGCCGCCGAGGGCTACGCCGAAGCATCCGGCCGCGTCGGCGTCGCCTTCGCCACCTCCGGACCCGGCGCCACCAACCTCGTGACCGCGATCGCCGACGCGATGATGGACTCGGTCCCGACCGTCTTCATCACCGGTCAGGTCCGCACCGAGCTGATCGGCACCGACGGCTTCCAGGAGGCCGACATCCTCGGCGCGACGCTGCCCTTCGTGAAGCACTCCTTCGCGGTCACCGACCCGCGTCAGATCCCCGAGTACGTCCACGAGGCTTTCCACCTGGCTTCGACCGGTAGGCCCGGGCCGGTTCTGCTCGACATCCCGCAGGACCTCTCGCGCGCCGACATCGACTACGTGCCGCGCACCGAGCCGGTTGAGCTTCCCGGCTACAAGCCCTCGACCGAGGGCAACATCAAGCAGATCCGGATCGCCGCCAAAGCGCTCGCCAACGCCCGCCGCCCGATCTTCTACACCGGCGGCGGGGTGATCAACGCCAATGCCTCCGCCGAGCTGCGCGAGCTGGCCGACTCCGACCGCTTCCCGGTCACCTCGACCCTGATGGGCCTCGGCGCCTTCCCGGCCTCCAGCGACCGCTTCCTCGGGATGCTGGGAATGCATGGCACCTGGACCGCCAACCAGGCGATGGACAAAGCCGACCTCATCGTCTGCATCGGCGCCCGCTTCGACGACCGCATCACTGGCAAGCTGACCGAGTTCGCGCCGCACGCGAAGGTGATCCACATCGACGTCGACCCGGCCGAGATCTCGAAGAACGTCGGCGCCCACATCCCGATCGTTGGCGACGCCAAGCAGGTGCTGCCGAAGCTGACCCGCGAGTACCGGGCGCTGCAGACTGACTCCAGCCGGCTCGACGAGTGGTGGAACACGCTCCGCGGCTGGCAGGACGGCCACTCGCTCTACTACGACGAGTCGAGCGACCAGGGCGGCGAGATCAAACCCCAGTTCATGATCCGGGCGCTGCACCGCGCCACCCAGGGCGACGCGATCATCACCTCCGACGTCGGCCAGCACCAGATGTGGACCGCGCAGTACTACGGCTTCGACAAGCCCCGCCGCTGGATTAACTCCGGCGGCCTGGGGACGATGGGCTTCGGCCTGCCGAGCGCGATCGGCGCCAAGGTCGCCTGCCCCGACGAGCAGGTCGTCTGCGTCGGCGGCGACGGCAGCCTGATCATGAACATCCAGGAGCTCGCCACCTGCGTCACCGAGGAAATCCCGGTCAAGGTCTTCCTGATGAACAACGGCTACATGGGGATGGTCCGCCAGTGGCAGGAGCTCTTCTGGGACAAGCGCTACAGCGCGGTCGACATGGGCTCTAGCCCGGACTGGGTGAAGCTGGCCGAGGCGTTCGGCGCCAAAGGGATGCGCTGCGACAACAGCGCCGATCTCGAGGAGCAAATGACCGCCGCGCTTGAGCACGACGGCCCGGTCCTGCTCGACGTCCGGGTCGCCCGCGAAGAGAACTGCTATCCGATGATCCCGCCGGGCAACGCCGCCCGCGACATGGTCGAGTCGCCGCAAAAGACGGTGAGCTGATGATCACCCCGACCAAGCAGATCAAGGACGTAGGGAGCGAAGCGTGCTCTGCACGTGAGCGACCGAGGACGCAGAGATGCGCCGTGTCGGGGGGGTCATGATGGAGGCCGGGACTCCACAGGTCGTCCAGCTCGAGGACCTGCACGTGGCCGGACAGCTCAGCGGCCGCAAGCACATCCTCTCGATCCTGGTGGAGAACAAGCCGGGCGTGCTGGCGCGCGTCGCCGGGCTCTTCTCCCGCCGCGGCTTCAACATCGACACGCTGGCCGTCGGCCCGACCGACGACCCCACCGTTTCCCGCGTCACCCTGACCCTCGACGGCGCGGTCCACCCGATCGACCAAGTGACCAAGCAGCTGCACAAGCTGGTCAATGTGCTGAAGATCCGCGACATGGAGCCGGAGGAGACGGTCGCCCGCGAGATGGCGCTGTTCAAGGTTTCCTCGGCGGTCGAGAACCGGGCTGAGATCATCCAGTTCGCCGAGATCTTCCGGGCGAAAATCGTCGACGTGGCGCGGCGAACGATGACGATCGAGGTCACCGGATCCGCCGACAAGATCGAGGCCTTCGAGAAGATGGTGCGCCCGCACGGCCTGGTCGAAATGGTGCGGACGGGGGAGATCGCGATCGGGCGTGGTCACGAGTAGCGATCTCGCCTCCGCGCTCCAGCTAGGCGCCGGGCGCAAGCGTCGCACTCTCGTCAGCGTCACCCAGGAGGTCGAGGTCGAGGACCCCTGCGCCGCGCTCTTCGCCTCGCGGCTCGCCTCCGACCGCTGGTTCTGCTGGGAGCAGCCCGACCGCGAGTTCGCCCTCGCCGGTTTGGGCGTGGCGCACGAGGCGTGCTCTCGCGGCGAGCGGCGGTTCGCCGACGTCGCCGATGAGTGTCTGCGAGTGGGCGCCGGGGCTGTGCTCGAGGAGCCGCGCGGGCTGCCGGCGGGTGCCGGGCCCGTCTGGCTCGGCGGCTTTGCCTTCGACCCCGACGGCGGCGGGACCCCCATCTGGTCATCGCTCTCGCCCGCCTCTCTGGTCCTGCCGGAGGTATCGGTCTGCCGCAGCGGCGGTCGCTCGTTCCTGACCGTCAGCGCCGTGGTGGCGCCGGGCGTGGACGTCGAGAGGCTGGGGGAGGGGCTGTCGCGGCGCCTGGCTTCGCTGCGACTCGAGGCGCCGATCCCGCTGCTCGACCCCCATCCGACCGCCCACGCCGGCATCCGCAGCGCCCGCTCGCCGCGCGAGTTCGAAGCCGCGGTCGAGGGCGCCACATCCCGGATCGACGCTGGCGAGTTCAGCAAGGTGGTGCTCGCCCGCGAGGTGATCGTTAGCGCCGGGGCCGCCCACGACCCGGCGGCTCTGTTCGGTGCCATGCGCGAGCAGTTCCCGGCCTGCTTCTGCTTCTGCTGCGGGACGCCGGAGGCGGCCTTCATCGGTGCCAGCCCGGAGCTGCTGGTGCGGCGCTCGGGCGCCAGCGCCTCGACCGTCGCGCTGGCGGGCTCGACCCGTCGCAGCTCCGACCCCGCCGTCGACGACCACCTCGGCGAGCAGCTGCTGCGCAGCGACAAGGACCGCCGCGAGCAGCGGATCGTCGCCGAGCGGATCGTCCGCGCCCTCCGCCCGCACGCGGTCTGGGTTCAGGAGGCGGGGGAGCCGGAGGTAGCCAAAGTGGCGAACATCCAGCACCTGGCGACCCCGATCGTCGCCCAGCTGGCCGAACCCCACTCGGCGATCGAGCTGGCGGGGATGCTGCACCCGACCCCTGCGGTCGGCGGCGAGCCCTGGCCCGCGGCGGCGAAGGCGATCGCTGAGCTGGAGGGCATGGACCGCGGCTGGTACGCCGCCCCGGTCGGCTGGATGGACGCCACCGAGGACGGCGAATTCTGCGTCGCCCTCCGCAGCGCCCTGCTCCGCGACCGCGAGGCTCACCTCTTCGCCGGAGTGGGCGTCGTTGCCGGCTCCGACCCTGCCGCCGAGCTGGCCGAGACCGAGGTCAAGCTCGGGGCGCTTTTGCCGCTGCTGACGGAATAGGGTTTGCCCCATGATTCGTCGAGTAATCCTTTTGATGCTCGCCCTGTTCGCCATAACGGCGACGTCTGCGAGCGCGGTTGCCCCCGCCGGTCCCCGTCTGGCGATCGTCGCGCAGAAATACGGCCAAGAAGTGATCACGGCCGGGCCGCTGGGGGAAGATCCGCTCCAGATCGTCGACCCGGACAACTCGGGGTCGGGTTCTCGTCCTTCGTGGTCCTCGGACGGAAGCCGTCTGGCCTTTACCGCCAATGTGTATCCGGATGACGATCCGGTGCTCGGCGTGGTGGACGCCGACGGCAGCAACCTGCGGATCTACCCACGTATCCCGCTGGACCTCGGCGATGCAGTCATGGCGCCAGACGGCAGTTCCGCGGCCTTCGCTCGGGTGCAGGTTCGTAGGACCGGCAAAAGGACCATCACCGTCAGGAGCGCGATCTGGTCACTCGACTTCGAGAAAGGCACGACGCGAAGGCTGACCCCGTGGGAAGGCGAATTCCTGATCCCCAGCTCCTACGCTCCCGACGGCTCGACCCTCGCCGCGTCGGGGTGGGATTTCAGTCGGTTTCGGGCGGTCGCGGTCGACCTCGGAACCGGGCGCATCTCGCTGCTCGCCCGCAATGCGACCGAACCCATCTACTCGCCCGATGGATCCACGTTCGCTTTCGTGCGACGAAGGCCCTGGGTACCGCGAAAAGGTAAGGAGAAAGCGTCCTCGATGGGAGAGCTGCGCGTAGGTCGCGTCGGCTCTTCGGCTGGGTCGAGCCTGTTGGTGCGCATGCGCGGCCCTCTCGCCTCGCCAAGCTGGGACCCCTCCGGGCAACGTCTTGCGTTCGTGAATTTCCGGGATGTCGATCCCGGCGATCACGGTCTCGAGGAAGGCAATCGGGTGATGGCGATCAACCCCGACGGGACCTGTCTGACGAAGGTATTTTCGGACCCCGACTACACCCTCTACGGTGCTGCCTGGCAGCCCGGTCCGGGGCGCGAGGCAGGTCCGATCAGCTGCTGATGAAGCGCGCCGCTGCATTCATTTTGGCTTGCGCCTTTGTCCTAGCGGCGATGACGCCTCCGGCGCTTGCCACCGACCCGAAAGGGGCGCGGCTCGCGGTGATGGTGGACACCCTGGGAGACGAGAGAGGGTCCGACATCATCACCATCGGCCCCGGCGGGGAGGCGCCGCAGACGTTGGTCCTAGGAGCCGGTTTCATTCGACCCTCCTGGTCGGCCGACGGCAACCTGCTGACGCTCGGCGCCACCGGAGATTGGAAGGGGACGGTGGTCGCGGTTGCCGAAGCCGAAAGGTCCGGACTGCGCTTCTACCGCCGTGCCACGCTAGAAGGTGGCAACGCGGTCATGGCGCCGAGCGGACGGGTGGTCGCCTTCCCCCGAGCGAAGCTCGTCAAGGTCCTTCCCGGTCGCGAGAACTATCTCTACAAAAGCTCGATCTGGATGCTCGACGTCGAGACGGGCCTCGTGCGTCGGAAGACTCCTTGGCGGCTGCAGACGTTTCTCGAACCGAGCTCGTTCTCCCCCGATGGCTCCAAGCTCGCCGTCACGATGTTCGATCGGCGGGGGATGACGGCGGTCGCTGTCGACCTGAAGACCGGTTACACCTTGCCGCTGGCGAAGGAAGCCTCGGCACCGATGTACTCGCCGAATGGTTCGGAGGTGGCATTTATCCGTTGGAAGAACTGGCGTGCGAGCGCCGCAGACGACGGTTCGCCCCCGATCAATGAGCTTCGCGTCGCCCAGGTCGGTTCATTCTCGAGCTCCCGTCTCTTGCTTCGAAAGCGCAACCTGCTTGCTGAACCCAGCTGGGATCCTTCCGGCCATCGACTGGCTTTCATCCTCTCTCGCGTTGTTGAAAACGGCTATTCGGACCCGCAGGAAGGCGACAAGTTGATGGCAGTCAACGCCGACGGGACCTGTCTCACGAGGCTTTTCTCGGAACCGCAAGTCGTCGTGTCCGGTCCTGCCTGGGAGCCCGGTCCCGGGCGCGAGGCCGGGGCGATCAGCTGCTGATCGAGGCCTGGACCGCCGCCTGAAGGTCTCGGTGGGCCTCGACGTTGGTCTGGCGGTCGGTTTTGACCTCGATCAGGCCGGTGCCGGCGGCGAGGGCCTCGGGTAGGCCGGCTAGCGACTCGAGCCGACGGTGGGGGAGGTCGAATAGTGCGGCTGCCTTGGCGGCGTCGACGCCGCGGGGGGTGCCGAGCAGGGCCTCGAACTCGGCGCTATCTAGCGTCTCCTCCTGTGGCAGGAAGTGGAAGATGCCGCCGCCGTCGTTGTCGATGACGACGATCCTGACCGGGGTCTCGACCTCGCGCAGAGCGGCAAGGCCGCCGATGTCGTGGAGCAGGCCGAGGTCGCCGGTTACGATCGTGGTTGGGCGGCCGCTGGCCTGGGCGGCGCCAATGCCGGAGGAGATCAGACCGTCGATCCCGTTGGCGCCGCGATTGCTTAGGAAGCGGGCGTCGGTGGCGCTGGCGGCGAGGAATGCCTCCTGGTCGCGGATCGGCATGCTCGAGCTCGTGTAGACGAGGTCGCCGTCGCGATGAGCCGTCCCGAGCGCGCGGTGCAGGGCCGGCTCGGTGATCTCGCCGGAGGCAGCCGCGAGCAGTGCCTCGTCCAAGGCGGCCTGCGCGGCCGCCTCGGCCTCGAGCCAGCGGTCTGGCAACGGCCGTTCGCGTCCCTCCAGCCCTTCCAGGCGCGCCGCCCATCCCTGCGCCAGCTCGGTCGGGTCGGCGCGGAGGATTGCCGCTGCCCGCCGGGTCGGCTCGTTCCAGCCGCCGTAGGGGTCGATGACTATCTGATCGGCGTCGCTCGCCTCGATCCAGGCGCGCAGCGGCTTGCTGGTCGGCATCGCGCCGAAGCGGAGGATCAGGTCGGGGACTACCGAGCGGGCGAAGTGCTCGTCGCGGAGCAGCAGGTCGTAGGCGGCGACCACGTGGGAGCGGTCGTGGGGGCCGCAGCGGAGCTGCGAGGTCGGCTCGGCGAGGATCGGGAAGCCGGAGACCCGTGCCAGGTGCGCCAGCGGCTCGCGCAGCTCGGGATCGAGCTGGCGGCCGGCGACGATCACACCGGAGATCGCGTTGCCGATGTGGCCGGCGACCTCGGCGAGGAGGAAGGTCGAGGGCTCTAGGTCGACATGGGTGACGGCGGTCAGCGGCCGGCCGTCGCGTCCCTTCAGCGCCAGCGGGTCGGTTGCGGTCACCGCGCCCTCCGCGGGCAGCGGGGCCAGCGGCTCACGCCAGGGCATGTTCAGGTGGACCGGTCCCGGCCGCGTCTCGCCGCGCGCGGTCGCCAGCGCCCGGCAGGCGGTCGAGCGGTAGTGGAGGAGGCCGCCGTCGTCGGCCTCCTGGGTGCCGACTTCGCAGAACCAGCGCACCGAGGAGCCGAAGGTCTTGATCTGGTCGATCGTCTGCCCGGCCCCGATCCCGCGCAGCTCCGGCGGCCGGTCAGCGCTGAGGACCACCAGCGGGATCGCCGATTCGTCGGCCTCGATAACCGCCGGGTGGTAGTTGACCAGCGCGGTCCCCGAGGTGCAGAGCAGCGCCACCGGCTCGCCGCTCGCCTGTGCCGCCCCGAGGGCAAAGAACCCAGCGGAGCGCTCGTCGACGACCACCTTCACCTCGATCTCCGGCTGCCTCCAGAGCGCCACCGCCAGCGGCGTCGAACGCGAGCCGGGGGAGATCACCGCCAGCCGCAGGCCGCCGCGAGCGAGCTCCTCGGCAAAGGCGGAGGCGAGGGCGGTGTTGGCGTTGGTCGGGTCCATGGGTGGCGTGTCGCCTTTTGCTGCCTATAGGGCTACAAAAGCGACACTAGATGCGGTGGGCCTGCAGGGCATCCTCGTCTATCTCGACCCCGAGCCCGGGACCGGGAGGGAGGTGCAACATTCCGTCGCGGACCTCGCACTCGACGGAGGCGATCGTCTCGGCGAAGAGGCGCTGGGTGGCGAGGCCATGGGCGAGGTCTCCGCCGACCTTCTGAGCGACCTGGGCCGCAGCGGCGATGCCGACGGGACCGTCGAGGGCGCTGGTCACGTAGGCGGGGAGGATGCCGGCGATCGCCAGCGCTTCCGCCGGGCCGCCGACCTTGGAGAGCTTGATCCCGGTGAACTCGCAAGCTTCGAGCGCTACGGCCCGCTCGGCGTCCTCGAGGGACGCGACGCTCTCGTCGGCGGCAAGCGGAATCGAGGCGTTGGTTGCCAACTCCGCCATCGCCTCCAACCCGGCCACGGGCTGCTCGGCCAGCTCGATCCCAAGCGGCTCCAGTTCCGCCAGCGTCCGCTTCGCGGTCTCCAGATCCCAAGCCTCGTTCACGTCAACCCGAATCCGAGCCTCCTCACCAACCGCCTCCCGCACCGCCGCAACGGTCTCAAAATCGCGACTCCGCGAGAACCTTCCCTGGGGGATGTTTCTCGTGGACTCGGCGCCTAGCTTCAGCTTGAAGGTGGTGAAGCCGTCCTCCGCCCACCTCAGCGCTAGCAACGCCACCTGCTCTGGGGAGCCTGCGACCAACGTGGCATTGCACGGAACCGCTTTGGTCGGCTCCTCCGCAGGCGCCGATCTCTCCGCCCTCCTACCCCGCAGGTCCACAAGCGCCGTCTCCACCGCGCAGCGCGCGGGGGCCGACAAGCCCTCCGACACCTGCGCTTGCGCCCACCCTTCTAGCTCTCGGACCACCTGCTCGACCCCAGCCCCGCCTCGCAGCGCCAGCGGCACCGCTTCGCCGAGGCCGAACACCCCGTCCTGGTCGCGCACCCGCAGCAGCACCATCTCCCGGCGCTCCAGCACTCCCCGCGCGGTGATGTAGGGCTCCTTGAAGGGCAGCGCGTAGGGGATGACCTCGACCGAGCTGAGGCGCACGTCCCGAGTCTCTCAGGCGGAGATCAGCAGACCGACGGTGACCAGCAGGCTGAAGACGCCGAGCAGAGCGCCGGTTTGCGCCAGCACCCCGTTCAGCGCCGGCCCGTCGCGCCGTTCTGCCAGCGTCTTCGCCGGTTTGATCGCCAGCGGCGCCGCCAGCCACCCGATCAGCGGCAGCAGGCTCGCGTCGCCTGCCACCAGCGCAATTGGCAGAAACAGGAACCCTCCGCCGACCAGCAGCCGGTACAGGTTCACCGCGCTGTCGCGACCGATCCGCACCGCCAGGGTGTTCTTGCCCGCGCGCCGGTCGGTCTCGACGTCGCGGACGTTGTTGACGACGATGATCGCGGTGGCGAGGAAGCCGATCGAGATCGAGAGCCCGAGCGACAGTGCGTCGAGCTGCTCCAACTGCACGTAGTAGGAGCCATTGACCGCGACCAAGCCGAAGAAGAGGAAGACGAAGACCTCGCCGAAGCCGGCATAGCCGTAGGGACGCGGCCCGCCCGTGTAGAGCACGCCCGCGGCGATCGAGAGGACCCCGATCACCAGGATCACCCAGCCGGCAACCGCGGTCAGGTAAATCCCGCAGGCGACCGCGACCGCGAAGGCGATCCAGGTCGCGGTCATCACTCGCTGCGGCGTCACCATGCCGCTGGCCGTGACCCGCACCGGCCCCAGCCGGTCGGCGGTGTCGGCGCCGCGCTTGGCGTCGGAGTAGTCGTTGGCGAGGTTGGTCCCGATCTGGATGAAGATCGAGCCGACGAGTGCCGCGAAGAAGGCGCCCCAGCGCGGCAGGCTGCCGTACCACTGCACCGCCGCCGCGGTCCCGACCAGGACCGGGGCGATCGCCGCCGGCAGCGTCCGCGGCCGCGCCGCCATCAGCCAGATCCTCATGCGCGCCTCGGGAACTGGGAGAAGTCGGGCTGCCGTTTCTGCTTGAACGCCTCGCGGCCCTCAGCCGCCTCCTCGTTGCCGTAGAAGAGGAGGTTGGCGTCGTGGGCGAGCTGCTGGATCCCGGCGTAGCCGTCCTCGTGGGCGTTGAAGCTGGCCTTAACCAGGCGCAGGGCGAAAGGGGAGAGGGCGAGCATCTCGCGGCACCAGCCGACGGTCTCGCGCTCGAGCTCGGCCAGCGGCACGACCGTGTTGATCAGGCCCATCTCCAGCGCCTCCTCGGCGTCGTACTGGCGGCAGAGCATCCAGATCTCCTTCGCCTTCTTGGTCCCGACCAGATCGCGCAGCAGCGAGGCGCCGTAGCCACCGTCCCAGGAGCCGACCCGTGGCCCCACCTGCCCGAAGACCCCGTTGTCGGCGGCGATCGTCAGGTCGCAGCAGAGGTGGAGGATGTGGCCGCCGCCGATGGCGTAGCCGGCGACCATCGCGACGATCGGCTTCGGCAGCCGCCGCATCTGGATCTGCAGGTCGGTGACGTGGAAGCGCCCGACCGCGGCACCCTCGGCCATGTAGCCGGTGTCGCCGCGCACGGTCTGGTCGCCCCCGGAGCAAAAGGCCCGCTCGCCGGCACCGGTAAGGACGATGACTCCGACGTCCGGATCCTCGCGCGCCAGCTCCATCGCCGCCGAGACCTCGATCAGCGTCTGCGGGCGGAAGGCGTTCAGCACATCCGGCCGGTCGATCGTCACTTTGGCGATCCCATCGCCGGTCTCGTAGCGGATGTCTTCGTAGCTCCCGGAGCCCGGCTTCCACTCGATCGGGGCGTAGAGCTGGTCGTCGGAGGGGGCTCCTTTGTGGCGTTTGGGCATGATGGGGACGATATCCCGATGAAGCTCGACGACTGGCTCTCGCAGAGATCACAGAGCTGTCCCGACCGGACGGCGCTGGTCGCCGACGGCGCCGAGATGACCTACGCCGAGCTGGAGGCGGAAGCGACCTGGGTGGCGCGGCGGCTCGCGGCCCATGGCGTGCGGCGCGGTTCGACGGCGGCCCTGACCATGCACCCGCGCCGCGAGCAGGTGGTCCTCCTGCACGCGCTGATGAAGCTGGGGGCGGCGCTGCTGCCGCTCGGCCCGCGGCTGACCGCCGAGGAGCGGAAGGCGATCGTCGGTGCTGAGGAGCCGATCATCGACCTCGACGACCCCGGTCAGTTGACCCAGACCGAGGCCGACCTGCCGCTGCTCGGCGAGCACGACATGGACGACGTCTGCTGCCGGGTGCTGACCAGCGGCAGCACCGGGGCGCCGCGCCCGATCCCGCTCAGCTATGGCAACTTCCTCTGGAACGCGGTGGGGTCGGCCTTCAACATCGGCGTCGAGCCGACCGACCGCTGGCTCTGCTGCGTACCGCTCAGCCACATCGCCGGCCTTGGGATCGTGACGAAATCCGTCATCTACGGGACCGCCGCGGTGGTTCACGACGGCTTCGACGTCGACCGGGTGGGGGAGGCGCTGGAGCGCGACGGGATCACCCAGGTCTCGTTGGTGGCGACGATGCTGACCCGCCTACTAGAGGCCGGCGTCGACCTCTCCGGGCCGCGGGCGATCCTCGTCGGCGGCGGACCGGTGCCGGCGGAACCGCTGGAAGAGGCGATCGCCAAGGGCGCGACCGTCGTCCAGACCTATGGCCTGACCGAGACCTGCTCGCAGGTCACGACCCTGGCCCCGGCCGACGCCAAGCGCAAGCTCGGCTCCGCCGGCCGGCCGCTGCTCACCACCCACCTGCGGATCCGCGAGGGAGAGATCCTCATCCAGGGCCCGACCGTCGCCCCCGGCAGCGCCGACGCCGACGGCTGGCTGCACACCGGCGACCTCGGCCACATCGACGAGGAAGGCTTCCTCTACGTCCGCGACCGGATCGACGACATGATCGTCAGCGGCGGTGAGAACGTGGTCCCGGCCGAGGTCGAGGAGGTGCTGCTGCGCCACCCGCACGTCGCCGAGGCGGCGGTGATCGGACGCGAGGACCCCGAGTGGCAGCAGGCGGTGACCGCGGTGGTGGTCCTGGAGGCGGGCGCTGAGGTCAGCCCGGACGAGCTGCGGCGCCACTGCGCCGAGTCGCTGGCCGGGTTCAAAGTGCCGAAGCGGGTCGAGCTCGCCGCGGCCCTGCCGCGCACCCCCTCCGGGAAGCTGATGCGCAGGGCGCTCCGCTAGCCTGCCGCCCCATGCGAACCGACGACATCTTCACCGACAAAGACGCTGACCTGGGCAAGCTCGACGGCAAGACCGTCGCCATCCTCGGCTACGGCTCCCAGGGCCACGCCCACGCCCTCAACCTCAAGGACTCCGGCGTCGACGTCGTCGTCGGCCTCCGCCCCGACTCCTCCAGCCGCGCCAAGGCCGAATCGGCCGGGCTCGAGGTGCTGGACGTCGCCGAAGCCGCCAGCCGCGGCGACCTGGTGATGATCCTGCTGCCGGACGAGAAGCAGGCCGAGGTCTGGCGCGAGGAGATCTCCGACGGGATCGCCCCCGGCAACCTGCTGCTCTTCGCCCACGGCTTCGCGATCCACTTCGGCGAGATCGAGCCGCCCCCCGGCGTCGACGTCGGCATGGTCGCGCCGAAGGGCCCGGGCCACCTGGTCCGCCGCCAGTACGAGGAAGGCAGCGGCGTGCCCTGCCTGATGGCGGTTCACCAAGACGCCTCCGGCGAAGCCCACGACCTCGTCCTCGCCTATGCCTCCGGAATCGGCGGCGGCCGCGCAGCGGTGATCGAGACCAGCTTCAAAGACGAGTGCGAGACCGACCTGTTCGGCGAGCAGGCGGTCCTCTGCGGCGGCGCCTCGGAGCTGGTCCGCGCCGGCTACGAGACCCTGGTCGAGGCCGGCTACGACCCGCGCCTTGCCTACTTCGAGTGCCTGCACGAGCTGAAGCTGATCGCCGACCTGATGTACGAAAAGGGCATTCAGGGGATGCGCTACTCGATCTCCAACACCGCCGAGTACGGCGACATGACCCGCGGCAAACGGGTGATCGGCGAGGAGTCCCGGGCGGCGATGAAGCAGATCCTCAAGGAGATCCAGGAGGGCGACTTCGCCAAGGAGTTCATCGCCGAGAACCGCGCCGGCAACGAGAACTTCGATCGCATGCGCGCCGAGGGCGCCGGGCACGAAATCGAGGACATCGGCCACGACTTGCGCAACATGATGCCCTGGATAGATCAGACCTTCAAAGACACCAAGTAACCAGGCCCTGAGACCGGCGCATTTCGGCGTCCTCAGTCGCTCGCGTGCAGAGCACGCTTCGCTCCCTGCGTCCTTGAACTGCTTGGTCTCAGAACCTGGTTAGCCCGAAATTGGCCCGCGGGGGTCCGTCTCGCCCTCGGGTAGGCGGCCGTCGCGGCCGACGTAGCCGTCCTTGCCGCCGACGCAAACGTAGACCGCGTCTTCGTCCTCACTGAGGTTCTTGAGGCTGCGGACGACCTGGGCGTCGACCCAGGCGAAGCCGCCGGGGTCGAGCTGGTGCTTGGTCCCGTCGAGGTCGATCTCCATCCGCCCCTGGTGGACGAAGTAGAGCTCCTCCTGTTCGTCGTGGAAGTGCTTACCGGACTCGTAGCCCGGCGGCATCACGATCGCGTTGACGCCGAAGGCGGTCACGCCCAGCTCCTTGCGGACCTTGCGAAACCCCCAGCCCTCGCCGAGATCGTCGAGGCTGGCGACCGCGTAGCCGTCGCCTTTGGTCACTTTGGACTCGCTCTCGCCCATCAGGCCACCGGAGCCGGGATCGTGGGCTCGGCCACGGCTCCGCCGCCATCGCCGCCGTTGGCCTTCTCTTCGCCGATCGGCGGGTAGTCGTCGGTGAGGATCGCGACATAGCCGTAGACCCGGGAGTAGAAGCTGTTGACGAAGGTCAGGGCGTTGTTGACGCCCTCCGGCTGGTAGCCGCGGAAGACGATCGTCAGCCAGGCGATCACCGCCACCCAGAGGTGCATGTAGTTGACCGCGTAGGAGACGATCAGCATCGGCAGCGCCAGGATCAGCCGGAAGAAGGCCTTGAGGCGGCTCTGGCTCGCCGCCGGGGGGGCGATGTTCACCCGGATCGGGTAGCTCGGGTCGTCGGAGAGGCCGAACGGGGGCCACTCGTCGGTCTGCAGGTAGATCCAGGCTCCGGTGCGGACCCCGAAGCGGACGACGCCGGAGTTGAACTCATACAGCCACTGCGGGTAGCGGCCGAGGATCACCACCGCGACCCAGGCGAAGAGGTGCGTGAAGATGAAAAGGATCCCCCAGAAGGCGGCGACGATGATCCACGGGATTGCCAGCAGGGGCCGGAAGAAGGTGGTCCATCGGTTCGGCGCCGGGTTGAAATCGGCTTCGTAGTTGACTGGATACATCGTTCTCCCCCTCGTGTGGACGATCCTCGAAAAGCGGTCCGGCCGAGCCTAACCGCGCTCTCGGCGGCAGTCCATCGGCCCCGGCGGCGCCGCGCCTGCCCGGTCAATAACCTGTCGAGCCCGATGGCGCCGCAGACGACCGTGCAGATTCCCAGCGAGATCAAGCCCGCCGACGGCCGCTTCGGCTGCGGGCCCTCGAAGGTGCGCCCGGAGGCGCTGGAGAAGCTCGCCGAGCGCTCCGACCTGATGGGCACCTCGCACCGCCAGGCGCCGGTTCGCGACCTGGTCAAGGAGCTGCGAACCGGGCTGGGGGAGCTGTTCTCGCTTCCCGGCGGCTACGAGATCGCCCTCGGCAACGGCGGCACCACGGCCTTCTGGGAGACGGCGACTGCCTGGCTCGTGCGCGAGCGGGCGCTGCACCTGACCTACGGGGAGTTCTCCGGCAAGTTCGCCAAGGCGACCGCCGCGGCCCCCTTCCTGCAGGACCCGATCCTGGTCGAGGCCGAGCCCGGTGACGCGCCGGCGCCCACCGCCGATCCCGCCGCCGACGTGATCGCCTGGGCCCACAACGAGACCTCGACCGGAGTCATGGTCGGCGTCGAGCGCCCCGAGGGCGCGGCCGAGGCCCTGGTCCTGGTCGACGCCACCTCCGGCGCCGGCGGCCTGCCGGTCTCGATGATCGAGGCCGACGCCTACTACTTCGCCCCGCAGAAGGGCTTCGCCGCCGACGGCGGTCTCTGGCTCGCCGCCCTCAGCCCCGCCGCGATCGCCCGCATCGAGGAGCTCGACGGCGCCGGCGACCGCTGGCAGCCCGCCTTCCTCTCGCTGCAGACCGCGCTCGACAACTCGCGCAAGGAGCAGACCTACAACACGCCCGCGCTGGCAACCCTGCTGCTGCTGGACGACCAGGTCCAGTGGATGCTCGGCCTCGGCGGCCTGGCCGGCTGCGTCGAGCGCACCTCGGACTCCTCCGGCCGCCTCTACGGCTGGGCCGAGCGCAGCGAGTTCGCCAGCCCCTTCGTCGCCGACCCCGCCAAGCGTTCGCTGGTCGTCGGCACGATCGACTTCGACGAGAAGGTCGACGCCGCCGCCCTCGCCGCCGCCCTGCGCGCCAGCGGGATCGTCGACGTCGAGCCCTACCGCAAGCTCGGCCGCAACCAGCTGCGGATCGGGATGTTCCCCGCGGTCGACCCCGACGACGTCGAGGCGCTGACCGCCTGCATCGACTGGGTCGTCGCCAACGTGGACGGCGTCGCCCGATGAAGGTCCTGGTCAAGGAGAAGATCGCCGACACCGGAGTCGACCTGCTGCGCTCCCAGTTCGAGGTCGACCTCGGTCTCGAGATGTCCGACGAGGAGCTGCGCGAGAAGATCTCCCAGTACGACGCGATTCTGATTCGCTCGGCGACCAAGATGACGCCGGAGCTGATCGAGCTCGCCGACAACCTCAAGGTGATCGGCCGCGCCGGCACCGGCGTCGACAACGTCGACATCCCGGCCGCGACCCGCCGCGGAATCATCGTCGCCAATGCGCCGGAATCGAACTCGGTCGCCGCCGCCGAGCACACTCTGGCCCTGGCGCTAGCCCTGTTCCGCAATGTGCCGCAGGCGCACGGCTCGCTGGTCGAGGGCCGCTGGGACCGGGCCAAGTACAAGGGGGCCGAGCTCTACGGCAAGACTCTTGGCGTGATCGGCTTCGGCCGCATCGGCCAGCTGGTCGCTAAACGGGCACAGAGCTTCGACATGGAGGTCGTCGCCTTCGACAAGTTCGTCTCGGCCGAGCGCTTCAAAGATCTGGGCGTCGAGGGGGCCGAGAGCATCGAGGAGCTGCTGGGCAAGGCCGACCTGGTCACCCTACATACCCCCAAGACTCCGGAGACGACCGGGATGATCAACCCCGAGACGATCGCCGCAATGAAGGACGGCGCTCGCCTCGTCAACTGCGCCCGCGGCGAGCTCGTTGACCTCGACGCGCTGCTGGCGGGCCTGGAGTCCGGCAAGCTCGGCGGCGCCGCGCTCGACGTCTTCCCTGCCGAGCCCTTTACCGAGCACCCGATCTTCGCCCGCCCCGATGTCGTCGTCACCCCGCATCTGGGGGCCTCGACCGCCGAGGCGCAGGACCGCGCCGGGGTCGTCACCGCCGAGCAGGTGACCGCGGCGCTGACCGGCGGCGTCGTCACCAACGCAGTCAACATCGCTGCGGTGCGGCCCGAGGCGATGGAGGCGCTGGCGCCCTTCGTCCCGCTCTGCGAAAAGCTCGGCCGCCTCGCTCAGGGCCTCGGCGACGGCTCGGTCGAGAAGGTGAGCGCCGAATTCCGCGGCCGCATCGCCTCCCACGACACCCGTCTGCTGGGGATCGCCGTGATGGCCGGAATCCTCTCCGGCAATACGGAGGAGCCGGTCAACTTGGTCAACGCGCCGCAGATGGCCGAGGAGCGGGGGATCGAGCTGGCGGCGACGACCGACGCCGGCGCCGAGGACTTCACCGAGCTGGTCCGGGTCCGGGTCCAGACCGCCGACGGCGAGGTCGAGGTCGCCGGCACCAGCGTCGGCCCGCGCAACGAGCCCTACCTCGTCTCCGCCTGGCGCGAGAGCTTCTACCTGCCCTTCGCCGAGCACATCACCGTCTTCCGCTACGCCGACCAGCCGGGGATGATCGGCCGCGTCGGCACGATGTTCGGCGAGGAGGGGGTCAACATCGTCTCCGCCGCCGTCGGTGCCGAAAGCGGGGAACAGGCGGTGATGGCGCTGACCACCGATGCGCCGGTCCGCCAAGAGGCGATCGAGAAGATCCTCGCCCTCGAGGGATTCTCCAAGGGCCGCTCGGTCGACCTCTGATCGTCCCTGCGGCGCAACGTATGCGCCCGGGCGTTGTTCTTGAGATGGTCCGGGGGAACCGCCGGAACCAGGGACTGATGAAGAAGACGATCCTCACCGTGGTGACGCTGCTCGTCGCGCTGCAGGCTGCGGCGCCGCTCGCCCGTGCTGAACCGGGGCCGGTGACGCTGCTGATCAGCGGCGGGCCGGGCAACAGCGGTCTGCACATCTCGCTCACCCCGGACGGGCGCGACTACCTGATCCTCTCCACCGAGCCACTCGAAGTCGGTGGCAATATCTGCGAACACCCCTCCGAACAAATTCCGAACGAACTGCTCTGCGAAGCACCCGCGATTGCCGGCTTCGAGGTCAACGCCGGCGGCGGCTCGGACAGCGTCTACTTCAGCAGCGACATCCCGGTGCCGGTCACGGTGCGGGGAGGAGCGGGAGACGACCGCCTGATCGGCGGTGGCGCCTCAGACAAGCTGATCGGCGGCCCCGACCGCGACTATCTCGAAGGACGCCGCGGCGACGATTGGCTGCTTGGCGGGCCGGGCACCGACACGCTCCTCGGCGGGCCCGGAAACGATCAGCTGCGCGGCGGACCGGACAAGGACAAGCTCGTCGGCGGACCCGGCAACAACGAACTGATCCCCTAAGCAGTTAGGTCGCGGGCTGCGGCCGCGCGAAGGAGCGCCCGCCGACGAACCCGATCGCGATCAGCAGCCCGACCAGCGAGAGGGCGGCGTCGAGACGGAAGGCGGCGTGGACGCCGTCGACGAAGGGCGGGATCGCGCCGGAGAAGACGGTGGTCGTCAGTCCCAGCCCGATCGAACCGCCGGCGATCTGGAACATGTAGACGATTCCGCCGGCGAGGCTGGTCTGGGATTCGTCGACCGAGGTGACCCCGGCGGTCGTCGCGGTGGGGATGAAGCTGCCGGCGCCGATGCCGAGCACGACCATGCCGGGGATCAGGGCCGAGTAGCCCGATCCCTCGTCGACAAAGGAGAGCAGGAAGGGGCCGAGGGTGATCAGCGCCGCCCCGGCCACCGCCAGGCGCTTGGGCCCGAGCCGGTCGTAGAGCGGGCCGGCGGCGAAGGAGGAGAGGGCGAAGACCGCGAGGAAGGGCAGCATCCCGGCCCCCGACTCCAGGGCCGAGTAGCCGAGCTGTTTCTCCATGAACTGCGGCAGGTAGAGCAGCGCCGCGAAGAAAGTCGCGGCCATGAACAGGACGGCGAAGCAGGAGGCGGTGAAGCTCTCGTTGCTCATCACCTCGCGCGGGACCAGAGCGTGGGCGCCGGCCCGGCGCTCGATCGGCAGGAAGGTGGCGATCATCGCTGCCGCCAGGATCAGCATCGCGATCACCCGCGGGTCGCCCAGGCCCCAGTCAGCGATTTGGTCGAGCCCGATCAGCAGCGAGACGAGCCCGATCGAGAGGGCCGCGATCCCGGCGTAGTCGATCCGCCGCTCGCCCGCGTCGGGCTCTTTGACGTGGACCAGCAGGTAGGTGACCGCGACGGCGAAGATCGCGATCGGCACGTTGAGGAAGAAGATCCAGCGCCAGCTCAGCTCCTGGGTGAGGACGCCGCCCAGCAGCGGCCCGATCGCGTTCCCCAGTCCGGCGGCGCCGATAATGATGCCGCCGGCGAGGCCGGCCTTCTCTTCCGGCAGGATCTCGTAGGTCATCCCGAGGATCGCCGGCCACATCAGCGCCCCGCCGATCCCCATCAGCACCCGCGCCGCGATCAGCCAGGTCTCAGTCGGCGCGACCCCGCCCAGCGCCGACATCGTGGCGAAGATCGCGCTGCCGAGGAAGAAGGCGTTTCGGCGCCCGAACATGTCGGCGAGGCGGCCGCCGGTGACGATCATCACCCCGAAAGTCAGGGCGTAGGCGTTGATCACCCACTGGATCGTGTTGATGTTGGTGTCGAAGTCCCTCTCCATGGTCGGGAGGGCGACGTTGACCGCGGTGAAGTCGTTGGCGATCACGACCACCGCCATTCCCATGGCGAAGAGCGCGAGCCAATTGGTCTTCTCCGGCTTGGCGATGGCGGCAGCCTACGCTAAGGTTCGGAAGCGAATGGACCGCCGGTTCGACAGCCTCGCGCTACTCCTTCTCCTCCCCCCTCGGGGGGAATAGCGCTGGGCGGCGCGATAGCCGCGAGAGACAAAGGCCATTCGAAAGTAAGAGAGAAGGAGAGGTCCGATGGGACCGCAGAACGAGAGTAAATCCGACGCCAACCGCGTCCACATCTTCGACACCACCCTGCGAGACGGCGAGCAGTCGCCTGGCATCTCGCTGAACACCGCCGAGAAGGTGGAGATCGCGCAGCAGCTCGCTCGCCTGGGGGTCGACGTGATCGAGGCCGGCTTCCCGATTACTTCGCCCGGTGACTTCGAGGCCGTGCAGAAGATCTCACGCGTGGTGGAGGGGCCGGTGATCTGCGGCCTGGCCCGCACCCACAAGGCCGACATCGACGCCGCCTGGGGGGCAATCAAGGAGGCTGCGCGCCCGCGCATCCACACCTTCATCTCGACCTCCGACATCCACATCGAGCACCAGCTGCAAACCGACCGCGAGGACGTCAAGGGCCAGGCCCGGGCAGCGGTCTCGCTGGCGAAGTCCTACTGTGAGGACGTCGAGTTCTCGCCGATGGACGCGACCCGCGCCGACATCGAGTTCACCGCCGAAGTCTGCGCGATCGCGGTCGAAGAGGGCGCGACCGTGGTCAACATCCCCGACACCGTCGGCTACACGACTCCCGAGGAGTACGCCGAATACTTTCGGCGCCTGTACGAGTACGTGCCGGCGCTGCGCGGGGTGGAGCTGTCGGTCCACTGCCACGACGACCTGGGCATGGCCGTCGCCAACTCCTACGCCGGCGTTCTGGCCGGCGCCCGCCAGGTCGAGTGCGCCGTCAACGGGATCGGCGAGCGGGCAGGCAACTGCTCGCTGGAGGAGATCGCGATGCTGGTCGGCGTCCGCGAGGACGTGCACGGCCTCTGGACTCAGATCAATACCCGCGAGATCGCCCGCACCAGCCGCATGGTCAGCCGCCTGACCGGCTACCCGGTGCAGCCGAACAAGGCGATCGTCGGCCGCAACGCCTTCGCCCACGAGTCGGGGATCCACCAGGACGGCGTGCTGAAGGAGCGCAGCACCTACGAGATCATGGACGCGACCGAGGTCGGCCTGGAGTCGAACTCGATCGTGCTGGGCAAGCACTCCGGCCGCCACGCGCTGAAAGACGCGCTGGAGCAGCTGGGGTTCAAGGTCGAGGGCAACGCGCTGAACGCTGCCTTCAAGGCCTTCAAGGAGGTTGCCGACCGCAAGAAGCAGGTGACCGCGCTGGACTTGGAGGCGATCGTCTCCGACGAGATGCGCGAGCGCTCCGACGCCCACGAGCTGGCCTGGTTCGAGGTCGAGGCCGGGACCCGCAAGCCGCCGGTGGCGAAGGTCGCCGTGACCCTGCCCTCGGGCGAGGAGGCGGTCGGGGAATCGAGCGGCGACGGTCCCGTCGACGCGATCTTCCACGCGATCCAGAACGCAGCCGGAACCGAGTGCGAGCTGGTCCAATACACGGTCGAGGCGGTGACCGGGGGAGAGGATGCCCTGGGGGAGGTGACGGTGATGCTGCGAGCGGCAGGCCGCCTGGCCACCGGCCAGGGGGTGGCGACGGACATCCTGGAGGCAAGCGCCCGCGCCTACGTGCGAGCGCTGTCAAACGCCCTGGAAGGCGCCGCAACGCGCGAGGCCGAGGCGGCCACGGCGCAGGCCGCGGCGGAACGCACGCCTGGGCCGTAGGAGGTTCGTAAGGCCTGAGTCGGGCCGCACCATCTTCTTCTTCGCCAGGTAGAAGGTGGTGCGGCCCGCTTATGTGCGCGTTGCGTGTGAGAGCCGGCGCATTCAGCGCACCACACGCGCGGAGCTTCCCGTCAGCCTGGGTGGATGCCAGCCGAGACCGTGAGAACCCGCGCTATTCGCGGGTCGAGACAGTCTCGGGAAAGAGAGGTTCGCATCGCCGAGGTGGGAGCGACCCGACCGCGCAATACAAATGTCCGTGATAACGTACAGCGCCGTGGCCACTGCTACGCAACCGATTTCCACCTCCGACAGCGCCACCGTCGGCCCCCGCATCCGCGCGTTGCGCGACGCGATGGGCCTGTCTCTGCGCGACCTCGCCGAGCGTTCGGGCGTCAGCGCGCCGATGCTCTCGCAGGTCGAGCGCGGGGAGACGAGCCCCACCCTGGCCGTTGCCGCCAAGATCGCCGCCGGTCTGGAGCTGACGCTGTCGCAGCTGCTGCGCCTGGACGAGGGCCAGCACGTCGCGATCAGCCGCGCCGCCGGCCGCCGCCATTCCGAGCGTGGGGGTCACCGCTTCGAGGAGCTGACGCCGCCGCTGCCCGGTCAGCGTGCCGACGTCTCTCTGCACGTTCTGGAGCCCGGCGCCAGCACCGGCGGCCGCGCCGATCCGCCGATGCACGAGCCCGGCAGCCGTGAGACCGCGGTCGTCCTCGCCGGCACCCTGGCGCTGGTCGTCGACGGCAGCCGCCACGAGCTTCAGGAGGGTGACAGCGTCACCTTCGACGCCGACCTTCCGCACCATTTCGAGAACGAAGGCCAGGAGGCAAACCGCTTCCTGGCCGTGATCGCAGCCGGCCTCAGGAGGTCATAGAGAAAATGCCAAAGACGATGTTCGACAAGATCTGGGAGGCCCACGAGGTCGGACCGGGGTTGATCTACATCGACCTGCACCTGGTCCACGAGGTCACCTCGCCGCAGGCCTTCGACGGCCTGCGCCTGGCCAACCGCAAGGTCCGCCGCCCGGACAAGACCCTGGCCACCGCCGACCACAACACCCCGACCGACGGGACGATGGCGGCGCGCCTGATCGCCGACCAGCTCTCCCGTGTCCAGGTCGAAACCCTGGAGGCCAACTGCGAGGAGTTCGGCGTGCCGATCTACTCGCTGGGCTCCGCCCGCCAGGGCATCGTCCACGTGATCGGCCCGGAGCTGGGCGTCACCCAGCCGGGGATGACGATTGTCTGCGGCGACAGCCACACTTCCACCCACGGGGCCTTTGGCGCCCTGGCCTTCGGGATCGGCACCTCCGAGGTCGAGCACGTGCTGGCCACCCAGTGCCTGGTTCAGAAGCGCCCGAAGACGATGCGGATCAACTACTCCGGCGAGCTGCGCCACGGGGTCACCCCCAAGGATCTGATCCTGGCCACGATCGGCCGTCTCGGCACCGGTGGCATGACCGGCTACGCGGTCGAGTACGCGGGCCCCGCGATCGAGGCGCTGACGATGCCCGGCCGGATGACGATCTGCAACATGACGATCGAGGGCGGCGGCCGGGCCGGGATGATCGCTCCGGACGAGACCACCTTCGAGTGGGTCAAGGGGCGCCCCGCGGCGCCAGCCGACTTCGAGGCGGCGATGGGCCGCTGGCGCGAGCTGCCGACCGACCCCGGGGCCAGCTTCGACACCGAGGTCGAGGTCGACGCCTCGGGCATCTCGCCGATGGTCACCTGGGGCACCAACCCGGGCCAGGTCGTCGAGGTCACCGACCGCGTCCCCGATCCGGCACAGCTGGACTCCCCGGCCGACCGCGAAGCGGCCGAGCGCGCCCTCGCCTACATGGGTCTGGAGGCGGGCACGCCGATGACCGAGATCGCGCCGGAACGCATCTTCATCGGCTCCTGCACCAACTCGAGGATCGAGGACCTGCGCGAGGCAGCGGCGATCGTTGAGGGCCGCCGGGTCGCCGGTGGCATCAGCGCGATGGTCGTCCCCGGCTCTCAGCAGGTGAAGAAGGCCGCCGAGGAAGAGGGCCTCGACGAGGTCTTCAAGAGCGCCGGCTTCGACTGGCGCGTGGCGGGCTGCTCGATGTGCCTGGGGATGAACCCCGACACGCTGAGCGAGGGCGAGCGCTGCGCCTCGACCTCGAACCGCAACTTCGAGGGCCGCCAGGGCAAGGGCGGGCGCACCCACCTGGTCAGCCCGAAAATGGCCGCCGCCGCGGCGGTCGAGGGCCACTTCGTCGACATCAGGGATTGGAGCTGAAGATGAGAGCGATAGACGTAATCGAAGGCAAGGTCTCGGTCCTGGACCGCAGCGACGTCGACACCGACCAGATCATCCCCAAGCAGTTCCTCAAGCGGGTCGAGCGGACCGGCTTCGGCGAGTTCCTCTTCTACGACTGGATCCGCGACGGGGAGATCGAGCTGGAGCCGAACCCGATCCTGGTCACCGGCGCAAACTTCGGCTGCGGCTCCTCCCGCGAGCACGCACCCTGGGCGCTGGAGGACTTCGGCTTCAAGGCGATCGTGGCGCCGTCCTTCGCCGACATCTTCTACTCGAACTGCACCAAGATCGGGCTGCTGCCGGTGATCCTCGACGAGGCCCACTGCCGCGAGGTCGCCGAAGCGGGGGAGGCCCGCATCGACCTCGATGACGAGACGGTCAACTGCGCCGCCGGCGTCTTTCAGTTCCAGATCGAGCACGACGTCAAGCACCGGCTTGCCAACGGGCTGGACGACATCGGCATCACGCTCGAAAACGACGGCGCGATCGACAGCTTCGAGGGCGGCCCGGCCGCCTCCCTCGGCCCGGTCACGACCAGCCTGTAGGACGAAAGGAGGCCGCATGGCCGAGCAGCCGGGAAAGGCGATGAACAGCAGCGCGCGCGAGTGGGACGCCGAGACCTACGACAAGGTCTCCGATCCACAGTTCAGCTGGGGAATCGAGGTACTCGAGCGGCTCGAGTTGCGGGGCGACGAGGACGCGGTTGACGCCGGCTGTGGCTCGGGCCGGGTGACCGAGAAGCTGGTCGAGCGGCTGAACGAGGGCACCGTCCTGGCGGTCGACGGCTCCGAGGCGATGGTCGCCAAGGCCCAGGAGCGGCTCGGAGACAGGGCGTCCTACCTGGTCGTCGACCTCTCCGAGCTGGAGCTGGACGAGCCGGTCGACCTCGTCTTCTCGACTGCGACGTTCCACTGGATCCTCGACCACGACCGCCTGTTCGCGAACGTCCGCAAGGCACTGAGTCCGGGCGGCCGCCTGGTGGCCCAGTGCGGCGGCGAAGGCAACGTCGCCAAGCACGCCATGGCGATCGTCAAGGCCGCCGCCGACCCGGAATTCGGTCAGCATTTCGGCGCGGCGAACTCAATCTGGAATTTCGCCGGCCCGAAGGAGACCGAAGTGCGCCTGCGCGATGCGGGGTTCAGCAATGTGCGCTGCTGGTTGGAGCCCAAGCCCGTCCAGCCTCCGGATCCTGTCGCCTTCACCTCGACCGTGACCCTGGGTCCGCTCCTGGCCCAGCTCCCAGAGAAGAAGCATCGCCCCTTCGTGGACGCGGTTCTCGCCGAGGCGGAGCAGCCGCTCGTGCTGGATTACGTGCGGCTCAACATCGAGGCCGTCGCCGCCTGATCATGCGTAGAGTCCGCCGCCGATGAACGGCACGCCGCGCATAGTCGTCCTCCCCGGCGACGGGATCGGACCCGAGATCGTCGCCGCCACCCGCGAGGTGCTCGACGCGCTGGGCGAGTTCTCCTACGACGAGCGCCTGATGGGCGGCTGCTCGATCGACGAGCACGGCACCGCCCTCACCGACGAGGTTCTCGACGCCTGCAAGGGCGCCGACGCGGTCCTGCTGGGGGCCGTCGGCGGCCCCAAATGGGACACCACGGACCCGAGCGCGCCACGCCCCGAGCAGGGGCTGCTCGGCCTGCGCAAGGGGATGGGCCTCTACGCCAACCTGCGGCCGGTGCGGCCGAGTCCGGCCCTGGTCGGGGCCAGCCCGCTGCGCGAGGAGCGGATCGCCGGCACCGACCTGCTGGTCGTCCGCGAGCTGACCGGCGGCATCTACTTCGGCGACTCCGGCCGCGAGGGCGACGTCGCCCACGACACCTGCGAGTACTCGGTCGCGGAGATCGACCGCATCGCCCGCACCGCCTTCGACGCCGCCCAGCGCCGCGCCGGGGGCTCCGGTCGCAAGTCCAAGGTCACCTCGGTCGACAAGGCCAACGTGCTCGAGACCTCCCGGCTCTGGCGCGAGGTGGTGGGCAACGTCGCCGCCGACTATGCCGACGTCGAGCTCGAGCACCTGCTGGTCGACAACGCGGCGATGCAGCTGGTCTCGCGTCCGGCCGACTTCGACGTCGTCCTCTCCGAGAACCTCTTCGGCGACATCCTCAGCGACGAGGCGGCGATGTTGACCGGCTCGCTGGGGATGCTGCCCTCCGCCAGTCTTGGCGCCGAGGGCGCTCCGGGCCTCTTCGAGCCGGTCCACGGCTCGGCCCCGGACATCGCCGGCCAGGGGATCGCCAACCCGCTCGCGACCTTCCTCTCGGCGGCGATGATGCTGCGTCACGGCCTCGGCCGCGCCGACGACGCCACCCGCATCGAGAGCGCCGTCGACGCCGTCCTGGAGCAGGGCCTCCGCACCGCCGACCTGGCCTCGGCGGGCGAGGACCAGGTCGGGACGGCGGAGGTGACGGCTGCCGTGCTCGCCGAGCTCGGCAGCTAGTTCGCTACGGAGCGGTTACCGCCCACTGCCCGTAGGCGTAGTACTCGCCGGTCGCTTCGGATTTGGCGAGGAGGCCGAACCCGAGCCGGGTGTTGTTCTCGGCCGCGAGCGGAGTGGTCGCGTCGAGGCCTTTGCTTTCGGTGACGTAGACGCAGAGGTTGCCCCCGTTCGCCTGGGGAGTCTGACCGCCGCCGAGGCCACTGCAGTTGGCGCTCGTTTCGCCTTTTTTCAGCACCGTCACCGTGGGTTGGTTGTTCAGCGGGAAGGCAAAGCTGACCGCGCCCCGGGTCAGGTCGCCAGCGCCAGTGGCGGTATCGCCAAGGCTGAAGACACCACGCAGCGTCTGGCCGGTCCGCAGCGTCCCGAGCAGCGGCGCGATCCCATCGGCGAGCTTGCCGAGGGTGACCGACTTGTCGCCCAGCTTGGCCGTGGTGACGGCGCCGTTGTTGAGCTTGTTGGTCGTGACCACGTTGTTCTTGATCTTGCTGGCGATCACCGATCCGTCGCTGAGCTTGGCGGTGGAGATGATCCCGTTGCCGAGGTCGCCCGGCAGCACCGCGTTGGCGCCGAGCTTGCCGGCGACGACGGACTTCGGCCCGAGCTTGCCGGCGGTGACCGCGCCTCGTTTCAGTTTCGCGGCGCTGACCGCGCCTCGCTTCAGCTGGTTGGTGCCAACGCTGTTGCGCGGCAGGCCGGCGGCGACTGCGGCGCCGCCGAGGGCCACGAACAGCGCGATCGTCGCGATCACGTTCGCGTAGTTCAGCCTGGGGCGGGAAATTCGCATCGATGAGCTCCTTCGTTCGGGTTCAGAGGACCATTCGCGGCCCTTCGGGTGAAGCCCTGCGTTTGATCGGGCATACTTCTGCAACATGGATCCGGTCGATCTGATTTGGAAAAACGGCGATTTCGTCCCTTGGGAGGACGCGCAAACCCACGTGCTGAGCCACGGGCTCCACTACGGGACCGGTGTCTTCGAGGGAATTCGCTGCTACGAGACCCCGCGCGGGCCGGCGATCTTCCGCCACCAGGACCACCTCGACCGGCTGGAGAAGTCGGCCGAGCTCTACTACCTGGAGATCCCCTACTCGGCCGAGGAGATCCGCCAGGCCACCCATGAGCTGCTGCGTCGCAACAGCCTCGACAGCGCCTACATCCGGCCGCTCGCCTACCGCGGCTACGGCAGCCTCGGCCTCTATGCCAAAGACGCGCCGGTCGACGTGATCGTCGCCGCCTTCCCCTGGGGCGCCTACCTCGGCGAGGAGAGCAAGAACGGCGGCATCCGCGCCAAGGTCTCGAGCTGGCGCCGGATCAGCCCCGGCGGCTCGATCCCGCACGCCAAGGCCTCCGGCTCCTACCTCAACTCGATCCTGGCCAAGACCGAGTCCCACAACGCCGGCTACGACGAGGCGATCCTGCTCGACGAACGCGGCTTCGTCTGCGAGGGCTCCGGCGAGAACATCTTCGTCGTCCGCGACGAAGAGATCCTCACCCCGCCGCACGTCGCCTCGATCCTCGACGGGATCAACCGCAAGTCGGTGATCCAGATCGCCCGCGACCTCGGCTACACGGTCGTCGAGCGCGACATCGCCCGCGCCGAGCTCTACCTGGCCGACGAGGTCTTCCTCACCGGGACCGCGGCCGAGCTGGTGCCGGTCCGCGAGATCGACGACCACCCGCTGGGCGAAATCGGCGAGGTGACCCGCCGCGTCCAGGCCAAGTTCGAAGACGCGCTCTGCGGCAAGGCCGAGGAGTACCTGGAGTGGCTCGACTTCGTCGAGGCCCCCGAGGCTGCCGACTCCGACGAGTCGATCGGGCGAATTACCCCTGCCGCCTAGCGGCCGGCGCGGCGATGCCGCGCACCCGGGCTCCGTGCCCACCCGATCTTCTTCGAATCGAAAGGCAGTGAGATGGAACAGGTGAAGCTCTACGACACGACTTTGCGCGACGGGATGGGCGGCCGCGGCATGTCGCTCTCGGTCGCCGAGAAGCTGAAAGTCGTCAACGTCCTCGACGCCCTCGGCGTCCACTACATCGAGGCCGGGTTCCCCAGCTCCAACCCGAAAGAGGCCGAGCTGTTCGAGCAGCTGGCCGATCTGGAGCTGCAGCAAGCGACCGTGGTCGCCTTCGGGATGACCAGGCGGCGCGGCTCCCGCGCCGAGGACGACCCCTCGCTGGCAGTGCTGTCTTCGTCCTTCGCGCCGGCGGTCTGCCTGGTCGGCAAGGCCTCGCCGCTGCACGTGGAGAAAGTCATCCGCGTTAGCAGGGAGGAGAACCTGGCGATGATCGCCGACTCGATCGGTTTCCTCCGCGACCAGGGCAAGGTCCCGATCTTCGACGCCGAGCACTTCTTCGACGGCTACCGCGAAGACGGCGCCTACGCGCTGGAGTGCGTGCGCGCGGCGGTCGACGGCGGCGCCTCGAACGTGACCCTCTGTGACACCAACGGCGGCAGCCTGCCGGACTTCGTCGCCGAGGCGACCGCGGCCGTCGTCGCCACGGTGGGCGAGCGGACCGAGATCGGGATCCACACCCACAACGACTCCGAGTGCGCCGTCGCCAACTCGCTGGCAGCGGTGGGAGCGGGGGCACGGCTGGTGCAGGGCTGCATCAATGGCTACGGCGAGCGCTGCGGCAACGCCAACCTGGCCTCGATCCTGCCCGCCCTGCAGCTGAAGATGGGCTTTGAGGTCGTCTCCGCCGATCAGCTCGCGCAGCTGACCTCGACCGCGCACTACCTCGACGAGCTCTGCAACCTCTCCTCCGACCCCGACCGGCCCTACGTCGGGCGCAACGCCTTCGCCCACAAGGCGGGGATGCACGCCGCCGGGGTCGCCGCCCAGGCCAGCACCTTCGAGCATCTCGATCCAGCCCTGGTCGGCAACGCCCGCGACATTCTCCCGTCGGAGCTGGGCGGCAAGGCGACGATCCACGCCCAGGCCGAGCAGGCCGGGATCGAGCTCGACGACGCCGAGGCTGCGCGGGCGGTCGAGCAGCTGAAGCGGCGCGAGCACGACGGCTACCACTACGAGGCCGCGCCGGCCTCCTTCGAGCTGCTGCTGCGACGCGAGGCGGGTACCTACAAACCCCTCTTCCGGCTGGAGAGCTTCCGGGTCGTGGTCGAAAAACACGCCGACGGCGAGGTGACCACCGAGGCGACGGTCAAAGTCGAGGTCGACGGCAAGCGCTACTTCCAGGCGGCCGAGGGCAACGGCCCGGTCAACGCCCTCGACACGGCGCTGCGGGGCGCGATCGCCGATCGCTACCCGGAGCTAGCCGACGTCGAGCTGACCAACTACAAGGTTCGGATCCTCGACGAAGCACACGGCACCGGCGCGGTCACCCGCGTCCTGCTCGACTCCGCCGACAGCGAGCGCGAGTGGGGGACGATCGGCGTCTCGGAGAACATCATCGAGGCCTCCTGGGAGGCGCTGGTCGACTCGCTGGAGTACGCCTTCCAGTGAGCGCCGACAACCAGCAGATTCCGCTCGCCCGCCCCGAGCTGGGGTCGCGCGAGGAGGAACTGGTCCTGGAGGTGCTCAGGTCCGGGCAGCTCTCGCTCGGGCCGATGGGGGGGCGCTTCGAGCGCGAGTTCGCCGCCTGGCTCGGGGTCGAGGACGCGGTGATGACCTCCAGCGGCACCACCGCGCTCCACCTTGGGGTGCGGATGCTGGGCTGGGGCGAGGGAGACGAGGTCGTGACCAGCCCCTTCAGCTTCGTCGCCTCGGCCAACTGCCTGCTCTACGAGGGGGCGAAGCCGGTCTTCGCCGACGTCGAGGAGGAGACCCTCGACCTCGACCCCGCCGCCGCGGCCGCCGCGGTCGGCGAGCGCACCGCCGGCCTGCTGCCGGTCCACATCTTCGGCTTCCCGGCGGCGATGCCGCAGCTGGAGGCCCTGGCCCGGAAGCACGACCTCGGGATCCTCGAGGACGCCTGCGAGGCGCTCGGCGCCGTCGACTCGGAGGGCCGCGCTGTCGGCGCCCGCGGCAATCTCGCAACCTTCGCCTTCTACGCCAACAAGCAGATGACCACGGGGGAGGGGGGGATGATCGTCCCCCGCGACGCCGACGAGGCGGCACGTCTGCGCTCGGAGCGCAACCAGGGCCGCGCCGTCGATATGGGCTGGCTCGACCACGACCGGCTCGGCTTCAACTACCGCCTCTCCGACCTCGCCGCGGCGCTCGGCGTCGCCCAGGTCGAGAAGCTCGACTCGCTGCTCGAGTTGCGCGCCGCGGTGGCCCGGATGTACGAGGAGCGCCTGGCGGGAATCGAGGGCCTGCGCACGCCGGTCGCCGCTCGCGGCACCGAGGTCCGCAGCTGGTTCGTCTATACCGTCCGCCTGCCGCAGGGGGCCGACCGCGACGCGACGATCGCCCGCCTGGCCGAGCGCGGGGTCGCCGCCAAGGCCTACCTGCCCTGCATCCACCTCTTCCCGCACCTGCGCGAGCTCGGCTACCGAGAGGGGCAGTTCCCGGTCGCCGAAGCCGCCGCCGCCGACTCATTGGCGCTGCCTTTCTTCCCGGCGATGGGCGAGGAGCAGGTGGGGCGCGTCTGCCAGGAGCTCGCCGCGGCGCTCGGCCAGGCCTTGTAACGGCATAATCGCCCGCCCATGGGACGCTTCCGCAAAGAGCCCGACCCGCGCTTCTGGCGCCTCAACCGCTCGCTGGCCTTCGACGCCTGGCTGGCGCCGTACGACATCGACCAGTCCAAGGCCCACGCCCGCGGCCTCTGCGGGATCGGCGTCCTCAGCGAGGAGGAGCTGGCCCAGATCGAGGCCGGCCTCGATCGGGTCGACGCCAGCATGGCCGAGCACGGCTTCGAGTTCGACCCCGCCGACGAGGACATCCACATGGCGATCGAGCGCCTGCTCGGCGAGGAGATCGGCCCGCTGGCCGGCAAGCTCCACACCGGCCGCTCGCGCAACGACCAGGTCGCGACCGACGTGGCGATGGTCGTCCAGGCCCACTCGCTGCGGGCAATCGAGCTCTGCGGCGCGGCGATGAAACGGCTGCTCGAGCAGGCCGAATCCCACGCCGACTGGACGATGCCGGGCTACACCCACCTGCAGCGCGCCCAACCGGTCTACCTCGGCCACCACCTGCTCGCCTACTTCTGGATGCTCGCCCGCGACGTGCTGCGCTTCCAGTTCGCCCTAGACAGCGCCTCGGTGATGCCGCTCGGCTCCGGTGCCCTGGCGGGGGTCAACTGGGAGATCGACCGCGAGTCGGTCGCCGGCGACCTCGGTTTCGCCCACGTCAGCCACAACTCGATCGACGGAGCCTCCAACCGCGACTTCGTCCTCGACTACCTGGCCGCCGCCTCGACTTGCGCAATGCACCTCTCGCGCCTTGGCTCGGAAATCGTCATCTGGAGTTCCAGCGAGTTCGGCTTCTGCGAGCTCGACGAGTCCTTCTCCTCGGGCTCCTCGATCATGCCGCAGAAGAAGAACCCCGACTCGGCCGAGCTGCTGCGGGCCAAGAGCCCCCGCGTCGCCGCCTCCCACCAGACCCTGCTCGGGGTGATGCACGCGCTGCCGCTCACCTACGGCAAGGACATGCAGGAGGACAAGGAGCCGTTGTTCGACGCGATCGACACGATCGAGGCCCTGCTCGACGCCACCGCCGGGATGCTCGACGGGATCGCCTTCGACCGCGAGCGGATGGCCGCGGCCTCCGGCGACGAGATGTTGGCGGCGACCGAGGTGGCCGACCTGCTGGTCCGTCGCGGCGTCCCGTTCCGCGAGGCGCATGGGATCGTCGGCGGCCTGGTCCGCGACGCGGTCGAGCGCGACAAATCGCTCTCCGAGCTGACCCCGGAGGAGCTGCGCGAGCGCTCCGAGCACCTCGACGAGTCCTACTACGAGGTGCTGCAGCAGAGCAGCTGGCTGGAGTCGAAGCGAATCGCCGGCGGCACCGGCTCGGCGCCGCTGGCGCGACAGATCGCCGAGGCCAAGGAGACGCTGGCAGCAGTCCTCGCGCGGGCCGAGGAGGAGCGTTCCTGAGCGAGCGGCTCGAACGCTCATTTTTCGACCGCTCCGTTCACGCGGTCGCCCGCGAGCTGATCGGCTGCACGCTCCTCTACGACGGCTGCGGCGGCACCATCGTCGAGACCGAGAGCTACGACGCCGACGACCCCGCCTGCCACGCCTACGTCGGCCTCACCGAGCGGACCCGGGTCCTCTTCGGCCCGCCCGGTGTCGCCTACGTCTACCTCTCCTACGGGATCCACAGCCTGCTGAACGCGGTTTGCGAACCCGAGGGAGACGCCGCCGCGGTGCTGATCCGGGCGCTGGAGCCGACCCATGACCTGGAGGCGATGCGCGAGCGCCGCGGCGCTCGCGCCGACGCCGACCTCTGCTCGGGCCCCGGCAAGCTGACCGAGGCCCTGGGGATCGGCCTCGGCGACAACGAGGCCGATCTCAGCCGCGACCCCTTCCTGCTGACGGCATCGGAGGGGGAGGGGCCGGCGATCGTCACCGGCCCGCGAATCGGGATCACCAAAGCCGTCGAGCGACCGTGGCGCTTCTGCGCCGCCGGCAGCCGCTTCGTCTCGCGACCGCATCCGAGTTAGACCACACCGGGGTGCGGCGAATGTCGGCTGCGCGTCAGCCGGCGGTGACGCCGCCGCCCGCGCCGCTTTCCGGAGCGGCTTCGGGGGTCGCTTCTTCGGCTTCGGGTGCGGCTTCCGGTTCGGCTTCGGCTTCCGGCGCCGCTTCTTCGCCTTCCGGCGCGGCTTCGTATTCGCCTTCTTCGGGTTCGACGTAGCCTTCGGTTTCCGGCGCTACATAGCCTTCTTCGACTTCCGCCGATTGAGGGTCTTCGCCGGCTTCCCTGGCTGCCTTGCGGGCCGCCTTTTCCGCCGCGTGTTCGGTCTGGATGTCCTGCCAGGCGGAGATCACCCGGGCCCAGATCAGGGCCGGGAAGGTGCCGCCCATCACCGGGCCGCCGTTGTAGAGGGTCGTCATCGGCGTCGTCGTGTCCGGGTAGCCAACCCAGACGCAGGCGGTGACTTCGTCGGCGATGCCGCCGCAGAACCAGGCATCGCCATTGTTCTCGGTGGTCCCCGTCTTGCCCCATTGGCCTTCGGCGCCGATCTGGGCGTTGGTGCCGGTGCCGCCGGAGACGACGGTTTCGAGGATGCCCTTTGCCGTTTCCGCGTTTTCCTGGTTGAAGACCTGGTCGTGGGTGGAGTCGTTGTCGCCGCCCTTGATCGTCTCGCCGTCGCCGTTGGTCACCTGGGTGTAGGCGACCGGGCTGTCGCCGGGCCGCGGCGCCAGGGTGCCGCTGACCCGGTCGCCGTCGTTGCCGATCGTGCTGTAGGCGTAGGCCCAGCCCAGCGGCGTCACGCCCTCGGCGAGGCCGCCGAGCACCATCGCCGGGTTGGTCGAGATCGGATCCTCGTAGCCAGCCTTGTGGATCGTGCCGGCGATCGCGCCGGTCTTTTCATGCACGTTCTTCCCCTTCAGCCCTTCCAGCGCCAGAGCCGCGTAGATCGAGTTGTCGGAGTAGGTCGTCGCGCAGACGATGTCGCAGGAGCCGAGATAGGAGTTCTCGTCGTTGGTGACGTGGAACGTTTCCTGGTTGTTCTTGCCGAAGGAGAAGTAGCGCTCTTCGGAGGGGTAGACCGTGTAGGGCGATATGCCCTGTTCGAGCGCGGTGATCAGGGTGAACGGCTTGATCGAGGAGCCCGGCTGGCGGTGGCCCTGGGTCGCCAGGTTGAAGGGCTTGGTGGCGAAGTCCGGACCGCCGACCATCGCCTTGATCCCGGCGTTGTGGTTGTCGATCACCACCACCGAGGCGGTCGCCGGCGAGTAGCCGAGGTAGGAGCTGACCGCTTCTTCGGCGGCTTCCTGGAGCCTCATGTCGAGGGTCGACTTGACTTTCAGCCCGCCGAAGAACGCCTTCGCCGGCCCGTAGCGTTCGAGCAGCTGCTGGCGCAGGTAGGCGGTGAAGTAGGGGGCCCTGGAGTCGAGGCTCGGCGGTTCGATGCTGCTGTCGGAGGGAAGCGCCTGCTGCTGGCCTTCGCGCATCTGTTCGGGGCTGATGTAGCCCTGTTCGGCCATCTTTTCCAGCACCACGTTGCGCCGCGCCAGCGCGTTTTCCGGATAGACCTTGGGGTCGTAGGCGCTGGGCGACTGGATGATCCCGGCCAGCATCGCCGCCTCCCAGGGCTCGAGCACGGAGGCGCAGGGCTCGGTCTCGGTGCCGCAGCCGGGGTGGGCGGCGCCGAAGTAGGTCCGCGCCGCGGCCTCGATCCCGTAGGCCCCCTGGCCGAAGTAGACGGTGTTGAGGTACTCGGTGAGGATCTTGTCCTTGCTCCAGTGGTGCTCGAGCCGGTAGGCGAGCGCCGCCTCCTTGAACTTGACGAAGAGGGTGCGGTCGCCCTGGGCTTCCAGGGCGTTCTTGACGAACTGCTGGGTGATCGTCGAGGCGCCCTGCGCGGCCCTCATGCTGAGCACGTCTTTGACCAGGGCGCGGCCGATGCCTTGGAAGTCGACCCCGGAGTGCTCGTAGAAACGGGCGTCCTCAATCGAGACCACCGCATTCTTCATGTTCGGGGAGATCTGCGAGGAGCTGAGCAGGATCTTGTTCTGGTCGCTGCTCAGGGTGCCGATCGTTTCCCCGTTGGCGTCGACGACGATGCTGTTTTTCGACGACTTGTACTGGGCGAAGTTGTAGATCGCCGGCAGATCCTGGGAGACGGCGGCCATCATCCCGAAGACCATCGAGACGACGGCGAGGACGCCGAGGCCCAGCAAGACGAAGAGGATGCGCAGCTTCTTCAGCCGCGGTTTGCTTTCCGAGTTAGCCATCGATAAGAGGGCAAAAAAGAGGCTCGACAGTCCCTGTCGGACCGCCGAGCGAGGGCCGCAGTCTAGCATTGCGCCGATGCCGGACCTGAGGCGTAACGCCGTCGACGTGCTGCCCGAGGGGCGGCTGGAGGAGCAGCTGAAGGGGGGTCGTCTCCTGCGGGTGAAGCTTGGAATCGACCCGACCACGGCGGACATCCACCTCGGCCACACGGTGGTCCTCGAGAAGCTGGCCGAGTTCCAGCGCGAGGGCCACACCGTCGTTCTGATCATCGGCGACTTCACCGCCCAGGTCGGCGATCCCAGCGGCCGCTCGGCCACCCGCCCGGTGCCGAGCGCCGCGGAGATCGAGGCCAACGCCGCCACCTACCAGGAGCAGGCGTTCAAGATCCTCGACCGCGAGAAGACCGAGGTGCGGCGCAACAGCGAGTGGCTGCGGATGGAGCCGGAGGCCTTACTGGGGCTGCTGGCGCAGACCACGGTCGCGCGCCTGCTGGAGCGCGACGACTTCCAGAAGCGGATGGCGGCGGGACAGCCGATCGCGGCGCTGGAGCTGCTCTACCCGCTACTGCAGGGCTACGACTCGGTCGCGATTGAGGCCGACGTCGAGCTCGGCGGCACCGACCAGAAGTTCAACCTGCTCTTCGGCCGGGACATCCAGGGCGCCTATGGTCAGCAGCCGCAATCGATCATGACCCTGCCGATCCTGGTCGGCACCGACGGTGAGCGGAAGATGAGCAAGTCGCTCGGCAACTACATCGGCGTCACCGACCCGCCGGAGGAGATGTTCGGCAAGCTGATGAGCATCCCCGACGCGGCGATGGACGAGTACTTTCGCCTCCTGCTCGGCCAACAGCGCCCCGATGCGCCGGCGAATCAAGCCAAGCGGGAGTTGGGGCGACGGATTGTCGACCGCTTCCACGGCGAGGGGGCCGGCGCCGCGGCGGAGGAGCATTTCAACCGGGTCCACGTCAAGCACGAGGTTCCCGACGACATCCCCGAGGTCGAGCTCGGCGAGTACAGCGCCGACGGCAACGGGCTGGTCCATCTCCCGCGGCTGATCTCGGGTGCCTTCGGCGTCAGCAGCAGCGAGGGGCGCCGACTGATCCAGCAGGGAGGGGTCAAGCTCGACGGCGAGCCGGTGGCCGCAGAGCCCCTCGACCTCGAGGCCGCTAGTCTGGCCGGACGCGTGCTGCAGGTCGGGAAGCGACGCTTCTGTCGCCTTAGGGCCACCCCCTAGGCAAACCGCCGGCCACGCGCTATACTCCTTCGTCCTTCTGGGGGTGCCCCGTGCGCCCCCGAGCGTCGAGAGCGGCGAGTCCCGCCGTAGAGAGCGCAGCGGTCTTTGAAAACTGAGCAGCGTGCATCTCCGCGGACTTTGGTCTGCGGAATGTTCAGCCCGACCCATTCGGTGCGCCAGCGTGCCGGATGGTTTTGATTTACCTCGTCATGTCGGTCGTCGTATTTGTGTACTCGACGGCCACTGAGATATGACAGGCTCTCTGTAGAAGTAAATTTCACGGAGAGTTTGATCCTGGCTCAGGACGAACGCTGGCGGCGTGCTTAACACATGCAAGTGGTGCGACGAACCAGGGCTTGCCCTGGGGCAAAGCCGCGAACGGGTGAGTAACACGTGAGTAACCTGCCCCGATGACCGGGACAACCCGAGGAAACTCGGGCTAATACCGGATGTGGCGCACAGGCGTAAGCCTGTTCGCTAAAGGAAGCTTCGGCCTCCGCATTGGGAGGGGCTCGCGGCCCATTAGCTTGTTGGTGGGGTAACGGCCTACCAAGGCAACGATGGGTAGCTGGTCTGAGAGGACGATCAGCCACACTGGGACTGAGACACGGCCCAGACTCCTACGGGAGGCAGCAGTGGGGAATCTTGCGCAATGCGCGAAA